>NZ_JBFAOR010000016.1:0-172393 GCF_040675255.1 Nonomuraea sp. NPDC049624 | reverse complement strand
GGCTACGGCCGCAACTGGGACCAGGCCACCTCCTCCGGCCCCTTCTTCTTCCTGTTCGACTCCATGCGCTCATGGGTCCAGTACCAGTGGCAGGTGTTCTCCTTCCACAACGGGCTGGAGACGTCCCATCCGTACATGTCCGAGCCGTGGCAGTGGCCGCTGCTGCTGCGTCCGGTGGCCTTCTTCTACGAGGGCAAGCAGAACGTGTGCGGGGCCAAGGACTGCTCGGAGGCGGTGCTCGGCGTGGGCACGCCGGTGATCTGGTTCGGCGCGCTGGCCGCGCTGGTGGCCCTGATCGCCTGGTACGTCTCCTCGCGCGACTGGCGGGCCGGGGCGGTGCTGCTGGCGTACGCGATGGGCTGGCTGCCCTGGTTCTACTTCGCCATCTCCGAGAACCGCACGATGTTCCTGTTCTACGCGATCCCCATGGTGCCGTTCATGATCCTGGCGCTGACGTTGTGCGCCGGGTTGCTCATCGGCCCCGCCACGCCGACGGAGAGCGGGGCCATGCCGATGCGCCGTACGCTGGGGGCCGCGGTGGTCGGCGCGTACGCGCTGCTCGCACTGATCAACTTCTGGTGGTTGCACCCCATCCTGTCCGCCGAAGTGATCCCCTACACCGAGTGGAAGGCCCGGATGTTGTTCGACAAACGATGGATCTGACCCGCTCACTGTAGGTAAACATCGGTTTCGTAGGGTAGTCGCTGTGCAAGACCCAATACGCACCGCATTCGGTCATCGTCATAGCTGGGTGCGATACGGCAAACTTCGAGGCATGAGTGCACCGGATGTCACCGCCCTTCTCGCCGAGTTGGAGCGATCTCAGCCGGACCTGGCCGAGGAGGCCAGGACCGCCGTCGAATGGTTGACGGGTGGGGAACCGCTGGAGACGGTGACCCAGCTCGACGTCTGCGAGTTCCTCTGGTACACGCTTCCGATCAAGGTGGGCCCGCTCCGGCCCGGAGGCGACCACGAACGCCTGTCCCGCTCGCTCGGGCGGCTGCTGCAACTCGGCGGCATGGAACGTTACGCCGCCCTGTGCGTGTCCCCCACCACCGCGCAGATCCTGCGCACCTACGCCCAGGAGGGCGAGGACGCCGGCACCAGCGCCTACCAGAAGGCCCTCGAGGCCACGGGCGTGCTCCCGCCCGACGTGCCCGAGCTGCAGTGGAGCATGATCATGGGCCCGGAGGAGCTGGGCGCGCACGTGGCCTGCTCCGCCGCGCTCGAACTGGCGATCGTCGCCGGCGACGACCTCGACCGCACCGCGCTCACCCGCCGCTGGCTCACCGAGCCCCGCGCCGAGCTGGGCGGCGACAGCTGGCTCAACCGTGTGCACGGGGAACGGCTCAACCGCTGGGTGCTCGGCCGCGGCCCGGCCAGGCGGGAGCTGGCGCAGCCGTTCGAGGTGCGCCTGTACGCGCCGGTGACGCCGCAGCCCCTGCCCGCCCTGCGCAAGTTGTTGTCCCTGGCCGCCTCCGAGGGCAGCCTGCCGCTGCGGCTGGCCCCCTCGCCCGCGGCGCTGCGGCTGCGCGAGCTGGCCGAGCGCGAGCTCGGCGCGATCAGCCGCGACGGCGTCCGGCTGACCATCACCGACTACGGCCGGCACCTGCTGGGCTCGCCGGAGGCCATGTGGGAGGCGGTCACCCGGCTGCTGCTGGCCAGGGGCGAGCACGAGTTCGAGGTCTCGGCCCGCGAGGCCACGCTCATGCTGCTGGCCGACGGCGTCCTGATGTCCCCCGTCCAGCTGCGCGAACGGGTGGCCGAGGTGGTGGGGGGCGAGGGCTGGCACCCGGCCACGAGCCTCGACGACGTCACCGCGCCGGTCGCCGACCTGGTCTCCCAGCTCACCGCGCTGGGCCTGGCCTACAGCGACGACCTGGTCGTCCGGATGGACCGGCCCGGCCAGTACGCGGCCCTGGCCGCGCTGCGCGCCCACGCCCTGCGCCCGCGCAAGTACGTCAGCTCTGGCTGACGGCCTTCACGGCCTGCTTGAACTCGGGGCACTCGACCAGCGGGTCGTGCTCGCACACGGCCGCGTGGCGCAGGCTGTCGCGCAGCCGGGTGAGCTGCCGCACCCGCTGGTCCACCTCGCGTTCCTTGGCGGCCATGCGCTCGCGCAGCCGCGTGTCCGCCGGCCGGGCGCGCAGGAACTCGGCGATCTCCGACAGCGTGAACCCGGCGTCGCGGGCGCAGGTGATCAGCGCCAGCCGGTCGAGCGTCTCGGGCAGGTAGACGCGGCGCAGGCCGTTGCGGCCCTCGGCCTCGATGAGCCCTTTGCGCTCGTAGAAGCGCAGCGCGGACGCGGCCAGCCCGGTACGCCTGGCCACCTCGCCAATGTCGATCAACGTGTCCCGCATGCCCCGGCTCCTCGGCTTGAACCACCCTTCGAGCCGGATATTAGCGGAGACCCACTGAAGAATCGTTACGCAGCGTAGTTACGATGGACACATGGAGCTCTTTCCGGCCATGCCACTCGAAAAGTGGGCCGACACCAAGGAGACCTTCCACCGCTTCGCGCAGATCGTCGGGAAGATCCGGCTGACGGTGAGTAACCGGCGTAACCACTGGTGGCAGGTGCCGTTCCATCTGACCGGGCGTGGCCTGACGACGCGTCCCATGGGCGGGCTCGGCGAGCAGCCGCTGTTCTGCGTGGACTTCGACCTCGTCCGCCACCGCCTGGTGATCGACGTGCTGGACGGCCGCAGCGCGGAGTTCAGCATGATCGGGCTGTCGGTGGCCGCGTTCCAGTCCCGGCTCTTCCAGACGCTGGCCGACCTGGGCATCCGGCCGGAGATCTGGGCGGTGCCCTACGACCTGGACGACGAGACGCCGTTCGCCGAGGACACCCGCCACGCGCACTACGACCCGGTCCTGATCAACCGCTACTGGCGGATCCTGTCGCAGGTGGCGCAGCTGCTCGACCGGTTCGCCGCGGACTTCGGCGGCAAGGTCAGCCCAGTGCACCACTTCTGGCACACGTTCGACATCGCGGTCACCCTCTTCACCGGACGCCGGGCCGAGGTGCCGGAGGAGGCCGACCCGGTCACCCGCGAGGCGTACAGCCGGGAGGTGATCAGCGCGGGGTTCTGGTTCGGCGACAAGGAGCGGCCCTGGCCGGCGTTCTACTCCTACACCGCGCCCGAGCCGGCGGGGCTGGAGCGGGAGCCGCTGCTGCCCGAGCAGGCCGAGTGGCTGCCCGCGCGCGGCAGCCATCTGGCCGTGCTGCGCTACGACGACGTGCGGGCCATGGGCGATCCGGTGGCAAGCGTGCTGGAGTTCCTGCAGAGCGCCTACCAGGCCGGGGCCAAGCTGACCCACCTGGACGTCGAGGAGCTGGCCTGCCCCGGCGGCATCACCGACCCGTACTACGTGAAGAACCGCCAGGCCTGAACGACGCGAAAGCCCGCCCTCCGGAGAGGGCGGGCTTCCACGTGTGCGTGTACCGGTGTGCAGGTCGCCTCTCGGCGAAAGGCACAACGCGGCTCCAGCCGAACGGTAGTCCGCGAAGGCAATAGGTGAGGCCCGGGGACACTGGACACACCGGCCACGGTCTATGTAACGGGCGTTCCCCCAGGAACATTCCCCGCGTTCCCCCAGAATCCGTTCAGGCCCGGACGGCGGCCGGCTGCCGGGCCGGCAGCCCGCTCTCGCGGACCAGCAGCAGGACGGCGAAGGCCAGCAGGCCCGCGACCCCGCCGGTCCAGGCGACGGTGGAGCCCACGGCCGCCGCACTGACCTGCGCGCCGATGAGCGACTGGGCACAGGCCAGGCCGAAGGAGCCGCCGAGCTGCTTGGACAACGCCGAACCCGCGGTGGCCGTGCCCATGTCGGCGGGCGGGACGCTGCCCTGCGTGGCGATGGTGAGGCCGCCCATGGCCGGGCCCGTGCCGAGCCCCACGAGCGACAACCAGACCCCCACCAGGTACGGCGAGGTGCGCGGCCCGAGCGCGGCGAAGGCCAGCGTGCCGGCGGTGAGCAGCGCGGCCCCGGTCAGCAGCACCGGCCTGGTGCGCCCGGAACGCAGCACGAGGACGGCCGTCAGCCGGTTCCCGGCGATCATGCCCACCAGCATCGGGAGCAGCAGCAGGCCGGACACCGTGGCCGAGTAGGCGCGTACGTGCTGGAGGTACAGCGGCAGCAGCACGCCCGCGGGCAGCCCCGCCACCTGGAAGAAGAACCCGCCCGCGAGCAGCGCCGCGTACGTGCGGCGGCGCATCAGCCGCGGCGGCAGCACCGGCGTGTCCGCCCGCCGCTCGACGGGGACGAGCGCGGCCAGCAGCGCCGCCCCGCCGAGCAGCGAGCCGAGCACGGCCGGGTCGCTCCAGCCGCGGCCGGTGTTGCCCTTGAGGCTCAGGCCGATCAGCACCAGCGACAGGCCCGTGGTGAGCAGCGCGATCCCGGCCGCGTCGAGCCTGCCCGAGGTGCGCGGCGGACGCCGGTCGGGCAGCAGCAGCACGATCGGCGCGGCCGCGAGCCCCCCGGCGGGCAGGTTGACCAGGAACGCCCAGCGCCAGCCCGCGTGGTCGGCGAGCAGGCCCCCGAGCAGCGGCCCGCCGACCATGCCGGCGATCATCATGGTGGCCAGCAGGGTCTGCATGCGGATCAGGCCCTCGCTGCGGTGCGGCGGATGGAGGTCGCGGATCAGGGCCATGCCCAGGGTGAGCAGCGCGCCCGCGCCGACCCCCTGGACGGCCCTGCTGACGATCAGGACCTCCATCGAGCCGGCGAGTCCGCAGGCCAGGGAGCCGGCCAGGAAGATCGCGAGGCCGGAGAGGAGGAGACGGCGGCGGCCGTACAGGTCGGAGAAACGGCCGTAGATCGGGACGCTCACCGACGAGGTGAGCAGGTAGGCGGTGATCAGCCAGACGTACCAGGAGGTGGTGCCGCCGACCTGCGCGACGATGCGCGGGAGCGCGGTGCCGACGACGGTGCCGTCGAGCATGCCCAGGAAGGCGCAGCCGAGTAAGGCGTAGGTGACCGCCGTGCGACGGCCGGGCGCGAGGTCCTCGTAGAGGTCGGTCAAGGGCGTTCGCCCGCCGCGAGCGCGCCGTTCAGGAACAGCTCCACCAGCTCTTCCGAGCTCAGCGGGGACGGGCCGCGGCCGGCCGCCATCACCAGGAACTGGAACGCCTCGGCCAGGCGCTCGGGGGCCAGCCTGAGCCGGTCGCGCTCGGGCTCGAACAGCCCGGCCAGGGCCTCGCGGGAGGCCGCCATCGACTCCTCCCGCCCGGACCCCGGCCGCCCGCCCCCCTCGGCGGCGCGGGGCTCGCCTCCTGAGGCGGGGCTGGCCTCGTCTCCGGGTGCCGGGCGGTCGCCTCCGGGGGCGGGGCGGCGCAGGCCGCCCGTGGTGGCCAGGGCGCCCGCGACCGCGCCCATCCTGGCCAGGTAGCCGCGCAGCGCCTCGGCGGCCGCCACCAGCCGGTCGGCCAGCGGCAGGTCGAGGGAGATCGCGGACACGTGGGCGAGGGTGTCGTCGGGGCGCAGCGCCTCGGCCATGCAGGCGGCGAGCAGCGCCTCCTTGTCGCCGAAGGCGCGGAAGATCGTGCCCTCGCCGATGCCGGCCGCGCGGGCGACCTGGGCGGTGGTCACGGAGGTGCCGTACTCCACCACCAGGGGGAGGGCGGCCTTCACGATCATCTCGCGGCGTCGTTCCGGGCTCATCGCCGGCGCTCTCCGCCGGCTCGTCTCGTTCGTCATGCCGTCAACGGTACGGAGTGAGTACTCACTCCGTCAAGGGCACGGACGTCGCCGTGGCACCATCGAAGGCGTGCCTTTCGCCATGACGGGCGGCGTCAAGCTGTCCTACCAGGTCCGCGGCAGCGGCCCCGCGCTCATGCTGCTCCAGGGCCAGGCCAACGACCACCGCTGGTGGGACCCGGTCCGCGACGACTTCGACCGCGCCCACCGCACGATCACCTTCGACTACCGCGGCACCGGCGACAGCGACAAGCCCGACGAGCCCTACACCACCCGCGGGTTCGCCGAAGACGTGCTGGCCGTGCTCGACGAGCTGGGCATCGCCCGCGCCGACGTCTACGGCACGTCGATGGGCGGCCGGGTGGCCCAGTGGCTGGCCGCCGACCACCCCGGCCGGGTGGGGGCGCTGGTGCTCGGCTGCACCTCCCCCGGCGGCGTCCACGGCTTCGAACGCGGCGCCGACGTGCGCAGGGCGCTCGCGCAACCCGACCGGGCCGCCGCCGGACGGGCGCTGCTGGAACTGATGTACACGCCGGGCTGGCTGGCCACGCATCCGGGGCCGTACCGGACGGTGGGCGATCCGGGCATGCCCGCCCACGCGCGCCGCCTCCACCTGGCCGCCAGCGCCGGGCACGACGCCTGGGCCGTGCTGCCCGCCATCGCCGCACCGACCCTGGTCGTGCACGGCGCCGACGACGTGTTCAACCCGGCCGCCAACGCCCCGCTGCTGGCCGGGCGCATCCCGGGGGCGGAGCTGCGGCTCATCGAGGGGGCGCGGCACGCCTACTTCGAGGAGTTCCGCGAGGTGGCGAGCCCGCTGGTGCTGGAGTTCCTGGCGCGCTCGCGCGGGTGAGCCGGGCGGCCAGCCCCTGAAGGTGGGCGACGAGCTCGGGCGGCTCGTGCGCCTCGAACTCGCAGCCGAGCGTGATCAGCCGGAAGGCCAGCCAGTCCAGGGTGTCGGCGGAGGCGCGCAGCAGGCAGGTGTCCGCGTCCAGCGGGGTGAGCTCGCCGGGGATCGCGCGGGCCACGACCTCGGCGGGCGCGTGCAGGGTCACCACCGCCTCGTACGTGGGCACGCCCGAGTAGAGCTTGGCGGCGACGTACGCGGCGGGGTCGGCCGGCTCGGTCGTGGTGACGCGGGCGCCGGTGGTCCGTACGTCGTCCATGCGGTCGACGCGGAACAGCCGCCGGTCGTCCCGGTCGTGGTCGTGGGCCAGCAGGTACCAGCGCCGCCCGGCGGCCACCAGCCGGTACGGGTCCACCAGCCGGGCGCTTCGCGCGCCGTCGGCCGCCAGGTACCGGAAGCGCACCCGTTCGCGGTTGGCGACGGCCATGGCCAGCGTCGTGAGCCGGCCCGGATCGACGTCGAACCCCTCGGCGCCGGGCAGCGGGACGGTCGCGGCGCCGAGCGAGGCCACCCGATGGCGCAGCCGGGACGGCAGCACCTGCTCCAGCTTGGCCAGCGCGCGCACCGACGCCTCCTCGATGCCCTGCACGGGATGCCGGGCCGCGGTCACCAGGCCCACGGCGATGGCGACGGCCTCCTCGTCGTCCAGCAGCAGCGGCGGCATGGCCGCGCCCGCGACCAGCCGGTAGCCGCCGTCCGCGCCCATGGTGGCCACGACCGGGTAACCCAGGTCGCGCAGCCGCTCGACGTCGCGCCGGACCGTGCGGCGGCTGACCCCGAGCCGCTCGGCCAGCTCGCCGCCCGGCCATTCGCGCGGGGTCTGGAGCAGTGACAGCAGGCTCAGCAACCGCAAGGACGTCATGGTCCAAGAATGCCGTCGATGTAGGACAGAAGTTGACCTACTGGCCTCCTAAAGTCGTCTCGACGCACCGATCGAGGAGGCACAACATGACCGTCAACCCCATCCCCGAGGGCTACACCACCGTGACGCCGTGGATCATCTCGCGGGACACGGCGGGGCTGATCGACTGGCTCAAGGCCGCCTTCGACGCCGTCGAGCTGGGCCGGATGACGGGCCCGGACGGCGACGTCCAGCACGCCGAGGTGCGGATCGGGAACGCCGTGGTGATGATGTTCGACGCCCGGCCCGAATGGCCTGACACGCCCGGTTTCCTGCGCCTGTACGTGCCCGACGCGGAAGCCGTCCACCGCCGCGCGGTCGAGGCGGGCGGCACGTCCGTCACCGAGGTCACGCACCTGTTCTTCGGCGACCTGGTCGGCCGGGTGCGCGACCCCTGGGGCAACCTGTGGTGGATCCAGACCCACATCGAGGACGTCTCCGCCGAGGAGGCGGGCCGCCGCCTGAGCGACCCCGGGTTCGTCAAGGCGATGGAATACGTCCAGGGCGCGGAATTCTTCCCCGGGCGGTGAGCGCGGCGATCGCCGGCAGCGGGAAGAGCAGCAGGTAGAGGTTGGGGATCCACCAGGCGGGCGAGAAGTCGCCGCGCAGCGTCCAGAACGCGATCGCCATCAGCCCCGAGGCCGCCGTCAGCACCAGCGAGACCAGCATCAGCGGCTCACCCGCGGGCGAACGCCGGCGCAGCAGCCACAGGCTGGTCAGTCCGGTGGCGCTGGCCGGCAGGTCGATCCAGAGGAACGACCAGTTCCAGTCGGCCATCAGCGGATCGGCGTAGCCGGCGAAGGCCCACTCGGGCGGGATCAGGCCGAGCCCGGTGATCGTGAAGTAGGCCACGAAGCCGAGATCTGTCAGCACCATCAACGCCTTAGTCGCGCGCAGCACGGTCGATGGCCTCCATCAGGTAGCGGCGGGTGGGTTCGTGCAGGCCGGGGCCGGGTTCGCCGAGGCCGAGCAGGCGGGCGGCCCACCAGCCGTCCACCGCCAGCCGGACGGCGGTCGCGGCGGCCGGGTCGATGCCGTCGTCGGCCAGCCGGGCCTGCCAGGCGGCGAACCGCTCGCGCAGCGGCTCCAGCCCGGCCGGATCGACCAGCACGCCCGCCAAAAGCGCGACGGTGACCCGGTCGGCCGGGACGGAGGCGGTGTGGCGTTCGGGGATCGTGGCCCGGACGTAGGCCCGCAGGAAGTCGCCCGGACGCCCGCCCGCCGCCGCCAGCGCCTGGTCGAAGGCGTCGGTCAGCCGCGCGACCATGGCGGCGACCAGGGCCTGCTTGGTCGGGAAGTGGTAGAACAGGCCGCCCTTGGAGACGCCCGCCCGCCGGGCGACCGCCTCCAGCGTGAGCGACTCCGCGCCTTCCGTCAGCAGCACGTCGGCGGCGGCGTCGAGCAGCCGGTCCTTGGAACTGGGTCGTGGCATGGCCATTACTGTACCGGCTGACCGGTACAGTTTCGAGCCGTTCCCGCCTGCGCATAACCTCATCCGACCTTGCGCACACCCGGCCCGATCGGAGCGAGCCCATGGATCACGTCGCGCACTTCCACCGCGAGGTACGGGCGTTCGAGGCGGCCGCGCGGCGGGCGACCGCGTCGGGCGGCGCGCCCCTCGTGCCGTCCTGCCCCGGCTGGTCGGTCGCCGACCTGGTCATCCACCTGGGCGCGGTGCACCGGCACGTGCACGCGGTCATCGACGAGCGCCTTCCCGGGCTGCCCGACCCCGCCGACGTCGCCGTCCTGGGCCTGCCGGCGGACTTCGGCGACTGGCCCCATCCCGACCGCGCGCCCAACACCGGGCCGGTGCCCCCGGCCGTGCTCGACTGGTTCGCCGAGGGCGCCGCGCGGCTCGGCGCGCGGTTCTCCGCCGCCTCCCCCGTCGACCCCGCCTGGACGTGGTCCGCCGAGCAGACCGTCGGGTTCTGGCAGCGGATGCAGGCCATCGAGGCCGCCGTCCACCGCTGGGACGCCGAGAACGCGCTCGGCACGGCCGCCCCGATCGACGCCGCGTTCGCCGCCGACGCCGTCACCCAGGTCTTCGAGGTGATGGCCCCGGCCCGCCGGTCCTGGACGCAGGCTCCGCCCGGCGCGGGCGAGCGCTACCTGTTCCGCCAGAGCGACGGGCCCGGAAGGTGGGCGGTGTGCTTCGACGGGGACGACGTCCGGCTCACCGGCGACTCCAAGGGCGCGGTCGAGCTCGCCGGAACGGCCTCCGACCTGCTGCTGCACCTGTGGCACCGGCTGCCGGCCGACCGGCTCGACGTACGCGGCGACCGGGCCCTGCTGGACCGCTACTTCACGCTCGTCCCGCCGGTGTGAGCCTGCCTCGGCCTCACGCCTCCCCGCCGAGGCGCTCGACCACCACCCCGCCCGGATGCAGCGGCAGGCGACGCCCGGACATGCGGTGCAACGGCAGCCGCACGAGCACCGGGTCGGTCAGCTCCGGCCAGGGCGCGCCGGTCAGCCGCTCCAGCCGCCCGGCCTCCTCCCGATCCCGGACGACCTCCGCGACGCCGGTCACCAGCACGCTCCACCCGGTGCGCATGGCCGGCTCCATGTCGTCGATCTCGAACGCCATCGGCACCCGGTGCTCGATCGCCTCCAGGATGCGGCCGGGCGGGATCCGGAACACGACGGTGTCGGCGTCGAGCGTGAAGTTCACCGGCAGCACGATGATCGTGCCGCCCGGCCGCGCCCACGCCACCCGGCCCACGGGGACCGTGGACAGCAGCGTCAGGCACTCCTCGCGACTCATCGCCCGGATGGCCCCCAGATCCATGCCGTCCATCCTCTCACCTGGGCGGACGCTCCCCTTCTGCAGGCTCGCGGGCGGTGGCGAGCATGGAGTCGAGCGCGTTCCGCGAGGCCGCCAGGCGGCTGATCTCGCCGCTGATGCGGGCGCGCTCGCGGTTGAGGTTGTCCATCATCTCGGGGCAGGAGGAGGGCACCATGTCGGCGCCGTCGTCGTGCACGCAGTGCAGCACCCTGGTGATGACCGCAGTGGGCAGGCCGGCGTCGAGCAGCGCGCGGATGTGGCGCACCTCCGCGACGTCGGTCTCGGCGTACTCGCGGTAGCCGTTCGGCAGGCGCAGCGGTTTGAGCAGGCCCTGGTCCTCGTAGTAGCGCAGCAGCCTGCGGCTCACTCCGGTCTGCCGGGCGAGATCGCCGATTCGCATGGAACCTCCGGGTTGACCTTCACATGGATGTGACCCTTTATCGTCCCTATTGTCGCCAATACAGATGGGAGATGAAGGTGTCCGGAGCAGTGATCATCGCAGCGGGGCCGGGGATCGGGCAGGCGGTGGCGCGCCGGTTCGCCGCCGAGGGGCTGCCGGTCGGCCTGATCGCGCGCACCGCGCGGACGGTGGAGTCGGCGGCGGCGTCCCTGTCCTCCTACGGCGTGCCGGTCGCCACGGCGGTCGCCGACAGCACCGACGAGGACGCGTTGCGCGCCGCGCTCGACAAGACGGCCGCCGAGCTGGGGCCGCCCGACGTCGTGGTCTACAACGCCGCGATCGTCCAGGCCGACCGGCCCGGGGAGCTGACCGCGAAGGCCCAGCTCGACGCGTACGCGGTCAATGTCGTCGGGGCGCTCACCGCCGCGGCCCACGTGGCGCCGGGGATGGCCGGGCGCGGCGGCGGCACGTTCATCGTCACCGGCGGCATGCCGCATCCCAAGCCGGGCTACGTGAGCCTGTCACTGGGCAAGGCCGGCGTACGGACCCTGGTGACCCTGCTCGACCAGGAGTACGGCGCGGACGGCGTGCACGTGGCCAGCGTCACGGTGGCCGGCGTGGTCGCCCCCGGCACCGCGTTCGACCCCGACGACATCGCCGAGCACTACTGGCGCCTGCACACCCAGCCCCGCGACCAGTGGGAACACGAGGCCCAGCACCTCGGCACCTGACCCCTCACCAGGCGGCGACCGGCGACTCGCCCTCGCCCGATCGTTTGCCCGCGTCGATCCGGACCGACGTGGTGGACCCGTCGGCGAGGTCGACCCGGCGCGCCCGCCATCCGTCCGTGTACAGCAGCTGCCTGCCGGTCCCGTCGATGCTGAAGCGAAGGCCCAGCGAGGCTCCCCGCGGCAGGGTCAGCCGCGCCACCACCTGGGGCCGGCCGCCCGCGACCGGCACCCGCTCGACGTCGTGACCGGCGGAGTAGAGCAGGGCGCCCCCGTCGGGGGTGAAGGCCACCGACTGGGGGATCCGCACCGCCCTGTCCGCCCTGTCCGGCCTGACCGGCCGCGACGCGGCGATCAGATCGGAGCCCTTGTTCCCCAGGTCGAGCACCTTGACGCCGCTGGGGAGCATCGCCATGGCCAGCCGCCGCCCGTCGGGCGCCCAGGCCAGGCCCATGACGGCGGTGCTCTCCCGGGTGACCCAGTCCCGCCGCCGCCCGGTGGCCAGGTCGAGGACCGCCACCTTGGTCCCGCCGCCGACGAGCGTGACGGTGTAGGCGAGCCTGGTGGCGTCCTGGCTGAGTGCCATCGCGGTCACCTGGTCGGGCTCGGGTTCGAGGTCGGGCACGAGCTCCGGCTCGCCGGGCCGTCCCTTCTCGTCGAGACGGATGCGGAAGAGCCGGAGCGGCGTGTCCAGCCCCGTCCATCCGGCCAGCACGAACGTGCGGTTGTCGGGGGCGGCGGCGACGAGGTGCCAGGACGAGCGCACCCCGGGCGGCAGCGGCACGGCCGCCACGAAGGCGCCCGTCACGGCGTCGTTCACGGCGGGCGGCACCGGCGTGGCGTGCGCCGTCTTGGACGAGTCCGTGAAGGAGAAGATCGGCGTCCGGGCGGTGACGAAGAAGCGCGGCGGCCCGGTCGCCGTCAGGGGCCTGCCCGTCGCCATGGGCTCGGCCAGCGAGGTCGCCGGAACCAGCGGCGGCGGCCGGAAGGACGACGGCGAAGGAGTCCCGCCCGGCATCGTCGGGGCGTCCGTGGCGACGCGGGGCATGGCCGGCGCCAGGCTGGACGACGGCGGCGCGGACGGGTCGTTCATCAGGGAGACCCGCTGGGTCGCCGGGTCGGCGCAGGCGCCGGTCAGCGTGAGCACGATCAGGCCCGCTAAGGCCACCTCCGTACGGGATCGCATGCCTCGATCGTGCCACAGCCACCGCCACGATCACCGCCTATCCGGCGGGCGGACCGGCGGCGATCGCCATCCGGTTCCAGACGTTGATGACGGCGATCGTCCACAGCAGGTGGGCCAGCGTGGTCTCGTCGAAGTGCTCGCGGGCCGCGTCGAACACCTCCTCCGGCACCCCGGCCTCGGCGATCCTGGTCATCGACTCGGTGAGCGCCAGCGCCGCGCGTTCTGGCCCGTGAACAGGGTGCTGTCGCGCCAGAGGGCGAGGGCGTGCAGGCGTCCGGCGTCCTCGCCCGCCTCCAGGGCGGCGCGGGTGTGCATGCCGAGGCAGACCGCGCAGCCGTTGAGCTGCGAGGCCCGCAGCCGGACGAGCTCGGCGAGCGCGGGATCGAGCTCCCGGCTCGCGGCGGCGTCGAGGCGGGCCATCGCGGAGTGCACGCCCGGCGCGGCGCCGTACAGGTCGATGCGCATCACGCCACCTCCAGGGGACGGCGGCCCTGCACGGAGTAGGTCACGCACGAGGTGGCGCGGAAGTCCGGATGGGCCAGCAGCGCGCGCACGTCGGCGAGCTGCCGGTCGGTCAGGCCCTCCTCGGCGAACCGCTCGCGCAGGTGCCTGGTGTGGTGGGCGACCAGCCGCGCCCCCGGCGAGCGGGCGTCCCACAACTCCACCCGGGGCCTGGGGTCGACGCCGGTCAGCCCGGCCCGCCGCATCGCCCCGGCCGCGTGACGTCCCCAGGCCACGTCCACCCCGGCGCGCGTCATCACGCGGATCTTGGCCTGCATGAACGTCTCGTAGAGCTCGGCCGCAGCCGGGTCGGGCATCAGCAGCCCGGGGCCGTAGGTGATGTCGAACTCGTCGAGCTGCAGCACGCCGCCCGGCTTCAGCGCCCGGACGAGCCGGTCCAGCACGGCCAGCCGCTCCGGCAGGAGCAGCAGCACCAGCCGCGCGTGCACCACGTCGAACGCGGCCTCCGGCAGCGGGTCGCGGACGATGTCGTGCCTGATCACCTCCAGCCGGGGGGCCACGGGCGCGAAGGCGGGCTCGATGTCGGTGGCCAGCACGCTCCCGGCCGATCCGACGCGGCGGGCCAGCCACTCCGCCACGCTGCCGCCGCCCGCGCCCACCTCCAGGCACCGCATGCCGGGCCCGACGCCCGCCTCGGCCAGGCGCTCGACGGTCATCGGGTCGTAGGCCAGCTCCAGGCAGCGGTGCTGCTCGGCGACGTGGTCGCGGCGCTCGCCGAACACGTAGGCGGTCCGGCTCATCGGCCGCTCCTCATCGGGCTGCGCGGGACGGGCACCGCCGACCGCGCGGCCAGCCGGGTGAGGGTGGCGGCGCAGACCTTGCCGGTCGGGCCGAGCGGCAGTTCGGGCAGCCAGAGGAACCGTTCGGGGAGTTTGCGCCGGTCCAGGCCGCGTTCCTCGCGCAGGTAGACGATCAGCTCCGCCGGGGACGGCGGTCTCGCGCCGGGCCGCGGCGACACGCAGGCGCACATGCGCTCCCCCAGGTCGTCGTCCGGCACCGGGACGCAGAAGGCGTCGGCGACGTCGGGATGGGTGCTGAGCTCGCGTTCGACCTCGGCCGGGGAGATGCTGAGGCCGCCGCGCATCACGACGCGCTTGATCCGGTCGAGGACCCACAGCGTGCCGTCGGGGTCGAGGCGGCCCAGGTCGCCGGTGCGGACCCAGCCGCCGGGGGCGCGGTAGCGGTCGTCCAGGTCGGGGGCGGCGACGTAGCACAGAGGGGTCATCGGGCCGAGGGCCCAGATCTCGCCCGGCTCGCCCGGCGGCACCGGCTCGCCCTCGGCGTCCCGGATGGTGATCTCGGCGACGGCGGGGTCCGGGGTTCCGGCCAGGCCGGGGGCCCACCGGTCGGGGGCGCGGCCGGTGTGGCAGTTGACGCCGTCGGTGGAGCCGTACACGTTGACGAGCGGCACGCCGAACCGGTGGGCGCACGCCTGCCTGGCCTCGCCGTGCAGGGGCTGGGCGCTGCTGACGACGCGGCGCAGCGACGACAGGTCGGCCTCGGCCGCCGAGTCGGCCATGCGGCGCAACATCGTCGGGACGCCGTACAGGTGGGTGGGGCGGTGCCGCTCGACGGCGCGCAACGCGTCGGCGGCGTCGAAGCGGGCGCGCAGGATCAGCGTGCCGCCGTGCCGGGCCAGCAGCACGGACGTGCCGCAGGAGCCGTAGGAGGAGGCCAGCGAGACCAGCAGCAGGTTGCGCGTGGGCCCGTCCTCGCCCAGCACGGCCCGCAGGTAGGCGCCCCGGCCGCCGGCCATGGCGTTGTGGGAGTAGGCGACCATCTTCGGCTCGGACTCGGTGCCGGAGGACAGCAGGATCCGGGCGGGCCACTCGGCGGCCGGGCACGCGGGCCGCCACCCGCGGACGTCGTGCTCTGCCACGTCGTCGAGCGATCGGGTGCCCGGCGTGGGCGGGCCGAACGTCCACGTCTGCGCCAGGTACGGCAGCCCGGCCCGCAGCCCCAGGGCCAGTTCCGGCACGGTGATCAGCGCGGCCGCCCGGGAGCGGTTCAGCAGGCCCGCGATGTCGCGCTGCCCCCGCGTGTGCGGGATGGGCAGGGCCACCGCGCCGATGGCGGCCACCGCCAGCTCGGCCACCACCGCGTCACGCCCGTTGGGCAGCAGAACGGCGATGATGTCGGCCGTTCCCCGCCCGGCGGCGGCAAGCGCGGCGGCGGCCCGGCGCACGCGGGCGTCCAGGCCGGCGAAGTCGAGCGAGCCGGTCTCGTCGGCGACCGCCTCACGGTCCGGCGTGCGGCGCACGTGCCGGCTGAACAGGCTGTACAGGTCCAGGCCGGGGCACAAGCCGCGGGCGGTCCATGCCGCGCGCACGTCCGCGGGCACGCGGTCGGCCAGGACGATCCCGTTGGCCGACGTCCAGGGCAGGGGGTCGGTACGCATTCAGAGGGCCTCCTCGTGGTGGGGGGCTGGCACGAACGTCCAGGGGGCACGGCTGTAGGCGGCTTGCGGGGTACGGTCGAGCACCTGGTCGAAGGCGGGGTCGTCGGCCATGGCGGCCAGGTCCGTCACGGCGGCGGCCGCCCGGCTCGCCGGCGGGGCGCCGGACGAGGTGGCGGGCGGGGAGCCGGGCGGGATGGCGGGCGGGGTGGGGGGCGAAGTGGGGAGCGGGGTGGCGCGCAGCAGGCGGGCCGCGTCGATGAGCGCCGTCCCCGCGCGTACGCCGGCGCCGGTGCGGGCGCGGGCCACCAGCGCCGCGACGACGGCTTCCGCGCTGATCAGCGCGCCCAGCACGTCGGTCAGCGTCATCAGGGACGGCGTGGGCTGCTCGCCGGGTCCGGCCAGCCGCGCCGCCACCCCGCTGTAGGCCTGCACCAGGTAGTCGGTGCCCATGGGCTGCGGCGGGGGCAGCGCCTCGGCCCACCCCCCGGCCTGCGCGTACACCAGGGACGGCCGGACGGGCGCGAGGTCGTCGTGGTCCAGCCCGTACGAGCAGGCCCGGCCGGGCGGCCAGTTGTGCAGGAACACGTGGGCGCAGGCGATCAGGCGCAGGGCGGCCCGGCGTCCGGCGGCGGACTTGAGGTCGGCTTCGAGGGCGCGTTTGCCCCGGTTGAGCGCGAGGAACCGGGCCGACGTCGGCCCCGCCATCGGCGGCACCCCGCGCAGCGGGTCCCCGCCGGGCGGCTCAAGGCGCACGACGTCCGCGCCGAGCAGGCCGAGCACGTGCCCGGCCAGCGGCCCCTGCACCCGGTTGGTGGACTCCACGACGAGCAGCCCGGCCAGCGGGCCCCGGGCGTCCCGGGCGAGCGGCGGCAGACCGGCCGGCTCCCCGGCGGCAGCCTTGGTGGCGGCCCCGGCGGCGGCCCCGGTGGCGGTCTCGGTCAGTGCGCGCAGCCGCCACGGCGAGGCGGGCGGGGGCGCCAGCGGTGCGTCCGCGTCCCGTACCGGGAGCACGCTGACGCCGGCGTCCGCGGCGGCCGCCACGACGTCCCGGTAGCAGGCGGCGGCGGCCGTCCGGCCCAGCCCGGCCGGCAGTGCGCAGGTCGCCGTCGCGAACCGCTGCTGGAACGGCGGCCAGCCCGCCGCCACCGCCATCGGCTCGGCGCCGAGCAGCTCCCAGAACCGCCGCCAGCACTCCGCGTCGAACGTCTCGATCTCGAACCGCACGCCGTCCGCCGACCGGAACGGCGGCACCCGCCCCTCGCCCGGGGCCGGCACGCGTCCGGCGGAGAGGGGCGGGTCGAAGCGTTCACAGGTGGCGACGGCGATGTACTGGGTGAGCGCGAGCAGCGCCGCCTGCGCGACGGACGTGCGCGCCGCCAGCGCGGGCCCGCCCCGCAGCAGGGCGAGCAGGACCGCCGTGAGCGCCTGGGCGGTGAGCACCCCGGCGCACACCGACGCGTAGTCCAGGCGCAGCGCCCTCGGCCCGCCGGCGGCCCGCCCGTGCACGTGGGCGATCCCGCAGGCCGCCTGTACGTCGTGCTCGCCCGCCATCGGCACCCCGACCGGCCCCGACCAGCCGATCCCGCACTCCGGCAGCGCCTCCCCCGGCCTGCCGAACGGCGTGGAGGCGACCCCCAGCCACCCGGCGGGCGACCCGCCGGGCGGCGGCGCGCCGTCGAACCGGACCTCGCAGCCCAGCGCGCACAGCCGCTGGACGGCCACCCGCAACGCGACCGACTCGCCCCGCGCCCGCACGACCACGCCCGCCAGCGGCCAGGCGACCGCCTCCCGCTCGGCGACGGACCGGCCGGCGGCCCGCGACCCCGGCGTCACGTCCACCGCCCGGTGCCGTACGTGTCGGGGGTCTCGCCCAGCAGCTCGCGCAGCGCCGTCCTGCGGACCTTGCCCGTGCCGGTGCGGGGGACCTGGTCCCAGGTGATCACCACGGGGTCGGCCAGTTCGGGCAGGTCGGCGACGGCCCGCCGCCACGCGTCGCGGTCGAGGCCGCCGTCCTCGGTGACCACGACCGGCACGGAAGGCCGCCCGGGGACGCCCAGGATCACGCACTCCAGCACTTCGGGCAGCCGGTCGTCGATCACGTCCTCCAGCTCCACGCAGCTCGCGCCGGGGATCGTGTCGGTCTCCCGGTCCACGAACCGCACCCGGCCGGTACGGCTGAGCGTCCCGACGTCCCCGGTGTGCCACCATCCGCCGAGTCGTTTGCCCAGCCACCGTTCCTGCTCGCCGACGTACCCGAGGCACAGGGCCTTGGTGCGGCAGACCATGAGCCCGCTCGCGCCGCGTGGCAGGGGACGCAACGTCTCCCGGTCCACCACCCGCAGCCGGGTCCGCGTGGGCACCGGACGTCCGAGGTCGCGCGTGGTGGGGTGGCGGCCGTCGTCGCCCGCCATGGAACGGCGGGTGAGCAGGCGGAAGGTCAGCGGGCCGGTCTCGCTCTGCCCCCAGCCCTGCATCCACACCGGCCGCCGGTGCCGGGTGGCGTTCAGGAAGGCGCGCACGGTCGGCGGGTGCACGGCGTCGAACGTGCTGATGTACAGGCGTACCCGCGCGAACGGGCCGGCCTCGCCGAGCGTGCGCCGCTGCCACCGCACGTACGTGGCCGGCAGCGCCTCCAGCGTCGTGGGCCGGTGCCGGGCCAGGAACGGGCCGGCCTCCTCCCAGCCGGGCGCGGAGACGGCCAGCACCTTGGCGGGGCCGAGCCACAACACGCTCGCGGTCCAGGCCAGGGCCCGCCCGTGGGCGAAGGAGATGGCGCTCGCCACGACGTCGTCGGGACGGCTGCCCAGCACCGGCCACCGGTGGGCCTCGAACCCGGCCAGGCGGCGCAGCAGCGTACGGGTGGAGTGCACGACGAGTTTGGGCACCCCGGTCGTCCCCGAGGTGTGCATGACGGCCAGCGGGTCGTCCAGCGCGGGCCGGTGCGTCGGCGGTACGGCCCAGCCGCGGACGTCGTCCAGCGACAGCAGCCCCTTCGCCGGGCCGTCGAGGACCAGGGTGCGCGGCGCCTGGAACGCCACGCCGGGCCGGGCGGCGAGGGCGGAGTCGGTGACGAGCAGCGCGGGCTCCAGCCGTTTGAGCAGGATCTCCAGCACGTCGGGCGGCAGGTCGGCGGACAGTGTGGCGGGCACCGCCCCGATGCGCGCGGCGGCGCAGGACAGCAGCACGTAGTCCCAGTGGTTGCGCTTGACGACGGCGACCCGGTCACCCCGGCGCGCGCCGGCCGCGGCCAGCCAGCCGGCCGCCTCCCTGACCAGCTCGGCCAGGTCCGGCAGGTCGAGGTCGGTGCCGAGGTGGGGGGCGATGTCCAGGGGACGGCTCACGTGCACGCCGGTCCTGCGTCCGCGATCGGCGAGGTCGTCGAAAAGGGTGCCCAACTCGATGGGCCGGGTGAAGAAGGCCATCTGCTTTCTCTCCATGCGCGTACGTCATTGACAGGCGGGCGGCCCCGGCAGGCGGGCGGCTACGACAGGCGAGCGAGCACCCGCGCGGCGGCCTGCTCCCCCGCCGCGACCGCGCCCTCGCTGCACGGCCGCTGGGCGACCCAGTCGCCCGCGTAGTCGACCGCCGCCCCGGGACGCCCCTCGAACGCCGCCCGCAGCGCCAGCGCCCGGGGCGTCGCCTCCGGCAGCCCGTGCGGGAAGCGGTGCACGTGGAAGCGGGCCACCCGGCCGGCCAGGCCGGGCACGAATCGCTCGGCGCGCCCGACGAGCTGGTCGGCGACCTTCTCGTCGCTCTCCCCCATGAGCGCGGCGGTGCCCTGCGGCGAGGTGATGAGCGAGATGAGCCCGGTACCGGCGGGGGCCCGGCCCGGGTGCTTGTGGTGGTCAACGGTGATCACGTTGAGCACGGGGTCCTCGGCCGCGGGCACGAGCGTGGCGAACCCGCGCCAGCCGGGCGCCGCCGGCCGGGACAGGACGAGACTGAGCCGGAGCATGGGCGCGTACGTGGACGCCTCCAGGTACGCCCGCTCCTCCGGCGGGGCGCCGGGGTGCAGCCGGGCCGCCACGGGCGCGGGCACGGCCAGGACCGCCGCCCGCGCGCTCACGCTCCCCCGCGGCGACTCCAGCCGCACCCCTCCCGGGCACGGGACCACCCCTGTCACTTCGTGCCCGGTGACCACGTCGAGCCCGGCGGCGAGCACCCTGGCCAGGGTGTCCATGCCGTCGCGGTAGGTGTGCCAGGTGCTGGTGCTGCCGGTGCTCGTCAGGTGCTCGGCGAACACCGCGGCGGACGAACGCCCGGCGTCCCAGCCGAAGAACCCCGCGACCAGCGGCTCGACGAGAAACGCGCGCAGGTCGGGATGGTACTTCCCGACCAGGTCGGCGACGGTGGCCTGCGGCCCTGGACGGCCGCGGGCCAGGCGGAGGCGCAGGCGTACCAGGTCGAGGCGGGCACGCGGCGGCAGGCCCGCGCCGGTGAGCAGCCCGAGCGGGCGGCCGACGTGCGGATGGACGCGCCCGTCGCGCCACACGCCGAGGGCGTCGGGCACCCTCGGCACGGCCGCCGCGTCGAGGCCGACCGCCCTGATCAGCCGCCAGGTGGCCGGGTAGCCGTCGGCGGACGGCAACATCTCGGCGCCGGTGTCGATCAGGCAGCCCCGCGCCCGCAGGGTGCGCATCCGCCCGCCCACCGCCTCGGCCGCCTCCAGGACGCGGACCGCGAGCCCGGCCCGGTCCAGCGCGTACGCCGCCGCCAGGCCCGCCGGCCCGGCGCCCACCACCGCGACGTCCACGTTCATGCCAGGACCAGGTTGGCCAGGATCAGCACGCCGACGGTGACGCGGTGGGTGCGGATCGCCACCCGCCGGGCCCGCAGCACGTCTCCCCGTACGAACCCGATCACGAGCTGGGTGACGCGGAGGGAGACCAGCGGAACGAGCACGCCCAGGAACCACCGGGGCGCGACCCCGGCGGCCACGGCCCACACGACGACCAGGCTCTCGGCCGCGCTCACCGCGGTGACGAAGGCGGCGTTGGCCCGCGGGGACGTCCGCGCCGCGACGGTGAACCGCCCGGCCTCCCGGTCACCGCGGGCGTCGTTGGTGTTGGAGTACAGGCCGAAGATCATCGGCCCGAGCCCGAAGAGCACCGCCTGCACCGCCACGAACCCGCTCGCCTGCCCGGTCAGCAGCCCGTACGGCACCAGCACCCACCCCACGCCGAGCCCGACGAGGAACAGCTCCTGGAACCCCCGGTAGCTGAGCTTGAGCCCCCACGAGTACTGCACGGCCGCGACCACGCACGCCGCCGCCGTCACGACGACCCAGGCGGGCCGGTGGGGGGCGGCGGCCACGACGGCGGCCCACAGCACGGCGCTGATCGCGGTGGCCGTCCACGCGAAGCGCAGCGCCTGCCGTTCGGTGAGCGTGCCGGCGACCAGCGGTTTGCGGGCCAGTCTGCGGCGGGCGGCGTCGGAGGAGTAGTTGGCCGCGTCGCTGCCGTCGCGGTGGCCGGTGATGTCGTCGAAGCCGACCATCGCGGCCACCACGGCCGCCTCGGCGATCAGCACGGACAGCAGCAGGCCGACCGCGTACGGCTGCCATCGCCCGGCCGGCGGCAGCAGCGACCACACCAGCGGCAGGCCCAGGTAGTAGTCGTAGATGTCGAGCTTGGCCAGCCGCGCGTAGGGGCCGAGGCCGCGGGTGACCACCTGGTCGGTCATGGGTTCTCCTGCGGGGAGCCGTGAGCGAACGCGCAGACCGCGTCGGCGATCCGTTCGACCTCGGCGTCGGCGAGCCGCGGGTGCAGCGGCAGCGACAGGTTGCGCCGGGCGGCCGACTCGGCCACCGGCCACGACGCGCCGGGCGGCGCGAAGCGGGCGAAGGCCGGCTGGGCGGGCAGCGTGCGCGGGTAGTAGACGTGGGTGGCGATGTCGTGGGCGGCCAGGTGGGCCGCCAGCGCGTCCCGATGCTCGGTGAGCACGGTGTAGACGTAGTGGAACCGCCCGTCCCCTCCGACGGGCGGTGCCACGATCCCGCGTTCCGCCAGGGGTTCGAAACGCCGGGAGTAGTAGGAGGCGATCTCGGCCCGGCGCGACAGGCGGTCGTCCAGGCCGGCCAGCCGGTGGAGCTGAAAGGCCGCCATCACCTCGTCGAAGCGGCTGTTGTGGCCGACGCGGCGGTGGTGGAAGCGCCGGGCGCCGTCCTGGCCGTGGTTGCGCAGCATCCGTACGTGCGCCGCCAGGGCCGGGTCGTCGGTGATCACGACCCCGCCCTCCCCCGGCATGCCGAACGTCTTGACCTGCACGAACGAGTACACGCCCGCGTCCCCCCACCGACCGGCGGGCCGCCCGCCCAGCGTGCCGCCCTGGGCCAGCGCGGAGTCCTCGACCAGCCGCAGGCCGTGCCGGTCGGCCAGCTCGCGGAAGCGCGGCATGTCGGCCATCACGGAGAACATGTGGGCCGGCATCACCGCCTTGGTCCGCCCGGTGACCAGCGACTCGGCGGCGGCGGGATCGGCGGCGAGCGTCACGGGGTCGACGTCGGCGAACACCGGCCGCGCCCCCGCGCCGACGACGGTGGCGGCCAGCGGGGCGCAGCCGAAGGCGGGCACCACGACCTCGTCGCCGGGGCCCACGTCCATGGCGGCCAGCACCAGGGTGAGCGCGGACGTGCCGCTGGAGCAGGCCACGACGTCGGCCGCGCCGAGCCGGTGGCGCAGCTCGCGTTCGAACCGGGCGGTGTGCTCGCCCAGGATGAACTTCTGGGCCTCGCCGGTGCCGATGGCGTAGACCGTGCGCAGCAGCGTCGCCCGGTCGGCCTCGAACAGGTCGGCGGCGAAGAACGGCACCCGGCTCATCCGCGCCGCCCTCGGTAGAAGCCCTCGATCTCGTCGCACACCCGGTCGGCCGCGGCGTCGGACAGATCGGGGTAGAGCGGCAGGGCGAGGGCCCGCTCGCAGGCCGCCTCCGCCCTCGGGAAGTCGCCCCGGACGTGGCCGAGGTGGGCGAAGCAGGGCTGGAGGTGCAGCGGGACCGGGTAGTAGACCTCGGTGCCGATGCCCGCCGCGGCCAGGTGCGCCGCCAGCGCGTCGCGCGACTCGACCTCGACGAGGTAGACGTAGCAGACCCGGTTGCCGCCCGGGTGCGGCGGCGCCGCGCCTGGCACGGCCAGCACGCCGGGCACGTCGCGCAGCCGCGCGTCGTAGCGGGTGGCCAGCTCGGACCTGCGGGCGATGTCGGCGTCGAGCCGGGCGAGCTTGGCCAGCAGGACGGCGGCCTGGAGATCGTCCATCTTGCTGTTGCAGCCGGGCAGGATCGTGGGGTTGGCGATGCCGGGGAAATGGTCGAGGGTACGGCCGCCGCGGCCGTGGTGGCGCAGCGCCCGCGCGGTCTCGGCGATGCCGTCGTCGTCGGTGAGCAGCGCTCCGGCGTCGCCGATGGCCCCGAGCGTCTTGGACGGGAAGAACGACAACACGCCGCCCGCGCCGACGAGCCCGGCGTGCGTGCCGTCGAGGCGCATGCCGATGGCCTCGGCACTGTCCTCCAGCACGGTCAGGTCGCGCCGCCGGGCCACCTCGCACACGCCCCGCAGGTCGGCCAGGCGGTCGAACAGGTGCGCCGGCATGACCATCGTGGTGCGCGGCCCGGCCACGGCGTCGACGGAGGCCGGGTCGATGCCGTAGCCGTGCTCCTCGATGTCGGCGAAGACCGGCACGCCGCCGGCCAGCACGACGGAGCTGGCGGTCGCGATGAAGCTGTAGGCGGGCACCACGACCTGGTCGCCCGGTCGCAGGCCGGCCGCGCGCAGCAGCAGCACCAGCGCGTCGGTGCCGGAGTTGACGCCGACGACGTGCGCGGCGCCGGTCCACAGGGCGAGCCGGCGTTCGAGCTCGGCGACCTTCGCGCCGTGGGAGAACTTGCCGCGGTCCAGCACGTCGACGCACCCGGCGCGGATCTCCTTCCACAGCCGGTCGAACGTGGCCGCCTGGGAGAAGAAGGGGATGGGAGCGGCGGCGCGGGGCGGCGATCCCCCGGGCGGAGAGAGTGTTTTCTCCAAGGTTCCCGTCCTGGTGCGATGGTGGCGGCGGGGCCGCCCGGGGATGCGGCCCGGACGGCCCCTTCTTCGGGCGGAGCCGCCCGGGGACAAGGCCCCCGGACGGCTCCCTCGGCGGAGCCGCCCCGGAGACAGCGGCTCTGGGCGACCCTTCGGCCTGCTCGGGCCTAGGTCACCTGCCGAGCAGAGGGATGTCGTTCTTGCCGAGGTGGTAGTCGCGGACGGCGGCGACCAGCTCGTCGACGGAGAGTCTGCCGGTGCCGTCGGTGTCCATCTGCCGGAAGGCCTCGGCGGCGACCTCGCCGTCGAGCCCGATGGCCGCGAACCACTTGGCCATCTCGGAGGAGTCGACCTCGCCGTCGTTGTCACGGTCGAGGACGTTGACGATGGCCTGGATGGTCGGGCCGACGACCTGGGCGAACCCGTCGTCGCCCCTGCTGATGATCTCGCGCTCGGCGGCCT
Organism: Nonomuraea sp. NPDC049624; assembly: GCF_040675255.1. Taxonomy (NCBI): domain Bacteria; kingdom Bacillati; phylum Actinomycetota; class Actinomycetes; order Streptosporangiales; family Streptosporangiaceae; genus Nonomuraea; species Nonomuraea sp. NPDC049624. Next base: position 148,393 of record NZ_JBFAOR010000016.1, on the reverse strand, counting down.
GGAGGAACTGCGCCTGGTCGAGCCGCGACGCGCCCACCGCCCCCGCGAGGTGGTCGAACATCGCCAGGTACGCCTGCTTCAGCTGGTGCGCCTGCGGCGTCCCCTGCACGCCCAGGCCCTCGATGATGCCGTCGGCCTCGTTCTCGAAGTCAAAGCGCTCGATCGCGCCGGAGCCGTCGTTGTCCCAGAGCCGGAAGCGCTCTTCCAGCCGGCTGGTCGTCTTGGTGCCCGCAGCCATTGTCTGTCCTTTCGTGACACGCGCCCGCCCGCCGTCGTGGGGATCATCGGGGGGAGGGACGCGACCTCTAGTGGGCTCGAAATCGAGTGGTTCCCACTACTGTGCGCAACCAACACATTACCCTGAGTGACTAAAGGTAAACCAGAGGTCACGGAAAGTAATCGAAAGCTTCTACAGCAGAGGCCAGCGGAGGACGCGGGCGCCGCCCTCTTCGGGGCCCTCCGGGAGGGCCTGGCTGAACACCAGCGGCTCACCCGGCATGAGTCCCAGCTCCCGTCCGGTGACCGCGGGATCGCTGTGGATCAGCACGTTGTAGTGGTTGGGCAGGTGGCAGCCGTCGAAGCCGAGCAGCACCCCGACCCGGCGCCCGCCGATCCACACCTCGTCGCCCCGGTCCAGCACGCCGGCCGCGACGATCTCGGCGAAGCCCAGGAAGGCGACCCGGTCGATCCGGGCGCCCGCGTCGGTCTCGGTGTGGTCGGTGGCGACCAGCTCGTGCACCTCGCCGGCGCGCACGCACCGGCTGGCGTACGGTTCGAGCCGCATGCCGCGGTCCTGCCTGCGGTGCACCAGCACCTTGAGCAGGGTCCCGGTGACCGCGGTCTTGGGGCCGTCCTCGTCGGGGTTCACGCGGCACCCCGTCCGGCGCCGGCCTTGTCCAGGCGGTAGACGTCCTCGACGAAGCGCAGGGCGGGCAGGCCGCCCTCGCCGTCGGGGGTGCCGTAGCGCACCGAGCGTTCGAACGCGGCCAGCACGCCCTCGTACTCGTGCCACAGGGAGTTCTTGAAGCCGGAGTGGCCGGCCAGCATGTCGGCGTACAGGGTGCGGCCGTCGGCCAGGCGCACCTCCAGGTCCTTGCGCTCGCCCGGGTAGGACCAGTCGAGCAGGATGCGCGCGCGGGCCGTGCCGGCGCGCAGCTCGACGTCCGCCTGCCGGTCGGCCCCCGCGGCGTCCCGGTCGACGTGCGCGGAGACGACGTGCGCCGGGCCGAGCAGCAGGTCCACCAGGTCGTAGGCGTTGGGGCCGTTGTCGGCGACGCAGCCGCCGCCGCAGCGCCGTACGTCCAGGTACCAGGAGTCGTCGCCGGCGTGCTCCTCGATGCGTTCCAGGTAGCGCACGGTCAGCTCCTCGACGCGGGCGCCCGCGCACGCCGCGCGCAGCCGTCCGACGGCGGAGTTGTAGCGCCGGTGAAAGGCGGTGAACAGCGGCACGCCTGAGCTCGCGGCCAGGTCCGTGAGCCGCCTGCCCTGCGCGGCGTCGAGGGCGAGCGGCTTCTCCACGCAGACCGGGACGCGCCGCTCCAGCGCGTCTGCGCAGACCCGGGCGTGCAGGTCGTTGGGGACGGTGACCACGACGGCGTCGGGCCGTTCCTCCTCCAGCAGCCGGACGTGGTCGCGGTAGCCGGGGACGCGATGCCCCTCCAGGACGCGCGGATCGGTGTCGCACACCGCGGCCAGCCGCAGCCCGGGCGAGCTGTGCAGGGCCGCCAGGTAGAACCGCGAGATCACGCCGAGCCCGATGACCGCGACGCGCAGCCGGGCGCTCACCGCGCCACCACCGGGGCGGGGGCGTCGAGCCCTGTGGCGGCGGCGAGGGCGGCCAGCTCGTCGTACAGGTCCGGGCCGAGCGGGACGCCCGAGCGCCGGTGTTCCTCGGCCCGGCGATGCTCGTGCCAGCCGGGATAGCTCACCGGCGAGGCGGGGTCGGCGGGCGGGCAGCCGAGCAGCGCGCCGAACATCGTGGCCGCGTCGCCCTCCACGCCCTCGCGCAGCGCCCCCGGCGCGACGGCCAGGGCGAGGAAGCCGATGTCGTCGTCGCGCCCGCTCGGGCCGCCGTCGCCGTCGTGGGCGTCGGGGTGGGCGCCGAGACCCGCACCGGACACCAGCGCGGCCAGCACCTCGACCGCCACCCCCAGCCCGAAGCCCTTGTACTGCCCCGCCTGGCCGCCCAGCCAGAGCAGGTGCGCCCGCCCCTCGCCGAACGCCGCCGCGTCGGTCACGGGAGCGCCGTCGTCGCCGGCCAGCACCCCTTCGGGCAGCTCGGCGCCGTGCCGCGCGGCCTGCCTGACCCGTCCGGTGGGCATGGCGGTGGTGCTCATGTCCAGCACGAACGGCGGATGCCCGCCGGCGGGGGCCGCGACGCTGATCGGGTTGGTGCCCAGCATCGCCACCGCGCCGCCGGGCGGCCTGGCGATGCGCTGGCGGCCGCAGTTGCCGGCGATGACGCCGACCATGCCGTACTCGACCGCGCGCAGCGCGTGGTGCCCGGCGCAGCCGAAATGGGTGCCCCCGCGCACGGAGACCATGCCGACGCCGTACGTCGAGGCCCGGCCCGCGGCGATCTCCATGGCCAGGCCGGCGGCCCACAGGCCCAGGGCGCGATCGGCGTCGAGCAGCACGGCCGCGCCCCGGTCGGCCAGCACGGACGGCTCGGCCAGCGGATCGGCCCGCCCCTCGTCGAACAGCGGCAGGTAGAGCCGGGTCAGGTTGGCCAGGCCGTGCGAGGTCATGCCGACGAGGTCGCCGTAACACAATGCGGCGGCGGCCTCGCGGGCGCGTTCCGGGGCCAGGCCGCGGGTGGTGAACACGGCGGCGACGAAGTCCAGCAGGTCGTCGTGGCGCACCCGTACGGCGGCCCGCGCCGGCCGGGCGGCTGCCGGGACTGCCGGGACCGGCGGGTACGGCTGCGCGGGCGGTGCGTCCGTCGCGGGTGAGGCGGTGGGGTTCATGCTCCTCGTCCAATCCTGTCGTCGGTGAAGGCGATCATCAGCCGGGCCACGGCGGCGGCGAACCCGGCGAGTTCGGCGGCCCGCGCGAACTCCCCTTCGGCATGGGCGTTGTTGCCGGCCAGGTCGCCCGGCCCCAGGACGACGGTGCACGCGCCCCCGACGCCCGCCATCCAGATGGCGTCGCAGGTGAACGCCGGTTCTCCGGCGGGCCAGGGCGGGATCCCGGCCCGGTCGCGCAGGAGCGCGTGCCCCCACGCGTCGCGGTCGTCGAGCACGGGCAGGCCGCGCTTGCGCCACTCCAGCCGGGTGACCGCCCTGGCGTCGCGGGCGGTTCTGGCGAACAGGGCGGTGCCGCCGAAGGCCGCCGCGAAGGCCGCGAGCCCGTCGTCCAGGGCGCGCGTGAGGTCCCGTTCCAGGCGGCGTCCGGTGGCGGGGGTGGCGTAGGGCAGGTTGAGCAGGAGGGAGCCGCGGCCGTACACCTGGTTGTGGCGGGTGCCGGTGTGCAGGCCCGCCACGCACACGGTGTCCGGGTCGAGCGCCCTGGCCAGGTGCTGGGCCAGGAAGCCGAGCAGGACCGTGGCGTTGTGCCCGGCGGCCGGGCGGTCGTCCACGGCGTGGTCGCCGTCCACCACGATCCGCGCGGTCGCGGCGGCCGTGCTGCGCGTCAGGAACCGTACGCCGGTGGGCTCGCAGAAGACGTTGAGCCGCCCGACGTAGCCGCGTTCGACGAGCGGACGGGTGCCGAGCACGCCCATGGCCCCGCCCTCCTCGCCCGCCACGGCCTGGATCAGCACCCCGACCTCGCGCCCGATGGCCGGCCGGCACGCGCGGGCCGCCCGCAGCCCGGCCAGCAGCGCGACGGCCGGGCCCTTGGCGTCGATCGCGCCGCGGCCGTGGAACCGCTCGCCGTCGAAGCCGGCCGGTCCGCCGCCGGCGACCGTGTCGAGATGCACGTTGAACATCACCGTGCGGGACGCCGGGAGGCCGGGGCCCAGCCGCAGCACCAGACTGGGCTGGCCGTCCAGGAAGCCGGGCAGGCCGAGGGCCTCGCGCACGGGCGCGGGGACGTCGGCGCGGTCCAGTTCGGCCGGGCGCACCGAGGTGTGCCGCACGGTGCGGAAGCCGAGCGGCGCGGCGGCCCGCGCGTACTGCTCCTGGGCCTCGCGCAGCCGCGGCGGCGGCCCGGCCGGTCCGGTCTCCAGCGGGCCGGCCGTGGGCAGCCGCAGCAGCCTCAGCAGCAGGTCGTGCTCCGCCGCGTCGAGGGGCACGGCGTCAATGTCCATCGACCTGCCCCACCAGCCGTTCCAGCGCCCGCCCGTACCGGACGAAGGCGGCCCGGTCGCCGGCGCCCGGGTCGTCGAGGTGGGGGCGCAGCCGCAGGTGCGGCTCGATGGACAGGGCGCCGGCGTAACCGTGGGCGGACAGCAGGCGCAGGCACTCGGCGACGCCCGCCCGCCCCTCGCCGGGCAGCACGTAGACGACCTCGCCGCCGGGCCCGGTGACGGCGTCCTTGACGTGGACGTGCGCGACGTACGGGACGACCTCGCGCAGCATCGGGGCCGCCGGGTAGCCGTGGGCGACGCCGTTGCCGATGTCGAACAGCAGCCGCAGCGCCGGGCTGCCGATCCCGGTGACCAGGTCCAGCATGCGGTCGGCGCGGTCGCCCGCCCAGCCGGCGCAGTTCTCGTGGACCAGCAGCAGGCCGGCGTCCTCGGCCCGGCGGGCCAGCTCGCGCAGCCGGTGGCGGACCCTTCGCCCCCACTCGGGCTCGGGCAGGCCGCCCGAGGGGAAGGACATGATCCGCACCAGCCGCGTCCCCAGCAGCGGGCAGCGGCGGGCCAGCACGTCGAGCTCGGCGAGGTCGAGCGCGAAGTCGCCGGTCACCGGCCGCGACCAGTCGCCGATCTTCGAGGCGATCGCGACGACCTCGACCCGCGTCTCGCGCAACCGCCGCGCCGCGCGCCGGAACGCCCGCTCGCCGAGCGCGGCGACCGGCACGCCGTCGACCGTGCGCAGCTCCAGCCGGTTCCAGCCCAGCTCCCCCACGGCGGCGAGCTGGCCGTCGAGGTCGGGGGCGGCCTCGTCGCCGATGCCGGCCAGCTCAGGAGGTGGTGCCTGCACGCGGCGCCTCCTCACGCCCCGGCTCGTGCGCCGCGCACAGGTGCTTGGCCTCGGTGAGCAGCCGCACGGCGTCGACCTGGACGGGCAGCGCGCCGGGCGAGCGGCGGGCGCGGGCGTAGCGGCGGTAGGCGGCCAGCAGGAAGGCGGGCAGGGCGTCGTCGGTGAACACCGTGCGCCGTTCGCCCTCGGCCGTGGCCACCCTGAGCTGGGCGGTGTGGTCGGCGTCGCTGCACGGGTAGTGGCCGGTGAGCGTGCCGCGTTCGAAGTGCAGGGTGATGCGCCGCTCCCGGACGGGCGAGGTCAGGTCGGAGTCGATCTCCGTGCGCACGCCGGAGTAGTGGTCGAGCCGCAGCCTGGCCCGTCCGAGCCGGGGCAGCCGCAGGCGTTCGGTGACCATGTCCTCCCAGGACGCCGCCGAGATGCGGGCGCCGCCGGCCAGGCTGAGCACCACGGCGAGCGCGTGCGGCATCTCGATGTCGAAGGCCGTGGTGGCGTCGGGACGCGCCGCGCTGCGGGTGAACCTGGGCTTGTTCTGCACGACCCGGATCTGCCGCAGCGGGCCGAACTCCTCGGCGCGCATCGCCGCCCGCAGCCGGCCGGTGAGCGTGCTGTCGAGCCAATGGGTGGCGACCGTGAGGTCGAGGCCCCAGCGCCGGCGCACCCGGGCCACGGCGGCCAGCCCGACCAGGTCGAGCGCGAGCGGCTTCTCCACGATGAACTTGCGGTAGCCGAGCGGCGCCAGCCGGGCCAGCATCCCGGCCCTGACGTGCGGCGGGGTGCACAGGTGCACGACGGTCCGGTCGGGCGGAGCCAGCGCGGCGGCCTCCTCGGGCGACCCGGCCGTCACCGCTCCCCGCACGCCGCCGAGCGGCAGGAGGGGATCGAGGACGACGACCGGGTCGGGCGCCAGCAGCCCGGGGGCCGCCTCGCGCACCTTGGCCAGGGACGGCAGATGCAGCCCTGCGCCGGATCTGCCCATCCCGACGATGAATGCGTGCAACATGCTGGCGAGCGCCTCTACTCCGTCGCGTGCTCGGCTTTCCGGCCCGTACTTTTCCCGCCGGAAGGACGACCTCATTTGGCGCTGCCATTGTCGAATAACTTACCGTGACATGTCAATTACTTTAAGTTACGAGACGGCCCCTGACCAGGAGAGCGGCTACCGGGCCACGAGCTCGCGGAGCGCGCGGGCGATCTCGGCGGGAGACTCCTCGGCCATGAAATGTCCGCTCGTGACCGTGTCGTGCCGCAGGTCGGGCGCCCAGGCCCGCCACACCGCCGCGGCGTCGTAACCGAGGGCGGCGCCCCAGTCCTGCTGGAGCACGGTCACCGGCATGCCCAGCCGGTTGCCCGCGGCCAGGTCGGCGCGGTCGTGCTCGACGTCGATCCCGGCCGAGGCGCGGTAGTCCGCCACGATCGACGGCACGGCGGCCCGGCAGGCGTCCAGGTACGCGGCCCGGACGTCGGCCGGGATCGCCGCCGGGTCGTTGGTCCACAGGTCGAGGAAGTGGCCGAAGAAGGCGTCCGGGCTCGCGCCGATCAGCTGCTCGGGCAGGCCGGGCGGCTGGGCCATGAGGTAGAGGTGGAAGCCGACGGCGGCCGTGACGCCGCGCATGACGTCCCACATGTCGAGGGTCGGCAGCACGTCGAGGCAGGCCAGGTGGGTGATCGCCGCCGGGTGGTCGAGACCGGCGCGGAAGGCGACCAGCGCGCCGCGGTCGTGCCCGGCCAGGGCGAAGCGCTCGTGGCCGAGAGCCGCGGCCAGGGCCACGACGTCGGCGGCCATGGTCCGCTTGGAGTAGACGTCCGGGCCGGTCTCGGCCGGTTTGTCGCTGGCGCCGTAACCGCGCAGGTCGGGGCAGATGACGGTGTGGTCCGCGGCCAGGTCGGCGGCGACGTGCCGCCACATCAGGTGGGTCTGCGGGAAGCCGTGCAGCAGCACAATGGGGCTGCCCGAGCCCCCGACGGCGGCGTGCAGCGTGACGCCGTCGGCGACGGTCACGCGGCGGTGGTCGAATCCGGGGATGGTCATGAGGTGCCCTCCTTCGATGGGTGACCGGTTCGGTTCCCAGCGTGCCGGGGGCGGATGAGCATCCGGTGAGCAGGAAGGATGGGGAGTGTGTTCGGGGTGCTGGGGCCGGTGGTGGCCTGGGACGACGAGGGCGAGCCGATCCCGCTGAAGGGGCCGCGGCACCGCGCCGTGCTGGCCCGTCTGATCGTCGCCCGGCGCCGGGTCGTCCCGGTGACGCGGCTGGTGGCCGACCTGTGGGACGATCCGCCGCCGGACGCGGTGGGCGCGGTGCGCACGTTCGTGGCCGCCCTGCGCCGGGCGCTGGAGCCCGCGCGCCCGCCGCGCGCCCCCGCCCGGCTGCTGGTCACCGAGGGCCCCGGGTACGCCCTGCGCGCCGCGCCCGACGCCGTCGACGCCTGGCGCTTCGAGCAGGCCGTGACCGCCGGCCCGCCGGAACCGGCCCGGCTGACGGAGGCGCTCGGCTGGTGGCGCGGCCCGGCCTACGCCGAGTTCGCCGACGAGCACTGGGCCCGCGCCGAACGTGCCCGCCTGACCGAGCTGCGGCTGCACGCCGTCGAACGCCGGGCCGAGGCGCAACTGGCGCTCGGCCGGGCCGCCGAAGCCGTCCCCGACCTGGACTCGCACGTCGCCGAGCACCCCTGGCGGGAGGACGCCTGGCGGCTGCTCGCCCTCGCCCTCTACCGCACCGGACGCCAGGGCGACGCCCTGGCGGTGCTGCGCCGGGCGCGGACGCTGCTGGCCGAGCATCTCGGCGTGGACCCCGGGCCCCGGCTGCGCCGCCTGGAGTCGGACATCCTGCACCAGGACCGCGGCCTCGCCGCCCCCGCCGACGCCACGGCCCAGGTGTGGGCGCAGGCGGCCGAGGCGTACGACCGCACGGTGGGGGCCGGGGCCCGGGCGCGGCTGGAGTCGACGGTCGGCCTGCTGCGCAACCTCGCGGTGACCGGCGGCGGCGGTCTGGAGGCGGCGCGCGGCCACCGTACGGCGGCCATCGCGGCGGCCGAGGAGCTGGGCGACCCGGAGCTGACGGCCCGGGTGATCGGCGCCTACGACGTCCCGGCGATCTGGACCCGGTCGGACGATCCCGAGCAGGCGGCCCAGGTCGTCGCCGCGGCGGAACGGGCCCTGGCCGGCCTGCCGCCCGGCGCGCCCGAGGCGGCGCGGGCGCGGCTGCTGGCCACGATCGCCGTCGAGTCGCGCGGCGTCCGGTCGGCCCGCGGCCCGCTGGCCGCCGCCGAGGCCGAGCGCATCGCCCGCCGCCTCGACGACCCGGCGCTGCTGGCGTTCGCCCTCAACGGGGTGTTCATGCAGGCGTTCGAGCGGGCGGGGCTGGCCTCCTACCGGGACGGGATCGGGGCCGAGCTGGTCGCGTTGTCGGCGCGGCACGGGCTGGTGACGTTCGAGGTGCTCGGGCATCTCGTGCGCGTCCAGGCGCTGGGGGCGCTCGGCGACTTCGGGGCCGCCGACCGGCACGCGGCCGCCGCCGACCGGCTGGCGGAACGGAACGAGCTGCCGCTGGTCAGCGTGTTCACCGACTGGTACCGGGTGGTGCGGAAGGCGGCCGGCGGGCGGGTGCCGGCGGCCGAGGAGGAGGCGGCCTACCGGGCGGCCGCGGCCCGGCTGGACGACGTCGGCATGCCGGGGCTGGCGCGGGGGCTGCTGCCGCTCGCCCTGCTGTCCGTACGGATGCGGCACGGCCTGCCGGTCCTGGGCGAGGCCGATCGGGGCGAAGTGGAGTGGGGGCCGTACGAGCCGTGGGTGCGGCCGCTCGTCCTGCTGGCGGAGGGGCGGGACGCGGAGGCCGCCGAGGCGGTCGGCCGGATCCCGGAACCACCCCCTGACCTGCTGCTGGAGGCCATGTGGTGCCTGGTCGCGAGGGCCGCCGTCGCGGTCGGCGACCGGCGGGCGGCGGCCCGCGCCCGCCAGGCGCTCGCACCCGCCGCGGCGGAGCTGGCCGGGGCGGGCAGCGGCCTGATCACGCTGGGCCCGGTCGCCGCCTTCCTCGCCGAGCTCGGGGACTAGCCACGCCCCGGGGCCGCCGGACTGTCGGTGGCGGGCTGTTCAATGGCGGGCATGACCACGCACGACCCGGGCGGCTCGTCGGGCGGGGCGCGTGCCGGGGCCACCCCTGCGTGAGGCGGCCCCGGCGGTGTGCGGCGTGGTTACGGCAGGGCGTCGATGACGGCGTCGCGCCAGTCGTAGTTCATCCAGTCGTAGTTGGCCCACATGCCGCCGGTGACGGCGGCGAGCTCGTTGTCGTCGAGCTCGCGGGCGCCGGTCTCGAAGCCGTTCATCTGGGAACGTCCCCCTCTGTCGTGGTGAATGTCGCGCACTCACGGTCGCAGGAGGCACTTGGGGACGTCTTGGCGATCACTAGGCGCGGGCGGCGTGCTCACTTGCGCGTCACTGAAGGAGCGGCCAGCCGCTGCCGGTCAGGACCGGCCTCACCACGCGCGGTCCCGACGGCGGCGGGCGGGTCAGGGGATGTGCCACTCCAGTTCGCCGGCGACCGCCTCGGGCTTCCAGTAGCCGACGGTTCCGCCGGTCTCCAGGGCGTCGGCGGTCGCCTTCAGCAGGGCGTGGTAGGAGCGGATGCGGATCCCGCCGGGGGTGAAGCTCATGTCGCCCTCGTGGTCGGTCTCGCCGACGTCACGGCGTACGGAGTCGATCACCAGGCTGTTGCCCATGCCGTCGAAGCCGACGGGGATCATGCGTCCGTCCCACCATTCGGTGCGGGGGTCGTCCGAGTCGTCGGTGGCGTCGATCTTGCACAGGGCGCGCCATTCGTCCCGGATCTGGCGGATGGTCGCGTTCACGTTGCCCAGGAACCCGAAGGGCCAGGTCGCCTCGGTGACGGCGGCCCCGTCGTGGCGCAGCAGCGAGGCCCGCAGGTCGTCGGGGAAGGACAGGCCCGTCTGGGCCTCGGCGACCGCGATGGTCCTGGCCCTTCCCGGCCTGCCGAGCGTGCGGTGGCTCTTGGGGGCGTTGGCCTTGAGCCAGGTCTCGATCCGCCGCCACTGCCGGTTCACCGCGCGGGTGACCTTGGGATTGATCGCGCGTACGTGCGGCTCGGCCGTCCGCGGACGGCAGTCGGCGTCCACGGCCTCCTGGGCGAGAGGCGGTTCCTGGGACTCGGCGGGCTGCTGCTCGCCTGTGGCCGGCTCCGCGGCCGGTCCCCATTCGATGTCCGTGTCCACCACGCAGCGGACGCCGGCGTTCGCGTAGGCCGGGGCGCAGCTGCCGAAGTGTTCCTCGGTCGAGTGGTCGCCCTTGGAGAACACCGCCGACTCCAGGACCTGCGCGCCCCCGGCCAGCAGGACGACCGCCAGTGCCACCATGGCCCAGCGGTTCAGGCGTCGCCGGGTGGGGCCGTCGAGCGGCTGGGTCTGGGCGAAGAAGGCGGCGACGGCCGGTCTGTCGAAGAAGCCGGCCGGTCTGGTGGCGTAGCGCTCGATGTCCGCCTTCGTCGGCGTGCCGAGGATGGGGACGGGCGGCCACGGCGGCGGGGCGTCCCGCTCGGGAGGCGGCCCGTCCGGAGCAGGACGCTCGTCGGGCAGGGCAGGGTACGGCGTTCGCGAGCGGCGGAGGAACACGGCCGCCGCCACCGCCACGGCCGCCGCCGCGAGCGCCCACCACAAACCCCGAGAGGTGATCATCCGCCGCACGTGCGGCACAGTACCCGAAGGCACCGACATGACCGGAGAAATCACTCCAAATGGCCCGGCGCGGAGGGCGCCGGACGCGTCAGAGCCAGTGCCAGGTGATCCGGGCCTCCCGGGCGGCGTCGGCGGCCCATTCGTCGAAGGCGGCCTCGCCGGCGGCCTTCAGCGTGGCCTCGTCCGCCACGGCCTCCTGGCGTTCGACGACCTGGCCGGTCAGGAAGCCCCCCTCGTAGGGGACCGGGCCGGCGGCGTCACCGGCCGGCACCTCCCGCAGCGGTACGGGCAGCTCGCCCGCCCACGTCCGGGCCCTGGTCAGCCGCAGGTCCCAGCGGCCGGCGAGCGGTCCGTCGAGCTCGGCGGGCTCGACCGGGTCGTCCGCCAGCACCCAGGCCGCCCGCACCCGGGCGAACCGGTCACGATGGCGGTCGAGGTACGCCGGAGCCAGCTCGGCCCGCTTCCGGGCGCGGAACCGCTGGTCCTTGGCGGTCATCGTCATGTGGTCGTGGAACGCCTCGGCGCTCATGCCCATCCGGTCCAGCCACTCCGCCATCGTGTCGTGGCCGAGCAGGCCGCGCCGCCTGCGGAACCCGTCCGCGGCGGCCTGGACGTCGGCCAGGCCGACCTCCTCCTGCTGGGCGGCGTTGCGCAGCACGCAGAACCGGACCAGCTCCTCCTGCGGCGACATCCCGGGACGCGCCAGCGAACGCAGCATGAGCATCGCCTCGGACACCGACACGTGCGTCCCGTCCACGGTCAGCACGTAGCCGGCGGCCCAGTGGGTCGAGTGGTCGACCAGCCAGGACGTGCCGTCCTCGGCCTGCACGCCGAGCATGATGGTGCCGCCCGACGGATGGTCGAGCAGCAGGTCGTAGTCGACGACCGGCGAGCCGGGACGCGGGCTCGTCACGAGCTGCGCGCCGAGCCGCGGGTGCGCCTGGGCCCAGGCGGCGGCGGTGCGGCGGGCCTCCTCCACGGCCGAACGCCGGCGGGTCAGCCCCCGCAGCAGGTTCACGCCGCTTTCGAGGGCCGGCCCGAGGGAGAGCTGAGTCATTGCGCGTCCGTTTCTCCGGCGGTGAGCCAGTCGGCGACGGCGTCGCTGATGGGCAGGCCGGTCAGGTCTTCGATCCAGGCCCACTGGCCGTTGGGGTTGATCTCCAGGAAGACGTACTCCCCGTCGGGGGTGAGGATGAGGTCGATCGCCCCGAAGGACAGGCCGAGCGCGGCGACCAGGTCGACGCAGCGGCCTGCGACGTCGTCCGGCAGGCGGTGCACGCTGTGGCGGGCGCGGGCGAAGTCGTAGTGACGCCAGTCGTCGCGGGTGCGCGGCGAGTCCTGGGAGGCGATCTCGGCGGTGAACACCTGCCGTCCGACCACGGTGACCCGCAGCTCCACCGCCTTGGGCACGTACGGCTGCAGGATGACCGGCTCGTGGACGATCCGCCCCCGGCCGCCGAGCGACCGCCGGGTGACCACGGTCGTGTAGACGGCGTGCGCGCCGCCGTCGATCTCGAACAGGGTGTGCTCCATCGCCTTGGCGATCAGCCGCCCGTCCGCGTGTTCGTAGGCGGGCACCAGCTCGGACGGGTCGTTGGTGATCACCGTCCGCGGCACGGCGAAGCCCAGCCGCCGGGCCAGGGCCAGGTGGACCAGTTTGTTGTGCGCCCTGCGCAGCACCGGTTGGCGGGCCGGCAGCCAGCGCGCGTCCAGCAGGTCCCAGAAGCCGTCGGTGAACCACTCCGACAGCTCGCCCACCCGCGCCCGGAGGTCGTCGGCGGTGACGTCGTCCGCGGCACGCGGGCGTCCGGGGCGCCGGGTCCAGACGGCCGTCGTGCCGGAGAGGTCGAAGACCTGCCCGTCCCTGGTCAGGACCAGTTCCTCACCGTCGGCGCCGAAGCGCGCGGTCAGCCTGGCGGCGGACGGGTACTCGCCCGGATCCCACCACAGGACGTCCGCGCCCCTGGCCTTCAGCTTGGGCAGGACCAGGTCGACGGTCGCGTCGCCGGGCTCGCTCAGAATCAGTAGCACGTGTCCCCCCAGCCGCGTGGGAGGGAAGCGGGCTCCCCTCCCACGCGACCGCGAATCGTCTTTATCAGTAGTCGGAGACCCAGTCGGTGGGCGGGTTTCCGTTGGTGCCGTAGCAGCGCTGCATCGGCATGCCGCCCGCGACGAGGCCGAGATCGGCCTCCTCGATCACCGCCAGTTCGTCACCCAGATCGTCCAGACTCACGATCTTCTTGCTCATGGTCGTAACCTCCCTTCGCATCGAGCTGCGAGCCCCCCGGCTCGCGGACGTGCAGGCACGTCCTCAGCTCATGCGCCAAGCCCACCATCCGGAGATTGGAAGTGGCTTGGATGTGACTTGAGAGGCGGAAGTGAAAGAAGTCCGGTTCAGCCGCGCGCGGCCAGCGCCACGCGGACGACCTCGCGGGCCAGCAGCCGCGCGGGGTCCACGACGGGGACCGGGACCGTGGCCGGGTCCAGGGCGAGCAGCACCTCCGTGCACGCGGCCACCACGCGCCGGGCGCCGCGCGCGGCCATCGACCGGGCCTGCGCGGCCAGCGCGTCGGCGTGCTCGCGGCCGGCGCGGCCGCCCTTGACGGCGGCGATGGCGGCCATGACCTCGCGCTGGCCCGGCTCGTCCGGCTCGATCGGGGTCACGCCGTGCCGGCGCAGCGCGGGGCCGTACAGGTCGGCGCGGAGCGTGCCGGTGGTGGCCAGCAGCCCGGCGGCGCGGACGCCGTCGGCGGCGAGGGCGGCGGCGGTGACCTCGACGATGCTGACCAGCTCCAGCCCGGCCTCCTCGGCCAGGCGCGGCACGAACGCGTGCGCGGTGTTGCACGGCACGGCCAGCAGCTCGCACCCGGCCCCTCTGAGCGCCCCGATGCCGCGCCGCAACTGCGGGGTCGGGTCCTCCCCCTGCCCGAGCAGGCTCGTCGACCGGTCGGGGACGCGGGGGTCGCCCCAGATGACGACCGGCACGTGCTCCTGGTCGCTGGTGGCGGCGGTCTCCGCCACGAGCTTGCCGTAGAAGTCGACGGTGGCGGCCGGGCCCATACCGCCCAGCACGCCGACCATCCTGGCCCGGCCGAGCGAGGTCATCCGCGGGTCTCCCTTTCCGATGGCTGCGCCTGACGGCGGTCGGGGCCCAGGATCCCGGTATAGGGTGTCCCGACCGCTGGAACGCAGCAATCAGACATCGAGGGAGGATCAGTGCAGGATTCCGGCGTGGAGCCGCCGTCGTTGCTGGCCGAGTCCGACCTTGAGCTCATCGACGCTCTGCAGATCAGCCCGCGGGCGAGCTGGGTGGAGGTGGGGGCGGCCGTCGGGGCCGACCCGGTGACGGCGGCGCGGCGCTGGCAGCGGCTCACGAGCACCGGCGAGGCGTGGACCACGGTCGCCCTCGGCCCCCGCCAGATGCACGCGCTGAGCATGGCGTTCCTGGAGATCGACTGCGCGGCCGGCGCGGCGGCCGAGGTCGCGGCGGCGCTGGCGCGCGAGCGCCATCTGATCACCGTCCAGCACGTCGCCGCCGGGCACGACCTGTTCGTGATCGCCGTGGCCCCGTCGATGGCGGCCCTGGCCGATCACGTGCTCACCGCGCTGCCCCGGGTGCCGGGGGTGGCCAAGGTCCGCACGCACGTCGCCACGCGGGTGTTCGAGGCGTCGTGCCGGTGGCGGCTGCGGGTGCTGCCGCCGCGAACCGCCGCCGCCCTGGCCAGACGGCCGGCCGCGCCGGAGTCGACCAGGGAGATGGACGAGATCGACCGGCGGCTGTTCACCGCCCTGCTGCCCGACGGCCGCGCGCCCTACGCCGAGCTGGCCAGGGCGGTGGGCACGTCCGAGCGCACGGTCCAGCGCCGGCTGACCAGGCTGGTGGCCACCGGCGACCTCGACTTCCGCTGCGACCTGGCGCGGTCGCACGCGGGCTGGCACTCCGCCGCGCTCTTGTGGCTGCGGATGCCCGACGCGCTGCTGGAGGAGACCGGCCGGGCGCTGCTCGGCTGGCCGGAGACGCGTACGTGCGCGGCGCTCGCCGGGCCGCGGAACATGCTGCTGACGGTGGGCCTGCACGGCGTGGCCGACCTGCATCCGCTGGTGGTGCGGCTGGAGGAGCGTTTTCCGCACGTGACGGTGGCCGACCGGCAGATCGTGCTGCGCCAGTCGAAGCTGTACGGGCGGCTGCTCGACCCGTACGGGCGGTGCGCCGAGGTCGTGCCGGTGGACCCGTGGAGCCTGCCCAGCGCGGCCTGACCGGCGGATCCTTGAGGGTCAGCGCGGCGATCCGCGAGGGTCAGCGCGGCTCGGGGATCGTCCCGCCGCGGGCCTCCCTGCACATCCCCGCCCGCAGCACGGCGGCCTCGCTCGTGGCGACGAGCTGCAGGTCGCCGACGGCAAGGGCGGGCAGGCCGAGCGCCGACACCGTCGCGGTGATCCGGCCGACCTCGCCGCGCACCCGGGCCTCGTCGCAGCCGACCCTGGGCGCGGGGGCGCCGAGCGTCGGCATGACCAGCAGGTCGATGCCCTCGATGCCGGCCGTGAACGCGGCCCGCAGCGCCGCCAGCCGCTCGACGGCCCGCCGGTAGTCGTCGTGCCCGATTCCGCCGGCGGCCGCCAGCTTGGCCCGTACCTCGGGGCTGTAGCGGGCGGCGCACTCGGGGAAGGTGCCCTCGTGCGTCCGGCGCGCCTGCGCGCTCACGATCGTCCAGTACGGTTCCAGCACCTCGGCGGGCAGGGCCACCTCGCGCAGCCGCGCGCCCAGCTCGGCGAAGTCCCCGGCCTGGGCGCAGCCCTCCGCGACGCCCACGACCAGTCCGGCCAGCGAGTCGGGCGGCTCGACGTCCTCGCCGGTCAGCGCCTGCCAGACGCGGGCGCAGTCGGCGACCGAGGTGGTCATCGGGCCGACCACGTCGAAGGCGGGGGCGAGCGGCGCCACCCCGGCGGCGGGCACGGCCCCCGCACGCGGGCGCAGCCCGACCACGCCGCAGCAGGCCGCGGGCATGCGCACCGAGCCGCCGGTGTCGGTGCCGAGCCCGAACCGGGCGATCCCGGCCGCGAGCGCCGCGGCGGTGCCGCCGCTGGAACCGCCGGGGGTCAGGTGCGGGTGCCGCGGGTTGCCCACGTCGCCCCAGTGCGGGTTCTCGCTGGTCACGCCCCAGGCGAACTCGTGCTGGTTCGCCTTGCCGACCAGCAGCGCGCCCGCCCCGTCCAGGAGCTCGACGCAGCGGGCGTCGGCCAGGGCCGGTTCGGCGCCGTACAGGGCGGAGCCGCGGGTGGTGGGCAGGCCGGCCACGTCGATCATGTCCTTGACGACGTACGTCCAGTTCCGCAGGGGGCCGTCCGGCGTGCGGCGGTCGTCGCGCCCGAGGCGGCCGAGGACGGGTTCCTGGCCGGCCTCGATGAGGATGTGCTGCCCGCTGTGGAGGCGGATCGCCTCGACGGACCGGGCGATCGCCGCCTCGCGTTCCACGGTGGAAGATCTCCTTAGCCTTGCGCGGGCACGGCGACGCCAGGTGACGCGCGGCCCGGGGATGATCCGGCACATGCTGGCAGATGGGCCCCGGCCGCGTCGAGAGGCGGTTCAGACGGTCAGCTCGTCCAGCAGCCACTGCAGGCGGGCGGTCTCGCGGTCGGGGTGGACCAACGTGAAGATGCTGCGGCTGATGTTGAGCCACGGCACGTCGACCACCACGACGTCCTCGCCGTGGCCGCGCAGCGCGAGGTCGGGGATGAGGGCCGCGCCCACGCCGGCGCCGATCAGCGACAGGGTGATCTTGAAGTCGTCGGAGTGGCAGACCACCCGCGGGTGCAGGCTCCAGTGGGCGAACAGGGCCTCGAAGAGGGTGGCGTCGCTGCTGGCCGGGTGGTGCATGATCCACGGCAGGTCCACGAGCTGCTCCGCCCGGTACGGCGACAGGTCCGGCCAGAGCCTGGGAAGCACGAGCCGGTACCGGTCCTCGGCGATCCACCGCCTGGTCAGCACCGACGGCCACGACAGCCCGGTGTTGCCGACCTGGTAGACCACCGCGGCGTCCATCTCGCCGCCGCTGCCCAGACGGGCGATGAGCTGCGAGGACTCGGCGACCGACAGCCGGATCCCGGCCCGGTCCTCCGGTTCCATCCGCCGCATGACGTCGGCCAGCACGCCGGTGAAGCTGGGGAACAGCCCGAGCCGGATCTGCGGCTCGCTGTTGCGGTGCACCGCCTGGACGGTGGCCACCATGCGCTCGATGTCGGCCAGCACGGTCTCGGCCTGCCTGGCCAGCACCTCCGCCGCGCTGGTCGGCAGCACGCTGTGGGCGAAGCGGTCGAACAGCCGCACGCCGGTCTCCCGCTCCAGCGCGGCCATCTGCTGGGAGACGGCCGAGGAGGTGTAACCGAGCCGGTTCGCCGCCGCCGCGAACGACCCCAGACGCACGACCTCACGCAGTGTGCGCAGATGTTCCGGCTTGAGCATAAGCGTTCCTTGCTCTCAGCGCTGCTAAATGTCGTGTTTATATCGCTTCCTACTTCTTTCCGCCACTTCTACAGTGAGCCGCACCACCCCCACCCGAAACCCCTGAGAGATCCATGACATGCGCGTATACCGCAACGCCACCATTCGCACCGGCACCAACGGCGCCCCCGCCGCCCAGGCCATGGCCGTGGACGGCGAGCTGATCGTCGCCGTCGGAACCGAGGCCGACGTGCGCGCGGCGGCGGGCCCGGGAGCCGAGCTGGTGGACCTCGACGGCGCCGCCGTCCTGCCCGGCCTGTACGACGCCCACATCCACACGGCCCAGTACGCCCAGAGCCTCGGCGCGGTCGACCTGCGCGACGTGCGCTCCCTGGACGAGGCCCTGGCCAAGGTGGCCGAGCACGCGGCGACCCTGCGGCCGGGCGCCTGGCTGTTCGGCGGCCGGTGGAACAGCAACATCTGGAACCCGCCGGTCCAGCCCGACCGCAAGGCCCTCGACTCGGTCTGCCCCGACCTGCCGGTGGCGCTGCCCAACATCGACGGCCACACCGTCTGGGCCAACTCCGCCGCCCTGCGGATGGCCGGGATCGACGCCTCCACCCCCGACCCGGTCGGCGGCGAGATCGTCAGGGACGCGTACGGGGAGCCCACCGGCATCCTGCGCGAGTCCGCCTCCTACCCGCTGCGCGCCCTCATGGTCTCCGGCGACCTGCGCGACCGGCTGCGCGCCGGCCAGGAGGAGCTGCTGTCGTTCGGGCTGACCAGCGTGCACGACATCGACGGCGAGGACTGCCGGGCCGCCTACCTGGAGCTGCGCGACGCCGGCGAGCTGAAGATCCGCGTGCACAAGGCGATCCCCACGGTCGCCCTGGAGGCCGCCATCGCCGAGGGCCGCCGTACCGGCCAGGGCGACGACTGGGTCCGGACCGGGCCGGTCAAGGTGTTCAGCGACGGCGCGCTCGGCTCGCACACCTGCCACATGCACGAGGCGTTCGCCGGTGAGCACGACAACACCGGCATCGCGGTCACCCCGTACGAAGACCTCGTACGGATCTTCAGCAAGGCGGCGGCGGCCGGCATCGCGGTCGCCACGCACGCCATCGGCGACCGCGCCAACCGGCTGGTCCTCGACGCCTACGAGGCGATCGGGCCCACCGCCGGCCTGCGGCATCGCATCGAGCACGCCCAGCAC
The DNA here is from genome assembly GCF_040675255.1 of Nonomuraea sp. NPDC049624. Classification (NCBI taxonomy): domain Bacteria; kingdom Bacillati; phylum Actinomycetota; class Actinomycetes; order Streptosporangiales; family Streptosporangiaceae; genus Nonomuraea; species Nonomuraea sp. NPDC049624. The sequence continues at coordinate 129,966 of NZ_JBFAOR010000016.1, read as the reverse complement.
CTGCGCCCCCAGGACCTGACCAGGATGGCCCGGCTGGGCGTCGTCGCCTCGATGCAGCCGGTGCACTGCACCACCGACATCGCGCTGGTGGACTCGCTGCTCGCCGGCCACGACCTGGCCTCCTACGCCTGGCGAGGCATGCTCAACGCCGGGGTCGCGCTGGCCTTCGGCTCCGACGCGCCGGTGGAGAGCCCCGACCCGTGGGCCGCACTGTACGCCGCGGTCACCCGTACCCGGCAGGACGGCACGCCCGCCGGCGGCTGGCAGCCCGAGCAGCGGCTGAGCATGGCAGAGGCGATCACCGCGCACACCCTCGGCGCCGCGTACGCGGCCGGCGAGCAGGACCGCAAGGGCGTGCTCGCGCCCGGCATGCTCGCCGACTTCATCGCCGTGGACACCGACCCGTACCTGGAGCCGCCGGAGGCGGTGCTGCGCACCCAGGTCCTCACCACCGTCGTCGGCGGCGAAGTCCGCTGGCAGCGATCCTGAAGGAGCACCCCCTCGTGAACATCCGCACTCTCTCCGCCCTCGCCGCCGGCGCGCTGCTGGCCGCCACCACCGCCTGCGGCGCCCAGTCCCTGGACGACGGCGGCGCCGCCGCGGCCCCCGCGGACGGCGGCGCGGCGGCGGTCACGCTCGACCAGGCCCCCACCGAGGAGAAGGCGGCCGACGTGATCAACGCCATCACCCCGGACCAGGCTCTCGCCGCCAAGGCGCCCGCCCGCCTGAAGACGCAGGGCCTGAAGGTCGTCACGTCCGTCGGCTACCCGCCCATGGAGCTGTACGCGAGCGACGGCAAGACGGCGATCGGCTTCGACCCGGCGCTGGCCAGGGCCATCGCCAGGAAGCTCGGCGCCAAGGTGACCATCTCCGACGAGGAGTTCAACTCGCAGATCCCCGGCGTGCTCACCGGCCGCTACGACTTCGTCATCTCCTCGATGAGCGACACGCCGGAGCGGCAGAAGCAGGTCACCTTCGTGGACTACGTGCAGGCCGGCGCCGGTCTGCTGGTCAAGAAGGGCAACCCGGCCAAGATCAGCGGCCCGGCCGAACTGTGCGGCAAGACGGTGTCCGTCGTCGACAACGGCTCGTCCATGGAGCTGGCCGAGCAGTACGACGCCGACTGCAAGAAGGCCGGCAAGGCGGCCGTGAACATCCTGAAGTTCCCCGGCGACCAGGAGGCCCTGATCCAGGTCACCGGCGGGCGGGCGCAGGCCACCATCACCGACTACGTGGTGGCCGCCAGCAAGGCCGCCGACCCCAAGCTGGACGTCGAGGCGATGGCCCTGGACGGCACCGAGAGCCCGTGGGGCATCGGCATGAAGCCCGACGACAAGGAGCTCGTCGACGCGGTGAAGGGCGCGCTCGACTCCCTCATCACCGGCGGCGAGTACGCCAAGCTGCTGAAGGCGTGGAACCTGGACAAGCTGGCCGTCCAGTCCGCTGTCGTCAACGGCGGTAAGTGACCATGCGCACGGAACCCTTCACCGGGCCGTCCGGGGAGCACGTCCCGGTCGCCAGGACCCGCCACTGGGGCCGTCTGCTGGCCGCGGCGGTCGTGACGGCGATCGCCGGCTGGCTGGTCTACCTGGTCGTGGTGAACCCGCGCCTCGACTGGGGCAAGGTCGCCGAATACCTGTTCAACGACCGCATCCTCGCCGGGGTCTGGGTCACCATCGAGATCTCGGTGCTGGCGACCGTGCTGGGGCTGGTGCTCGGCGTCGCCGTGGCGATCATGCGGCTGTCGCACAACCCGGTGCTCAGCGGGCTGGCCACGCTCTACATCTGGTTCTTCCGCGGCACGCCGGTGCTGGTGCAGCTCATCTTCTGGTACAACCTGGCCTTCCTGTTCCCCGAGCTGGTGCTCAAGGTGCCGTTCACCATGATCGGCGTCAAGTGGGACACCAACGAGGTGATGACCGGTTTCACCTCGGCCATGCTGGGGCTCGGGCTGAACCTGGCGGCGTACTTCGCCGAGACCGTGCGGGCCGGGATCCAGGCCGTCGACCACGGCCAGACCGAGGCCGCGTACGCGCTGGGCATGACCCCGGCCAAGCGCATGCGCGTGATCGTGCTGCCGCAGGCGCTGCGGATCATCATCCCGCCCACCGGCAACGAGTTCATCTCCATGCTGAAGACCACGTCGCTGGTCTACGTGGTGGCCGGGCACGACCTGATGACCAACGCCAGCCAGATCTACAAGGCCAACAACCTGATCATGGAGCTGCTCATCGTGGCGAGCCTGTGGTACATGCTGATGACCGCCGTCGCGACCTTCCTCCAGGGCCGCCTGGAACGCCGGTTCGGCTCCGAGGCCGTACGGCTGGTCCGCGGCGGCGGGCTCGCGGCCCGGATCCTGCCGAAGGCGGCGGCGTGAGCCCCGTCGTGCACGCCACGGGCGTGCGCATGGGCTTCGGCGACACGCAGGTGCTCAACGGCGTCGACTTCACCGTCGCGCCGGGCGAGGTGAGCTGTGTGATCGGGCCGTCCGGATCGGGCAAGTCGACCTTCCTGCGCTGCGTCAACGGGCTGGAGCCGGTGCTCGGCGGCAGCCTGCGGGTGCTCGGCGAGGAGGTCGGGCACAGCCTGCGCGAGGGCCGCTACCGGCCGTGGACGCCCAAGGAGTTCGCCGTCTTCCGCCGCCGGATCGGCATGGTGTTCCAGCGGTTCAACCTGTTCGCCCACCAGAGCGCGCTGGAGAACGTGGCCTGCGCCCCCGTCCACGTCCTCGGCGTCTCCGCGGAGCGGGCCCGGGCGACCGCGATGGAGCACCTGGAGCGCGTCGGCCTGGCCGCCCACGCGCACAAGCGGCCCCACCAGCTCTCCGGCGGCCAGCAGCAGCGGGTCGCCATCGCCAGGGCGCTGGCGATGAGCCCGCAGCTGATGCTGTTCGACGAGCCCACGTCCGCGCTCGACCCCGAGCTGGTGGACGAGGTGCTGGAGGTCATGCGCGGCCTGGCCGCCGACGGCATGACGATGGTCGTGGTCACCCACGAGATCGCCTTCGCCAGGGAGGTCGGCGACCGGCTGGCCTTCTTCGCCGACGGGGTCGTGGTCGAGAGCGGCCCGCCGGCCGAACTGCTGGCCAACCCGGGACACGAACGGACCAGGGCGTTCCTGTCCAGCGTCCTGACCCAGGACCGCACCTGAGGCGAGGGGGCTCCGCCCGCCGGAGCCCCCTTCTAGGGGTCGCGCCGACGCGCGCTGAACCGCAGGAACCCGGCGGTCTGCGTCACGACGACGAGCAGCGAACCGGCGATCAACGCCAGCCACAGCCCCCGCAGCCCCCAAGCCCGCGCCGCCGGACCCGCCACGGACGCCAGCACGCCGTTCCCCAGGACGGCCGACCCCAGCGTCCAGGACGACCGCCTGAGCGCCGTCAGCCCGGCCGACATCACGATCGCGCAGTGGTCGGCCAGGGCGTGCACCACCGACAACGGCAGCAGGCCGACGGCGACGGCGAGCACGGCGGCGTCCGAGGTGAACAGCCCGAGCACCGCCTCCCCCAGGACGACCAGCACCAGCCCACCGGCCAGCACACCGGCGGCGGCGATCGTCAGCGCCGCCCGGTTCAGCCGGCGGGCCTGGCCCGGCAGGGCCGCCCTGGCGATCTCCGGCGTCGCGGCCTGCGCGACCGCCACGGCGGCCAGCCCCAGGAGTCCGTGCAGCGACAGCAGGACGGCGTGCGCGGCCGCCCCCTGCGCCCCGGTCCGCGCGGCGGCGTACGTCACCCCGCCCATGACCGCGAACTTCACGACGAGCGTGGCCGACATCGGGACGCCCACCCGCGCCATCCGCACGATCTCCCGCCACCGCGGGCGGCCCGGCCACGACGACCGCCCGGCCAGCTCGGGCAGGCGCAGCAGCAGCGCATTGGACACGACCACGGCCACGGCGGTGGACGCCACCAGCGCCACCCCGCTGCCCTGGACGCCCATCCGCGGCACCAGGACGAGCTGCAGCACCACCCCCGTGGCCGTGCTCGACAACCCGGACCGGAGCACCAGCCTGCTGTGTCCGAGCGCGACCAGCACGCCGCCGGCGCCGCTGCCCGCCGCGTACAGCAACACCTGGAGCGCCAGCAGCGGCGGCAACGCCCCGAACTCGGCCACCACCTCGCCGGGCGCCCCGCCGATCCGCGCGATCACAGGGACGCCGAGCATGACGCCCGCGCCGGCCGTGCCGAGCCCGGCGGTGAGCCACCGCGCGTCCTTCAGGACGAGCAGCGCCTCCGCCGGACGGTCCCGGCAGGCGGCGACGAACGGCGCCATCCCCCGCAGACCACCCGACACCGCCGCCGTCACGGGGGTGAGCACAGCGTTGACCAGCGCGAAGGCCGCCAGTTGGGCCGTGGCCTGGCGGCCGAGGAGTGAGGTGGTGACGAGCTGGGCGACGATCCCGGCGCTCATGGACAGAAAGAGCGGGACGGCCGCGGCGAGCAGCGCTCGATGAGGTGTGGAGGGCATGACATGCAAGATCCCGGGAGCGCCTGCCCGCCGGGATGCATGATCATTATATCGGTGGGCCGCCCGTCCTGTCTGCCCCTTCGCGTCTCAGCCGCCGTTGAGGTGGCCCTGCTCAAGGGGGCGTCCGGAGTGTGGGTCGAGGGTGACCGTCCGCGCGGGCCGGTCGTCCAGGCGGACGTGTGCGGGGTCGAGCCAGGTCACCCTGGGCGGGCCGTCGTCGGGTCCGGCGGTGAAGCGCTCCGTCAAGGGCCATTCGCGGGTCAGCAGGCCGTCGTCCCGGCGGACCACGAGCCTCCAGTCGGGGGCGATCCAGTCGTCGGACAGCACCCGCACCTCCAGCCCGCTGCCGTCCGGGCCGGGGATCCTGGCATGCACCCGCATGCCGGTAACGAGAGCGATCAGCCCGGCCATCGCCCAGATCATCACGAGCGCGACGGCGGGCGCGCGCGGACCGCCGCCGAAGGCGAGCGCCCCGGAGACGACGACCAGGCTCGCCGCCAGCGTCCCCAGCAGGACGGGCCGGTCGAGCAGCACGTAGTGCCCGAGGCCGCCGACCAGGGCGGCCGCCACCGCGACCACCGCCAGAACCAGCAGCCCGGCGGCCACCCGCGCGTGCGCACGCGAGGCCACGGCCTCCGGCTTCGGATCATCGTTCATGTTCATCGAGGTGTTCCGCGGCACGGCCGGGTCAGCCGAACCTGACCTCCAGCCTGATCCGCTGGTTGGTCCCGCTCTGCTCGAAGTCTGCGGTGACCTGCGGGCCGAAGGCGGCCGAGCCGGTCAGCTTCACCTGGAGCGGGTAGACCTTGCCACTGGTGGCCGAGCGGTAGGTCGCGGTGATGCGGTACCGGCCCAGGGGCACGTCGACCACCGCCCAGCCGCTGTCCGTGTAGACCGGTGCGCGGCCGGAGACGACCTTGCCCTCGCTGCCGTCGATCAGCGGGCCGACCGGGGTCATCGTCAGCCGTACGTTCTCCTGGTCGACGTCCTCCGGGAGGTTGTCGAACCAGAGGTTCGTGGCGACCAGGCCGCCGTAGTACCGGCCGTCGGCGCCCGGCCGCCTGCCGGTCACGCGCCAGGTGAAGTTCCGCACCCCGCCCGCGCTCGCCCGGACGGAGCCGGTCGAGGACGGCTCCAGGTCGAAGGTGTACTGCCGCCCGTGGAACTGCCGCGTCACCGAGGCGCTGACCAGCCAGGACGACGGCTCGCGCGGCAGTTGCGCCCGGTAGAGGCCGTTGCCGTCGCTGTGCAGCACGATGTCGCTGTTGTAGTAGCGCCGGTCCTTCACCACGACCTTGGCGCCCTGGACCGGGCGTCCGGCCGAGTTCACCACCTTGCCCCGCACCACGTACGCCGCCGCGCCGACGCTCGCGTCCGCCGTGCCGGCGGAGCCCGGCGCGCAACCGAGCACCGCGCTCAGGACGAGCGTCGCCCCCGTCCTGCCCAGAACCGACCGGGTCCTCGTCTCGCCCATCTTCTCCCCGTCCGCCGACTGTGTCCTGACTGACCAGACCCTGGCCGCGGCTCCTTGGAAACGACTGGAAACCGCTGGAGACGGCCGGTGGGAGGCGCTCGACCGGGCCGTCCGCGGCTGGGGCGGTGGGCGAGCCTCGGCTACAGTGGGGAGAAGAACGTGTATACGCAACCATTCTTCAGGGAGGCAGGGCCCGTCACGGCGGGCTCGTTGTTTTGACAGGTCTGACGAGCAGTCTGGGACAGGACGAAACCGGGACCGTGTGGCGCGGCGCCCCTTACCCGGTCCTGGTGGTGGACACCGCGGGTGTCATCACCCAGGCCAACGACGCGGCGCTGCGGCTGCTGCCCGGCGCGGTCCCCGGCGCGGCGCTGGCGGACAGCGCTCCCGCCTGGCTCTCCCACGCCCACGCCGCCACAACCCCTCTCCCTGACGCCGCCCTTCCCGACGCCGCCCTTCCGGACGCCGCCCTTCCGGACGGCGCTCTTCCCGACGGCGCTCTTCCCGGCGGTGTGCGTGGTTCGATCGGGGCGGCCACGTTCGAGGCGCGTCCGGTCCGCGACGGCGACGTGATCGCCTGGTGGCTGGCCGACACCACCGAACTCGACCGCGCCACCCAGGCCCTGCACCTCGAACGCGAGCGCACGTCGTTCCTCGACAAGGCCTCCAGCGAGCTGCTGTCCTCGCTCAACCTCGATCGCTGCCTGGAGGTGACCGCCCGGCTGGCCGCCCGCCACCTGGCCGACGCCGCGCTGGTCATCCTGCCGCCCTACCGGCGCCGGCACCCCATCGCGTACTGCGGGCCGGACGGCGTCGTCGTCCGCGAGGAGCTGGCCGTCGATCCCGAGGCCGTGCCCGGCCTGGCCGAGGCGCTGCAGGGCTACCCGCCCCTGCCCTCCCGCTGGATCGACCCCGCCGCCGCCCCCGCCTGGCTGGCCCGCGACGGGCTCGACGAGATCGGCTCGATGGTGGTGACCGCGCTGCCCGGCCACGGCGTCCCGGCCGGGGCGCTCGTCCTGCTGCGCGGCAGCGGCCAGGCGTGCTTCTCCGACGGCGAGGAGGTCTTCGCCCGGCTGTTCGCGGCCCGCGCGGGGGCCGCGGTGTCCGCCGCCCGCCTGTACGCCGAGCAGGCCGACATCACCGAGACCCTCATGCGCGAGCTCCTGCCGCCCCGCGTGCGGAGCCTGCACGGCGTCGAGGTCGCCGCCCGCTACCGTCCCTCGGAGCACACCGCCCGGGTCGGCGGCGACTTCTACGACCTCCACCCGCCCACCGAGCCCGGCCAGGAGTCGCTGGTGGTGCTCGGCGACGTGGCCGGCAAGGGCCTGGAGGCCGCCGTGCTCACCGGCAAGATCCGGCACACCCTGCAGGCCCTGCTGCCGATGGCCGGCGACCATCAGCGCGTGCTCGAACTGCTCAACGGCGTTCTCGTCAAGGGCGGCGACCGCTCCCGCTTCGTCACGCTCGTCCTGGCCTCGATCCAGCGGGCCGGGAACCGCGTCCTGCTCCGGGTCACCAGCGCCGGGCACGCGCCGCCGCTCGTCGTACGCGGCGACGGGCGCGTCGACGTGGCCAGCACCAAAGGCACCCTCATCGGCATGCTCGAACGCGTCACGAGCGTCACCGACACCGTGGTCCTGGAACCCGGCGAGACCTGCCTGCTCTACACGGACGGCATCACCGAGGCCATGGGCGGCCCGCTCGGCGACGAGATGTTCGGCGACGAGCGGCTGCAGGAGGAGTTGCGGCAGTGCGGCGGCATGCCGCCCGAGGCGATCACCGAACGTGTGGAGATGTTGTCGTCCCAGTGGGTAGGAGGTGGCGATCACGATGACATGGCCGTCATCGCCATCACCGCGCCGCGCGGGGCCCATCTGAGCGCGGTGGGAGGACACGGACGGGGAAGGTTCACCGCATGACGCACGCAGACGGACTCTCCGCCTGGCGCGAAAAACTCTGGGACGCCGCCGTCGCCGGAGACGAGTACGCCGCCACGGACGCCGCGCTCGCCGCGCTCGACCAGGACATCTCGCTGGAAACCCTGCTGCTGCACGTGGTCGCCCCCGTACAGGCCCGCGTCGGCCTGGAGTGGGAGAGCAACCAGATCACCGTGGCCCAGGAGCACACCGCCACCGCCGTCAACGAGCGGGTGCTGGCCGCGCTCGCCCACCACCCCGCCGCCCGCGCCGCCGCCGCGAGCGGCCCGGCGCTCGGGCGCATCGCCGTCGCCTGCATCGACGGCGAGTGGCACGCCATGCCCGCCCGCATCCTGTCCGAGGTGCTGCGGCTGCGCGGCTGGCAGGTCGACTACCTGGGCGCGCAGGTGCCGACGCACCACCTCATCACCCACCTCCACCGCACGGCCTGCGACGTGGTGGCGCTGTCCAGCTCCATCCCGACCCGGCTGCCCGGCGCCCACGCCGCCATCACCGCCTGCCAGGCGACCGGCACGCCGGTGATGGTCGGCGGCGCCGCCTTCGGACCCGACGGCCTCTACGCCGGCCTGCTCGGCGCCGACGCCTGGGCCGCCGACGGCGCCGCCGCCGCCGACCGGCTCGCCGCCGGCCCGCTGACCCGCCCCGTCGCCCCCCGCCAGGCCGTCGACGACCTGCCGCACCTGGACGACCAGGAGTACACCATGGTCAGTCGGTCGGCCCGGGCCCTGGTCAGGGACGTCATGGGCGGCCTGGAGGAACGCATCCCGGCGATGGCGGACTACACGCCGCAGCAACGCAGGCACACCGCCGAGGACATCCTGCACATCGTCGACTTCCTGGCCACCGCGCTCTACGTGGACGACCCCGGCCTGTTCACCCGGTTCCTCACCTGGACGGCCGGCGTCCTGACCGCTCGCGGCGTCCCGGCGGGCACGCTGCTGCCGGCACTCGACCTGCTGGGCAGGCGGCTGGAGGACTTCCCGCGCGCCTCGGCCCTGATCAGCAACGGGCGCGACGCCGTGAGCGCCGCGGCCGTCCCGACCGACAAGACCCCGCTCCCCGGCCACGGAAAGATCGCATGACCGCCTTCGCCCCCGACCCGCTGACCCTCGTCCAGGCCACGCCCCGCCCGGGGGTGCTGCGCGTCGCCGTCACCGGCGACCTGGACTACAACACTGCGCGAGAGCTCCTGACCACCGCCCTCGCCGCGCTCGCCGACGGCGGCCTGACCGACCTGCACCTCGACTTCGACGGCCTGCACTTCTGCGACTCCAGCGGCCTGTCGGCGCTGCTGATGATCCACCAGCACGCCGTGACGGCCGGCACCCGGCTGCACCTGGAGCAGCGCCCGCGGGTGCTGGAGCGGCTGCTGGACGTCAGCGGCACGTACGAGCACCTCACCGGCGCCCCGGCCGGCGTCCCCCAGCACTCCTTCACCCAGGACTGATCCCCACCGCCCGTCCTGGGTCTTCACCCAGACTGACTCCCGGCGTCCGTGACTGACTATCCCGGCGTCCGTCCGCCGGGATCCGGCCGGCCTGGTTCAGCCGGCGGCGGCCTCGTCGGCCGTGTCGCTTCTCGTGCGTCGCAGGATCGCCGCCCCGGCGATCGCGGCGGCCACCGTGTCGCCCATGGCGATGTGGTCGGCCAGCCCCGTACGCCGCATCATGTTGGCGCAGATCGGGGGCGGCGCGGCCACCGCCAGATCGCCGCCGGCGTCACGCGCCTGCCGCCACAGCGCGATGACGACGGACAGCCCGGTGGAGTCGAAGAACTCGATGCCCCTGAGGTCGAGCACGACCATCGGCGCCGCGCTGTCGCCGTTGTCATCGTGCCCGGCGTTGTCACTGTTCCCGGCGCTGTCGCCGTTCCCGGCGCTGTCGCTGTTCCCGGCGTTGTGGCCGCCGGTCACGACGCCGAGCGCCCATTGCCGGAACTCGGGTCTCTGCATGTAGTCGAGCTCCCCGCTCAACCCCATGACCAGGCACCCGTCCGCCTGTCTCGTCTCCGCCCGCAACCGGGGCCCTCGCCAGCTCGTCTCGTCCGCTCCGCCGTCGATGCCGATCACCTCCCGGTGGTTCCTCTCCTACCCGGCCGATTCCGGGCCACGCCGCCGTCCTGTGAGAAGCGTACGCATCCCAGGTGTCGAGTGCCGCCCGGCGGAGTGCTACAAGGCGAGATGTCCGGTATGAAGCCGTGATGCAGGTAGGTTGGCCGACCATGGACGACCTCCGACGCCCGTTCCGCGCCCGCCCGCCGAAGCCCCGCACCGGCCGGGGCCGTACGCTCGCCTGTCTGCTGCTGGTGAGCGCGGCAGTCGCCGGGACGGCCGGATGCGGCGCCACGGCCACGACCACCGCCCCCTCCCCCACGTCCACCCCCTCCTCGGCCTCCAAAACGGCGGAGGTCCCCTCCTCGGCCTCCGCCACGGCGGCGGACGCCTCCCCGTCCGCGACGGCGAGCGCCGGCGCCTCCTCCGGCCAGGCGCTCCCCGCCCCCGGCGCGCCGCTCCCCACCGACCCCGCCCGCCTGGCGACGGCCCTGCGCGACACGACCACCGCCCTGAACGCGGCCATCGACCGCTGGCGCCCCTCGACGGGCGCCCCGCCGCGGGACGTCGAACTCCTGGCCCTCTACCAGCAGCGCCTCTACCGCCACGCCGCCCGCAACCGCGCCCTGGCCGACCGCGCCTTCGCCCGCCTGCCCGCCGCCCTCGCCGCCCAGGCCAAGGACAACGTCAGCGCCCTGCGCGAACTGCTGGCCCTGACCCGGCCCATCAAGCCGTCCGCCGTGTTCAAGGTGCAGCCGGCCCGCCCGGCCGCCGAACTGCTCGGCCACTTCAAGCGGGCCGAGCGCCGCTTCGGGGTGGAATGGGAGGTGCTGGCGTCGGTGATGTTCGTCGAGACGAAGTTCGGACGGGTACGCGCCGACAGCCACGCCGGCGCCCAGGGGCCCATGCAGTTCATGCCGGCGACCTGGCGCGCGTACGGGATGGGCGGCGACGTCCGAAACCCCCGGGACGCCGTCATGGGCGCGGCCAACTACCTCCACGCCAGCGGCGCCCCCCGCGACTACCGGCGGGCCCTGCACGCCTACAACCCGTCCCAGGCGTACGTGGACGCCGTCCTCCTGCACGCCCGCCAGATGCGCCGCGACCCGCGCGCGTACTACGCGTACTACAACTGGCAGGTCTTCGTCCTCACCACAGCAGGCGAACGCCGCCTGACCGGCCCGAAGTAGTCCCGGCCCCCGGGTCGCTTCACCGGACCCGGGTGTACTCCGGCAAGGGGCGGGGGTTCCTGGTCTGGACGCGGCGTTCCACCGCTCCCATGGCCTTCAGCAGCGGGAGGCGGATCAGGGCGTCCCGGACGCATCGGCCGCCCTCGGTTCTCGGCACCATGAGCCGGACGTTCGGGCCGATCTGCTGCTTCCTGGCCACCAGCGGACGATGGACGGCCTCGTACCGCGCGAAGGCGACACGGTGCTCACCGCCGGCGGCGGCGAGCTCCCCCGCCAGCCGGTACGCCCCCACCAGGGCCAGCTCCGCGCCCGCCCCGGAAGCCGGCGAGGCGCACCAGGCGGCGTCGCCGACGAGCACGACGCGGCCCTTCGACCAGGAGTCCATGTGCACCTGGCCCAGCGCGTCGAAGTAGAAGTCGGGGTCGGCCAGGGCCGAGTCGAGCAGCTCCCGGGTACGCCAGGACGTCTCGCCCCCGAACGTCCGGCTCACCAGCCGCTTGTGCTCGGCGACGTCCCGGCGGTCGTAGTCCAGCGGCGCGGAACGGAAGATGAAGTACGCCTTGGCCTGCGCGTGGTTGCCCGACCGGTAGATGCCGGCCATGCGTCCCGGCGTGTTGAACATCGTGACCCAGCGGTCCTCCCCGAGCGCGGCGTCGGCGTCGGCGAAGGCGAAGTAGTGGTCCTTGTGCCGGACGAACTCCTCCTCCGGCCCGAAGGCCAGCCGCCGCACGTGGGAGTGCATGCCGTCGGCGCCGACGACCAGGTCGAAGGCGCGGGCGGGCGCGTGCTCGAAGGCGACTCGCACACCCTGCTCGTCCTGGTCCAGGCTGCTGATCGCGTCACCGAACATGATCTGCACGTCGGTCGCCTCGCGCAGCAGCGTCACCAGGTCGCCGCGCATTATCTCCACCGAGCCGGGGTCGCGGGTGTCGACGCGGGCGACGGGCCGGCCGCCGGCGTCCACGAACTTCATGCCGTGCACGTCGGCGGCCAGCGCGCGCACCTGCGGCATGAGGCCCATCCTCGCGGCCACCTCGACGGCGTGGTCACGCAGGTCCACACCGTTGCCGCCGGCGCGCAGGCGCGGGGCGCGCTCGACGACGGTGGGCCGGAAGCCCAGCCGGGCCAGCCAGTACGCCAGGGCCAGCCCGGCGATGCCGGCTCCGGAGATCAGGACGCGCTCGTTCACTGAGGCTCCTCGGGGTACAGTAACTGAAATAAGCGTTCCAGTTAACTATGTGGAATGAGCATTTCAGTTGTCAACACCCGCCGAGCCCAAGCGCCGTGCCGACGCCGTGCGCAACCGCCGACTCGCCCTCGACGCCGCCATGACGCTGCTGGCCGAACCCGGCGCGACGCTCACCGTCGAGGCCATCGCCAAGCAGGCGGGCCTGGGGGCCGCGACCGTCGTACGCGCCTTCGGCGGCAAGGACGCCCTGCTGGACGCCGCCGTCTCCCGCCTGCTGGAACCGGTCGTCCAGCGTGCCCGCGACCTGCTCGCCGAGACCACGGCCCACCAGGCCCTGCGGACCTTCCTCGGCGAGCTGATCGCGTTCCAGACCGCCCACCACGCCGTCAACGACCAGCTGGGCGGCCTGGACCTGCCGGCCACCACCGCCCTGCGCGCCGGGCTGGCCGCCGCCGTCGAGGAGATGATCGAGGGGGCGCGGCGCGAGGGCACGATCCGCACCGACCTCGACCCGGCGGTCGTCACGGCCCTCCTCGGCCGGACGGCCCTGGCCGTCGCCCGCGCCCAGCCCCCTTCACAGGCCCTCGCCGACGCCTATCTCACCGTGTTGCTGGACGGCCTGCGCCCCACCATCACTTCTTGATGCAGTATTCGATCTTCGCGGCGGCCATCGTGATATTGACGACCCGCTTGCCCAGCCACTTGTCCTGGAAGTCGCAGAAGTAATCCCAGGTGCCGTCGCTGTAGTCGATGTAGCCGGACCAGCCGCCGGGCTCCAGCTTGTAACCCTTGGAATTGAGCGAGTGGTCGCCGCTGCAGTTCTGGCTCCAGCGCCCGATGGTGCCGTCCGACTTCCAGTACTTGTAGACCAGGTAACTCGACTGGCACCAAGCCGACGCCGACGCGGCCGCCGAGCCCGGGGTGGCCACGATCGTCAGGGCCGCGCAGGTGGCGGCCGCCGTGGCGAGCAGTTTCCTCGTCCGATTTCCCGTTCCGAACATTTCTCGTCCTCTCCGGCCGCGCGGAACCACGGCGACACGAATGTTCAGCGATTTCACCGGGCCCAGTTCGCCCCGATGCCGGAAAGCCTGCCGCACCCGGAACGCGCCCCACAATGCCTTTTAGCCCAGGCTAAAAGGGCTATAACCCACCGCCTGGAGGCCCACCGGATCGGCGATTGATTGAATTAAGCTCTCGAAACAGCCCAGAACATTTCTGAAAGGAGTCGCCGCGCCATTCTTGGTGTTCGCCGTCCAGCCGCTCGCTCTCGCCGATCGTGCCGGCCTCCCGCCACGAGCGGCCGGGGTCGTCCTGTCGGGCGCCGACGTCAGCGGCTGCTCCGCTCGTTCCCCGGCCTCGCCGCCGGGTGGGCCGTACTGGACGACGTCGGAACCAGGTGGCCGAGCGTGAGGGGCGGCGGGGGCGGCAGGGGCTCGGCGTGGTCGGCGCGGAAGGACTGCAGCAGATACGCCACCAGCCGCCGCGACGCCGCCGCCACCCCCTCCCCGGCCCCAGCCCCAGCCCCAGCCCCAGCCCCGGCGACGATGCCGCAGTTGGCCCTCAACAGCAGCACCAGGTCCGCGGAGGCGAAATCGGCCCGCAGCCGCCCGGCGGCCTTGGCCCGCCGCACCACCTCCTCGAAGCCTCGCTCGGCCCGCTCCCGGGTGCGCTCGTAGTCGACCGCGTCGGGGAACGCGGTGAGGAAGGCGTCGGTGAACCCGCGGTCGGCGACCTGCATCGCGCACACCTTCTCGATCGCCCCGCAGAACCCGTGCCAGGGATCCGGGTCGGCCAGCGCCTCGTCCACGACCGACGCGCACGCCGCCAGCTCGTCCGCGAACACCTCCGTGATCAGGGACTCGCGTGACGGGAAACGCCGGTAGAGGGTGGCCACGCCGACCCCGGCGCGCCGCGCGATCGCCACCATCGGCACGTCCAGACCGCGCCTGGCGAACGTCTCCCGCGCGGCCTCCAGGATGCGTGCCCGATTGTGCCGCGCGTCGGCCCGCATTTCCCTGGCGGGCGCCAACTGAGAGCGAGGACTGGGCATCTTTCTCACATTAGCCTAAGTGGAGAGCCCTGACCGTTTAGCGGGCTAGCGTCGTCCACATGGAGACGAACGAGATGCGCGCCGCCCTGTTCGACCAGTACGGACCGCCGGAGGTCCTGTACGTGGGCACGGCGCCCAAGCCGGCCCCCGCCCCCGGACAGGTGCTGGTGCGCGTGCACGCCGTCAGCGTGAACGGCGGCGAGGTGCACGGCCGGACGGGCCGGGTGCGCCTGGTGACCGGGCTGATGCAGCGGGGCTTCCCGAAACGGATCGGCATCGACCTCACCGGCGAGATCGTCGCCCTGGGGTCCCGGGTCATCGGCCCCCGGATCGGCGACCGGGTGTGGGGCACGCTGGGCCGCACGTTCGGCAGCGCCGCCGAGTACGTGGCGGTCCACCCCCGCCGCCTGTCCCGGGCCCCCGCGTCCGTCGACCTGGTGACCGCCGCGGCGCTCCCGGCAGGCACGACGGCCATCACGGCGCTGCGCGACCAGGCCGGGCTCAGGCCGGGCGACCGGCTGCTCGTCCGCGGCGGCAGCGGCGGGGTGGGCGCTGTCGCGGTGCAGCTCGGCAGGGTGCTGGGCGCCCACGTCACCGCCCTCGCCGGGGCACGCAACCTCGACCTCGTCCGCGACCTCGGCGCGCACGAGGCGTACGACTACGCCACCGTCGCCCCGGCGGATCTGGGTCGGTTCGACGTGATCCTGGACACCGCCGGCACCGAGCACGCCGCTTTCCGCCGCCTGCTGACACCGTCCGGCCGCATGGTGGCGATCGCCTTCGACTCTCGCAGGATCACGGCGTCCCTGGCGTACATCGCCGCCTCGGCCGTCCACGGCCGGCGGCGCGTGCGCTTCTTCAGCGGCAACCCCACCACCCGGCTCCTCACCGACCTCACCCGGTACGTGGACAGCGGCGTCATCCGCCCGGTCGTGGACAAGGTCTTCCCGCTCGACGACATCGCCGCGGCGCACCGGTCGTTGGAGGCGGGCGGCGTACGCGGCAAGATCGTCGTGCGGGTCGTCTGAGACCGGGCGTGGCACGCCGCCGAGCCTCCGGACGGGCGGGTACGGCTCTCACGAGGGACGCGGGCCGTCACCTACCCCTGCCTCTTCCAGAGCACGGAAGGAGACCCGGGTCGCGGCCAGGTCGGGATCGCGGACGTGCTTCTTCGCCTCGGACTCCGGAACCACCCGCCGGTGCTGTATCTCGAACTCCGGCGCCCACTCCCCAAGCCGGACCTCCGCACGCCAGTAGGAGCGGACGAGGACCAGGCCGAGCTCGCGCCCGCGCACGCATTCGCTGCGGACATACCCGAGCAGGCGGCTGCCGGTGACCGTGACGCACGCCTCTTCGAGCATCTCCCGGCGCAGGGTCTCCTCGATCGTCTCCGTTCCTTCGGGCCGCCCGGCGGGGAAACCCCAGTGCTCACCGTCATGGCTGATGAGGACCAGCTCATCGGCGGCCGTCACGCAAATGCCGGCGGCTCCGTGAGATCTGCCTTCCGGCGGGTCGTCGGCCGGGTGCCAGGACACCAGCCAGTCCTGGCCGTTCGACCGCACGGGCATGCGCTCCCCGTCACGAGCAGCAACAAAAGACGCCATACGACTCTCCCCGGACAGGTCTGATCGCTCTCAGACATTGAAGACGGCATTCGGGTCCCTCGGAAGCCCCCCTTCTCAGCGGGCCCCGCACCGCACCCGCACAGAGGTGACGCACACGCCGAACTGCTGGCCGCACGGCAGGTGACCGTCCTGGTCGGCGCCCGTGACGCGCGCCGCGGCGAGGAGACCGCGGCGGCGATCCGCGCCACGGGAGGGGACGCGCACGCGCTCGAACTGGACGTCACCGCCCCCTCCACCGCCCAGGCGGCCGCCTCCTGGATCGACGACCGCTTCGGCCGCCTCGACGTGCTGGTCAACAACGCCGGCATCACCGGATCGGGCCAGGCCGCGCCCCAGGACGCCCTCGACCGCGTCCCCAGCGCCGTGGACGTGGAGCTGGTCCGCGAGGTGTTCGAGACCAACGTCTTCGGAGTGATCCACGTGACCAACGCGGTGCTGCCGCTGCTGCGGCGCTCCCCCGCCGCCCGGATCGTCAACCTCTCCAGCCACGCCGCCTCGCTGGCGCTGACCGCCGAGGTCGACGGGCCCTTGTCGGGGCTGCCGTCAGCGGCCTACTCGCCGTCCAAGGCCGCGCTGAACGCGCTGACCCTGCAGTACGCGAACGAGCTGCGCAGGGAGAACATCCTGGTCAACGCCGCCGCCCCTGGTTACGTCGACACCGACATCAACGGCCACAGCGGCTTCCTCACCCCGGCGCAGGGCGCGGCCGTGGTGGTGCGCCTGGCCACCCTCGGCGCGGACGGCCCGACCGGCGGTTTCTTCAGCGAGGACGGCCCACTCCCCTGGTGACGATCCGGCGAGGGGACGCGGCCGGCGGCCGTTGGTGACGATCCGGCGAGGGGACGCCGCCGGCGGCCGGCCGAACTCGTCACAACCGGGCGGTCGTCGCCATGGTGACCGCGGTCAGCGCGGCGAGCAGGGCCCAGGCGGGTGTGAAACTGCCGGTCAGGTCCGTGAGCAGGCCGAGCACGGGCGGCGCCAGGACGACCGCCACCTGGTTGACGGCCATGGCCAGGCCAAGAGTGAATCCGGTGTGGTCCGGCGGCGCCGATTCGGCGGCGTAGGCGACCCAGGGGCCGTACCAGCCGATCCCGAAGAAGCCGAGCCAGACGAACAGCAGGCAGGCCGCGACCGGAGATCGGCCGACCGGGGTGGCCAGCACCGTCATCCCGATGATCACGGCGGCCAGGCAGGTCAGGACGCAGGCGTAGCGGCCGGACCTGTGCCGGTCGCTCCAGGCCGCCAGGCAGACGCGGCCCAGCGCGCCCGCGCACTGGACCGCGACGTAGACCAGGGCCGCCGAGGCGGCGTCCATGGACGTCACCTCGTGCAGGTACAGCACGGTGAGAACGCCCACGCCGCTGTGCACCGACACCATGCTCGTGCCGGACAGGACGATCTTCTTCAGGTACGGTTCGCGCAGCAGTTCCAGCCGCACGCGGGACGCGGCCGGCACCGGACGCCGATCCGGTGGGCGGCGGTAGAAGGCCATGAAGGCGACGGCTCCTGACAACGCGACGAGCGCGCCGGCCACGAGCGTCGACCGCAGACCGAAGCGCGTCGCCAGCGCGGGAATCGCGAACGCGGCGAGGACGCCGCCGAGCGGAAGCCCCGCCTGACGGATGCCCATGGCCAGCCCGCGCTTCGAACCGTCGAACCAGGACGCCACCGACTTGCTGCCGCCCGGCTGAATGGCGCTGTACCCGGCACCGACGACCAGCAGGACCACGAGCAAGGAGCCGTATCCCGGAGCCACGCTGCCGGCGGCCAGCGCCACGGCGACCACGAGAGCACCGATCCCGACGACCCGGCGTTCGTCGTGGCGGTCCAGCAGCCGTCCCGCCACGAGCAGTCCGGCCAGCGGAAGCAACTGAGCCGCCGACTGCAGCAGGCCCAGCTGGGTCGTGTTCAGCCTCAGGTCCCGTTGCAGGTGGACGCTCATCGCGCCGAGGCCCTGCACGAAGAACGCGGCCGTGGCCTGTGTGAAGGTCGCGATCCCCAGAATGATCCAGCGGTATCGCGACGTCCTCACGGCTTCCAGCACAACAGCGGGTCGGGGTGGTCGGCGAAGCCGAGTCGCCGGTAGAGCGGTTCCGCCTCGCGGGAGGCGGTGAGATCGACGCGTACGGCGTCCCGCTCGCGGAACCAGTCGAGCAGACCGAGCATGATCGCCCGGCTGTGCCCGCGCCGCCGGTACGACGGGTCGGTGACCATGCCGATGACGTGGCCGATCCGCCCGTTGCGGGAGTGGGGGCCGGGGAACCACTGTTCGATCGTGCCGATGCCGCAGGCGGCCAGGCCGGTGTCGCCGTCCACGACCAGGATCCGGCAGTCGGGTTCGGCCAGCTTCTGCTTGAGGACCCGGGCGAGCGCGGCGCGCCAGTCGTCGTCGGCGTCCGCGGGGTTGAAGAAGTCGCCGCCGAGGTCGTCGAAGAGCAGTGCCCGGAGGCGGACGAGTTCCGGAACATCCCGTTCCGTTGCTGTTCGCGTCATGACGTACAGGCTGATGTAATGAGCTTGTGCACCTCAACCCTTACGGCGCGGACGTGGTGAACTTCGCCGCGGACCTGGCGAACCGCCCACCGGCGAGCGCCGACGAGCTCGCCCACCGCTGCCGCACGGCCGGTTTGGTGCTGGAACGCCCGGTCGAACCGTCGGATCTCGACCAGACCCTCGCCGTCATCGCCGCCTGGACGAACGTCGTCGACGCCACGGGCGAGCGCGAGAAGGCCAAGCTGGTCAACGAGATGCTGGCCCGCTCGGCCGCCTACCCCCGGCTGACCGACCACGCCCATGGCTGGCACCTGCACTATCGCGACGACCTGCAGCCGCTCGGCGCGGTGCTGTTCGCGCTGATCTCCGTCGGCACGGCGCTGCACCTCGTCAGCCGGGGCATGGACCGGCTCGGACGGTGCGCCGCCGCCGGGTGCGACAGGATCTTCGCGGACACCTCACGCACCGCACGTCAGCGCTACTGCTCCCCCTCGTGCGCCAACAGAGACGCAGTACGCCGCCACCGCGCCCGCCACTCCACGCCCCTCACCTGACCGAGCGTCCGCCTTCGCGCTCACATCCGGCCCCTGCTGGTGCCCCGCCGTCTTTGACGTCGGCCTCACAGGCATACCCAAAAAGTCAGCCACCTGACTAACTACAGGAGTGCCCGTCGTGCTACGGTTCATTTAGTCAGTCAGCCAGCTAACTATCTGATCGAGGTGTTCATCATGATCGTTGTCACGGGAGCCACCGGCAATGTCGGCCGCACGCTGGTCCGCATCCTCGCGGAACAGGGCCATGAGGTGACCGCCGTCTCCCGCCGCATCACCGATGGCGACGTGCCACCCGGCGTCCGCACGGTCGCCGCCGACCTCTCCCAGTCGTCCGCCGACATGCCTTCCGCGGCGGATGCGGTCTTCCTCCTCGTCGGCGGAGACCTGATGATGGCCGGCGACCCCGCTCGGGTCGTCGCCCAGTTCGCGGGCGCCGGAAAGATCGTCCTGCTCTCTTCCCAGGGAGTGGCCACCCGCCCGGACTCCTTGTCACACGGGCAGGCCTTCGCCGCTTTCGAACAGGTCGTCATGGAGTCCGGCACCGACTGGACCATCCTGCGCCCCGGCGGCTTCGCCTCCAACGCCTACGCCTGGGCCTCGTCCGTCCAGGCGACCCGCACGATCGCCGCGCCCTTCGGCGAGGTCGGCCTGCCGGTCATCGACCCCGACGACATCGCCGCCGTGGCCGCCGCCGCCCTGACCCAGCCGGGCCACACGAAGGCGATCTACGAGCTGACCGGCCCCACGCCGACCACCCCACGCCAGCGCGCGGCCGCCATCGGGGACGCCATCGGCGAGCCCGTCACCTTCATCGACCAGACCCGGGAAGAGGCGCTCGCCCAGATGCTCACCTTCATGCCCGCCCCGGTGGCCGACACCACCCTCGACATTCTCAGCACCCCAACCCTGCGCGAGCAGACCGTCAGCCCGGATGTCCAGAAGATCCTCGGCCGCGCCCCCGCCACCTTCGCCGACTGGGCCAAGCGCAACGCCGCAGCCTTCCGCTGACGGCATGAACCTGTCCGGACGATGGCCACAAGTGTCGATCTTTGGTTGGAAGTCGCGATGCACGCATTCGGGAAGCCAGTGAGCCTGGCCATCTATGGAGACTCCTACACCGTCGGCAGGGGAACGTCTGATCCGACTCGTCGATGGTCTTCGCTGGTGTGCAGCCGGCGCGGCTGGCAAGAGTTCAACGAGGGCATCAATGGACTCGGCTTGGTCCGGAAGCGAGAGGATCGCGACGGCCATTCGGCGGGTGTCGAGCGGATCATCGCGGCCGGCGCAGATGTGGTCCTGGTTTCGCTCGGAACCAACGACACCGTCATGTTCAACGAGCACGCCGAAGCCATCGCGCACAACATGGTGGTCGATTTGGCCGATCTTCGCGACGGCCTGCCCGAAGCCCGCATCTTGGTCATGGAGCCGTTCTGGGCGTACACAGAGTTGCCTTACAAGGTGGTCGCGATCCGCGCCTGGCTGGCAAAGGCCGCAGCCGATATCGGCCTTGACTATGTGGACGGGGTCTCGAACTACTTCGCCGGCCGTCCGGAGTTCTTGGATCCCGACGGCCTCCACGCCAACGATGCCGGTCACCTCCTGATCGCTCAGTTCATCGACGGCATGTTGACCCAGCGGGGCTTGACACCCTAGTCATCACGGCAGAAGCCAACCGCACGGATCGGACGAGCGCCGAGCTGCCGTCCCGTTTCTGCCGCACTCGGATGGCACCCGATGGTGACAGACGGCTGCCCCTCAGCCGCAAGTGTGCTGTTGGGCGCTGCTCACCGCTGCACCGACCCCCTGCGGCACCGAGGGTTCACCCCGGCCCATCGCCAGCCAGGCCAACACCCGCAGGCCAGAGCAGGCCGCCACCCGCCCTCAGAAGCTGCACGCATCCGCCACCCTGCCGCAGCGCCTCACTCACCATCGGCTTCGCCATGCCCAACGGCCGAATACCGCTCCCCACCAGCGGCCTGACACCACATCCACTCCACGGCCCCCAAACCAAGACGAACCCGATCCAGGAACCCCTGAATGTTCTGTCGCACCGAAGATTGAGCAAATCTCATCGCAGTTCGAGTGATGGTGGCTCGACTGTTGCCCTGTCCGGCGGCTGCCGTCCTGGCCGATCACATGGTGACCGAGCTTTTCGCCGAGGCCGCCCTCCATGCTCATCGATCTAGCGCTGCGCTCAGGCATATCAGTAACACCGTGCTCCTCCAGACATCCTGAGCGCGGAGAAGTGGCACAAGCGGCTCACCGACGCGGACCGGCAGGCCCTGTCCCCGCTGGTTTGGACCCACGTAAACCGCCTACGGCCGGTTCGAGCTTGACATGAACTCCCACCTCGAATTGGCCGCCGCCGCGGCGGCGGCCAGGGTGCCCGGCCCCCGCTCCGCCCCCGGGGTGTCCACTGCCCGGTCAGCGGGCGGCCGGGCCGGTTCGGTCTGAACGACTGCCCGGCTCTCCTCGCCCTCCAGCACCGGGCCTGCGACGGTGGCGCGAGCCGATCGCATGGCACGCCTAGTCCAGCACGTCAGGGGATCTGGGCCTCGATGTGGGCGAGTTGGGCGGCGAGGGTCTCTTCGAATGCGGCACGGCGGTCTGCGCCGAGGGGGCGGATGTCGCGGGCGAAGTGGGCCAGGGCGGGGAAGCGTTCGGGGTCGGCGCCGAGCACCGCGACGCGGAACTGCTCCATGGCCTGTTCGTACTCCTTGGGGGTGATGGTGCTGATACCGGCCTCGGAGGCGATCAGCGCGGAGAGGAGGATCACGATGCGGTGGTATCGCACCGGGATGTCCTCGTCGGGCAGGCCGGACGTGCGCAGGGCCTGCAGCAGTTCCTCCATGACCAATCGGGATCCGGCGCCGCCGGACCCATAGCGTCCCCACACCGTGGCGAGTTGGAGTTGCTCGCCGAAGGCCTCGCGAAGGCGCAGGGCCAGGGCGGTGATGCGCTGCTTCCAGTCGCCGTCGGGACGGTAGCTGTCCATGGCGGCCAGCAGGACCCGGTCGGCGACCGCGCGCAGCAGTTCGGTCTTGTTGCGGAAATGCCGGTAGAGGCTGGAGGAGTCGGTCCCGAGCACCGCTGCGAGCCTGCGCACGCTGAACGACTCGGCGTCACCCGTGCGCAGCAGTTCCGCCGCCGTGTCCAGGATCTCCTCGGTCGACCATCGCCGTCGGCCAGTCATCTCGCCCCTCTCGTCCGGGCTCAGCCTAACTTATGCACTTGGCGGTGCACGCACCGCGTGCATAATGGGGGCAACACACGGCCCAGCCACAACGGCACACCCGGCATCCGGCCGGGAGGGGGAGAAGGACACATGAGTGAGACCACCATTGCGACACGGCCGCCGGAGCCGGACTTCTCGGCAATCACGACCGAGGAACTGCGCGCCTACCGCGACGCTGAGAACCGCTGGCGGGCCTCCGGCACGGCTCGGGTAATCCTCGGGGAACCGAATCCCGGCGCCGCGATCGTCTGGCGGCAGGTGGCACTGCCCGGCCGCGACCTACCGGTCCGCGTCTACCGGCCGGCCCCGACGGGAGACGACGAAGCCGCAGCCCGAACCGACCTGCCACTCGTGGTCCATGTGCACGGAGGCGGCTTCGTGGGCACGGCGGCGCAGTGCGACTGGACCAACAGCCACCTCGCCGCGGGACTGCCCGCCCTCGTCGTCTCGGTCGAGCACCGCCTGCTCGCCCCCGGCAGCCCGCTCGCAAACGCCGCCGACGACGGCTGGGACGTGCTCCAGCACGTGCTGCGGCACGCCGCGCAGTGGGGTGTGGACCCGGCGCGCGCAGCCGTCTTCGGCGAGAGCTGCGGCGCGCTGATCAGCGCCCTGACGGCCATCCGGGCCGGAGAGGCCGGCCTGGAGCTCAAGGCGCAGGTGCTGGTCAACCCCGTGGTCGACATGACCGGAACGATGTTCGACCATCCCTCGATCACCGAGTACGCATACAGCCCGGCCCGGGCCCTACCGCAACTGCAGCTCATCCAGCGGCTCGCCGTCCCGCCAGGAGCCGACACCGGCCCGGTCTCGCCGCTGTACGCGGGCGACCTGAGCGGGCTCGCCCCGGCGCTCGTGGTCGTGCCCACCCGGGACGCGCTCGCCGACCACGGCCGCCGCTACGCCGAGCAACTGCGCGAGGCAGGGACCCCCGTGCGGCTCACCGAGTACCCGGGAGCAAAGCACGCGTTCCTCACCCTGCCCGGCGTGGAACCACAGGCCGAAGCCGCCCGGGCGGAGATCCTCGCGTTCCTCCGCGCGGCCCTGGCAAAGTGACGGAGGAACAATGCTCTCCACTCTTGGACCTGACGGCCCGGCGCTCTCCCGACTCGGCCTCGGCTGCATGAGCATGACCGGCACCTACGGCCCCGCTGACCCGCACGAGGCCTCAGCCACCCTGCTGGAGGCCCTCGATTCGGGCGTCACCATGTTCGACACCGGCGACTTCTACGGCGACGGAGCGAACGAGGAGCTCCTCGGCCAGACCCTCGCACCGCACCGCGACCGCGTCGTGCTGGCCACCAAGACCGGAGTCCGCCGCACCGCCGAGGGCCTGGTCCCAGCCGGCTCACCAGGCGATCTGCGGCGGGCCTGCGAAGCGTCATTGCGCCGGCTGCGCACCGATCACATCGACCTGTACTACCTCGCCCGCATCGACCCCGCCGTCCCCGTCGAGGAGTCCGTCGGTGCCCTGGCCGACCTGGTCGCCCAGGGCAAGGTGGGCCACATCGGCCTGTCCGAAGTCTCGGCCGACACCCTCCGCCGCGCCCACGCGATCCATCCGATCAGCGCCGTCCAGACCGAGTACTCGCTGTGGGAACGCCATGTCGAACACGACATCCTGCCCACGATCCGCAGTCTGGGCGCCACCCTGGTCGCCTACAGCCCTCTCGGTCGCGGCCTGCTCACCGGGGCCGTCCGCGCCACCACGCGCTACGAACCCGGCGACTTCCGCGCCACCGCCCCCCGCTACAACGGCGACGACCTCAAGGCCAACCTGACCGTCGTCGACGCCATCGCCCACCTCGCCGCCACCAAGAGCGCCACCCCCGCCCAGATCGCCCTCGCCTGGCTCCTCACCCGCGGCAACGACGTCATCCCCATCCCCGGCAGCTCCCGCCGCCCCCACCTGCGCGACAACCTGGCCGCCCTCGACGTGCACCTGACCGCCACCGACCTCGCCGCCATCGACGCCGCCGTCCCCGACACCGGGGCCCAAGGGGCCCGATACAGCGACCACGGCATCGCCCTGATCGACCAGTGAAGAGAGAAGCACCGACGAACCCAGCCATGCACGATCACCGCTCAGAACGATGTCGCAGGCCTTGCGCTCACTGTCCTCGCGACGATCGCCACGTACGTCGACCGCAACGCCACCCACCCGCTGGCCGATCACATCTTCTATCGGCCCTGAGGGACAGGAGAAGCCATGTTTGACGACCTTGACCTTTCATCGTTGGCCCGTCGCCCCGGAGTGAAGTGGAGCCGTGCCGAGCCGGGTGTGCTGCCGGCCTGGATCGCGGAGATGGACTTCCCGCCGGCCCCCGCCGTGCAGGAGGCCCTCCTGCGGTGTGTGCAGGAGGACCTGGGATACCCCTCGTGGGACGGGCGCCCCGAGCAGATCCCTCTGCGGGCCGCCTTCGCCGAGCGTATGCGCGAACGCCACGGCTGGGTGCTCGACCCCGGCCACGTCCGGGAGTTCACCGACATCAACCAGGGGCTCCAGGCCGTCCTGCGCGTCGCCACGCGCCCCGGCGACGGCGTCGCCCTGCACACTCCGGCGTATCCGCCCTTCCTGGAAACGGTGACGGGCATGGAGCGGCGCGTGCACCCCGTCCCGTACGTCCTTCAGGACGAAGGCTGGGTCTTCGACGCCGAGCGGCTCGACCGGGAGCTGGCCGATGGCGGCTGCCGGGTGCTGCTGCTGGTGAACCCGCACAACCCGACCGGGCGTGTGCTGCGCCGCCAGGAGCTGGAGACGGTCGCCGAACTGGCCCGGCGCCACGACCTGCTGGTCATCTCCGACGAGATCCATGCCGACCTCGTGCACAGCCCGTACCGGCACATCCCCTTTGCCTCCCTGTCGTCCGAGGCGGCCGCCCGGACAGTGACTCTGACCTCCGCGACCAAGGCGTTCAACGTGCCGGGGGTGCGCTGCGCCGTCGCGCACATCGGCGCGGCCGACGTGCGAGCGGCCCTTTCGGGCCCGACCCACCTGTACGGCGAGCCCAACACCTTCGGCGTAGCCGCCACCTTGGCAGCCTGGCAGGACGGTGACTCCTGGCTGTCACAGCTGCGGCCGGTCCTGGACCGGAACGCCGCGCTGGTGCATGAGGGGCTGCCGCGCGGCATCGGATACCGCGTCCCGGAGGCCGGCTTTCTCGCCTGGCTGGACTGCCGCGCCCTCGATCTCCCCACCGACCCGCACACATTCTTTCTGGACAAGGCCCGTGTCCTGCTGAATGACGGCCGGACCTTCGGTCCCGGCGGCGAGGGCTTCGTCAGGCTCAACTTCGGTACGTCACTGGACCTCCTGCGGGACATCCTGGGCCGTATGCGCGAGGCCGTGGGCTGACCGCGCCCTCCGGGCGAGCCGACCGCGGACCCCCACGCGAGTCGTCATCGGTCTCGCGGGCGGGGCGATCCGCTGCCCGCCGTGCGCGAGCACCGCTCCGTCACCGTGACCTGCCCCTCGCACCCGATGGTGGACTCTCTCTTCGAACAGCTGGGCGGAGCGCTCCCTGTCACGGACGAGGGCGTCTTCAACGTCTTCTCCGCACTGACCGGGACGCTCACCGCCTACCTCGCCGCGCTCACCTCGTGGGCCACCGGCCATGACATTGCCCCCGACGCCGCCGACCGGTATGTGCGCGATCATCCCCACCGGCAAACGCAAGGGCCAGAACCCATCCATCGCCAGGATCTACCGGGCGCTGGCCGAGCACGCCAAGCGGGAGGCGTACCCGGAAGCTGTCGAACAGGCCCGAGACGGCGCGCTTCACGGGGGACGCCGCGGTCCGGCGCCGCGCCCGGTCCGGTGACTCCTGCCGAAACGCCCCCGCCCTTTTCCCCCTTGTAGCGGTTGGCGGAACCGCCGGCCAACACACAGCGCCCCAGCCCGCCTGAGG
Organism: Nonomuraea sp. NPDC049624; assembly: GCF_040675255.1. Taxonomy (NCBI): domain Bacteria; kingdom Bacillati; phylum Actinomycetota; class Actinomycetes; order Streptosporangiales; family Streptosporangiaceae; genus Nonomuraea; species Nonomuraea sp. NPDC049624. The sequence continues at coordinate 103,798 of NZ_JBFAOR010000016.1, read as the reverse complement.
CGGACCGGGCGTTGTCGTGTGCGGAGTCAGGTGTGGGTGTGGTCCAGCCGCAGTGCACGTTGTTGAGCTTGACGCTCGTCCATGACGGCGAGTTACCCTCGACATCGAGGCACTGGCCGGGTGCTGAGATGCACACCGACCCGGCGTAGTACTTGTAGTCTCCGGCGTCGCTGGACTTCCTGCTGCCGTCGCCCCGGGAGATCACGACGCCCTTCCATCTGGTGTTGGCGTAGGGGCCGTCGCCGTAGGAAATGCAGGCCATCGTCCCGGCCCATCTGATGGGCCGCGTGGCCTTCACTTCCCGCATGCTCGCCATGTGCGCCGCCCCGTGCGGCGCCTTCCTCGGCAGCTGGCTGGCCACCTCGTATGACCTGCACACTCCGCTCTACGCCGTCGCCGGCCTCCTGCTCCCCATGACCGTCGTCACCGCGTCCATGACCACCAACCGCGGCGTCGAGACCGCACTGCGCAACGCCCGCCCCAAGCCACCAGCACCCGCCGACGAGAGCACCCTGCGCACCACGTCCAGGTGACGGGCTCCTGGCGCGTTCCCGACGACCGGTCGGAGTTATGCCGCCGCGTCGTCGATGCCGAGGGTGACCGCCAGGTCGTGCAGGCACTCTTCGAAGACGGGCTCCATGTCGGTGTAGGCGAAGTCCAGTTGGTGCAGGACTTCCATGCACAGCAGGCCGTACAGCCTGATCCAGCACGACAGGAAGACGTGTGCGGCCTCGGGCGGCAGTAGCCCGTCGATGGCGGTGGAGTAGGCGGTCAACTGCTCGCGCAGGGAGGCGGGCAGGTCGGCCAGGTCGGGCACCGGGAACGGCCGTGTTCGCCACAGCTCGACCGTCAGGTCGAGCAGGACCTGCTCGAAACGCAGGGCGGCCTGGTGACGCACCGAGCCGGCACCGCGGTTCGGCGCGGCGATGGGGCTGGCGAAGATCCAGCCGAACTCGGCGGGATGGGCGACGGCCCAGGCGCGCATGGCCCGGCAGACGGCCAGCAGGCGGTCGCCGGACGGCGCGCCGGCGCGGGCGTCGCGGGCCTGCTCCATGACGGCGGCCAGCTCGCGGAAGAAGTCCGCGGTCACCGCGCCGACCAGCTCGTCGTGGCCGGCGTAATAGTGGTAGAGAGCCGGACCGCTCATGCCGACCTGCCGGGCGACCGCGTTGATGGTCACCGCGGCTGATCCCTGCTCGACCAGCAGCCTGCGCGCGGCCGCGTGAATCTCCTCCAGGGTGGCCTGGCGCAGCCGTTCCCGCCTGCTGGTGTCTGCGGACATCATCACCTCTCTTGTCATTCCGTTGACATCTTAGGGCATCTATGTTTCCTTAATGGCTCTAAATAATCTAGAGCCTGTAAGGAGCGATATGTGGTGGATCCTTCTCGCGGTGATGGTGCTGATCGCGGCCGTGTGGTGGCGGATGTCCAGATCCGCTCACGTCCGGCGACGCAAGGACTCCTGACATGGCCCGCCCGATACGCGACCGCTTGTCCGGCAAGTACGCCATGGAGGCGACCGTCACCGTCGCCGAGCAGGTCAACCCGGCCATGCGCCGGATCCGGCTGGAAACCGACCAGCCTGTCGCCTTCCCCTACACGCCTGGCCAGCACGTCAGAATCCAGCTGCGGGACCCGCTGTCGGTGTCGGGCATCCTGCGTCCGGCCGAGACGCTGCGTACATACACGATCTGGGACCTCGCCCCCGACAGGAAGGCGATCGAACTGCGCGTCCACCTGTACGCGGGCGACGGCATCGGACTGCAGTGGGCACAGGCCGCGCGGCCCGGGAACCGCGTGACCTTCTGGTGGCCGCAAGCCGACTTCTTCATCCGCGACGCCGGCTACCACGTGTTCATCGGCGAGGAGACCGCCGGCGCCGCCTTCTGGCCGATGATCAGAGCACTGGGAGCCCCGGCCCAGGTGTACGGCGTCCTGGAGAGCGAGATCCCCGAGCACGACCTGGCCATGTCCGGGACGCCGCCGCTGCGCCGCGTCCACCGCCACGGCGCCCCCGCCGTCGCCTCCCCGGTGCTGCTCGCCGCCGTGGCCGAGCTCGACCTGCCGGGCAACGCCGGAGCCGCCTACGTGGCCGGCGAGGCCAGAACCTGCCAGCTGGTGCGCGACTTCCTGATACGCGAACGCAACTGGCCCCGAGCCTCGATCAAGACCAAGCCGTTCTGGGCCCCGGGCAAGCGCGGCCTGCACTGACCCTCAAGGAGACCTGAACATGAAAGTGACCATCGTAGGAGGCGGCATCGGCGGGCTCGCCACGGCCGTCGCCTTCCAACGGCGCGGCTGGCAGGTGGAGGTCCTCGAACGCGCCGCCGAGTTCACCGAGGTGGGCGCGGGACTGACCATCCAGCCCAACGGCCTGCGCGCGCTGGACGCCATCGGCCTGGGCGACCGCCTGCGCGCGGGTGGCTCGGCCGACCCCCTCGCGGGGATCCGCAGCAGGCGCGGTGACTGGCTGATCCGCAACGACGTCGGCAGCCTCAAGCGCCGCTTCGGCCCGTGGGTGACCGTGCACCGAGCCGCCCTGGTCGACCTGCTGAGAGCAGCCGTGCCGCCGGAGGCTCTGCGGCCCGGCATCGACGTCCAGCACGTGCGGCCCGACGGCACGGTCCGCCACGACGGCGGCGCCCGCACCGCCGATCTCGTGGTGGGCGCCGACGGCGTGCACAGCGTGACCCGGCGCTCCCTCTGGCCCGAGCTCCCCGGGCCGCGCTACGTCGGCTACACCACCTGGCGTCTCATCGCTCCGCCTCAGCCCGTCGAGGGAAGCGTGGAAACGTGGGGCAGGGGCGAACGGTTCGGGCAGGTGCCGATGCCCGACGGGCGCATCTACTGCTACGTGATGGCCAACGCCCCGGCCGGCTCCCACGTCGGCCTGAACGAGCTGCGCGAACGCTTCGCCCGCTGGCACCGGCCCATCCCCGAGCTCCTCGACTCCACGCACGAGGAGGCGGTGCTGCAACACGACACCCACGAACTGCCGGCGCTGCCGACGTACGTCTCCGGGAACGTCGCCGTCCTCGGCGACGCGGCCCACGCCATGACCCCCAACCTGGGGCAGGGCGCCTGCCAGGCGCTCGAGGACGCAGTCACGCTCGCGCACGCGGTGGACACCCTCGGCGTACGCGCAGGGCTGGCGGCCTACGACCGCATCCGGAGGCCGCGTACCCAGCTGATCGTCCGCCGTTCCCGCCAGGCCGGCGCCGCCGCGCACTGGACCTCCACCCCGATGACCACCCTGCGGGACGCGGTCCTCCCGCTCCTCCCGAACGTGCTCTTCGCCCGCTCGCTCACCCCCGCCTACACCTGGACGATCTGATGCCCCTCCCACGAATCCTGATCATCGCCGTCGCAGCGATCACGACGGTCGGCGCCGTACTCGCCGACCTGGCCATCCCCGGCCTCGCGGCACAGCACGCCTTCAACCCGGCCTGGCCGCCCCACGCCAAATTCCACGACGCCCAATACATGGTGATGACCGTGCTCCTCGGCCTCACCGGGCTGGCCCTCGCACTACGGCCGGCCCGGAACACGCTGCTGCACGCCGCCGCCGTCCTGTCCATCCCGTGGCTCGGCATGATCGGTGCGCTCCTGTTCCCCGGCACCGCCACCTACGACCCGGAGTTCGCCGACCGCACTGTCTTCGTCCTCGGTCTGCACGGGCAGGTCTTCATGGCGATCGTCCTGCTCGTGGCCTTGCTGGTCGCGACAGCGGCGACACTGCGCATGCCCGTGGTCTCCGCCGCCCGGCCATGAGGGCCGGCACAGCCCTGCCTGGTTAGGGGCTCCCAACAGATCCGGCGTCCCGACGATCAGCAAGCAATGGCTAGATCACCCGCTGGAGAGCCGCCCTGGCGGCGGCAGGATGTGAGCCGATCTCCTCCGAGAAGATCAGCACGCGTGTGAAGGTGCGGCCGGAGTTCGCCAAGGCCATGGAGTACGTCCGCACGATCAAGTCTGCCGTCCCGCACCAGCGGGTGATCTTCACGGTGCATGAGATGAAGCGCCTGGGGCGCGGCGCGGCCGAGTTGCTGACCATCGCCGAAGAGCTGCGCCGGGCTGATATCCAGCTGGAGTTGCTGACGGGCCCGTTGCAGGGGGTGTACGACCCGTCCGGGCACGGCGCGGCGTTGTTCGCGTTCTTCGCCGGCATGGCCGAATCCGAACGCGGGTACATCCGGGAGAAGTCTCTCGAGGGCCAGGCTTCAGCCCCCGAGCGCGGCCGCCATGGCGGCCGACCGAGGGTGTTCGACGACGACATGGTCGCTTATGCGCGCAGCCTGCGTGAGCGCGGGGTCCCGGTGCCGGAGATCGCGTCCAGGCTGGTCATCTCCACGGGCAAGAACAAGGGACGTCACCCGTCGTTGTCCAGTGTCTACCGGGTGCTGGCCAACGACGGGCCCGGCGCCTGACTGCGCGGCCTCGGGCCTCAGCTGCCTGGAGAGGCCGCTGTCTTCGGCCGAGGCGTCCCGGCTCGGCGCAGCACGGCCCAGTTGCCCAGCCGGCTTCGGCCTGGACCGCGCTCCAGGCGCTACCCGATGCGGTGATAGCGGTGGGCGTGTCCAGGAACAGCGGCCTGTCGGCGCCCAACTGGCTGGCCCAGATCAGCAGGCCGTCGGCGGTCAGCACCCGGGTGATCTCGGCCGGAACAGCAGCGCGTCGACCAGGGCCACGGTGCCCGAGCCGAGCTCCAGCAGGTCCCGGACGGCAGCGGACCGCCGCGCGGGCCAGGGTGTCGGTGAGGAAGTCCAGCCGGCCGGTGGCGTGCTCGGTGTCCCAGGCGGACGCCAACTGCTCGAACAGGCCGGCGACGAGGGAAGCCAGGTCGGGCGTCCACGCCGCCGGGTCGCCTGCGCTCTGGCGGGCCAGCCGGCGCAGCTCGGCGCCCGCGCCCAGGCGGTAGCCGCCGGCCCCCCTGGGCGTGGCGTGCACCGGGTAGCCGGGCGAGCGCAGGCGCTCGACGTCGTTGCGGATGGTCCTGGTCGAGACGCCGAGCGGCGGCTCGCATGAACGGGACGGCCGCCTGGCAGGCCAGGAAGGTCCCGACGACGTTGATCTCAAGGCAGCGCCGGAGCTGGGCCGCGCCGAGCTCGCCGACGTCGCCCCTGGCCTGGATCCCCGCACTGGTCACCAGAATGTCTAGGCGGCCGAATCGCTCGGCGACCTCACCCGCCGCCCGGTGGACGCCGGCTTCGTCGCTGACGTCGCAGGCCAACGCCGAGGCGGCCCGGCCTGTGCGGGATGTGATGCGTGCCCCGGCCCGCTCGCCGGCCTCCCGCCGGCGGCTGACGAGCGCGACCGTCGAGCCGGCCTCCGCGAGGGCGAGCGCGATGGCGTGCCCCAGGCCTGAGGAGCCGCCGGTGACGATGGCCACATGTCCGTCCAGGTCGGTGCGGCAGGCCGGTGTCTTCCCGGTCATGATCTCCCTTTCCGAGCCGCGATCTACCGGGTGGGCCGGTGCGGGTCCTGGCCGAGATAGGCGGCTCCGTTGACCCAGTTCTGGACGAGCCATCGCGCTCCCTCGGTGAGGTCTCCCTCCCGGATCGCGGCGAGGATACGGCGGTGTTCGTCGATGCTGCGCCGAGCCCGGTCGGGGCCGCCGAAATAGAGTACGTCGTAGCGCTTGAGCAGGGGCTTCGTCTGGGCGATGATCCGGATGAGGGGGGCGTTGGCGCAGGCCGAGAGCAACAGGTCGTGCCAGCGGTCGTCGAGCGCAGCCAACTCCTCCCCCTGCTCCAGAACGGCCTGCATCTCCTCGAGCTGCTCCTCCAGCCGGTCAACGAGTCCGAGCAGGTCCTGCGGCGCGGTCCACCGCAGGGCGAGGGCCTCCAACTCGCCTACCAGCGGATACAGCTTGCGGGCCTCGTCGATGTCCAGAGGCGGCACGCGGAAGCCACGCCGCGGCTGGGCGACCAGCAGGCCGCGGTCGGTGAGCTCCACGAGCGCCTCCCGCAGCGGCGTGCGGCTGACCCCCAGCTCGGCCGCCAGGTGGACCTCGTTGACGCGCCCCTCGGCGGGCAGGCGACCGTCCAGAATGCGTGCGGTGACCTGCTCCGATATGTCGCGCCGCAGCGGAGCCGTGTCGCTGTGGTTCATTCGCCCCCTCGTTTGCATACAATGCCTCACTACTGTATTCAGTTTACATGTTTTGCATGCAAGCTGTTGAACAGGCTCGGGCCGACACGCCCGGCTGTACCTACGTGACCCACCTGGACAACGCGGGCACCTCGCTGCCTCCCGCGATCGTGACCGACACGGTGATCGCCCACCTGCGCGCCGAGGCACTGCGCGGCGGCTACCGGGCGGCCGCTGATGCGGCGCCCCGGCTCGCCGCGGTCCGATCCTCCGTCGCTGCCCTGCTCAACGCAGCCGCCGAAGACATCGCACTGACCGACAACGCGACTCGAGCGTGGCAGGCGGTGTTCTACGCCTTGCCGTTCGGCCCCGGCGACCGCATCCTGACCTGCCGCGCCGAATACGCCAGCAATGTCATCGCCTTCCTCCAGGTGGCCGAGCGCACCGGGGCACGCGTCGAGGTGGTCGACGACGATGAAAGCGGCCAGATGGACGTGGAGGACTTGCGGCGCCGAATGGACGGGCGGGTACGCCTCATCGCGATCACCCACGTCCCCACTCAAGGCGGTCTCGTCAACCCCGCCGAGGAGGTGGGGCGGCTGGCCGAGGCGGCCGGCGTGCCGTTCCTGCTGGACGCCTGCCAGTCGGCCGGCCAGCTCGACCTGGACGTCGAGCGGCTGCACTGCGACGCCCTCAGCGCCCCGGGCCGCAAATACCTGCGGGGCCCCCGTGGCACGGGCTTCCTGTACGTACGGCCCCGGCTGCGCGAGCAGATCCGGCCGGCCGTACTGGATCTACACTCCGCCGCCTGGACCGGCCCAGACAGCTACGAGATCGACAAAACCGCGCGGATGTTCGAGACGTGGGAGCGCAACGTCGCCGCCACGCTCGGCCTGGGCGCCGCTGTCGATTACGCCCTGTCCCTGGGGCTGGGCAACATCGAGGAGCGGGTGCGCGACCTGGCGCGGCGGCTCCGGCAGGACCTGCGGCAGGTGCCCGGCGTACGGGTCCACGACCAAGGCGTACGGCAGTGCGGCATCGTCACCTTCACCGTCGCGGGGATGCCCTCGGCCGATGTTCACCGCAGGCTCGCCGAGTTGGACGTCAACACGTCGGTCTCGCTGCGAGAGTACGCTCCGTACGACATGGGCGCGCGGGGGCTGCCCGACCTGGTCCGCGCCTCGGTGCACTACTACAACACCGACGAAGAGCTGCGCCGGCTTGTCGAAACCGTCGACGGACTTCGACGCCTAGGGCACCAGTGATCTCACTCACGCATGGCGGCGCCCTGGGCCGGCACCCGCCCAGGGTTTCGCGCCGATGACAAAGTGGACAGCAAGCTTGTCATACCGGGTGGCCGTGGCGCGGTTGCGTCTGAGCTGGTTGATGCCGCATTTCCACAGCGTGACGCTGACGGTAGAGGGCGGGGCGAGGCCTTCGCCGGCTTCGGATGCTTGCGGACCTTCTCCTTGTTCGCCACAGCCTGCGCCTTGTTCAGCAACTGGTCTCCATCAGCAGGTCGAGCAGCTCCAGCGTTTCATCGACGGACTTGGCCTCCAGCAGCCGGACGATGGCATACTCCGACTCGGCCGGTCGGCAGCACGTGGCCCGTCGTCGGGCACGGGCCAACTCACCCCTTCTCACCCCATCCGTGCCTCCCTTAACGGCACGACGCGATGGCTGCTCCGGGAGCCAGTCCCAGCTCACGCAGTTGCGCGGGCCGCAGCGGTCGCCATCCGCTGGTGTCGAGCTCGGCCAGGTCCGCCTCAACGTCGACGTTGATGACGCCGAAGAAGTTGATGTCGTCGCTGTGGCCGGGCGAGATGTGCGACAGGATCTCGTCCGGCACATCCCGGCCCTGGGAACGCAACTCCAGCACCGCCCTGGAGTAATATTCGGTCGTCCAGGCGGCCACCGCGTTGGTCAGCAGGGTCAAGCACCACGCCTGCTCGGTCTGCTGTTCCAGGTGCGGCCGGGTGATCGTGCCCTGCTGGGCGTAGAGCAGGTCGCGGCACAGCGCGTGCAGGCTCTCCCTTGTTCAGCTGCCGCGATCTTCCGCCTGAAGGCCGGGTCCGACAGATATTCGGCCAGGTGGACGGTCCTTCTGAGCATGCCCCACTCCTTCAGCGCGGCGGCCAAGGCGTTCTGCCGGGACGCGGCCGACCACGTGCCGACGATCAGCGAGGCGGTGGCCTGCCCGTACTTCAGCGACCCGGCCATCCGCAGAAGGTCGGGCCAGCAGCCGGCAATGAGGTCCTCATTCCAGCGCGCCCCCAGCAGCGGCCCGGCAGGCGGGTAACGCTTGGCGATCTCGGTCGGGGTGGCGTCACGGACCAGGGTGACCCGGGTCAGATCCCGCAACCGCGGAGTGAGCGCCTTGCCGACCAGGTCGAACAAGACAAAGTTGATGAGCATGGCTCCGTGTGTCGGTAGGTCGGTCGCGTTGCCCAGAAAGTCGTCCAGGACATGGTGTGCCTTCCGCGCCGTCGGCACGATGATCGTTGTGCCGTACGTCGACCACTGATCCGAGACGTGGGTGTAGGTGGACAGCACCTGGCCGCCGTGAATGACCATGGTCCGGCAGCGGGAAGTGCAGGGCAGCGTCCACGGCACCCTGTTCATCGACGGCCCCCCAGCCTGTCCACTGATGCCCGACCGGCTCGCCCACGCCACCACCGGCCTGGACGACGCCGCCATCCGCGCGCCGTCGGAAGAGCTCGCCGCGTTGATCGCCGCGCGAGAGCCGTACTTGCTGCGCCTCAAACAGAGCGCGAACGCAGACGGCGCCATCCGCTTCCAATGCCCGGCAGCAGGCACCTCCCCGGCGGTCACCTGCCCCCGCTACGACCGCCTCCACCAGCACGGGCCCAGCGGCCCACCGCGGTAGACCTGACCGATGCCCGACAACGAGCCGCCCACCCTGCGGCCAAACCCCGCGTCCTGCCCCCGGCACCCGACCACAAGACCGGCGAACTGCCGAAGATCTGCCACCAGCACACCATCACCGTCCGCAAGGACGACCTCGGCCACCTCGACAAATTCCGCCAGGACCTGGCCTACCTGAGTCCCGCCTGGATCGGGACCTACAAATCCGTCCACGCCAACACCGAAGGCATCAACGGCCGGCTCAAGGGACATGGCCCCGACCTCGGCAATCCAAAGAACCGGCTCGCCCACGGCCGCGTCGCCCAGACCATCCTGATCGCCCTGCTCGTCACGGTCGCCAACGACGACTTTCTCGACCAGTGGCGCTATACCCACCAGCTCCAAAACGAGCCGATCACACCCGCCGACACCCCGCAGACTCCAGTCGAGCCCTTCGACGGCACGCCACCCACAGGCCAGAGCAGACCACCACCCGCCCCATAAGCCGCAAAACCCGCCACCCCACCGCAGCGCCCAGCCCACCGTCGGCTTCGCCATGCCCAACGGCCGGATCTCTGTCCTCCACCAGCGGGCTGACACCATCCAGGCCTTCCCGGACACCTGCTCCGCGGTCCCCAAACCAGGACGAGCCCGATTCGGAAACCCCTGAAACGACAAGATCCCGCCTGATCGCGATGATCAGACGGGATCCCGTCAACTTCAGTCCAGCCGTTTCGAGAACGGCCTTGGGTGGAGATGAGGGGATTCGAACCCCTGACCCCTTCGATGCGAACGAAGTGCGCTACCGGACTGCGCTACATCCCCAAGGACTCGACCAGATTAGCAAACTCCCAAGGGTCCTCGCGCCATCCTCTCAGTCCCCCACCGCCCGTTTGGGTGGTTCGGCGTACTGGTCGAACAGGACGTCGGCGTGCAGCGCGGTCAGGTCGATCACCTCGGCCTCCACCTCGGCCGCCGCCCGGCGCCGCTCGCGGGCCCGTCGCAGCCGCTCAGAGCGCGCCTGGAGGGCCCGCTCGCGGCGTTCGCGATCCACCTGTACGGCGATCCGCAGAAAGGCCATGTACGACAGCATGACGACCACGGACGGCGCCACGCCCCACCACGGGATCATCTCGACCCCGGCCGTGACCACCGAGGCGAGGACGAGCAGCGCGGTGAAGAACAACAACCTCCGGCGGCGCGCTACGATGATCGCCCTACGCCGAAGCCGGAACTGCCGGACATCGACCTTCTCGACCTCCGGCGCGTCCTCGTCGCCGAGGGTGGCGTCGAGGTTGTCCAGGTCGGGCAGGGCGTGCTCGCCGGTGTAGTGCTCTTCGAGTTCGGCCAGCTCCTGGAGGTTCGTCTTGTCCCGGCGCAACCACATCGGGATCAGGACGCACAGCCACATCACCACAATGGCGACATAGAGGAAGGCGCTGCTCACGACCACCTCCGGGCAGCACGAAAGCGCGTCTGTGCTCGTCGCGCCTTCATTGTGCTCACGTCACGCACCGTAAGACCGTGTGTCACTGATTGACGAGCATTCGGTGCGGTGTGTCGCGAGATCGTCAAACCTCTTCGATCGGAGAACCGCCGTGAGCGGCCGCCTCACGGGCGCGCCGCCACTGTACGAGCAGGCCGCCGGGGACGTCCTCGACGGTCAGCGCGTAGCAGATGTGGTCGCGCCAGGCCCCGTCGATGTGGAGTTGGCGACGCCGAATGCCTTCTTCCCTGAACCCGAGCTTCTCCACCACCCTACGGCTGGCCTGGTTCTCAGGACGGATGTTCGCCTCTAGCCGATGCAATCCGGTGGTGAAAAAGCAATGATCGACGGCCAGGGCCAGGGCGGTGGGGATGATGCCCCGCCCGGCCAACGCGCCGTCCACCCAGTAACCGACCTGGGCGGAACGGGCAGATCCCCACACGATGGCCCCCACGGTGAGCTGCCCCGCGAAGCGGCCGCCGTAGGTGACCACCCAGGGCAGCGCCAGCCCCTGCCTGGCCTCACGGCGCAGGGTGCCGACCATGGAGATGTACGGGCCGAGCCCCGTCCTGAACAGCGGGGTCTCGGGGTTGCTCGGTTCCCAGGGGCGCAGCCAGTCGGCGTTGCGCAACCTGGTCTCGCGCCAGACGCGTACGTCGCTCAGCCGCAGCGGCCGCAGGCCTACCGGGCCTTCGTTCAGAATCGCCGGCCAGCCACGAAGTCGATCCACGCCTCTCATCATCCCCCCATCGGGCTCGATGTCGCCACGGATCATCGATCGGCAGACCGAAACCTGGTCAGCGGGGGTGATCGCCGCCCTTCATCTGCTCGACGGCGTGCCGCAGGACGGGCGCGAGCACCGCCACCCCATCCCGGACGCCGCCGGACGAGCCGGGCAGATTCACGATCAACGTGTCACCCGCCTGACCGGCCAGCCCCCGGGACAGGACCGACGTGGGCACCTTGTCGCGATTCGCCAGGCGAATGGCCTCCGCAATACCGGGAATTTCCCTGGTGATCACGCGGGCGGTCATCTCCGGCGTCAGGTCGAGGGGCGTGAGCCCGGTGCCACCGGTGGTGACGATCACGTCGTAACCCTGCGCGACGCCGTCCCGCAAGGCCGCCTCGACCGCGTCGCCGTCGGGGACGACCACCGGCCCCGAGACCTCGCAGCCGGCGTCGGAGGCCAGCAGCTCGGCCAGCAACGGCCCTGATTTGTCGGCATAAATCCCGGCGGACGCGCGGTTCGACACCGTCACCACGAGCGCCCTGATCACGTGGCTTCCCTGGTCCACAGGCCGGTCTTGCCGCCCACCTTCTCCTCCACCCGGACGTCGGTGATCACGGCGGCCGGATCGACCGCCTTGACCATGTCGATCAGCGCCAGCGCGGCCACGGTGACGGCGGTCAGCGCCTCCATCTCCACCCCGGTGCGGTCGGCCGTCCGCACCCGGGCGGTGATCGCCACCCCCCAGTCCTCGACGTCGAGCAGGACCTTGACGCCGTGCAACGCGATCGGATGGCAGAGCGGGACGAGGTCGGGCGTGCGCTTCGCCCCCATGATCCCGGCGATCCTGGCCACCCCCAGCGCGTCGCCCTTGGGCACCTCGCCCGACCGCAGCAGCGCCACGACCTCCGGCGACAACAACACCCGCCCGGTCGCCGTCGCGGTACGGGCGGAGACGTCCTTGGCCGAGACGTCGACCATGCGGGCCGCGCCCGTCTCGTCCAGATGGGTGAACTCGCTCACAGCCGGATCACCTCCACCTCGGACCCGCCGGGCACCTCGGTCACGTCCTCCGGCACCACGATCAGCGCGTTCGCCGAGGCCAGGGCCGCGAGCTGGTGGGAGCCCTGCCCGTGGACCGGCGCGACCGTGCCGTCGGAGGCCAGCACGCCGCGCAGGTACGAGCGCCGGCCCGACGGCGAGCGCAGCGCCGCGGTGACGTAGGCGGTCACCGGGGCCGTGTCGGTGGGCAGGCCGCGCATCTTGTCGAGCGCGGGGCGGACGAACAGCATGAACGACACGAAGGAGGACACCGGGTTGCCCGGCAGGGCGAAGATCGGCACCCGGTCGTCGCCCAGGACGCCGAACCCCTGCGGCATGCCGGGCTGCATCGCGACCTTCTCGAACCGGACCGTGCCGAGCGGCGCCAGGGCCTCCTTGACGGGCTCGTAGGCCCCCATGGAGACCCCGCCGCTGGTGATGATCGCATCGGCGCGCACCAGATGGGTGTCGAGCTGGTCGAGCAGCACGGCGGGATCGTCGCCGACGGACCCCGCGCGGAACCCCTCGGCGCCCGCCGCGCGCACCGCGGCCGTCAGGGTGAAGCTGTTGGACTCCCAGATCTGCCCGCGGCCCAGCGGCGCCCCCGGCTCGACCAGCTCGGCGCCGGTCGAGATGACGACGACGCGGGGCTGCGGACGCACCCACACGCGCCGCCGTCCCACACCGGCGATGATCCCGAGCTGGGCCGGCCCGATCACCGTGCCGGCCTTGAGCACCACCTCGCCCGCCTGGACGTCCTCGCCCGCCCGGCGAATCGCGTTACCAACCGGGACATCACGATTTATCCGGACGGAGACCGTGCCGCCGTCCGTCCACTCCACCGGCACGACGGAGTCCGCCCCGGCCGGCATGGGCGCCCCGGTCATGATGCGGACGGCATGCCCGGGGCCCACCGCCCGCAGCTCGTCGGACCCGGCGGCGACGTCGTCGATCACCGGCAGCGTGCCGGGGACGTCCTCGGCCCTGACCGCGTAGCCGTCCATCGCGGAGTTGTCGAACGGCGGCAGCGGCACCGGCGAGGAGACGTCCTCGGCCAGCGTCGTGCCTAGCGCCCGCTCCAGCTCCAGCTCCAGCGGCGCCAGCGGACGCACAGTGGCCAGGATCTCGGCCAGATGCGCGTCAACCGATCTCATCGAGGAACTCCCGCAGCCACGGCACGAACTCCGGCGCCAGATCCTCGCGATCGGCGGCGAACTTCACCACCGTGCGCAGATAGTCGAGCTTGTCGCCGGTGTCGTACCGCCGCCCGCGGAACAGCACGCCGTGCACCGGCCCGCCCTGCTCGGAGCCGCGGCCGGCCAGCGTGCGCAGCGCGTCGGTGAGCTGGATCTCGTTGCCGCGGCCGGGCGGGGTGTTCTCCAGGACCTCGAAAACGGCGGGATCGAGCACGTATCGCCCGATGACCGCCCACGTGGAGGGCGCCTCGTCCACCGGCGGCTTCTCCACCAGGTCGGTCACGCGCACGACGTCGTCCTCGACGGTGCCGGCGATGGTGGCCACGCCGTAGAGCGAGACCTGCTCCCTCGGCACCTCCATCAGCGCCACCACGCTGCCGCCGAACGTGTCGCGCACCTCGATCATGCGCTTGAGCAGGTGGTCGCGGTAGTCGATCAGGTCGTCACCGAGCAGGCAGGCGAACGGGTGGTCGCCGACGTGCTGCTTGGCGCACAACACCGCGTGCCCCAGCCCCTTCGGCTCGCCCTGCCGCACGTAGTGCAGCGTGGCGAGCGAGGCGGGCTCGCGGACCTGGGACAACCGTTGCTCGTCGCCCTTGGCCTCCAGGGCCTCTTCCAGCTCGAACGCGCGGTCGAAGTGGTCTTCGATGGACCGCTTGTTCTTGCCGGTGACCATGAGGACGTCGAGGAGCCCGGCGGAGGCCGCCTCCTCGACGACATACTGGATCGCGGGCTTGTCGACGATGGGCAACATCTCTTTGGGTGTCGCCTTGGTCGCCGGGAGGAACCGGGTGCCCAGACCCGCGGCGGGCACGACGGCTTTCGTCACAGGGTCGAAGTCAGCCATGAGTAGACCCTAGTGGAGGTACCTGTGGACAAGCTGAACCTGCGTCGCCGACTGCTCGCGGCGCGTACCGCTCTGCCCCCCGAACAACTGCGGGCAAACGCCACCAAGGTCCGCGAGACGCTGCTCGAACAGCCCTGGGTCCAGATGGCCGGTCTGGTGGCTTGCTACTGGTCAGCGGGGTCGGAGCCCGAGACGCACGGTCTCGTGTTCGCTCTGTGGAAACACGGCGCGACGGTGATCCTTCCGGTGCTGAAAGAGGACAATGACCTGGATTGGGCGGTCTACGACGGCCCGGACACGCTCGCCCCTGGCCGCTTCGGCATCATGGAACCGGTCGACACGCGCCGGGGCGTCGACGCCGTCCGCACGGCCGCGCTGGTGATCGTGCCCGCCCTCGCGGTCGACCGCCGCACGGGGGTGCGCCTCGGACGCGGCGGCGGTTCCTACGACCGCGCGCTGGCCAGGGTGGGGCCCAACGTCCCCACGGTGGCCCTGCTGCACGACGGCGAGCTGATCGACGACGTGCCCGCCGAGCCGCACGACCACCGGGTCCGTTTTGCGATGACCCCGCGCGGACTCACTAGGCTTATGTGACCGAAGGGACGAGAGGGGGCTGGATGACGCTTGATGTCTGGCTCCTGATCGGCGCCGGAATTGTCATCGCGGCCATCGCGTCCGTACGCATCGCACATCGCAGCGGTCTGCCCAGTCTTCTCCTCTTCCTGGCCCTCGGCCTGGTTCTGGGGGCCTCGGGCTTCGGCGCCAAGCTGGAGAGCCCGCAGGCCGTCCAGCAGATCGGCCTGATCGCGCTGGCGGTGATCCTGGCCGAGGGCGGTCTGACCACGACCTGGTCGCACGTCCGCAAGTCGGTGCCCCTCGCCCTGATCCTGGCCACCGTCGGCGTGACGGTGAGCATCGTGGTCGTGGCGCTGGCCGTCCAGGGGCTGCTCGGCATGGATCCGACCGCGGCGCTGGCCCTCGGCGCCGTGCTGGCCTCCACGGACGCCGCCGCCGTCTTCTCGGTGCTGCGCAGACTGCCGCTCCCGACCCGGCTGGCGGGGGTCCTGGAGGCGGAGTCCGGATTCAACGACGCCCCCACGGTCATCGCCGTCGTACTGCTCAGCGGAGCCTCGCGGCGGCCGGCGTCCGTGGGAACGTTCCTGCTGGAGACGGCCATCGAGCTGGTCATCGGCGCGGCCGTGGGCCTCGCCGTCGGACCGGCGGGCGCGTACGCGCTGCGCCGCGTCGCCCTCCCCGCCTCCGGCCTCTACCCGATCGCCGTGCTCGCCCTCACCTTCGTCTCGTACGGCGGCGCGGTGCTGCTGCACGGCTCCGGCTTCCTGGCCGTCTACCTCACGGCCCTCATCCTGGGCGATTCACGCCTGCCGCACCGCGCCGCGACCAGAGGGTTCGCCGAGGGCGCGGCGTGGCTGGCGCAGATCGGGCTGTTCGTCATGCTCGGGCTGCTGGCCACCCCCAAGGAGCTGCCGTCGGCCATCGTGCCGGGCGTGATCGCCGGGTCCGTGCTGGTGATGGTGGCCCGTCCGCTGTCGGTGCTGGTCAGCTCGACCGTGGCCCGGGTGTTGCGGCTGGATCGGGTGAGCTGGCGCGACCAGGCGTTCCTGTCGTGGGCGGGGCTGCGCGGCGCGATCCCCATCGTGCTGGCGACCATCCCGTGGGCGTCCGGCGTGCAGGGCTCGAAGGAGATCTTCAACCAGGTCTTCGTGATCGTGATCGTGTTCACGCTGCTGCAGGGGCCCACTTTGCCGTACGCGGCCCGGCTGCTCGGGGTGAGCGCGCCGGGCGAGGCGCACGACCTGGAGGTGGAGTCCGCGCCGCTGGAGGAGCTCAAGGCGGACCTGCTGCAGGTCAAGGTGCCCGTCGGGTCGCGCCTGCACGGCGTGGAGGTCTTCGAGCTGCGCCTGCCCGCCGGAGCCGCCGTTACGCTCGTGGTCCGCGACGGCAAATCGTTCGTACCGGACAACAGCACCCGCGTCCGGGCCGACGACCAGCTCCTGGTGGTCACCACGGCCGCCTGCCGTGACCAGGTCGAACGCCGCCTGCGCGCGGTCAGCCGCAGCGGCAAGCTGGCCGGTTGGTACGGGGAGCGGGGGTTGGAATAGGTGTTTGGCCCAATCGGTTAGCATTAGCAGTCGCATCGCTCGAGTGCCAGAACGTATAAGGAGGAGCGCGTGCCGACCTACCAGTACGCCTGCAACGACTGCGGCGAGCAGCTCGAAGTCGTGCAGAAGTTCACCGACGATGCGCTGACGGTGTGCCCCAACTGTCAGGGCAACCTGCGGAAGGTGTTCTCCGCCGTCGGCATCGTGTTCAAGGGTTCGGGCTTCTACCGCACCGACAACCGCTCGTCCTCGACGTCCTCCACCGCCTCGACCACCCCGTCGAAGCCGGCCGAGAGCAAGTCGAGCGAGTCGTCGTCCTCGTCGTCGTCCACCCCGGCGCCGGCGTCCGCCGCGGCTTCCAGCTAGGCGCGTCACCCCGCCCGCACGGGCGGGGGCCTCATCGAGGCCGGTCGGCGTACGCGCCGAGCAGTTCGGGCGCGATGCGATCGACGAGCCGCGTCAGTTGTGGATCGGGCCCCCAGTCGGCCACGAGCCTGCTCAGCCCTTCGCGTGAGCAGCGCACGAGCCCCAGGGCCGCCCGGTCCCCCTCCGGCGTGAGCCGCAACCGCTCGCCGTCCGCCGAACGCTCCACCAGCCCCTCGTCCACCAGCCGGTCGACGTGGGGCCGTCCGCGTGCCCTGCTCACCTTGGCGCACTCGGCCAGCTCGCCCGCCCCGACCCAGCCCTTGCCGTTGAGCCTGGCGAGCACCCACACCCCTTGCGGCGCGAGCCCGCTCAGCCCCGCCAGCGCCCCGAGCCTTTCGTAGTACCCCCTGCGCAGGTCGGCGTCGGCGAGCCGCATGAGCCCCCGTTCGACCTCCTCCAGTGACGACCGCTCGGCCGACGTGGCGCCCAGCCCCTCGCCCAGGTCGGCCGCCTTGGTGGTCTCCCTGAGCCGCGTCTGCGGGATGAACCAGCTCAGCGCGAACGCGCCGAGCATCACCGGCGCGGCCACGCGGAAGACGGTGGCGATGGCGTCGGCGTACACATGGAGGAACTGACCGGCCAGCGCGGGAGGCAGCCGCTGGATGACGGTCGGGTCGCGCTGGATTCCGGACGGGTCGAACCCCGCCGGCAACCGGGCCCTGGCCAGCACCTCCCGCAGCTCGCCGTCGAGCGTGCCGGTGAAGACCGCCCCCAGCGTGGCGACCCCGAAGGACCCGCCGATCGACCGGAAGAACGTCGCCCCCGACGTGGCCACGCCGAGGTCCTTGAAGTCGACGGCGTTCTGGACGACGATCACCAGCACCTGCATGGTCATCCCGAGCCCGACGCCGAGCACCAGCAGGTAGCCGCCCATCGTCAGCAGGCTGCTGCGCTCGCTCAGCCCGGACAGCAGGAACAACCCCGCCGTCGCCACGGCCGTGCCCGCGATGGGCAGGAAGCGGTATCGGCCGGTCTTCGAGATCACCAGCCCGCTGACGATCGACATCGTGAGCATCCCGGCCATCATCGGCAGCAGGTACACCCCGGACAAGGTGGGACTCACCCCATGCACGACCTGCAGGAACAGCGGCAGGTACGTGAGCGCCCCGAACATCGCGAACCCCACCACGAACCCCACCGCGGACGACATCGCGAACGCCCGCACCCGGAACAGCCCCAGCGGCAGCACCGGCTCGGCGGCCCGTCGCTCGACCGCCACCCACGCCGCGACCAGCGCCGCCGCCCCCAGCGCCAGGCAGGCGATGACCGGGCTCGCCCAGGGATAGGTCGTGCCGCCCCAGGTCGTGATGAGCACCAGGCACGACGTCGCGCCGCCGAGCAGCACCACCCCGGCGTAGTCGATGCGATGGCTGGTGCGCGTGTCGTCGCCGGGCAGCGCCGCCGCGATCACGCCCAGGGCGATCGCGCCCAGGGGCAGGTTGACGTAGAACACCCAGTGCCAGGACAGATGGTCGACGAACAGCCCGCCGAGCAGCGGCCCCACGATGCTGCTGACGGCGAAGACGGCGCCGAAGAAGCCCTGGTAGCGCCCTCGTTCGCGGGCCGAGACCACGTCACCCACGATCGCCTGCGCGAGCACCATGAGCCCACCGCCGCCCAGCCCCTGGATCGACCGGAACCCGATCAGCTCCCCCATGTTCCGGCTCAGCCCGCACAGGGCCGATCCGAGGAGGAAGATGACGATCGCGGCGATGAAGAGCTTTTTGCGGCCGTACTGGTCGCCCAGTTTGCCCCACAACGGCGTGGAGACGGTCGAGGCGAGCATGTAGCCCGTCACCACCCAGGAGAGCTGCTCCAGCCCGCCCAGGTCGCTCACGATCGTCGGCAGGGCCGTGGAGACTATGGTCTGGTCGAGCGAGGCCAGCAGCATGCCGAGCATCAGCGCGAGGATGATGAGGCCCAGCCCTTTTTGCCGCATGCGGCGATCCTACTCTTCGTACTGGTGTGCGTACGCTCCGCGTTCGGGCGGGCGTGCGCACGCCGGCACGGTTATCCACAGAACGGCGTTCGGCGTTCTCGCGGCCCTCGGCCGTCCGGCTACTCTCGGCGCCATGGTCACTCGCGCAGACATCGGCGTCCTCGGCGGCTCGGGCTTCTACTCCCTCCTCGACGACGCGGAGGAGATCGAGCTCTCCACCCCCTACGGGCCGCCCAGCGACGTCGTCACCGTCGGCCGCATCGGCTCGCGTTCGGTCGCGTTCATCCCCCGGCACGGCCGGGATCACCGCTTCCCTCCCCACCGCATCCCCTACCGCGCCAATCTGTGGGCGCTGCGCTCGCTCGGCGTGACCCAGGTGCTCGCCCCCAGCGCCGTCGGTTCACTCAAGGCCGAGTACGGCCCCGGCGCCATCGTCGTGCCCGACCAGATCGTCGACCGCACCTCGGGCCGGCCGCAGACGTACTACGACGTCTCGGGGGCCGTCCACGTCTCCTTCGCCGACCCCTACTGCCCGTCCGGCAGGGCCGCGGCCGTGGCCACCGCCCGCTCCACCGGCTGGGGCGACGTCGTCGACGGCGGCACGCTGGTGGTCATCGAGGGCCCCCGCTTCTCCAGCCGGGCCGAGTCCCAGTGGTTCGCCGCCAACGGGTGGTCGATCGTGGGCATGACCGGCTACCCCGAGTCCGTGCTGGCCCGCGAGCTGGCCCTGTGTTACACCTCGCTCTCCCTGGTGACCGACCACGACGCCGGGGTCGAGGCCGGCCAGGGTGTGACCCACGACGAGGTGCTGGAGTTCTTCGCCCGCAACGTCACCCGCATGCGCACGCTGATCGCCGAGACCGTCCAGGCGCTGCCCACCGACCGCACGTGCTCCTGCGGCTCGGCCCTCGACGGCATCAAGCTGCCCTTCGAGCTGCCGTGAGCAGGCAGCCGGCCTGGCTGCGGCCGTGGGCCCGGCGGCGTCGTCCGATCGCGGCGGCGCTGGCCGCGGTGGGCGTCCTGGCGGCCTATGTCGCTCTCCGTCCCGCCGCGGGCCCCGAGGTCCTCGTCGCCGCCCGCGACCTCGCCCCCGGCCCGCTGCGTCCCGGTGACCTCCGTCCGGCGCCGCTCGCCCACCCGCCCGACGGGGCCGTCCGGTCGTACGCGGCGGGCCGCTACCTCGCCGGACCCATGCGCCGGGGCGAACCACTGACCGACGCCCGCCTGCTCCATCCGGTGCCGCTGCCGCCCGGCACGGTCGCCGCCCCCGTGCGCATCGCCGACCCCGACGCCGTCGCCCTCATCTCCCCCGGCTCGACCGTCGGCGTCCTGGCGGCCTGGGAGGGCGGCCAGCCGGCCCGGCTCATCGCCGACGACGTCCGCGTGATCACCATCCCGCGTCCGGCCGACGATTCGCGTACCGGCGGCGCGCTGGTGGTGCTGGCGGCCACCCCGTACCAGGCGGCCCAGCTGGCGGGCGCCCAGACATCGGGCCGCCTCTCCATCACCTTCAAGAGTTAACTGAAAGTAATTGCCCGACTACGATTCTGGCCCATGAACGGATTCAAGAAGTTCCTCATGCAGGGCAACGTCCTGGACCTGGCCGTCGCGGTGGTCATCGGGGCGGCCTTCAACTCGATCGTGCAGTCGTTCGTCGCCGACCTGCTGACCCCACTGATCTCGGCCTTCGGCGGCCTGCCCGACTTCTCCTCGCTGAAGGTCACCGTCGGCGCGTCCCACTTCATGTACGGCAAGTTCGTCAACGCGGTGATCTCGTTCCTGATGATCGCAGCGGTGATCTACTTCCTGGTCGTCAAGCCGTACACGCATTTCAAGGAGCGCGCGGCGGCCCAGGTGGAGGCCAAGACCCGCGACTGCCCCGAATGCCTGTCGGAGATCCCGAAGGCCGCCTCCCGCTGCGCCTTCTGCAGCGCCGAGGTCGTGCCCGCCTAGAGCTGCGAGTCGATCTTCGGGTCGTACTCCCAGTGCCACGGCTCGAACGGGCTGCTGTAGGCCCAGGCGGGATGGAACCACCCATACCTCTTGGAGTTCTTCTCCATCCACACGAACTCCGTGGACCGGAACCGCTCCACGCCGCCGCACAGGTCCACAGCCAGCCCGAGACCGTGGTTGCTCCGCCCCGGCACGGCCGCGAACCCCGGCCGCCGGTAGTAGACGGACTGCTGCTCGGCCAGGCTCCGGTAGGCGTCCGTCACGCAGATCGCCTTGCCGAACCGCCTCCGGTAGGCCTCGTTCAGGCTGACGAAGGCGATGGTGGCGTCCGCCCGCAGACTGAACCCCTTCTGCTGCAGCGGACAGAGCATGCTCTTCGGGATGAGGCCGTTGGGGTAGTTGTTGGCCGTGGCGGCCTGGAGGGGATTGCACCCCAGCGCCGCCCGCCCGACCTTGTCGATCTTGATGCCCAGCTTCACCAGCGCCGCGGTGAGCGACTTGACGATCTTGTCCGAACGCTGCCTGAGCGTGTCGATCTCGGCCGCCATCTGGGCCTCGGCCAGCAGGTTGCCCGCCCTCAGCTCCTGAGCCTCGGCGGCCAGCCGCTCGGCCTCCTTGTACAGGGTGCTGGTCTGCTCCACGGCCTGCTGCCGTACCCGGACCATCTCGGTCGAGTCCGAGAGCGCCCGCAGGGTGCCGACGCCGGCGTCCCCCGACAGGAACGGCACCACGCCGTCCGCCCCGACGGGCTGCTCGTAGAGCAGCTCCGCAAGCTGCGAGACCGGCTGCCGGATCACCGCGAGCCTGCGCTCCAAGTCCTGCAGCCCGTTCAGCTTGGTCTTGAGCTCCTTCTCGGACGCCGCGATCGTGGCACGCCGCTTCTCCAGCGCCTTGGTGGCGTCCTCAAGCTCCTTGGCCGACTTCTCGGCCTCCTTGCGCAGCTCCGCCAGATTGCTCGGATCCCGCCGCTCCACCTGGGTCCGCGCCTGCGCCTGAACCGCTGACGGCACGGAGAGAGAAGCCATCGCCATGACGACCGCGATCAGACCCGCTGATCGAGGGGATGGCACGTTCGACTCCTCCGTTTGCACACTCGTTACCCGGGTCAGGCACGCACGTTACTACAGCCCCCCGAGTGTCCGGACCGAACTCCGAAGAGCTGCTATGAGACAAAAAGCGCGCTATGTATGGCTCCCCCTCCCCACCAGCGGCATCGCAGCCCTATGTCCCTCTCGCCCGCGAACGTGCGCCTTCGTGGACCTCTGTGTCGGGGTTCTGGCGGCCCGCGAGGCACTGTCGCTGCACAGCCGGGAGACGGCCGCGAGAGTGCGCACACTGGCCATACGGGTCAACGTCCCCTGCCCGTCATGCACCCTGCACCCCCATGCACCCGTCGCCCTGCATGCCCCCAGGCGTGCAACCGCCCTGGCCTTGCATGGCCCCATGCACGACTCCGCCCTGAGCTTCCTTGCGGCGGCTCTCCTCCGATGCCCCGTCCGCTACAGCACCCCTTCTCACCTCTCCGAGGCCTTCGGCGTCTTCTTGTCACGAGGCCCCGCGGCCGCTTACGAGGACCCGCGACGCCCCCTTTGCGGAACCCTCTTCGTCCGGGCTTCGGCGACTCGGCCTCCCTCAGGAACAGGGTTCACCGCTCCCTCGGGGCAAGGCCCTCCCGAGATCAACGCCGACAGCGTCCTCAGACCTCCGAGTCTGTCGCGGCCTGGCGGGCACGACGGGAGGTCATCCATCTGGCTGCGCCACCCGACTTGCAGTCTCTACATGATGCGCAACGTCGCCGGGCCCCTCATGACCTCCTCCCAGCCCTTCGCTCCAGAGCCTTCACCCCAGCCACGCAGTCACATGCAGGTCCGCCATCAAGAGCCACCGGAGTTGGCGCCCCTGCCTCAGCAGCGCAGTGCCCCCTGACCTCTGACCTCTGACCTCTGACCGGGAAATCTCGGCCGCAACCAACACCCGAGCCACTCCACCGCCTGAGTGCCCCGAGACAACCCCATCACAGGGAGAAGAGACACTGGTCTATCCCGCCAGCGGTCTGGGCGCCGCCACACCCCATGACCACACCCTCCGCAGCCAACGCCCCCTCGTCCACTTCACAAGCCCGACAACCAGCCATAGCGTGCATTCTGTGCCACCTCCTGCTCCCGCTCCCGGCACATGTCCCACAGCCAGGTGTCCTCCCACTCCCCCGCACACCCGGGCGAGGACCGCGAAGCCTCAGGCGCGTACGGCTCCTCCTCAACCACAGGATCCGGCTCCGGCGCGAGCGTGGGCACCGAAGAGCGCACCTCCACCGCCTCGGACACCTCGGAGACCTTCCGCACAGGCGCCGGAATCACCCCCTCGTACCGCCGATCAGGATGCGCAGGCGCGGGCACCCACACGGGCTCGAACGCCAACCGCACCGCCCTCCGCTCCTCCATCCCCACCGGCGCACCAACTCCCTCGAACCCACGCATCTCCCCCGCCAACAGCCCGCCGGCAAGAATCGCCGGCGCCAGCAACGCCCCGAACAACACAACGGGCCGCCTACGAGCTTGCGTGGATCGCCTCCTGGTCACAGGCAGAAGCTAGCCACGCACGAAGCGCAGGAATCCGACCGCTTGCCATGCCTTTACCGCAGCTCAGAGCACCCATAACCAACCTCACCAAACTGACCCCTGCCCGGCGGCCCACGCACTGCCCAACTTTCGCTAGGCTTACGAGAGTCCGCCTCCGTAGCTCAGGGGATAGAGCACCGCTCTCCTAAAGCGGGTGCCGCAGGTTCGAATCCTGCCGGGGGCACTCTTCTCCACCAGGCATTTCGCCTTCTGACCTGCGGTTTTTCGACCGCAGGTCTTCTGCTTTTCAGGTCCCGGATAGGTCACTGCAGGCACTCGTATGCAGCCGTAGGACCTTGATCAGGGGACATGCAGGGGATGATCTTGGGGGCATCTCGACCCTCTCCACCTGCGGAAACGTGGGCGCATCCACCAGTTGCGAGCGCCAGAAGAGGCCGCCCGCAGTCAGCGGCGCTCTCATGTGAGATATCAGACCAATCCCGACGATTCGGGTTGCCGCGACCCGTGCACCACAGTTCAATGACTACACATTTGATCTCGTGCTGGATCACCGCGCCTGAGGGAGTCGCGTATGACCCGGGAGCAAGTGGAACAGGCGTTACGGCGAGCAGAGCAACTGACCGACGAGGCGAAGACGAGTCTCGATCGGGCGACGACGCTGATGGCACAGAACGTTTGGACGGGGCCGGCCGCGCAGCGCTTTGGCCAGGAGCTGACCGGTCAGCGTCAGCTCCTCCTCAGAGCATGCGCCGAGGCGGTGGACGAATTCCGAGCGCTGCTCGCCCGTACGCCCGCGGACAGTCCCGGCTGAGCCATGGGCGAACTGGAGGGCATGGTCCCTGAGGGGGTCCGGGCGCTGAAGGCAGCACTGCACGCAGCTGAATCGTCTCTGGGCTCTATCGGGGATGAGCTGTGGGAGCTGCTACGTGGGGCCTGGCTGTCTCCGGTCTCGGCCAACAAGATCCGCCAGGTAGGCGGATGGGCGGGGCAGCAAGGCCCGGAGATCAACCGGCGATTATTGCTCTTGGAACGGATGGAACTCGACAAGCCGGAGCTGTTCGGCGGCGGCAAGCCGATCGTGGTCAACGAGTCGTTGTTCGCTCCAGGTGCGGCACTTCCTCTGACTGGGGACTTCTGGGACCGCATAGGGCAGCAGCTCCAAGCCACCTTCGACTCCAACCTGAACTCCGGTGACCCGACGACCGAACTCATCAAGGGTGCCGTCGAGGGCGTAGCCGGCACGGGCGAGACAGTGCTCAAGTTCACCCCCAACCGTGTGCTCTTCGACCACATGGGGTGGGAACGGGATATCAACGACCTTGCCCAGGCAGTGGTTGCAGGGACTCAGGATCCGGTCGGGTTCGCCAAGTCGGCGGTGGACTGGGACACCTGGGCATCTAATCCTGAGCGGGCGTTCGGCCGTCTCATCCCGGACATCGTTGCGGCCCTCACGTCAGGCGGGGCCAGCAGCGCAGTCTCCGGCGGCAAGCGAGTGACAGGGGCCCTGGCCAAAGCCGCGAAGAGCACAAAGGCTCACCCCTTAGCGAAGTCATCACCACTCGACAAAGGGGCCCTTGGACGCGTAGAGGGTGACGTACCCCCGCTCTTCCGGGGCGATGGACGGAGAACGGAGAAGATATTCGAGAACGGCATGACCGCCCGCAACCCCGAGATGAGCCTCGACGAACACCTTGCCGGCGGAAACGGCTGGATCGCGGCTTCGAAGAGCAAGAGCGTAGCGCGCGGCTTCGCGGTCAAGCACAAGGGTTTCATCTACGAGATAGATGATTGGGGCAACGGCACCCCTGTGAAGTACAGCCCTCGCTTCAGGCATCTGAAACCTGAACGCGAGATCCTGTTCACCAGAATCGAGCCTTCGCAGATCAGAGGCGCTTGGAGACTGGGCAAGTTTGACGAGCCCGACACTTGGATTCCTAATCCGAACTATGTACCGAGGTGAGCATGTATCGACTCGAAGCGGTCAACCTCGCAGACGAGTCACGCCTGCCATGCGTGGTGACCTTGCGAGACATCGAGGATGACGACATATGCGAGCTCCGCTTCGACCGAGAGAACGTTCCGCCCCTGGTGTTCCGATCGTCGGTGGACTTCGAAGAAACACTGATGGAGCTGAGACGGGAGCTAGAGCGACAAGGTCTGCTCCTGCTGTGCAACAGATTCCGCCGGAACGCTTTCGTTTCCTCGATGCTGCGCCAGATGAGCACCGGACTGTCGTGCTATCTGGTCAGTCCCGGCAAGCCGGTTGACCCCGACAACGTGTTTGATTCCCTCGATCCTGCCCCGCGGGAGACCGTGGTCCTCGCCGAGGAAGGAGCAAAGTACATCGACGAATGGATCGCAGGCTTCGGCGAAGACGAAGATGATGACGACTAGCTACCCAAGACATCGGGCCATGGAGGGGACAACGACCGCCGGCACCGTCCAAGGCGATGGCGGCCTACATCCAGGCCTGCAGTGCCTCGCTGACGGTGTTTCACTGTCCGCCTACCCCCGGAACTCAACCGGGTGGAGCAGATCTGGTCAGTGCTCAAACGCAGCCTGGCCAACCTGGCCCCCCACAACATCAACCAACTCGCCGTGGTGACCAAGACCAAAGCTGAAGCGGATGCAATGCCAACAGGGCCGGTTGGACGGCTTGACCGCCGCCACCGCTTACTCGCGATCCTCCGTGACTCCTGCCTTCAACCTCGACAGCTCGAGCACAGCAGCTAGGTGATGCCTGCTATCGCCGAGGGGTCTATCTTGGCGATGACCTCCAAGAGCGCGTCGGATCTCACACAAGTCAACGCCCACACTGTCAGGCTATGCGCCCTCTGGGCGTCCGCATGGACTATGACCGTGCTGATGGCATCGGCTCGTAGTTGAGGGTCGACGAGGTCTCGAGCCAAGGACTCGGCGCGGTCAAGTTGCCCGGCCCTGGCAAGCGGGTCGACCAAGAAGCTCAGCGCCATGTCACGGAGGTACATGTCGGTGAATGATGTGGCGATCGCTTCGGCTTGGTGAATTGTCGCAGCAGAGAGATCAAGCAGCCCCAGGTCGGCCGACTCACAGGCCAAATCAGTCAGCGCCCTCAGGCGAACATCCAGCTCAGCGAGGGTACTAGCCAAAGACTCGGCTCGGTTCGGATATCCCAACCGCACCAGCGGCCGCACCAGGTTGACCAGCGTCACGTCCCGTGTGTCCGAGTCAGCAATCTCACGGGCGGCCGACTCGGCTTGCTGGATGGCGCGTGCAGCGAGGTCAAATTGCCCAATGTCGGCCAGGACCCCTGCCAAGGCACTCAGGTCTACAGTTCGAGGATCTGGCTCTGCAATATCGCAGGCGGTCGTCTCGGCTCGGTGAGCGAGTGCGATGGCCTGGGCCGGGTCTCCCACTGACCAATGGACGTGAATCAGATTCCGGAGCACCTGACCACGAATGCTCAGGTCAGAGGTTTTACAGGCGGCCGTTTCGGCCTCTTGTGCGATGCGTCGAGCATGATCACGCTGACCGGCGTCAGCCAGGATGCTAGCCAATTGGCCCAATGCCCTAGCTCGCATATCGGGTTCTTCAATGAGCAGAAGCAGGCCCTCGGCGCGCGCAAGCTGCCCGGCGCGGGCCAGCAGCCCGAGCAACCTGATCAGCATCCAGGTTCGAGAGGCGGGTTCGGCGATGTCGCGAACGGCCGTTTCTGCCTGCTCCACAATTCGAAGAGCGCGATCGAGTTGCGCGGCGTCGACTAGTGCGCTTCCCAGTACGCTCAGCGCCTCGGCCTGGCTATAGGGGTCAACGATGTCTCGGGCAGTGGTCTCAGCCTGGTGAGCCAAGTCTAGGGCGTGCTCCAGATGTCCGGCGTGGGCGTGGGCGCCGGCCAGGCTGCTCAGGGCATCGGCCCGGGAACCCGCGTCGGAGATAGCGCGAGCGAGCACTTCGGCATGCTCCAGCCGCCCTGCCTGGATCGAGACAACGACCAGGTCGTTCAGTGCCGAAGCCAGGTACGGGTCAGCGACGGCGTGCATGGCCGTCTCTGCTTCGATGGCAAGCAACAGCGCGTATTCGAACCGGCTTGCTCTGGCATGAGCGTAGGCTAGGCGGCTCAGAGCCTCGACGAGGAAGCGGGGCTCCGTGATGGTGCGGGCCAGCGCCTCGGCGCGTTCGAACTGCCCTGCCTGGGCAAGAGCGCCCACCAGCGTACTCAGCGCGGCACCTTCAGGTTGCGGGTCGCCGATCTGGCGAGCGTTCGTCTCTGCCTGGTGAGCGATGCGCAGCGCCTGATCAAGCTGTACGGCCTGAGCGAAGACGCCCGCGAGACCGCTTAAAGCGGCGGCTCTGGGATCTGGATGGTCGATGGCAGCGGCGGACGCGCCAGCCAGACTAGCCACCTTCAGGGCGTAGTCTCGCTGGTCGATCTCAATGAGAGCCTCGGCCAAGCTGGTCAGTGCGACACTGCGGTAATACGGCATGGTGATGTCGTCGGCCGTCGCCTCGCCCTCGTACGCGGCGTGCAGGGCTTGGTCAACCTGTCCGGTTTGGGCGAAGGCCTGCACCACGGTGCTCAACGCCTTGACACGGTAATCCGGGTCGTCGATGGTGGCGGCGTATATATGGGCTTGGCTGGCTACTTCGGCGGCCTTGTCGGATAAGCCAGCCCTAACCAGGGCGTCGACCAGTTCGCACAGCGCCAAAGCGCGCCGATAGGGGTCCGTGATCGAGTGTGCGAGCGCTTCAGCGCGGGTGTGATTGCCGAGCGCGCTCCAGACCGCCGGCAGGCCGGTCGGGATATGAGCATTGCGATCGGCCAGAAACTCGCGTGTCCTGGCGAGGACCAGCATCGTCCGTAGGTCAGCGTTCTCCTGCGAGCAGACAACGTCCTGGCAGTTGACGATCTCCGCCAACGCTGCCGCGTCCCCTCCGCTCATGTCGAGCATGCGGTCCAGCCGGTCGCGGTCGGTGGCG
Organism: Nonomuraea sp. NPDC049624; assembly: GCF_040675255.1. Classification (NCBI taxonomy): domain Bacteria; kingdom Bacillati; phylum Actinomycetota; class Actinomycetes; order Streptosporangiales; family Streptosporangiaceae; genus Nonomuraea; species Nonomuraea sp. NPDC049624. The sequence continues at coordinate 75,570 of NZ_JBFAOR010000016.1, read as the reverse complement.
CAGGCGACGAGGCGTGGCAGATCGCCGGTCGCGAGCAGCATTCGGTGGTAGCCGCGCAGCAGGTATTCCGGCGTCCCGGCTGACCAACCCCGGGCACGGTAACCGTCAGCCCAGGCGTGGATGAGCTCGCGGTAGCCGCCGAGAGCTACCTCGCCCAGCGCGTCGATCGCGGTGGAATGGAGTTCCTCGTGCGCCAGCATGAGAACCTTGCCGCTCCCTTGGGACCGCCAGGTGCTGTCCCGGCTGGTGAACGTCCGGCCGGAGACTGCCCTGAGTTGCCGGTCTACCACGAAGGGAGCCAATCCCGCGATTTCGGCCAGGTCATTGACGCTAAGGCCGCCACCGGCGGCAACCACCAATCCGAGCAGGTCGCGTGCACTGTCCGTGCCGAACAGCAAGCGATCGAGTTCGCGTTCGGCGACCTCCCTGATCCCCTCAGCCTCGGGCGACGGCTTCAGCATCCGAACGATGGACGGATCGCGTAGCGGATGCCGCGCAGGGACATCGGACGGCACTGGCGGATAGGGGCGACCGGTCACCACCACCCGCAGGCCGTCCGCGGGCATGGCGGGTAGGAGCGCCGCGATGCTCTGCACGTCCGGTCCGACCATCACGCCGCGATCCTCGTCCAGTCCGTCCACCACAAGCACCAACCGCTCACCACGGTGCAGGCAGGCTGCGGCTGCCTCTTTCAGCAGCCGGGCGAACCAGCCCTGTCGCGTAGCCTCGTTGAGCGGCGCCGGCATCGGCTGTCCCAGCAGTTCGGCCAACTGCTCGATCACCAGATCAAGGAACACCCGACAGCCGCTGTGTGCGATGTAGCGTCCGGTGATGAAGAATGACACCACCCTGACATTGGGTGGCGGATGGAGCACGAACGTGGCCATTAGAGCGGTCTTACCGGCCCACGCTTCCCCCTGCCACCACATGTAACCGCCGTCGTGGTGGTCACCGGTGCAGAACGCCGCGAGTTCCGCCAGTTCAGCCTCACGTCCTACCAGCGGCCAGGGGAAGATCTGCTCGACCTGTTCGCGGTACGCCGAGCGCGCAATCGGCGCGCCCGACAAGTACACGTCCCCGTGGTGGACGCCGGTATTGACGTAGCTGCCGGGGCCGCCGGACGCGTCACCGCTGTTTCGTACGGTGGCTTTCACTCAAGAGTCTCCTGCGGCTCAGGTGAGTTCGACACCTGTGTTGGCGTCCCCGCCGTCCGCATTCGCCTCTCCTGTTCGCTGCACTCGCACGCTGCCCGGTATCGCATCTGCCCGGCCCGACAGACCGGTGTTGGCCCTGCCGCCACCGCCAGCCGTGGCTCGACCGGTGTGCGAAACGTGAACACTCCCCCCCGAGATCGCAGGCCAGGTCGTCCACACGGCGAACCCTAGGGCAGCCACTCCAACTAAGGCCGAGACCACTGAGGCGATCTTATCGGCTTGGTCCCATCCCGAGATTGCGAACACCACAGACAAAATCGCGACCAGCGCAGCCGTTCCCGCCACCATCCACCGTTGTGCAGTCATACCGAGCATTATCGCGCTTAGGCAGGATCTTCGAAATGGGCCTAGTCATGGCACGATAGGTTCCGTTCGTTAATGCCACAGGTAACGTCGGTGACGATCCCCCGGTGACAGCCAGCGGACCGGCGTAGTTGATCATCCGCAGAAGATTTGGATGCCGCCGCAGCCGCACTGAATATCTATCGCTGGCTCAATGGACTCGGCCTTTGCGTTACGACAAGTGCCGGGTGGATGGGCGGGAACGCATCAACCAGCTCGGACTGCGGCACCGAGGCACAAGTGACCTTTGTGGAGGATCCAGGGGCCCCCGGCACCGGAAGGAGTCACTTCACCGAGGCCCTCGGCCAAGCCGCAGTCGACGCGGGCAAGACCGTTACCTCGTTCGCCATCGACGACCTCGGCGGCCTCCCGCCTTTCAATCTCGGCTGCAAAGGTGCGGAACTGTGGGCCCCGGCCACAGCCAGGGCCCAGAGCAGCGTATCTACACGTCGAGAGCGATGTTGATCTTTCCGTTGATCTGTTCTTGCTGGCCGTCCATGCACTTGGCGTAGACCCGAAGCAGGACGTCAACGCCGTGCCCAGCGCGCTTGGCAACCTCGGGGGCTGACACACCAGCATTAAGCCAGAGCGACACCGCCGCATGGCGGAGGTCGTACGGCCGAGCAGCGAGCGATGTCGCCACCTGCGTAGGGGTCAAAGCGAGCTTTCGGGCTTCTTGCCAGACGTAGGAGTACGCCGAACTGGAGTAGGCACCGCCCGTACCCGTGCAGAAGATCCTGCCGTCTTTGGCCGTGCCGTACTCGGCGATGTGCTCGCGAAGCATCGCGACAAGCACCGGCGGGATCGGGATCTCTCGCGTTTCCTTGTCCGCCCGGTGCTTCAGGTTCCGGGACTCGTGGGTCTCGCCTGAGTCCGTCCATCGCTTGGTGCCCTGGGGCCTCGCTCGCTCCAGAACGATCAGGCCCCATCCCGACTCGGGCAGGGTGCAGTTGTTCGCTCGGAGATCCGCCGCCTCCTCCGGCCGAAGCGCGGCGTAGTAGATGCAGCCGAACAGCGCCTTGAGTCGGGGCCCTCGCTTGCGACCCACCATCGACACGGCGTCGAGGAGTTGCCTCGCCTGCGTCGGGTTGACCACGGTACGGGGATCCACGACCGTGACGGCCTTAGGCGCAGTCCATTTGATCTCGTTGAGCGGGTTGGTGCCGAACACTTTCTGCTCTACCGCGTGCTCCAGCAGGTGATGGAGGATGGCCCGCTTACGCCGTACCGTGTTCGCTCCCGCCGGCCCGCCGGCGAAGGTAACCGAGATCGCATCGAGCGCCACGCGGAGAACCGCCGCATCGCCCAATGCCGTCAACGGAAGCGAAGCCTTCTCCAACCACCTCAAGGCCACGGCTTGAGCCGCGGTCAGGTTAGCCCGTCGCTCATCTGGAAGGAGCACATGAACCTTGAGGACTTCCCGCAGTTCCTCGGGCTTGGGACGGCCCGGCACCTCAGCCGTCAGAGCGGGAACCAGCGACAGGAGCGCGTACGCGTCCGTCTCACGGGTTCGGGCCGCCCTGGTGCGCCAGCGGCGAAGGACGTAGGACTGAGCGAACTCCAGGAACGACGGCCCAGAGGAGCCGTCGGCGAGCATCGACACCGGCAGGCCGGTGGCGACATCGAACTCCTCCCCTGCCTTGGCGGCCTGACGTAGATCGGATAGGAAGGCGTTGGCCAGGCCCTTGGTCCGGAAGCTCTTGGACTTCGCCTTGCCCGCCACCTTCCAGCGGGCGATGTAGGCCGGTGTCGCACGGTCCGCGCGATGCTGGACCCCGCCGAGCTTTACGTCGTATGTGGTCTTCACGCTGCCTCCCGTCGCGAGTCGAGCCAGGCCATCAGGTCGCTCCGCCAGACGCGGAGTTCGAGGTTGGGGAGTTGGATACAGACCGGCGCGCGGCCGAGTTCGCGCCAGCGGTAGAAGGTTCGACGGGAGACACCGCCCAGTTCCTCAAGGACCTCGGGAATGGTCAGCAGTTTGTCCTGCCGGCTCATCGAGGATCACCTCCCGCGTACGAGAGGGGCGTGCCGGTGAGAGCCGCGGCGATGATCTGATCTCCAGCGGACAGGCCCTTGCCGGCGTATTGCCAGTGGGCGATGACGAGGACGGTGTCCTCCTCGAAGAGCGGCAGGCGCCCGGTGGTGATGTCCTCTGCGCGCATGTGTTCCTCGCGGGCGGCACGGAGGGCGCCCAGGGTGGTGGAGTAGCGGCGACTCTTGGTGGAGAAGTGGCCGCGGAAGCCGAGCATGTGGGCCCACTGGGTGAGCCGTAGGTCGGCCAGGTCGTCGCGGGCGCCCAAGGTCAGGCACTCGGCGATAAGGCGGCGGGCGTGCTCACGCAGCGGGAACAGGGCCAGTTCGTCGAGAGTGTGGACACGCCGGTCGAGGGTGCCCACGCACTCCGCGGCCTTGGTGGCGTACTTGGCGATATAGGCGGCGACAGCCTGCTCGGTGAGATCGCCGTTCATGGTGATGTGGCGGATGTCGAGCTGGGTGCCCCAGCGGAAGACGCGGGTCAGCGGCTCGACCTCGACCGTTACCGCGCCGGCCGCGTGATGGACGGCCTGTTCCAGGACGTCAGCAGTGGCCCACGCTGGCGGCGGTGAGGCCGGACCGGTGGGACCGTCGAGGCGGATCACGGCGTGGAAGTGGACGACGCCGCGGCGCTGGTATTCGGCGACCTTGGCGAAAGAGACGGTGAGCTGTTCACGCAGTTCCTGCATCGTGAGCCCGCAGATCCTCGCGAAGCGTCGGCGGAGGGCTTCGGTGAAGCGGCGCCACAGTTCCGGTGACACGGCGTTGAAGAGCACCGAGCTCTCGTAGTCGTAGCACTCAGGGCAGAGCGGTTCGCCGAGGCGCTGATCATCGGATGCGTGACGGGCTGTGCAGGACATGACCTGTCCGTGTGGGCAGGTCTCGGCGTCCCGGCGGGCGTGGCAGGGCAGGACCTTGCCGTTCTTCTCCCGGCGGACGTGCACAGCTCCGAAGGAGGGAGCGGTGAGCGTGACGAAGAGTGCCGGGTGTGCGGCGACCGTTTCTGGGACGCCCTTACCGCCGACGAGGCCGGCCCGGACGAGCTGGTAGGTGTCGGCACGGTACGTCTCAGCGCAAGCCGGGCAGCGGGAGGCCCGGCGGGTCTTGCACGAAACCCGCAGAACGCCGTCAGGCTCGCGGCAGGTGCTGTAGCGGTGTAGGAGTTGGCCGGTAGCGCGGTCATAGTGTTCGACCTTGCCGCGCAGGTGGATGGGCTGGCGGCAGCCGCCGGTGCGCTTGATCTGGTGGGCCCAGCGGTCGTAGTTCGGATCGTGTAGCCGGGTGATGATCCCGGCTATGGCATGTGGGTGGGGCAAGATGGGTTCCGTCCTATCCGGATGTGGTCTGGCTGGGATGGCCCCTCACCTGGCGCGGAACTTGGCGGTTGTGTGGCCAGGTGAGGGGGTCCGGCGGTTATGCGCCGTGGTTGTCGATTCCGGTGCCGTGGCAGTCGCGGCAGGTGTCACGGTCACCGTCGAGGCCGGTGCCGTTGCAGGTGCAGCACTGGTAGTGGATGGCCAGCTCGTTCACGGTGGTCATCGGATCTTGCGCGGGATGATCGTGACGTAGACGCGGTAGTTGCGCGGCCGGGCGCGGTCGGGGTAAGCGCGCGACATCGCGGTGACGGTGAAGGTCTCGCGGAGGTGGATCATGCCGAGGGCGATCTCGGCGCGGTTGCCTTCGAGTCGGATGCGCATGGTGGTTCCTCCTAGGCGGGGTCGATGCAGCCGCGGTAGCTGTCGTCGGCGTCGTGGCGGGCGCGGGCGGTGGCCAGGATGGCGGTGTACTCGTAGCGGACGGGGCCGAAGTCCAGGCCGGTCGAGTAGTGGCCATACGGCCTGTGGTGGGGGTCGATCTTCGTGCCGAGCAGCGCGGCGACCTTGTCGACGTCGGCACACATCGCGGTGTCGGGGCCGTGCTTGGGGAACTCGTGTAGGACCATCCGCGGATGGGTCACGGGAATCTCGAGGTTGCTCTCCAGGAAGGCGGCCAGGGCGCGGAGTCCGGTGATGAGGCTGATGCGGTCGTGCATGGTGATCCCTTCAGGCGGTCTGCAGGATGCGGAGCAGGTCGGAGGCGAGTTGGTTGGACACGCCCAGGCGGGCGCGTAGGGCGTCGAGGGTGATGGGCTTGCCGTGCTTGGTCTGGTGTTCGTCGGCCACGCGCCGGGCGTAGTCGAGGAGGGCAGGCGCAGGCGCAGGCGCGTCCTCGCTACTGCTCTCGTCGGCGGGGACGAGTTCGGGACGGCCAGGGACGGGAACGGACGCCGACACCGTGACCTGGGACGTCTGCGGGACGTCCTGCGGAGAGGCTTCCGAGGCCCGCCGCTCCAGCATCGAGACGGCCATCAGGAAGGCAGCCGCGGGAGTCGCGGCGGTGATCCGGCCCCACAGGGACGGTTCGGCTTGGGCCAGGTTGGCGGCCAGCGACAGGACGATCCCGCCGGCCAGGACGAGGACGGGCCAAGACACCAGACCGCGCCGCCGGCGTCCGGTCTTCTTGTCGCGCTGGCGTTCGCGGGCGGCCATGACGCAGGTCAGGTCGATGCAGACGGCGACTGCCCAGGACATCCAGCCGGTCTGGCCGTGCTGGGCGGCGGTGTCGCGAATGTGGGTGAACGAACCCGCGCCCGCGATGAGTGCCAGGACGAGGACAGGGCCGGTGTCGAGGAGCCAGGCGGCGAGGTGTCGCATCGCGGTTCAGCCCTTTCGGGGCTCAGGGATGGTGCCGAGCAGTTCGGAGTAGTCCGCGCCGGTGAGCTCCGCCCATGACGGGGTGCGGTCTGCGTAGGTGTGGGCGGCGTGTTCGGCGGCTTGCTCGCTGACGTAAAAGGAGCGAGCGCGGTACCACTGGCCGTCCTGGGAGGCGACGATCGCGACACCAGGAGTCTCGGCTGGGATGGCGCGGGCGGAGTCCAGCGCCGCTGGGTCGAGGTCGCCGAGGGTCATGGTCGCGGTCTCCGGGTCGTTGACCCGGTGGCAGATGCGCCCGGAGCACTGGGCACGGAGCGCGGTAACGCCGGGGCCGAGGTCGGAGCCGATGCGCTGGCCGCAGCAGAAGAGGTAGATGCCGAAGGCCCGCCCGAGCTGGGCGACCCGCAGGAGCGCGGTGGAGGTCTTGGCGACTTCGTCCTTCTCGGACTTGTCGGCCATCAGGTACAGCTCGGCCAGCTCGTCGACCAAGACCACGATGGGCACGGGCCGCAGGTCGTCCGGTAGCTGCCAGATGTTGCGGGCGCCGGTCGTACGGCAGAGCGTCATCCGGTCGGCCATCAGCTCTTCCAGGTCTTCCAGCAGGACGACGCACTCCCTGCGGGTGGTGGCGAGCGCGGAGAGCCGCGGCGAGTAGGGCGTGAACTCGACTCCCCCTTTGAGGTCGAACCCGACGAGTGCGACCGGCTGTGGGGCGAGGCCCTGCACCAGAGCGTTGGCGAGGTTGGACTTACCGGACTGGGTGGCTCCGGCGTTCATCCAGTGCGGGACGGTGCGAAAGTCGATGACCCACGGGCCGCCGGTCTCCAGCCGGCCGACGGTCACCTTGAGCAGTTCGGTCGAGGCCGGGAAGGGATCGACCTTGACCAGTGGGTCACGCATCGTTGCCGCCAGCACCACACGGCCCGGACGTGGCGAGGAGACCCTGACCGCGTGGACGCCCCAGGAGTGGGCGAGCCGTTCGGCGGCGTCGGCGTAGTCCCCCGGGATCTGCCCTTCAAGGGTGTGGATGGTGACGCACCAGCCGTAGCGGGTGGGCTTGGGCAGCCACATGAACGGCTTGGTGTCGACGGCGACGCGCTGGAAGCGGCGCTTGACGCGGACGATGCCGGTCGAGGAGATGAGGCCGGGGACGGTGGTGAACCACCAGCGCTGCCGCTTCTTGGTCAGCCCGCAGCCGAGGGCGACCTTACGCCAGGAGGCACGGACGCTCAGTGCCATCAGCGGATAGCCGAGCACCAGCCAGAACGACGGGTAGTGCCAGCGGCGCCAGGCCCAGAGCCCGGCCGCCGCAGCGGCCAGGACTCCGAGCACCAGGCGAAGCGAGTCAGACACGAAGGTCCTCCCCGGCAGCGGGCAGGAGTGCCGAGGCGCGGTAGGCGATGCCCCACCGGCCTGCGATCTCCCAGACGTAGCCGAGAAGGCCGACCGGGTTGAGCTGCTGCCCGGCGGTGATGGGCGGCTCCCCCGAGGTGCCGATCTTGACGAGTTCGATCCGGCCGAACTCGTCCTCGACCGAGACGGTGACCTCGAAGACGGTGTTGCCGTGCTTGTCGGTCTTGATCTCGCCGGTGTCCTTGTTCAGCACCCGCGGACGCGGGGCCTTCACGCAGGTGATGGTGAGCTTGCTGGTGTCCACAGGGATGGGGACGGTGCGCATGGAGTGATCTCCTTGAGTAGTGACTGTGCTACCTACAAAGATACCTAGGTATCTAGCTCTGTAAACCGACATTGCTAAGTTGCCTCGCGAGTTTGTTAACAAGTTGCCTGGAGACCTAGGCATCTAGAACCGATACTGTGTGGGTATGGCACCTACCGACCGGCGCCGGCCGTACCTGCGCATCGCCGAGGACATCCGGCGTGACATAGCCTCCGGCCGGTATGCCATGGGAGAGCAGCTCCCCGTAGCTCGCGAGCTGTCCGAGCGGTACGGCGTCGCCATGATGACCATCGGAAACGCCCTCGCCGTCCTACGCGAGGAAGGATTGATCGAGACCCGGCAGGGGGCCGGAAGCTTCGTCATCCGGACCCCCGAAGGCGAGATGCCGACCCCCGCTGACGAGCACAGCGAGGAGTTCCGCATCCTGTCCGATCAGCTGCGGGAGATCCGCCAGCACATGGAGAAGCTGACGGTCAGGCTGGATGAGCTAGACGCTCGGACTCGACCCGAGCAGTGATCTCGACAGCGCGCCGCTGGAGGTCGGCCAGCTCAGCTGCGATCTCCGCGAGCTCACGTATCAAGATCTGCCGTTCGATCTCATTGAGACCCACGAATACTTCCCCATTCGGTCCGGGTGTCTGATTGATGGGGGAACCGTTGCGCGGGATGGCTCACCGTAGGTTGGTCAGGGCAGCCTCATCGCCTTGGCGAGGTTGAGCAGCTCGCGTTGGCGATGAAGCCGGCTGCTGTCTCTGAGGTCACGCACGATGTTGCGGACCATGGGACGGTTGCGGACGTGCTGAGGTGCTATGCGATCCGCGCGGAGCAGCGCGTCCACCGCCTCGTTGTCCTTGCGATTCATGTGGTATCCCGCTGCTGTGCAGGTCCAGTAATGTGCCTGCCTCTCAGACGAGGCGATCTCGGCGATCTCTACGTGTTCCGCCCGCGTGATCACTTCACGGGGCCGCCCCAGCTCCATGCTGACTTCAACGGCGTGAATGGTGGTGTTGACCCGGTTGAACTGAGTCTGGAAGACGTTCCCGTCCCTCGGCAGGACATCGGCGACCCGCCGAGCCTCCTCAAGGTGATTCTCGGCCTCCCTCGGATCCCACAGCCGGGAGTAGGCGACGGCGGCCCGCAGGTGCAGCGCACCCCACATCGCCTTGATCCTGTCGTCCGCCCCTACATGCGGCTCGATCTGATCGAGCGCCGACAGCGCCGCACTCTTTGCCGGATCCAGCTGCGCCTCATGCAGCCAGACGCCGCACAGATCCCAGCTCGCCGCGGCCACCAGATCCGGCGAACCAACTCGTTGCGCGGCGACGAGCTCCCGCTGGACCGCCGTCCATCCCAGGTCGTGATGACCCAAGAGGTTGGACGACACGCGCGCCATGTGGCACGCGCGCAACATCAGCGCCTCAGCCCGATCACGATCCGTCGCAGAACCAGCGGTGATCAGGGTGAGATCGTTGATGATGCCCGGCAGCACATCACCGAGGGCGGCGAACTTGGCGTCCTGGCGGAGCTGCTCGGCGAGCTTCACATTCGCCTCCAGCTCGTCCAGCGTCCGCGGTTCTCTTCCGCGGAGGAGCGCTGCCCCGCCGGGCATGGTGGCTTGCTGGAGTGCGAGCCGTAGGGCGGGAGTAGCCGCGTGCCCAGAGTCGAGGTCCGCAGTCTCGTGCCGGTACGGCTGGCCGGTAAGTTCGGCGACCTCCACACCCAGTACCTCGGCGAGCTGACCGACCACGCTCATCCGGTCGAGCGGTAGCCGCCCGTTCTCCACCTTCGACAACCAGGAGACGGAACGGCCGATCTTCTCAGCGAGGGTGGCCTGATCCCAGCCCTTGCGGTGACGTGCTCGCGCGATGCGCTGGCCCTGGGTGAGGTGCTCGGTTGCCACGTGTTCCGCCCTCCTTCTCGTCGTCGCTTGCCTCGACGATAAGGCGGGCGGCGCAGATCACTGGCAGAAAAACTGCCAGTGGGCGGACGTGCGGAAACGCAGGTCCGGCGTCGACCTGCGAAAACAGAGCGTGATGAAGTTTTCACTCAGCGCGCACGGGTTGCGCGACACGCCGTGTCTACTGCCAACCCTCCTATCTCGCGAGACCGTTCAAGATCTGACGCCATAGCGCTTCGGCCTCGCGCATGGCCATCCATGCGCTCTCCATCACCCGAGGCGTGACGCGTCCGCGTTCTGTGCGACGCACGAAGTACAGGCCACCGGCCGCGCACAGCTCGTAGCCCGTCGAGAGGCACTCACAAGTGTGAGAGCGGACGCGCACTCGCTCGGCGCGCGGGACCGAAGCAGACCACGTCACCCGCGCGCACTTTGGAGCGACCACGACTGAAGGATGCACGCCATGGAAGGAAGAGGGCTTGGTCATAGACGCACCCCTATGCGGCGCCGATGAGCGAAGTGCGACGGCGAACCGCCGGGAGCACCACCAGCCAACCGGTGGTCGCGGCGCTGAGTGTCGAGCCCCACCCGGAGAGGCTCACGCTCTTCGCTCATCGACGCCATACGACCACCGTAGGCCAACCTGTCCTATCCTGTCTACACCATTCCTAGGAATTGCTGTTCTATGCTCGCCCGTAGAGCCATACCTAGAGTCGTCTTGTGACTGATTGGGACCCCAGGCTCTACAAGTGGGAGCAGATCGCGAACGTCGTGGCGGAGCGCATCAAGGACGGCACCTACCCGCCCCTTACGCTCATCTCCGAAGTGAAGCTTCAGGAGGAGTTCGACGTCGCCAGGGTCACCGTGCGCAAGGCCATGGAGGCTCTCAGAGCGCAGGACCTGATCACCACCAAGCCTGGCAAGGGTTCAATCGTCAGCCCTTAGTCCGAGGCCTGAGATCGAGAACCCGACGGTCCGACGCCGAGGCGAGGAGCCGGATAGGCTCCCAGCCATGTCTCGGCGGATCGACTACTACGACGACCCCAATGCGCCGGCCGCGAACAGTCTCGTTCCGTCCGTCAACGTCGTAGTCACGAACGAGGTCGGAGACGTGCTCCTCATCCGTCGCTCCGACAACGACAACTGGGCCCTCCCTGGTGGAGCGATCGATCTCGGCGAATCCATCCCCGAGGCCGGCATCCGGGAGACGCTTGAGGAGACCGGGATTGCCTGTGAGATCACAGGGCTCGTCGGGACCTACAGCGACCCAAAGCACATCATCCTCTACACCAGCAACGGCGAGGTCCGACAGGAGTTCTCCATCGTCCTCACTGCCCGAGCCGTTGGCGGCGAGCCGACGCCAAGCGCGGAGTCCCGCGAAGTTCGCTGGGTGCCGAGGGAAGAGCTCACGAGCTACCGGATGGATCGCTCCATGAGCCTGCGCATCGGCCACTACCTGCAGGCAGACGGGAAGCAGAGTCCACACATCGGCTGACTACAGTCCGCGGCTCCGACCTGGCGTCAAGCACTAACGAAGTCCTGATCATCAGCGGCAGAGAAGACCGCAGGTCACGCGCATGATCACCGCTTGGATGAGTACTTTCTCCACGCTTTTAAAGGCGGTCCGTTTCGCGGCCCGCCGCACGTTGGGCGGTCGTCGGCCGCGCTGCGGCTCTTCGGCCGGTCGCGACCGCCGCCGCCCACGCACTGGAGGTCGCCAAGCAGCAGCCCCTGAGTAAGAGCGCTTCCGACAGCCTTTATGATCTGTCCGTAAGGCTGCCGCGCGGCTTCCGTTCCTCGGGCCTGGCGGCCCTGCGGTACGGGTCCACTTGCCATCGAATAACAGGGCGAGCCTCCGACAGAAGTCGGGGAGACGGAAGGTACGCGTGAACGCCTCAGCTACGTGACCCGAAGATTACCGAGGTTCCCGAGCCCGCTCCAAAGCGTCATTCACAGCAGGGTCGGTGCGTCGGGAGATTCGGCAGCGGGGGGCTTACGGGCAGTGACGGGGACGGGGAACACGTTCTCCTGTTCCAGGTCCGCCACGGTGACGAGCGGGCCGTCACAGATCCGGTCCAGCAGGTCGGCCTGTTCGGGCTCCAGCTCCACGCAGAGGGTGAGCACGTGGAGGAGTTGGAGAAGTTCGGTGGTGAACCCCGCAGGCCATTCCTCGGTATGGATGTCGTCGAGCGGTGACGACTTGCGGCCCGCCGGCTTCTGCTTCCGGTAACCGAACCACTTCTTGACGATCTTCATGCCGGAGACGTCGTATGCCCACACCTCTGGGCGCACCGGGGATATCTGCCCCGCGCCGATGTGCAGGGTCAGAGTGTCCGGGTTATAGGTGATCTCGTTCGGCATGGAGCCGGCATCGCCCGGGATCGCCCGTTGGACCTTGGCGCGGTCAGTCGAGGGGCGCGGAGGTCCGGCGGGGCGCCCCTCGGAGGGGTCGGCGAAGCGCTCACCATAGGTGTGTAGCCACAAGACCCGTCGGCCGAGCCGTACGGCCTGCTCCCACAGTTCCAGGTCGGCGGTAAGCGGGACGCGCACGCCGGGAGTGCGGAGTTCCTCGGTGAAGCGGGCGGTGTAGCAGCCATGCGCGGTTACTGCGGCGATGTAGGCCAGCATGTCGGAAGCGGAGACCGCCAAGCCGAGACGTTGAGAGAGAGTGCGAACCAGGCCGGGCGCGAAGTTGGCTGCCCCGGCGGCACGGTCACGGTACAGCGGAAGCACTCGGCCGCCGCCGCTTCCTTTGAAGTAATGCATATCCGGAACATCGGCAGAGAAGACCAGCCCCGGCCCGTGGTCTATAGGTTCGGCATGAAATTCAGATATGAAGACTTGGAATTCGCTGACTGTCTGCCATAAGGGCGGGCGCGCATAGTCAATTACTCGAGGATCGTAGAGGATCTTTTGCCTATCAAAGCTTCGATAGGCCACCTGTCTGATAAGCGGATCTACGGAATTCTCTTGCGATACAGAAAGATCGGATGCTGTGTCATCTGGGAGGCGCGAAGGAGGCATGGAGATGCTTCGATCTCGCGTTTCCTTGAAAAGGATAGCCCTGCTGTCGGTGGAGGATTTGATCAGCCGTTCCCACCGGGAACGAAGCACATCAGAGGAGGGAGCATAGACCCATGTTCGATTGGGCTTGACGCCCGGAGTCTGCCAGGGCATCAAGTCGCCGAGAGCCGGGTAACTGAGCCAGTCGTCCCCTCCGGGCGGTTGAAGCCGATCCGTCCAGCCGGTCGCACAATTGACCCACTCCGAGCTGTCGAGGCGCAGGTGCTCTAAAGCCGCGAACTTCTTGGATCGGTTGCCCGCCAGGCTGACGTGGTGGATCAGCGCGGGGATTCCCCGATTGCCCTCGCCGTACCGTGCGAAGACCCCGATGCAAAGCGGCTGCTGAACGCCGGGGAAGACCCGAGTGGGTACATCGGGCTGATGACCTTCTGGCGACAGGTCGATGATCCAACCCTCATCAGCCGTCCGGCGCAGGTATTCCCGCATCCCCGCGAAACCTGGGCCGCGTGTATATCCCGAGGTGGTGATAAAGGCGACGATGCCCGCGGGCTGTTCGGGGTGAGCGTCGAAGACCTTCCATGTTGCCCACCGCCAGAAGTACACATACAGGTTCGACAGGACGTATTCGTACTTCCCTAGCCCTTCGGCCTTGAAGGCCTTCAGCGGAACGCCGTGGCCCGAGTTCTCCGCCCCCTGCTCGATCCAGCCACCGAAGCCCTTGGCGCGCTCGCGGTAGGGCGGGTTACCGATGACCACCTGAACCGGTGTGTCCCGCTTGACCCGGTTGGCCTCACGGCGGGACCGTACGATCGGCTCATACATCGAGCCCAGGTCAAGCCGCGTGTTCTCAAACGGGCTGTCCAGCGTGTCGGCGACGTAGAGCTTCTGATCCTTCTCGGCGATCTCCGCGCCATGCTCGGACTTGAGCGCCTGATTCAACCGGAGTTCGGCCACCGCGTACGGTCCGGTCTGCCGTTCCATCCCGATGAGGCGGCCGAACAGCTTCTTGAGCTGGCCGGGGACGGCTCCCTTGCCTTCCTCTTCCTCGACGGTCCGGGCGACGTTGTTGACGATGTTGAGCAGGTAGGTGCCCGTCCCCATCGCCGGATCGACGACCACCACGTCGTCGGAGGCGAAGCCGCCTTCCCGGCCGAACTTGCTCCGCAAGATATCGTCAACGAAGCGGACCATGAACGAGACCACCTCGTTGGGGGTGTAGTACGACCCGCTCTCTCTCCGAAGACTGGAGTCGTACATGTCCAAGAAGTGTTCGTAAAGGTGAAGATAGGAGTCCGCCGAGCCATCACTGATCTTGTCCCAGTCCACCGCGCCAATGACCCGCTTCAAGGTCTCTACGACGACGCTGCGGCCTTCCACCGCGTCATGGGTGAGTACGGCCAAGGCCTTGCCCATGAGTGAGTGGTTCTTGCCGAGCTGGGCAGCGATCTGACCCAGGGTGCGGCCCTCGAAGGTGATGCCGTCCACGCGCGCGAGCAGCAAGGCAAAGGTGACGGTCTGGGCGTAGGCGTCGGCGAACTCTTCGTGGGTCAGGCCGGGGAACAGCAGCTTGCGCCAGTCCTGGCTGAGTTCAGTGAAGACCTTCTGTTTCTCCTCACCCCGTTGTTCACGGCCGATCGTCTCGATGATCTCTGTCCGCAACAGCTTGCACAGGCCAGCCACCGCACGTACGAGCTGGCGGAGGTTCCGGGGCGGGTTCGGCTTCCACAACAGGAAGTCGGAGATGACGCGGGCGAACTCGCCATCCAAAGGAGTGAGCTTGCCGGCTGCCTTGCGAACGTCACCGTTCAGCCGCGCAACCTGCCCGATCAACTCCCCGTCGCGGTACAGTGCCCACAAAGCACCGTCGGTGTAGAGAACGTTCGGCAGCAGCCGGAGTTTCTCCCATTGGTTCTTCTCGTGCTTGTTAGGAGTCCAAGTTGTCGGCACACCGCGGCCGGGAGCCTTAAGCTCGACATAGCCTACCCGGGCGCCGGCCACATCGACGGCGTAATCAGGCCGCACGCCAAGGGTGGCAAGCGACATCTCTCCGATCATAGTGACGGAGACGCCAAGAGCCGCCGCCATATCCTCGAACAGCCTCTCTAACGGGGCGCGAAGCTGATCCTCTTGCTGGCCACCACCTTTTAGTTTGACAGCAGCGGATTCGCCGAAACGTGCGACCGCCTGCGCGGCCCTGCCCTGCAACGACGGAGGGGGGTACTTTGCGGACATAAGCACCAATCAGGACTAACCCGTCCTAGCCGTTAACGGTTGTCTCTGTGCTATCGGTTTGACCGTCTCGGTCGTTGCATCCACCTAACCTGAACCGCCCGCCCCTGTAGATATCCGGGCGGTTACATCCTTAGCACCATGTGCGCCCTGCAAGGGCGACGCGTGCCGTATCTGGCGGTTTGCACGCCCAGGGCGTCGCAGGACTGAGCTATCACCGATGTGTCGCCGATCGCGCAGAACGATTCGGTAGTATGTTCGGATGTTCGACGGGCCATCGGAGGTCCGTCGAAGAGAGGTGGACCTTATGAGCTATCTGTACCAATGCATCACTCCCTACACACATCCCCAGCGATGGACTGAAGACGAGAAAGCGCTCTTCGATGAGGGCCGGTGCTGCTGGGACGTTGGAAACAGTACCGGGCGCACCAGACATTGCGGGCAGCTCAGCAAGCATGGGGCTTCCTTTGGTTACTGCCCTGAGCATATTGACCAATTCTTTGAGGGCTATTATCCCGACGGCACGCCGCGGTACTAGCCGTTTCATAGAGCTAGGTGTTGTGTAACGGTTTGCCTCAGTTGGCCTCAAATGCGTGAGCCCGATATTGGCCTGCTCGAGATCGCCGCCGATCGGTGCGGTGTGACTCTTGCCCCTGGGGGTGGATGGTCGGTGATCATCCTGTCAAAGACATTGGCGAAGGCGAGCCGCCTCCCTCCGTACGATCTGGATCGATCGAGGTACCTGGCTCGGCTAGGAGCACGAGCCTAGCTCTGTCGTCACGGACGTGATCCATGCGATGGAGATCTTGAGGTAGATCGGGTGGCCGAGCAGTTCAAACCCGCTCACTGATGCGCCACAAGCGTCTGACAACGCCTCGTCATCGGGCTGTGGTCTCTTCACGATGCCCGGCATGGGGAAGTGTCAGAAGCGGCACCAGCCCGCCACGCCTGATCCTGCGAAACCGAGCGCCGAGGAGCTTCAGGTCCGCCGGCCCAGGCACCCCCGAGTACCTCAACAGCCAGCGCCAGCGCGAGGTCGCCGAGACCGAGGCGATCTGGAACAGTGTCCACGACCCCGAGACCTACAACTCCGACAATTGATGATCTTGCTAACGCCAGTGCTAACAAGAGGTCTGGACGGACCTGGACGACGGCGGACCGAGGGATCCATATGCCCCGCTCGACCAGGCCCGGATGACAGCCGTGGACGGTCCTGGACGGTCGTGATCTAACTCGTAATGAAGTGTTCGGACACTCAGCCCCACAGTCACTGCCGAGGTGTGGGACCATGAGTGATTACCTGGAACTATGGCTCCCCGAACGGTCTGATCTGCAAGACCCCGAACAACCGGAAAGAACTGTGAGGGGACACCTCAAGATCCTGAGCCAGGCCGACCTGCCCCCTTGTCAATCGCGTGCTCGTAGAACGCGTCGGCAAGCGCCACGATGATCCCTTTGATCGCAGGCCCGTCGGTGAAGAAGTAGTCAGCCATGGTGTTGTGCGCCTCCTGGTTTTCGGCGACGGCCTCGGTGACGGCGGATTGGAAGTCCTGCGACTCCATGAACTGCTTCTTCGAGTTCACCCGGGTCTGTTGGACCAGGTCCGGGTCGGCGAGCAGTCGCTGCACGAGCCCCTGCACGAACTCCCGGATCTGGGACTCGGCGAACGATTCGGCACCGAAGAGGTCGTTCATCTTGTCGATGACGACCTGGAGCGCGACGTACTTCGGCTCCTTCTTGGTGCCGGTGCCTGCTGCGCTGATCCCCTTCAGCTCGCCGTCTCCAGTCAGTGAGATGTCAACCGCGATTGCCTTGTTGTGCTTCACGCCTACCAGGACCACGTCCGAAAGGTCGACGTCGGCGCTCCAGGAGGACTCGGCGATGACCTTCTCCAGGAGCCGGAGGAAGATCGAGAGCATCTCCATGTACGGGTCGCCGTAGTCGACGATCTGGCTCATGAAGTCATAGAGCCGGACGTAGGTGGAGACGTCCTTGCGGAAGAGATCGAGGGTGTTGAGCGTGACCTTGTCCTCGGCCTCGATCGCTGCCGCGTAGCGACGCCGGAAGTCGTGCTGGGCCGGGCTGATCGCGGCCGAGAGCGCGTTGTTGCCCTTGCGGGTGACCCACAGCTCGGCGACCTGGCGGACCTGCTCCTCGGTGTAGATCCCTGCCTGGGCGAGCTTGTTCGCAAGGTGTACGACGACGTACGGGTCGGTCTCGGTCTCCAGGGTGGCGTTGGTGAAGTACGGCTCGAAGGCGGCCTTGATGTCGTCGGGCTTGTTGGCGAAGTCGATGATGAACGTCTTGGTCTTCTGCTCCCCGCCGGCGGTGCGGTGGGTGCGGTTGAGCCGGGAGAGCGTCTGCACGGCGGTGACCCCGGAGAGCTTCTTGTCGACGTACATCGCCGAGAGCAGCGGCTGGTCGAAGCCGGTTTGGAACTTGTTGGCGACCAGCATGATCTTGTACGTCTCGCCCTTGAACGCCGCGGCCAGGTCGGCGCCCGCGCCGGGGTTCATCTTGGCCTCGGTGAACTCGTCGTCATTAGACGGCGCCGGCCCCCAGTCCTGGCTCCACTTCTCGTTCTCGGCCATCGACACCGACCCGGAGAACGCGACCAGGGTCCGGTAGTTGTACGACGCGTCCTCGGCGGCCCGCTTGGCGATGTAGGCGTCGATCGCCTTCTTGTACTTCACCGCGGCCTTGCGCGAGTCGGTGACGACCATCGCCTTCGCCTTGCCCTCCAGGAGGTGGGCGACGTTGGCGTGGAAGTGCTCGACGATGATCTGCACCTTCTGGCTGATGTTGGTCGGGTGCAGCTGCACCCACCGCATCAGTCCCTTGCGCGCAGCCGACTCCTCGACCTCGCCGCCGTCGTCGCCGCTCGCGGCCTTACCGGCGATCTTCAAGGCGGTCTCGTAGGACTGGTAGCCCTTGAGCACGTCGAGGATGTAGCCCTCCTCGATCGCCTGCTTCATCGAGTACAGGTGGAACTCGCGCGGCTTGCCGTCCGACCCCTTACGGCCGAACAGCTCCAGGGTCTTGTTCTTCGGCGTCGCGGTGAAGGCGAAGTAGGAGATGTTGTCCGACTCGGCCCGCTCGGCCATCTCCGCAGCCAGGACCGCTTCGACGTCGATCGAGCCGCCGTCCTCTATCTCCTTGATCTCCTCGGCGGTCAGGACCTGCTTCAGCTTCGAGGAGATCTGCCCCGATTGCGAGGAGTGCGCCTCGTCCGCGATGACGGCGAACCGCTTGCCCTTCAGGCCGGAGTCGGCCCGGATCTCATCGAGTGCGAACGGGAAGGTCTGCACCGTTACCGCGATGATTAACTCGCCGTTCTTCAGCGCCTGGGCCAGCAGGCCGGACTTCGACTTCGCACCGGCCTTGCGCACATCCTCCGGACTGATCGTCGCGACGATCTTCCCGCTGCCGTCGAGCTGCCGGATCGCGTCCTGAAGCTGCCCGTCGAGCACCGTACGGTCGACGACCACGATGACCGAGTCGAAGACCTTCTCGTCGTTGACGTGGAGCCGCGCGAGGCGGTGCGCCGTCCAGGCGATCGTGTTCGTCTTCCCCGACCCGGCGGAGTGCTCGATCAGGTAACGCCGGCCGACACCCTCCTCGGCCACGGCGGCCACGATGTTCGTGACCGCCTCCCACTGGTGGAACCGTGGGAACAGCATGTTCGTGCGGCGCACCGATGTGCCGGTCGCGACGTCCCACTCCTCCTTGGTCTCCACGATCATCAGCCGGCCGATGATGTTGAGCCAGGCGTGCTTCTCCCAGACCTGCTCCCACAGGTACGCCGTCGCCGAGCGCCCGTCCGCACCAGGCGGGTTCCCGGCACCATCATCGAAGCCGGTGTCGAACGGCAGGAAGTGCGTCTTCTCGCCCTCCAGCCGGGTGGTCATTGCAGCTCGGTCGTTGGAGACCGCGAAGTGGACCAGCGCACGGTGCCCGAACGACAGCAGCGGCTCGCGCCGACCGTTGGTCAGGGGGTTGCGGTGCTTCTGGTACTGCTGAATCGCCTCGTTCAGCGATTGAGTGAAGTCGGTCTTTAGCTCCACTGTCGCGACCGGGAGCCCGTTGACGAAGAACACCAGGTCGATGCTGCGCTGATCGGCCGTCGAGAAGTGCACCTGCCGCATCACCCGGACCCGCATCGCCGCATACTCGGCGTTCGTCGTCTCGTTCAGCGTCGTCTCGGGCCGGAACTGCGCCATCTTCAACCGGCCACCGCCGATGTACTGGACCCCGCTCCGCAGGATGTTCAGCATCCCACCGCCATGCCCCAGCGGCTTGTCGAGCGCCGTAGTCAGTACGTCGAGGAACTTCCCCTGCGACCCAGCCGCTTCCAACGCCTTCTGGTACGCCGACTTTTGTGTCGCCTCCAGCCACGCGAACAGATCCTCGGGAAACAGCGCCCGCTCACGGTCATAGCCGGTGTCGTTGGCTGAGTACAGCCACCCGTGGGCCGCGAGGTGCTCGCAGATCTCGGTCTCAAAGACGACCTCGTTGTGATCGGCCATCACTCGGCTCCTTGTACGTCGATCTGGCCGGTCACCGCCGCCGTGATCAGCGCAGCCCGGCGTTCACGGGCGAGGTCGATGAACCGTTCCGTCTCCGCGATGAGCTGATCAATCTTGGCGGTCTCACCGTCCAAGTGCGCGACGATGCGGCGCTGCTCATCCACAGGAGGCAGCAGCATCGGGAGGTTCACGATGTCGGACTGGCTGATATTGAGCATCGAGTGGCTCGCGCCGGTTGCCTCCAACTCGATCAGATCACGCCACCTGCGGCTTCCGAGCACCGCCGCTACAAACCGCGAATCGGCTCGGCTCTCATCGAGCGAGAAAGCGTAAAGCTTGTCACACAGCATGAGCCGCGGGAAGTCGCCCTCGACCACCGCCGCACTGCCGACCAGTTCGCGGGTGTTGGCGCGCGATACGATGAGGTCGCCTCGAGTTACGACAATATCCGGGCGCGGGACCTCGTCCTCCGGCAATTCCTTATTCTCGGTCGGGCGGAAACGACCGCCGTTTGCCGCTCCAGCCTTGAGAACGGCCCACGTCTCGACACCATCGGCTGGCCACGAGTAACATTGCGGGCTCCACCCTTGCCGAACCGATCGAATGATGTGCTTCAGTCGCGCCCCGCGGGTAGCGACGATGGACACCGCCTCCTCGACCGCCGCCAGACGGCGCTCGCAGAGCATCTCGATCAGACGCTGCTGCTCCTCGATGAGCGTGTCGATGCGGGCGGTCTCGCAGTCGAGGTAGTCGGCGATGGCGTGCTGCTGTGTGACTGACCCGAGAGGCGCGGTCATTGACAGCAGATCACTAATGTTGAGTCGAGGTGTCCTGACGTTCCCGGCCTCGGTTCCACCGATTCCACGAACCAGACTGGACATGGTCGCCACGGTTGCCTCGCTCGTCAGGAAGTAGTTCAGCCAGCGAGCGTCCACCTGCGGAGCCACCTCCAGCACCGCGTAGTCCGGGCTGACGATCCCCTCCTCGCCAGCGACGCCAAGAGCACCCTGGAATGCGCGCATCCGGTTAATGACCAGGTTGCCCGCTCGACAGACCTTGTAGTTGGACAGGTCCTCGGACGCGGCTCTTGTCGTGGTGTCGGACGCCTCCCGACGTCGTACTCCCCAATTGATCGAGACCGACAGAAGCGGAAGTCGCTTCGCCGCCGCTCCAGCGCGAACGTCGGATTCCGAAAGCAACCACTTAAGGCGGACCGCATCGGTCATCCCTCGACCTCCCGCAGCAGATCGAGGATCTTGGCGACCTGCTTCTCCAGGTCGGCGTCGATTTCGGCGAGGGGGCGGGGCGGGACGTACTTGTAGAAGTGGCGGGTGAAGGGGATTTCATAGCCGATCTTGATCTTGGCCCAGTCGATCCAGGCGTCGGGTACGTGCGGCTTCACCTCGGTGTCGAAGTACGCCTGGATGACCTCGGTCTTGGCCGCGGCACCGGCGGTCGAGCCGCCGTAGGTGAAGGGCACATTCTCGGTGTCGCGCTTCTTGGGGTCGGGCTTCCGGTTGCCCTTGCGGTCGACGACGGGCTTGCCGTTCTCGTCGAGCAGCGGCCGTTCGACAGTGATGGTCCAGTAGCCGAACTCGTCGTTGCGGAGCACCTTGGAGTAGTCGGGGTCGGCGTCGGTGAAGTCGGCGTACAGCTGGACGATCTTGGCTCGGTCTGCGTCGCTGATCTCGCGGCCCTTGGAGCCGAGGTTCTTGCGCATCTTGGTCCAGAACGCGGTGCCGTCGATGAGCTGGACCAGGCCCTTGCGGTCGGGGTGCTTGGTGTTGTCGAGGATCCAGATGTAGGTGGCGATGCTGGTGTTGAAGAACATGTTGGTCGGCAGCGCGACGATCGCCTCGACCAGGTCGTTCTCCAGCAGGCACTTGCGGATGTTGGACGGACCGGACTCCGCAGCCCCGTTGAAGAGCGGCGAGCCGTTCATGACGATCCCGGCCCGGCCGCCGCCGTCTTCGGGGGCGCGCATCTTGTGCGCCAGATGCAGCAGGAACAGCATCTGCCCGTCCGAGGTGGCGGGCAGGCCCGGCGCGAATCGACCGTACGGGCCTGCCTCGGCGCGCTCCTTGGTGACGGCCTTGGCGTACTGCTTCCAGTCGACGCCGTACGGCGGGTTGGACATGCAGAAGTCGAACTGGCGGCCCTTGAAGGCGTCGTCGGTGAGCGTGTTACCGAAGGCGATGTTGGACGCGTCGTGGCCCTTGGCGAGCAGGTCAGACTTGCAAATCGCGTACGACTGCGGGTTGTACTCCTGGCCGTACAGGCTCAATCGGGCGTCCGGGTTCTGCGCGAGCAGGTGCTCCTCGGCCAGGGCGAGCATGCCACCGGTGCCGGCGGTGGGATCGTAGAGCGTACGGACGATGCCCGCCTCGGTCAGGGCGGCGTCTTTCTCGGCGAAGAGCAGGTCGACCAGCAGCCGGATCGCGTCGCGGGGCGTGTAGTGGTCACCGGAGGTCTCGTTCGCGGCCTCGTTGAACTTGCGGATGATGTACTCGAACGCATCCCCCATGTCGGCGTTGGACACGACATCGGGGTGCAGGTCAACGGCGCCGAAGGACTTCACGACCTCGCGCAGGAGACCGGCCTTCTCTAGGGCGATGATCTCCTTCTTGAAGTCGAAGTACTCGAACACATCGACATCGGCGGAGAACCGATCGATGTAGTCGACGAGGTTATCTGCGAGCCCGTCCGCGTCCTGCAGAAGGTTGGCGAAGCTGTACTTCGAGGTGTTGTAGAACGGCCGGCCGGTGGCCTTCTTGACCTCAATCCGGAGCCGGTTCGGGTTCTCGTATGCCGCGGCCAGGTATCGGACGGTCTGGCGGTCCGGCTCCAGGATGCAGTCGAGGCGCCGAAGGATCGTGAACGGGAGGATCACGTTCCCGTACTGGTTGGGGCGGTAGGGACCCCGAAGCTGGTCGGCGATCGACCATATGAAACTACCGAGCGTGCTCACAAAGCTCCTCACGAGAATCACTCAACGTGCATGGCTGCGCCGGCTCACTTGGGTAGTCGCGCCCCGCAAGGCGACGCACGTCCGCTGACGGGGCGTCATGATGCCATCTTCGCGCACCTCGGCCTCCTGCGTAGGCGGGAAGTCAGGCGGACTTTCAGGTCCGCCCGCACAGTAGCGGAGAGGGCCGACACAGCGGGAGCAACGAGAAGTCAGGCAGCCCCGGCGAACTCCGCCTCGCACAGATCACAGGGTTCGGGCCACTCCGAACCACCTCGGCCGATGCCCAGATCCGGCGCGGACGATCGGGTTGTAGGTCGATGGGCATCCCTGCACGGGATGGCCGTCCATGCTAAGACCATGCCCTATGTGGTGAGTCGGACATTAAGAGGGCATGGGAAGGCACGAGTGGGGGTGGATCGTCCCGGACGGATTCCGGGAGATCGTCCGCCCGTTGTTACCGCTGGCGCGGGTGCGTCCACAGGGCGGTGGCACGCAGAACACGCCTGATGAAGCGGTGTTCGCGGCCATCGTCTACGTGCTGGTGAGCGGGTGTGCGTGGCGGTCCCTGCCGCCATGTTTCGGGATATCGAAGTCCACCGCGCACCGCCGCTTTCTGATCTGGTCGCGGGCTGGCGTGTGGGCCAAGCTGCACCAGGCCTTGCTCGACAAACTCGCTGCGGCCGACCTGCTCGACCTCTCCCGCGTCGTGCTCGACTCCGCCCACGTGCGGGCCAAAAAGGGGGGGCGAACTTGCAGGTCCGAGCCCCGTGGACCGGGGCAAGCCGGGTTCCAAGATGCACATCCTGTCCGACCGGTCCGAACTGCCCGTCGTGGTCGGTGTCTCATCCGGCAACACCCACGACAGCGAGAGTCTCAAGCCCATCGTGACCGAGCTCCAAATGAGACGCGACCCTCACCACGGCGGTCACATCAAGCCCGGCAAGCTTCACGCGGACAAGGCGTATGACCGTACCGACCTGCGTCGATGGTCACGCGGCAAGCGCATCGCGGTTCGTATCGCCCGCAAGGGAGTCGAGTCCAGCCAGCGATTAGGCCGGCATCGCTGGGTGATCGAGCGGACTATGTCATGGCTGACCGGCTAGCAGCTGCCCTGTGCTGCTACAAGCGGTTCATCCGGCTCACCACATAGCACACGGCCTAAGGACCAGAAGGTTGGGTTCATGTGGGGCCGACGCGGCGCGGCAAGTTCGAGACCCCCCCCGCAGAGCTGAGGCCGCCGATCGCAGGCTTCAGTGCCCATCAGCCGCCGTCAAGGAAACGAATGCCAGCCACCCTCCTTCACCGCGGTCGAGAGCTTCAGGCACGTCAGGTGCTTGAGCTGCGAAAACCTGATCCTCGTGGCCTGCAGCCGTACGTGGTCACCCGGAACGGGGTGGTCTCGGTCGAGAGAACTAAAGTTGAGCACAAATAGCCCGCCCGCCATGTAGGCTCCGTTACAGTTTGCCGAATCTACCGACATGCGCGTATTCCTAGGCGTGTCGACTCCTAGATGATCGGAGAGGTGCATGTCGATCACCCCCATGCGTACTTCGAATACGGGCCCGCTGATCGAGCGCGTCCATCGGGAGTCACATTCCTTCCAGTGGGCGCGGGAAGCTCTCATCAACGCTCTCGAGGCGGGCGCAACTCAGATCGAGTTCGGCGTGGAGTGGCACGCAGTCGAGCAACTCGGCGTCTACCGTCGGACCATCGCGGACAATGGCAGAGGGATGGCGGAAGATGAGATTGACGTGTTCCTCAACACCTTCGGAGGCGGCGGTAAGCCGATCGGGGACGTACATCAGAACTTCGGTGTCGGTGTCAAGACGTCCTTGCTCCCATGGAACAAGTACGGGCTCGTTGTAATCTCGCTTAAGGACGGCGATTCGAGCCTCGTTTGGCTACAGCACGACCCCGTGACAGGGGAGTACGGCCTGCGCCGCATACCGGCTGAGGACGAAAACGGCCGCGAAACGATCGAACATGTCGTCGAACCGTCCTTCATCGACGACTTCGACTGGTCAGAAGTTGTTCCGGATTTCATTCGCGAAGCCGGGCACGGTACCGTACTAATTTTGCTCGGCAATGAGCCAAGCCAAGACACTGTGCTAGGAGATTTGGATCGCGAGGAAGCCAGGCCGCATTCCCTTCGCCGCTACCTCAACACCCGACTGTGGGAGGTCCCCCAAGGAGTTGAGGTGAAAATCCTTGAGTTCCGCACACAGAACCGGGAAGAGTGGCCACAGGAGCGAACGGGGGCGTTCTCTGGGTCCGGTGCGCCAGCACACCGGCGCACCATGGTTGGCGCGAAGGCCTCCATCGTTCAACCGGTTCCAAGTCAGACTAACGACGTCTGTTACGGCACCTCACCTGTCTCCGCCGGCGCCGCCGGCCTCGGCGCCAAGATCCACTGGTGGCTATGGCGGGAAGACCGCCCCAACTTATTCAGTGGACATTTTCCTAACAACGGATACATTGCCGCCCTTTACGACAACGAACTGTACGACCGCAGTGATCATGTTGCGACCTTCCGTTCATTTGGCATCAGCAATAAGGAGGTTAGGGCAAAGCTTTGGATCATTGTAGAACCGGAGCCATTTGATTCAGTGATCAAAGCCGGCGTCTACCCAGACTCGTCGCGGTCCAGGCTGCTCGTGCAGGGCGGTGCACTAGCAGGCGCAAGTCTGCCCATGGCTGAATGGGGAGCAGAATTTGCGGACCACCTCCCCGAGGAAATCGCAAATGCACTGGCGGCCGCGAACGCCGGTGGCACGGGAAGCCTCGATGCTGCGTGGCGTGACCGACTACTCGAGCGCTTCGGCTCTAGATGGAGGATGCCTCAGTGGATCAGCTCCACGAACGGGAGCCATGGGATCGCCCCCACACAGAGCAGCGGACGCCCCGGCAAGCGGGCAGCTGTCAAGAAGAAGAGGAAGCCTAGCAGCGGAGGGGGTGGCACCGGAGGCCGGACCGGCGAGCCAGCAACTGGTAAGCCTGGGGGCCCGGTTCCGGCACGGTCAGCGCGCGCCGGGGCAGGTCTACCTGAATACAAGGTTGTTCGCGCCGATGAGATGGATGAGCCAGAAATGCTGGCGGAGTACATGCCAGTATCCAGCGAGCTACCAACCGGACTAGTTCGAGTGAATATACAGCACCCGGCGCTGGCCGAAGTCATTGCCACCTGGCAGAACGCCTACGCGGACCACCTTGCCGATAGCATTGCACAGGAGATTGCTGACGTGTATGGGCAGGTCGCCGTATCCAAGGTGGCGCACTCCGAGCACTACCGCAGCATATACGATCCATCCACCATCGATGAGATGCGGTCGTCAACGGCCCTCACGATGGGCCTTCTCGGCCTCATGGCTGAAGACGCGATTATATCAACACGCCTCGGCGGGAAATATGGGCGCCGCAAAGCTAGCTAGAAATTGACGGCCGGGAGTGCTGCGGAGGCGTCATATTTCATTATTCTCCGTTCCGCGGACGCAAGGTCACCGTCTGCCAAACTATAAGTAACTACATAGATTATAGAGCACCCTATCGACACCAGTCTGTTAGGTGCCGATTTTCGGCCCAATATACGCGACCACAACAACGGCGTTGTGTGGGTCGAGGCGGAAATGAAGCCGGCCTGCACGCGGGGTGAAACGGGCATGGAGGTCAAAGATCCGGGGCGTGCCGTCGAGATCGACGAACTCACAGAGGCGCTTCCTAGTCTCTCCCTCCGGCGTGACCTTTGATTTCCAGTCAGGAAAACGGGATACCGCAGGATTCCAGGCGGCTACGGCGGCATTCAATTTGAGCAGCTCGCTCGCCACCGGGGCAACCCAGTCAGGGGGAAGGGATACAAGATCTTCTTCCACTCGTGGCAAGAAACGAAGAGAAGAGAAATACTCAAGACGACCGGACCACAAGTCGATACCCGATAACACATCGCGAAGGCCGGTTTCTTTAATGCGCTCCTCATGGAAGACGAGATGATGGATCAATGCTGCATGGCGGATTTGCACAAATTCTTCAATTAGCTCAACGCTACCATCGGGACGCTCCCCCAGAACTTCGCGGACGAGTTGTGCTTGGTAGGTGTTCCAGGTCGATTCCAAACAAAGACTAACCGCAACTCCGTCCATTAGGTGAGCCGCACCTAGGCCTTGCGCGGGGCGACCATTATGGAGGTATTCGACGCCATCACCTGCACCGGGCGGGAGCACATCACTGAAGGGTGCGCGGTTCTGCAGCGTACGAATGAATCGCCATCGGTCGCGATTAGCTGGATCGCCGATCCATTCGGACAAGTAGTAACCCCGTGATAGTTCCAACGAGGGCAGCTTCGCGATACTTACCAAGGCAAGATCGCGACGCCACTCACGCACCTGACGCAGTAGGGCAACAAAGTCTTCCATTGCCGCCGCAACTTGAGGGCGAGAAGCTTCAGTACGACAGGATAATTCATTAAAGAACAGCAGAATAGGCACAGCTGCCCTTCCCCTCAAAGAGTACGATATTCAGTCCAGTAGTTGGTCCAAGGATCGATCCCATTCGTCAAAAAAGCCATCTGGCCAGACTGAAAGCATACCATCCGAGTTCAGCACGGGCGATTGGATCTCTATTCCACCTGTCGACCTGCTAAAGAAATGGAGGGCTACCTGACTCGGCCGCAGCCTCTGTTCCTTTACCACGATCCGCACACCGTTAAGAATGTGATCGCTATGCGTTTCCACCACTACCTGCGCGCCAGCACGGGCTGCTGCACACGTGAGACGTGCCATAGCGGTCTGACCCCGGGGATGAATGTGAGCTTCAGGGTTCTCCAGTAGGATGAGGGCCCCCGGTTGCGCGGTCAGACATGCAACAACAATGGGCAGCACGTACGTGAGTCCGAAACCGACATTGGTTGGTCGGTACCGGTTAGACGCGGATAGCCCCGCCGTACCAAATTTAAAGCTCAATCGGACCTGGTCAGTCCCCTCGATCCCAACCGCTTCCAAGTTTACTCCAGGGCAAACCTCCTGCATCCATGCCTCGGTTTGATCGGCTAGCCTGGGAGATCTAGCTAGCGGATGCTGAAGCGTCTCTTCCTGGATTGGTTCGTCACCGTAGTGCCGGAGGTAATTCACTGTGTGCTCGCCGCGCGCGCCGAGAAAGCGTCGTCTAACTGCAGCGTCATATGACCGTGGATAACTGACAGCAGGTACGACCCTGTCAGCCTTCAGATACTGGAATACAGGTCCGAAGAGGAGGGTCCTTTCGATTTTACCGGAGGTGCCTCGTAGCGGGAGGAGATCATTTTCCGGCTGATACTCGACGGTCCAGGAAGCAAGGCTTCGGGGCGGGCCAGTCTCGATACCTAGCTCTATCAGGGGACTCCCGGTTGGATTGCGATCATAATCTTCGTGGAGGACATCCTTTCCTGCACCGAGTTCTACTAGGTCGCCATTGAGAAGAAATCCCGACTCCAGCCTTGGAGCCTTACTTGGAACAAGTGTTCTACTCTCATAACTTTGCCGCAGCAATGCCAGAGCCTGCAGGACACTGCTCTTCCCTGACGAGTTTAAACCAGTCAGCAAAGTGTACGGGGCAAGAGCCAAATCCTGCCTCCGGAACGCCTTAAAGTTCCGAAGGATCAGTTGCTCGATCACCGGGCCACCCACCTCAGCATCTTGTCGATGGTACTAAATCTATGCCGCACCTTTGCCACATCGCCGGTCCCCTGGGAGATTGCCCGCTCGAACTCCGCGTCATCCATGAGTTTTATGAAGTTTGCCTCAACCTGTGCCGCCCTCTCAAGAAGAAGCGAGAAGTCATCGTCAGAGCGCCTTGCCAGGTTCACTGATACTGCTTCGAAGATAGCCTTGTTAATCGGGAGCCGACGAGAGCTACCAGGGATACGCTTACGGAAAGCGTACTCACCGAAGATCGCTTTTGACATATCCATTGCCCGATTGAAATCCCGCTTCAGTTTGGTCAGCTTTGAGGTGTCCATCCCGTTCAGCTTGACCATTGTCTCCCGCAGGAACTCATCTAGATCACCGCGGGTATAGGAATTGGGCTCCGTGAGACGGAACGCCAAGAAACGCAGAACCATCTCACGGTCATCCATCCGGTCAGGAGAGACAGATTTATTTGTGGCGGCTAGATACGAAGGGGCTTCAGCTAGCTCCTTCAACAGAACTCGCGCCGTACCAGGAATAAGAGCATGCCGGAGCTCTTGGCGAGTCAGAGGCCGACCACCAGTATTGATTCGAGCGAAGATGTTGAACTTCACCTCGTCTGGAGTTCCCGGCCGAATGAGGTGGACCACTAGTTCCGTTTCGCTGATCCGAGTTTGAAGACGACCCGGTAGGTCGGCATAGGAGCAGCCCTCGTACTGTCTCAGGTATTCCAAATCACGCAAGATTAATGGTGGCATGCCGACGGTTATGGGATCGACAAATCGTGCAACTGTAGTCAGACGTTGGATGCCGTCCACCACGACCCACACATCCTCGTCCGTATCCGAGGCGTAGAGCGTGGGAAGTGGAATTCGAAGTAGTAGTGACTCGATTAGTCGGCTCTGGTTGCGATCGCTCCAGATTCCAGCTTTTCTTTGGAAGTCGGGCTCAAGGTCGAGAGCCCTCCTACGTAGCCTCGACAGCAAAAGATCAATGGTCGGCGTCCTAGTCTGGACGTCGATCCGATCCGGGTCGAAGGGCGCTTCGATCCTGTCCCCCGGGTCTTCCCGCTCTACACCGGTGCTGCGGCCCTCCGAATCCAGTTCGACTGGAGGATCCAGTTCGGCTTCACTCACGTGGCGCTCCTAAGCACACCAACCGAATCAGTTATGTGGACACCCTACTTGCAAAGCGTTGCTCTCTACTGGCATCCGACCGGACTGGCGCTTCGACCCACGAGGCTGACGCCTCTTGCTGTCCCGTCCAGTAGCCGCCGGCTGCTCATCCGTATCCAGGTACCGCGTGCGGCCAACCATGAGATCTCTGGCCAGCGCCATAAGATCCTTACGGGACGGCGGAGTGGGCTGATTCATGACCTACAGTGAGCCTTTTCATCCTAGGTAGCGGTCCTCTTCGACGAGGTGCAGCACGAGGGTCGCCTCCACGAGCGTGGCCGCGCAAGGTGGGCAACAGCGCAGCTTGGTCAGTACCTTCCAGGACTTCCAGGTCGCGACGGCGCGCTCGACGATGGCGCGGATGCGGGCCATGTGGACGGTTGGCCTCTCGCTGCCCGCATGACAGCCAAGGATGGTGGCGATGCCGCTTGAATGGCGTGCGGGTGGTGCCGCCCGCACCTTGGTAGCCCTAATGGGTCCCGAACGGGCTCGGTTCAGACGGTGGGCTCCTTTGGTATCCCCGGTCGAAGAGGCCTCAAGACAAGGCGGGGGTCGCCGCCGGGACCGTGCCCGTTCCCGTCTGCGCCCAGCGATGGCATACCAGCTTCCGGGTCATGGCAGACGAATCAGAACTCGGAAGTGTGGAGACGCGGGACACATGCGGGATGATCTCTCAGTGTGTGGAGGTTGCTGGACATGTCTGCGCAGCTCAGACACCATGTAGCAGTTCGATAGCCACCGCTCTCCTAAAGCGGGTGCCGCAGGTTCGAATCCTGCCGGGGGCACTCATCTCCACCAGGCGTTTCATCTTCTGACCTACGGTTTCTTGGCCGCAGGTCTTTTGCTTTCCAGACCCTTGATAGGTCACCGAAGGTACCCGTATGCAGCCGTAGGACTTTGATCGGGAGGCATACGGGAGACGATCTCGAAGGCGTTTCCCGAGGTCAGCTACGGATTCGCTGGCCAGCCTGTCGAGGCTGAACTCCTCGTATCTACGATCGGCATCGTGCAGCGCCTTGCCCTCTTCGACCTCGGTAGGACACTCATTGATCTCGATGACGCGATCACGCGGTGGGCCGAGGAGTTCGCTGAGCAACATCACTTGAAGCCTGAAGACGTCGCCTGGCTCGTCTCCCTGGATCAAGGCCTCCACCCCCATCGAGAGGTGTTCTTCAACGAGGTGCGGGAGCACTTCGCACTGGCGGCATCGGTCGAGGAGCCATGGGCCGGCTACCGCCAGCGGATGCCGCAGCTCGTGCAGTGTTACCCCGGCGTCCTGTCCGAGTTGGCTGATCAGCGCCGCCGGGTGGCGCGCGTGGGGATCGTCACCAACGGCATGGCGGACAACCAACTCGGCAAGCTCCGGCGAACCGGCCTGGCTGACGTGGTTGACGGCTACGCGGTGTCGGGGTTGAGGGTGTCCGGAAGCCGGATGCTCGCCTCTTCCACATCGCCGCCCAGCGATGCGGAGCCAGCCTCGTCGAGGGCAGTTGGATGGTGGGTGACAACCTCGTCGCGGACATCGCAGGTGCTCATGCTGCGGGTCTGCGCGGCATCTAGGTCGATCGAGGTATTTCGCCGGGGCACGGGCATCGGGCCGATCACGTGGTGGCGGGTGTAGTCGAGGCGATTGCCATCATGCGTGATACGCACCAGCCGGGATAAATGTTGAGCTGATGCCATATGAGCAGTTCAGCTCGACGGCGCGACGACCGCCCTTTATCGTCACATTGATCCCATAGATAGTCGTCCTCAAGGTCCAAAGGATCCAGGGTGATGGCGTCCCAGGAACAGATCGCCGCCGTGGCGGACGATCGAGCAGTCACGCGAACAGCGCGCCAACGATGTGCGCAAGCTCATCAACCTGCTCGAAGACCGCGCGTTGAAGGGCAAGGCGGCCGAAAAACTGCTCAACGACTGCCAGGCATGGGAGGCAGCCTATCGAGGCATCTTCAACCGGGCCTTGGCACTGGTCGAGTCCGCGCATCCCGATCCTGCCAAGCCGACAGATCCCTTATTAGGGCTGGGGAGGCCGCCACTGTATCTGCTAGGGAGGTCGGCTTATGAGTCCGCCCGCAAACCGGATTGGCCTCAACATCGGAGGGCGTCGTGGCTGAGCCCATGGTTCCCAATCCGCGCCACGTACGGCTGAAGCAGTTGCTTGACCAGACCGAGGATGAGGCTCGCGAGCTGCGGCAGGCGTATCTTCCGGCCATCCATTCCATGACCTCCGGAACGGTCTGGACTGGCCCCACTGCCCGCAAGTGGTTCGCCGACTTGCAGGAACGTCAACGTCAGCTGCTCGCCATAGCCCAGCGGGTGATCAGCGCCGTCGAAGAGGAGTTGCGCCGGCACCAGCCCATGGTCACCGAGACGATGGCGAACTCGATCCGCCACGAGATGGCAGGGCGCACGTAATGGCGTCGGACAACGAATTTTGCGGTATCGATCCAGACGCAATGGATGGCATGTCGCGCTCTTTACAGGAAGCGACAAACCGCCTAAGCGACTTCTATCAGCAATTCGATCGCCTCTTCCGCGCAAACGGCATCAACGCCGGACCGCTGCAAGAGATTCTCGCCGTCTCGGAGTGGAGTGGGAGCCAGATCTCCATGCTCGCCTACCGCAGCCAGACGATCCGCGAGCTGGGCAAGGGAGCCGGCGCGGCCTTCCTCATGCTCCCCGACCAACTCACCGCCTTCGACGACGCTCGCGGGCTAGCCACCATGTACAGCCAGGACATCATGGTGCACGGCCCTGGCGACCTGCAGGCACGCCTTGTCCATGAACACGCCGACGAGATCGCCGAGCTGGCGGACAACCCGCAGGCTGCGGCGGCCTTCTTCGCCATGCTTTCGCCGACCGTACGCAACGCTCTGCCCAGCCTGCTGGTCGCCACTGGCAGCAAGACCGCCAAACAGGACCTCGCCGCGTTCAGCAAAGCTCTCGGCGCAGCGTTACGCGCACCGGCGAGCGTGCCCGCGTTCGAACGGTTCAAGAACGACTTCCTCAACGCTTCCACCCAGGACGCTGCGTGGAACCGATTAGCCCTGTTGAAAGGCGCCGGCGCCCCGACTTCCTATCGAATCGCCGCCGTCCGCGCACTGGCGCTGGATGATTTCGCGACCAACTCGCAGCGGACCTTTCGTCCCACAGGGCCCTCCGAAGCCGAAGCTTACGGCTACCCTTCGGACACGGTCGGTATGGCGCTGGAGGTCATCGCCGATGATGGCGCCGCCGTACGCGACGCTTTCACTGCCATGGGCGGACCGCAGGTCAAGCTCACCCGCACCGAGAAAATGAAGCTTTTCGTCGACTACGCCAAACGATTCGGCGGCGGAGAGAAAGTTGCCGACGCCTTGGGCCGCGCCCTGGTCTCCGGATCCGAGGCCACTGCCGGTACACCGGGAAAGCACTCCCCGGAAGCCGCCACCTTCGCTTTCGACGCCATCAGGATGACGGGATCATTCGGCGAAAAACTACCCGTCACCGCCCAGAACTCCATGGGGCTGATAGCACAGTCCTACGTCCGCGAACTGATCACAGGCGGACGTTTTGACAAAGCCATCGACAGATCATCGGGAATGGGCCGCCCGCCCGGGTGGACCGACATCCCCGGTGTAACCCCTGCCTTCTACCTGAGCCCGGGCGACACCTTCCACTTCCTGCGCACCTTCATGGGCAACGAGCGCGCCACCGACAAGTTCGACTCAGCCGTGGCCCAGTTCTACCACGACACGATGGTCACCACAGCGGGTCTCGACGGCAAGCAGGCGACCCAGCATTTCGACCATGCCGCCACGATGTTCGGTGACTTCGCCGGGATCGAATTCAAGGCGGCGTCCGATGTGCGAGGTCAGGCCGATGCCATCGACGAACTCGTCATTGACATGGGCAAGAACACCCTTGCTCTGGGGATCGACAGCGTTCCGGTAGCCGGCGCGGCGATCGACCTCACATGGACCGTGGCCAAGACCTACGCCGTCAGCCGACTGCTCGACAGATGGGCGGAGAGTTTCGAGACCCGCGTGGAGAAGCTCGACGCCAAACATGTCGACTACGTCGAACGGCAGAGGTACGAAATGGCGCGCCTCCTGCGCGAAGGCGGATTCCCCGCCACCCGTCCCCCTGACGAGCTGATCAGCAAGGAGACCGGCCAGCTCAAGACGTACGACGAGATTCTCAAGGAGGTCAAGCGGGAAGCGGCAGGGGGCGACGAGAAGAAGGTCCTGAGAGAGAAACTCACGCTCTATGAACGCTGGTCGGACGGCAATCAGAGGCTCGACGAGAAGATGGAGGACGCCGCAAGATCCACAACCAGCACCCTGACCAAAGAGCTGATCGATAAATGGAGCTGACCCCTGCGACTCATCGCGCGAGGCAGCGGGATTCCGCCCGCAAATGCCAGGTCGGCGGCTGTTCATGGACCTCCACCGTTACTGTGATGCCAAGCGCTACTTTCGACCCGTGGATGACCCGGCCTGTCGTTTGGTCCACCTGCTGGGGATCGAACGTCACGTCATAGCCAAAGCGAGGCAGCCTGAGAGTGTCAGCCATCAGGCGCTCGGCTCGATCAAGGAAATCGTCAACCGGCTCGTTGCCTCGCGTGTTCTCCGCCGTGGCCACGAGGACTCTTTTGAACCGCTCGTCACCGCAAGGAATATCGGTGTCCGGCCGTTCGACAATGCGCAGCTTCTTGAGTGGGTTCTTGAAGACGTCATCTGTCTCCAGCGTATGAGTGTCTTTCTGCAGCTCAGCCGCCGCCTCGCCAAGAGATGGCCCTGAAGAGCATGAGACCAAAGCCAGAATGAAGATCGCTAAGAGACAACATACTGCACGCATGCCGTACCTCCGTTGGCGCGGCCAGACCGTGCTTTTATCCTGACCTGCGCTCGGCGCAGCGGCCACCACTTCTGCAAATCTCGATCTCCTTTCGAACGGTGATTACGGCGCCGAGCCAGCTTTCGAGTGGGCTTGGGCGAGGCTGGTCTTGGCCAAGGTCTGGAAGTCGCGTATGAGCGGGTCGTTGCCGTAGTGGGCGAGTTGGTTGACGAACTCTCGGACGTAGCGGCGGCGGGTGCGTGCTGATCGTAGGTCGGCCGCTGTGGCGACGACCTCCCACGGAATGGCGATGCCTTGCTCCGCGTCGCCGCCGGCGACGTGGCTTGTGGCGAGGATGGTTCGGACGAAGGACAGGCCGCATACGTACAGGGACTTCGGTAGGGCCACATTTTCTAACACCCGGTCGCGCGGTGGTGGTGGCCGGGATCAAGGAAGCAGTGGGCGAACTCGGCCGCCAACTCGGCCTCGTCGAAGTACTTCAACCTGACCGGATCATCCTTGGGACTGCGCCTCCCGAACCAGCGCTCGGACGCCCCGAGAGCACGGGTGCACCGCGGCACGCGCCGACGCCATCGAGTTCGTCCGGGAACTCCGGCCTCTCCTCGTCAGCTCCACTCAGGGATGACAGCGCTATCCGTAGAGAAGGTGACATGCCCGATTGCGGATGAGGAACTCTGATCGGGATGGCGGAAAGAGCTCGTCACATTTCGCGGCGATCCAGGAACCCGAGCTCCTGCTGTCGCGGACCTCAGGAACTACGGGCCTGGACCTTCTTAGACGACGAAGGGGCGTAGCAGTCGTGTGCGGCGTCCGGGGGACGTCTCCATACCGCTGACGTGGCACAGCCCAGCCCCGTGATTGGTGGTGCTCCCGCGGCCGTCTCGTCTTGTTCTTCAGCTGCTTACGATCTGTCCGCAGCACCGTCGAGGGCGGCGGCGTATCGGGAGTGGGTGTGTGCGTCGCTGGCGGGGTGAGCGCGGCTGGGCGTTCAGCAGAGCTCAGGCGGGGCGTCGGCATCGGGGTTGCCGTCGTCCGAGGCGACGGGTTGTCAGTGCCCCATGCACTCGCCCAGATGCTGAAACTGACACAGGCCAGGAGGCCGGCGATGAGCATCAACCGGGGCAAGCGATCCGGGCATCGCAGAGGGAATCGCCCGGGTGGAGCTGGGGTCGAATACGTTCGCCAGTCAAGGGAGTCGGACGCGTTGAGGGGCCCGGTCGATCCTGAAGCGGCAGGCCGGACGGCTGTCGCCGCAGCGGATGCCGCTCTCCGAGGAGCAGGGCGGGCTGGTCGGGATCGGTGTGCATGGTCCTCCTCTCGCTGCGCGTGCATGGCAGGCTGGCGCAGCGTGACGGATTTCAGCGGGAACGACGCGGCATGGCGAGCAAGCATGGAAGCGGAATGGCCCCGGCAGATCCGGGGCCGGGCTTGGTGTGGGTTCTCAGCGAACCTGACGGGTTCTCAGCCGACCTGGCGGGGGGAGGTGGTGGCTTTCATCTGATGTGGTGATGATGTTCAGTGCGCCTGGAGTGGTTCCTGGGGCTTTGGGGTTTGGAGGCAGGTTTGTCGCCGTTGGTCATCGAGTTGGATCCGCTGCGGGCTGCCGGCCCGGTGTTGCTGGGGGCGTCGTTCGAGGAGGCGGGGCGGGCGCTGGCGGCGTGGGGAACGCCGCAGCCGTTTGCACCATATCCGGGGGCTGAACCGCTGGATTGGCGGCTGATGGACTCGGGGGTGATTGCCCATGTGTTCTGCGGATCCGCGGGCGTGGTGCAGACGATCGAAATCTCCCCGTTCGATGATGAATCGCCGGCGCGGGTGCTTCTGATGGGAATGGACCTCTTCTCGGCGCCTGCCGAGCAGGTGATCGCGGAACTGGCAGCCCGCTACGACGTGGAGGATGACGCGGGCGGCCTGGTCGTGCCGGAGCTTTCGGTCGGGATGTCCTACCCGGCAGACCTTGACCAGGCAGGTTTTGACAGTGTTCTGATCGCAGGTCCGGGCTACTACGACCCGCCTCATCGGGACGGCGGGTCATAAGCGCGGGTCTGGCCGGCGCGGATGAGTTCCAGGCGATCCAGGTTGGAGGCGACGGCTTGGTCAGAAGCGACAGTTAGTTATGTGTCGAGGGCTAGAGACCGCTTGAGCGGCTGGCCGGTCTTGTCGTTGTGCCGGACCACACTGGTGAGTGCGAGGATGCGGGTCAGTGCGCGGATGATGACGCCGGCGTGGATGCGGCCGCCGTGACGTTCCAGGTCCAGCTGGCTCTTGCGGGTCTGCTTGATCGACTCGATGGTCTGGCGCAGTGGCTTGAACAGTGCAGCGCCGGGCGACCGGCGTACGACTGGCCACACCCGGAACTCAGGTGTTCGCCTGCGAGAATCCGCAAGTCCTGCAAGCGGCGGCGAGAGCGGGAGTATCCGTCCCCATGCTGTGCCTCGCAGGCAACCCGTCCCTTGCGGGATGGCAGACCTTGCGGCGGCTCGTGGATGACGGCGCCCGGGTTCTTTATCACGGCGATTTCGACTGGCCGGGAGTGGCAATCGCGACACGCCTGTTCGCGGTCGGCGCGGAGCCGTGGCGTATGCGAATCGGCGACTACCTGGCGGCCGTAGCGACCCTGCCACCGGACTCGGTTCTTACCCTCACTGGCACTCCAGTCCCGACCCCATGGGAACCGAACCTCACGGAAGCCATGCGCCGACAAAACCTCGCCATCCACGAGGAGACGCTCATGCCGATCCTGCTCACCGATCTGAGCGCCAACGAGACAGCGTGGAGCCTTCCATGAATTGGAGAAGCAGTGGCGCGCCAGGGGATACGCACCCTCAAGAAGACCCGCATCTGGAGAGCGGGAGCGTCTTACAGTCTGCCAGCTACACATATAGCCCTGACCAGCTCGAACACCTGTCGTGCGGCAAGCCGCAGGAGGCCCACGCCGAAGAGCTCAATACGTGTCGAGCAGCACCCACATATCACCACATCCATAGACAAACCCAACCCGTAGTTGCTGGAGTCCTCCTAAGGTGGGTGCCGCAGGTTCGAATCCTGCCGGGGACGCCAGGCTCTGTCAGCAGGAAATACCCTGGACCAGCAGCAAACCTAGTCAAGGGCTTCTTGATGTGTCCGGCGCCGTACGGCCGTCGCCGATTGTATACGGCTGATCCTTTCCAACGCCTTCCAAGGTGCAGCGTGATCGTCTCGCCTCCGAAGGGTGTCGGCATGCCATGCGAAGGATCGACATCAAACCCAACACGCGGGAGTCCGATCCCGCGAGGAAGGAAGCGGGCGAGGCGTCGTACTGCCGGGGATCGGGCGAGATACTCGATCCCGGAGGCGTGACATGGCGTGGATAGGTCCTAGCAGCGCGGATGAGGTGACGGTGCCCGACGTGGTCGGGCTGCTTGTGGCAGACGCACGGGCGGTCGCATGGCAGGCGGGCTTGGTCATCGCCACCTCCGATCCAGACGGTCCGCCGGTCGGGGCGCTGACCTGGCCAGGAGTCTGGGTCGTCACGGGTCAGCACCCTGCTCCCGGCTCTCGCATGCGCCGTCAGGGCTCGCTGGTGATCGAGTGCAGGGAATTGCCCGGCGGCGACGTCGGAGACCGGGAGCCGCGTCGCCCGCTACCCCCGCTGGGCGAGCTCACTGTCGAACGAAGTCCTGAAGCAGGTACCGACTGAACCCGGTGAAGCTGTGCGCTTACCGCACTGGAGGGTGTCTGACGATTCAGCTTGCCGGAGCCAGAGCATGAGCGAGGAGATGGTGACGCCAGCCAGGTAGCTGCTGGCCGGCTTGTCGAAGCGGGTGGCGATGGCGCGCCATTGCCTGAGCTTGCCGATGCAGTGTTCGACCAGATTGCGGTGCTTGTAGGCGAGCTCGTCGAAGGCGTGCGGGCGGGCTCCACGGCTGCCCTTGCGCTTGCGGTTGGCGATCTGGTCACGCCGCTCTGGAATGACCGTCTTGATGCCGCGCCGGCGCATGCCGAGGCGAATTGCGCGGCTGGAGTAGCCCTTGTCGCCGATCAGGATGTCGGGGCGGGTATGGGGGCGGCCTGCGCGGGAGCGGCGGATGCGAAGCCTGGCCATGACGTCGGGGAAGGCGGTGCGGTCGACGACATTGCCGCCGGTCAGGTGGAAGACCAGTGGCAGGCCACGGGCCTTGACGAGTAGGTGCAGCTTGGTGGTCAGGCCGCCGCGGG
This sequence comes from Nonomuraea sp. NPDC049624, assembly GCF_040675255.1. NCBI lineage: Bacteria > Bacillati > Actinomycetota > Actinomycetes > Streptosporangiales > Streptosporangiaceae > Nonomuraea > Nonomuraea sp. NPDC049624. Next base: position 37,097 of record NZ_JBFAOR010000016.1, on the reverse strand, counting down.
ACCGTCCGAGCGCCTGCCGGATTGGGGATTGCCTGGTGTCGATCGTCTCGCCGTCATGCCTTTCTACGGGTGCCGGCGGCGTGCTGGTGGGCGCGGGCGATGGTGGAGTCGATGCCGACGGTGAACTCGACCTGGCCGAGGGAGTCGTCCTTGACCTGCGTCTCCTCCAGCAGCCGCGGCCACATACCGTCCTGCTGCCAGCGGGTGAACCGCTCGTAACAGGTCTGCCGGGCCCGTACCGCTCAGGGACGTCCCGCCACGGAGCCCCGGTCCGTAACCCGTCGATCACCTGCCGATGACCACGCCAAGGGCGTCCCCGCCCACCGGTCACCGGCAGGAACGGCTCGATCCGCGCCACGACCTGTCGGTCAACTCGCCGCGTCGCATCACGGCAACCATTCAACCGTGCACGTAGATCAATTCAGACGCTCTCCAGCGCGACAGTGATGGTAAGGGGATTCATGTGCCGGGAGTGACCCAGGATTCACTGCGAAGCCATATTGCGTAACGTCTCTGAATAGTTACTCTCAGTATGCAACGGAATGGTGAGCATCAGAGTCCCGTGATGCCCTGGTGTGGGCAATCATCGGCAACGGTGAGCACCTGCTGGGTGACCAGCCGCCGGCGGCGCGATCGCTGGAGGTTCGGCGCCGTTGCCAAGCCCCCCTGAGGGACGACACCTCCGGGGCAGAGCGAAGGCGAGGTGGTTGGATGCATCTGACTCCGCACGAACAGGAACGTCTCTTGATCCACGTAGCCGCGGACGTGGCCCGCAAGCGCAAGGAGCGGGGGGTCCTGCTCAACTATCCGGAGGCGGTCGCGCTGATCTCGTCGTACGTGCTGGAGGCAGCCCGGGACGGCAAGTCGGTCCACGAACTCATGTCAGCGGAAGCCAAGATCCTGTCCAGGGACGACGTCATGGAAGGCGTCCCGGAGATGATCTCCGACCTTCAGATCGAGGCCACTTTCCCCGACGGCACCAAGCTGGTCACCATTCGCCACCCCTTCGCAGAACCGCAGGCTCAACCGAAGTCCGCCGCAGGAGCGGATCCCGAGGCGGGACAGGCCACCGAGGCGGGACAGGCCACCGAGCCGGAGCTCGCAGCGGCGACGCTGGTCCATCCAGGCAAGGTCGATCATCCCGAGGACGCAGGCCAGGTGCCCTTCAACGAGGGCCGAGAGGTCAGCATGGTGACGGTCACCAACACCGATGACCGTCCCATCCAGGTGGGCTCTCATTACCACTTCTACGAGGCCAATCCCCGCCTCGACTTCGACCGCGCCGCCGCCTACGGCAAGCGCCTGCACATCCCTGCCGGCAGTTCCATCCGCTTCGAGCCGCAATGCACCCGGACGGTGGCGCTCGTGCCCATCGAAGGCAAGCGCATCGTCGCCGGCCTGCGCGGCCGGATCGGGGGAGAGCTCGATGGATGACCCCCTGACGGAAGCATCGGCTGAGCAGGCGGCGGACGCTCACGTCAAGCCCGTGGCAGAGACATCGTCGCCGACCTCCTGCGCGCAAGGGCCGGAGATCCTGCCCGTCGACCAGCCGCTGACCCGCGTCCAGTACGCCGACCGGTACGGCCCGACGCTCGGCGACCGCATCAGACTGGCCGACACCAACCTGCGGATCGAGATCACCGAAGACTGGGCCGGCGGCCCTGGGCGCAGCGGCAACGAGGTCATCTTCGGCGGCGGCAAGGTGATCCGCGAATCGATGGGCCAGTCCTGTGCGCCACGCGACAGCACGAGGTTCGGCGCCCCGCAGCCACCTGACACGGTCATCACCGGCGTGGTGATCCTCGACCATTGGGGCGTCGTCAAGGCGGACGTGGGCATCCGCGACGGCCGGATCGTCGCGCTCGGCAAGGCGTACAACGACGAGACCATGGGCCGCCTGCACGACAGGCATCCCCTCGCGACCGACTTCCTGATCGGCGCCGAGACCGAGATCATCTCCGGCAACGGCAAGATCCTCACTGCCGGCGGCATCGACACGCACGTGCACTTCATCTGTCCCGAGCAGGTGCACGAGGCGCTCGCCGCCGGCGTCACGACGCTCATCGGCGGCGGCACCGGTCCCGCCGAGGGCAGCACCGCCACCACCGTCACGCCCGGCGCCTGGCACGTCGCCCGGCTGTTCGAGGCTCTAGACGCCTTTCCGGTCAATGTCGGGCTGCTCGGCAAGGGCAGCACCATGTCCACCGAATCCCTGTACAACCAGGTGGAGGCGGGCGTGCTCGGGTTCAAGATCCATGAGGACTGGGGGGCCACCCCTGCCGTGCTGCGCCATTGCCTGGAGGTGTGCCGGGCCACCGGCGTCCAGCTGGCACTGCACGCCGACTCGCTGAACGAGGCCGGCGCCGTCGCCGACACCATCGAGGCCATCGGCGACCATCCGATCCACATCTTCCACGTCGAGGGCGCCGGCGGTGGCCATGCCCCCGACATGATCACCATGGCCGGCCTGCCCAACGTGCTGCCTGCCTCCACCAACCCCACCCGGCCCTTCACCGTCAACACGGTCAAGGAGCACATCGACATGGTGATGGTCTGCCATCACCTCAATCCGCTGGTGCCGGAGGACCTGGCCTTCGCCGAATCGCGGATCCGGCCGTCCACGATGGCCGCCGAGGACATCCTGCACGACCTCGGCGCCATCTCGATCATGTCGTCCGACGCCCAGGCCATGGGCCGCATCGGCGAGATGATCATCCGGACGTGGCAGACCGCGCACGTCATGAAGGGCCGACGCGGCCCGCTGGAGGGCGACGGTGACGCCGACAACCACCGCGCCCGCCGCTACGTCGCCAAATACACCATCAACCCGGCCATTGCGCACGGCATCGATCACGAGGTCGGCTCGGTCGAGGTGGGCAAGCTGGCCGACCTGGTGTTGTGGGAGCCGAAGTTCTTCGGCGTCAAGCCACACCGGGTCATCAAGGGCGGCCAGATCGCCTACGCCCAAGTGGGCGACGCCAACGCCTCCATCACCACCCCGCAGCCGATCCTGCCCCGGCCCATGTGGGGCGCGACGGGCCGGGCGCCGGCCGCCAACGCGGTCAACTTCGTCACCGACCACGCCATCCGGTCCGGACTGGCCGGCAGAGTCAATGCGCGCAAGCCGTTCAGGGCCATCCGTGACACCCGCAAGGTGTTCAAGGCCGACATGCGGGAGAACAACGCCTGCCCCGACATCGAGATCGACCCCGACACCTTCGAGGTGGTGATCGGCGGCGCGACGGCCAAGGACGTCACGGCCGAGATCGACGACGAGGTGGTCGACGGACAGCAGTTCGCCGACACACTGCCCATGGCACAGCGCTACTTCCTGTTCTGACCACCGTGAACCGTTCGAGCGGAAGGTGAGCCACGTTCCATGAACCGTGCCGCCCTGCTGATCCTGGCCGACGGCCGATTCCCCGCCGGCGGGCATGCCCATTCCGGCGGGGCCGAGGAGGCCGTCAAGGCCGGAGGCGTGCGGGACGTGGCGAGCCTGGAGGAGTTCTGCCGCGGCCGGCTGCACACCAGCGGTCTGGTCGCGGCCGGGCTGGCCGCCGCTGCCGCCACCGGTTACGACCCGCTCCTGCTGGAGGAGGCGGCCGACGCCCGCACCGCCGCCCCCACCCTCCGGCGCACCTCGCGCCGCCTCGGCCGGCAACTGCTGCGGGCCGTACGGACCGCCTGGCCCCATGCCGAGCTCGACGCCCTGGCCGCGGCCCGGCCGCGCGGTGCCCACCAGCCCGTCGTGCTCGGCCTGGCCGCCCGCTGCGCCGGACTGACCCCGCTGGACGCCGCCTACGTGGCCGCGTACGAGAGCGTCAGCGGGCCGGCCACCGCGACCGTCCGCCTGCTCCGGCTGGACCCCTTCGACGCCACAGCGGTCCTGGCCCGCCTGGGCGCCGACATCGACCATGTCGCGGGCGCCGCAGCGGAGGCCGCGCAGCGCGTCCACACTGACGGCCCTGCCGCGCTGCCGGCCGCCTCCGCGCCGCTGCTCGACATCATCGCCGAACGGCACGCCGGCCGCCCGGCCCGTCTGTTCGCCTCCTGACCACTTCCTCAACTCCTTTCGGGAGCAACCTTGCACCTGCACCACGACGATGCCTTCCCGCACGGCTCCGGCGGCTCCTCCACCGAGCGTCCCGGCGGCGGCCGTCGCGCCCTCCGTATCGGCCTGGGCGGGCCGGTCGGCTCCGGCAAGACCGCCACCGTCGCCGCCCTGTGCCGCGCGCTGCGTGAACAGCTGTCCATCGCCGTCGTCACCAACGACATCTACACCCGTGAGGACGCCGAGTTCCTGCTGCGCGAAGCCGTCCTGCCCGCCGGCCGCATCGCGGCCGTCGAGACGGGCGCCTGCCCGCACACCGCCATCCGCGACGACATCTCCGCCAACCTCGAAGCCGTCGAGGACCTGGAGGGCCACCTCGGCGCCCTCGACCTGATCCTGGTGGAATCAGGTGGCGACAACCTCACCGCCACCTTCTCCAAGGGCCTCGTCGACGCACAGATCTTCGTCATCGACGTCGCAGGCGGCGACGACATCCCCCGCAAGGGCGGCCCCGGAATCACCACCTCCGACCTGCTCCTCATCAACAAGACCGACCTCGCCCCCCACGTCGGCGTGGACCTGGAGGCCATGGCCCGGGACGCCAAGGCCCAGCGCGGCGACCTGCCCACCGTCCTGACCACGGTCAAGAGCGCAGGCGGCATCACTCCCGTCGCCGAGTGGATCACTGGCCGGCTCGCCGACTGGACCGCAGGCCGCCAGTGATCCCTGCCCCGTCCCCACCCGAACCCGCCCAGCTCCGCCTGCCCCGCCACGCGCCCGGTGTGCACGCCACCGCCCGTATCCGTGCCATCCGTGCCGGCGACGCCACGGCCCTGCCCACACTCACCGGCGACGGCCCCTTCGACCTACGCCGCGCCCGCCCGCACGGCGACCAGGCACGAGTGTGCATCGTCGGCGCCATGAGCGCCCCGCTCGGGGGCGACCGGCTGCGCATCGAGGCCACCGTCGAACGCGGCGCTCACCTGCACCTCACCACCGCCGCCGCCACCATCGCCCTGCGCGGTCCCACCACCAGCCACGCCACCTACGACGTCCACCTGACCGTCGCCGACGACGCCGGCCTGCACTGGCTGCCCCAGCCGCTCATCTCCGCCGCCCGCAGCAACCTGCGCCAGAGCTGCACCATCGACCTCGCACCGACCGCCCGGCTCGTGCTGCGCGAACAGATCGTCCTCGGCCGCGCCGGCGAGTCTCCGGGCCGGCTGGCCACCCGCCTCACCGTCCACCGCGACGGGCGCCCCCTGCTGGACCAGCACACGACGTACGGCCCGGGTGCGCCCGCCTGGGACGGCCCAGCCATCGCCGCCGGCCACCGCGCCATCGGCCAGATCCTCATCGTGGACCCGGCTCTGGACCGGCAATCACCTGACGCTCGGCTGATCAGCGACAACGCCGAAGCCGGCCAAGCCGTGCTGACGCCGCTGGCCGGACCCGCCATTCTGGTCACCGCCCTGGCCCCGGACACCCTGCGCCTGCATCGCCTGCTCAATGCCGCGCACCCCATCCCCTGAACGCCCGTGCGCTCTTTTGATTACCTGTCACTGATCGCGGGGCAGCCGACGCCGCTCCGCTGCCGGTTTTGATGATCTCGACGGGACGGCCTGGCCATTTCGCCAGGATGCCGCCCGTCCCCGTCGGCGCGGGCGGCCGAGGCGATGACGTGCGGGTTCCCGTCGTGGGGCGAGGGGCAGTACGTCGTGACATTCCGGTCGCCCACCCTGGCGGCCGCGGATCCCGTCTGCGTCAACGCCGTGACCGCGGGGTTGCGGGCGCTGGCCGCTCAGCCGGGGGTAGGGGCGGTGCAGGCACTGCCGCCATTCGACCTGCAGGATCGGCGCCGCCTCTGCGCGATGGCCGGCTTCCATGGCGACGACCGCGTGCGGCAGCGTCGCCTGTCCAGTCATCGCGACGCCCTCCAACGGGCGACGGCTGAGGCGTCGAAGGACCGGGGTGAGGCACTCATGAGACTACCGATCCCCGGATGTGGCGAACCGAGAGCTCAGGGCGCGATCGATACTGTTTCCGAGCGACGCTGATGAGGCACCGCCCCGGCCACAGGCAGTGCGGGTAGTTGTTGAGTTGGGACCTTGGGTCATCGGTTCGTGGGAGCAAATCCGTGGGAGCCCGATTGCCTGATCAGTGAGCCAGCACCATCGAGCCCGCGACCGGGTGCTGGAGAGCGCGGAGCTGTTCAAGAGCCTCTACGTCCGCAGCCTTTTCTTCGTGCGCACCATCCTGGCGACGAGCCACGTGGCCGACGGCGACCTCGACCATGGGCTCGCCGTGGCGCGCGAGGTCATGCCGACTGTGGCCGACCTGAGGTCGGCTCGCACACGGCGATACGTACAAGAATTCATCGGCCGGCTCGCGCGCTACGGGAAAGATCCACGAGTACAGTCGCGACGTTGCGTATTCGCGTCACGCCACTCAGTTCAATAGCGAAAATATAGGAAGCGCTGGTAGCGTCCCCCAGCGCGGGCCGCCATCAAATACGACAGCGCACTTCCAGTCATCGACTGGCTATTGCCGCGCGCTCTCGCAGGTCAAGAATATCCGGCATCGCACAGACACGTTCCTGATCAGCGAAAGGATCGCAATGAGAAGGCGCCGCTGGTTAGCTCCCCTCCTCGCGAGCAGTCTCATCGTCCTGCCATTCTCAGCCCCGGCGTCCGCCCAGGTTCTCGCGTACGCATGGACCACCACCAGCACCGGCGCCGGGTATTTCTGGGACACCTATCCCTACTCAAGCTCCCCCGGCTGGTACATCTCCATCTACGATGACAGGGCAGACGGCCAGGGTGTCCGCATGCGCCAAGATTACGGCACCTACGTCGACTATCACGACAATGTCAGCGGTGCCGGCTCGGAAGACATCTACTGGAGCAGCTCCAGCGTCGAGAGAATTCAGGCGTGCAACCGCGACAAGCTGTCCAATGGCACCATCAGAGTGCTCAACTGCAGCAGCTGGGTCTCGACCGGTATTTGACCCCGGAAGAAGCAGGCGACCTCTCGTCCGCGCCAGTGGTCGTGCATTCTTGTACGAATCATCATGCAGAGATCCCCTCTGTGCCGACCCTCGTAACCCAGCCGCTCCTCAAGGACGCAAAATGGCCGATACACCGGACTACGCACAGGTTCAGCCCAGCCGTCGTTCCAAGCGTTCCCGCCGCGTCGCGCTCAGCGCAGCAATCGCGAGCGGAGTCGCCGTCGCGGCAATCGTCACAGTCACCACGAACGTTTTGTCCAAGCCGGAAACCTCGTCTTCCGGCAGCGGAACCGCTTCCGTCAGCTCGGCGCGTGCCTCGGCGCCTGAAGCCATCGAGAAGCTGTGGCCCGCAGCAGTGCACGAAGTGCCGGCCAAATTACCCGACGGCAGGCAGGTCCGACCGCGCCTGATGGTGGACACCACCAAGGTGCTCCTGACCGCCGAAGCCAGCTTCGAGAAGGCGAACGGCCTCTACACCTACGACGTGAACAACGGCGAGGTGACCAAGCTCGCCGACATCAGCCTCCCTGCCGGCACCATCCTCTTCCCTGACGGCTTCACCACAGGCCAGGGCCGGGTCGCCTGGTGGACCGCGCGCGGCACGGACGACAAGCGAACCGCCGACATCTGGACCGTCCCGACGACCGGCGGCAGACCGCAGCTCGTCGCCTCTGCTCCCCTGCCGCCCGCCTCATCCGCCGGGTTCGTCACCGGTATCGCCATCACCCCCGATCGTCTTGCCTGGTCGGCCGGCAACGAAGGCGTCTTCACCGTCGACATCAACGGCGGGCAACCGCAGCGCGTAGAAGGCACGCAGGGACAGCACATCCTGAGCTGGCCCTGGGTCGGATCACCCGGAACGGTCGGCGGCAACGAAGCCCCCTTCCAGTCCGTCATGAACGTCGAGACCGGCGAGAAGCGCGCCCAGACCGCCTTGCAGTCAGGCAGCCCTGTAGCCTGCGGGATCACGCTCTGTGTCACGCACCCCGACCGATCCATGGTGGCGCAGGTGCAGGGCCGGGACGGGCGAGCACGGTACGAGATGGATGTGACGGGAGTCGCTCCGCAGCCTCTCCAGCTGGACAGATTCCTGTCCGCCCAACTACCGGATCGCGCGCTGGTGCATGACGTGCAGACAGGTGCGTCCGCCGAAATCCGAGGCATTGACCCCCGAACCCGCTACCGCGCCCGAGCCGGTAGCAATATCGCTCTCTTCGCCCGCGGCGACAAATTCGTGGTCGTCGACCTCACTGCCATCCACTGAGCCGCGGTGTCACCCCCCGCTCCGGGACGTGGTCGTCCGCCGAAATGGAGCAGACGCCAGTTGGTCGGCGCCATCCGGTGGAGGGTGCGGACGGGTGCGCCGTGGCCCGCGATCGGCCGTGCCCAGCAGCACGCCGTGGGGACGCGCCGGGACGGCCATCCGCAAAGAGGGACCGCCCGGCGGGGCGGGGAGCGAACCGGACGATCGCGCGCTGGGCCGCCCGCGAGGCGGGCTGACCAACAAGACGCATCTGGTCTGTGAGCAGGGGCCGTAAGCCCTTGGCTCTGCTGGTGACGGCCTGCCATCGGGGAGACAGCTCGCAGTTCGTCGCTGTGCTGGGCAGGATCCGGGGCGGCCGGCCGCCGGCCTTCGACCCTGGCCTTCACCGCTGGTGTCACGCGGTGGAATGCGACATCAACCAGCTCAAGCAGAACCGCGGCATGGCCACCCGCCACGACAAGCTCGCCGTCCACTTCGAAGCCACACTCGCCATCGCCGCGATCGACCAGTGGCTCAAGGCCTCATAAAACACCGCCTGAAGCGGGTGCCGCAGGCTCGAATCGTGCCGGGGGCGCCGGGTCCGAGCGCACCCAATGAGCCCTTGACCAGCGGGGACGCGGATCGAAGGGCTCGTTGCATGTCCAGGCGCAACAGACCCCAGGCGACCGCCGCTGACAAGCCGCAAGTAGCTACCGGTCACCTCCTTATTGTCAATCTGATTTATGCTTTATGTACGCCCGAAAATAAACGCCCAGGTAGATGCCCATAAATCACGCCATATGCCATGGTTCCCTTTTATGGGGGTATGGTGGTTGGCATGGCGGGAGGACTTCGACCACGAACTCCTTACAAGGGAGCGCCCTTCAGCGGTGATCGATGCAGCAGGTTCTTACGGCTTGCTGCTACGGTCGGCCTCTGACAAGGGAAAATGCGGCATCTGATTGTGCCGTCCCAGGCGAGAGGCGCCTCTCGACCAGCTCGTAGGGATGCTCGTCCTTGGCACGGACAGCTGATCTACGAGGCTGTCGAACCTGCACCCCGCTGGTGAAGCGGTGGGCTCGTGCTTGTCGGCAGCAAGTCTGCAAAGGCAGCTCTCATGATCGTCATCCACGCCACTTGGCAGCGCGTCGCGCTGGCCGCGATATTCGCGCTTCCCCTGGTGCTCGTGATCCTCCTGATGTCCCCCTCTTTCGTACTCCTCCCCTTCAGCGAGAAGGGGCGCCAGTTCGCCCTCAAGGTCTTGGACAAGGGCTTGGAACTGGTGAAGTGCATCCTGCCCGGCGCGGAGCAGAGTCAGGAGAAGAATGCGGAGGGCTTGAGGATCGAGTTGCCTGGAACCAGGAGCGCGTAGACACAAGGCCAGCGGAGTGCCTCGTGCCGCCGCCCGCAGAGACTCTGGCGCCGACCAGCAGTTGGCGTTGAGCGTTTACGACTCCGTAGTTCATCGTCTATCGTCGATTAACGATGAACAGCAACAAAGAACCCATCCCCCGGGCCGAGGCCGAGGAGTATGCGAGCTGGTTCAAGGCGCTGGCCGACGCGACCCGCATCCAGATCGTGTCGTTGCTGGCGCGGCGGCGTGGGCCGATGAGCGTGGGCGAGATCGTGGCCGCTTCGGGAGTGGGGCAGTCCACGGTGTCGCACCACCTGAAGATCCTGTCCGAGGTGCGGTTCGTGCTGGTGGAGCGGCAGGGGACGTCGAGCCTGTACCGCATCAACGAGAACTGCGTGAGCTGCTTCCCCACCGCCGCCGACGTGGTGATGGGCAACCCGGCGCCGGCCGCGCCGGCCTGTGACTGAGGAGATCTCATGGCGCACGACGAGATCGTCGACCACTGCTCCGCCCTGGCTCGCAGCGCGCTGAGCGGGCAGCGCATCGCCGGCTGTGATCCCGTCGCCGTCGCCGAGCTGCGTGCCGGTGAGACGGTGCTCGACCTCGGGTCCGGCGGCGGCATCGACGTGCTGCTGTCAGCCCGCCGCGTCGGCCCGCACGGCACCGTCTTCGGCCTGGACGCCAGCCCCGCCATGGTGGAACTGGCCCAACGCAACGCCGAACAGGCGGGTGTCGCCAACGTGCGATTCCTGCATGGCACGATCGAAGCGATCCCGCTGCCTGGCCACACGGTCGACGTGGTCATCTCCAACTGTGTGATCAACCTGTCCGCCGACAAGGCGGCGGTGCTGGGCGAGGCGTTCCGGGTGCTGCGGCCCGGCGGCCGGTTCGGCGTCAGTGACGTCCTCACCGCGCACGCGCTGGATGAGCAGGCGCGGCAGCGGGCCGAGCAGCGCATCGGCTGCGCCGCCGGATCGCTCACCGTGCAGGAGTACCGGGATTTACTCGCCGCGGCCGGCTTCGTCGCCGTCACGATCACGCTGACCGCCGATCACGGCGACGGGGTGCACTCAGCCATCGTCCAGGCCGTCAAGCCCGCCATCGGGCCCGGCCTGGAGATCCGGCCGATGCACGAGGGCGACGCCTCCGAGGTGCTGGGCATCTACCAGGCCGGGCTGGACACCGGCCAGGCCAGTTTCGAGACCACCGCGCCCAGCTGGGAGGGATTCAGCGCGAGCCGGTTGCCGCACCTGCGGTACGTGGCGACCGACAGCGACTCCGGCGAGGTGCTCGGCTGGGTGGCGGCTTCGGCGGTGTCGTCCCGTCCGGTGTATGCGGGGGTGGTCGAGCACAGCGTCTACGTCCACCCCGGCTGCCAGGCTCACGGCATCGGCCGGGCGCTGCTGGCGGCGTTCATCGCCGCCGCCGAGGACGCCGGCGTCTGGACGATCCAGTCGGGTGTCTTCCCGGAGAACGCCGCAAGCCTGAGCCTGCACCAGGCGCTCGGCTTCCGCGTCGTGGGCACCCGCGAGCGCATCGGCTGTCACCACGGCCTCTGGCGGGACGTGCTGTTGATCGAACGCCGCAGCGCCTTGTCCGGGACCTGAATCGCCGCTCGGGGAACAGGGGCGGCCGTCCGATGGTTACATCCGTCGTGGCCGGTGTGCCCAGTGTCCCCGGGCCTCACCTATCGCCTTCGCGGACTACCGTTCGGCTGGAGCCGCGTTGTGCCTTTCGCCGAGAGGCGACACGCACACCGGTACGCACACGTGATGGCTGAAGGCCCTCGCCGAGTCGGCGGGGGCCTTCGCTGTCCCAGGGTCTACCACCGCCCGGAGCGGCATCGCCCCGGTCACCTGCACCGGGCCGACGGCCGGCGCGTCGGCCAGGCGGGCGTACCCGTCGGTGCGCAGGGCGATGATCGGGACGGCGCGGGGCCGGTCCGGCGATCACCTTGGCATCCACCCCTGGTAGACACGTGCCCATGAACGCATCCACCGCCCAGCGTCTGCGCATCATGTCTCCCGCATTCGCCGTCGAGCATCTGCCGCATGAAGGGTTGCCCGAGGACGATTGGCTGGTGCTCGTCCGCGCTCCGGAAGGGCTGACCGTGGTTCGTGAGGCCAGAGGTGTGGACCCGGCGGAGCAGTGGATCGGCTTCTACGGAGGTGCCACAGCACATGGCCTGGACATTCCCGGAATGCTGTCCGCGCTCGTCAAGCCGCTGGCGGAGGCGGCGATCCCGGTTTTCGTAGCCTCGACTTTCCATGCCGACCTGGTTCTGGTTCCCGCGCCGAGGAAGCAGCAGGCCATCGCCGTCCTTGAGAAAGCAGGGCACCGGATGGAGAGCCAGGACGGCGAAGCAGGTGAACGTCCCGGCCACGACCAGCAGGGTTACGAAGCCCAGGCCGGCCATGATGCCGACGCCTGACAGCCCCGCCAGGAGCCGACCTGCTCGGCGCACGCCGGCGGCGGCCGTCCGCACCCTGTCGGTCAGTGCGTTGACACCACCGACGCGGTGCAGCCCGATGGGGGTGATCGGGAGCAGCGCGGCGACGATGACGAGAGCTGCAGGACCTCGTCGTGGATGGCCGCCGCGAGCAGGAGCGCCCCCCACAGCGGCCAGCCGAGCAGGTGGCAGGCCGCGGCCACCCCGGCCAGCAGGACCATCGTGAGGTGGACCACGTTCAGCACGTGATCGACAACGCCGTTCTCACCGAGACTCTCCGGCCTTCAAGGCGGTCCTGAGGACGTCGATGGCCTGGGCCATGGCGGCGCTGGTGGCCTCGGTGGCGCGGACGGGGTTGAGCATCATGAAGTCGTGCAGCGTGCCGTTGTAGCGGACGCTGGAGGTGGGCACCCCGGCCGCGATCAGCTTGCGGGCGTAGGCCTCGCCCTCGTCACGCAGCACGTCGTTCTCGTCGACGATGACGAACGCGGGCGGCAGGCCCTCGAGGTCGTCCAGGGAGGCGCGCAGCGGCGACGCGGTGATCTCGGCGCGCTGAGCGGGATCTGTGGTGTAGGCGTCCCAGAACCAGGCCATCGCCTTGGCCGTCAGGTACGGTCCGTCGGCGAACTCCCGGTAGCTGTCGGTGTCCTGGCCGGCGTCGGTGACCGGGTAGTACAGGGACTGGTGCACGAAACGCACGTCACCGCGCTGTTTGGCCAGGATGGTCAGGGCCGCTGTCATGTTGCCTCCGACCGAGTCGCCCGCGACGGCCATCCGGGAGGGGTCCAGCCCCTCCTCGGCGCCGCACTTCACGATCCACTGGGCGGTGGCATAAGCCTGCTCGATGGCCACCGGGTAGCGGGCCTCGGGTGAGCGGTCGTACTCGACGAAGACGACGGCCGCGCCGGCGCCGACTGCGAGCTCGCGCACGAGCCGGTCATGGGTGCCCGCGTCGCCGATGACCCAGCCGCCGCCGTGCACGTACAGGATGACGGGGAGCATGCCCGCCGAGCCGACGGGCTTGACGATCCGCACCCGCACGTTGCCGACCCCGGCGGGGACGACGATCCACTTGTCGTCCACGTCCGGCTTGGCGATCGGGGCGGCCTGGAGGTCGTCGAGGACCTTGCGGGCGCCCTCGGGGCCGAGCTCGTACAGGAACGGCGGGTTCGAGGTGGCCTGCGCCAGCTCCCAGGCGGCGGGCTCGAGGATGTGCCTGGTCATGCCGCGCCTTCTTTCGCCGCGGAGCCGTCACGTGCTTCGCGGGGCACGTAGGCGAAGGTGGGACCGGCGCCGCCGGGCAGCGCCATCAGGGCCTGCGCCTGGGCTTTGAGCGTGAACATGATGCGGGTGGCGTCCGTGAGCCGCTTCGGGTCGCCGTTGAACGCCTGTTCCAGCAGGTTCAGCAGGGTGCTGTAGGTGGTGTCGAACAGATCCTGCGCCGCCCGTACGGCACTGCCCGGCTCGGCGGGCCGCGGGTTGGGTGTCATCGGCAGCACGCCGTCCGGGTCGACGCCGACCTGCTCCCCGGTGGGGCCGGTCTTCGGGGTGTCGCCCTGCTGGTAACGGCGGCCGAGCTTGAGCTCCTGAAAGCGGTAGTAGTGGGCGACCTCTTTCCGCTCGGGGTGGAGGACGTCCTGGTCGCCGTCCCAGACCTCGCCGTGGGCGTTCCCTTCTCCCTGCTCGACGATCTCCTTCAGCGCGCCGAGCGCGGACTCCAGATCCTCGACGGCGAACAGCGATCCGGCGGTGTGGCGGAAGTGTGCGCCGCTCACCTGCCGGGCCGGGTCGCCGCAGAACACCTCCTTCTCGCCGAGCGTCTCGCACAGGTGGCGCAACCCCTGCTCGATCGCGGCGTAGAACTGCCCGATCGTCTCGTAGCCGTCGTCCTCCGGCGGCGCGCCGGGCGGCGCGGGCCGTTCCAGACGCAGGAACATCTCCAGCGCCTGCGCGCCGAACGGCACCAGCGACACTTCCAGATCACCGTGCGGCAACCTGCGCGGATACGGCGGCAGCATCCCCGGCAGGTCCAGACGCGGCGCGCCGCCGACGGCGTTGAGCAGGTTCGCCGCCAGCGCCAGATGCAGCATCTCCTCCACGAAGACGCCGCTCACCACCTCCACAGCCGCCGGATTACGCTCCGGATCCAACGAGTACAGCGCCGTCAGGTACGGCGGCAGCGTCGCGTGCTCCAGCTCGATCGCCCACTGCAGGTGCTCACGGAGGCTGCCGAGCGTGCCGATCCGAACTGGTCGTTCGTGGTTCATTCGTGTCATACCTCGGGTTGTTGGCATGGCGGATCGGACCGCCGGCCGGTGGGCCGGCGGCCTGGCTCGATCCTGGGATCAGGCAGCGACGACGACAGCCGGTGCCGTCACGCTGCGGATACTTCGCCGGGGTTCAGGACGGGCGTGGCGCGCGGCGGTCCTTGCGCTGGGCCAGCTCGGCCTCTTCCACCAGCGTGAACATCGGCTTGCCCGGCTCGCACAGCATGGTGACCGTGAACCGTAGCGGGACATCGTCGCGATTGTTGCCGTCCTGGTAGTGGATGACGTCGCCACCCGGCTCCCAGAACGCCTCGCCGGCGCGGATCACCCGTTCCGGCTCTCCTTCCAGTTCCATCAGCATCTCGCCGTCGAGGACGACGCCGAAGGCGGGACCCGGGTGGCGATGCGGCGGCGCGCCAGGGTCTCCGGGCGGGTACTCGATGACCACGGTCATCACGTGCGCGCCCTCGGGGATGAACGGAGGCTGCGCCTCCTGCAGCACGGTCAACGCCGTCTGCCACGCGGTCGATCGCGGCTTGTCCATCGCCCGCCCTACTTCGCGTCGGACTGGTCGAGCCAGTCCTGGTAGGTGATGGTGCCGAGCTGCGCGCCGTCGGCGGGCACCAGCGACCGCTCGCCGAGCACGCTGCCGAAGTAGCGCGCCTGCGGGTCGACGACGACCTCGCGGGTGTCGCCCCAGGCGGCCAGCGCCTTGCGGAAGAACTCGTCCATCTTGTACCGGGTCGGTCCGGCGATCTCGATCCGGCCGTTCAGCGGCGTCCCCACCGCGGTCCTGCCGACCGCCTGGGCCACGTCGTCACCGGCGATCGGCTGGAACAACACCGGCGCGATGTGCACCTTGCCGTCGACCGTGCCCTCGTCGGCGATGCCGCGGGCGAACTCGAAGAACTGGGTGGAGTGCACCAGCGAGAACGGGATGCCCGACTTCTCGATCAGCTTCTCCTGGGCGATCTTCGCCGCGAAGTAGCCGTTCTCCGGCATCCGCTCGGTCCCCACGATCGACACCGCCACGTGATGGCCCACGCCCGCGGCCGCCTCGGCCGCCAGCAGGTTGCCGGTGGAGGTCTGGAAGAACTTCATGACGGCCTCGCGCTCGAACGAGGGCGAGTTCGACACGTCGATCACGACCTCGGCGCCCTTCAGCACCTCGGCCAGGCCCTCCCCGGTCAGCGTGTCGACGCCGGTGTTCGGCGACGCGGCCACGGCCTCGTGGCCGTGCTCGCCCAGCTTCTTCACCAGCTTCGACCCGATGAGCCCGGTCCCGCCGATCACCACGATTCTCATTGTTGGCACCCTTCTGGCTTCCTGGGCGCTGTGGTGCGCCCCTGTCGTCAGCTAGGACAAGGCAGCCCCCCTCGGTTGTGACAGGCGGCCTCGGGTTCACGTGGCACCGGCATGCCCTTCAGTGCCAACGCTGGAGTTTGTCGGGGTTCAGGATGATCCACACCGCCGTGACCTCGGCTCGGGCCACGCTCACGCTGACCACCGCCACGGCCTTGCCCGCACGCCGCAGCACGAGCCCCGTCCTGCCGTTCACCGAGCCGATGGCCGGCTCGGTGCCTGGCTGGTCGATCAGCAACGCCGTGACGACCCGCGCGACCGCGTCCGCACCGTAGGTCGGCCGTACGGCGACGCGCACCTTGCCGCCGCCATCGCTGACCACGATCGCGTCGGCGGCCAGGACGTCCCGCAGCGCCTCGGTGTCGCCCGCCTGGCAGGCCGCGGCGAACAGGCGGGCGACCCGCTCGTGCCCGGCGAGCGTCTCCGGGCCGTACCCGGCCTGGTGCGAGGCGGGGTAAGGCACGGGCTGGGCCCGCGTCACCGGGCCGCGGGGCACGTGGTCGGGGTCGGGGTCGGCGACGAGTTCCAGGCAGATGCTTCCCGCGGTCCGCGTCAGCCAGGCGCGCGGCACCGCGATGGCGGCGCGCTCCTCCTCGTCGAGGGCGTACCAGCGGCGATAGGTCTCCTGGACGACGTGGTCGGCCGTGGTGTCCGAGCCGAACATGCACAGAGCGATCTCGAGCAGGTGCTGCCGTTCGTCGAGCAACTCCGCCAGCGACTCGGCGCCCGCCTCGGTCATGATCCGCCGCCTCCTTCATCGTCGGCAGATAAGACCGGACAGCCCGTTAGGTTGTGACAGAGCGGCTGCGAGACCGCTCGAAGGCCTCGATCTTGGCCGGGTTGAGGATCCACAACAGGTGGTGGATCCCCTCCCTGGAGGCCTCGATGGCGAGCAGGGCGACGCCGCTGCCGTCCCGGGTGACGAGCACGCCCGGCAGCCCGTTCATCTCGACCCACGTGACGGCGGTGCCCGGCCAGAACCGCGGCGAGAACGCGGCCACGAACCTGGCCACCCGCTCGTTGCCCAGCACGGGGAACTTGGCCGATCCCCTGATGCCGTCGCCGTCGGAGGAGCTGACGACGTCGGCGGCGAAGAGCTTCTCGAGGGCGCCGACGTTTCCGGTCCGGGCGGCGTCGAGGAAGGTCTCCAGGAGGCGCCGATGCTGGAGCCTGTCGATGGGCTCGTGGCGGACGGCGGTCACGCGCCTGCGGGCACGGCTCACGATCTGCCTGACATTGACCGGGGTGAGTCCCAGGATCTCCGCTATCTGCGGATAGGGGTAGTCGAAGGCCTCGCGCAGGACGTAGGCGGCGCGCTCGGTGGGATTGAGCCTCTCCAGCAGGAGCAGAAAGGCCAGCTCCAGCGCTTCGCCGCGTTCGGCGCCGACGGTGGGGTCAAGACTGGTGTCCACGGGTTCCGGCAGCCAGGGGCCGATGTAGGACTCCCGCCGCACGCGCGCCGACTTCGCCACGTTGATGGCCAGCCGGGTGGTGACCAGCGCCAGGAAGGCCGGCGGGTTCTCGATGGTCTCCCGGTCGGTGTCCTGCCAGCGCAGCCACACCTCCTGGACGATGTCCTCGGCCTCGGCCGCGCTGCCCAGCATCCGGTAGGCGATGCCGAACAGCCGCGGGCGCAGCTCGCTGAAGGCGGACGCCGCCCGGTCGAGAGCGTCCGCCTGTTCCAGGGATTCCGTGTTCATGTGCCCCACATCGATTCACCCGTCGGACTGGGCAGGGGTTCGTCAGCCTCGCGCGTGGTCCGCGGCGTCGAGGATAGTCGCCGTCACGGCGTCGGGCGGGGAGGCCGCGAGCGCGTCGGAGACGCCGGCGACCTCGCGCGTGCCGAGCGTGCCGATCCGCGGCTCAGGCAACGTCGTCACCCGGTCGCGAGCCGTCCTCCAGCACCTCGACCGCGTCGCGCAGCCCCCGCAGGGCGATCTTCTCGCGCTCGACGTCCGTCGGGTCGTACAGCCACTCGGTGACCGGCTGCCCCACCTCCTCCTCCGGGCGGCTGGCCTCGGCGATGATCAGCTCCTCCTCGATCTCGACGTGGAGCTCGTACAGGAACTCGTTCTCACCGTTCGGGGTGCTCATGTCTCCTCCAAGGGGTGTACAGTCGGCCGACGATCCGGCCGGCTCCCGCGCCCATGTGGTCCGATCGCCAGCTAAGACAGGGCAGCCTCGGCATTTGTGACAAGATCCGGCTATTCGCCGAGCTTTCCCGTGGTCGAGACCTCGCGCATGAGCGCCGCGATCTCGGCGGGAATCGGCGGGATGCTCTCCCGCTCCACCGATCCGGGGCCGGACCACACGAGGTTGACCTGCAGCTCGGGGTCGAGTTCCGGGTAGTCGGAGCGGTTGTGGCAGCCGCGGGTCTCGCGGCGCTCGATGGCGGTTTCGATGGTCGCGCGCGCGGCGAGCGCCGCGGACTTCAGGTCGAAGGCGTGGGCCAGGTCCTGGAAGCCGGCGATGTCCGGGTGCACGCCCATGCCGCTGATGCGCGCCTCGACCGCGGCCAGTTCGGCGAGGCCCTTTCGCAGGCCGCCCTCGTCGCGTACCACTCCGGCGTGCTCCGTCATGATGTCGCGGAGCGCTCGCTGCAGCGACCGCACGTTCTCCGGGCCGTCGGCGGACAGGAGCTCGTCCACTTCCTCCCGCGCCGCGGCGAGCGCCTCGGCGGAGCGGCGCTGCGCGTCGAGACCCGCGGAATACTCCGCCGCCGCCCGGCCGGCGATGCGGCCGAAGACGAGGAGCTCGATGAGGGAGTTGCCGCCCAGACGGTTGGCGCCGTGCAGGCCGCTGGCCGCCTCCCCGATCGCGTACAGGCCGTCGACGTCCGTGCCGTGGTCCTCGGGACGTACCCGGACGCCGCCCATCGAGTAGTGCGCAGTGGGCGCGACCTCGATCGGCTCCTTGGTGATGTCGAGCATCTGCAGTTCCAGGAGCGTCCGGTAGACGCGAGGCAGCCGGGTCATGATCGTCTCGCGCGGCAGATGCGACACGTCCAGCCACACGCCGCCGTCCGGGGTGCCGCGACCTTCCTTGATCTCTGTGTACGCGGCCAGGGCGACCCGATCGCGCGTGGACAACTCCATCCGCTCCGGGTCATACCGGGACATGAACCGCTCGCCGAGCCCGTTGCGCAGGACCCCGCCCTCCCCCCGTGCCGCCTCGGAGACGAGCGTGCCCGCCGCGTTCTCCGGCGCGATGAGCCCGGAGGGGTGGAACTGCACCAGCTCGGGATCGCGGATGCGGCAGCCGGCCAGGACGGCCAGGCGGAAGGAGTCGCCGGTGTTCTCGTCACGCCGGGAGGAGGTGCGCCGCCAGATCCTGGTGTGGCCGCCCGCGGCAAGGATCACCGCATCGGCGTGGATGACGTAGCGGCTGCCGTCGGTCAGGTCGAACCCGTACGCGCCGAAGACCGCGTTGTCGCGCACGAGGATCCGCGTGATGTACACCGTGTCGAGGACGCGGACGTCGAGCTGGGCCGCCCGGTTGATCAGCGTGCGCTGGATCTCGAGTCCGGTGTAGTCCCCCGCGTAGGAGGTGCGCCGGAAGGTGTGGGCGCCGAAGAAGCGCTGGGAGATCCGCCCGTCCCGCTCGCGTGCGAACGGCATGCCGTACCGCACGAGGTCCTCGATGCCACGTGCGGCCCCCTCGGTGACGATGCGCACCGTCTCGGGATCGGCCAGCAGGTAACTCTCCTTGAGAGTGTCGGCCGCGTGCTGCTGCCAGGTGTCCTCGGGGTCCATCGTGGCGAGGGCCGCGTTGATGCCGCCTGCCGCGAGCGAGGTGTGTGCGTCCGCCTTCGGCCGTTTGCCGACCGCGAGGACGTCCACCCCGCGCTCGGCGAGTTCGACGGCCGCCCGCAGTCCGGCCCCTCCCGTCCCGATGACCAGGACGGACGTGGCGATTCTGTTCTCTGACGCGTACATGATGCTCCTTCAGTTACGTGCCGCCCAGACGGCGACGGCGACCAGCGCGACGCAGGCGGCCGCGATCAGCGCGACCACGGCGGCCACCCCGATCCACGGCGTCGCGAGCGGCGACAACACGACGGCGCCGACGCACCCCGCCACGGCAGTGCGGGGGATGACGGAGTCCGCGTCGACCAGCGCGTGCACCGCCCGGAGCAGGATGAGATACACCGCGACCGGGACGGCGACCGCGTAGCCGATCTCCATCGGCGATGCCGCCGGCTGGCGCCCGCTCTGCTCCACCGCCACCTCGAGCCCGGCGCCGAGAGCCGCCAGCGCGGCGAAGATGCCGAAGTGGCCGTACCCCCACCAGTACGACCGGTGACGCCGCTCGCTGAGCCCCTCCCCTGCCTCGACCAGGAAGTACAGCCACCACAGGGCGAACAGCAGGACGAGCCCGGATCCGGCGATGACGACGAGGGGAGCCGCTTCGAGCGCCCCTTCGACCCCTCTGCTCGCGGCCAGGACGCTCTCGCCCAGCAGAATGATCGTGAACAGGCCGTAACGCTCGGCGATGTGCCGCGGGTGCCAGGTGGTCGCCCTGCCCCGCTCCGCCCACCACGGCACCGCCAGCTCCACGACGACCAGGCCGGCGAAGAACGGCAGCTGGACCGAGGCCGGCAGGAGGCCGGCGTCCAGGAGAGCGAGCCGGAGCAACCAGCCCAGCTCGACCAGACCGATGCCCGCGGCGTAGCGGAGCCCCGTACGGCGGCTCGCCGGGTCCTCGAACGCGGCCCTCAGCCATTGGGCGACGAGCCCGATCCTCATGACGAGGTAGCCCAGGGTGATGATCCCGTAGTCGGAGTGGCCGGCCGCGGCGGGCACGCCGACGGCGAGGACCAGCACCCCCGCCATCTGCACCATGGTCAGCAGCCGGTAGGGGACGTCGTCGGTGTCGTAGGACGAGGCGAACCAGGTGAAGTTCATCCACGCCCACCAGATGGCGAAGAACACCTGGAGGAACGGGACCAGCCCGGTCAGTCCATGACCTTCGGCGACGGCGTGCGCGAACTGCGCCGTGACGGCCGCGACCGCGACCACGAAGGTGAGATCGAAGAGCAGCTCGAGCTGGCTCGACGCCCGATGCGGCTCGTCGACGGGGCGGGAGCTCATCCTGACCCGGATCCGGATGGTGGTCCTGGTTGAGGGCACGCTCACGCTCCTGTCGCTCGTTCGGCGTCCGGTTCACCTGGAAGACCGGACGGCGTCGTGATCTGTGACAGATCGCCGCAACGGCGATCGAACTCAGCGGGCGATGTCGGCGGCGAGCACTTGTTCCAGCTCGGCGAGGTCGCCGGACCGGGCGGCGGCGACGAACGTCCGCACGAGGCGCCGGTGCGCGGCGGTGCTCACCTGGTGGCGTCGCTCGGCGGCGAGGCGGTGGCGGGCGCGTCGCAGGAGTTGCCGCGCATGGTCTTCGCCGAGGTGGAGCAGCTCGGAGATCTCGCGGTAGGGGTAGTCGAAGGCCGTGCGCAGGAGGTAGACGGCTCGTTCGGCGGGTGTCAGCCTCTCCAGCAGCAGCCGGATCGCGGTGTCGACCGCCTCTCGTCGTTCGGCTGCCGTCTCGGGCCCGGCGGAGAGGTCCGCCGTCTCGGGCAGCCAGGAGCCGGCGGAGGTCTCCCGGCGCCTGCGGGCGGACCGGGCGACATTGACGGCGAGCCTCGTGGTGGTCAGCGCGAGGAACGCCGGCGGGCTGATGACGACCGACCGATCGGCACGGGCCCAACGCAGCCACGTCTCCTGCACCACGTCCTCGGCTTCGCCCATGTCCTGCAGGACGCGCAGGCCGATCGTGAGAAGCCGGGGCGCGGCGCTGACGAACGCCGGATCGTCTCCGTCCCCAGGGGTGATCGACCGGTCACGGGTCTGCTCTGCGCGGTCTTCGTACGACTCCAGGAGGGTCATGGTCACGATGGCGGCTCCGTTCGACAGCTGGCATCCGGTGATGCCACTGCGATCACGGTCGCTGCTCGTGCTGCGCCATCGCGCCCTGGGAACACCGTGGTCGGCACCCTGGCCCGCACCCTGGTGGATTGCTGGGCTCAATGGCGGAACGGTAGGTTACGTGTCCATCTAGGACGTGCGCCGGTTTCTCCCCATGTTCGGCAGCCATGGGGCAACGAACAGATGATCGTCGGGGGCAGTGCCATGACAAGCAGAGGTCCCGGGTCGCAACTTCGCGGGCGGCAACTGGAGTGCGAGACGCTGGATCAGCTCGTGGCGACGGTGCAGGACGGCCACAGCTCGGTCCTGGTGCTGCGCGGCGAGGCCGGCATCGGCAAGACGGCGCTGCTGGAGTACGCGCGGGACAGCGCGTCCGGCTGCCGGATCATCAGGGCGACCGGCGTGGAATCCGAGATGGAGCTGGCCTTCGGCGGGCTGCACCAGCTGTGCTCCCCGTTCCTGGAGCATCTGGGCCGCCTGCCGGGCCCGCAACGCGACGCGCTCGGGACGGCGTTCGGCCTGAGCGCGGGAACTCCGCCGGACCGCTTCCTGGTCGGGCTCGCGGTGCTCAGCCTGCTCGCCGACGTGGCCGAGAAGGGGCCGCTGGTCTGCCTCGTCGATGACGCGCAGTGGCTCGACCAGGTCTCCGCGCAGACCCTCGCCTTCGTCGCGCGGCGCCTGCTCGCGGAGCCGATCGGGCTGGTGTTCGCGGTGCGCGAGCACCACCTCGGACCGGAGCTGAAGGGCCTGCCCCAGCTCGACGTGGGACGGTTGAGCGACGGCGACGCCCGCGCCCTGCTGGACTCCGTGACTCCGGGACGGCTCGACGAGCAGGTCCGGGACCGGATCGTCGTCGAGACGCAGGGAAACCCGCTGGCCCTGCTCGAACTGCCCCGGGGGCTGGCGCCGGCGGAGCTGGCGGGTGGATTCGGGCGGCCCGACGCGCGACCGCTGGCCAGTCAGATCGAGCAGGGCTTCCTGCGGCGGGTCCGGTCGTTGCCGGCCGAGACACAGCGGCTGCTGCTCATCGCGGCGGCCGAGCCGGTCGGGGATGTCACCCTGCTGACCCGCGCGGCGGAGTCGCTCGGCATCGAGGTGTCCGCCGCGTCGCCGGCCGAGGCGGCGGGGCTGATCGCCATCGGTACGCGGGTGCGTTTCCGCCATCCCCTCATGCGATCGGCGGCCTACCGCGTCGCGTCCCCGCAGGACCGGCAGGACGTCCACCGCGCGCTGGCCGACGCGACCGACCCCCGGGCGGACCCCGACCGCCGGGCGTGGCACCTCGCCAACGCGACGGCCGGCCCCGACGAGACGGTGGCCGCCGAGCTGGAGCGCTCGGCCGATCGGGCGCAGGCGCGCGGCGGAGTCGCCGCGGCGGCGGCGTTCCACGAGCGGGCAGCCGAGCTGACCCCCGATCCCGCGCGCCGCGGCGCCAGGGCCCTGGCGGCCGCACGGGCCAAGTACCAGGCCGGCGGGTACGACGCCGCGCTCGAACTGCTGGACGCGGCCGAACTCAGCACTCTGGACGAACGCGAACTCGCCCAGGCGGACCTGCTGCGCGGCCAGATCGCGTTCGCCTCCAGGAGCGCCGGTTCCGCCTTCCCGCTGCTGCTCAGAGCCGGTGAGCGCCTGGCGCCGCTGGACGCCGGGCTGGCCCGCGAGACCTACCGCGACACGTTGAACGCGGCCATGAACGCGGGCCGGCTGCCGAGCGGCGCCCAGGTGGCAGACATCGCCGAGGCGCTGCTCGCCGCACCGCCGGGGCCGCCGCCGGAGCGCAACGACCTGCTCCTGAACGGCGTGGGCGTGGCGCTCACGGAGGGTTCCGCCGCGGGCGTGCCGATGGTGCTGCGGGCCCTGGAGTCCTTCCGCGCCGAAGGGGTGTCCAGGGAACAGGGCCTTGGCTGGCTGCCGTTCGCGTCCCGGATGGCCCACAACGTCTGGGACTTCGACAGTTGGTCGGTGCTCTCCGCGAGACTGGTCGATCTGGCACGCGAGGCGGGCGCGCTGTCGGTGCTGCCCTCAGCGCTCCACATGCTCGTGTCGAACAGGGTCCTCGCCGGTGAGTTCGCCCTGGCCGACGCGCTGGTCGCCGAGGCGGTGACGATCGGCGAGGTGACGGGCAGCCGCTACCTGGCCCAGTACGCGGCCCTGATACTCGAGCCGTGGAGAGGACGGGAGGCCGCCACACGTCAGGTGAGCGCAGCGATCATGCGGGACCCGGCCATCCAGGGGGAAGGCAAGGTGGTGACCGCCACCCAGTGGGCGAGCGCGGTGCTCTGCAACGGCCTCGGCCGGTACGAGGAGGCGTACGTCGCCGCCGAGCGAGCCTTCGAGCACCCGCGGGAGCTCGGCGGGACGGCCATCAGGTCCACGGTCGAACTCGTCGAGGCCGCCGTCCGGAGCGGGAGGTCCGCCCGGGCGGCCGAGGTCGCCTGGCGCCTCGACGAGATGGCCCGAGCCAGCGGCACCGACTGGGCCCTCGGGACCTCGGCGTGCGTACGGGCCCAGGTGAGCGACGGAGCGGACGCCGACGTCCTCTACCGCGAGGCGATCGAGCGGCTCGGCCGCACCGAGGTCCGGACGACGCTCGCCCGCACCCGGCTGCTCTACGGCGAGTGGCTGCGCCGGGAGAACCGCCGCCTCGACGCACGCGAGCAGCTGGGCCTCGCATACGAGCTGCTCGGCGACATGGGAGCCGAGGCGTTCGCGGAACGCGCCCGGCGCGAGCTCCAGGCCACCGGTGAGACGGTACGCAGGCGCACCGTCGAGGCACGCGCGACCCTCACCGCCCAGGAGGCGCAGATAGCGCGCCTGGCCGGCGACGGGCTGACGAACCCCGAGATCGGCGCTCAGCTCTTCATCAGCCCGCACACCGTCGAGTGGCACCTGCGCAAGGTGTTCGCGAAGCTCGGCATCACCTCACGCAAGCAGATCCGCACCACGCTGCTCGAAGGCGCGGCGCTCACGGCCTGAGGACCCGCGGCCCGCCGTCGTCCGCGAGCGGGACGGTGATGTGACGAGCGTCATGTCACGAGCGGCCGCCCGCACTTTGTCTCTGTGACGACGGTCCATGAGTCACCGCCGGGCCAACGGCGCGATGGCCGTCGATTCGAGAGACGATGCGGGAGAAGAGATGTTCGTCAAGAAGAGGATGTTCATCGCGGCCGTGGCGCTGATCGCCGCTGCCGGTGGAATGACGGCGCCGGCCTCTGCCGACGACGGCGGCGCCTCGATCAGCTCCTGGGGCTTCCCCGGCGAGGGGTCCGTCTGGCAGCCGGTCACCTACGCCGGCGGGCAGATCACCAGCAGGTCCACTCCGGGAGAGGCGCGCGACGACCGCGGCAACATCCTGCACGCCTGGCGCGGCGCGGACAACGACTCCATCTGGATCTCGTTGAACAACGGGCCCGCGTACTCGCTGCCCGACGCGCAGACCTGGACGCCGCCGCGGGTGATCTGGACCGACGACGGAGGCCGCGGCAACTTCCGGATCTTCCACACCGGCACCGAGGGCCACGTCTACCAGCACCGCGTCCAGCTCACCTCGAGCTACCAGCTCCCCGCCACCCTGCCCAGCTGGACCAGGATCCCCAACGACACGCGCACCACCGACACCGAGCCCGTGGCGGCTGCCGCGCTCCCCGGCAACTCCTTCATGCTCGCCTGGAACAGCCAGTCCACCGACGACATCTGGACGATGTACTACAACGGCGACACCGGTGCCTACAGCTCGCCCAGCCTCGTGCCGGGCGCGCGGAGCAAGGACGCGCCGGGGCTGGCCGCCCAGGTGGGCACCGGCGCCGACCCCGCTCCCTGGAACCAGGTCGTGCTCGCCTTCACGGGCACCGACAACTACGTGTACATGTCGCGGCAGCGCTACGGGACCGGCAACTGGACGACTCCGTTCCGGGTCTATGCGACAGGCACGCCGGGCTACACGAGGAACGGCCCGTCCGTCGCGCTCTCCCGGAGCGGCTACGGCGTCATCACCATCACCGAGGACCGTGACAACACCATCGGCAGTTACATGATCTCGCGCGACGGCGGGTGGAGCGGCTACTACGAGGAGAACAGCTTCGCGCTCTCACCCGGCAGAACCCCGCTGGCCGTGGTGGCCGGCACCGATCTCTTCTACGTCATCAACGGTTCGGCCGGCGGCAGGAGCGGCGTGCTGTGGAAGAAGGTCTACGACTTCGCGGCGATGCCCACGCCGTCGGCCCCGCAGTGGTGAAGCCGGCGAACGCTCAGCCGGACGACGTCATCGTCACCGACGCCGGATCCCGGCGTCCGCGTCCTTCTCGGAGAGATCACGTGAGAACGGTCCGACCAGCGGCGGCCATGGTGGGCGTCCTGCTGCTCTCGTTGTCGTCGCCGGGCAGCACCTCGGCGGCGTGGGGGGCGTCCGCCTCCCCGGCTTCCGCGACCGCACCCGCCACGGCGGAGGACCCGCCGGGGGCCGGGCCCGCAGCGGCCGGCCCTGACCTGAGCCACGACAACCGCACGGCCCCGCCGGCCGGACTGCCGGACTGGTCGCGCGCCGGGTACCGAGGCGGCCAGGAGCTGCCCGAGGGCGAAACGGAGCTGACCGACGACGCCTCCTGCCGCATCTCGCCGGAAGAGCTCGCCTCCTCCTACAAGGTGACGGCGGACGACGGGACCGACGACACCGCCGGGCTGCAGAAGGCGATCGACCACGTCAAGAACGACTGCTCGCCGAACGCCAACTTCGACCGGCTCTCGCTCATCGAGCTACCGGCAGGCCGGATCGACATCACCCGGCAGATCTACGTGGATGCCGGATTTCTGATCGTACGAGGCAAGGGCTCCGGCGACGGCGGCACCCGGCTGGTGTTCAGGCCCGGCCTCCAGACCCGCTACGACCAGGTGATCAACGGCCGCTGGGACCAGGAGAGCATGATCGCCGGCACCGCCCCCGACATCGGCAACGGCGGCTGGATCTGGCCCGGACGTGGCATGTTCCGCGTCCAGACCCGGGAGGTGGCGGCCCGGTACCAGGACGACTGGGAGCTGGCTTCCAACCTGCCCATGCGCAAGGACCTCTACGAGGGCAGCGTCAACCAGCACTGGGTCTCCGGCTTCAAGGTGGCCGCCGCGGCCGACGACCCGGGCTTCTCGGCACGAGCGGGAGGCACGGTCGTGCGGCTGGACGCGAAGGCCGACATGTCCAAGTTCCGGCCGGGCGGCTATGTCTGGGTGGGCGCGGCCAACAGCAGGAAGTTCTACGCGCAGCAGGGCATCACCGAGCAGAGCATGATCGAGGCGCTCCACATGCGGCAGGAGATGTTCCGGCTCAGCCGCATGGACGCCACGGCCAAGACGATCACGCTGGACCGGCCGCTGAGGTGGGACCTGCCGGTGAATTCCGAATCGGACGGCTCCGAACCGCTGAACGGCAACGGCACCCCGTACGCCAGCAAGGTCACGCCGCTGAAGGTGGTCGAGGGCGTCGGGTTCGAGAACTTCTCCTTCACCCAGGACATGAACGGCCTGCCGAAGATCGGCGGCCAGGAGACGTACTCGCTCACTCCCGAACAGGCCGTGCACAACTACGGCAACCTGGCGCCCGAGTACGCCATGCACGGCATCGTGTTCAAATGGGCGGCGAACAGCTGGGCGCGCGGGCTCAGGGCCACGATGACCGGCTCGCACCCGATCGTCACCGAGGTGGCGCGCAACCTGCAGATCGAGCGCAACAGCTTCGACGGCGCCTGGAACAAGGGCAAGGGCGGCAACGGCTACCTACGTGGCAGCCGCGTGTGGGACTCGTTGTGGGCGCACAACCTCAGCCGCAACCTGCGCCACTTCACCTTCCAGTGGTCGGCGGGCGGCAACGTCGCCTTCCGCAACGACCTCGACTCCGACCTGAACCTGCACGGCGGCTGGGAGCACGACAACCTGTTCGAGCAGAACACGGTGCGAGTGCCCTACGAGCACCGCTCGGCCAGTTGCTCCGCCAACTGCGGTGGCGAGGGCGGCGAGATCGACGCGGGCACCTGGTACCCGATCTGGTGGGCGGCCGGGCCCAAGGCGGGCAAGTGGGCCGGCTCCTCCGGGCCGCAGAACGTCTTCTACGACAACACGCTGAGCAAGCAGACCACCGCCGGCGGGCCGTTCGAGCCGTACCGGCCGTACGGCGGCCAGGCCGGCACCGCCTTCCAGTTCGGATCGGACGACTCCGACCCACGGGCGTTCCTGCCCCTGAGCCAGAACGGGCAGGCGATCACGGACTGGACCGGACGGGAGACCCTGAACTACCAGGGCAACGGAGTGGCCGCCCTCGACGTGGGACACCGGCACTCGCTGTTCCTCCGCGACACCGGCGGCGAGCTTCCTCCACGCGACCCGAAGCTGGTCGAGATCAAGGCGGCCACCTGGAACATGGCCGGCGCGTCCTCGCCACAGCAGGGCGACAGGTACGCGACCGCGCTGCCCGCCTTGCACACCCGGGAGAGCCCTCCCAGGGAGAACGACATCCTCGCCCTGCAGGAAACCGGCTATCCCGCCGAGCGGCACTCTTGGGGCAAAGACACGATCGCGCAGAGCGACTACGTCAAGAGGATGCGCGACGGGAGCACGAACGCGCCTCCCGTCGAGGAGATCTGGCTCAGCCGGACCACTGGAGGCCGCGGCGGAGGTTACCTCTACTGGCTGAACACGAACGTCGACACCGGGTCCGGCAACCCCGAGAAGATCAATCTGGCGGTCTGGACGCGGAGAAGTGTCCGGAGGGACGAGATATTCGTCGTCCCCGGAGCGACCCGGAACGGCGTTCACGAGGGCAAGTCCCGTCCCGCGCTCGGCGTCAACTATTGCGGGGTCGTCTACTTCACCTGGCACGGGGCCGCGGCAGGCGGCACGGACAACGTCACGATGCTGAGGAACGTCAGGAGTCGCATGCAGACCGCCGGCCCGAACGGGCAACCGCTGCCCTGGGTGGTCCTCGGCGACTTCAACATGGAGGCTTACGGGCAGACGGGATTGTTGACCGCACTCGGCGACGACTCCCGTCAGTTCGACGTCCTGCCCTCCAGCGGGCCCACCCGGCCGGTCAGCGGACGCACGATCGACTACGCCGTCACCCGGAACGGCGTCACCCCGGCGCTCTACAGGGGGTACGGGTTGGGGACGCCGATGACCGACTTCGAGATGTCGGACCACCTTCCCGTCGAATACGACTTCTCCTATCTCACCGAGGACCCGCGGTGCACGACGTCCCAACCGGCGCGGCAGGCGAAGGCCGTTCCGCGGACGACGCAGAATCTCAGAAGCGCCTCCAGCACCCGCTCCCCCTACCCTTCGGGCGCGGGGACGCGGCCCGGCAGCAGCCGTCTCAAGACCAGGACGTTCGCCCGGTCCGAGCAGAGCGCGCACGATTTCCGGTTCCTGCCCGCCGGGGACGACCCGGGACACTATCGCGTCCTGCACAGCCTCACGCGTACGTATCTGGGCCAGGAATCCGGGCTCGGCGACGCGCCGGCGATTCTCCAGGGCTCCGACGAGGGCGACTCCCAGCTGTGGCGATTGCTCGACATGGGAGACGGCACCTGGATATTGCTGAACAAGGCCACGGGCCAGGCGTTGACCGCCCTGGATCGCGCCGACGGCGAAGAACTGGTGGGCCGTGACCTCACCGACGAATTCGATCCCGACCAGCGCTGGTTCCTCCAGGACGCCGAGAACGAGGCGCTGGACGTCGATGAGATCGTCACCGGCGCGGGCTCGGCCATGACCGTGCAGGACTCCGATCCGGAGCCGGGCACGCCGGTGGCGCTCGAACCCGACAGCGACGATTCCGAGGAAGAGTTCATGCCCGTCTACGCCGACAAGACCGAGGACTATTACTGCTACTACCTGGTCCACAAGGGGCTGTATGTCAATTCAACGGCCACCAACCCCGCGGTCGGCGACGGCAACCTGCTCACGCTGAACGAATTCCGTCCCAATGACGGCGGCTACATGTTCTGCACCCCGCCGGCCGACAGGCACGCCTCGCCACCGACGGCGGTGGGCCAGTACGACGCGCAGGGCCGCTTCCTCAGCCTCGGCACCGTCGGCCCGGGTCTGCTGGCGCTGAGCGCGTCCTACGGGCTCACCTGGAACTGGAAGGCCGTCGCAGGCTGACCGGCGGCGGCGCGGGAGCGTGATCACAACGAGCAGTCACGCTCCCGGTGCTCGTCGAGCGCGCGGAGCACGTCGGCGCATGCCTGTGCGAAACCGGCCAGCCGCTCGGGGCCCAGCACGTCGATGAACAGGGCGTGCACCAGCTCGGTGTGCTCGGGGACAGCCTTGTCGATCGCCGCGGAGCCCTTGTCGGTGAGCCGCACGTCGGGATAGCGGCGGTCGTCGGTGTCGACCCGCTCGACCAGCCCGCGCTGCGCCATCCGGGTGAGCTGGTGGGACAGGCGGCTCTTCTCCCACTGGGTCGCGGCGGCCACCTCCGCGACGGGCATCTCCCGCCGCTCCGACTCCGTGAGCCGGACCAGGACCTCGAAGTCGGCCGCGGACAGGTCGCACTCGCGCTGCAGGTGCTGCTGCAGGTGTGAGCCGAGGTGCTTGGCCATCTCGATGTACGTGCGCCACATCCGGTCGGCCTCGCCGAGGTCCTGCTCCCATCCCATGACACCCACTCTACCGCTTGCTTGACGTATCAACCTGGCGCTGTATGGTGAGCGGGTTGATACATCAACCTGACCACATGAGGGGACCGTTCCTGTGACCGAGCAGCAGATCATCGCCGTGGTGGGCGCGACCGGAGCGCAAGGAGGCGGGCTGGTCCGCGCGATCCTCGACGACCACGGCGGGCGGTTCGCCGCGCGGGCCCTGACCCGGGACCCGGGTTCGGCGCGGGCCAGGGAGCTGGCCGCGCTGGGGGCCGAGGTCGTGGGGGCCGACCTCGACGACGCGGGCAGCCTGCGCAGGGCGTTCGACGGCGCCCACGGCGCCTTCGTGGTGACCAACTTCTGGGAGCCGCGCACGCCCGAGGAGGAGCGGGCCCGGCCCGCGACCGCCAAGGAGCGGGAGCAGGCCGGCAACGCCGCGCGGGCGGGCCGGGAGGCCGGCGTCCGGCATTTCGTCTGGTCCACGTTGTCCGACACGCGCGCCTACTTCCGTCCGGACGACGGGACGCCCAGCTTCGAGGGCACGTACAAGGTGCCGCACGCCGACGGCAAGGCCGAGGCCGACCGGTTCTTCCTGGAGTCGGGCGTGCCCACCACCTTCCTGCAGGCGAACGTCTACTACGAGGCGTTCCGGGACATGTTCGCGCCCCGGCGTGACGAGACGGGCGCGCTGGTGCTGCCGCTCGGGTTCGGCGAGGCGAGGGTGGCCGCGCAGGCCGCGGAGGACGTCGGCAGGACCGCGCTCGGGATCTTCCGCCAGGGGATCGGGATGGCCGGCAGGCGGGTGAGCGTCGCCGGGGCCGTGCTCACCGGCGCGCAGTACGCCGCCGCGCTGAGCCGGGCGCTCGGCGAGCCCGTCACCTACCAGGCGGTCAGCCCCGACATGATCCGGGCCGCGGGGTTCCCGGGCGCGGGCGAGGTCGGCAACATGCTCCAGTACCTGATCGCGGCCGCCCCCGACATCGCCGAGCTCATCGACTTCGAGCTGCTGCGCGAGCTCAACCCGCGACTGCAGTCGTTCGACACGTGGCTGGCCGCCCACCGCGACACCATCCCGCACTGACCGGCCCCCGCCCAGAGTGAGCGTCGACTCCCACAACCTCGGTCGGTGGTTCAGTCAGAACACATGCCATGTCCTGACAGACTCTCCGGCGGAGGGGTGGCATGGCTGCTGGACTAGCGCCTCCTCCGGCGGCCCCGAGCTCCCGGCGGCCGGGTGGGGACGAGGCGGAGGCGACGGCGGGCGGTCCTGCGGAGCGGCTCGGCCACCAGCTCGCGCAGCTCCCGCAATCCCACGACATCGGGGTGCCCCGACGCCAGGACCGCCTTCACGAACTCGTACGCGTCCCCGCCTCCCATCCTCTTGAGCTGGTCCACCAGCCCCTCAGGCCCCGCGAGCTCCAGCACTGACAGGAAGTTCTCCGCACCCAGCAGCAGGTTCTCCCGCTCACTCAGCGCCTCGGGCTGCATCTTCCCGGCATCAATGAGCTGCGTCCACACGGCGGGCCCGAGGACCGGGTCGTGACGTAGGTCATGGAAAAGCCGCCCTTCGGGAAGGAGGTCGGCCAGAACGCGCAACATCGCCCCCACCCGCGTACGGAACGGGCAGTCCCGCACCGCCTGCAGCAACATCTCGAGGTCCTGCCCCGGGCGGGCCAGCCATCCCTGGAGCTCCGCGACGGCGTCCTCCGGCGGATAGTGCTGGGCGACCACCCCGAGCAGCTCGGCAGGTGGAGCGGTGGCCAGTTCGCCGACGAGGGGCGCGTCGCGGCCCTCGGCGAGGAGGCGGTCGCGGACGCCGCGCACGCCGAGCGGGGTGAGGCGGACCAGCGGGAGGCCGGGCTCGGCGAGGGCGGCGCGCAGGCGTTCGACCGCGTCCGGCGGCAAGGGCTGGTCGTCGTGGTCGAGGTCGCTCACGTAGAGGGGGTCGGCGGGGCCGCGGGTGAGCTCCACGGCCCCGAGGTCGGACAGGACCTCCAGCATGCGCCCCAGGTCCCGGGCGGACTCGCGGCGCCAGAGATCGCGCAGGCGCTCTTCCTCCTGGTCGAGATCGAAGTACTCCTGGCAGGCCAGCCACACCGTCTCTTCGAGCCGGACCACCGGCATCTCGTCCAGCCCGTACATGGAGTCGAGCACGTCCGGCAGGATCTCGTCGAAGATCTCGGCCAGGACAGGCTGGGATCGCCATGTCTCGACGGGCACGGTGACCACCCGGCCCAGCTCCGGCAGCACCTCGAACGCGCGCCGCCACAGCGCCTCCGGGTCGCCCAGCAAGGATGCGGCCTTGGCCACGCGGAGCAGCCGGCCCTTGCTGGTGCGAATCAGGCGCAGCTTCTTGGCCCAGGCGAGCAGCAGATTGAGTTGCGGCAGATCGGCGGCGCCGCGGACGCCCAGCCGATCCTCGCCGGTACCCAGCAGAGCCGACACCTCAAGAGCGTCGGCGAGGTGGAGGTTGCCCGCGTCGGTGAGGGCCCGGCCGTCCTTGCCCACCCAGTCGGCCAGGGTGATGAGACGCTGGACGGTCCGACTGCGCGCGGCGGCCTCCATCAGCTCGGACGCGGGGGGCAGGTACACAGGCAGCTGGGGGAAGGGGCGCTTGAACCGCTCGAACGCCCTCGGAACGGTGAGATCGACGCCCTGGCCGAGAGCCGTGTGCGCCCAGAACGTCGCCACCCCCCGCAGCGTGGGATCGTCAAGCGCGGCCGCGTACTCCGCCCGCGCGTCGGCGATGATCTCCCGCGCATCCGCGAATGTGACGCCGCGCGGGTCGCGAAGGCCGGTGACGTCGAGATAGCGCAGGTACGTGCACAGCACCTCCGGAGCGAGGTCGAGCTCCTCCCGCCCGGCCGTCACCTTGCACGGCACGTATCGCAGCAGGAAGAACCTGATGCTCGCACCGTCCCAGTACGCCAGCCGGCCGTCACGGCTCTCGTGTCGCGCGTCGACGGCTGCGGAGAGCAGCAGGTCATCGACCGGATGCCCGTGCTCCTCCGCCCACGTGACACACCGCCGGATCAGCAGGTTCTTGGCGGCCTCGAACTCCTCGGCCTCTTCGGGCTCGAACCAGGTACGCACCATTCGAGCCTCCCATCCCTCCAGGGTCACCGTCCCGGCTGGCGGCGGGAGTTCTCGGCGGCCCGGAGAGGTGCGGCGGGGAAGGGTACGCCGGTGAGTTGCCGGCTGATCTCCCGCAGGCGGGTGCGGGCGTCGGTGTCGTATGCCTGGTGGTGAGCGCGGGCGGGGCGGGAGCGGTTGAAATAGGTGCCGGTGACGTTGTCCAGGGCGGGGTCGGTGATCAGGCGGGCGGTGTGGGTGACGCCTTCGTCCAGGGTGCTTTGCACGGTGAACAGGTGGGTGACGATCTTGGTGGGCATGTAGGAAGCAGGGTGCAGGGCATTGACAGTGACGCCGTGGTCGCGCAGGAGTTCGGCGTGGTCGAGGGTGAGCATGATCTGGGCGAGTTTGGCCTGGCAGTAGGCTTGCACGCCGTCCCAGTGGTGCTCCAGCAGCACGTTGTCGAAGTCCAGGGGGGCCTGTCCGGCGGAGCTGACGTTGACGATCCGCGCCGGGCCCCCGCCTGTGCCGGCGGTGCGGGCCAGGAGCGGGGTGAGCAGGCTGCTGAGCATGTAGGTGGCCAGGTAGTCGACCTGGAAGGTCAGCTCCAGGCCGTCGGCGCTGCGTTGGGGGGCGGTTTCCACGCCGATGCCGGCGTTGTTGACCAGCACGTCCAGCCGGTCGCGGGTGGCCAGGCGGTCGGCCAGGGAGTGGATCTGGTCCAGGTGAGCGAAGTCGGCATGCTCGAAGGCGAGCCGGTCGTTGCCGGTTCGGTCGCGTAGGTCGGTCAGCAGGTGCCGGCCCTTGGCCGGGTTGCGGCCGTGCAGGATCAGGGTGGCGCCCTCGGCGGCCAGGCGGTGGGCCAGGGCGCGGCCCAGGCCGTCGGTGGCGCCGGTGATCAGGATGGTCTGGTCGTGCAGTGGGCGGGTGGTGGAGGTGGTCACGGGTATCGACCTCGACGTTCGGTCCGGTGCTGGTGCTGGTCGGGTCAGACGATCGGGTGACCGCTGACGGTGGTGGCGGGGACGTCCTCGCGCAGGTCCCAGTGTTCGGTGATCAGGCCGTCGGAGATGCGGAAGATGTCCACCACCGCGATGCCGGGGTGACCGGGTTGGGCGGTGAACAGGCTGTGGGTGAACACCAGGTCGCCGTCGACGGCCATGCGGCGGATCTCAAAGCGGGCGTCGGGGAGCTGGGCGCGCATCCCGTCGATGAACTCGGTCAGCGGACGGCGGCCATCGGGCAGGTTGGGGTTGTGCTGGATCAGGTCCGCGGCGAGGAACCGGTCGGCCAGCTGGGTGCGGCCCTGGTTCCAGATCTGCTCGAAGTAGTCGCGCACGAGCTGGGCTGCCGGCTGGGACATGGGGTTCTCCTGTGAGGTTGAGGTGACGAACAAAGGAAGGTCGGAAAGGAAGATCAGGTCAGCGGTGGGCCGGAGTGGCCGCGGAGACCAGGGCGGCCGGGCGGGTCGGGCGCGGACGGGTGGAGGCGGCGTGGGCGGTGACGGCCGCGGCCAGCGGCAGTAGCGCCAGTGCCGGGAGCCAGTGGCCGCCCAGGGCGGGCAGCAGTCCGGCGCCCAGCAGGCTGCCCAGGCTCATGCCCAGGTACAGGGCCGAGGCGTTGAGAGCCAGCAGGACCCCACGCTGTTCGGGAAGCAGTTCCACCAGCCGGGCCTGTTGCGGGGCCATGAACAAGGTGTTGAAGACGGCCCAGAAGGCGAACACCGCGACCCCGGCCGCCGGTACGGCGGGTGCACCGGCCAGGGCCAGGAAGGCCAGGGTCAGCCCGGCCAGCGCGACGGCGATGGTGCGGCCGCCGCCCAGGCGGGCATAGACGCGGGAACCTGCGGCGTTGCCGGCCATGCCCAGCACGCCGAACACCAGCAGCGTCAGCGACACCAGCCCCGGGCCCGCGCCGAACCGGGCGGCCAGGTAGGCCCCGGCGACGCCGTAGACGGTGAATTGGGCGGTCAGCACCAGCAGCGTGGTGGCGATCATCAGTGTGGCGCCCCGGGTTCGCAGCGCGGCGGCAAAGGCGCGACCGGTGGGGGGCGGGCCCGGTGCCACCGGTGGCAGCAGCACCGCCAGCAATCCGCCGGCCACCAGGGTCAGGGCGACCACGGCGGCCATGGTGGCGCGCCAGCCGATCGCGGCGCCCGCGGCAGAGGCCAGCGGCACGCCCAGCACGGTGGCGGCGGTCATCCCGCCGAACACCACCGCCAGCGCGCGGGGCCGCTGCTCGGCGGGAACGATCATCGAGCCGGTGGCCGAGGCGGCCGGTCCGAAGATCGCCGCGCCCAGCCCGGCGGCCACCCGCGCGGCGGCCAGGGCGGCGAAGTTGGGCGCCATCGCGGCTGCGGCGCCGCCCAGCGCCATCAGCGCCAGGCCCACCAGCAGCACGGTGCGGCGGTCCAGGCGACCCAGCACGATCGCGGCGACGGGGGCGGCCAGGGCGAACACCAGCGCGAAGACGGTGATCAGGGTGCCGACGGTGGCGGCGGACACCTTCAGGTCGACGGCGATCGGGCCGCTGAGGCCGACGACCGCGAGGGAGGCCGTCCCCAGCGCGAAGTAGCCCAACGCCAGCGTCAGCAGTGCGGGGGTGGAGGAGCGGGGACGCATGCCCCCTCCTTTCAATACGGTACGTTGCGTATTGACATTTAAATACGGACCGGTGCGTATGTCAAATAGACTGCGGCCCATGACCGGACGACCCCGCGACCCCGCCGTCGACGACGCCATCCGTCAGGCCGCCCTGGACCTGATCACCGAGCAGGGCTACCGAGGGGTGAGCATGGAGGCCATCGCCGCCCGCAGCGGTGTGTCCAAACAGGCGGTCTACCGCCGTTACCCGGGCAAGGGCGAGGTGATCTTGGACGTGCTGACGGTCTACGCCCGCACCCGGCTGCCCACCCCCGACACCGGCGACCTGCGCGAGGACCTGCTGGCCCTGCTGGAGGCCACCTTCGCCGGACAGCGCGGGGTGGCCGGCGCACTCAACCAGGCCCTGGCCGCCGAGGCGTTGCAGGATCCCGCCTTCGCCCAGCGCGTGAGCAGCGAGCTGATCGCGGCGCGCCGCCAGGCGGTCCGCCGGATCCTCACCCGCGCGCGCGAACGCGGGCAGCTCACCCACCCCGATGACGATCTGCTCATCGATCTGGTCTTCGGGCCGATGTGGTACGCGCTCTTGTTCGACCCCGGCAAGCTCACCGACGCCTACGCCGCCGCCCTCACCGACGCCGTGATCGCCGTGGGCGCCCACGCCGGGTGACACGCGCCAGGGCCTCGGCCGCCGCAGAACGTCATGTCGTAGCGACGCCACCCGCGATCGGATCTTGGAGTGCGCCCCCGGCGCAGCTGCGGTACGAGGCGGTTGTCGTTGTTGACATTCATCGCATAGGCGACAGAATACACATATGAACAGTTCTTCAGCTGAGAATGTGTTGATGGTGGACGGCTGCGCCGTCAAGGTGGTGGACGCCGACCGGGTGTCCGCGGTGTGCGAGCGGATGCCCGCTGCCGAGGACCTGACCGACACGGCGGACATCTTCGGCCTGCTGTCCGACCCCAACCGGCTGAAGTTGCTGGTCGCCCTGCTGGACGGCGAGCTGTGCGTGTGCGACCTGGCGGCGGTGACCGGGCAGAGCGAGTCGGCGGTCTCCCACGCGCTGCGCCTGCTGCGTGCCCATCGCATCGTGGCCGCCCGCCGTTCGGGCCGGATGGCGTACTACCGGCTGGAGGATCCGCA
>NZ_JBFAOR010000015.1:136597-174246 GCF_040675255.1 Nonomuraea sp. NPDC049624 | reverse complement strand
GCACCGCGTGGGTGATGATCTGGCTCAGGTCGGCCGCCAGCACCTCGACCGGCAGGCGGCCCACCAGGCGCTCGGCGGGCACGCTGACGACGTCGCTGAACACGTCGTTGACCCGCTGGACGCGGCCATCGCCGTCGAAGAACGCGAAGGCGAACTCGGCCTCCGACAGCATGCCCTTGAACAGGGCGGAGTCTGAGATGTCCACATCCGACTCCCGGGGACGGGGAACGGAGGTCTCGGCGCTCATGGTCGGCACCTCCGTCGCGTGCCAGGGTCTCCCACGCGGCACATCTCCATAACTGTGTATCGGCGTAGCGCAGCTCCGGGCGACCGGATTCTGCAGTACATCATCGGCGATGGGCATGCGCCGACGGAAGCCCCCGCCGCCGCCCGGTCGCCATAAGGGTCAACGCATCCTGTCAAAGTCGCTCCACATTGCGCAGCAAGATCAGGTTACTCGCCCTTGGCCGCGCGCTTGGCCTCCTGCTTGGCGGCGCGCACCCGGCCCAGGCTGTCGGTGTCGACCACGTCGGCGACCGAACGGTATGACCCCTCCTCGCCGTAGAGTCCGGCTGCCTCACGCCAGCCTGACGGCTGGACCCCCAGCTGCTTGCCCAGCAATGCCAAAAAGATCTGGGCCTTCTGCTTGCCGTATCCCGGAAGGGCCTGCAGTCGTTTCAACAAGTCTTTCCCGTCGGCCGCGTCGCTCCAGATGAGCTCGGGCCGCCCGTCGTAGTGTTCGACGAGGTAGGCGGCGAGCTGCTGGACGCGGGCGGCCATCGACTTGGGATAGCGGTGCACGGCCGGCTTCTGCGCCAGGAGCGCGGCGAACGCCTCGGGGTCGCAGGCGGCGATCTCCTCGGCGGTCAGGTCGTGCCCCAGCCGCTCCGAGATGGTGTACGGCCCCGTGAACGCCCATTCCATGGGAATCTGCTGGTCGAGCAGCATGCCGACGAGCAGGGCGAGCGGGCTGCGGCCGAGGAGCTCGTCTGCCTCGTCCCGCTGGGCGAGCTGGATGCGCATGGAAACAGCTTTGCACGAGAAGCGAACACAGGCGCCTCAGAGCCTTGACACAAGGCCGAGAAAAGATGAAATGGGAGCGCAAGTCACCCTGCATACGTTCCTGGGGGTTTGCTCCCGGGTCTCCAGAGGAATCTCACATCTATGCTCGCTCTGGCCACACGCTTCCTCAGGGAGCCGGTCAGTCTCCGGCTGGCCGAAGAGTTCCTGACCGTACCCGTGGACACGATCGACCGGTGCGTGGCCGACGTGTGCGCGTGCGCCGAGCATCTCGGCGTCCCGCCCACACCGGAGGTCGTGGAGCGCATCGCGCGCGAGCACCTGCTCGCCATCGTGAACTCCGCCCCGCCGCCCCGAAGTCCCCGCTGATCGCGGCTCCACCGATAACATCGGGGTCACCAGGCCGAGTTCTCTTCACCGTTTGCGCCTGGAATACGAGAGAGTGAGGGCGTGCGCCGACACCGACGAGATCCCCGGGAGAGCAGCCCGCCCGACGACGTGTTCCAGGAGATGGTGCAGGCGGCCCGCGAGCTGCTCGCGGTGCGCAGCCCTCTCGACGCGGAGCTGATGGTCTCAGACATGATCGGGGCCTGGTGGGGCAGGCGGGTCAGGGGCGGTGACGTGGAGCAGGTCCTCGGGGAGGGCCTGGTCGACTACGCGGCCAAGGCCGGCACCCCGGCCTCCCTGACGCTGCTGGTGTGCCTGGCCTACCTGGGCACCGCCCGCCAGGGCGCCAAGGCCGAGGGCGCGGCGCTGGCGATGATGGAGTCGGGCGTGGCCAGGCCGGGCTGGGCCGACAAGGTCGGCGCGGTCAAGCCCACCGGCTGCTACGTCTCCCGCGACGCCTACGGCGACCAGGACACGGTGATCTGCACGTTCGCCTACCGCTGGAACGAGGCATCGGCGCCGAGCGACCGGCACGCGCTGGTGGTGGTCGTCGACCACAACATGAACGGCATGGCCCGCGACGCGTGGGTGTCCTCGCACGTCGACAAGCTGCTGGAGCAGGCCAGGGCCGAGGCGGCGGGCAACCCGATGCTGCTGTTCGAGGAGATCCAGCCCGAGCAGGCCAGGGCGCTGCTGGAGTCGGCCATGAAGGCCACCAGGGAGCCCAAGACGCCGCCGCCGGTGAGCGAGAGCTACAGCGCCTACCACGCCTTCGCCCGCGCCCGGCTCAAGGCGCTGCCGCCGGGCCGCAAACGTCCGGCGCCGCTGCACATCGAGGCGCCCTACAGCCGCGAGCGGCGGGCCATGCTGGCCGCCGAGTTCCTGGCCTCCGACGCGGCCGAGCACCTGTCCGACCCGTCGGCGGCCTCGCGCTGCGCCGACCACATCATCGACTACGGCTGCGAGCGCGACTTCAACCGGCCGCTGCGGGTCAGCCCGACCAAGTGCGAGACGTTCCTGCTCGACTGGCTGCCGCGCAAGGTGATGCTCAGCGTGGCCGAGCAGGAGGCGATGCCGCACGTGCTGTCGGCGTGGGTGCGCTTCGCCGCGCGCCGCACCGGCCTGCCCGACCAGGGGCTCAAGGCCACGCTCGACGCGGTGTGGGAGGCCACGGGCAAGTTCCCCGAGGCCTACCGCGACCCCACGTCGTTCGGGCTGGACCGGCCGCTGCTGGAGCGGCTGCTGCCCGACGGCGACCTGTCGGCGCTGGCCCGGCGGGTGTTCGCGTTCCCCTACCTGCAGGGCGTGCACAACGGCATCGACCTCGACCGGCTCAACCCGGCCGACGAGGCCGACCGGCGCACGTTACTGGAGATCGACCACGGCGGCGTGATCGACCAGGAGCACCTGGCCTGGCACGAGGAGATCGCGACCCGGCTGTGGGACGGCGATCCGCCCCAGCTGTGGGAGGCCGCCCAGCGCCTGCTCGACCTCGGCCACGACCGCCACGACGTGCTCCACGTGCTGATCGAGATCGCCGAGCGCATCGGCGGCGACCCCGACGAGCTGGCCGCCGCGCTCGACGACATCGCCGACATCCCCGACGAGATCTAGAGTCCGTCCCATGTCGATGTACCGCCGGCTGGCCATGGGCCGCTACCTCGCCTCCGAGCACACCCAGGGGCCGTGGGACCCGGGCTCCCAGCACATGGGCCCGGTGACCGCCCTGATGGTCCACGAGCTCGACCGCACCGCGCCGCTGCCCGGCCTGGCGCTGTCCAGGCTGGCGGTCGACGTGTTCGCCCCGGTGCCCGTGGCCGAGCTGGAGGTCGTCACCGACGTCGTGCGCGACGGCAAGCGGGTGCAGTGCCTGTCGGCGGCCGTGTTGTCCGGCGGGCGCGAGTACGCCAGGGCCACCGCGTGGCGCATCCGCGAGGCCGACACGCCCGCCACGCCCGTCGCCGGGCCGCCCGCGCCCGTGCCGCCGCCCTCGCCCGAGCACGCGGCGTCCTACCTGGTGTCGGGTTTCGGCTACGGCAGGGCGTTCGACTGGCGGTTCGCCCGCGGCGGCCCGATGCTGACCGGCCCGGCCACGGTGTGGGGCAGGCTGACCGTGCCGCTGGTGGAGGGCGAGGAGATCACCCCGCTCGAACGGCTGGCCGCGTTCGCCGACAGCGGCAACGGCGTCAGCCCGGCCCTCGACTTCGCCACCCACGTGTTCGTCAACGTCGACCTGACGATCTCGCTGTTCCGCACGCCGGTGGGCGAGTGGACCTGCATGGACGCGGCCACCGCGATCGGCCCCTCCGGCCGCGGCCTGACCCGCACCACCCTGTACGACGAGCGCGGCGAAGTCGGCACGGCGACTCAGACGTTGTTCGTCGCGCCGAGGTAGCGCTGCGCCATGATGGTGGGATGGTGATCGACCTCAACGCCGACCTCGGTGAGGGTTTCGGCATCTGGCGGCTCGGCGACGACCTCGCGCTGCTCGACATCGTCACCAGCGCCAACGTGGCCTGCGGCTTCCACGCCGGCGACCCCGTGACGATCAGGCGCACGTGCGCCGCGGCCGTCGACCGCGGCGTGTCGATCGGCGCCCAGGTGTCCTACCGCGACCTGGCCCACTTCGGCCGCAGGGAGATGGAGGTCGAGCCCGAGGAGTTGTGCGCCGAGGTGCTCTACCAGCTCGCGGCCGTCGACGGCGTCGCCAGGGCGATGGGCGGCCGGGTCTCCTACGTCAAACCGCACGGCGCCCTGTACAACCGGGTCTGCCGCGACGAGGTGCAGGCGGCGGCGGTGATCGACGCCGTGGCCGACTACGACCCGTCGCTGCCGGTGCTGACGCTGCCGGTCTCGGCGGTGCACGGGGTGGCCGCGGCGGCGGGCGTCCCGACGGTGAGCGAGGCGTTCGCCGACCGGGCGTACACGGCGGCGGGGGCGCTGGTGCCGCGGCGCGAGGCGGGCGCGGTGATCCACGACGCCGCGGCGGTGACCGAACGGGCCCGCCGGATGGCCCTGGAGGGCTCTGTGACGGCCGTCGACGGCAGTACGGTGTCCGTCTCCGCCCGGTCGCTGTGCGTCCACGGAGACACCCCTGACGCCGTCGGGCTGGCCCGTGCCGTACGCAACGACCTGCTGGCGGCCGGAGTGGTCCTGCAGGCGTTCGCGTGATCCGTCCGGTGGGAGAGCACGCGCTGCTCGTCGAGACCGGGTCACTGGCGGCCTCCCATCGGCTCGACGCGGCCCTGCGGGCCGAGCGGCCCGACGGGGTCGTGGAGGTCGTGCCGGGGCCGGAGACCGTGCTCGTGGTGGCGCCGGGCGCCGATCCGGGGCGGTTGCGGGCCAGGCTGGCGGCCTTGGCCGGATCGGCGGGCCGGGCGGGCGAGCCGGTCCCCGACGCCGGGCCGTCGGTGACGATTCCCGTCGTCTATGACGGGGCCGATCTCGATTCCGTGGCGGCGCTGGCCGGGATCTCGGCCGAGGAGGTGGTCGCCCGGCACACCGGGAGCGAGCTGGTGGTCGGGTGGCTGGGGTTCGCGCCGGGGTTCGCCTACCTGACCGGGCTCGACCCGGTGCTGGAGGTGCCCCGGCTGGACACGCCGCGCACGTCGGTGCCGGCCGGCTCGGTGGCGGTCGCGGGGCCGTACTCGGCGGTCTACCCGACCGCCTCGCCCGGCGGGTGGCGGCTGCTGGGGCGCACGGCGACGCGGGTGTGGGACGTGACGGCCGAGCCGCCGTCGTTGTTCCGGCCGGGGATGCGCGTGCGGTTCGAGCGCGCATGATCGAGGTGATCGCGCCCGGCCCCTACGCGACCATCCAGGATCTCGGGCGGCCCGGTCTGGCCCATCTGGGCGTCCCGCGCTCGGGGGCGGCCGACGCGCCGAGCCTGCGGCTGGCCAACCGGCTGGTGGGCAACCGCGAGGACGCGGCGGGCATCGAGGTGACGTTCGGGCTGGCGCGGCTGCGGTTCCACGAGGGCGCATGGGCGGCGCTGACCGGCGCGCCGGCGCAGGCGCGGATGGGCGCGCCGTTCTGGGTGCCGCCGGGCGGCGAGCTGCGGCTGGGGACGCCGCAGTGGGGGCTGCGCACGTACGTGGCGGTGCGCGGCGGCATCGCGGTCGAGCCGGTGCTGGGCAGCCGGTCCACCGACTCGCTGTCGGGGCTCGGCCCCGAGCCGTTGCGGGCCGGGACGCTGCTGCCGGTGGGCGGGTCCGCCGCCGGGGAGATCTCGGTGGACCTGGCGCCGCCGCCGGGGCCCGCGCCCGCCGTGCTGAGGGTGCTCGCCGGGCCGCGGGACGACTGGTTCGTCCCGGGGGCGCTGGAGACGCTGTGCGGGGGGCCGTACGAGGTGAGCCAGGACAGCAACCGCGTCGGGGTGCGGCTGCGCGGGCCCGAGCTGAGGCGGGCCAGGAAGGGCGAGCTGCCGAGCGAGGGCATGGTCACCGGCGCGGTCCAGGTGCCGCCGAGCGGGCAGCCGATCGTGTTCCTCGCCGACCACCCGCCCACGGGCGGCTACCCGGTGATCGCGGTGGTGCGGCAGGCCGACCTGCCGGTCGCGGCGCAGCTGCGGCCCGGCGACCAGGTGCGCTTCACAACGCGACCTGGCCGCTGACGCAGGTGACGACCGACCCGCCGACCCACACGTCCCGCTCGTCGGCGGTGATCCGCACACGCCCGGCCCGGCCCAGCACGGTCCCCTGCCCCGCCGTGTACGGCGCCTTCACCCGCCCCGTGCGCAGCAGGAACTGCGCCAGGGACGCGTGCAGGCTGCCGGTCACCGGATCCTCGACGTCGGGGGCGAACACGCGTACCTCGTACTCGTACGGCGAGCCCTCCGGGCAGGGCCCCGCCACGCCGACCATGTGCTCGATCGCGCCCGGCCGCAGCTCCAGCACCTCCTCGGCGGCCGCGAGCAGGACGACCACCCAGCCGGGCCCGTTGTCGGCCCATTCGACGGCCAGCATGCGCTCGCGGCCGATGCGCAGGGTCTCGGCCAGCCGCTCGGCCAGCTCCTCCTCGACCGGCCCCGACCGCAACAGCTCGGGGGCGGCGAAGGCGAGCCCGTCCGCGGTCCTGCGCACCCGGATCAGCCCGGCCTCGCACTCCTGGACGATCTCCGCCGCGTCG
Source organism: Nonomuraea sp. NPDC049624 (assembly GCF_040675255.1). NCBI lineage: Bacteria > Bacillati > Actinomycetota > Actinomycetes > Streptosporangiales > Streptosporangiaceae > Nonomuraea > Nonomuraea sp. NPDC049624. The sequence goes on along the minus strand of NZ_JBFAOR010000015.1, from coordinate 167,712 downwards.
CGCGGCCGGCCGCCGCCCTCCAGCCAGGCGTGGCAGGTGCCGAGCGTGGGATGCCCGGCGAAGGGCAGCTCGCCGCCCCCGGTGAAGATCCGCACCCGGTAGTCGGCCCCGGGCACGGTCGGGGGCAGCACGAACGTCGTCTCGGACAGGTTCGTCCAGGCGGCGAAGCGCCGCATCTCCTCGGTGTCCAGCCCTCGGCCGTCGAGCACGACCGCGAGCGGGTTGCCGCGATAGGGGACGGAGGTGAACACGTCGACCTGACGGAATGCACGTTGCATACGCGCAGTCTGGCCGACGGGTCTTCCGCCGGTAACCCCGCGCGCTCACACTGGGCGATGTGGCGGACTACGACGTGCTGGTGCTCGGCTCCGGTCCCGGCGGGCAGAAGGCCGCCATCGCGGCGGCGAAGCTGGGCCGGCGCGTCGCCGTCGTCGAGAAACGGAACATGATCGGCGGCGTCTGCATCAACACCGGCACGATCCCGTCCAAGACGCTGCGCGAGGCGGTCCTCTACCTCACCGGCCTCAACCAGCGCGAGCTGTACGGCGCCAGCTACCGCGTCAAGGACGAGATCACGGTCGCCGACCTCGGGATGCGCACCCAGCACGTGATCGGCCGCGAGATCCAGGTGATCCGCAGCCAGCTCGGCCGCAACCACGTCACGGTCCTGCCCGGCACCGGACGTTTCCTCGACCCGCACACCATCGGGATCAGCGGCGAGGAGGAGCGCAAGGTCACCGCCGACCGGATCGTGATCGCCACCGGCACCTCCCCCGCCCGCCCGGACAGCGTGCAGTTCGACGAGCGCACGGTCATCGACTCCGACGCGATCCTGCACCTGGACCGGGTGCCCGAGACCATGGTCGTGGTCGGCGCCGGGGTCATCGGCATCGAGTACGCCTCCATGTTCGCCGCCCTCGGCACCAAGGTGACCGTGGTCGAACGGCGCGAGCGCATGCTGGAGTTCTGCGACCTGGAGATCGTCGAGGCGCTCAAGTACCACCTGCGCGACCTGGCGGTGACCTTCCGCTTCGGCGAGCACGTCGCCGCCGTCGAACGCCGCCCGCGCGGCGCGCTGACCCTGCTGGAGAGCGGCAAGCGCATCCCCGCCGACTGCGTCATGTACTCGGCAGGACGCCAGGGCAAGACGGCCGAGCTGAACCTGGAGGCCGCCGGGCTGACCGCCGACGACCGCGGCCGGATCCGGGTGGACGAGCACTACGCCACGGCCGTGCCGCACATCTACGCGGTCGGCGACGTGATCGGCTTCCCGGCGCTGGCCGCCACCTCGATGGAGCAGGGCCGGGTGGCCGCCCAGCACGCGTGCGGCGAACCCGTGGCGGAGCTGCGGGAGCTGCCGCCCATCGGCATCTACACGATCCCCGAGATCAGCTTCGTCGGGAAGTCGGAGGACGAGCTGACCCGCGACCGGATCCCGTTCGAGGTGGGCATCTCGCGCTACCGGGAGCTGGCCAGGGGGCAGATCATCGGCGACTCGTACGGGATGCTCAAGCTGCTGGTCTCCTCGGAGGACCGGCGGCTGCTGGGCGTGCACGTGTTCGGCACGGGGGCCACCGAGCTGGTGCACATCGGCCAGACCGTGATGGGCTGCGGCGGGACCGTCGACTACCTGGTCAACGCGGTGTTCAACTATCCGACGCTGGCGGAGTCGTACAAGGTGGCGGCGCTGGACGCGATGAACAAGATGCGGGTGGTGGCCCGGCTCACCGCCGACATGTGACTTCTCCCAATTGTCGGTTCTGACCGCTACGCTCCTCGATGGTTCATCTACGGGAGGCGTACGTGCGCAGCGAGGCCGCGGGGAGGTGGCTGCCCGCGTTCCTGCTGCTGGCGGCCATCTGGGGCAACAGTTTCTTCTTCATCAAGATCGCCGTGGGGGCGCTGCACCCGCTGCAGGTGTCGTTCGGCCGCATGGCCGTCGGCGCGCTCACCCTGCTGGTCGCGCTCGCGGTGACCAGGCGGCCGCTCCCCCGCGACCCGCGGCTGTGGGGGCACTTCCAGATCGCCTCCGTCGTGCTCACCACGCTGCCCTTCACCCTGTTCGCCTACGGCGAGCAGTACGTCTCCTCCGTCGTCGCCGCCATCTGGAACGCCACCACGCCGCTGTGCACCCTGGCCTTCACGCTGGTGCTGCGGGCCGAGCGGGCGACCGCCGCGCGGGCGGCCGGGCTCGGGCTCGGGTTCGCCGGCGTCATGGTGGTGCTCGGGGTGTGGCAGCCCATGGCCGGCGGACAGCTCGGCGGCAGCCTGGCCTGCTTCGGGGCGGCGCTCTGCTACGGGGTCGGCGGGGCGTACATGGGGCGCTTCATCACCGGGCGGCGGTCCGAGCCGCCGGTGGTGCTGGCCGCCGGTCAGCTCCTGACCGGGGCGGTCCAGCTCGCGGTGATCACGCTGGTGGCGGGCGTGCCGCTGGTGGACACCACGGCGCCGGCCGAGGTCTGGTGGAGCCTGCTGGGCCTCGGCGGCCTCGGCACGGGCGTGGCCTACCTGCTGCTGTACCGGGTCCAGGCCCTGGCGGGCGTGACGACGACCTCGACGGTGACGTACCTGCTGCCGGTGTTCGCGGTGGCCTCCGGCGTGCTGCTGCTCGACGAGACGATCACCTGGAACCAGCCGGTGGGCGCGCTGGTCATCCTGCTGGCCATCGCGCTCACCCAGGGCGCGCTGCGGGTGCCCGCCCGCTCAGCCCTCCGCTGAGGGACGGCGTCCGCGGGGCGCGGGCTTCTTGCGGCCCGCCACCAGCGTGTCGCCGGGCACGGGGGTCGGGGCGGGCTCCTCGGTCGCCGGCGGGGCGGCGGGCCGGGTGCGGGGCCGGGGGTGCGGCATGGTGTCCGTCATGGGCGAGGGCGCGTCCTCGGACTGCTGACCGGTCTCCTCCGGGACGGCGTCCTCGGCGGGCTTCGACCGGCGGGCGGGCGGGACGGCGTCCTCGGCCGGTCTCGACTGGCGGGCGGGCGCGTCGGCGTCGCGCAGCGAGGCGATGACCCGGTCGGCCTCGGCATCGGCGGCGAACTCGTTGGCCGCCTCCGTCTCCCGCCTGCGGATCACCACCATGTGGTCGACCGACAGCCGCCCGGCGCCCACGACGGCGAGCAGGATGGCGGCCGCTCCGAGCAGGATCAGCTCGTTCATGCTGATGGGGTTGAGCGGCGGGGCCACCAGGAAGACGCCGAGCGCCTCGGCGAACAGGATCAGCCCGGTGACGGCGACGCCCAGCCCGGCGATCAGCAGCGCCCCGCCGATCAGCTCGGTGAGCATGGTGACCGTGGCCCACGCGCCGGGCGCGGGCGCGCCCTGCTGGAGGAACTTCGCGCCGGTGGCGGTGAGGCCGTCCTCCAGCTTGGTCCAGCCGTTGGCGAAGAAGATGCCGCCCACGCCGACGCGGGCGACTAAGGCGGCGACATCACGCAGGGCCTGTTTCACGGTATTTGTCTGCCCGGTGCGGGACACGGCACACCTCAATCACGGCTGAGCAGCATGGCCACCGCGACGGCGGTGAGGCTGAGCAGGACGACGCTGACGACCACGGTCGTGTGCAGGGCGTTGACGAAGGCCCAGCGTGCGGCGCCGAGCAGCGCGTCGCCGGTGCTGCCGCCGATCTCGCGGGCGACGTGGGCGGCGCCGGCCAGCGACTGCCTGGCCTGGTCCATGCCGCCCGCCGACACGCCGGGCACGGCGGGCAGGGCGGGCGCGTAGGCGAGCGTGGTGATCGTGCCCAGCACGGCGACGCCGAGGCCCGCGCCCAGCTCGTACGCGGTCTCCTCGATGGCCGCGGCCCCGCCGGCCCGGGACTCGGGGACCGACGACATGATCGTGTCGGAGGCGGCCAGCAGCGCCACCTGCACGCCGAACCCGATGCCCACGAAGCAGACCGCCAGCATCACGGGATGGCCCTCGACGCCCCAGCCCAGCGTGGGCGTCAGGGCCAGCGCGACGAGCCCGAGCCCGCCGCTCATCGTGGCCCGCATGCCGATCCTGGGCAGGATGTGGGCCGCCGCGAGCCCGCCGGTGACGGCCGACAGCACCAGCGGCAACATCCTGACCGCCGCGCGCACCGGGCTGTCGCCCAGCACGAGCTGCAGGTACTGGGCCAGCATGAGCTGGAGCCCGACCAGCGCGAACACGCCCAGCAGCACGCCGGCCACGCCGGTGGTGAACTCGCGCCGCCGGAACAGGGCCAGCTCCAGCAGCGGCGCCGGCAGCCGGGACTGGCGGCGGACGAACGCGACCAGCAGGCCGGCGCCGCCGAGGAAGACCAGCACCGAGGCCCAGAACGGCAGCAGGGTCCCCGCCCCGGCCTCCTTCAGCCCGAAGGCCAGGGCGAGCAGGCCGAGCACCGACAACACGGCGCTCGTCGCGTCCCAAGGACGTTCCCTGCGCAGCGGCGACTCCGGCAGCAGCCGGACGGCCAGGGGCAGCAGCACCAGCAGGATCGGCACGTTGATCAGGAAGACCGCGCCCCACCAGAGGCCGACGAGCACGCCGCCGATCAGCGGGCCCACCGCCGCCCCGGCCGCGGCGACCGCGCTCCAGACGCCGAGCGCGACGGCCCGCTCGCGCCGGTCGGTGAACACCTGGCGGATCAGCGAGAGCGTGGCCGGCATGATCATGGCGCCGCCGACGCCGAGCAGCGCCCTGGCCAGGATCAGGGTCAGCGGCGTGGGCGCGAACGCCGCGCCCGCCGAGGCCACGCCGAACAGCACGAACCCGCCCAGGACCAGCCGCTTGCGGCCGTAGCGGTCGCCGAGCGTGCCGAAGACGATGAGCAGCGGCGCGACGACGAGCGAGTAGCTGTCGATGATCCACAGCAGCTCGACGGAGGACGGTTCGAGCGCGGCCGTGAGCGCGGGCACCGCGATGTGCAGGACGGTGGCGTCGACCGTGATCAGGAGCAGGCTCAGGCAGAGCAGCACGAGGACGGCCCAGCGGTTGTCCCGTCGCGGGCGATCGGCACGCCGTACGAGGGGTGCGGCCTGGGTGACGGTCATGGGCCTCCTTGCAGGCCGATCCGGTCACCAGGGCCTGCACGTGCGCAACGGTCGAAAGCGGGGGAACTCACGGGGGGCGGTCTCGCGCCCTCTCCTGCCGCGGCTCTCCACTCCGGCTTGCGTGGCAGCTTAGGCCATGCCAGGCGCCCGGCATAGCGGTATGGGCCGATCCGCGAGGCCCCCCACCTCTCTAGTGAGATACAGCCATATGTCCGGATCTACCCAACCCCCATCCGTCACCCGATCATGGAAGCCGTGGGGAACGCTGGAAGTGCCGGTAAAGACGATATTTCCGATAAGTCCTCACGCGAGTGGTGCACCGAGGCCCTGACCAGGCTGAACGCGGGCCGTCCCGAATCGGCGCTGGAGGCCGCGCGCCGGGCCGCCGACCTCGACCCCGGCGACGAATGGGCCTGCCGCCTCATCAGCCTGGCCCACGAACGCCAGGGCCGCGACGCCGACGCCCTCCCCCCGGCCGAACGCGCGGTGGACCTCGCGCCCGGCTCCTGGTCCGCCCGCCTGCGCCGGGCCGCGATCTCCCGCCGGATCCCCGGCCGCTGGTCCGCGGCGGCCGCCGACGCCGTGCTGGCCGCGCGCTTCGCCCCCGAGGAGGCCGACCCCGACGTCCTGCTCGGCGACCTGGCGCTGCTGCGCGGCGACCATCGGGAGGCCGGGCGGGCCTACCGCGCCGCGCTCGCCACGGCTCCGGCCCATCCGCAGGCCCGCGTGAACCTGGCGCTGTGCCTGCTGCGCTGGGACCGTCCGCGCCCGCACCACGACCCCGCCTGGCCGGTCGACCCGCGCCAGACGGGACGCGCCAGGCGGGCGCTGGAGGTGTGGGCGCGCCAGGCCCGGCTGCTGCTCGCCGTGGCCACGATCGCCGTCGCGGCGGCAGCGCTCGCCCTCGACTCGGCGGTGTGGGCGCGGTGGTGCGGGTTCGCCGCGCTGGCCGCGCTGGTGCCGTTGACGGTCCGGCAGGCGCGGCGGGTGGGGGTCTGGGCGTACGTGCCGGCCATGGCCGGGCGCGATCCCTGGCTGGGCGCGGCCGTGGCGTCGGCCGCCTTGTCGGTGCCGGCGTTCACGGGGTGGCTGCTGCTGGGCGCGGTGCCGGCGGCGCCGTCCTGGCGGGATCCGGTGTGGGCGGGGCTGGCCGGGATCGTGGTGCTGATGTGGCCGGCGCTGGCGGTCGTCCGGGTGCTGGCGGAGGCGTGGCGGGGGCGGCCGATGCCCGCGCTGGCCGAGCTGGCCCGCGTCACGGGCGAGCGCACGGCGGCCAGGAACGCCGGCGTGACGTTGTGGATCGTGCTCATCAGGACCTGGTCGGTGCTGGTGCCGCTGGTCGGCGGGGCGCTGGCGGTCGAGCCGCGGGCCGCGGTGGCGGCGGTGGCGGTGCCGTTCCCGCTGGTGCGGGCCTGGCTGCGGGCCCGCCGCGGGGGCGACGGATGGCTGCTCGCCGCGGGAGTTCTCGTGGCGCTCGCCGCCCTCGGCTGCGCCGTCGGCGGCGCGCTGGGGTCGGCCTGGGGCTGGCGGGCGGGGGTGGCCGCGCTCGGGGCGGCGATGACGGTGTTCGCGGCCCGCGCCCTGCGCGCGTGGTGGCGCGGCGCGCCGGGGCCCTGGCGGGCCTCGCTCGTCATGTGCGACCTGCCCATGGGCGGCGCGCCCTCGGTGGCCCTGACCCCGGAGGCGCGCCAGGCGTTCTCCTACGCCAGGAGCCTCGTCCTGTCCTACGGCGATCCCGCGGGCCCCCGGGTCGTGGGCGCGGCCGGGTCCGTCACCTCCTCCGGCGAGCTGCGGCTGATCGCCGGGCCGGAGGCGTGGGAGGGCGTGGCGGCCGACCCGCGCGTCGCGGTGTTCGCGGCCGACCCGTTGCAGCGGCGGTTCTGGGTGGAGGTGCGCGGCATCGCCCTGGCCGGCCCGGACGTGCTGCGCGTCACCCCCAAACAGGTGCTCGTCGGCGAGTTCCCCGGCAGGCACCAGCGACGGTGAATAGAGTTTTGTTCTATGCGGACCTGCGCACCCCCGAAGAGCGCTTCGCGAACCTGCCCGACTTCCCCTACGAGCCCCGCCACGCCGACCTGCCGGACGGCCCGCGCATGGCCTACGTCGAGGCCGGCCCCGCGGACGGCGAGCCGGTCGTCCTGCTGCACGGCGAGCCGAGCTGGTCCTTCCTCTACCGCCACGTCATGCGCGAGCTGGCCGCGGCCGGGCTGCGCGCGATCGCCCCCGACCTGATCGGCTTCGGCCGCTCGGACAAACCCGTGGACCCCGCCGACCACACCTACGCCAGGCACGTCGAGTGGACCCGCGCGCTGCTGTTCGACGCGCTGGCCCTGGACGGCATCACCGTCGTCGGCCAGGACTGGGGCGGCCTGATCGGGCTGCGGATCGCCGCCGAGCACCCCGAGCGCGTGGCCAGGATCGTGGCCGCCAACACGGGGTTGCCCTCGGGTGACATTCCCATGCCCGACGTCTGGCACCGCTTCAGGGACACCGTGGCCAGTGCCCCCACGCTGGACATCGCCCGGCTGGTCCAGGCGGGCTGCCGGACGCGGCTCAGCGACGAGGTGCGGGCGGCCTACGACGCGCCGTTCCCGGACGAGTCGTACAAAGCGGGCCCGCGGGCCCTGCCGGGGCTCGTGCCGATCACGCCCGACGACCCCGCCGCGCCCGCCAACCGCGCTGCCTGGCAGATCCTCACCACGCTCGACCGCCCGTTCCTGGTGGCCTTCTCCGACGGCGACCCCATCACCGGCGGCATGGCGGCCATCATGCTCAAGGCCGTCGCGGGCACGGCCGGGCTGTCCCATCCGATGATCGCCGGCGCCGGCCACTTCCTCCAGGAGGACGCCGGCACCGAACTCGGACGTCGGATCGCCCTTTTCGTGACCTCCACCTAGCGTGTCAGGGCCGCCCAATCGTCGGTCGGGTGCGGTATAACCGGGGGCGGACCGGGGAGGCGTGATGCGTGAGTCCGACAGGGCCCAGGCCGCGGGGCGGGCCGCGGCGCGGGATCTGTTCGAGCAGGTGAGACTGCGTTATTTCCAGATTCCCCCCGCCGTGCGCCGGGTGCTCTACGCCGTGCTGCTCATCGTCGTCATGGGCGTGGGCGCGGCGCTCGGCTGGGATCTGCTGAAGACGTTCCCCCTCGTCCTGCTGGCCCTCGCCTTCGTGGCGCTGACCATGCGCTTCCCGCGGGCCGCGGCGACCGCGCTGGTCGTGGCCGGCTGGGTGGTGCTGGCGCTGCCGCTGTTCTCCTGGCGCTTCCCCCCGGGCTCCATGGCGCTGCACGCGATGGTCGCGCTCGCCCTGCCCGTGGCCGCCGCCGCCCACCTCGTCCGCTGGGTCACGCCGTGGGTCACCACGCTGGCCGCGCTCGTGCCGGCCGGGGTGCTGGCCTTCGGGCTCTCCTTCCTGTCGGCCGCCGTCGCGCTCTGGGGCGCCTGCCTGGCGGCCGTCGTCGTGCTGGTCCACCGGTTCCTCCAGGCGCGCCGGGCCAAGGCCGAGCTGTCCGCCGAGGAGCAGCAGGTGCGCGTGCGCGCCCGCGAGGGCCGGCCCGAGCCGCAGGCCGACAAGGCGGGCGCGCCGCCGCAGATCTCCGTCGAGGAGGCGCTGGCCGAGCTGGAGGGCATGATCGGGCTGGCGCCGGTCAAGGAGCAGGTCCGCTCGATCGCCGCCTCCATCGAGGCCACCCGGCTGCGGGCCGAGGCCGGCTACACCGCCGAACGCCCCACCAGGCACTTCGTCTTCGTCGGCCCGCCGGGCACCGGCAAGACCAGCGTGGCCCGCGCGCTGGCCAAGATCTTCTACGCGTTCGGCCTGCTGGAGACCCCCTACGTGGTCGAGGCGCAGCGGGCCGACCTGGTGGGCGAGTTCCTGGGCGCGACCGCGATCAAGACCAACGAGCTGGTCGACCGGGCGCTCGGCGGCGTGCTGTTCGTCGACGAGGCCTACAGCCTGGTCAACTCCTCCGACGGCCAGCCCGACAGGTTCGGCGCCGAGGCCGTCCAGACCCTGCTCAAACGGGCCGAGGACGACCGCGAGCGCCTGATCATCATCCTGGCCGGCTACGAGCAGGAGATGGCCTCGTTCCTGTCCAGCAACCCGGGCCTGGCCAGCCGGTTCGCCACGCGGGTGCGCTTCCCCAGCTACTCCGCCCCCGAGCTGGCCGAGATCACCGAGGTGCTCCAGCGGCGCAGGGGCGACACGATGGCCCCCGACGCCAGGCGCGCCCTGCTCGGCCTCTACGAAGACGTCCAGCGGCGCGGGCTGGTCGACGAGCTGGGCAACGCCCGCTTCGTGCGCAGCCTGGTCGAGGCCGCCGCGCAGGCCAGAGACGTGCGCGTGGTGGGCGCCGGGGGCACCCCGACCACCCACGACCTGGTGACCACCACCACGCCCGACGTGACCAAGGCGTTCGAGGAGCTGACCGCCCGCTTCCGCGGCTACGTGGCCACGCCCACGCTGGAGGAGGCGCTGGCCGACCTCGACGCGATGGCCGGCCTGGAGCCGGTCAAGCGGCAGGTGCACGCCATCGCCGCCCAGCTCCAGGTGGCCCGCATGCGGCAGGAGCGCGGGCTGCCCACGCCGCCCCAGATGCGGCACTTCGTCTTCGCCGGGCCGCCCGGCACCGGCAAGACCACCGTCGCGCGGGTGCTCGGCCGCGTCTTCGCCGCGCTCGGCCTGCTGGCCAGGCCCGACGTCGTCGAGGCCCACCGGGCCGACCTGGTCGGCCAGCACCTCGGCGCGACCGCGATCAAGACCAACGAGCTGGTCGACCGGGCGCTCGGCGGCGTGCTGTTCATCGACGAGGCCTACAGCCTGGTCAACCCCGGCTACGCGGGCGGCGACGCCTTCGGCTCCGAAGCCGTCCAGACCCTGCTCAAACGGGCCGAGGACGACCGCGACCGGCTGGTCATCGTGCTGGCCGGCTACCCGCGCGAGATGGACTCCTTCCTGGCCACCAACCCGGGCCTGGCCAGCCGGTTCAACCAGCGGGTGGCCTTCCCCAGCTACTCGCCGCGCGAGCTGTCGCAGATCGCGGTGCTGCTGGCCGGCAAGGCCGGCGACCGCTTCGACGAGCAGGCCCTGCGCGACCTCGACGAGGTGTTCGCCTGGGTGTGCGAGGAGCGGCTGATCGACGGCCTGGGCAACGGCCGCTTCGCCCGCTCGTTGTTCGAACGGGCCGCGATGCGCCGCGACGTGCGCCTGGCCGCCCACGCCTCGGGCGGCGGTTCGGCCAGCGCCGCCGACCTCACGACGATTACCAGCGACGACGTGCGCACCGCCGTGGACGAACTTTCCGGACGTTAACCCCTCTTTGGCATTTCCCCGCGCCACGATGCTGCTGGGTGTAGCAGTATGACTACCTATCGTGCGCGTCCGGGAGGGGGACGATGGCGGGGTTCCTGGCCCGCAGGCTGCTCAACTACGTGGTGCTGGTCGGCGTGGCCGCGAGCCTGGCGTACCTGCTGGCCGCCGGGGCGCTCGATCCGCGTTCCAACTACGCCGACCGCACCCCGAAACCGCCGCCCGCCGTCGTCGACGCCCAGCTCACCGCGCTCAACCTCAACGACAAGACCCCGCTGCTGCAGCGCTACGCCACCTGGGCCGCCGGCGTGCTGCACGGCGACTTCGGCAAAACCGTCACCGGCTCGCCCGTGAACGAGGACCTCCGGCGGCGCATGGGGGTCACGTTCCGGCTGGTCATCCTGGGGCTGCTGTGCGGCAGCCTGCTGGGGGTGCTGGTGGGCGCGTACGCGGCGGTGCGGCAGTACGGCTGGTTCGACCGGCTCTCCACGGGCCTGTCGTTCGTGGTGCTCGCGGTGCCGGTCGTGGTGCTGGCCAACATGCTGATCCTGGCCGGCGCCTGGGCCAACGACAACCTCTTCGGCCGCCCGGTGCTGCTGGTCAGCGGCGAGTACAGCGACGGCCTGCAGACCGGGTTCTGGGGCTACGTGCTCGACCGCCTGCAACACCTGATCCTGCCGACGATCTCGCTGTCCGTCGGCCTGGTCGCGGTCTTCAGCCGCTACCAGCGCAACATGATGCTCGACGTGCTCGGCGCCGACTTCGTCCGCACGGCCAGGGCCAAGGGGCTGAGCAGGGGCCGGGCGCTGACCCGGCACGCGCTGCGCACCGCGCTGATCCCGGTGGCCACCTACTTCGCCTTCACGTTCGGCGCCCTGCTGACCGGGGCCACCTTCACCGAGAAGATCTTCGGCTGGCACGGGCTGGGCGAGCAGCTGATCAACTCGATCTTCACCAACGACGTCAACACCGTGGCGGCGATCTCCTTCCTGGCCGCCGTGGCCGTGTTGTGCGCCGCGCTCGCCTCCGACCTGCTGCACGCCGCGCTCGACCCCAGGGTGCGGGCGTGATGACGCTCTCCGACGAGGAGCTGGCGGAGGAGCTGACCTCCGACCTGGGCCGGGCGCCGTCGCGGCTGCGGGTGGTGGCCGGGCGGTTCTTCCGCTCGCCGCAGGGGCTGGCCGGGTTCGCGGTGCTGGCGCTGATGTTCCTGCTGGCGTTCGCTGGGCCGCTGTTCACCCCGTGGTCCTACACCGACAAGGACTTCACGGCGTTCCTGCAGCCGCCCTCGCCCCGGCACTGGTTCGGAACGCTCCAGACCGGCGCCGACGTCTACGCGGTGACCCTGCGCGGCATGCAGAAGTCGCTGATCGTGGGCCTGCTGGCGGCGCTGGTGTCCACGGCGGTCGCGGCCGTGGTGGGCGCCTTCTCCGGCTACTTCCTGGGCTGGACCGACCGGGCGCTGAGCTGGGTGACCGACCTGCTGCTCGTGCTGCCCGCGTTCCTCATCCTGGCGATCATGTCGCCGCTGTTCGGGGCCGGGCAGTGGGTGTTGTTCGTGGTCATGCTGGCGCTGTTCCTGTGGATGGTGACCGCGAAGATCGTCCGGGGGATGACGATCTCGCTGAAGGAGCGCGAGTACATCCAGGCCGCCCGTTTCATGGGGGTGCCGCCGGTGCGGATCATCTTCCGGCACGTGATCCCCAACCTGTCCTCGCTGCTCATCGTCGACGCCACGCTCAACGTCAGCGCGGCCATCCTGACCGAGACCTCGCTGTCGTACTTCGGGTTCGGCATCCAGGCGCCCGACGTCTCCTTCGGCACGCTGATCGCCGACGGCTCCCGCACGGCGGTCTACGCGCCCTGGACGTTCTGGTTCGTGGCCGGGCTGCTGGTGGTCACCGTGCTGGCGGTCAACCTCATCGGCGACGCGCTGCGCGACGCCTTCGACCCGGCGGCGCGGCGATGAGGCCGGCGGCGAACCCCGTCCTGGAGGTCAACGACCTGCACGTGTCCTTCGGCGACGTGCGCGCGGTGCGCGGGGTCAGCTACTCGGTGAGCCCGGGCGAGGTGCTGGGCATCGTGGGCGAGTCCGGGTCGGGCAAGTCGGTCACCTCGGCGGCGGTCATGGGCCTGCTGCCGCCGAGCGCCCGGGTCACCGGGTCGGTGCGGCTGCACGGCAAGGAGCTGATCGGCGCCTCCGAGCGGGAGCTGACCCGCTTCCGCGGCAAGACCGTCTCGATGGTGTTCCAGGACCCGCTGTCGGCGCTCACGCCCGTCTACCGGGTGGGCGACCAGATCGCCGAGGCCGTCCGCATCCACCAGCGGGTGAGCAAGGAGAACGCCGCGGTCAAGGCCGTCGAGCTGCTGGAGCTGGTCGGCATCCCGTCGCCGAGCGAGCGCGCGCTCGCCTTCCCGCACGAGTTCTCCGGCGGCATGCGGCAGCGCGTGATGATCGCGATGGCCATCGCCAACGACCCCGACGTGATCATCTGTGACGAGCCCACCACCGCGCTGGACGTGACCATCCAGGCGCAGGTGCTGGAGGTGCTGAAGAAGGCCCAGCGGAAGACCGGCGCGGCGATCATCATGATCACGCACGACCTCGGCGTGGTGGCCGGCTTCGCCGACCGGGTCCTGGTCATGTACGCCGGGCGGCCGGTCGAGGTGGGCGACGTCGACGACATCTACTACCGGATGCGCATGCCGTACACGGCCGGGTTGCTGGCCTCGATCCCGCGGGTCGACCGCGGCGGCCGTCAGCCGCTGCTGCCGATCGCCGGGAATCCGCCCTCGCCGGCGGCGTTGCCGCCGGGCTGCCCGTTCGCGCCGCGCTGCCCGCTGAAGATCCACGAGTGCGACGCGGCCGAGCCGCCGCTGTTCGACGTGGCGACGGGCCACCGGGCGGCGTGCATCCGCTGGGAGATCGTCCGCCCCCAGGGCCCCGGCCGCCACGCGGCCGGCGAGCCCGTCACCCCCGCGGTCCGCGCCGAGCAGCCGGTGCTGGAGGTCGACGGCCTGGTCAAGGACTACCCGCTGCTCAAGGGGGCGCTGTTCAAGCGCAGGGTCGGCACGGTGCACGCGGTGGCGGGTGTCAGCTTCGACATCCGCCGGGGCGAGACGCTGGGCCTGGTCGGCGAGTCGGGCAGCGGCAAGACCACCACGCTCACCCAGATCCTGGAGCTCGTCCCGCCGCAGGAGGGGCGGGTGGTCGTGTTCGGCCGCGACACCGCCCGGCTCGACGGCGCCGGGCGCACCGCGATCCGGCGGGACATGCAGGTCGTCTTCCAGGACCCGATGGCCTCGCTCGACCCGCGCATGACGGTCTACGACATCCTGGCCGAGCCGCTGCGCACCCACGGGGAGCGCCGGCCCGGCCGGCGGGTGGGCGAGCTGCTGGCCCTGGTGGGCCTCGACCCGGCGCACGCCGCCCGCTACCCCCAGGACTTCTCCGGCGGCCAGCGGCAGCGCATCGGCATCGCCAGGGCGCTGGCGCTGGAGCCCAGGCTGCTGGTGCTGGACGAGCCGGTCTCCGCGCTCGACGTGTCGATCCAGGCCGGCGTCATCAACCTGCTCGCCTCGCTGCGGTCCAGGCTCGGGCTGTCGTACCTGTTCGTCGCGCACGACCTGGCGGTGGTGCGGTACATCGCCGACCGGGTGGCCGTCATGTACCTAGGCAGGATCGCCGAGATCGGGCAGGTCGACGCGGTCTACGGGGCTCCGGCGCATCCGTACACGCAGGCGCTGCTGTCGGCGATCCCGCTGCCCGACCCGGCGCGGGAGCGCGTACGCGAGCGCATCCTGCTCGAAGGCGACCTGCCCAGCCCGGCCCACCCTCCGAGCGGCTGCCGCTTCCGCACCCGCTGCCCGAAGTTCCGCTCGGTGCTCAGCCACGACGAGCGCTCGCTCTGCGTGGACGTCGAGCCCGAGGTGCTGCCGGTGGGCGACGACCAGGGCGCGGCCTGCCATTACGCCGAGAGGCTCGACGTCGTCTAGATCAGGAGGAATGCGCTCGATGAAAGTTCCACGTCTTGTCGTGGCCGTCGCCGTGACCGGCTCGCTGTCGCTGGTGAGCTGCGGCGGCGGCTCGGGGGGCGGCACGGCGAGCGGCACGGAAGGCGCGCACAAGACCATCAAGGCCTTCGACATCAACCCGCAGCCGCGCGACAAGGTCAAGGACGGCGGCACGCTGCGCTGGGGCATCAACGAGTTCCCCACCCAGTGGAACAGGAACCACGTCGACGGCAACCTGGCGATGGCGGCCGTGATCAGCAACGCGTTGTTGCCCTCGCCGTTCGTCTCCGACGAGAAGGCGGAGATCACCGTCGACCCCGACTACGTGCTCGACGCCAAGGTCACCGACCAGAGCCCGAAGCAGGTCGTCACCTACACGCTCAACCCCAAGGCCAAGTGGTCGGACGGGCAGCCGATCACCTGGGCCGACTACCAGGCCCAGTGGCAGGCGCTCAACGGCCGCAACCCCGAGTTCCACATCGTCTCGGCCACCGGCTACCAGGACATCGAGAAGGTCGAGCGGGGCAAGGACGACTACGAGGTGAAGGTCACCTTCGCCAAGCCGTTCGGCGACTGGCAGTCGCTGTTCGGGCCGCTGCTGCCGGCCGCCACGAACCGGACCCCGCAGGCGTTCAACACCGCGTGGCTGAACAAGATCCCGGTGACCGCCGGGCCGTTCAAGTTCAAGGGCTTCGACCAGACGGCCAAGACGATCACGATCGTCCGCGACGACGCCTGGTGGGGCAACCGGGCCAAGCTCGACCAGATCATCTACCGGGCCTCGGAGCAGGACTCCCTGATCGGCGCGTTCAGCAACGGGGAGCTCGACCTCATCGACGTCGGGCCGTCGGCGCCCGACTACGCGCGGGCCAGGGCCACGCAGGGCGCCCAGGTGCGCCAGGCCGCCGGGCCCGACTTCCGGCACTTCACCTTCAACGGGTCGAGCGAGCCGCTGAAAGACGTGAACGTGCGGCAGGCCATCCAGCTCGGCATCAACCGGCAGGCCATCGCGCAGTCCGACCTGCAGGGGCTCGACTGGCCGATCGCGCTGCTGAACAACCACTTCTTCATGAACACCCAGGAGGGATACCTGGACAACGCCGGCAATCTCGGCGTCTACAACCCCGAACGCGCCAAGCAAATGCTCGACGCGGCCGGCTGGAAGCTGAACGGGGCCGTCAGGCAGAAGAACGGGCGGCCGCTCGACCTGCGGTTCGTGGTGCCGTCCGGGGTGCAGCTGAGCAAGTCGGAGGGCGAGCTGGCCCAGAACATGCTGGCTCAGATCGGGGTGAAGCTCACCATCAAGGCGGTGCCGAGCGACGACTTCTTCACCAAGTACGTCATCCCCGGCAACTTCGACATCACGCCGTTCGCCTACATCGGCACGCCGTACCCGATTTCGAGCAGCTACGGGATCTACGCGAACTCGGCGAACGGCAAGACCTGGAACGCCAACTTCGGGCGGACCGGCTCGCCGGAGATCGACCAGGCCATGGACAAGGCAGCCCAGAACCTCGACCCGGCCGCCGCCCGCACCCAGACGAACGAGGCCGACGGGCTGATCTGGAAGCTGGTCAACGTCCTGCCGCTCTACCAGCGTCCGCAGAACGTGGCGGCCAGGCAGACCCTGGCCAACGTCGGCGCGCGCGGCTTCTACGACCTGCGCTACGAGGACATCGGCTTCACCGGCTGACCGGCGCTCAACGCTCCACGGCCAGCTTCACGCCCAGCCCGACGAAGATGCCGCCCGTCGCCGTGTTCACCCGGCGGCGGGCGGCGGCGCTGCGGCGCAGCCATCCGCCGATCCGCCCGCGAGAAGATGACCGTCGAGAGGCATGCTTGATCCTCTCATATCCCCATTTTCCGCCCAATGTGCGGAATGTCGGTGGGAGGCGGTAGAAGTGACCCATGACGATGGAGCTCACCTGGCCGCAGATCCTCGCCTGGCGGCTGCGCAGGCAGTTCGTGGCGGCGGCCGACGGGCCGGACGCGGTGTCGGTGGCCCGCCGGCTGTGCGGCGTGCAGGCGCAGGTCGCCTCCTCGGCGCAGCTCGCGGTGGCGGTCAGGAGCGCCCGGCCCGACCCCGGTGAGATCGACCGGGCCCTGTGGAGCGATCGCACTCTGGTCAAGACCTGGCTCATGCGCGGCACCCTGCACCTCGTGCCGGCCGACGAGCTGGCCGGTCTGTGCGCGGCGCTGAGCACGCTGCGCTTCTGGGAGAAGGGCTCCTGGCAGCGTGGCCACGGCGTGACCGCCGCGGAGATCGAGGCCGTCATCGAGGCCGTCCCCGAGGCGCTGAAGGGGGCGCCGCTGACCCGCGAGGAGCTGGTCGACGCCATCGTGGCGCTGACCGGCGACGCCCATCTCCGCGAGGCGCTGACGTCCGGCTGGGGGGCGCTGCTCAAGCCGCTGAGCCGCCTGGGCGAGCTGTGCTACGGGCCGCCCCGCGAGGGCAAGGTGACCTTCACCGCGCCGCGGTCGTGGGTGCCGGGCTGGCCGGGCGAGCTGCCCGACCAGGAGGAGGCCGGCGTGCGGGTGCTGCGGGCGTTCCTGGGGGCCCACGGCCCGGCCACGCCGGAGATGTTCGACACCTGGCTGTTCGGCGGCGTGGCCAGGAAGGCGGTGCTCAAGGCGTGGGTCAAGGGGCTGGCGCCGGAGCTGGCGGAGGTCAGGGCCGACGACGGCACCACGCTGTACGCGCTGGCCGAGCACGCCGACGACCTGGCCGCCACCCGGCCCTCGCAGGAGGTCCACCTGCTGCCGGGCTTCGACCAGTTCATCCTGGGCGCGCCGCGGACGCTCGCGCCGCTCGTCCCGCCGCCGCTCAAGCCCAAGGTCAGCCGCCAGGCGGGCTGGATCTCGCCCGTCGTGGTGCACGAGGGCCGGGTGGCCGGCGTCTGGGAGGCCAAGAACGGCGCCATCACCCTCGACCTGGCCGCGCCGGTGCCCCAGGACGCGCTCGACCGCGCCCTGAGCCGTATGCGGTCGCTGCTGGGGCCGGCCTGACGCCGTCCGGTCAGGCGGACGAGCTCGCCATCACCCGGTCGACGATGCCCTTGTTGCCCTCCTCGCGGGCGCAGTGGGCGCAGCAGTACCAGTGCTCGCCCGACTGGACGCCGTGCCCGATGACCTTGGTGCCGCAGTGCTCGCAGATCGGCGCCATGGCCTCGATCGCGCACTGGAAGCAGTCGAAGGTGTGCACGGCTCCCTGCGCGTGCACCTCGAAGGCCATGTCGTAGTCGTTGCCGCAGTTGTCGCAGACGGCCATGGTGATCCCCTCTTCACGTCCGAATCACCTGGGGCAATACCCCGAACCATGGCCCGCTTTCCCCAACGAAACGCCATATTCAGGCCGAGTCACCATCGATGATGACGAACCGTACAAGCAGCGGCAGCCCCAGGAGGCCGAGCGCGGCGAGCGCGACGGGGAGCCCGAACGGTCCGGTCAGCACCGCCACCAGCAGCGGGCTGACGACGAACCCGGCGTAGGAGACCATCGAGACGCCCCACACCAGCGTCCCGGTCGGGTCGTCGGCGGCAGAGCGGCTGAGCAGCGCGGGCACCAGCGGCCCGAGCGCCAGCCCGGTCAGGGCGAAGCCCGCCATCGACAGCGGCACGCCGTCACCGAGCCCGGCCAGGCCGATCCCGGCCGCGCCGCCCACCCCGGCGACCAGGTACCACACGCGCGGGGGCACCGGGGGCAGCGTGTGCGCGGCGAGCCGGCCGGCCGTGAGCGCGGCCATGTAGACCGCGGGGGCCAGGCTCGCGGTGAGGGGCGTGGCGGCCCTGTGCTCCTCCAGCAGGAGCACCGACCACTGCTCGACCGCGTTCTCGATCACCAGCACGCAGCCGGCCAGCGTCCCGAGCAGCAGCGCGACGCCCCACAACCGGCGCCACGCGCGGTGGTCGCCGGCGGGCGCGGCCCGGCCGCGGCCCACCGGCAGGGCGCGCAGCGACAGGGACGTCGCCGCCACCAGCACCGCGATCACCAGCAGCACGGCCCGGACGTCCAGGCCGAGCGACCGGGCCAGGCCGGTGAGCGGGGCGGCCACGATGACCGCGAGCGGGAAGGCCGCGTGCACCGGCTGGAAGAGCCGCCGTCCGCTCTCGCGCTCGACGCGTCCCGTGGTCAGGTTGAGCGCCACGTCGAGCGCCCCGCTGGCCGCGCCGAGCAGCAGCAGCCCGGCCACGAGCGGCCCGTACGCGGTGACCGCGGCCAGCCCCGCCACGGCCAGCCCGAACAGGACGGTCGCCGCCGTGAGGGCAAGGCGCTCGCGCCCGCGGGCCAGCCGTCCGGTCAGCGCCATCGCGGGCAGGGCCCCGACGGGCACCGCGCCCAGCGCCGCGCCGAGCTGCGCCGCCGAGACGCCGAGCTCCTGCTTCACCGCCGGCAGCAGAGCCGCCCAGGCCCCCCAGAACACCGCCCAGACGGCGGACACCGCGATCAGCGGCATTCACCAACCCCCTTGAATTGCGGTCAAGTCTCGGTAAAGATCGACGACGTCCTTAATGTCCCCCGCCGAAGGGAAAATCGTGCTGACGCGAACGGTCATCGCGGCCGGACTGGTCGCCGCCGGTATCGCCGCCACCCCCTCCTCCGCCTACGCCGCCTCCGCGGCCGCCGCCCCCGAGACGCCCGAGCGCGTCTGCGGCGCGGGCTACCACCGGGTGCAGGACGGCCACCGCGCGATGAAGACGCGCGACGGGAAGGTGCTCGGGCACGTCTATCTGATGTACAACAAGCGCGCCGGGAAGAACTGCGTGGCGGCCATCAAGACCGCCTTCCGCGGCACCCCTACGGTCACCGGCGCCTCCATCGAGGTCCGCGGCGGCGGCCGCAGCGAGGACGTGCAGCGTTACCGCTTCTACGCCGAGACCGGCCACATCGACGGTAGCTGGAAGTGCGTGAAGTACGCGGGCTGGACGCGCACCCCGGACAACCGTGTCGAGGCCTGGGGCGGCCGCGGCTCGTGGGGCAACTGCCGGGGCTGACAACGAATCCGGTCCGCCCCGCCCGGAGCTGTCACATCGCGCCGGGCCGCCTCGTCCTGTGTCATGGAAGCCGACACAGGGAGGATCACCATGACCCAGCGCATCGACATCGCCAGGCTCGCCCCGGAGGCGTACCGGGGGTTCCTGGCGGTGGAGGCGTACATGCACGGCAGCGACCTGCCCGCGGCCACGATCGAGCTGGTCAAGCTGCGGGCCAGCCAGATCAACGGCTGCGGCTACTGCGTGCACATGCACAGCAGCGACATGAAGAAGGCCGGGGAGAGCGACGAGCGGCTGTGGTCGGTCGCCGCCTGGCGGGAGGCCACGGTCTTCACCCCGGCCGAGCGGGCGGCGCTGGCGCTGACCGAGGAGGCGACCCGCCTGGCCGACCGCGGCGAGGCCGTGCCGGACGAGGTGTGGCGGCAGGCGTCCGAGCACTATGACGACAAGCAGCTCGCCGCCCTCGTCGTCGCCATCGCGATGATCAACGCGTGGAACCGGATCGGCGTGACCGCTCGCCTGGTCCCGGGGACGTGAGGCGGGCGCGACCGCGCGAGGCGGTAGAAATGCGTTGAGCGGCCCCGGCGGCCCCGGTTAGGTTGGCGCGCAAGGCGGGTGGCGGCACCCGCCGAGCCGCCGTCAGCCGGCGGCGGCCCGAAAGGGGGAAGACCGTGAAACGTGTCAGAGTCCCGAAATCGACGGCCATCAGGCGTCCGCATCCGTCGGCCGAACTCGATCTGCGCACCCCGTCGGGGCGAAAGTTGCCCTATTAGCTACCCTTTACAGCGAACTTACGGCTGTATCGGTAGATAACAGAGGTAACAGAAACATCACGGGGGGCTCACATGAAGAGGCTTGCGGTGGTGCCGCCGCACATCGCCAGGCACAAGATCCGCGACATCCGGGCGGCGGTCCGCCGCAGAAGGACCGAGGCCACCGACCCCAAGGTGGTCGACCTGCGGGCCTACAGCGGCCGGAACGTGATCCACTTCCCCGGCGGACCGACGCCGGCCGCCTGACCGCACGAAACCCGCACGAACCCGCATGAATCCGTACGAACCCGCACGAATCCGTACGAGTTCACCGCGCCGCTGAGGCTCGACGTGACCGGCTCCCCCCGCCGGCCGTCCGGTTTCAGCCGTAGAGCCTCTTGGCGTAGGACTCGCCGTAGTACGACTCCAGCTGCTCCAGGCTCTCCTCGACCACCTGCACCTCCTTGATCAGGCTGGCGTGCGAGGGCAGGACGGAGGGGTTCCAGGAGTCCGGCGCCCACAGCTGCGAGCGCAGGAACGCCTTGGCGCAGTGGAAGAAGATCTGCTCGATCTCCACCACCAGGGCCAGCCGCGGCCGGTGACCCTTGACCACCATCTCGTCGAAGAACGGCGCCTCGCGCACGAGCCGGGCGCGGCCGTTCACGCGCAGGGTCTCGTTGCGGCCCGGGATCAGGAAGATCAGGCCGGCGTGCGGGTTCTTCAGCACGTTGAGGAACCCGTCGGCCCGGCGGTTGCCCGGACGGTCGGGAATGGCGATCGTGGTGTCGTCGATGACGTGGACGAACCCGGCCGGGTCGCCCTTGGGCGAGACGTCGCAGTTGCCCTCGGCGTCGGACGTGGCGATCAGGCAGAACGGGGAGGCCGCCAGCCAGTCGCGATCACGCGCGTGCAGCCGCGCCCGCTCCTTGGTCGCGGCCCTCGGCATCACCTCGCCCAGCAGTTCCCGCAACTCCTCCTCGGACCCGATCTCCGCCCAGCTCATCTGATCTCCTCTCGGGGGTTACCGCCCGATTTTGTCAGGAGATCGGAGCAAGCATCCTGTGGGGTGCCCGCAACAGCACGCTGACCGGATCATCACGGCTGTCCGTCAGGCCGGGGCCGGGGCGCACCTCGACCTCCTCCAGCCCGACGGCCGTGCCGCACGACGGGCACCGCGACACCGGGTCGAGCCGGGCGCCGCAGGTGGCGTGGTGGAACAGGCGGCGCGGGCCGTCCCCGCCGAGGTTGCGCTCGCCCCACTGGGACAGGGCCAGCATGGGGACCCACAACTCGCGGCCCGTGGCGGTCAGGACGTACTCGTCGCGGGGCGGGTTGTCCTGGTAGCGGCTCTTGGCCAGCACGCCGGCCTCGACCAGCGCCCCGAGCCGCTGGGACAGGACCGCCCGCGGGATGTCGAGGTGGGCGAGGAAGTCGCCGTAGCGGCGTACGCCGTACATGGCGTCGCGGACGACCAGGAGCGTCCACCGTTCGCCGATCACTTCCAGGGCCCTGGCCAGCGAGCAGTCCTGGCCTTCGTAGTTCTTGCCGAGCGCCATGGGATCCATGTTAGTTCATTCACCGAACCGTGATACGTTGCGCCGCATGAGTTCAGTGACCGAACTGACCCGGGTCCGGCCGGGCACGCTCGCCGTGGCGTCCGCGGCGCCCCTGCTGGTGCTGACGAACTACACGGTGCCGATGGTGACGTTGCCGCAGACGGCCGCGTCCTTGAACGCCGGGCCGACGGGCCCGGTGTGGATGCTGGGCGGCATCTCGCTCGGGCTGTCGGCGCTGCTGCTGGTCTCCGGCGGGCTGGCCGACGACCACGGGCGCAGGCGGGTGCTGGTGTGGGGGTCGGCCGTGCTGGCCGCCGCCGGGGTGGCGGCCGCGCTGAGCACGTCGGTGCCGGTGTTCGTGCTGGCCAGGCTCGCGCAGGGCGGGGCGAGCGCGGCGATGCTGGCCGCCAGCCTGGGCATCGTCGGCCACGCCTTCCCCTCGGGCGCCGAGCGGGTGCGGGCCACCGGCCTGTACGGCGCCATGATCGGGCTGGGCACCGCGGTCGGCCCGCTGGCCTCCGGCGCGCTGGCCACGGCGGTGAGCTGGCGGGCGGTCTACTGGGTGTTGTCGGCCGCCGCGCTCGCCCTGGCCGTGGCCTCGGCGCGGCTGCTGGCCGAGTCGCGCTCCCCCGCGCCGCGCCGATTCGACGTGCCCGGCGTGGTGCTGCTCAGCCTGGGCGTGGGCGCGCTGGTCGCCGGGGTCACCGAAGGGCGTGCCGGGTGGGGGCGTCCGGTGGTGGTCGGGGCGTTCGTGCTGGCGGTGGTGCTGGTAGCGGCGTTCGTGACGGTGGAGCGCCGGCGTCCGGAGCCGCTGCTCGACCTGGAGCTGTTCCGGCGGCCGGTGTTCCTGGTCGCCACCGGCGGCGCGCTGGTCGTCGGGGCGGCGGTGGTGGGCCTGCTCAGCTACCTGCCGAGCGTGCTCCAGACCGCGCACGCGCTGACGCCGCTGCAGACCGGCCTGCTGTTCGGCCTCTGGTCGGGCACGTCGTTCGCGGTGTCGCTGGCGTCCCGGCTGGTACGCCTGCGCACCGCCGCCCGGCTCGCCCTCGGCCTCGGCCTGACCGCGCTCGGGTTCGCCGGCCTGCTGGGCGTGGGCGGCTCCCTGGACCTGCCGCTGGTCATGGCCGGGCTGGTGGTGAGCGGCGCCGGATCGGGGCTGATCAACTCCTCGATCACCCACCTGGCGATCGAGAGCGTGCCGGCCCACCGGGTCAGCATGGGGTCGGGCGCCAACAACACCGCCCGCTACGTCGGCTCCTCGCTGGGCGCGGCCGGCGTGGCCGCGGTCGTGGGCGCGTTCGGCGTGGACCGGGGGGCGACGGTCGCGGTGGCGGCCTGCATCGTGCTGGCGGCGGTGACGGCCCTGGCCGCCGTGCTCACCCGCCCCTGAGCCCGCCCCCGCCCCCGATCCCGAGCCCGAGCCCGGTCCTGAGCCCCGGCCCCGGCTACCAGCGCCGGGCGTGGGCCATCGAGGTGAGCAGGGCGTCGCGTTCCATGGCGAACCTGGCCGGGTCCATGCCCTGCCGTTCGGCCCGCAGGTGCAGCACGGTCAGCTCGGTCGCCGCCTGCTGGTAGTCGCTCATCGCGCGGCCGAACCCGGCGCCCCTGGCCCACCTGCGGGCCGCCTTGCGGGCCTTGAGCGTGCTGAGCATCTTCACGTCCTCCGCCGTGACCAGGCCCGTCGGGCCGTAGCCGGGCAGGTAGACGCCCATCTTCGAGACGAGCTGGCGGCGTTCGACGACGGTGACCACGACGAGCAGGACCAGCGCCACCATGATCACCAGGTACGCCGTGCCCAGCCAGGCCAGCGACTGGGTGGAGGCGGCGCCGTTCCACAACCCGTGCAGGACGACCGCGCCCAGGTAGCCGAGCGGGATCGCGGCGAACCTGCCGGGTGTGCGGCGGGTGAGCGCGTAGGCGACGCCGAGGCCGATCATCGAGGTGTAGATGGGGTGGCCGAGCGGGTCGATCAGCCCTCTGAGCACGAACAGCCGGACCGCGGCGCCGGTGCCGTCCTGGCCGAACGCGATCAGGTAGTAGCCGATGTTCTCCACGGCGGCGAAGCCGAGCCCCGCCATGGAGGCGTAGACGATGCCGTCGGTCAGGCCGTCGATCTCCTGCTTCCTGCGCAGGAGCAGCAGCAGCGCCGACCCCTTCAGCGCCTCCTCGATCACCGGGGCCAGGAACACGGTGCCGACGTCGTTGACGAGCTGGGCGCCGTACCCCGCCCGCAGGAACAGCGCCTGCCCGGCGAGCGTCAGGCCGACGCCGAGCACGATCGCCAGGCCCGCGCCCCACGCGAAGGCGAAGGCCAGGTGCAGCTTCGGCTCCGGCTCCAGCCGGTCGAGCGAGAGCACCGCGGCCAGCAGCACCGGCAGCGGCGCGATCCCGAGCACCGCCGACAGCCCGAACCCGACCGGCCCGCCTTTGTGCAGCATGAGACCGAGGACGATCAGCGCGAGCACGCCTGAGACCACCAGTCCGATCAGGAGTGCCTTGCTGGGTCTCTTGGCGGGCAGCGGAGCTGTCATGGGGGGCGCCTTTCTCCGACTCAGTGCACCTACTATGAGCGTTCCCGGCCGTCGCGCACTTGACAGTCGCCTACATCACCGTGACTCGCGGTAATAGGGATCGGCCACGACGGATTCCCCGTCCACGTAGGAGTACACCTCACGCCCGGCGATGAACACCCTCAGCGCCCGGCTCATCACGTCGAGCGGATCGCCCGACCAGATCACCACGTCGCCGTCGAGGCCGGGACGCAGCGAGCCGACCCGGTCGTCGAGGCCCATGATGCGGGCCGGGTTGACGGTGATCGAGCGCAGCGCGGTGTCCCGGTCGAGCCCTTCCTTGACGGCGAGGGTGGCCTGGTGGACGAGGAAGTGGATGGGCACCACCGGGTGGTCGGTGGTGATCGCCAGCTCGACCCCGGCCCGCGCCAGGATGCCCGGGTTGCGCAGGGCGCGCTGCCGCAGCTCGACCTTCGACCGGCTGGTGAACAGCGGGCCGATGATGACCGGCACGTTCCGCTCGGCCAGCGTGTCGGCCAGCAGGTGGCCCTCGGTGCCGTGATTGAGGATCAGCCGGTGGCCGAACTCGTCGGCCAGGCGCAGCGCGGTGGCGATGTCGTCGGCGCGGTGCGCGTGCTGGCACCACGGCAGCTCGCCGTCGAGCACCCGGACCAGGATCTCCAGCGTGGCGTCGCGGTCGAACGGCTTGTCCTCGCGCTCGGCCGCGGCCTTCTTCGCCCTGTAGTCCTGCGCCTTCATGAGGGCGTCGCGGATCACCGCGGCCACGCCCTGCCGGGTGGAGGGCAGCTTCTTCTGGTCGCCGTAGACGCGCTTGGGGTTCTCCCCCAGCGCGCTCTTGACGCTCACCGGCTCCCTGACCAGCATCTCGTCGACGGACCTGCCCCAGCACTTGACCGCGACCGTCTGGCCGCCGATCGGGTTGCCGGAGCCAGGCTTGATCACGGCGGTGGTGACGCCGCCGGACAGCGCGTCGGCGAAGCCCTGGTCGGCCGGGTTGATGGCGTCGAGGGCGCGCAGCCGGGCCCCGTTGGGGTCGGTCATCTCGTTGGTGTCGTTGCCCGCCCAGCCCTCGGCCTCCTCGTACACGCCGAGGTGGCCGTGCGCCTCGACGAAACCGGGCAGCACCCAGCCGCCGGCCGCGTCGACGACGGTGGCGGATTCCGGGACGGCCACGTCCCGCCCCACGGCGACGATCTTCCCGTCGCCGACCAGGACGGTGCCGCCCTCGATGGGGTCTCCGTCAACCGGCACGACATATCCGTTGATGATGGCGAGAGTCATGCCGGAAACCTACAGTCGTCACGCTTCCTGCCTAAAACCTGGACCGATAACCAAGTTTCGGGCATGCTTGTCGAGATCTTCAGTCAAGGCATCGAAAGGGACGTACTGGTGCGCATGCTGGCAAAGGCAATCCTTCTCACGGCGGCGATCGGCCTCAGCGGCGTCGTGGCGACCCCGGCCGGCGCGACCGCCGCACGTAGCCCGGAGAGCATCTGCGGCTCCGGCTTCTGGATCGTGAAGGGCGGCACGCAGCCCGTCAAGACCTCCAGCGGCCGCCGCTACGGCACGGTCTACCTGCTCTACAGCCGCAGCAGCGGCGAGAACTGCGTGGTGACGGTCAAGTCCAGCTTCGTCGGCACGAAGACCCCGATGAGCGCCATGCTGACCGTCCAGCCCAAGGGCAAGAAGGTGGTCGAGCGCGTCGACAGCGGCAAGTTCGCCTACTACGCCGGCCCGGTCAAGTACTACGCCGCCAACGCCTGCGTGAAGTTCTGGGGCTCGATCAAGCCCAACGGCCACGACCCGGCCGTCGCCGGCGGCGGCCGGCAGACCTGGGGCAACTGCACCTGATCGCGCCTCGCGCGGGTAGGGGTGAGGCCATGCTGACCGAACTGTACGAGCGCTGGCTGCTCGAACTGTGGAACGGCGACCTCCCCCTCGCGCACGACCTGGTGACCCCCGAGTTCGTCGGCCACTGGCCCGGCACGGACGTGCACGGCCCCGACGGGCTGATCGAGGCGATCCGGCAGGGCCACGAGCCGTTCGACGACGTCCGGGTCACGCTCGACGTGGGCCCGGCCGTCGACGGCGACCTGGTCGCCGCCCGATGGACGTTCACCGGCGCCTATCGGGGCGGCCTGCCCGGCGCGAGCGCCCCGCCGGGCACCCCCGTCTCCTCCGGCCACGACCTCCTGCGTGCCACGGACGGACGATTCTCCGAATACTGGGTGATCTCCGACGTCCAGTCGTTCTCCCGGCAACTCGGGATAGGCTGACATATTCGCATCACGACGGGGGTCGAAGGATGTCACAGGAGGCAATGGGGGCGATGGGCCCGATGGGCGGGATGGGCGCCCAGCCGCTGGAGCTGCCCGAGGAGGACCTGTCGGCGCTGCTCGCCGCCCAGCGCTTCGGCGCGCTCGCCACGAACGGCGGCGGCGGCCGTCCGCAGTTGTCCACGGTGGTCTACACCTGGGACCCGCCGCGGCGGGTGGTGCGGATCTCGACCGTCGCCGACCGGCTGACGGTGCGCCGCCTGCACCGGGACCCGCGCTGCGCGCTCTACGTCACCAGCGACGACTTCGGCTCCTACGCCGTCGCGGAGGGCGAGGCCGAGCTGTCCCCCGTGACCGACCGGCCGGGCGACGAGGTGGGCCTGGAGCTGCTGGCCATGCAGCCGTCCTTCGGCGACGCCGCGGGCGAGCTGGCGTTCCTGCACCGGATGGTCGCCGACCGCCGGCTGGTGGTCAGGATCCAGGCGAAACGGCTCTACGGGGCCCTGCTCCCGGCGCCCTCCTGATCGCGCGCCGCCGGTTGTAGGCGACCATCGCGACCACCAGCAGGATCAGCGCCAGGTCGATGGCCGCCGACCAGCGCATGGCCGGCGCGTGCCCGCCGCCCTCGGCGACCGCGAAGTAGACCGCCCCGATCACCGCGACGCCGCCCGCGCCGGCGAACTGCTGCGCCGTGCTGAGCACGCCCGACCCGATGCCGGCCTGGTGCGGCGCAACCTCCACCAGCGCCGCGCCGATGAGCCGCGGCAGGACCAGGCCGTTGCCCGAGCCCACGAGCATGAGCGCGACCATGACGTACGGCAGCCCGCGCCCGGCCCCGGCCACCACCAGCGCCAGCCCCAGCGCGGTGACCAGCCCGCCGATCATGACGACGACCAGCCCGTACCGGCTGACCAGGCGGGTGCCCAGCAGCGAGGTCACGGTGAACAGCACGCCCATCGGCGCGAAGGCCAGGCCCGCCTGGAACGCGGTGAGCCCGAGCCCGTTCTGCAGCAGCAGCGTCAGCGTGAACATGAACGAGGCGAAGTACGCCATGAACGCGACGATCGCCCCCACGCCCGCCAGATAGGAGTGCACCTTGAGCAGGCCGAGGTCGAGCACCGGCTGCCCGCCCCGGGCGGCCAGCGCCCGCTGCCACCACCAGGTCAGCGCGAACACCGGCGCGCTCGCCACCATGGCGGCCCACGTCCAGGCGGGCCAGCCCAGGCTGTTGCCCAGGCCGAGCGGCACCAGCAGCAGCGCCAGCCCGGCGGCCAGCCCCGCCGCGCCCGGCAGGTCGAACGCGACGGGCTTGTGCGGGTCGGCCTCGGGCAGCAGCCACCGGGCCAGCGGCACGACGACCAGGCCGACCGGCAGGTTGATCAGGAAGATCACCCGCCAGCCGAGGCCGAACACGTCGGCGGTGAGCAGCAGGCCGCCGAGCACCTGGCCGGCGATGGAGCCGAGGCCGCCGGCGGCGCCGTACCAGCCGAGGGCGCGGCCGCGGCGTTCCGGCGGGTAGACGGCCGAGATCATGGCCAGCACCTGGGGCACCATGACGGCTCCGGCCAGGCCCTGGAGCAGGCGGGCGGCGACCAGCCAGGCGGCGCCGGGCGCGAGGCCGCACAACACCGAGGCGACGGTGAAGCCGGCCACGCCGAGGACGAACAGCCGCCGGTAGCCGTAGCGGTCGCCGAGCCGGCCGCCGGTGATCATGCCGGCCGCGTACGTGAAGGCGTACCCCGCCACGATCAGCTCCAGGGCGGCCGGACCGGCGCTCAGGTCGTGCTCGATGGCCGGCGCGGCCACGTTGACCACGAAGAAGTCGAACTGGGCCATGAACCACGCCGACAGCAGGACCGGCAGCACCCCTCGCATCTTGTCAGGCTAGATCAGACAGGCTCTTGCAAGTTGAGTGGGAGGGGCTTACGATCCGCGTAATTGTTAGGAAACTTTCTTTAAAGAAAGGTCCTTGACGTGCGCCGATTAGTCACCCCCCTGATCGCCGTCCTCGTGATCATCGGCATGTGCACCCTTCCCGCACAGGCCGCGAGCCGCCTCATCGCCACGTTCTCCCTCTCCGGGAACACCGGCACCTTCCTGGTGAGCAACCCGGGCACGACCGCCGTCAGCGGCTGGTCGCTCGTCTTCGAGCTGCCTTCCGGGGTCACCGCGAGCAACCCCCAGAACGCCACCATCCGCCAGAACGGCACCAAGGTGACGCTCACCCCCGCTTTCTACATCAACACCGTGCAGGCGGGGAAGAACACCGAACCCTACAGCCCCAAGGTGACGCTGAGCTCGGCCGTCCAGCCGACGAGCTGCCTGATCAACGGCGCCAACTGCGACGGCACCGGCGGCGACCCGCCCGCCAAGCCGCCGGTCAGCGCCACGTACGACGTCAGCGGCACCTCGGCCAAGTTCATCGTCGCCAACAACAGCACCACCGCGCTGAACGGCTGGTCGATCGTGTTCGAGCTGCCCGCGGGCGTCACCGCGAGCAACGCCCAGAACGGCTCACTCACCCAGAGCGGGCGGACCGTCACGCTGACCCCCGTCCACTACAACACCACCGTGAACGCCGGCGCGACCACCGAGCCCTACAGCTCGAGCTTCACCGTGAGCACGGCCAACGCCGAGCCGACGAGCTGCCGGATCAACGACGTCAACTGCGACGGCACCCCCGACGCGCCGCCCGGCGCCCCCGGGAACCTGCGCTCGCCGGTCAAGACCACCAAGACCGTCTCGCTCGCCTGGGACGCCGCCACCCAGGGCAGCCTGCCCATCGTCGGGTACGAGATCTACAACGGCTCCGCCCTGGCCGCCTCGGTCACCGAGACCTCCGGCACGGTCTCCGGCCTGACGCCGAACACCGAGTACACGTTCACCGTCAAGGCCAAGGACCGCAAGGGCACCCTGTCGGCCGCCTCCGCGCCGCTGAAGGTGACCACCCGCAACCCGGCCGACGACGCGCAGGCGCCGTCGGCGCCCTCGGGCCTGCGCAGCACGGCCAAGACCTCCAGCAGCGTCACGCTGGCCTGGACGGCCTCCACCGACAACACCGGCGTGGCCAACTACGACGTCTTCGCCGGCTCGACCCTGGCCACGACCGTCACCGGCACGACGGCGGTCGTCTCCGGCCTGTCCCCCTCGACCGAGTACTCCTTCACGGTCAAGGCCCGCGACCTGTACGACAACCTCTCGGCCGCCTCCGCCCCGGTGAAGGCGACGACGTCGGACATCGTCGAGACCGGGTACGCCCGCGTCGGCTACTTCGTCCAGTGGGGCATCTACGGCCGTCAGTACTTCGTCCGCAACCTCGACACCACCGGGGCCGCGGCGAAGCTGACGCACATCAACTACGCCTTCGCCAACATCGACCCCAAGAACCTGACCTGCCTGCAGGGCGTCACCAAGGGCACCACGTCCGACCCGCAGGACCCGAACCAGGGCGACGGCGCCGGTGACGCCGAGGCCGACTACGGCAGGCCGTTCAGCTCCGCCCAGTCGGTCGACGGGGTCGCCGACACCGGCTGGGAGAAGCTGCAGGGCAACTTCAACCAGCTCAAGAAGCTCAAGGCGAAGTACCCGAACCTCAAGGTGCTGATCTCGCTCGGCGGCTGGACGTACTCCAAGTACTTCTCCGACGTGGCGGCGACCGACGCCTCCCGCAAGAAGTTCGTCTCCTCCTGCATCGACACCTACATCAAGGGCAACCTGCCCGACTACAACGGCAAGGGCGGTCCCGGCACGGCCGCGGGCATCTTCGACGGCATCGACCTCGACTGGGAGTGGCCGGGCGCCGAGGGGCACGCGGGCAACCACATCGGCCAGAACGACAAGGCCAACAACACGCTGCTGATCGCCGAGTTCCGCCGCCAGCTCGACGCGCTGACGACGACGACCGGCAAGCGGTACCAGCTCACGGCGTTCACCCCGGCCGACCCGGCCAAGATCGCCGCCGGCTGGGACCTGCCCGAGGTCGCCAAGTCGCTGGACATCTTCAACATCCAGGGCTACGACTTCCACGGCGCGGGCAGCGACAACTCCTGGGAGCCGAACCGCACCGGCCACCAGGGCAACCTGTACCTCGACGCGGACAGCCCGTACAACCCGGACTTCAGCGTCGAGAAGGCCGTGGACGTCTACCTCCAGGCCGGCGTCAACCCGCGCAAGCTGACCATCGGCCTGGCCTACTACGGCCGCGGCTGGCAGCAGGTGACCGACGGCGGCAAGTTCGGCGAGTGGCAGGACGCGCACGGCGCGGCTCCCGGCCAGTTCCAGGAGGAGGCGGGCACCCGCGGCTACAGCAACCTGCTCGCCATGGTCCCCGGCTGCACGGTCCGCCACGACGAGGTCGCCGTCGCCACCTACTGCTACACCGGCAACAACGGGCAGTGGTGGACGTTCGACGACGCCTGGTCGATCGGCAAGAAGACGGCCTGGCTGAAGAGCAAGGGCCTGCTCGGCGCGATGATCTGGGAGATGTCCGGCGACCCGGGCGTGCTCACCACCGCGCTGGACGCCGGTCTGAAGTAGCCCGGGCTCAGTAACACCGTTCGGTAACAGCTGGGGGGCGGGGCGCCGCGGGCGGCCCCCCCCCCCCCAAATAACCGGGGAGAATACAAAAACGGAGGGGCCCGCAGCGATAAAAATCGCACAAAACAAAGTCATGAATTCA
>NZ_JBFAOR010000015.1:0-136587 GCF_040675255.1 Nonomuraea sp. NPDC049624 | reverse complement strand
CGCGGGCTCCACCCCGCGCGGGCCGCGGCTCATATTCACGTCCCCCTCTCACTACCCCCCCGTCGTCCCGGGGGGGGGGGGGGGGGCCCCCCCCCCCCCCCCCCCCCACGCATGTCCGCGTGTCGAAGCCTCATCGGATGGGCACCGCTGCGTTACTCTGCCCTCAACTCACGGTCATCCTTGCTGGTCATGGTCGGAGGTGTCGGTCTCTCCCCCACCGAGGAGATCCATGTTGCGGCGACTCGCCCTGTTCCTGCCCCTCGCCCTCCTCCCCCTGGCCTCCCCGCCCACCGCCGCCGTGACCACGGTGGTCAACGTCGCCCATCGGGGCGCTTCGGCGTACGCGCCGGAGAACACCGTCGCCGCCTTCCAGCTCGCCGCCCGCCAGGGGGCCGACCTGTTCGAGCTGGACGTCCAGGAGACCAAGGACCACGAGCTGGTCCTGATGCACGACACCACCCTCGCCCGGACCACCGACGCCGAGCGCGCCCTGCCCGGCCTTGCGCCCTGGCGGGTGCGCGACCTCACGCTCGCGCAGATCCGCAGGCTGGACGCCGGCTCCTGGTTCGACCGGGAGTACACCGGCGAGCGGGTGCCGACCCTGCAGGAGGCGCTGCGCGCGACAGCCGGATCCCGTGCCGGCATGCTGCTGGAGGTCAAGGAGCCGAAGCTCTACCCGGGCATCGAGGCCCGCATCGTCCGCGCGCTGCGCGCCGAGCCCTCCTGGCTCGTGCCGGGGCGGCTGGTGGTCCAGTCGTTCGACTGGGACTCGATGCGCGCCTTCCACCGGCTGCTGCCCGACGTGCCGATCGGGCTGCTCGGCACGCCGAGCACCGCCGCGCTGCCCGGCCTGGCCAGGTTCGCCGACCACGTCAACCCGCCGTACGCCGCGCTCACCCCTTCGTACGTGAAGCTGGCCCACGAGCACGGCATGAAGGTCTTCGCCTGGACGGTCGACAGCCCCGACGTCATGCAACGCCTGCTGACGTACCAGGTGGACGGCATCATCACCGACAAACCCGACGTCCTGCGCGACCTGCTGACCGGAACCTGACCCCGAAACGCCTGACCAGAACCCGCCCGCCCGAAACGCCTGACCGAGCCTGACCCCCTGGAACGCCGATGAGGGGGCCCGTTCTCGGGCCCCCTCATCTCAGTTCAGCGTGGATCAGCTGCAGCCGCTGGTCGAGCCGCAGCCCTCGCACACGTAGCAGCTTCCGGCCGGCCGCATCTTGGTGCCGCAGGTCATGCAGAGCGGCGCGTCGGCGGTGAAGCGCTGGTGGCTCTCCAGCGTCAGCTCCCGGACCGGCTCCTCCTTCGGCTCGTCCTTGGGCTTCTCGATGGGCGCCGACTGGGCCAGCGCCTCCCGGTCGACCGCCTCAGGCAGCGCCGCCGGGTCCTCGCCGCGCTGCTGCGCGGCGCGCTCGGCCGCCGAGAAGATGCCGAGCGCCGCCCGCTCGTCGTAGGGCAGGTGGTCGAGGGCCAGGCGGCGGAAGATGTAGTCCATCACCGACGTGGCCATCCGGATGTCCGGGTCGTCCGTCATGCCCGCCGGCTCGAACCGCATGTTTACGAACTTGCTCATGTACGTCTCGAGCGGCACCCCGTACTGGAGGCCGATGGAGATCGCCACCGAGAAGGCGTCCATGACGCCCGCCAGCGTCGAGCCCTGCTTGGACATCTTGAGGAAGACCTCGCCGAGCCCGTCGTCAGGGTAGGACGAAGCGGTCATGTAGCCCTTGGCGCCGCCCACGGTGAAGCGGGTGGTCATGCTGGGACGCTGGTTGGGCATGCGCCGCCGGGTCGGCCGGTTGACCTCGATGACCTTGACCTCGGGCTCGGCCTCGACGGCCTTCGGCTCGTCCTTCTTGGCGCCGTTGCCGGCCGACAGCGGCTGGCCGACCTTGCAGTTGTCGCGGTAGACGGCCAGCGCCTTCAGGCCGAGCTTCCAGCCCTCCAGGTAGACCTGCTCGATGTCGTCGATCGTGGCCGATTCCGGCAGGTTGACCGTCTTGGAGATCGCGCCGGACAGGAACGGCTGGGTCGCCGCCATCATCCGCACGTGGCCCATCGGCGCGATGGCCCGCTCGCCCATCGCGCAGTCGAACACCTCGTAGTGCTCCTTGCGCAGGCCGGGGGCGTCGACGACGTGGCTGTGCTCGCCGATGTACTCGACGATGGCCTCGATCTGCTCCTGCTGGTAGCCGAGCTGCTTGAGCGCCCGCGGGATCGTCTGGTTGACGATCTGCATCGAGCCGCCGCCGACCAGCTTCTTGAACTTGACCAGCGCGAGGTCGGGCTCGATGCCGGTGGTGTCGCAGTCCATCATCAGGCCGATGGTGCCGGTGGGGGCGAGCAGGCTGGCCTGGGCGTTGCGGTAGCCGTTCTTCTCGCCGACCTTCAGGCACTCCGACCACTGGCGCGACGCCTCGGCGTGGATCTTCGCGTCCATGGTGCCGACCGTGCGCAGGTTGTCGTTGGCGGCGGCGTGCTTGCGCATGACCCGCTTGTGCGGCTCGGCGTTGCGGGCGTAACCGTCGTACGCGCCCACCACCCCGGCCAGCTCGGCGCTGCGCCGGTAGGACACCCCGGTCATCAGCGACGTGATCGCCCCGGCCACCGCGCGGCCGCCGTCGGAGTCGTAGGCGTGGCCGGTGGCCATGAGCAGCGCGCCCAGGTTGGCGTAGCCGATGCCGAGCTGGCGGTAGGCCCGCGTGGTCTCGCCGATCTTCTCGGTCGGGAAGTCGGCGAAGGTGATCGAGATGTCCATCGCGGTGATGATCAGCTCGGTCAGCTTGACGAAGTCGGCGACGTTGAAGGTGTTGTCGTCCTTCAGGAACTTCAGCAGGTTGATGCTGGCCAGGTTGCACGAGGAGTTGTCCAGGTGCACGTACTCCGAGCACGGGTTGCTGGCGGTGATCCGGCCGGTCTCCGGCGTGGTGTGCCAGTCGTTGATCGTGTCGTCGTACTGGACGCCCGGGTCGGCGCACTCCCAGGCGGCCTTGGCCATCTTGCGGAACAGGTCCTTGGCGTCGACCTTCTCGATGACCTCGCCGGTCAGGCGGGCACGAAGGCCGAACTGGTCGCCCTTCTCCACCGCGCGCATGAACTCGTCGGAGACGCGCACCGAGTTGTTGGCGTTCTGGTACTGGACGGAGACGATGTCCTTGCCGCCCAGGTCCATGTCGAAACCGGCGTCACGCAGGGCCCGGACCTTGTCCTCCTCACGCGCCTTGGTCTCGATGAACTCCTCGATGTCGGGGTGGTCGACGTCGAGCACGACCATCTTGGCCGCCCGGCGCGTCGCGCCGCCCGACTTGATCGTGCCCGCGGAGGCGTCCGCGCCGCGCATGAAGCTGACCGGCCCGCTGGCCGTGCCGCCGCTGGAGAGCAGTTCCTTGGACGAACGGATGCGGGACAGGTTGACGCCCGACCCGGAACCGCCCTTGAAGATCACGCCCTCTTCCTTGTACCACTCCAGGATCGACTCCATCTGGTCGTCCACGGAGAGGATGAAACAGGCGCTGACCTGCTGCGGCGAGGCGGTGCCCACGTTGAACCAGACCGGCGAGTTGAACGCGAAGACCTGGTGGACCAGGGCGTGCTTGAGCTCGTGGTCGAAGA
This sequence comes from Nonomuraea sp. NPDC049624, assembly GCF_040675255.1. Classification (NCBI taxonomy): domain Bacteria; kingdom Bacillati; phylum Actinomycetota; class Actinomycetes; order Streptosporangiales; family Streptosporangiaceae; genus Nonomuraea; species Nonomuraea sp. NPDC049624. The sequence goes on along the minus strand of NZ_JBFAOR010000015.1, from coordinate 132,963 downwards.
TCTCGGCGTCCTCGTCGCTGGCGAAGTAGCCGTGCTCGACGCCCGTGCGGGTGTAGACGCCGACCACCCGGTCGACGAGCTGCTTCAGGCTCCACTCGCGCTGCGGCGTGCCCACTGCGCCGCGGAAGTACTTGGTCGTCACGATGTTGGCCGCGTTCACCGACCAGAACTCGGGGAACTCGACACCCCGCTGCTCGAAGTTGATCGAGCCGTCGCGCCAGTTCGTCATCACGACGTCACGGCGCTCCCACTGGACCTCGTCATACGGGTGCACGCCGGGCTTCGTGAAGATCCGCTTCATCCTCAGCCCCTTACGCGGCCGCTTACCCCCGCGCGCCACTGAACCGCTGGCCGTGTCCGTCATGACTCCCCCTTCTCCGCCTTCAACTGTGAGATCTCGGCCTCGAAGTCCGCCAGGCTCTCGAAACCGCGATAAACCGATGCGAATCGCAGGTAGGCCACCTCGTCCAGCTCCCGGAGCGGGCCGAGGATCGCCAGGCCCACCTCGTTCGACGGCAGCTCGGCCGCGCCCTTGGCCCGGATGGCCTCTTCCACCCGCTGCCCGAGCTGCGCCAGCGAGTCCTCACTGACCGGCCTGCCCTGACAGGCCCGCCGCACGCCCGCGACGACCTTGTCCCGCGAGAACGGCTCCGTCACCCCGCTACGCTTGCTCACCATCAGCAGGACGGTCTCCTGCGTGGTGAACCTGCGCCCGCACTCGGGACAGGTGCGGCGGCGCCTGATGGCCGCGCCGTCGTCCGTGGACCGGCTGTCGATGACCCTGGTGTCAGGGTGGCGACAGAACGGACAGTGCACGGCTTCGCCTCCTCGACCCGCCCGGCCCACCACACGCGTAAAACCCTCGCCGCGGTACGCTCGCGCACGCCCCACGGCATGCCATGGTGCGGTCACGGAAACACAAGGTGTGGTGAACCGACATCGGTGTAACTACTAGATGTTGTGGTCCAACCGTAGAAGCGCGCGACCATGAACGCAAGTTGAGCAACACCGTTGAGCCGAAGTCGCTGATCAGCCCCTCAGTCACACGGGCCCCGGGCGTGTCGCCGCTGCCGGCCGCTCGCGCCCCTCACCCGACCGGCCCCCTCGCACCCGACGGCGACCAGCCCAAACAGGCCCCACAAAGGTACCGGAGCCCACAGCCTCCCCCCACCTCCCACCACCCCCGAAGCCCCCTCCCCTACCCCCACAAACCACCTCGGAACCCACCCCACCTTCTCCGCTGGCCCCCAGCCCTTCCCCTCTCCCGCCCCGCCTCCCCCGGCCCCACTTGCTCACATATGCCCCACCCCCACAGGGACGGAAGGGCGGCTCGTTGGAGATGACCATCCAGCCGCCAGGGTCAACGCTGTGGCTCGCGGCCACCGCACGATCTTCGGTTGTCTCCACGGACTCCGAATGATCACGCGGTGGCCGTCTCCATGCGCCCCCGACGACTCAAGATCGCCAAGCGTCACCGGAGTACCGGATGGTCACCCCACGAAGTGGCGGACGAAGCACGTCACGGGCACTTCGCGCGCATCGTGGGGCTCCAGCCGTTGTGGACGACGTACTTGCTGCCTGCGTAGTAGCTGACCTGGCCCTGCAGGCGGTAGGTGAAGGTGTCCCCCCGCTTGCAGCCCTTGTACAACGTCCTCTTGCCGGCCCCGTACCAGGAGGCGCTGGAGATGTTCTGCCAGCCCCACCAGCGCTTGCGCTGAAGCATGATCTTGACGCGCTGGTTGCTGGAGCAGCCGATCGCCCAGCCGGTCGCGGCCACGTGGCCCTTGCGCATCTCCGGACGGTACACACGCACCTCACGGCAGGACATCGTCGCCGAGCCGGCCGCCGCCGCGGCCGTGGTGACGGCGGTCAGGGAGGTCTGGGCACCGGTCTGGACGGAGGCCTGCGCGGGGGCGCCCGCGGTCAGAGCCGCGGCGGCCACCGCCGCACCGACGACCATCGTGTTGAACGTTCGCATCGAGTTCTCCTTGGTGCTCGTCGTACTGGACACCGCGAAGGTAGCCAGGCCGATGTTGAGAACCTGTGGAGTGCCTGTTGAGCGAACCACCGGCCAGCGCACTCCACTGACGCATCGCGATCGCGCTTGGGATCTGCGCTGGTAGCGGCAGTGCCGGACGGTTGCCTGATGGCGACCCCGCCAGTCTGACGATCCGCACGACGTCCATGATCGTGCGGGTCCAGCGCGGCCGGTATCCGCCGGATCTCGGAGAACGTCAGCAGGACGCGGTCATCCGTCCTGGGTGACTGAGCGGCGGCGATGGCCGGCACGTCCCCCATCCGGCGCTCCTCCAGGGACGCGCAGCCGCGGGTCCCGGCTTACGGAGGCCCAGGGCCCTGGCACGCCTGGGGGCCATAAGCCTGGCCCCCATCCCCAGGCACACCTTGGACCCATCGGTCTGGCCCCATCCCACGGCATGCCTTCGGGCCCGCCCCCTGAGGCTTTACCCCCTGAGGCTCTACCCCCTGAGCTCAGCGTCCCCGATCCCCCCAGAGCGTGCCCTCAGACGACCTCCGCCCCCAGCAACCCCGCCCGGCCGGGCAGCCCGGCACCCACGGCCGCACGGCCAACCGCCCTGATGCCCACCGCGGAATCGCCGGGCACTCCGGCGCCCACAGCGGCATGCCCAGCCGCCCGCGTCCCGAGCCAGAACCCGCCCAGGGACAGCAACACCATCACCACCACCAGCAGCACGGTCCGCCCCCGCCGGGTCAGCCGCACCGGAGGAGCCGGAGCCCTGACGCCGGCACCCGCAGAAACCACTCCGGTACCGCGCCCCCGCCGCCGCAACGCACGACGATTCCGCACAAACCCGGCACCGTCACCGATCGGAGCACTTTCCGCCCCCACAACACGTCCCAACATCTCCCGCCCCCCGCGAGCCTCACCGTCACCAGAACCCCCGTTCCTCCGCGCCCCCCGGCGCCGCGCGCCCCCCGGCCCGCTCACCACTTCCCCCCGATCCCGGCCCGCGCCCTCCCCAGAGCGCCGCGCCCGTGCCATGAACCGATCCGCCGTCCGTCCCGAGCGCCGCCCCTGCCTGTCGGACCGCTCGGCCGACTGCTCTGAGCGCCCCCCTTGCTCGCCCATCCGTCCCGAGCGGCGCCCCTGCTCCCCCAGCCGCTCGCCCTTCTTCCGGCGGCGCGCCCGCGTTTCGGGCTGCTCGGTCGCGTCGCCTGAGGGCCGCCTTCGCGTCTCCGGGCGGCCCGTGGCCTCCCCTGGACGCCGCCGTTCCCAGGGACGGTCCGCTCGGGCCTCCGCCTGGCGCTCCCGCTCCCCTTCCCGCGGGATCCCCGCGTTCCGGCCCGCCGGCCGCCCCGCGCGGCCTGCCTGACCTCGCCTGCCCGATGCCACCAGCCCCCAGCGTCCCGACGTCACCGCCTCGTCGCGCCTACCCGCCCCCTCCGCCTGACGTCGGCGTCCCCGCCCCTCCGCCTCTCCCTCCGGACGTCGTCCGGCCGCTTCGGGTGGCCGTCGGCGCCGGGTGCCGGGCTCGGGCGGGCGGGCGCGCGGTTTGGTCACGTCCGTGTCGGGCGCGCCCTGCGTACCTTCGGGACGGCGGCGACCGGTCAGCGTGTCGTCGGCGAGCGACCGCCCACCGACCTCCCGAGGCAGCGGCCGGTCGGCATCCGTGTCCGCGTCGGGACGCGGGGAGGGGACCAGCCACAGCCGGGGACGGTCCGAGCCTTGAGCGACCTTCCCGGAGCCACTGGCGCGACGCCGCCGGGTGTTCGAATCGGAAGCCGGTCGTTTTCCCGGATTTTCACGGTGGCCGGAGCCGGTTTGCGGGTCGTCTCCCCGTCGGCCACCGCCCCGGGTGGCGTCGGCGATGAGGGTGAGCCGGTTGGCGTCTTCGCTGGTCGTGTCGGTGCTCGGGGTCGTTCGCACGATTGACCTCCCGCCGTCTGGCCCGAGGAAACGGCCAAAATAAGATCAGCAAATCGAACACGGTGTCGATCGAACTCCCGTACGATGTTGTACACCACGCTGGCGACAATTTCGAGGAAGACTCGAACAATTGTTTGAAGATGATCTTCAACAGCGATACGGTCGCTGTGTGCGACATCAAGACCACGGACCGGGAGGTTCGCCAGTGAGGCGGGCCGCCGCCAGGCGAGGAGGAAGAGCATGAGCGAGCGGGAAGACGCTAACGGGGTCACAGACCTCGCGGTGCGCCGACGCGACTCCCTGGGCCTGACGCCCAGGCAGCGCAAGATCCTCGAAGTGATCCGCGATTCGGTGCAGCAGCGCGGCTACCCGCCCTCGATGCGCGAGATCGGCGAGGCCGTGCAGCTGACGAGCACGTCCAGCGTGTCGCACCAGTTGACCGCCCTGCAGCGCAAGGGATACCTGCGGCGCGACCCGCACCGGCCGCGCGCCCTTGAGGTGCGCCTGCCCGGCGAGCCCGTGCTGTGGGTCGACCCCGACGCCACCGACGACGAGGCTCCGGTGAGCCGGCCGACCGCCGCCTACGTCCCGCTGGTGGGCCGCATCGCCGCCGGTGGTCCGATCCTGGCCGAGGAGAGCGTGGAGGACGTCTTCGCCCTTCCCAAGCAGCTCGTCGGCGAGGGCACGCTCTTCCTGCTCCAGGTCGCCGGTGACTCGATGATCGAGGCCGCCATCGCCGACGGCGACTGGGTGGTCGTCCGCCAGCAGCCGGTCGCCGAGAGCGGTGACATCGTGGCCGCCATGATCGAGGGCGAGGCCACGGTCAAGACGTTCAAGCGCAAGGACGGGCACGTGTGGCTGGTGCCGCACAACCCGAACTACGAGCCCATCCCCGGTGACGAGGCCAGTGTTCTGGGCAAGGTGGTGGCCGTCCTCCGCCGCCTCTGAACCTCCGGCCGGCGCCCTTTCCTGCGGCCGCCGTTCGATTTCCTGCGATCCGGCCTCCCTCGCACGGGGGCTGTGGTCGTCGGCGCCATGTGGCGATTCCTCGCAAGTCGCACGCACCGAACGCCGCCCTCCAACGCTGAGGCTCTTCCATCCGGGCCTCGCGTGGAGGGCGGCGTCGTCGTCGCCCGCTCACCTTTCTCCCGGGACGTTCCTTCGGGCCCCGGACACCTTTCTCCCGGGACGTTCCTTCTGGCCCGAGAACACAACGCGGCCGGCCCCGCACACCACCCCGACCCGGACGTCCGCTCCCCGGTTCGACACGCCGGCCATGCAGCCGCCCCCATCGGCAGGCACCTGCACCAGGCCCCCTTCCGCCACACCGCAAACTCCTAGACTGTGCCCGTGACCGACACGAATGCCCCAAAAGAGACCCCCGCCTCCAAAGAGTTGAAGGACCTCAAAGAGACGCATGACGGTCTCAAATGGGCAATCACCGCCCCCGGTGTCATCCCCGCCTGGATCGCCGACATGGACCTGGCCACCGCCCCCGAGGTGGTCGAGGCCCTGACCCGCCGCGCCGCCGGCGACCTCGGCTACCCGACCTGGCTGGACAAGCCGCAGGCCGGCCCCCTGGCCGAGGCGTTCGCCGAGCGCATGGCCGTCCGCCACGGCTGGACGGCCGACCCCTCGCACGTCCACACCTTCAGCGACATCAACCAGGCCCTCCAGGTGCTGCTGCACCTCTGGACCAAGCCAGGGGACGGCGTCGCGCTGCACACCCCCGCCTACCACCCGTTCCTGACGACCCTCGACGTGATGGAACGTCCGCTCGTCCCCATCCAGCTCGAACCGGACGGCGACGCCTGGCGGTTCGAGGTGCCCGACCTGTCCGGCTGCCGGGTGCTGCTGCTGGTCAACCCGCACAACCCGACGGGCCGCGTGTTCACCCGCGCCGAGCTGGAAGGGCTGGCCGAGCACGCCGAGCGCCACGACCTGCTGGTGCTGGCCGACGAGATCCACGCCGACCTCACCTACGCGCCCCACCGGCACATCCCCTTCGCCACGATCCTCCCCGAGCGCACGGTCACCCTCACCTCGGCCACCAAGGCGTTCAACCTGGGCGGCATCCGCTGCTCGGTCGCCCACATCGGGCACGCCGGGGTGCGCGCGGCCCTGGCGGCGCAGCCGCCGTTCCTCTTCGGGTCGACGCACCTGTTCGGGGTGGAGGCCACGGTCGCGGCCTGGCGGCACGGCGACGCCTGGCTGGACCGGACCCGGGCGCTGCTCGACCACAACCGCCGGCTGCTCGCCGAGCGGCTGCCGGACCGGTTCGGGTACCGGATGCCCCAGGCCACCTACCTGGCGTGGCTGCACACCGGGCAGCCGGGCATGGCCGAGGTCATCGAGCGGGAGGCCAAGGTCCAGCTCAACGACGGCGCCGCGTTCGGCCCGGGCGGCGCGGACTACGTACGGCTGAACTTCGCGACGACGGAACCTGTGCTCTCGGAGATTCTCACCCGACTGAGCTGAGTGGCGACGCAACCGCCGCTCTCGGAGATTCTCACCCGACTGAGCTGAGGGCGGCCGGAGCCGGTGCCGAGCTGAGGGGCAGCTGGTGCCGAGCTGAGGGGCGGCCCCGACGGGCTGCCCCTCAGGACGGTCAGCTCAGCGGCGGCAGGTCCGGCGCGGTCGCCGCCGGGCGCTCCTCCAACGCGGCGAGCGCCAGCTCGACCGCCTTGGCCAGCTGCGGGTCGCGGCCCGCCACCCGGTCCTGCGGCGTGATCACGACCTCGACGTCGGGATCGACGCCGTGGTTCTCCACGCCCCAGCCCGGCCCCTCCAGCCAGAACGCGTACCGCGGCTGGGTCACCACGGTCCCGTCCACCAGGGAGTAGCGCGAGTCGATGCCGATGACGCCGCCCCAGGTCCTGGTGCCCACCAGCGGGCCGAGGGCGCGGTTCTTGATCCCGGCGCTGACGATGTCGCCGTCGGACCCGGCGAACTCGTCGGCGACCGCCACGATGGGCCCGCGGGGCGAGTCCTCGGGGTAGCGCATGGGCTCGTAGCCGCGGGCCCGCGCCCAGCCGGTCACCTTGCGCGACAACTTCTCCAGCACCAGCTCGGACAGGTGCCCGCCGCCGTTCTCGCGCACGTCCACGACCAGCCCGTCGAAGGCCATCTCGGTACGCAGGTCGCGGTGGAACTGCGCCCACCCCGAGGCCACCATGTCCGGGACGTGCAGGTAACCGAGCCGCCCACCGGACGCCTCGCGGACGAAGGCCCGCCGGCTCTCCACCCAGTCGTGGTAGCGCAGCTGGCTGTCGTCGGCGAGCGGGGTGACGACGACCCGGCGCGGCGAGCCGCCGGCCGCGGGCCGCACGGTGAGCTCCACGGGCTGGTCGGCGGTGCCGGACAGCAGCGCGAGCGGACCGCGTACCGGATCGACCGGCTGTCCGCCCACCGCCACGATCGCGTCGCCGGGACGGATCGCGACGCCGGGCGCGAGCAGCGGCGAGCGAGCCGCGTGGTCGGAGGTCTCGCCCGGCAGGATGCGCTGGACCCGCCAGGTCCCGTCCTCGTCCTTGGCCAGGTCGGCGCCGAGTAGGCCCTGGCGGCGGCGCGGGTCGCTGACGCCGTCGTGGCCCCTGGCGTAGGCGTGCGAGGTGCCGAGTTCGCCCTGCACCTCCCACAGCAGGTCGATCAGCTCGGAGTGGCAGCCGAGGCGGCCGACCAGCGGCTCGTACCGGTCGAGCGTGGCCTGCCAGTCGACGCCGCCCATGTCCTCGCGCCAGAAGTGGTCGCGCATGAGCCGTCCGGCCTCGCGGTAGCCCTGGAGCCATTCGGCGACCGGGTCGATCTGGACGGCGATCCGGTCGAGGTCGATCGTGACGACCTCGTCGCCCTCGCCGGCCGCCCGCGTCTGGAGGCCGTTCTTGCCGTTGGTGACGAGCCTGGTGCCGTCGCCGCTGACCTCGAAGGCCCGCACATCCTTGCCGAGTTCGGCCTTGGCGCGCTTCTTGAGGTCGTAGCGTTCGAGCACGGTCTCGTTCACCGGCTCGGTGCCGTCGCCGAGCTGGCCCGTCAGGGGGTGGCGGAGCCAGAGCAGCGCGTCCTTGGCGGTCCTGAGGTTGCCGTAGCGGCCCGCCGGCACGGGGACGGGCACCACGCGGGAGGCCAGCGCCTCGGGGTCCACCTCGGTACGCGGCGGCGCGTCGTCCTTCTTGTCGTCCTTGCCGGGCTTGTCGTCCTCCCCGTTGAACCCCCGTCCCTGCAACGAGGGGTCGAACGGCGACGGCGTGGCGGCCTGCAGCGGCACGATGTACGGCCGGCAGCCCGCCGGGAACGACAGGTCGAACACGTGCGCGTCGTACACCGGGTCGAACGTGCGCACCGACAGGAAGGCCAGGTGCTTGCCGTCCTTGGTGAACACCGGGTCGTAGTCGGAGAAGCGCAGCGGCGTCACGTCGATCACCGACGTGCCGTCCACGCGGCCCATCTTGATCTGCGACAGCGGCTCGTGGTCGGGGTGCACCCAGGCCAGCCAGCCGGAGTCCGGCGAGAAGGTGACCCCGCTGATGTCGCCCTGCGTGGTGCGGTCGAGCTCCCGCAGGTCGCCCGACTCCAGGTCCACGACGAGCAGCCGCCCGTCGTGCGTGGCCACGGCGGCGTGCTTGCCGTCGGGCGCGGCGGTCAGTTCGAGCACCCTGCCGAGCTGCCCGCCGGCCAGGCTCCTGATCTCGCCGCCGGGGGTGCCGATCTCCAGGCCGTCCTCGCCGCCGGCGTCGGAGACCCACACGGCCCGGCCGTCGGCGCCGAGGGCGCGCGGCAGGCGCACCCGCACGCCGGGTTCCACCCGGAGCGCGCCCGCGGGCCCGTCGCGGTGGGTCACCCAGTGCGCGGTGCCGCGGATCTCGACGGCGCTGGCGCGCCCGGTCGGGTCCGGGGAGAAGGCGCCGACGCGCGTGGGCGCGGGCCGGCGCGCCCGTCCCGGCCGCGGGCCGCCGAGCTTGACCTCCAGCTTGTACGGCTCGGCGTCCAGGCTCTCCAGCAGCCACAGGTCCCCCGCGTGGCTGTAGATCACCCGCTCACCGTCGCTCGTGGCGTGACGGGCGTAGAACTCGTCGTGGCTGGTGTGCCGGCGCACGTCGGACCCGTCGGGAAGGGCCGAGTAGAGGTTTCCCACGCCGTCCGCGTCGGACAGGTAGACGATCCGGTCGCCGACCCAGCTCACCGCCCAGTACTGGGCGGGGCTGTCGGCGAACAGCCGGGCGAACTCCCCGTCGCCGTCGGCGTCGACCCAGATCTTGGCCGCCGTGCCGCCCCGGTAGCGCTTCCACTGGGACGGCTCGCGCCAGACCGGCGACACCGTGGCCACCTTCGCGCCGCTGACGGCCGCCTCGCTGACCCACCCGTACGGCAGCCGCTCCGCCGGCCCCCCGTCGAGCGGGACGGCGTACGCCCACAGCCGGGTACGGGACGCCTCCCCGGTGGAGCTGACCGCGAGCACGGCTCCGTCGCCGGTCCAGCCGCGGACGCCGGTCATGGCGTTGCCCCAGTGCGTCAGCCGGGTGCCTTCGGCGCCGTCCAGCTCGGCCGCGAACACCTCGGGGGCGCCTTCCTTGCCGCTGGTCCACGCGATGCGCGAGCCGTCGGGCGAGAACCGCGGGGCGGAGACCGGCACGCGGTCGGCGGTGAAGCGCCAGGCCCGGCCGCCGGCGACGGGGGCGAGCCAGACATCGTCGTCGGCGACGAAGGTGACCAGGTCACCGGACAGATGTGGATATCTCAGGTATGCGCCATATGTCACAGCTAGACACTAATGCGAGACACCAAACCAGCTAAAGATTTTCTCTCAGAGCACGGCGCCACCGTCCGCGAACAGCCAAGACCGCCCGATGCCCCGGATGTGCGGGGAACGGCAGGGAAGGAGCCAATCGCTACAAATCACACACTGTGAGGAATCATGCGATTTTTCGTCCGACCGCACCAGCTCCCGGGCCGCCTGGCCGCCGCCGCCATCATCCTCAACTCCGGGTTCGGCAAGACCAAGGCCGACGAGCAGACGGCGGCCGGCCTGCACGGCATGGCCGCGGGCACGTACCCGTTCCTGCGCGGCCAGGACCCGGTGGCCTTCACCCGGCTGCTGTCGAAGGGCGAGCTCGCCCTCGGGGCCGCGCTCGCCCTGCCGTTCGTGCCGTCGTTGCTGGCCGGCGCGGGGCTGACCGCGTTCGCGGCCGGCCTGCTCGGGCTCTACCTCAGGACGCCGGGCATGCGCGAGGAGGGCAGCCTGCGCCCGACCCAGCAGGGCATCGGCCTGTCCAAGGACCTCTGGCTGCTGGCCATCGGCCTCGGGCTGGTGATCGAGGAGCTCCGCAGTGACGATTGATCTCCGGATGCCCGACCCTAATCCGGACAAAGCTGGGTAGCCCGACCACATGGTACAAATCGGCTACACCTTGATGTCCGAGCAGACCCCGGCCCGCGAACTGGTGGACTACGCCGCCACCGCCGAGCGCGTCGGCTTCGACTACGCGGTCATCTCCGACCACTACTTCCCGTGGATCGAGGAGATGGGCCACTCGCCGTACTGCTGGTCGGTGCTGGGCGCGGCGGCGCAGGTGACCGAGCGGCTGCCGCTCATGACGTACGTGACCTGCCCCATCATGCGCTACCACCCGGCCGTGGTGGCGCAGAAGGCGGCCACGATGGGGGTGCTGAGCGAGGGCAGGTTCACCCTGGGCCTGGGCGCCGGCGAGAACCTCAACGAGCACGTCGTCGGCGAGGGCTGGCCGCCGGTGGACACCAGGCACCGGATGTTCGCCGAAGCCGTGCAGATCATCAAGGAGCTGTTCAGCGGCGAGTACGTCACCTACCAGGGCGAGTTCTTCGACGTCGACTCCGCCAAGCTCTACGACCTGCCCGACGAGCAGGTGCCGATCGGCATCGCCGCCTCCGGCGGCCGGTCGGCCGAGATCGCCGCGGAGCTGGGCGACGTGCTGGTCATCAACGACCCGATGCCCGAGGTGGTGCAGCAGTTCCACGCCGCGGGCGGCCAGGGCAAGCCGGTCTACGGCCAGCTCCCCATCGCCTACGACACCGACCCCGAGGCCGCCAAGGAGCGGGCCCACCGGCTGTGGCGCTGGTCGGGCGTCGGCGGCTGGAAGGTCATGGCCGAGCTGCCCGGCCCGGTGAACTTCGCCGCCGCGGCCGGCTCGGTACGCCCCGAGGACGTCGCCGAGAGCGTGCCCTGCGGCGACGACGTGGACGCGGTCGTGCAGGGCGTCAAGAAGTTCGCCGACGCCGGATACACGCACGTGGCGCTCGTGCAGATCGGGCACGACCAGCAGGAGCCGTTCTTCGACTGGGCGGAGAAGGAGCTCCTGCCGGCCCTGCGCCGGATCTAGCCGCCTACGGGACGATGTTGACCAGCTTGGGCGCGCGCACGATCACCTTGCGCGGCGTGCCCTGGAGGTAGCCGGCCACCTTGTCGGAGGCCAGGGCCAGGGCCCGCAGCTCGTCCTCGGAGATGTCGGGGGCGACCTCCAGCCGGTCGCGCACCTTGCCCGCCACCTGCACCACGCACGTGACCGACTCCTGCACCAGCAGCGCGGGGTCGGCGACGGGCCAGCCGGCGAAGGCGACAGGACCGGTGCGGCCCAGGCGCTCCCAGCCCTCCTCGGCGACGTAGGGCGCCACCAGCGACAGCATGACGGCCAGCGACTCGGCGGCCTCGCGCACCGCCGGGTCGGCCGCGCCGGGGCCGGAGTCGATGGCCTTGCGGGCGGCCGAGGTCAGCTCCATCATGCGGGCCACCGCGACGTTGAAGCGCTGCGACTCGACCAGCTTGGTGACCTCGTCGATCGTGCGGTGGGTGACCTTGCGCAGCTCGGCGTCGCCGCCCTCGAACGGCACGCCGGGCTCGGCGGTCGCCTCCGACATCACGCGCAGCGCGCGGGCCAGGAACTTCTGCGAGGCGGCCGGCGAGACGTCGGCCCAGTCGATGTCGTCCTCCGGCGGACCGGCGAAGATCATCGTCAGGCGGACGGCGTCGACGCCGAAGGCGTCGATCTGCTGGCCCAGGTCGATGCCGTTGCCCAGGGACTTCGACATCGCCTTGCCGCCGTTGATCACCTGCCCCTGGTTCAGCATGCGCAGGAACGGCTCGGTGAAGCTCACCATGCCCATGTCGTGCAGGACCTTGGTGAAGAAGCGCGAGTACAGCAGGTGGAGGACGGCGTGCTCGATGCCGCCGACGTACTGGTCGATCGGGCCCCACTTGCGCACCTGCTCGGGGTCGAACGGCCCGTCGGTGTAACCGGGCGAGGTGTACCGCAGGAAGTACCAGGACGAGTCGACGAACGTGTCCATCGTGTCGGTGTCGCGCTGGGCCGGACCGCCGCACTTGGGGCACTCGACGTTGACCCACTCGGTGGCGCTGGCCAGCGGGGAGACGCCCTTGGGCGCCAGCGCCTCGCCGCGCAGGTCGGGCAGCGTGACGGGCAGCTGCTCGTCGGGGACGGCCACCTCGCCGCAGTCGGCGCAGTGGATGATCGGGATCGGCGTGCCCCAGAAACGCTGGCGGGACAGCAGCCAGTCGCGCAGCCGGAAGTTGACCGCGCCGGCGCCCCGGCCCTCGGCCTCCAGGATCTCGATGATCTTGGCGATGGCCTCGGCCTTGGTCAGCCCGTCGAGAGGGCCGGAGTTGACCAGCGTGCCCTCGCCGGGCGTGGCCTCGCCGGTCTCGCCGGGGTCGGCCAGGCCGGTGTGCACGACGACCTTGACCGGCAGGTCGAACTTCCGCGCGAAGTCCAGGTCGCGCTGGTCGTGGGCGGGCACGGCCATGATCGCGCCGTGGCCGTAGTCGGACAGCACGTAGTCGGCCGCCCAGACCGGGATGCGCTCGCCGCTGACCGGGTTGACCGCGTGGCGGCCCAGGAAGACGCCCGTCTTCTCCTTGTCGGTGGACAGGCGCTCGATGTCGCTCAGCTTGGCGACCTCGGCGCGGTAGGCCTCGAAGGCCGGGCGCTGCTCGTCGGTGACGATCTCGTCGGCCAGCGCCGCGTCGACCGCGACCACGAAGAACGTGGCGCCGTACAGGGTGTCGGGGCGCGTGGTGTAGACGTGGACCGGCTCGTCGCGGCCCTCGATCTCGAACAGCACGTCGGCGCCCTCGGAGCGGCCGATCCAGTTGCGCTGCATGGTCAGCAGGCGCTCGGGCCAGCCGTCGAGCTGCTCCATGTCGTCCAGCAGGCGCTGGGCGTAGTCAGTGATCTTGAAGTACCACTGCGTCAGCTCGCGGCGGATGACGTCGGCGCCGCAGCGCTCGCACTTGCCGGCCACGACCTGCTCGTTGGCCAGCACCGTCTGGTCGTTGGGGCACCAGTTGACCAGGCCGCCCTTGCGGTAGGCCAGGCCGCGCTCGAAGAAGCGGTTGAACAGCCACTGGTTCCAGCGGTAGTACTCGGGGTCGCTGGTGTGCAGGCGGCGCGACCAGTCGAAGGAGATGCCGTAACGCCGGAAGGAGTTGGCCTGCGTCTCGATGTTGGCGTAGGTCCACTCGGCGGGGTGGGCGTTGCGCTTGATCGCGGCGTTCTCGGCGGGCAGCCCGAAGGAGTCCCAGCCGATCGGGTGCAGGACGTTGTAGCCCTGCTGCATCCAGTAGCGCGCGACGACGTCGCCGATGGCGAACACCTCGCCGTGGCCCATGTGGAGGTCGCCCGACGGGTAGGGGAACATGTCGAGCATGTAGCGCCGCTCCCGGGGGTCGGCCGCGTCCTCGCTCGCCCGGTAGGTGTCCTGTTCCTCCCATCGCTGCTGCCACTTGGCCTGCAGCGCCTGCGGGTCGTACTCACTCACGGCTACTGTCCTTCTGGCTTGACTCGGACCCATAAGAAAACCCCTCGTGCACGACGAGGGGTAGCCGCGACGGCGAGACCTCTCAGGGCCGTCGCGGCCCGCTAAGAAGCAGGGTCGCGGAACGCATGTGTCAAGCCTAGCGCACGTCTTCGACGGAATGCAGATACTCCGGCGACCGGCGCAGGCACAATAGACCCTTCAGGTCCAGCGAGACCTGATGGTGATGTATCCGTTGTGACCTCATATGTCCCTTTAGAATACTGTCGTCGCGTGGTGTACCCAGCTGAGCCAGATCGACCGGAGGGCGACCTGCCGCTGCAGGATCCGCCAACCGATCCGCGCGGCTTCGCTCGTTTCGCTGCGAAACCAGCCGTATCTCCTGGAAAATCCCATGAGATCATGCCTGGTACGTCAAATCCGGATATAGCGGCACATCCGGACACAACCTCGGGAGGGCCGGCAGCAATGGCAACGGAGAATTCCGCGAGCTCCGGGGCGTCGCACCTGCCACCGTCCTGGCCGGAGGCCCGCAACGACGTGCCTTCCTCCTGGCCGTCCAGCGGGCAGGAGTCCTCCGGCGTGCCGATGTCGTGGCCGGAGGCCGCCCCGGCACAGCCGTCCTGGCCCGAGGCCCCGCAGGCGCCGTCCTGGCCCGAGCCGCCGCGCCCCGAGGGCTCCTGGCCCGACGTGCCGCGCAACGACTCCTCGCGGAACGACCTCCCGCGCACCGGCTCCTCGCGCGACGACGGCCGGGCGCAGCAGCGGGGCGGCGACGCGTCGTGGCCGGAGCCGGCGCGGCCGTCCTGGCCCGACCCGCCCCGGCAGGAACAGGGCTGGCCCGAGGCCCCCCGCCAGGAGGTCCCCGTCTCGTGGCCGGAGCAGCAGCAGCCGGCCCAGCCGCAGGACCCGGTGCCCGCCTGGTCGCAGCCGCCGACGCCGTCCCCCGGCGCGTGGTCCAACCTGTCCACGCCGGCGCCCTGGCCCAACAGCCCCACCCCCGCCCCCTCCCCCGCGCCGTCGGCGTCCGCCGCCGACCCGCTGGACCGCACGGTCACGCTGGGCCGCGCGTCCGGCCCGCTCGACGCCCCCGTCCAGCCCGCGCCGTCGCCGCTCGACGGGCCCGGCAGGCCCGGCGGCCCGTCCGCCGCCCCGGCCGACGAGCACACCGTCATGTACGGCGGCCGGCAGGCCGACACCATGGTGGGCGACCCCGCGATGCCCCCGGGCCCGCTCGCGGCGGCCCACGTCGGCGCGCCCCCGGCCGGACCGGGCATGCCCGGCGACGGCCACCCCGACCAGCCGCGCCCCGGCTCCAACCTCAACCGCGACCCCTCCGACCCCGACCGCCGGTTCGTGACGGCCGGTCAGATCAGCGGCTCGCGCACCCCGCCTCCCGACCGCCAGCAGGAGCTCTGGAACAACGTCTTCGGCGACGAGTACCAGGGCGGCGACCACGACTCCCTGGACGACGAGCCGGGCAAGCCCATCTGGATCTACGCGCTCGGCGGCTCGGTGGTGATCGCCCTGATCGCGGCGCTGCTGTGGGCCTTCCTCGCGGGCCCGCTGGCCGGCGAGGACACCCCGGAGGGCAAGACCGCCTCCTCCCCCACGGCCTCGGCCGGCCCCACGAAGGCGGGCACGGGCAAGCGCTCCACCACGATCCCCGCCCTGCCGAAGTACCCGGGCAAGGCGTCCCCGGTGACCGGCCGGGTCGAGGACGCCGCGGCCGGGGTCTCGCTGCCCCGCCTGGGCGGCAGCTGGCAGCTCGACCAGCGGGCCACGGTCAAGTCCACCTTCGGCTACGACACCCGTCAGTACACGGAGGTCGCGCCCGACAAGTACGCCCAGGTCATGTCGGGCCCGCTGCCGGCCAGTATGTCCTCCCTGTACGACAAGGACGACCTGGAGCCGGTCATCCGGCGCATGGTGCTGCAGGCCCGCAAGGACTTCTACCCCGACGGCAACAAGGTCAGGAAGATCGCGCAGCAGCCGATCAAGGTGGGCGCCTCCACCGGCCGGCTCATCGCGTACGCCATGACCGCCGGCACGGAGAAGGCCACGATCGTCACGATGGCGGTCAACACCGGCGGCAGCGTGCCCGCCATCGTGTTCGTGTCGATCCCGGACGAGGGCAAGCAGCTCCTGCCGGACATCCGTACCGTGATGAACCAGCTCAAGCTGACCGCGCAGTCCTGAGCCCCGGGCGCCGCCGCGCCCGGCTCAGAACGTGCACTCCATGTGCTTGATCCCGTTGATGAACGAGGAGTGCAGGCGGTCGGGCCGGCCGCCCTCGATGTGCGGCACCCGGCGCAGCAGCTCGCGGAACATCACCGTGATCTCCCGCCGGGCCAGGTGGGCGCCGAGGCAGAAGTGCGGCCCCGGCCCGCCGAAGCCGACGTGCGGGTTGGGGTGGCGGGTGATGTCGAAGCGGTACGGGTCGGCGAACACCCGTTCGTCCCGGTTCGCCGCCCAGTAGAACAGCACCACCTTCTCGCCGGCGCGGTAGAGGTGGCCGTTCATCTCGTGGTCGCGGGTGACCTTGCGGCGCATGAAGTTCACCGGCGAGGCCAGCCGGACGATCTCCTCCACGGCCCCTGGGGCGCGGCCCTCGACGTCCTCCAGCCACAGGGCGCGCTGGTCGGGGTTCTTGGTGAGCAGGCGCAGGCCGTAGGAGATGGCGTTCCTGGTCGTCTCGTTGCCCGCGACCACCAGCAGGATGAAGAACGAGCCCAGCTCCTGCATCGTCAGCCGCTCGCCGTCGATGTTGGCGTTGACCAGCGAGGACGTCAGGTCGTTGGTGGGGTTGGCGGTGCGGTGGGCGGCGAGGTCCTGGACGAGCTGCTGCAGCTCCATGCCGGCGGTGAGCAGGCGGGTGGCGAGCTGGTCGAGGTCGCCGCCGGTGTATTCGGGGTCGAAGCCGCCGAGGATGACGTTCGAGCGGTCGAAGACGAACCGGTAGTCGCGCTCGGGGATGCCCATCATGTCGCAGATGATCTTCAGTGGAAGGCGCGCGGCCACGTCGGTGACGAAGTCGCCGCCGGGACCGGCGGCCAGCAGGTCGTCGACGATGCGCACGGCGGCGGCCTCGACGTCCGACTCGAACTGCTTGATCATCTTGGGGGTGAACGCGCGGGAGACGATCCTGCGCAGCCGGGCGTGCCGGGGGTCGTCCATGTTGATCATGGAGCCGAAGTACTCGGTGAACTCGGCGGGCATGTCGGGGATGTTCGTCGCGCCGCCGTCGCCGGAGCAGAAGACCTCGGGGTTGCGGCTCGCCTCCAGGATGTCGGCGTGCCTGGCCAGCGCATAGTAGCCGGGCCCTTTGGGCGCGACGGCCAGCTCCATCTCCTCGAAGAAGGCCGGCGTCTCGCGGGCGCGCAACCGGTCGAACGCCGCCTCGCGCTCGCTCATGGGCCTGGCCCAGAAGTTCCGGTCCGAAAGGTCGAAGTCCAGGACGGTCATAGGGCAATCATTCGGAAAGCGACCACTTACGTCAATGGGTTCGACGTACACCGTACGTGGCTGCCGGAAAAACCGGTGGCTCGCGCGGACGGGGCTTTGTAGGGTGCCGCGCATGACGTTCTTCTTCCTCCTCGGCTAGCGATCCGCCGGCGGGCCGTGGGCTGACCCACCGCCGGTGATGCGGGGCGGCCTGCCGCCGTCCCGGGTCGCTACGTGGGAGAAGAACAGTTGCTCACCTTGGCGGTGGCCAGGGCGGTGCGTGGCACCGAGCCCCTGGTCGCGGCGGAGATCCGACGTGCCCGTCTCGGGGCCGTCGTCGGCGTCCGCCATCGGGAGGTGTGGTTCGAGGTCCGGCCCGGCGCCGGGCTCCTGGGATTGCGCACCGCGGACGACGTACTGCTGGCCGCGGCCGTGGTGGACGGGGTCGGCCACGGCCGCTCCGCGCTCGCCCGGCTGGCGCGGGCGGCCCGCGGGATCGACCTCGGCGCGCCCGGCGGCCCCGACGTCGAGGTCTCGGCCTCGTTCGTGGGACGCCGCAACTACACCAGGCACGAGATCGAGGACGCCGTCGGGACCGAGCTGGCCCGGTCGTGGCGGCTGCGCTACCACTCCCGGCGGGACGGCGGCCGGCCACCTGCGGGGGCGACGGCGTGGCGGGTGACGATCGAGGGCGACCAGGCGGTCATCGCCCGGCGGGCCGGTGACCGGCCGCTGCACCGCAGACCGTACAAGACGGCCTCGATCCCGGGCACGCTGCACCCGCCGCTGGCCGCCGCGATGGCCCAGCTCGCCGGGGTGGGCGCGGCGGGCTTCCGCGGCGTCGTGCTCGACCCCTGCTGCGGGGCGGGCACCACCCTCATCGAGGCGCACGCGCTCACCCACACGCCGCACGCCGGAGCCGCCGGAGCCGCCGGATTTGCTGAGCTCTCCCCGCTCGCGCTCGCACCACACGCCGGGCTCTCCGGGCTCTCCTGGTTCGTCGGGTTCGACCGCGATCCGGCCGCCGTCGCGGCGGCCGCCGCGAACGCGCGGGCCGCCCTGCCACCGGACGGTACGGGCCCGTTCCGCTGGGGGCTCGCCGACGCCGGACGGCTCCCCGTGGCGGACGGAAGCGTGCGGCGGGTGCTGGTGAACCCGCCCTGGGGACGTCAGGTGCCGCCGCGCGGCCTGCTGGGCCCCGGGCTGGACCCGTTGTGGCGGGAGGTGCGGCGGGTGCTGGAACCCGGCGGCCTGGCCGTGGCGCTGCTCCACGACGATCCCGGCACCGGTGCGACAACGGCCGGCGCGCCGGACGGGTTCGCGGTCGAGGAGACGGTCCCGGTGAGCCTGTCAGGGCGCCACCCGGTGATCACCGTGCTCAGCAGCCGAGCCAGTCGAGGATGAGGCGGTTGACCTCCGCGGGCCGTTCCAGGTGGAGGAAGTGGCCCGCGTCCGCCACCAGCTCGACCCGCGACCCCGGCGGCAGGCTGCCGGCCGCGTCCTTGGCCATCTCCGCGCCCATGCACCCGTCCCGCTCGCCGTGCAGGTACAGGACCGGACCCGCGGTGGCGGGGTCGAGGTCCGGGTAGCGGCCCGAGGGAGGCGTGGTGCCGAGCGCGGCGCGGTAGTACCCGATGGCCGCCGCCATGTTGGCGGGCTCGCCCAGGCTGCGCCGGACGAACGCCAGGTCCTCGGCCGGGTCGTGGCCGGGCGACCAGTCCCGCCACAGCCGGTCGAGGAAGGCCGGGTCGGCGGCGGCCGGCTCGGCCAGCACGGTCTGGAACAGGAATATGTAGAACGACCGCTTGAGCTGCTCGTACGCCAGCAGCCCGGGAAGCTGCGCGCCCGGCGGCGGCACCGCGAGCGCGACGGCCCGGCGGAAGCGCCCGGCCAGGGCGTAGGCGGGGAAGGCCCCCCAGTCGTGCCCGACGATCACCGCGTTCTCGTCGCCGCCGAGCTCCTCGTGCAGCGCGCGCACGTCGGCGACCAGGGCCGCCTCCTCGTACGCGCCGTCGGCCGGGATCTCGGTGGGCGCGTAGCCGCGGCTGAACGGCGCGACGGCGCGGTAGCCGCGTCCGGCCAGCTCGGGCATCAGGTGCCGCCAGGTGTGCGCGGTGTCGGGGAACCCGTGCAGGCACAACGCCAGCGGCCCCTCCCCCACGGTCAGATACGCGAACTCCACGCCGTTGGCGTGGATCGTTCTGATCTCCATGACTGCGAAACCTAGCATTCGCCTCCTTCCGGGAGTACCACTGCACAAGGGGCCTTTCATCGTGAGGAGCAGGTATGCGCCGCGGATGGGTTCTCGCTCTGGCCTCACTGACCATCGTGCTCGTGGTGGTGGACCTGACCGCCGTGACGATCGCGCTGCCCGACATCCGCGCCGCCCTGCGCGCCGCGCAGATCGGCTCGGTCTACCCGGAGGGCCCGGCGCGGGGCCGGGCGCTCGGCATCTTCAGCGCCGTCTCCGGCCTGGCGATGACGCTGGGCCCGGTGGTGGGCGGCGTGCTGACGGCGACGTTCGGCTGGCGGGCCATCTTCCTGATCAACCTGCCGATCGGCGTGTTCGTGGTGGTGGCGCTGCGGCAGGGGGTGCCGGAGTCGCGCGGCCGGGGTCACCTGGACCCGCTGGGCGTCGTGCTGGTCGCCGCGGCGCTGTTCGCGATCATCCCGGCGCTCATCCACGACGTGCCGCTGCTGCTGGTGGCCGGGCTGGCGCTGCTGGCGGCGTTCGTCCTCGCCGAGCGGCGGACGGCGACCCCGATGATCGACTTCGGGCTGTTCCGGAACCGGGTGTTCGCGGTCGGCTCGGCCACGACGCTGCTCATGCTGGCCGCGCTGCTGGGCGGGTTCACGTACCTCACCCTGTACGTGCAGGGCCCTCTGGAGGCGAGCCCGAGCGAGGCCGGGGTGCGTTTCCTGGCCTTCAGCGTGGCCGCGGTCATCGGCCCGATCGCGGTCGGCCGGGTGCTGCACCGCTGGCCCATGGGCGTGCTGATCGCCGCCGGCCCGGCGCTGATCACCGTGGCGCTGCTGGTGATGGCGATCCCGGCGGCCGACCGGTGGACGCCGATCATGGCCGGGCTGTTCCTCGGCGGCCTGGGGCTCTGCGCGGGCAACGTGGTGGCCAACCAGGTCGGCCTGACCGCGCCGATGGATCAGGTGGGCATGGCCACCGGGACGGTGAACACGCTCAAGCAGGTCGGCACGGCGGTGGGCGTGGCGGTGCTGGCGGCGCCGTACCGCTCGGGGTGACCGCGATGTTGCTGATGGCGGCCGGGCCGGCGCTGGCGGGCGCGCTGCTGCCGCTGGCCCTGGCGGGCAGGCGGGTCAGTCGGCCTGCGGCCAGTCCCAGCCCAGCTGGAGGAACAGACCCAGCCGGTCGCTGACCGCGCGGATCTCGCTGATCCGCCCCTCGCGCAGGGTGACCAGGAAGATCGCCTCGACGTCGAAGCTGCGCCCGGTGGGCGTGGGCATGCGCGGGTGGGTGCCGGAGTGCGTGCCGGTCATGCGGATCCTGGCGACCAGCCTGTCCCCCTCGGCGACGACCTCCTCGACCTCGATGTGGAACGGGTCGAACGCGTCGAGCTGCATCCGGATGCCCTCGAAGGCGGCGCCCGGCTCGTCCGGCTCGCCAAAAATGATCTTGTTGTGGTCGACGACGTCGGGGGTCAGGTAGTCGCCCAGGTCGTCGAGGCGGCGTTCGTTGACGGCGGCGAAGAAGTCGGTGATCACGTTCAATTTCCTCTCTTACGGTGTAAGACGGGAGTATCTTACGGTGTATGAGAGAGCGGATGTCAAGGGAACGGGTGCTGGAGGCGGCGCTCGAACTCCTCGACCGCGAGGGCGCGGCCGGGCTGTCCATGCGCAAGCTGGGCAAGGAGCTGGGCGTGGAGGCGATGACGCTCTACTACTACGTGCCGAACAAGGACGCGGTCCTCGACGGGCTGGTCGAGCTGGTGCTCTCCCGCGTCACGATCGAGCCGTCCGGCGACTGGCGGGTGTGGATGCGGACGTTCGCCGAGTCGATCAGGGCCGAGCTGCTGCGGCATCCCGCGCTCATGCCGGTGGTCGCGATCCGGCCGGTGGCCACGCCGGGAGCCCTGGACATGGTCGAAGGCGCCGCCGCCGCGCTGACCCGGGCGGGCTTCACGGCCAAGGAGGCGCTGCACGTGATCAACGCGGTGTCCACGTTCGTGATCGGGCACACGCTGGCCGAGGCGGGACCGGACAGCCCGCAGCAGCCCGACCTGGACCTGACGGACCGTCCGGTGCTGGCGCGGGCGGTCGCCGACGGCCTCGGCACGCCCGAGGACCACCGGGAACGCTTCGAGCTGGCCGTGGCGGCCCTGCTCGGCGGATTCGCTCCGCAAAGCTGACGCCCTCAGCCGTGCCACCCACGCGTGTTCACCGGCGCGCCGGCACCCGACCCGGGCGTCCCGGTGCACGTGGCCGAGGCCGGGCCGGGGCGGTCAGAACGTGTACGGCAGGTGCTTGATGCCGTTGATGAAGTTCGACAGCAGGAAGTCGGGCTCGCCGGACGTCCTGATGCCGGGCAGGCGGGTGAACAGCTCGCGGAACATCACGCTCATCTCCCTGCGCGCCAGGTGGGCGCCCAGGCAGTAGTGCGGCCCGGGGCCGCCGAAGCCGACGTGCGGGTTGGGGTCGCGGGTGATGTCGAAGACGTCCGGGTCGGTGAAGACGGACTCGTCGCGGTTGGCCGAGTTGTAGAAGAGCAGCACCTTGTCGCCCTTCTTGTACGGCACGCCGTTCATCTCGTGGTCCCGGGTCAGCGTGCGGCGGAACTGGATCACCGGGGTCGCGTAGCGCACGATCTCGTCGCACGCCCGGCCGACGCGCGCGTCGAAGTCGGCCAGCAGCAGCTCCCGCTGCTCGGGATGGTCGGTGAACAGCTTCAGCCCGTAGGCGATGGCGTTGCGGGTGGTCTCGCTGCCGGCCACCACCAGCAGGATGAAGAACGAGCCCAGCTCCTGCGAGCTGAGCCGTTCCTCGCCGCCCACGAGCAGGCTGACCAGGTCGCCGGTCGGGCGTCTGCGGCGCTCGTCGCCGAGTCGGGCGGCCATCCGGTTCAGCGAGTAGCCGGCGCGCAGCAGCTTGGCCAGCCCGCGGGCGACGTTGGCGCGGCTGAAGTTCGGGTCGATGCCGGTGTACTCGGGGTCGGCGTTGCCGAGGATGACGTTGGTCCGCCGCAACACCAGGTCATGAAATTTCGGTGGGATCCCCATCATGTCGCAGATGACCCGTACGGGGAGCCGGGCGGCGACCTGCGCCACGAAGTCGCCCGGACCCTGCTCGATGGCCTCGTCCACGATCTCGGCGGCGGCCCTGGCCAGGTCCTCCTCCATCTTGGACAGGATGCGCGGGGTGAAGGCCCTGGAGACGATCCTGCGCAGGCGGGCGTGGCGCGGGTCGTCCATGTTGATCATTGAGCCGAAGTAGACGCTGAGCCAGCGCGGCATGTCGGGGATGCTGTTGGAGCACGGCTCGCTGCTGAAGACGGCCGCGTTCCTGCTGGCCTCGGTGACGTCGGCGTGACGCACGAGGGCGTGGTAGCCGGGCCCGCCGCCGATGAACGGCACGGCCTGCTCCGGCACGAAGAGGGGCCGTTCGAGCCCGCGCAGGCGGCGGAAGGTCTCCATGCGGTCCGCCTGCGGCAGTCCCCAGAACGGTATCTGCGAGATGTCCAGATCCGCGGAGAGCGTCATACCACACAAGCCTTGGGCAAGTGCTCACTTACGTCAAGGTCCGCCGCGTCGCGGCGCCCGGCTACCGGTCCCCCAGGATCAGGTCGGAGCCCTTCTCGCCGATCATGATCGCCGGGGCGTGCGTGTGGCCGCGGTTGAGCGTCGGCATGACGGACACGTCCACCACCCTGAGCCCTTCCAGGCCGCGCACCCGGAGCGACGGGTCCACCACCGACCCCTCGTCGGTGCCCATCCGGCAGGTGCCCACGGGGTGGTAGAGGGTCTCGCCGCGTTCGCGCACCCACTGGGCCAGCTCCTCGTCGCTCTCCGGCCCCCAGTACGGCGCCATCGGCCCGCCCGCGTACCGCTTCATCGCGCTCGTCGCGAACACCTGCTTGGCCGTCTTCAGCCCGGCGACCAGGCGCTTGACGTCGGCCTCCGCACTCAGGTAGCCGGGGTCGATCAGCACGTCGCGGCCGCTCAGCCCGACCCTGCCGCGGCTCTGCGGCTGCAGCAGCACGACGCCGACGGTCAGGCCGTGGCCGGTCGGCGGGGTGAGCCCGTGGTCGACGAACGGGCCGGGGGCGAAGACCAGCTCGATGTCGGGGGCGGGCTCCTCGGCCGAGGTCCGGACGAAGGCGACCGCCTCGCCGACGTTCGTGGTGAGCATGCCCGAGCGCAGCACGATGTAGCGCAGCAGGTTCACCAGGGACTCGGCCTTGGTCAGCGTCACCGGCTCCTTGCACTCGACGTACACGCCGGAGGCCAGGTGGTCCTGGAGGTTCTTGCCGACCTCGGGCAGCTCGCGCACGACCGGCACGCCCGCGTCGCGCAGCTCCTCGGCCGCGCCGACCCCGGACCGCAGCAGCAGGTACGGCGAGCCGATCGCCCCCGCCGACAGGACGACCTCCCTGGCCGCCCTGACCAGGGTGCCGCCGCTGTGCTCGATGCCGACGGCGCGGGAGCCCTCGAACACCACGCGGTCCACGGTCGCGCCGGTGAGCACGGTGAGGTTCGGCCGGGCGGCGGCCGGTCGCAGGTAGGCGTCGGCGGCGCTCCACCTGCGGCCGCGGTTCTGGGTGACGGGGGTGGGGCAGTAGCCCTCGTTGGAGCGGCCGTTCAGCTCCGGCAGCCGGGTCAGGCCCAGCTCCTCGCAGGCCCGCAGGAAGGCCGCCGTGGTGACGTTGGGGCTGCGCAGCTCGGAGACGTAGAGCGGACCGGAGGTGCCGTAGACGCCGCCGTGGTTGCTGCCGACGCGCTGCTCAGCCCTGGTGAAGTAGGGCAGGACCTCCTCGTACGTCCAGCCGGGCACGCCCCACTGGTCGTAGTCCTGCTGGCAGCCGCGCACCCACATCTGCGCGTTGAGCGAGGACGAGCCGCCGATCACCCGGCCGCGCGGCCAGTAGAGCTCGCGGCCGGACATCTCGCTCTGCTTGGCCGTCGTGAAGTTCCAGTCGTAGTCGGTCTTGAACAGCTTGGCGAAGCCGGCGGGCATGCGGATCTCCAGCTTGTCGTCATGCCCGCCCGCCTCGACCAGCGCCACCGACACCGACGGGTCCGCCGACAGCCGGTTGGCCAGCACGCACCCGGCGGACCCCGCTCCGACGATCACGTAGTCGTACTGCATGAGCACTCCAGGGGGCTAAGTAACCTGTCACTTGCTTACTCCAGGTGAGCTTTCGCGTCCATATGCATCTGTAACCTTGGTTACCTACCGGTCGGTATGGGCTGATGCCAAGATGGCGGCAAGCGCGTACAGAGGAGGAAGGCGTTCATGCTCAACTTGTCGGTCGTCCTGGAGGACAGCGCCAGAAACAACCCCGACGGCACGGCGATCGTCTTCGGCGACATGCGCCTGCCGTACGGCATGATCGACACTGTCGCCCGCCAGGTGGCGAACCTGCTCGTGTCGCGGGGCATCGGCAAGGGCGACAAGGTGGCGCTGGCCTGTCCCAACCTGCCGTACTTCCCCTTCGTCTACTTCGGCATCCTCAAGGCCGGCGCGACCGTGGTGCCGCTGAACGTGCTGCTGCAGGGCCGGGAGATCGCCTACCACCTCGACGACAGCGACGCCAAGGCGCTGTTCTGCTTCGAGGGCTCGCCGGAGCTGCCGCTGGGCGAGCGCGGCAAGGCGGGCTTCGAGGCCGCGGACGGCTGCGAGCACTTCTTCGTGCTGCCCGCCACCCCCCTGGCCACCGAGTCCCCGTACGGCGAGACGGTGTGGGCGGCGCTCAACGGCGTGCCGGCCGACTTCGAGACGGTGCAGACCGACCCCGAGGACACCGCCGTGATCCTCTACACCTCGGGCACCACGGGCCAGCCCAAGGGCGCCGAGCTCAGCCACCAGAACATGCTGATGAACGCCCTGATCAGCGACCGGATGTTCCCCCGCAGCGAGGGCGGCGACACCTACCTCGCGGTGCTGCCGCTGTTCCACTCCTTCGGCCAGACGACCGTCATGAACACCGCCTTCATGCGCGGCGCGACGGTCGTGCTGATGCCGCGCTTCGAGCCGGGCGAGGCCCTGGAGCTCATGCGCAAGGAGAACGTGACGACCTTCGCGGGCGTCCCGACGATGTACTGGGGCATGCTCACGAAGATCCACGCCGAGGGCGCCGAGGTGCCGCGCAGCCTGAAGGTGGCCGTGGCCGGCGGCGCGTCCTCGCCGGTGGAGGTGCTGAAGGACTTCGAGCAGACCTTCGGCATCGGCATCCTGGAGGGGTACGGCCTGTCGGAGACGTCCCCCGTGGCCAGCTTCAACCAGCTCGGACGGCCCACCAAGCCCGGCACGATCGGCACGCCCATCTGGGGCGTCGAGATGAAGCTGATCGACGGCGACTGGAAGACGGTCGAGGGCGAGGGCCCCGGCGAGATCGCCATCCGCGGACACAACGTCATGAAGGGCTACTACGGCCGCCCGGAGGCGACGGCCGAGGTGCTCAAGGACGGCTGGTTCCGCACCGGCGACATCGCCACCCGCGACGCCGACGGCTACTACGCCATCGTCGACCGGGCCAAGGACATGATCATCCGTGGCGGCTTCAACGTCTACCCGCGCGAGCTGGAGGAGGTGCTCATGACCCACGAGGCGGTGTCGCTGGCGGCGGTCGTGGGCGTCCCGCACGAGTCGCACGGCGAGGAGGTCAAGGCGTACGTCATCCGCACGCCCGGCTCGTCGGTCACCGAGGACGAGCTGATCGCCTGGGCCAGGGAGAACATGGCGGCCTACAAGTACCCGAGGATCGTCGAGTTCCGCGACGCCCTGCCGATGACGGCCACGGGCAAGATCCTCAAGCGCGAGCTCCGCTGACCGGCCACGGCGCGGGCCCCGGCCCGCGCCTCCCGGCCGCGCCGCCCCCTGCACCGGCCACCGGGACGGCCGGTGCGCCGACCGCTGCGCCGACCACTGCGCCGACCACTGTGTCGGCCACTGTGCCGATCATCGAGCCGACCGCTGCGCCGATCACCGAGGCCCGCCCGCTCGTGCTGTTCGACCTGGACAACACGCTGATCGACCGGCTGGCCGCATTCCGGCTGTGGGCGGCCGAGTTCGCCGCGGGGCGCGGGCTGGGCCCGGACGCCGTGGACTGGCTGGTGCGGCTGGACGCCGACGGGTCCGTGCCGATGGACGCCTTCTTCGCCCGCGTCCGCGAGCGCTTCGCGCTTGCCGAGCCCGTCGAGGAGTTGTGGCGGGCCTACCGGGCCAGGCTGCCGTACCTGGTGGAGTGCCGTGCCGAGGTGCTGGCGGGGCTGGACCGGCTGCGGGCGGCGGGGTGGGCGGTCGGGATCGTGACGAACGGGATGGCCGACAACCAGACGGGCAAGATCCGGCGTACCGGGCTGGCCGAGCGGGTGGACGGGTGGGCGATCTCCGGCGCGGAGGGCGTGCGCAAACCCGGCGCCCGGCTGTTCCGGATCGCCGCCGACCGGTGCGGATCCGTGCCGGCCGGCGGGTGGATGGTGGGCGACGACCCGGACAAGGACATCGCGGGCGGACGCGCGGCCGGATTGCGGACGATCTGGATCGACCGCGGGACGGGCGCGGCGGCTCCCCCGGCGGACCTGACGGTGGACGACGTGCTCGCGGCCATGGAGCTGATAATCGGGATGCCCGGCGGCGGGGACGCTCGCTAGTGTGGCCCGATGCGTGACAGACCCGCGGACCTGGACGAATCGCTGCTGGCGCCTGCTCTGGAGGCGTGGGGGATCAAGGCCGTCGGGCTGGCGTACGCGCCGGTGGGCTTCGGCGACCACCACTGGATCGCGACCGGCGCCGACGGACGGCGCTGGTTCCTCACCGCCGCCACCCTGTCCCCCGAACCGGACGCCGTGCCGTCCCGCGAGCCAGAACTACCGGCTCCAGCCGGCCGCCCCCACGAGCCGCGGGCGGCCGGTGACCTGGGCGGGGTGGCGCGGGTGGCGTTCGGGGAGCTGGGGCGGGCGCTGGAGACGGCGGCGGCGCTGGCCGCGACCCTGCGGTTCGTGGTCGCGCCCGTGCCGGACCTCGACGGCGGCGCGCTGCTCCGCCCGCTCGCCGCCCGGTACGCGCTGAGCGTCTTCCCGTTCATCGACGGCGTCACCGGCGGCTTCGACGACGAGCCGGCCGAGCACGACCGCGCCCAGGTCATCGACCTGCTGGCCGAGCTGCACGCCACACCCCCGCCCCCGTCGACCCCGTCCCGCCCGCTGCAACCGCCCGGACGGGCGGCGCTGGAGCGGGCCCTGACCGAGACCGGCCGCCCGTGGACCGGCGGCCCGTACGCCGAGCGGGCCCGAGCCCTGCTCGACCGGCACGCCGGAACCCTGCACGCCCGGCTGCGCCACTTCGACCGCGGCTGCCGCGACCTCGGCCCGCCCGTCGTCACCCACGGCGAACCGCACCCCGGCAACCTGCTCCGGCACGAGGGCCGCTGCCTGCTGGTCGACTGGGACACCGTCGGCCTGGCCGTGCCGGAACGGGACCTGTGGCTGGTCGCCAGGACCCCCGCCGACCTGGCCAGGTACGCGGCCGCCGGCGGCCGCACGCCCGACCCCGCCGCCCTGGCCCTCTACCGGCTGCGCTGGAGCCTCGACGACGTGGCCCAGTACGTCGCCCTGTTCCGCGGCCCGCACGGCCACACCCGCGACGCCGAGCTGAGCTGGCACTTCCTCACCCGCACGCTCGACGGCCTGGCCGCCGGCGGGCCCTGCGCCCGCTGAGCGTTCCCGGTGGTCAGGCGTTGAGCAGTTCGGCGAGCAGTTCGGCGAGCACCGCGGCCTCGCTGATCTCGGGCTGCCTGGTGGCGGTGAGCAGGGTCAGCGGGCCCTTCCCGGCGAGCTCGCGCAGGTGGGCCACCGCCTCGGCCCGCTCGGGCTCGGCCAGCTCGTCCCGGTAGCGGTGGCCGAACTCCGCGAACCGGTCGGGGTCGTGCCGGTACCAGGTGCGCAGCTCGGTGGACGGAGCGACTTGTTTGCACCATTCGTCGAGGTGGGCGCCGGCCTTGGCCAGGCCGCGCGGCCACAGCCGGTCGACCAGCACCCGGGCGCCGTCGTCCGGCGCGGGCTCGTCGTAGACCCGGCGCACCTGAACCTTGTTCCCAGCCGTCACCGTCCGCCCCTCCTGCCGACCGTGAGACCACGCTACGCCGGGCGATGCCAAGCGCCGTTCAGGGACCCGGCGGGTGACGTCCAGGATCCGGGATGTGGACGAGCCGATCCCCGACGCGCTGCTGCCCGTGCTCCGCGACCTGCGCGCCACCTGCGGGGTGCGTCCGGACCTGCGGGAGGAGACGCCGCTGTGGGGCGGCGAGCGGGTGCTCATGCTGTTCGCGCCCGACGGCAGCGGCGTGGGCCTGCGGCTCGGCGTCGCCGGTAGCCCGGCCGAGCAGGTGGCCGACCTCGCCGACCAGGTGCAGGAGTGGGCGGTCGAGGCGCTGTGGGGGCAGGGGCTGCCCGCGGTGTGGCCGGAGTGCCCCGAGCATCCCGGCACCCACCCGCTGACCGCGACGGTGGCGGACGGCGTCGCGACATGGTCGTGCCCGCACACCCGCACGCCCGTCGCCGCCGTGGGCCACCTCTGACCCCGGGCACACCCAGGTCAGCCGGCCGCTCGGACAGCACCTCGGAGCGGGGTGAGCCGTGGGGAGAGGGCGACGGGCCCTCTCCCGCCCGTCACGGCCAGTTGACCGCCGGCCGCAGCTGCACGCCGGACCTGCCGTCGTCGTCGAGCTTGACACCCAGCACCTGGTGCAGCTGGACCTTGTTGCGCTCGAAGCCCACGATGCAGCCCGCCATGTACAGGGCCCACACCCTGGCCGTGCCCATCCCGACCTCCTGGACGGCCTCGTCCCAGTTGGCGTCGAGGTTGTCGCACCAGTGGCGCAGGGTCTTGGCGTAGTGCTCGCGCAGGTTCTCCTCGTGGCGGATCTCGAAGCCGATGTCCTCCATCTGCCTGATCAGCCAGCCCACCGACTCCAGCTCGCCGTCGGGGAAGACGTAGCGGTTGATGAAGCCGCCCTTGTTGAACGTCTTCTCCTTGCCCGTCGGACGGGTGATGCAGTGGTTGAGCAGCCGGCCGCCGGGCTTGAGCTTGCCGTAGAGGAACTCGAAGTACGACGGGACGTTGTCCTTGCCGATGTGCTCGGTGAGGCCGATGGAGCTGACCGCGTCGAAGCCGGTCTCCCGCACGTCGCGGTAGTCCATGAAGCGCACCTCGGCGAGGTCCTGGAGGCCCGCGTCGGCGATCGCCTTCTGGGCCCACTCGGCCTGCTGGCGGCTCAGCGTCACGCCCAGCGCCTTGACGCCGTAGTGCTTGGCGGCGTGGATCACCATGCCGCCCCAGCCGCAGCCGACGTCGAGCAGGCGCATGCCCGGCTTGAGGTCGAGCTTCCTGGCCACCAGGTCGAACTTGGTGTACTGGGCCTCCTCCAGCGTCGCGTCCTCCTCGGGGAAGGTCGCGCACGTGTAGGCCATGGACGGCCCCAGCACCCACCGGTAGAACCGGTTGGACACGTCGTAGTGGTGGTGGATCGCCTCGGCGTCACGCTGCTTGGCGTGCCGCGAGCCGAGCCGGGCCAGGGCGCTCTGGCGCACCTCCTGCGGGGGCGGCGGCATCCGCATGAGCAGCGGCTTGACGCCCAGCGACCGTACGGCGGCCAGCTTCTCGCCCGCGGTCAGGTCGTTGGTGGTGATGTTCCACATGCGGTCGAGCAGGGTGTACAGGTCGCCGTGCACGTCGATGTGGCCCGAGATGTACGCCCTGGCCAGGCCCAGTTCCCCGGGGGCCTGCGCCAGGTAGGCCACCGCGATGGGCGACTTGACCTCAAGACCGAGGTCGGCGCCGTCGGGACCGGCCTTGCTGCCGTCGTAGGCCATGAACGAGATGTTCGCGTCAGAGCCGACGATCTTCTCAAAGATGCTTGCGAGAGCCATGCTCACCTTCCCCGTACACACTTTTCGTACAGGTCCAGCAGGCGACCGTTCGGGTCGTATTCCCGCTTGACCGGCCAATAAGCATCACCGTTGTACAGCTCCCAGAACTGCTCACGGGCGTAGAAGGAGGTCGAGTAGAGCGACTTGTGGCCGTCCAGCTCGTGTACCGAGTCCTCGATGAGCCTGTTGTAGTAGCCGTCGAACTGGCCGCGCGGCAGCGGGACCATGCCCCAGAAGCCGAAGTTGACGTAGAGCTTGCCCGGCTCCAGCGGGTACAGCGGCCACTGGGAGCCCGACCGCAGCGGGCACATCCAGACGGGGGTCATGCCCACCTTGTCGTGGAAGAACTCCAGGAACTGCGCGCCGCGCTCGATCGGCACCTCGACGTCCTGGATGACCGACTCCTGGACGGGCTGGTCGCGCCAGCGATCGATGCGGGCGGTCAGCCCGGTCCGCCGGTCGAGGGCGACGAGCTTGCGGTAGACGTCGGAGCGCATCCAGCGGCGCGGCATCAGCGAGCGGACCACCGGCTGCTGCACGCCGAACGCCCGCGAGCACCAGAACCAGTCGGTGTCCCAGCGCCACAGGTAGTCGTGGATGCTCAGCCAGTCGCGGCTGCGCTGCCTGATCGACTGGTAGTAGATGCGCATGCCGGTGTAGTCGGAGACGTAGGGCGCGCGGTCGGCGAAGCGGCCCAGCGTGATGTACATCTCCTCCGGGTCGAAGAAGACGCCGTCCACGAAGTCGACCTGCTCGCCGTCGTGCACCATGCTGTCGCAGATCTCCTGCATGGCCAGCATGCACTTGGCCGCGTCGGTGAACCTGATGTGCGTCAGGTGCACGTACGGCTGGACCTTGCGGAGCTTGATCCGGATGCGCAGGGCGTAGCCGAGCGTGCCGTAGGAG
Organism: Nonomuraea sp. NPDC049624; assembly: GCF_040675255.1. NCBI lineage: Bacteria > Bacillati > Actinomycetota > Actinomycetes > Streptosporangiales > Streptosporangiaceae > Nonomuraea > Nonomuraea sp. NPDC049624. Next base: position 101,790 of record NZ_JBFAOR010000015.1, on the reverse strand, counting down.
TTGGGGAAGGCGCGGAACAGATCCTGGTGCTCGTTGTCGTCGCGGGCCACGACGATGCGGCCGTCGCCGGTGAGGATCTCCAGTTCCTCCACCGACTCGTGCGGCAGGCCGTCCCGGAAGCTGGTCGACTCGATGCCGAGGCCGGTCACGGCGCCGCCGAGCGTGATCGTCTTGAGCTGCGGCACCACGTACGGCATGAGCCCGTGCGGCAACGTGGCCTCGACGAGGTGCTCGTAGGTGGTCATGCCCTGGACCTCGGCCGTCATCGTCGCCGGATCGACGCTGATGACCTCGTCGAGGTCTCTGGCCGACAGCTTGGCCGTCCTGCCTCCGTCACGGAACCTGAACAGGTTGGACGTGGACTTGGCCAACCGGGGAGCGGCGTCGCCGGGGATCTCGGCGTAGGACTGCCGGATCTGCTCTACTGCCCGTTGGTGTGTCGACATCGTCGTCGTCACGGAAGCACCCCCTTGAGCTGGTAGAGATCGTCCGTAAGACCGTATCTCCCGCGGCCCGGCTCGAACAGACCGGGGTCGTTAAAGACACGAAAACTGTTCATCGTGCCAGGTGAAACGCCTATGTGGTAGGCAAATGCGGAAATCTACGCCGAACCAGGGGTGAGACCCCATTGAGCACGGCCCGCACCTCTCGTCCCTCCAGTGCCGCCGTCAGGTTGTCCAGCACGGCCGTGAGCAGGCGCGTCGTCGCCTCGGGCGTCACCCCGGCGGCGTGCGGCGACAGCAGCACGTCCGGCAGATCGCGCAGCGGGTCGCCGGCGGGCAGCGGCTCGGTGTCGAACACGTCGAGCGCGGCCCCGCCGAGGTGCCCGTCGCGCAGCGCGGCGACCAGCGCCGCCTGGTCGACGACGCCGCCCCTGGCCGCGTTGACCAGCAGCGCACCCTGCTTCATGCGGCGCGGGTCGATCAGCCCGCGGGTCTCCTCCGACAGCGCGATCACCACGACCAGCACGTCGCTGCCGGCCACCAGCGCCTCCAGGTCGGCGCGGCCGGGCGCCTGCCGCGGGGATCTGGTCCAGTAGGAGACCTCGCAGCCCAGGGCGCCGAACAGGCGCACGCAGTTCTCGCCGATCGGGCCGTACCCGACGACGCCGACCCGGCGGCCGCTCAGTTCGCGCGGGCGCAGGCCCTGCTGCGGCCACTCCCCCGCGCGGACGGCGGCGTCGGCGGCCCCCAGCCGGCGCGACAGCGAGAGCGTGGCGGCCAGGCACCACTCCGACACCGCGACGGCGCTGACGCCCGGCGTGTTGGCCAGCGGCACCCCGGCCTCGGCCAGGGCGGCCAGGTCGTGGCCGTCGACGCCCACCGAGGGCTGCTGCACGAAGGCCAGCGCGGGCGCGTGCTTGACCGCCTCGGCGTCGAGCACGAGCGTGGAGGTCCAGTCGCCGAGCACGATCTCGGCCTCGGGCAGCGCGGCCAGCAGCCCGGCCCGGTCGCGGGTGGCGGGCACGCGGACCGTCACCCGGTCGCCGAGCGGGGCGAGCAGGCCGCGCGTCGCCTCCTCGGGCAGCGGCGGCAGGGCGAGCAGGTTCCAGGGGCTCATGCCTTCACAGTAAAGCTGTCGATCACCTGTCGCATCAGTGTCCTGTTGCGCAGCCACTGGTCCTGGGTGACCGTCCAGGACAGGATGTAGGCCGTCTCGCCGGACACCACCGCGCGGCGCACCTCGTGGTAGGTCATGCCCGGCCTGATCCAGTGCGTGCCGGCGGCGCTGGCGGCGGTCCAGGAGAACTCCCACTCGACGGCCTTGACGCCCCGGTGGTTGACCACGCGGCGGCCGCGGCTGATCACCTCCTGGCCGTCCTGCCGCAGCGTCTCCTCCGAGTCGCGCAGGATCTGGTTGGCGTCGAGGCTGGAGTACAGGGCCTCGACGCCGAGGTGGGCGTTGCCGTCGCGGCGCGTCCACTCGGTGACGGACTCGCGCAGCGCGCCCCGCCAGCCGATCGGGCGCAGGATCGACCAGCCCTCCCGCGAGGTCCACGCGCGTACGGCCGGGCGCACCCGCCGCACGGTCGGCGTGGGGGTCGCCGACGGCGTCCGGCTCGTCGTGGGCTGCTGCGAAGGCGACGGGCTCAGCGGGCTGGCCGCGGCGGCCGGCTGGGCGGTGCGCGGGGCGCCCTCCGCGGGCGTGGCGAGCTTGAAGTAGGCGACCGCGCCGCCCGCGACGACCACGACGGCGGCGGCGGCCACGGCCAGCACGGCCCGCCCGCGCCCGCTGCCCGGCTTCTTCTCCGGCAGGTCGGTGTAGGACGGCTTGGCCGCCACCTCGATGGCCGCGAGCAGCCGGTCGGCCTCCTCGGCGTCCACCCGGTCGGCGGGCTCCTTGCGCAGCAGGCCCTTCAGGATCGGGTGCATGATCGGCGGGATGCGCCGGTAGTCGGGCTCCTCGTTGAGCAGCGCGTTGATCGTCGCCATGGCCTCGCCGCGGTCGAAGGGCGAGCGGCCGACCATCGCGGCGAACAGCGTCGCGCCGAGCGACCACAGGTCGGAGGGCGGTCCGGCCTCGTCCGCGCGCACCCGTTCCGGGGCCAGGAAGCTGGGCGAGCCGGTCACCATGCCCGTCCTGGTCAGCGAGGCGTCGCCCTCGACCGTGGCGATGCCGAAGTCCATCAGCACCGCGCGGCCGTCGTCGGCGAGCAGGATGTTGGCGGGCTTGACGTCTCTGTGCAGGATCCCGGCCTCGTGGGCGGCCCTGAGCGCCGACAGCACCTGACGGCCCACGTCGGCCGCCTGCCGTACGGGCAGCGCCCCCGAGGTGGCCACGACCTCTTCGAGCGAGGGGTGCGCGACCAGCTCCATGACGATCCAGGGCCGGCCGCCCTCCTCGACCACGTCGTAGACCGAGACCACGGAGGGGTGGTTGAGTTTGGCCGCCGTACGGGCCTCGCGGGCGGTGCGCATGAGGTGGCGCTCCTGCTCGCCCGGCGACAGCCCCTCGGGCAGCAGCACCTCCTTGATGGCCACCTGCCGGTTGAGCAGCGTGTCGTAACCCTCCCAGACGACGCCCATACCCCCGCGGCCCAGTTCGCGCAGTAACTGGTAGCGCCTGGCGACAAGCCGGTTGCTCTCCGAAACCATGTCCTACCCCTGTAGCGGCGCGAGCGCCTGCTGCAGACAGCCGCTGGACGCCGGCGATCTGTAGACCACCCGAACAGTGGGCAAGTTTCCCATACCTCCCACGAGTTCGCGGGAAGGACGCAAAAGGCCGCTTGCCACGACGTGCCGAATGTTGTTCTACTGAGGCGGGTTCGGAGCCGTGAAGCCAAGCGTTCGCCTGTGCGACTGTCGAGGAGATGTCCATGTCGAAGGGTAGTGGCGGCCCGCTGGCCGGGGTGCGCGTGCTGGAGCTCGCGGGGCTGGCCCCGGGGCCGTTCGCCGGGATGATGCTGGCCGACCACGGCGCCGAGGTGCTGCGGGTCGACCGGGTGAAGGCCGTCTCCGACCGACCTCGTACGGACGTGATGGACCGCGGGAAGCGGACGATCGGCCTGGACCTGAAGTCGCCCGAGGGCGTGGCCGCCTTCAAGGAGCTGGCCCGCAACGCCGACGTGGTGATCGAGGTGTTCCGTCCCGGCGTCGCCGAACGGCTCGGCATCGGCCCCGCGGACCTGCACGCGGTGAACGAGCGGCTGATCTACGGCCGGATGACCGGCTGGGGGCAGGACGGCCCGCTCGCGCCCACCGCCGGCCACGACATCGACTACATCGCGATCTCCGGCGTGCTGTCGATGCTCGGCCGCGAGGGCGGCAAGCCCACCCCGCCGATCAACATCCTCGGCGACTTCGCCGGCGGCGGCCTCATGCTCGCCTACGGCGTGCTGCTGGCCCTGTTCGAACGCGAGCGCACCGGAAGGGGCCGGGTGATCGACGCCGCCATGGTGGACGGCGCCGCCCTGCTGTTCTCGATGTTCTACCAGGCCGCCCAGAGCGGCTTCTGGGGCCCGCGCGGCACCAACCTGCTCGACACCGGCGCCCCCCAGTACGACACCTACGAGACCGCCGACGGCGGCTTCCTGGCCGTAGGCTCGCTCGAACCGCAGTTCTGGGACGCCATGGTGAACCTGATGGGCCTGACCGGCCTGCCCGACCGGAACGACAGGACGCAGTGGCCCGCACTCAAGGCCCGGCTGGCCGAAGAGTTCGCCAAGCGCACCCGCGCCGAGTGGGAGGCCCGGTTCGAGGGCTCGGACGCCTGCGTCTCGCCCGTGCTGTCCATGGCCGAGGCCGCGCGGCACCCGCACAACGTCGCCCGGGGCGCGTTCGCCGAGGTCGGCGGCGTGACCCAGCCGGTGCCCGCGCCGCGCCTGCTCGGCGTGCCGGCCCCGGACCTGTCGCCGGCCACCCGCCTCACGGACCTGTCCGCGTGGGGGCTGCCGGCCGCGGAGGCAGAGAAGCTGCGGGAGCAGGGCGTGCTGGCCTGAGCCTTCGTCAGGGGCGGGACGTCACCGGTCGCGCGTGGGCGGCATAGTCCTTGAGCCGGATCGAGTCGTGCAGGCGCACCCCCTTGCTGCTGATCTTGGTCGCGGCCCTGGTGAGCGCGACCGGCAGGTGGTTGACCAGGCGGATGCCCTGGGTGAGCGCCCACACGTCGAAGCGGCTCCCGGGGACGATCCCCGCGGCCGCGCGGCGGGCGAAGGCGCGGCTGCGGCGCACGTACTCGCCGATCTCGGCCTCGTAGGCGGGATAGGCCGTGCGGTGGTCGCCGCCGTGCGCGGCCAGCTCGCCGGCCAGCACGTACGACCCCACGACCGCCAGGCTCGTGCTGCCGCCCACGGCCGGCCCCGGGCAGTAGCCGGCGTCGCCGGCCAACGTCACCCGGCCGCGCGACCAGGAGTCGAGCCTGAGCTGGGTGATGGAGTCGAAGTAGAAGGCGGACGTGCGGTCCACCTCGTCCAGGATCCTGGGGACGTGCCAGCCCAGGCCGCCGAACCGCTCGCGCAGCAGTTCCTTCTGGCGGGCCACGTCGCGGTAGTGGTAGTCGAGCGGCTCCGTCGTCCTGAACAGGAAGCCGGCCCGCGCGTCGTCCATGTGCGCGGCGCTGTAGACGGCGGCCATGTAGCCCTCGCCCGCCAGGGCCTCCATCCGGCCCTCGAGGCCCAGGAAGTCCGGGACGGAGGCGACGGCCAGGTACGCGCCGATCCAGGTGGCGAAGCGCTCCTCGGGGCCGAAGGTCAGGCGGCGCACGTTGGAGTGCAGCCCGTCGGCGCCGATCACCAGGTCGAAGCGGTCCTGCCGGCCGCTGTCGAAGCGCACCTCGCCGTCCTCGGAGATCGAGGCGATGGAGTCGCCGAAGACGTAGGCGGCGTCGTGCCGGGTGGCCTCGAAGAAGACCTCGCTCAGGTCGTCGCGCATGATCTCGACGTGCCGGTCGGAGACGGCGGCGAGGAGGCGGCGCAGCTCCAGCTCCACGGGCCGCGCCCGGCCCTCCCGGTGGACGCTGAGCCGGTCGGTGCCGGTCTTCTTCGCCAGGACCGCCTCCAGGAGGCCCATCTTCTCGACGATGTCCATGGCGGGCCGGAACAGGTCCACCGCGTGGCCGCCCGACTTCCTGAGCGCCGGGGCGCGTTCGACGACCGTGACCTCGAAGCCGTACCTGGTCAGCCAGTACGCCAGCACCGGTCCGGCGACGCTGGCGCCCGAGACGAGCACCTTCATGGCCACCTCCTTACTTAACGGTTGGTAAGTGCACGCTAGCACGCGTCCTTACTTAACGGTAGGTAAGGGATAAACTTCAGGCATGCCCAGTGACACCAAGTCCCGCATCCAGGCGGTGGCCCGCGAGCTGTTCGCCGAGCAGGGCGTGCAGAACACCAGCCTGCGCCAGATCTCCGACCGGCTGGGCATCACCAAGCCCGCGCTCTACTACCACTTCGCCTCACGCGACGACCTGGTGCGCAGCATCGTGCAGCCGCTGGTGGAGGACTTCGAGCGCTTCGCCGCCAGGCAGGAGCCCGGCGACCCGCGCGCGCTGCTCGACGACTACTTCGAGCTCATGTGGCGCCACCGCGACGTGACCGGGATGATGGTGCGCGACCTGTCGATCCTGGCCTACCTCGACCTGGGTCAGCGCATGTTCGAATGGCGGCGCGAGCTGATCGCCCTGCTGCTCGGTCCCGAGCTCACGCAGGCCCAGCAGATCCGCGCCACGCTGGCGCTCGGCGGCATGGCCGACTGCACGGTCGAGTACGCCGGCCTCCCCCTGGAGGAGGTCAAGCCGACGGCCGTCGCGGCGGCGGCCGAGGCGCTCGGGTTGTGACCCCTGGGCCTAGACGGCCACGTAGAGGTCGGCGCCCTCGAAGTGATGGACCTCCAGGTCCGTGGTGAAGGCGCGGGAGGGCTGGCCGCCCGACTCGGTGTGCCGCCACACCTGCTGCCACGCCTCGATCAGCGCCTGCGGCAGCTGCCCGCGGGCCTCCAGCCGGATCGACTTGGCGGCCGGCACGCGCACCGCCACCATGCCCTCGGGCAGGCGCGGCACCGTGCGCACGCCGATGCCGACGATCTGCGTGTAGGCGCCGGTGTGGTCGCTCTCGTAGTCGGTCAGCACCGCGTAGAGGTTCTCGTCGATGCGGCCCGGCACGTGCGCGAAGGCCCCCGGCGCGCCCGCCCGCTGCCACAGCGCGGGCAGCGCCGCCCGCGCCGGATCCGCCTCGTCGGCGTTGGTCGTGCGTACGGCGAAGCCGACAACGATCAGCTCGGCCCGTTCGACGATGTCCACGACATACCTCCCCCAAATGTGTCCCCGGCCGATCATAAGCCCCGGAGAACGGGGGAAACCCCTAGTTAGCCCTGTCACCCCATAAGATGGATGAACGTGAAGTTTCTCAACGACCAAGAGCCTCGTTACGATTTGACTTACAGCGACGTGTTCATGGTGCCGTCGCGCTCCTCGGTCGGATCGCGGCTCGCGGTCGACCTGTCCACGAACGACGGCACGGGCACCACGATCCCGATCGTCGTCGCCAACATGACCGCGGTCGCCGGCCGCCGCATGGCCGAGACCGTGGCCCGGCGCGGCGGGATCACCGTGATCCCCCAGGACATCCCCCTCGACGTCGTCGCCGACGTGGTCGACTGGGTCAAGAAGCGCGACCTGGTCCACGACACGCCGCTCACCCTCACCCCGCACGACACCGTGGGCGAGGCGCTGCAACTGCTGCCCAAGCGCGCCCACAACGCGGTCATCGTCGTCGACTGGGACAACCGGCCCGTCGGCGTGGTGACCGAGGCCGACTGCCAGGGCGTGGACATGTACACGCAGCTGTCCGAGGTCATGTCGAGCGAGCTGCTGACGCTGCCCGCCGGGCTCGACCCGCGCGCCGCCTTCGACCGCCTGCACGAGGGCCGCCACCGCCTCGCGCCCATCGTGGACGACGAGGGCCGGCTGGTCGGCATCCTCACCCGTACGGGCGCGCTGCGGGCCACCCTCTACCAGCCCGCGCTCGACGCCCAGGGCCGCCTGCGCATCGCCGCGGCCGTCGGCGTGAACGGCGACGTCGCCGCCAAGGCCAAGGAGCTGCTGGAGGCCGGGGCCGACTGCCTGGTCGTGGACACCGCCCACGGCCACCAGGAGAAGATGATCGCCGCCCTGCGCGCCGTCCGGGCGCTCGACCCCGGCGTGCCGGTCGCGGCGGGCAACGTGGTGACCGCCGAGGGCGTGCGCGACCTGGTCGAGGCCGGGGCCGACATCCTCAAGGTCGGCGTGGGGCCGGGCGCCATGTGCACCACGCGGATGATGACCGGCGTCGGGCGTCCGCAGTTCTCGGCGGTGCTCGAATGCTCGGCCGAGGCCCGCCGGCTCGGCAGGCACGTCTGGGCGGACGGCGGCGTCCGGCACCCCCGTGACGTGGCCCTGGCGCTGGCGGCCGGGGCGTCCAACGTGATGATCGGCTCGTGGTTCGCCGGCACGTACGAGTCGCCCGGCGACGCCCGCACCGACGCCGACGGCCGCAAGTACAAGGAGAACTTCGGCATGGCCTCCTCCCGGGCCGTACGGCTCAGGACGGCCGAGGACTCCGCCTACGACCGGGCCAGGAAGGCGCTGTTCGAGGAGGGCATCTCGACCTCGCGCATGTACCTCGACCCCAAGCGGCCCAGCGTGGAGGACCAGATCGACGGGATCGTCGCCGGCCTGCGGTCGTCGTGCACGTACGCGGGCGCGGCGAACCTGGAGGAGTTCCACCAGCAGGCCGTCGTCGGCATCCAGAGCTCCTCCGGCTACGCGGAGGGCATGCCGCTGCACCAGAGCTGGTGACCCCGGCGGCGCGCCCTTTCTCCCGGCGCCGGGCGGCCCGGCGCCGGGAGAAGGGAACGGCCCGGCGCCCCGAGAAGGGGCGGCCATGAACGACGGCCGTACCCCGACGGCATAGAGTCGTCGGGTTATTGTCATCGTCAACAGGAGCACATTCGTGGCACTCGAGAAGCCCGAGATCGACTTCCCCGAGGGCAACCCGCCCGCCGACCTGGAGATCGTCGACCTCGTCGAAGGCACTGGCCCCGAGGCCAAGCCGGGCCACAACGTCAGCGTCCACTACGTGGGTGTCTCGTTCTCGTCCGGGGAGGAGTTCGACGCGTCGTGGAACCGCGGCCAGGCGTTCGAGTTCCCGCTCGGGGGCGGTCGCGTCATCGCGGGCTGGGACCGCGGGGTCGCCGGGATGAAGGTCGGCGGCCGTCGCAGGCTCGTCATCCCGCCGCACCTCGGTTACGGCGACCGCGGCGCGCCGCCGCGCATCAAGGGCGGCGAGACGCTGATCTTCGTGGTCGACCTGCTCGGCGTCAGCTAGACCGGGAACGGGCGGGCCGCGGACAGTGGCCCGCCCGGCTACCCCTGCTTTGGAGAACCCGGGACATATCGGGTGGGGAAATGTCGGCGTGGTGAGGCACGATAGCGGTGTGCTTCTGATCGACGTGGTCCGGACCTCCGACGCGGTGACGCGCACCTCCGCACGGCTGGGCAAGGTCGGGCATCTGGCCGAGCTGCTCGCCCGGGTCGGCCCGGACGAGGCAGAGATCGCCATCGCCTACCTGTCGGGCGACCTGCCCCAGCGCCAGATCGGCGTGGGCTGGCGCTCGCTGGAGGACGTCCCGCAGCCCAAACTCGCCGCCACCGCCACCCTCACGACCGTCGACGCGCTGCTGACCCGGATCAAGGCCGTCTCCGGCCCCGGCTCGCAGGCGGCGCGCAGAGCGCTGGTCGCCGAGCTGTTCGCCGGGCTGACCAGCCAGGAGCAGCAGTTCATGCGCAGGCTGCTCAACGGCGAGCTGCGCCAGGGCGCCCTCGACGGCGTCATGATCGAAGCGCTGGCCAAGGCGTCCGGCGCGCCGTCGGCCGACGTGCGGCGGGCGCTCACCCTGCGCGGCTGGCTGCCCGCCGTGGGCGCGGCGGCGCTGACGGGCGGCGTGGCGGCGCTGCACGCGTTCAAGCTGGAGGTGGGGCGGCCGGTCTCCCCCATGCTCGCCGGCAGCGCGCCCAACGTGGCCGCCGCGCTGGAGAAGGCCGGCTCGCCGGCGTCCCTGGAGTGGAAACTCGACGGCGTACGCGTGCAGGCCCACCGCTCGGGCACGCAGGTGCGGGTCTTCACCCGCACCCTCGACGACATCACCGCGCAGGTGCCCGAGCTGGTCGAGGCGGTGCTCGGGCTCGACTCCGCCGACCTGGTGCTCGACGGCGAGGTCCTCGCGCTGCGGCCGGACGGACGTCCCCACCCGTTCCAGGTGACCGCGAGCCGCGTCTCCAGCAAGACCGACGTCGCCAGGCTGCGCGAGCAGACCCCGCTCAGCGTGTTCTTCTTCGACGCGCTGCGCGCCGACGGCGCCGACCTGCTCGACCTGCCGTACTCGCAGCGCCAGGAGGCCCTGGCCCGCGCCGTCCCGCCCGGCCTGCTGACGCCGCGGCTGATCACCGCCGACGTGGCCGAGGCGGAGAAGTTCTTCACCGACGTGGTCAAGGCGGGCCACGAGGGCCTGGTGGTCAAGGCCCTGTCCTCCCCGTACGCGGCCGGCCGGCGCGGCGCGGGCTGGATCAAGGTCAAGCCCCGGCACACGCTCGACCTGGTGGTCCTGGCGGCCGAGTGGGGCCATGGCCGGCGCGAGGGCAAACTGTCCAACCTCCACCTGGGCGCACGCGACCCCGAGGGCGGGTTCGTCATGCTCGGCAAGACGTTCAAGGGGCTCACCGACGAGCTGCTGGCCTGGCAGACCGAACGCTTCCTCGAACTCGCCGACGGCCCCACCGACGAATGGGCGGTCAAGCTGCGGCCCGAACTGGTGGTGGAGATCGCCTTCGACGGCGTGCAGCGTTCACCGCGCTACCCCGGGGGGATGGCGCTGCGCTTCGCCCGGGTGCTGCGCTACCGACCGGACAAACGCCCTGAGGACGCCGACACCGTCGCCACCGTCCGCTCCCTCATGCTCTGATCCCACCCGGCCGTCCGGCACGCGGAGACCGGCTCTCAGAGGTGGACGAGGGGTCCCCTGGTGCTGCCATCGATTCCGCCCGCGCGCACGCACGGTACGTCCGCGCGCTGACCGCCGCCCCCCTCGCCACCCCTGCCTCCTATGAGGGACTGCTCACCCAAGAAGCAGGCACAGCAGCACGCGAAGGCCGGCGAACTGGGTTGCCCGCCTTGCCACCCGATCGCAGGTCCGGTGGGGCCTTCGCGGCCGCGGAGCAGGTTCGCCCTCGGTGGGGCCTGAGGTCGGATTGGTCTGGGGCGTGGTGTTAGACGAGTTCTGTCGTTCTTCGGAAACCCCAAGATCCTCGGCGTACGCTCGGCGTTCTGGGCCTCTTGCGCCCTTAAGTGAGATATGTCACTGTATGTCGCATTAAGTTGTCTTTACCTGCTGTTTGTCGCATATGTTCTTCCTCGCCCGCCGGATCCCCCATCCCTTGCGGGCGGACAGGCCGTCACAAGCCTCTCACCCCCTTGACCTGGCCTTTCCCTTTCATGTCCCCTAGCTAGGACCGTGGTTTACCTTGGGCCAGCACTCCCACAAATCGTCCCCCAACGACCGCAAGCTCTCCCCGGGCAAGCGGCGCTGGACCGCTATCGCCGCTGGGGCCGCCGTAGTGGCCGCCGCCTCGACCACCGCCTGGGCCGCCGTCGGCAACGACGCCCCCAGCACCACCGCCGCCAAGGACGCCGCCACGGCGACCACCTCCACCGGCACCCCCAACCCGCCGGTCGCGGCCAACGTCTCCCAGCCCAGGACCACCACCCCGGCTCCCACGGCTTCGACCCCCAGCGCCTCGACCTCCACCGCTTCGGGGCCCAGCGCGAAGGGCGTCCCGAACGCCCCGCACGGCGCCAACCCTGCGCCGAAGGCCCCTGAGGCCGCCCGGCCCGACGCCACCGAATCGTCGGCCCCCGACACGGCCGCGTCCGACACGGCGGCCCCCGACACGGCGGCGTCCGACACGGCGGCGTCCGACACGGCGAAGAAGACGACCAAGACCGTCAAGCCGGTCAAGCTCCGGACCACGAAGCCGAAGGTCCGCGTCCTGTCCTCCGGGACGTGTGGCGCCTCGTACTACGGCGAGCCCCAGATGACGGCCAGCGGGGAACGCTTCAACCCCTCCGCCATGACCGCCGCCCACAAGACCCTTCCGCTGGGCAGCCGTGTCCGCGTCACCAACCCGCGCAACGGCTCGTCGGTCACCGTACGCATCAACGACCGCGGCCCGTACGTGGGCGGCCGGTGCCTCGACCTCTCCACGGCCGCGTTCGACGCGATCGGCAGCCTGGGGGCGGGCGTGATGACCGTCCGCTACGAAGTCCTGGCCCGCTGACCGCGTTCGGCCTCTCCTCGGCCGTCCATCGACGTACGTCCCTCGACCCCGATACCGCGGGCCCGATCCGGATCCCCGGTCCCCGCCATTCCCGGACGTCCCCGCAATCGCGCAGGCCGCCGGACATGCCCTCACCAGTCCCCTGCCGTTCACGGACGTCCCCCGACATCCGCTCTCCGCGGGCGTTACTTGACCAGGCGGACTGTCAGCGGGTAGCGGAAGCTGCTTTCGGCCAGGGCCGAGATGCCGCCGACGATGCCCAGGACGACGGCGGCGACCCAGATCACCGGCAGCAGCACGATGCCGATGACGGTGAGCGGCAGGATGCAGGTCGCCCCCACCACGGTGAGCTGGAAGTTCAGGGCCTCCAGCGCCTGCTGCCGCAGGTAGGGAGAGGTCTTGGCCGCCGTGAGGAGCAGGATCAACGGGCCCACCACCGGGATCCCGATGGCCATCAGCAGGTGGCCGAAGGCGGCCTGGACGCGTTCGTTGCTCTCCGAAGCCCGTTCCGGACGGACCGGCCGGGGCGTCGGCGGCGCGAATCTCGGCACCGCCATCGTCCCGTACAGCTCGTTCATGATGGGCATCAGGTCGCCGTGCGTCCGCGCGGTCATCGCGCGTTCCAGCCGGTCGTCGAACTCCAGCTTGTCGAAGCGGCCCTCCGCGTAGGCGGCCTTGACGTGCTCGACGACGTGCTCTCGGTCCTGGTGGGTGACGCGCAGATGAGCTGGCGGCACCTGTCCCGGCCCGGGGGTCTTGGGTACCCCAGCCATGATGGTCATGCCTCTCCTTGGATTCGGCAGTCAACTTTCATACTGCGTCCTCGGAGCCGGACGTGCCATCGGGAGAAACCCCGAGCTGTCCCCGAGATCATCCCCGACACCGGCGCTCCGGACGGTATAAAAAGGATCCATGAGATGGCGAGACCGCTACGGTATCCGTCGGCTGCGCGGGCAGAAGATCGCGCGGTTCGACCGCGAGGCGACCGATGCCGACATCGAAGCGCTCATCGCCTTCGCACGTTCGCGGCGTGGCGTCGAGTTCTACGTCGAGCCGGAGACGTTCGCCACCGACACGACAGCTGTGGCGGTGGCCGACGACGGCGAGTGGACCAGGCGCAGGGTCGGGTCGCCCGCGGTGATCCACAAGGTGGCCCGGGATCTGGCGTTACCGGTGTACGACGTGCAGCTGACGGGCTATCCCCCTCGGATGCGTGCGTACAACGAGCGCCGGCGCCGCGAAGAAGGCAGCCTGTAGTTCCGACGGGAAGGGTGCTGGTGGAGGCCACCGGCACCCTTTCTTCATGCGCTCCCACCCGCCCCCCGGTGCCGGTCGGGCCCCGGCGGGGACGGGACGTCGTCGAGCAGGCCGAGCATGGGGATCAGCCAGCCGCCGTTGACCGGGCCCATGGCGGTGTCGAGCTCGGCGGGGGTGGGCAGGCGGTCTCGCACGACGGCGGGTGAGAGCAGGCTCTGCAGGGCGTGCATCAGGAGGTTGGCCATCGAGTAGTGGGGGTCGGTGGTGAGGGCACGTTCGAGGGCGATGGTGGCCAGGATGTTGTCGCCCGTGCGCCAGGCCGCCATGGCCAGCAAGGAGGCGGCCGGCGGGACGAAGCGGGGCTCCAGGCGGCGAGTGAGGTCTTTCCACAGGGGCAGGTGGGCCTCGCGCATCATGGTCCAGGCTTCGTCGCGGACTCTGATCACGGTCAGGGCCAGGCCCAGCCGGGCGGCTGCGAGGTCGTCGAGGCGGGCGCCGCGGGCGTGGGCGGTCAGGGTGGCGCGGACTTCGGCGAGCGCCTCGGCGACGTAGCCGCGGGCGAAGGTGTCCAGGTCTGGGGCGGCCACCAGGCGGGCTCGCACCTCGGCGACGGCGGTGGCGGTGGCCTGACGCATCGCCAGGCGGACCGGGCCGGCGGCGGGGGCGATCGTGCGTTCGAGACTGCGGCGGTCGGGGAGGGCGACCAGGCCGCGCACGGTGGCCTCGGCGGCGATCTGGCTGGTGGTCGGGTCGTACGGGGTGCCTTCCGGCGGGCAGCAGCGGGGCAGGTCGCAGACGTAGGACCAGTAGCGGCCTTCGTGGGCGCGGAGCGCCTCGCCCACACGGATCTCCAACGCGGCGGCCAGCCGCCTGGCCTCGTCGACGGCGGGCGTGACGGTGTCGCCTCTGCCGTAGCCGACGATGACCAGCTCGGTGACGCCTTCGCGGGACAGCAGGCCGGTAAGGGGGTCGAGGGTGCCCTGGGGGAACGGGAGGTCCCACCTCGCCGCCACCTTGGCCTGGCCCCGGTGGAGGCCGATCACGACCAGGCTGTCGTGGGGGTGGAAGCCGACCAGGTAGGGGACGGCGGCCAGGATGTCGGCCGGGCTGGTGAGCGTGAGGCAGGAGGCCGGGGCGTTGGTCGTCATGAGCGTCAAGGGTGCCGGGGAGGCACGTCCCGAAAACGCCCGAGCGCGATTCTGTGGATGACGAGCGCCCCGACACCTCATCCTGTGGACGGCAGCGCGGGTGGAACAACCCAGCAGGTCAGGGGATGGGCTGCGGGTGGGGACCAGCCTGGTGGGGGTTACGCGGGTAGGAGTCAGGCCGCTGGGAGCACGCGGGCGGAGGTCACGTCGGTGGGATCACGTGGGTGGGGTTGGGGGTGGGGTCGGGGGGTGGGGTGGGGGATATGCGGGTGCGTACGAGGAGGGCGGCGCCGGCCACCGCGGCCGGCATGGCCACCACCGCCACGAACGGCACCAGGAACAGCAGGAACCCCACCACCCCGAACCCCAGCGTGACCCCCATGTTCCGGCGCAGCAGCGCGAAGCGTTCCTTCCTGGCCACCCCCCGGCGTTCGAGGGCCAGCGTGGTCAGCTCGACCGTCAGGAAGAACCCGGAGATGAAGGCGCCGATCACCGGCACCACCGTCTGGCCGATCACCGGCACGAACCCCAGGAAGAACAGCGGCACGGTGAACAACAGCACGTAGAACAGGGTGACCAGGCTGTCCCTGATCGAGCGGGGCAGCGTACGCCACCACGGCTGCTCCACCGCGCCGGGCAGCGGGTCGGCCTCGGCCGATAGACGTTCGTAGAACGGCTCGCCGATCGCCAGCGTCAGCGCCGTGAACGTCAGCACCGCCAGCGCCAGCCCGCCGAGGAAGAGCGCGATGCCCACCAGCGTGCGGAACAGGTCGGCCCAGCTCCACGAGTCGGCGAACGGGGTGAAGAACTCGGCCAGGTCGCGCGCGTGGGTGCCGAGCAGGATCAGCGCCGCCACGTAGACGGCGAACGCGATCACCGCAGGGATCAGCCCGAACAGCCACCACCGGCCGTGCCGCGACACCCATCCCAGACCCTGGAAGAAGAAGCCGACGCCGGCGGCGAAGTCGCGCAGAGATCGCATGCCCGGCAGGCTAGCGCCAGAACGACGTGACCGCGTAACCCAGCTCGTCGAACAGCTCGCGCAGCAGCGGCAGGGACACCCCGAGCACGTTGCCGTGGTCGCCCTCGATGCCCTCGACGAACCAGCCGCCGCGCCCCTCGATGCTGAACCCGCCGGCCAGGCCGAGCGGCTCGCCGGTGGCGACGTAGGCGGCGATCTCCTCCTCCGACGGCTGGCCGAAGCGCACCACGGTGGTGGCCACCTGCGCGGCCTGCCGGCCGGCCGGCACGTCGATCACGCAGTGGCCGGTCACCAGGCGGCCGGTGCGCCCGCGCATGATGCGCCAGCGCTCGACGGCCTCCTCGGGCGTGCCGGGCTTGCCGTAGGGGCGGCCGTCGAGTTCGAGGATCGAGTCGCAGCCGATGACCAGCCCCTCCTCCAGCCCGCTCGCGACGGCCTGCGCCTTGGCCTTGGCCAGGACGAGGCTGAGCGCCGCCGGCGAATGCGCGGAGAAGGCGTCCTCGTCGACCCCGGAGACGATCACCTTGGGGTCGAGGCCGGCGTTGCGCAGCACGGTGAGGCGGGTGGGCGAGGCAGAGGCCAGAACGATCACCGTCCCAGCTTACCGAAGGCCCGCGCGGTCACCAGTCGTGGTTGGGGGTGCCCCTCGCGGGCTGCCGGTCGGCCGGGTCGTACGGGCCGCCCTGGGCCGGGACGGTGCCGCCGAAGATGCCGCTCAGCAGGCCGTCGAGCAGGTGGCCGAGGCCGCCGGGCAGCGAGGCGTGCTCCTCGCGCAGCTCGGCGGCCAGGGCGGAGGCGTCCATGTTGGCCTTGGCGGCGCGGGCCGCCAGGAGGGACATGACCATGGGGGCGACCAGCGGGAGCAGCCGCATGATGGTGCCGGAGCTGACGCCGGCCAGTTGCGAGAGCCCGGCCGCGGCCCGTTCGGTGCCCTGGCCGCCGAGGACGTGGCCGAGGATGCTGTGGCCGTCGCGGGTCAGCGAGGCGACGTCGCCGTTGAAGGGGTCGGCGTCGACGTGGTCGTCGAGGGCGGCGCGCAGGGCCTCGGCGCCGTCGGGGTGCTCGGCGTTGCGGGCCATGCCGCCGATCACGGTGCCGGCCACGGCCTCGACGACCTTGCGCGCCGTGGCCGTGTCGGTGCCGAGCATGCCGGCGATCTGGTCTACGCCTGAGTCGCCGAGCTGGGTGAGGAGCTCGTCATTCAGTGTCAAGGCAGTCCCCCGATCCGAGTCGCGGGAGACGTTCCCCGGCCGTGATCGAGGCAAGGCCGGGGTTCCGCTAAGTCTCGGGAAAGGCGGGTCTGCCGGGGCTCAGTCGAGTGCGGGCTGCTTGCTGCCGCTGGTCAGGCCGGCGGCGGCGTACGCGCTCGCCTCGTCGAGCGTCTCGTGTTCGAGCAGGGCCGCCACGATGCCGTCGAGCCGTTCGCGGTTCTCGGTGAGCACCTGGACGGCGCGCTCGTAGCACTCGTCCACGATGCGCCGGGCCTCCTCGTCGACGGTGGCCAGCGTGGCCGGCGACGCCTGCGGCGAGGAGCCGTCGTTGGGCAGGATGGTCAGCGGGCCGATCTTCTCCGACATGCCCCAGCGGCCCACCATGCCGCGCGCGATCATGGTGACCTGTTCGAGGTCGTTCTCGGCGCCGGTGGTGATGATGCCGTAGACGACCTGCTCGGCCGCCATGCCGCCGAGCGCGCCGGTGATGCGCCCGCGCAGGTACGGCTCGTCGTAGGCGTAGCGGTCGGTGTCGGGCGTGGACAGCGTGACGCCGAGCGCCCGGCCGCGGGGGATGATCGAGATCTTCCTGACCGGGTCGGCGCCGGGCTGGAGCATGCCGAGCAGGGCGTGTCCGGCCTCGTGGAAGGCGGTGCGGGTGCGCTCCTCCTCCGGCATCACGATGCTGCGGGCCGCGCCGAGCTGGAGCTTCTCCAGCGCGTCCGCGAAGTCGGACATGTCGACCTTCTCCTTGCCGCGCTTGGCGGCGAGGAGTGCGGCCTCGTTGACCAGGTTGGCCAGGTCTGCGCCGGTCATGCCGGGGGTGGTCTTGGCGATGCGGTCGAGGCTGACCTCGCCGTCGAGCGGCACGCCGCGCGAGTGGACCTCCAGGATGGCCGTGCGTCCGGCCGCGTCGGGCAGGCCCACCTGCACCGTACGGTCGAAGCGCCCGGGACGCAGCAGCGCCGGGTCGAGGATCTCGGGCCGGTTGGTGGCCCCGATGACGATCACGCCCTCGGCGCCGGAGAAGCCGTCCATCTCGGTGAGGATCTGGTTCAGCGTCTGCTCGCGCTCGTCGTGGCCGCCGATGCCGCCCGCGCCGCCGCGGGCCCGTCCGATGGCGTCGATCTCGTCGATGAACACGATCGAGGGCGCGACCTTGCGGGCCTCCTCGAACAGGTCGCGGACGCGCGAGGCGCCCACGCCGACGATCATCTCGATGAACTCGGAGGCGCTGGCCGAGAAGTACGGCACCTTGGCCTCGCCCGCCACGGCCCTGGCCAGCAGCGTCTTGCCGGTGCCGGGAGGGCCGGCGAGCAGCACGCCCTTGGGCAGCTTGGCGCCCAGCCTGCGGTACTTGCCGGGGTCCTTCAGGTAGTCGACGACCTCGACGAGCTCGTTCTCCACCTCGTCGATGCCGGCGACGTCGTCGAACGTGACGCGCACCTTGCCGGCCTCGACCGGCTTGGCGGCCTTGGACTTGCCGAGCCCGCTCAGGCCGCCGCCCATCATGCTGGCGCCGCGGCGCATGATCCAGATCCACAGGCCGGCCAGCAGCAGCACGGGCAGCAGCGACAGCAGCAGGTTGGAGAAGAAGCCGCGGGTCAGCGGCTTGGACGTGGTCTCCACCTGGGCCGACTTGAGCTGCTGGTCGAGCTGGTCGGTGTTGGCGAAGGCGGGGATCTCGGTCTGGAACTTGGTGTAGGACTCGTTGCTCTCGGGGTTCTTGGCCGCGCTCCTCAGGTCGCCCTCGACCGACAGCCCCTGGGCGTAGATGTCCTTGACGTTCTTCGCCTCGACCTGCTTGGTGAACTCGGTGTAGGAGATCGTCTCGACCGAGTTGTTGTCGACCAGCGAGGAGACGACGAAGAAGCCCGCGTACACGACGAGCAGGGTGACGACGAAGCGCCACCAGTTGATCTTCGGCCGCCCGCCTGGCGAACCGGGCAGGCCTTCCGAGCGCCAGGGCGGCTTGACCTTGCCCTTGTTCGGTGCCTGCGGCGGTCCAGAGCGTTCCACGGCGTCACTCCCCCACATCGCCGCATACATGATCTTTCTAGCCTAGAACACGCACTCCTGAGACGACGCGGCCAATATCACGCCAGCGCTTTCTCTGCGAGTCAGGCACTGTGACGAACGCAAGTCCCGGCTTGCTCATTCCCCCGTCCATCACCACGACGGCCGCTCGAGAGGAATGTTTGCCGTATTTGACGCGGTATACGAGCATCCATCCGGTTTTGACGCGTTGTGAGGCGAGCCAGCTGATCTTGGAGCCCTTGGGGTGGTGGTTGAGCGTCCAGCGCGCGGCCAGCAGCGCCGTGTCGCGCGGCGACTTCTGCTCCATGATCGGCAACGGGCAGGTCACCAGCATGCCGCGCAGCCTGCCGCCGCGCACCGCCGGCAGCACCTGCTTGCTGGTGAACGGCGCCGCCCCGTGCGTCTTCCACGGCTTGCCCAGCCGCGGCACGGCCAGGCCGGTGCGCCGGTCCTTCATCAGCCGCCTGGCCGGCCGGGGCAGGGCCATCCGCTTGACCCGGCCGGTCAGGCGGGGCACCCGCGGGTCGGCGTACAGGGCCTGCATGGCGGTGTAGCCGGGCGCGAGCGAGGCGCCCGGCGACGGCGACGGGGTCGCCGTGAGCGCCGACGTCGGCGTGAGGGAGGAGGTCGGCGTGGCGGACGACGTCGGCGTGGGGGTGGCCGACGGGGTGGGGGCCGGCGCGGATGGGGCCGGTGCGGACGAGGCGGGTGCGGCCGGCGGCGCGGTTACCGGCCCCGCCACGACCTCGTCCGGCCCGGACGGGAGCGCCAGGACGATCACCGTGGCGCCGACCGCCACGGCCGCCACGACGGCGAGCCCCCGATAGATCGACCGCATGCGGACATCGCCGATGCGGGAGCGCCTGGGCGGTGAAACAGGGTTCGCAGGGCGGTCTGTGGTTCTCACTCGTGAACCCTCGGTCTCATCTTCCCCATGGAGCACGACGGGAGCGTACGACATATCCCGCCATTGCGTGTGTGAAGCGACCGAAGTGCAATCATGGCGGGGTGGAACAGGTGGAACTGCGGTTCGGCGAGGACTCCCGGTTCGCCCAGACGCACACGAATCTCTCCGCGGTCAGGTGGGAGCCGTCGGGCCTGTGGGTGGCCGGCGACGAGACCGCCACCGTCGAGCGGCTCACCTGGACCGGCGACCACTACGGCGACGAGCGCTCGTTCTTCCTGGCCGACTACGTGAACCTGCCCGCCGGACGCTTCGACGAGGCCGACATCGAGGGCCTGGCCAGGGCCGACGGCCATCTGTGGGCGGTCGGCTCGCACAGCCTCAAGCGCCGCAAGGCCAAGCCGGGCTCGCCGGAGAAGTCGATCAGACGGCTGGGCACGGTCGTCCGCGAGGAGAACCGGTTCATCCTGGTCCGCCTGCCGCTGGACGGCACCGGCGAGCGCCCGCTGCCCGGCGCGATCCTGTCCGGCGAGCGCAACGTCGCCGCCATGCTGGCCGATGACCGCCATCTGGCGCCGTTCCTGGCGCTGCCGGGCAAGGACAACGGGCTCGACATCGAGGGCATCGCGGTCGTGGGCGAGCGGGTCTACCTCGGGCTGCGCGGGCCGGTGCTGCGCGGCTGGGCGGTGGTGCTGGAGATCCGTCCGGTGGACGACGGCGGCGGCCGGTTACGGCTCGACGGGCCGTACCGCAAGCACTTCCTCGACCTCGGCGGGCTGGGCGTGCGGGACATGTGCCCGCACGGCGGCGACCTGCTGCTGCTCACCGGCCCCACGATGAGCCTGGACGGCCCGGTCCGGGTCGTGCGCTGGCGGGAAAGGCAGGACGGCGGCCTCGTGCCCGCGCACGACCTGGAGACGGTCCTGGAGCTGCCCTACGGCGTCGGCGACGACCATCCGGAAGGGCTGGCCGTGCTGCCCGACGGCCGGCTCATGGTCGTCTACGACAGCCCGTCGCCCGCCCGCATCACCCCGGCGGGCGGCGTGCTGGCCGACGTCTTCACGATCTAGCGACCCGCCCGAGCAGCCAGGGCGCCTCGGCGACGAACGTGCACGAACCCGGCTCGATCTCGGTGAACCCGGCGTCGCGCACCACGGGCAATCCGGCGGCCACCTTGGCGTCGAAGTCGTCCCTGCCGGACGCGGCGCGCACGGAGACCGCCAGGCCGTCCGCCCGCCAGGCGGCCCGCTCGGCCTCGTCGCTGGCCCACCAGGCGAGCTGCGCGGCGTGCCCGGCCTGGGCCATGGCCTTGCCCGCCGACATGGTCAGCGCGGGGTTCTCCCACAGGACCGGCGGCCCGGCGGGCGGCTCGCCGGGCTCGGCGGCGTCGCTCAGCTCGGTGCCGCCCACCTGGAGCCGGGCCAGATCCTTGGGCCAGGCGTCGAGCGGGACGGGCGGGTGCACCCGCACCTGCGCCGTGCGGTGCTCGACCGTGCGGCCGGGGAGCGCGGCGGCCCTGCGCCACTCGGCGCCCCTGGCGCGCCGCACCACCTTGCGGATCTTGCCGGTGGACTGCCAGGCGTGCAGCTCCGCGGCCCACTCCCCCGGGTCGTCCAGCAGGCTCAGCACGGCCATGGCGGCGGCCTCCAGCGCGTCGGTGCGCTCGGGGGGAGCGGCCCTCTCGATCCTGACCACGAGGGGGAGGACCATCAGTTCGGTCTCGTTCATCACCGTCTAGCATGCCGGATGGCCAGAGACATTCCCGCGGCCAGCAGGCAGAGGGCGCCGGCGGCGTACCAGGCCAGGTCGTAGGCGCCGAGGTGGTCGCGGGTCAGGCCGGCGCCCACGGCGGCGACGGCGGCGCCCACCTGGTGGGAGGCGAACACCCAGCCGAACACGACCGCGCCGTCCTGGCCGTAGATCTGGCGGCACAGGGCGACGGTCGGGGGCACGGTGGCCACCCAGTCCAGGCCGTAGAACACGATGAAGATCAGCATGCTGGGCTCGGTGGTGGCCGCGAACAGGCCGGGCAGCAGCATCAGCGACAGGCCGCGCAGGCCGTAGTAGACGCCGAGCAGCAGCTTGGGGTTGACCTTGTCGCTGAGCCAGCCGGAGGCGACCGTCCCGGCGATGTCGAAGATCCCGATGATGGCGAGCAGGCCGGCGGCGACCGGCTCGGCCATGCCGTGGTCGTGCGCGGCGGGGATGAAGTGCGTGCCGACCAGGCCGTTCGTGCTCATGCCGCAGATCGCGAAGCCGCCGGCGAGGAACCAGAAGGGCCGCGTGCGCGCGGCCGAGCGCAGCACCGTCAGCGCCCGCGCCGCCGCGTTCCCGCCGGCCGGCCCGGTCCGTACGGCGCCCGCCTCGGCGCCGAACGCCGTCGTGCCCACTTCCTCGGGGTGGTCGCGCAGCAACCACCAGACGAACGGCACCACCGCGAGCGCGGCGCCCGCCACCGTCAGGGAGGCCACCCGCCAGCCCGGCCCCTCGGCGAGCCAGGCCAGCACGGGCAGGAAGATGAGCTGCCCGGTCGCGCCCGCCGCGGTCAGGATGCCGGTGACGAGCCCCCGGTGCCGGACGAACCAGCGGTCGGTCACCGTGGCGGCGAACACCAGCGCCATCGACCCGGTGCCGAGCCCGATGAACACGCCCCAGAACAGCAGCAGGTGCCAGCTCGCCGTCATGATCACGGTGAGCCCGCTGCCCACCGCGACCAGCAGCAGGGCCAGCGACACCACGCGGCGCATGCCGAAGCGGTCCATCAGCGCGGCGGCGAAGGGCGCGGTGAGCCCGTAGAGCACCAGGTTGATCGACACTGCCAGCGAGATCGTGCCCCTGCTCCAGCCGAACTCGTCGTGCAGCGGGGTGATCAGCACGCCGGGGGTGGCGCGGAAGCCGGCCGCGCCGAGGATGGCCACGAAGGCCACGGCCGCGACCCACCAGGCGCGGTGGATCCTGTGGGTCCGCGTGGGGGTGGGGGTGGTGCTCAACGTCATGCGCCAATCCTGATTCATCGCATTTTGACGGCGCGAGTGGCCCGAAAGCCAATATGTGCAAGAATCGGGCCATGGCCCATCGTGTCGCGGTCGTCGTGCTGAACCACTTCGCCCCGCTCGACCTCGGCGTGCCCGGCCAGGTCTTCGAGTCGGCCGAGACGCCGGACGGCGAGAAGCTCTACGAGGTCGTGACCTGCTCCCCCGACCGCGAGCCGGTCCGCTGCACGGCCGGTTACACCGTGCTGCCCGACCACGACCTCGACGTGCTGGACACGGCCGACACGGTGCTGGTCCCCGGCATCCACGCGGGCCGGGCGATGAAGGACGGCACGATCACCGCCACCCTGCGCGCCGCCCTGCAGGACCGGCCGCGGGTCATGTCGATCTGCACGGGCGCGTTCGTGCTGGCCGCGGCGGGCCTGCTGGACGGCCGTCCGGCCACCACGCACTGGCGCGAGGCGGCCCGGTTCGCCGCCCTGTTCCCCCAGGTCAAGCTGGACCCCGACGTGCTCTTCGTGGACGACGGCGACGTGCTGACCTCGGCCGGGGTGGCGGCGGGCCTCGACCTGTGCCTGTACGTGATCAAGCGCGACCACGGCACCGAGGTGGCCAACCGGGCCGCCCGCCGCTGCGTGATGCCGCCCTGGCGGGACGGCGGCCAGGCGCAGTACATCGAGCGCCCCCTGCCGCACGACGGCGCCGGCGGCACCGCCGCGACCCGCGACTGGATGCTGGCCCACCTCGACGCCCCGCTCGACCTCAACGCGCTGGCCGCGCACGCCAGGATGAGCGTGCGCACCTTCACCAGGCGCTTTCGCGAGGAGACCGGGATGAGCCCGGCCAAATGGCTGTCCGGCCACCGCGTCCGCCACGCCAGGCGGCTGCTGGAGACCACCGACCTCGGCGTGGAGGAGGTGGCCAGGCGCTCCGGCTTCGGCACGGCGGTCTCGCTCCGGCAGCACCTGCACGCGGCCGTCGGCGTGGCGCCGCTGACCTACCGGCACACCTTCCGCAGCTCCTGAGAGCCCCTACTCGAACAGGTCGGGCTGCTCGCGCACGATCTGGTCGTGCAGCGGCTGGTAGTTGATCCAGCCGGCCAGGTCGTTGCCGATCTGCTGGTGGGTCAGCGCGGCGTTGTCGGGCTCGATGGGCACGACCTGGCCGGCGGCCTTGGCCAGGAGCTGCACCTGGGCCGAGCGTTCCATGGTGATGAACCACCAGGCGGCCGCGTCGACCGTGTCGCCGACCGTCAGCAGGCCGTGGTTGCGCAGCACGAGGGCCTTGTTGCCGCCCAGCGTCGCGGCGATGCGCTTGCCCTCCTCCAGGTCGGTCACGACGCCCGTGTAGTCGTCGAACAGCGCGTTGTCCCGGTAGAAGGCGCAGGCGTCCTGGGTGATGGGCTCGATGGTCTGGCCGAGCGCGGACAGGGCGCGGCCGTGGATCGAGTGGCTGTGGGCGGCCGCGACGACGTCGGGACGGGCCTGGTGCACCTGGGAGTGGATGGCGAAGGCGGCCTCGTTGACGTGGTGGCGGCCCTCGACGACCTGGCCCTCGTGGTTGACCAGGATGAGGTCGCTGACCCTGACGTGCTTGAAGGACATGCCGAACGGGTTGACCCAGAAGTGGTCGCTCAGCTCGGGGTCGCGGGCGGTGATGTGCCCGGCCACGCCCTCCTCGAAGCCGAACCTGCCGAAGATGCGCAGCGCCGCCGCGAGCCGTTCCTTGCGGTGCCGCCGCTCCTCCTCGATCGTCTCGAACGTCGGCGGCAGGCGGAAGATGAGGTTGTCCGGCAAGGTTCTCCTTGTGCACAGAATGTTGTTCTGACCGCAGACTAACGCCTGACGGCACGCCCGCCGTCCATGCCGCTGCCTACGCCGCCACCTCCACACCCTTGCCGAACCAGGTCTCCAGCGCCTGGGTCAGCGTCTCGTCCGGCGTGCCCGCCCAGGCCACGTAGCCGTCGGGGCGCACCAGGACGGCCTCGGCCGGGCACGACGGCATGGTGACCGTCTCGACCCGCTCGTGGCGCACGCGCAGCTCGCCGGTGCGGTCGAGCAGCAGCGGGCGGGCCCGGGAGGCGGGCTCGGCGGGCAGGTCGGCCAGGAACCGGCCGGCGAGGGGATGCGCGCTGCCGGGCGCCTGGTAGGGCAGGTCGGAGCCCGCCATGAGCGCCGCGACGCGCCGCCGGTTGGCGTCGTCGTCCAGCAGCTCGGCGAACAGCGTGCGCAGCGCGGTGACGTCGGGGCCGGGCGCGGCCAGGGCGAGCTGGGCGCTGGAGTGCACGGCCACCCGCTCGGCGGCGGGCCTGCGCTCGGCGTCGTAGGTGTCGAGCAGCCCCTCGGGCGCCCAGCCCTGGAGCGCGGCGGCCAGCTTCCAGGCCAGGTTGGCGGCGTCCTGGAGGCCGAGGTTGAGCCCGGGCGCGCCCATGGCCGAGTGCACGTGGGCGGCGTCGCCGGCCACGAACACGCGGCCGGCCCGGTAGCGGTCGGCCACCCGGGTCTCGCGGCCGTTCAGCCGCCGGAGCAGGTGGGGGCCCTCGCCGGTGGGCGGGGCGAGCGGCAGGTCGGCCCCGAGCACGCGGGCCAGGCTCGCGCGCAGCTCGCCGATCGTCATCGGCACGTCGTCGCCGGGGGCCTCGCCGTCGCCGGAGGTCTCGCCGCTCCACTCCATCGCGGTGACCGAGAGCACGCCCGGCCCCGTGGGCAACATCGCGTACGCGCCGCGCTCGGTCCGGTGCCAGGTGTAGAGCACGAACGTGCCGTGGCCGGGCACCTCCATCTCGGCCGTGCCACGCCGCACGACCGCTCCGGGCACGGTGACGTGGGCCGTGCGGCTGATGACGTCGGGCGCGCTCACTCCCGGGAAGCCGATGCCGGCCCGCTTCCTGACCAGGCTGTGGGCGCCGTCGCAGCCCACCAGGTAGCACGTGCGCAGCTCGTAGGGGCCCTCGGGGCCTGTCACGGAGAGCGTGACGCCGTCGGCGTCCTGCTCGAAGCCGGTCAGCTCGTGGCCGCGCCGGATCTCCACGCCCAGCTCGGCGGCCCGCCGCTCGAACAGCTCCTCCAGCTCCGGCTGCCGGACGTGCAGCGCGCGCAGCGGGTTGTCGTCGAGCCTCGCCAGGTCGAGCGGCATGGCGCCGAAGACGAACGCCGGCACCGGCACGGGCGCCGCGGCCAGCCCCCGCTGGTGCAGCAGGCCGACGACCTGGCCGACGATGCCGTTGGCCTTGGGCCGGTCGCTGCGGGCGGGCAGGCGTTCGAGCACGACGGGCCGGACTCCGGCCAGGCTGAGCTCGCAGGCCAGCATCAGGCCGTTGGGCCCGGCGCCGACGATGACGACGTCGGCGACCGTGGGGTCCGCTGCGGTCATGGGGTGTCTCCTTCGGTTCGGGGGTGGGGGGCGGGCAGCCCCGCGGCCAGGCGGTGCAGCGCCTCGCGCAGCACCGGCACCAGCGGGACGGGCGGGTCGGAGCGCAGCCAGTGGCCGACGGCCACCTGCACGGCGGCGCTTACGGTGGCCGCCACCAGGTGCGGGTAGAGGTCTCGGTCCGGATCGGCGCCCGTGCGCTCGGCCACGGCCGCGGCCAGCTCGCCGTCGGCCGCGAACTGGGCCTTCAGCGCCTCGGCGCGCAATGCGGGCTCCTCGGCCAGCAGCCTGGTGAGGGCCAGCCGGTCGGCGCCGGGCGGCCCCGGGCTGGTCAAGGCGTGTTCCCAGGGCTCGGCGACGGCCGCGATCAGCGCCTCCCACAGCGGCTCTGCCGCCGGGCGGGCCCGCAGCACGGTCACCGTCCGGCGGACGCGGTCGGTGTGGCGGGCGGCGAGGGCCTCGTACTTGCTGGAGAAGTAGTTGTTGAACGTGCGCGGCGACACGCCGACCAGCTCGGCGACGTCCTCCACCCGGACGTTCTCCAGGCCGCGTTCCAGGGCCAGCCGGAGCGCCGCGTCCATCAGCGCCTCGCGGGTCGCCTGCTTCTTCCGTTCCCTCAATCCGGTCACCCTTTCAGATTACGCAGTTTTTCCGATCACGCAATCTTTCTGGTTAAGCAATTTTTTGCCTAACGGGGGCACGAGCCAGCTGCCGTTAGATTGGAGGCATGTCCACCACGCTGACCATGGAGTTCGCCGGCACGGTCAGGGCCGACCGCTCCGGGCCCGTCGACCGGCTGCGCGACGCCGCCGCGATGACCGAATGGCTCCGCGAGCACGCGGCCGACCTGGACGTGCCGCCCGGCTTCACCGCCACGGAGGAACTGCGCGAGCAGACCGTACGGCTGCGCCAGGCCGTCCGGGCGCTGCTGGCCAAGGCGATCGCCCCGGCACCGCCGAGCGTCGCGGACGCGGCCGGCCTGCCCGGTTTCGCCGAGTCGCTGGCCCTGGTCAACGCGACCGCCCTGGCCGCCCCCACGGCCCCGCAACTGTCGTGGACCGGCGAGCCGGCGCTGACCATGGCCCCCGCGACCAAGGCGAACCCGTCCACGCGCCTGCGGGGGCGGCTCGCCGTCGCGGCGGTGGAGTTCCTGGCCGGGCCCGACCGCGCCCTGCTCCGCACCTGCGGGGCCCCGCGCTGCGTGCTCTATTTCGTCAAGGAGCACCCGCGCCAGGAGTGGTGCTCACCGGCGTGCGGCAACCGCGCGCGGGCGGCCAGGCACTACCGGGAGCACAAGAAATAGCCTCCTCTAACGCCAACGACCTACTTTTGCCGTTATATTGATTTCTAACGGCCAATCAGTCGTGCAACCGTTAGACGAGGAGAGTCGTATGTCATTCCGGACCGGGCACGTCGGGCTCAACGTCACCGACCTCGACAGGTCGAAGGAGTTCTACGGCCGCGTCTTCGGCTTCACCGTCGCCCACGAGTCCGCCGAGGACGGCCGCCGCTACGCCCTCCTCGCCCAGGACGGCGAGCTCGTCGTCACGCTCTGGCAGCAGAGCGACGGCCGCTTCCCCACCGCCCTGCCCGGCCTGCACCACCTGTCCTTCCAGGTGGCGGACCTCGACGCGGTGCGCAGGGCCGAGCAGGTCGTCAGGGAGGTCGGCGCGAAGCTGCACCACGACGGCGTGGTCCCGCACGGCGAGGGCGCCTCCTCCGGCGGCGTGTTCTTCGAGGACCCCGACGGCATCCGGCTGGAGATCTCCGCCCCCGGCGCGGCGGGCGATCGTCCCGCTCCCACCGCCGGCGCCCCCACCTGCGGGTTCTTCTAAATGAGACATCCAGGCGAGATCGCCGTCCAGGCCCGCGCCGGGGTGCGGACGCCGGGCGCGTTCGGCAGCTCGCGCACCCGACCCGAGATCCCCGAGGTGGCCGCCGCGTTCCTGCGGGCGCAGCACCTGCTGGTCGCGGGCGCGGCCGACGACCTCGGCCAGGTGTGGGCCGACGTGCTGACCGGGCCGCCCGGGTTCGCCGACGCCGACGACGACCGCACGATCACCGTCCGCGCCCTGCCCGCGGCGCCGCTGCGGGGCCTGTTCACGGCGGAGCGCGACATCGGGCTGCTGGCCATCGAGCCGCACACCCGGCGCCGGATGCGCGTGAACGGCACCGCCGTGCAGGCGGGCGAGGGCCTGGTGGTCTGGACGGAGCAGGTGTACTCCAACTGCCCCAAGTACATCCAGGCCCGCGAGCCCACCGCCGCGCCCGGCGTCCCGGAGGTCGTCGGCGGCGGGACGCGGCTCGCGCCGGGCCACGTCGGGTGGATCGAGCGGGCCGACACGTTCTTCATCGCCACCCGCGCCGCGGGCCTGGGGGCCGACGTCTCCCATCGCGGCGGCAACCCGGGGTTCGTCCGGGTGACCGGGCCGGGGTCGCTGGAGTTCCCGGACTACGTCGGCAACTCCATGTACATGACGCTCGGCAACCTGGAGCTCGACCCGGCCGCCGGGCTGCTGTTCGTCGACTGGGACGCCGGCCGGACCCTCCACCTGACCGGCCGGGCGGAGGTGGACTGGGCCGCGGAGCAGCGGTCGGTGCGGTTCGAGCTGACCGCGTACACGGAGGTGGACGGCACGGTCGGGGCGGGCTGGACGCCGCCGGAACACCACCGCTTCAACCCGCCCGTCACCCGCTGACGCCGGGCGGCGGGCTCAGAGGTTCTCGGGCATCGAGGTCATGCCGTTCAGCAGCGGGACGAGCTGTTCCTCCTCGTAGTCCAGGTGGGCCTCCAGCTCGGCGGCCAGCCGGTCGAGCTCGTCGCCCGCGCTCGCGCCCGCGCCGGCCAGGTCGCGGACGCGGGCGACCAGCCGGGCAACCACGCGGTGCTCGGCGCCCAGCCGGGCCAGGACGTCGGCCAGCTCGGGACGCTCGGCGGCCAGGTGCGGGAACAGCACCGCGTCCTCGCCCTCGTGGTGGGCGTGCAGGGCGTCGCAGAACGCCAGGCAGTGCGTACGCAGGTCGAAGCCGTCGCCGCCGGCCCGCAGGCGTGCCAGCTCCCGCCGGAAGCCGTCGTGCAGCTTGACCAGTTCGTCGCCCCACGCGATCAGGCGCTGTTCCTCGCTCATGCCCACGCCACCGCCCTCGCCCGGTGGACGGCCGCGAACACGGCGGCCAGCAGGGCGGCCCCGGCGGCGACGCCGAAGCTCCAGCCCGCTCCCCCGGCGGCCGACACGGCCGCGCCGACGGCTCCGGCCACGCTGCTGCCCACGACCCTGACCAGCGCGTTCACCCCTCCGGCCGCCGCGGTCTTGGCCGGTTCGACGTGCTCGACGGCCATCGTGCCGAGCGCCGCGTACACCAGGCCGACGCCGAGGCCGAGGACGGCGGCGGCCCCGTACAGGTCGGCCGCGGTGTCGCGGAAGACCGCCAGCCACACCGCGGCGGCGGTGACCAGCGCGGAGCCGCCGGAGACCAGCGCCGCGGCCGGGAAGCGCCGCATCAGCGGCCCGGCCAGCATCGAGACGGCGAGCATCAGCACCGTGGTCGGCAGCAGGTACAGCCCCACCTGCAGCACCGAGGCCCCGAGAGAGCCCTGGGCGACCGCCGACAGCGTGGTGATCGCCCCGAACAGCGCGAACCCGATGAGGAACGAGGCCACCGTGGCCCCGACCGTGCCGCGGTGCAGCAGCATGGGGATCTCGATCAGCGGCGAGGCGGTGCGCCGGGCCGTGACCACCCACGCGACCGCGA
This sequence comes from Nonomuraea sp. NPDC049624, assembly GCF_040675255.1. Taxonomy (NCBI): domain Bacteria; kingdom Bacillati; phylum Actinomycetota; class Actinomycetes; order Streptosporangiales; family Streptosporangiaceae; genus Nonomuraea; species Nonomuraea sp. NPDC049624. The sequence continues at coordinate 72,331 of NZ_JBFAOR010000015.1, read as the reverse complement.
GCACGACCGCCCCCGCGAGCAGCCCCAGCGTCGGCGGCGACGTCCAGCCCCAGGCGCCGCCCTTGCTGATCGCGAGCAGCAGGCAGACCAGCCACCCGGCGACGAGCACGGCCCCCACCAGGTCGGGACGCCCCGCGCGTCCGGCCGGCGCCGCCTCTCGCACCAGCGCCGCCACCAGGACGAGGCTCAGCGCGCCCAGCGCCGCCAGGATCCAGAACATGGCCCGGTGGTCGCCGCCCACCAGCCCGGCCAGGATCATGCCGCCGCCGCTGCCCACGCCGATGGTGGCGCTCAGCACGCCGATCGCCGTGGCCAGCCGCTGGGCGGGGACCGCCTGCCTGGCCAGCCCCATGGCCAGCGGGAGCAGCGCGGCGGACACGCCCTGCAGCGTCCGTCCGGTGACGACCGCGCCGAGCGTGCCGGACAGCGCGGCGACCGCCGAACCGGCCACGAGCAGGGCGAGCGCGGACAGGGCGACGGCGCGGCGGCCGTACATGTCGCCGAGCCGGGACAGCAGCGGGATCGCGACCGCGCCGGACAGCAGGCCGGCGGTGAGCGTCCAGGAGATGGAGGTGGACGACGCGCCGAACTGCCTCTGGAGCAGCGGGAGCAGCGGGACGACGACGGTCATCTGGAGTGACCCGACGGCGACGGCGAACGCCAGGACCACCACCGTCGTCCACGGCGATGTCTTTTTATACATGTATAGAAAGTAACATGACGGCATGCCCGCACGCACTGGAAGGCCGCCCCGGATCTCGCGGGCCGACATCGTGGCAGCGGCGCACCGGGTCATCGAGGCCGACGGCGTCGGCGGGCTGACCATGCGCAGGCTGGCCAAGGAGGTCGGCAGCACGCCGATGGCGCTCTACCACCACGTCCGCGACAAGGAGGAGCTCCTGCTGCTCCTGCTCGACGAGTACGCGGCCGGGCTGCCGCGCCCCGACCTGCCCGCCGACCCGCGCGAACGCGTGGTCGTGGTGGCCCTGGCCATGCGCGACGGGGTGGCCGGCTGTCCCTGGGCGGTGGACGTGCTGCGCGCCGACGACCTGCTCGCGGTCGGCGCGCTGTGGTACCCGGAGAAGATCATCGACGCGGCCCTCGACGCGGGCCTGACGGCCGAGCGCGCCGTGCACCTCTACCGGATCATCTGGCACTACACGGCCGGCGAGATCGCCATCCGCGCGGCGGCCGGGCGCAGGCGCGAGGAGGGCCGGCCGACCTACCGCGACCAGGTCTTCGCCGGCCTCGACCCGGCGGCCCTGCCCCGCCTGGCCGAGCTGGGCGGCCGCTGGGCCGAGCTCACCGCCGCGGACACCTACGAGCTGGGGCTGCGCGCCCTGGTGGACGGCCTGCTCCCCGGCCACACGGCGAGGGGTTGAGTCAGGGGCCGAAGGCGCGGCGGTAGGCGGAAGGGGAGGTGCGCATCGCGCGGGTGAAGTGGTGGCGGAACGTCGCCGGGCTCTCGAACCCGACCGCCGCCCCGACCTCCTCCACCGGCGCCGCCGTCGACTCCAGCATCGGCAGGCTCGCGGCCACCCGCTGCGAGATCACCCACCGCAGCGGGCTGGTCCCGGTCTGCCGCTTGAAGTGCCTGATGAACGAGCGTTGCGACATGTGCGCCACCGCGGCCAGGTCCGCCACGCCGATCGGCTCGGCCAGGTGGTCGAGCGCCCACCCCATCGCCCTGGCCACGCCGCCGTCGTCGGCCACCGGCGTGACGGCGGCCTCGATGAACTGGGCCTGACCGCCCTCCCGGTGCGGCGCGACGACCAGGCGGCGGGCCACCGCGTTGGCCACGTTCGGCCCGTGGTCGGTGCGTACCAGGTGGACCAGCAGGTCGAGGCCGGCGGCGCTGCCCGCGCTGGTCAGCACGTCGCCGCCGTCCACGTACAGGACGGAGGGGTTGACGCGGACGGCGGGGAAACGCCGCTGGAGCAGGTCGGCGTACTTCCAGTGGGTGGTGGCCTCGCGGCCGTCCAGGAGACCGGCGGCGGCCAGGGCGAACGCGCCGGAGCAGATCGACACCATCCGGGCGCCCCGGCCGTGGGCCTGGCGCAGCGCCTCGACCAACTCGCCGGAGACCTCGCCCCGGACGTCGGCCACGCCGGGCACGATCACCGTCCCGGCCCCGGCCAGGACGTCGAGCCCGTGCCCGGCCTGCATGGTGAACCCGCCGACCACGCGCAGCGGCTCGGCGGTCTCGGCGCACACCTTCAGGTCGTACCAGGGGACGTCCAGCTCGGGCCTGGGCAGCCCGAAGAACTCCACGACGCAGCCCAGCTCGAACGGCGCCATCCCGTCGAAGGCCAGCACCGCGACCGTGGGCAACCGGGCGGGAACCGGCAGCCGGGCGGGGGCCGGTAGCGGGGCGGGGGCCGGTAGCGGGGCGGGGGCCGGTAGCGGGGCGGCGGAGATCATGGGCGGTCGGCCGGAGGTCGGAAGCGGCACATACGCATATTAACCGCCCATATCCGGCGCGAGCAGGTTAGCGCTCCCCTCCCTGCGGCAGGAGTGATATATGCATATTTCGGGGGTAGAGACCGTTTTCCCCGATCACCGCTACGAGCAGGCGGAGATCACCGAAGCGTTCTCCCGTCTGACGGACTGCGACGAGGAGTTGCTGCGGCGCTTCCACGCGGCCACCGGCGTCGTGGGCCGCAACCTCGCACTCCCGCTGGACGGCTACACCAAGCTCGACTCCTTCGCCCGCGCCAACGCCATGTACGTCGAGATCGCCCTCGACCTGGGCGAGCAGGCCGTCCGAGGCGCCCTCGAAAAGGCCGACGTGCCGCCGGGGAAGATCGACCACCTGCTGTTCTGCTCGACCACCGGCCTGGCCACGCCCTCGCTGGACGCCAGGCTCGCCCAGCGCCTCGGGCTGCGCGGCGACGTCAAGCGGGTGCCCGTGTTCGGCCTCGGCTGCGCGGCCGGGGCCTCGGGCCTGTCACGTCTGCACGACTATTTGCGCGGCTGGCCCGATCACGCCGCCGTGCTGGTGTGCGTGGAGCTGTGCTCGCTGACCATCCAGCGCGACGACTCCTCGATCGCCAACATGATCGCCAGCGGCCTGTTCGGCGACGGCGCGGCGGCCGTCGTCGCCACCGGGCGCGGCCAGGGCCCCGAGGTCGTCGCCACCCGCAGCAGGCTCTACCCCGACACCGAGCACCTGATGGGATGGGAGGTGGGCGACCACGGCTTCCACATCGTGCTCGACGCCGACCTCACCCACTTCGTGGACCAGGTGCTGGCCGACGACATCAGGGCCTTCCTGGCCGACTACGGCCTGACCCCCGACCAGGTGCCGACCTGGATCTGCCACCCCGGCGGCCCCAAGGTCATCGACAAGATCGTGCAGAGCCTCGACCTCGACCCCAGGGCGCTGGACGTGACGTGGCGGTCGTTGCGGACGTACGGGAACCTGTCGTCGGTCTCGGTGCTCCACGTGCTCCAGGAGACCCGCGGGCACTCCGGCCGGCCCGCCGTCCTGATGGCCCTGGGCCCCGGCTTCTCCGCCGAACTGCTCCTGCTCCACTGGTGAGGACGACCGGCCGACGAACGGGCGAAGGCCGATAACGACCGGGCGACGGCCGGTAACAACGGGGAGACGGCGGCCTGCTCCGGGTCCGCGCCGCAGATCCCATCAATTCTGATTTGTCACAACTGATCACGTGACGATCGCGGTTTGTGCTCGCTTGCGTCTCCGGCCCGGCCGCTGCCACACGGATCTCCGTCATAGGACGCGGAGGTGGTTGCGATGAGATGTCGCCCCTTAGCCATTCGTCCCCTGGCCATCAGCGTCGGGCTCGCCGCGCTTCTCGGACTCGCCGCGTGCGGCGGCTCCGGCGGATCGTCCAGCGGCAGCGCCGCGCGGGCCCCCCTGTCCGACACGCAGCGGCAGCCCGCGCCGAGCGCGTCCCCGGCCGGCACCCAGGAATCCGAGAAGGACACGACCACGGCGCAGATCTCCACCTTCGCCCTGGACGTGGACACCGCCTCGTACGGCTACGCCCGCCGTACGCTCCAGGAAGGCCGCTGGCCCGCGCCCGGCGAGATCCGCCCCGAGGAGTGGGTCAACGCCTTCGGGCAGGACTACCCGCAGCCCTCCGACGACGGCTTCGCCGTGCACGTGGACGGCGCGCGGCTGCCCGCCCGCGACGAGGCCGTGCTCCGCGTGGGCCTGCAGACCCGCGCCTCCGACCCGGGCGCGCGCCGCCCGGCCAACCTCACGTTCGTGGTCGACGTGTCCGGCTCGATGGCCGAGACCGGCCGCCTGGACCTGGTCAAGTCGGCCCTGCACAAGCTGCTCGACCAGCTCGCGCCCGGCGACCAGGTGTCGCTCGTGGCCTTCAGCGACGAGGCCGAGGTGCTGGCCTCCATGACGCCGCTCACCGCCAGGAGCCAGCTCCACGCCGCGGTGGACGAGCTGGCCACCGCCGGCGGCACGAACCTGCAGAGCGGCGTCCTGACCGGGTACCGCGAGGCGTCCCAGGCGTTCCGGGCCGCCGCCACGAACCGGGTCGTCCTGCTCTCCGACGGCCTGGCCAACCAGGGCGACACCGAGTGGCGGACCATCGTGGAGCAGGTCAAGGAGTACGCGGGCAAGCAGGTCACGCTGCTCACCGTCGGCGTCGGCCGCGAATACGGCGACGAGCTGATGGAGCAGCTCGCCGACAACGGCGACGGCATGGCCGTCTACGTGGACTCCGAGCAGGAGGCCGAGAAGGTCTTCACCACCCAGCTCCCGGCCACCATCGAAGTACGGGCCCGCGACGCCAAGGCGCAGGTCGTCTTCAACCCCTCGGTCGTGGAGAGCTACCAGCTCATCGGCTACGAGAACCGCGCGATGTCGGCCGAGGAGTTCCGCGACGACAGCCGCGACGGCGGCGAGATCGGCCCCGGCCACTCGGTCACGGCCCTGTACGCCCTCCACCTCAAGCCGGGCGCGCGTGGACAGCTCGCCCAGGCGACCGTGCGCTGGCTGGACCCCGACACCCGGGCGGCCTCCGAGGCCGGCAAGTCGCTGCGGGCCGACGACCTGAAGCCCTCGATCTGGACCGGCACGCCGATCCGGCTGCAGGTGGACGTGGTCGTCGCGGCCTTCGCGGTCTACCTGCGCGACAGGAAGGCGTTCGGCCTGGACCTGCCGGCGCTGCGCGAGCACGCCGAGCGCCTGTCGGGGAGCTCGGAGGACCCGATGGTCGCCGAGCTGGTCAGGCTGATCGACATGGCCCGCTCGGTCGGCTGACCGCCCGCCGGGGTCAGGCGGGGTCGGGGGCCGGCCGGGAGGCGACGAAGCCCTGGTGGGGCGAGCGCGAGACGGGCAGTGTGCCCGCGTAGAGCTCCCCCACCAGCGGCATGGGCTCAGGGTGGCAGAACACCGACGAGCCCGTGCGCAGGATCGCCGGGCTGTTCAGCACCAGCGGCAGCCCGGCCAGCAGGAAGGGCAGCGCGTTCGCGGCCTGCTCGGGGGTGAGCTCCCGGCCGCCGACAAGCGGCAGCACCGCCGCCACGCAGCGCGCGCGGAACGCGGCGTCCTTGGCGGCCAGCCGCTCCAGCTCCCGACGGGAGCGCCGGTAGGCGCGGTTGCCGGCCAGCTCGTTCCAGTCGAAGACGGTGGCGTTGGCCGCGCCCATGCCTTCGAGCACCCGGATCACCCGGTTGCGCGTGTTGTTGGCCGCCGACCGCGCCTTGATCAGCGCCGCCCCGGACGGCAGCCCGCGCGCGACCAGCGTGCCGGCCAGCTCGACGCCCGGCACGAGCACGTGCACGCCGGTGAACGTGCGGGTCGCCCACTCCAGCAGGCTGCGGATGGCCCGCAGGGTGAAGAACCCGTTGAACGCGCTGACCTCGACGACGGCATGCTCACGAGCGGCGAGGATCTTCGCGCACCGCGGGGTCAACGGGACGGCCTGCACGCTGGACATGGCACGGAGAGTAGCAAGATTTGACTCAGCGTATGCCTGGTACGCGCATGTGTGTCGCGGGTCCCGGAGTCCGATACACTTGTGACCGCAGCAAGGGGCTATGGCGCAGTTGGTAGCGCGCCTCCATGGCATGGAGGAGGTCTGGGGTTCGAATCCCCATAGCTCCACCCCTCATCCACCCGGGCGTTCGCCCGGGTCACTCCCTCTCCCGCAGCTCGTAGTCCAGGGTGTAGGAGTGCGAGCCGTCCGGGGCGATGGTGATGTTCATCCGTCCCGTGATGCCGGTCAGCTCGCCCACGCCCGAGTCGGGCACGATCGTGATGGTGAGCGACTGCCCGCCGCGGTCGCTCAGCGCCTGGTGCGCCACGACGAAGCCGCCCTTGCGGCCCTCCAGGGTGCCCTCGATGCGTTCCATCGCCACGTACGCGCGCGACTCCTCCACCGGGGTCGAGGCCACCATCAGATGGACGACGCTCGTCCCGGTCAGGTCGCCGTGGAAGGTCTTGGTCATGCTGACGAGGCCGAGCGCGACGCCGTCGCGGTCGTCGAAGGGCGGCTTGGCGTCCCAGCCGGCGGTGTCGAAGGTTCCCTGTGCGGTCATGGGAGCCATCCTGCCGGTCTTACCTGTCAGCTTCCGTCAGGTACCGGCCAGCCGTTCCACGACGGGCGCGAAGGCGTCGACGAACTGGGCGTTCACCGTCACGTACGAGATCCCGAGCCGGTCCCTGCGCCGCCGCAGGACGTCGGCCATCTCGTCGGGGGTGCCGGTGAGCAGGCCGGTGGCCTCGGGGCCGAGCGGGCCGAAGCGGCCGGCCAGCCAGGCGGGCGGCTCGCCGCCGGCGGCCACCAGGTTCATGCCGAGCTCCAGGTCGTGGAAGCGGTCGCCGGCCAGCTCGTAGAGCTCGTCCAGCTTGGCGGCGAGCTGGTCCTCGGTGTGCTGCGGCGGCACGCCGAGCGCCACCGTGTCCGCCTTGCGCGCGGCCAGGCCGAGCACGCGGGCGCCCGTCGCGGCGACCAGGATCGGCACGTCCTTGACCGCGTCGATCGTGGCGGCCAGGCGGGCCACGCGCTCGGCCGGGGTGCCGAACGGCACGCCGAGCGCCGCCGCGTCCTGCTCGGCGCCCGGACGGCCGGCGCCCAGCCCGAGCTCGAAGCGTCCGCCGGTGAGCGTGTGCAGGGTGGCGGTCTCCCAGGCGACGGTCTCGGGCGTGCGGTACGGGGCGCTGACCACGTACGTGCCGACGCGCAACGTCGAGGTGACGGCGGCGGCCGCGGCCGCGGCGGCGAACGGCGACAGCGTCCCGAGCGTGTCCGGGACGAGCAGGGTGGAGAAGCCCAGGCTCTCGACCCTGCGGGCCAGCCCGGTCCAGGCCTGCGCGGTGGGGGCGTAACCGGCGACGGCCCCGAATCTGAACGGGTGATCGGTCATGCGCTCCACGATGCCGCGACGGCCCGGCCGGCACATCGTCCGCCGGACCGGTGGCCCGCTACGACGGCGGGCGCACGCCCGGCGCGGCCCGCTACTCCCCCAGCAGTAGCCGGACGAAGTCGTTGGCGAACTTGCCCGCCGGGTCCAGCCGCCCGGCCAGCTCGCGGAAGCCGGCGGGGCAGGCGGGGCGGCGGATGAACAGCTTGCCCCAGTGGGGCCGCGGGTCGAAGGGGGCGAGCGTCCGCTCGACCAGGTCGATCGCCGGGAGCACGGCGGCGACGTCCCTGATCCAGGTGAAGTGCACGCCGACGCTGTCGCGGTCGCGGAACGGGCTGAGCCACAGGTCGTCGGCGGCGATCGTGCGCACCTCGGAGATCTGCAGGGCCGGGCGGACGCGGTCGCCGACGGCGTACAGCGCGCGCAGCGCCGCGACCGCGTGCGCGCGGGGCAGCAGGAACTCCGACTGGAGCTCGTCGCCGGCGCCGCTCGGCGGGGCGTCGGGCCGGAAGTGCGGCAGCCGCTCGTGCCAGGGGCCCGGCACGCCGAGCTGCGTGGTGCAGGCGTCGGCGGGCATCCCGGGCAGCGGGTGGCGGGGTTCGGGGGCGGGGCGGGTGCCGTGCCAGGAGCCGGCGGTGAACTCCTCGCGGCGCTTCAGCCAGATCCTGGTGTCGCGCCAGTCGGTGAACAGGCTGACGCTGTGGCCGCCGGCCATGATGGCGTCGAACCCGTCGAGCGCGTCGGGCGTCAGGTCCTCGCGGACGTACTGGCGCAGCTCGAAGGCCGGTACGAGGTCCAGCGTCAGCGTGTGGACGACGCCGAGGGCGCCCAGCGCGACGACCGCGCCGGCGAAGTCGTCGTCCCCGCGGGACAACGAGAGCAGCGAGCCGTCGGCGGTGACCAGCTCCAGCCCGGACACGGCGGCGGCCAGGCAGCGGTTGGCGTCGCCGGAGCCGTGCGTGCCGGTCGCGACCGAGCCGGCGACCGAGATGTGCGGCAGCGAGGCCATGTTCTCCAGCGCGAACCCGGCCGCGTGCACCGCCTCGGCCAGCCGCGCGTACGTGGTGCCGGCCGCGACCCGGACCTTGCGCGCCGCGCTGTCGATCTCGATCGTGGCGGGCATGCGGTCGAGCACGACGAGGTCGCCGGTGGTGTCGGCGACGTCGTTGAAGGAATGACCGCTGCCCAGGGCCCGCACCCGGTCGCTCCCGGCCACCAGGCCGCGCAGCTCGTCGAGCGAGGCGGGGTGGTGGACGGCTCGCGCCCGGAAGGCGGTGTTGCCCGCCCAGTTGGTCAACATCACGGCTTCACCCTATTCATCCGGTTTCCCTTGCCGTCTCCCCCGCCCGTCACTACGTTCGGCCCCGTGCTGTATCTGTCCGAGGCCATGGGCCTGGCCACCCTCGTGTTGTGGCTCTACTGCCTCTTCGACGTGATCACCACGCCGGACGCGGTCTGCAGGAACCTGCCCAAGATCGTATGGGTGCTGGTGGTCCTGCTGTTCCCGCTGGTCGGCTCGGTCATCTGGCTCGTGGCCGGCCGTCCCGAACGTGCCCCGCAGGCGACCTCGCGGCCGAGCGCGTTCCCCGAGTACGACCGCCCGGGGCGGTTCGCCGCCACCGACCCCGACGACGACGCGGAGTTCCTGCGCCGCTGCCGCGAACGTGCCGAGGAGCAGCGCAGGAACGCCCCGAAGAAGCCGCCCGAGGACTAGAAGCCCTGGGCGAGCCGGTAGTACGCCTGGTTCCAGCGCAGCTCCTTGGTGAACTGCGCCGTCGTGGTGTCCTTGTCGATCACCAGCAGCTCCACGCCGAGCATGTCGGCCAGGTCCGTCAGCTCCTCGCGCCCGACGGCCGTGGACAGCACCGTGTGGTGCGGCGCGCCGGCGGTCAGCCACGACTCGGTCGAGGTGCGCAGGTCCGGCCGCGGCGACCAGACGGCGCGGGCCACGGGCAGCTTCGGCAGCGGCTGCGGCGGCGCGACGACGTCGATCTCGTTGGCCACCAGGCGGAACCTGTCGCCCATGTCGGCCAGGCCGACGACGATGCCGGGGCCGGGCGCGGCGTCGAACACCAGCCGCACCGGGTCCTCCCGCCCGCCGATGCTCAGCGGGTGGATCTCGCACGACGGCGTCCCGGCGGCGATGGACGGGCACACCTCCAGCATGTGCGCGCCGAGGATGAGCTCGTTGCCGGGCGTCAGGTCGTAGGTGTAGTCCTCCATGAACGACGTGCCGCCCGGCTTCATGGCCTTGAGGGTGCGCAGCAGGACCGAGGTCTTCCAGTCGCCCTCGCCGCCGAAGCCGTAGCCGTCGGCCATCAGGCGCTGCACGGCCAGGCCGGGGAGCTGGCGCAGGCCGCCGAGGTCCTCGAAGTTCGTGGTGAAGGCGCGGAAGCCGCCGCGCTCCAGGAAGCCGCGCAGGCCGAGCTCGATCCTGGCGGCGTACCGCAGGGACTCCTGGCGCTCGCCGAGCAGTTCGGGCGCCACCCGGTACAGCTCGGCGTACTCCTTGACCAGTGCCGACACGTCGGCGTCGGAGGCCGCGTCCACGGCCTCGACCAGCTCGTTGACGCCGTAGGTGTTGACCGAGACGCCGAAGCGCAGCTGCGCCTCGACCTTGTCGCCCTCGGTCACGGCCACGTCGCGCATGTTGTCGCCGAAGCGGGCCAGCCGCAGCGCCCGCACCTCGGCCACGCCCCTGGCCGCGCGCGCCCACGCCTCGACGCGCGCGCCGACGGCCGGGTCGCTGACGTGCCCGGCGACGGTCTTGCGCGGCACGCCGAGCCGGGTCTGCACGAACCCGAACTCGCGGTCGCCGTGCGCGGCCTGGTTGAGGTTCATGAAGTCCATGTCGATGGAGCTCCACGGCAGCTCGACGTCGGCCTGCGTGTGCAGGTGCAGCAGCGGCTTGCGCAGCGCGTCGAGACCGGCGATCCACATCTTGGCCGGGGAGAAGGTGTGCATCCAGGCGATGACGCCGGCGCACTCGTCGTCCGCGTTGGCCTCCAGCATGACGCGCCTGATCGCGGCGGCGTCGGTCAGCACCGGCCGCCACTGCACGGGCACGGGAAGCTGCTCGGCGATGCGCCGCGACTGCTCGGCCACCTGGCTCAGCGTGTCCTCGCCGTACAGTCCCTGGCTGCCGGTCAGAAACCAGATGTTCAACGCGGGCTCCTCTGTCCGTAGACGTTCTGATAACGGTCGTACAGGCGGTCGATGTGGGCCGGGCCGATGGGCAGCGGCGTGCCGAGCTGCCTGGACACGTGGACGGTGCGGGCCACGTCCTCGCACATCACGGCGGCCTTGACGGCGGCCTTGGGGTCCTTGCCGATGGTGAAGACGCCGTGGTTCTGCATGAGGACGGCCGGCGAGCGGTGGCCCTTGAGCGTCTCCACGACGCCCTGGCCGATGGAGTCGTCCCCGATCAGCGCGAACGGGCCGACCGGGATCTCGCCGCCGAACTCGTCGGCCATGGCCGTCAGCACGCACGGGATGGGCTCGCCGCGGGCCGCCCACGCCGAGGCGTAGGTCGAGTGGGTGTGCACGACGCCGCCCACCTCGGGCATCTCGCGGTAGACGTAGGCGTGCGCGGCGGTGTCGCTGGAGGGCGCGTGGGCCCCCTCGACGAGGTTGCCGTCGAGGTCGCAGACGACCATGTTCTCCGGGGTCAGCTCGTCGTAGGAGACCCCGGACGGCTTGATGACGAACAGGTCCTCGCCCGGGACGCGGCCCGAGACGTTGCCCGCGGTCCAGACGACCAGGCCGTAGTGCACCAGCTCGGCGTGCAGCCCGGCGACGGTCGCTCTCATTTCCTCGTGGTTCACTTGGCGGCCTCGTTCCTGATCGCGCGGAGGGTGTGCAGCATGCGCCCGTCCCCGAAGTGGTCGTGCAGGTCGCGGTACTGGGCGTACAGGCGGTCGTAGGCGTCGGCGCGGGCCTCGTCCGGCACGTACGCCGCCCGCGTGCGCTTGCCCATCGCCGCGGCGGCCTCCTCGATGCCCGGGTAGGCGCCGGCGGCGACGGCCGCGTGCACGGCCGAGCCGAGCGCGGGGCCCTGGTCGGAGCCGATGACCGACAGCGGGCGGCGCAGCACGTCGGCGTAGACCTGCATGAGGAAGCGGTTCTTCAGCAGCCCGCCGGCGACCACGAACTCCTCCACGGGCACGCCGGACTTCTCGAACGTCTCGGCGATCATGCGGGCGCCGTACGCGGTGGACTCGATGAGCGCGCGGTAGACGTCCTCGGGCCTGGTGGCGAGGGTCTGGCCGACGATCACGCCGGACAGGTCGTGGTCCACGAGCACCGAACGGTTGCCGCCGAACCAGTCGAGCGCGACCAGCCCGTGCGCGCCGACGGCCTGGCGCTCGGCCAGCTCGGTCAGGCGCTCGTGGCCGTCGGTGCCGAAGGTGTCGACGTACCAGGCGAAGATGTCGCCCACGGCGGACTGGCCGGCCTCGTAGCCCCACAGGCCGGGCACGATGCCGTCCCGGACGACACCGCACATCCCGGGCACCTCGGCCAGCCGGTCGCTGGGCATGATGTGGCAGGTGGAGGTGCCCATGATGGCCACCATCTGGCCGGGGCGCACGGCGTCCGCGGCGGCGGCGGTGACGTGGGCGTCCACGTTGCCGACGGCCACGGCGATGCCCTCGGGCAGGCCGGTCCATCCGGCCGCCCGCGCCGTCAGCACGCCGGCCAGGCCGCCGAGGGGAGCCAGGGTGACGCCGCCGACGTCGTCGCCGACCACGCCGGTCGCCAGTTTGCCGGCGAAGCCGGAGAAGCCCGGGTTGAGCGCGGCGAGGAAGTCCTCGGAGGGGTAGCTCCCGTCCTGGAAGACGCCCTTGTAGCCGGCGGTGCAGATGTTGCGGCTCTCGACGCCGGACAGCTGCCAGACGATCCAGTCGGCCGCCTCGATCCAGCGCTCGGCCCTGGCGTACACCTCGGGGGCCTCCTCCAGGACCTGCAGGGCCTTGGCGAACTCCCACTCCGAGGAGATCTTGCCGCCGTAGCGCGGCAGCCAGCTCTCGCCCCGCCGCGCGGCCAGCTCGTTGATGCGGTCGGCGTGCGGCTGGGCGGCGTGGTGCTTCCACAACTTCGGCCAGGCGTGCGGCTGCTCGGGCGTCTCGAAGCACAGGGGCGTGCCGTCGGCCGTGGTCGGCAGGACGGTGCAGGCGGTGAAGTCGGTGCCGATGCCGATCACGTCCTCGGCGGCGACCCCGGCGGCGGCCAGGGCCCCGGGCACGGCCACGCGCAGCACGTCCAGCCAGTCGCGCGGCGACTGCAGCGCCCAGTCGGGGCCGAGCCGCACGCCGGTGCCGGGGAGCGTGTGCTCGATGACGCGCTCGGCGTACTCGTGGACGGCGCTGCCCAGCTCCGCGCCGTCGGCCACGCGGACGACGACCGCGCGCCCCGACAGCGTGCCGAAGTCCACTCCGACCACGAACTTGTTAGCGTTCACATTGCACTCCAGAGAGTTGTCTGTTCGCCTGCCGGCTATCGGGCCGGCGCGGTGCTGGACCTGACGACGAAGCTGGGACGCACCACCATGCGCTCGTACGCCGCCGGCCCGGCGTCGATCTGCCGCAGCAGCACCTCGATGCAGTGGCGGCCCACCACGTCGAAGTCCTGCCGGACCGTGGTGAGCGGCGGCGAGAAGAACTCGGACTCGGGGATGTCGTCGAAGCCCACGACGCTGATCCGCCCGGGGACGGGCACCCCGGCCTCGCTGAGCGCGCGCAGCACGCCCAGCGCCATCTGGTCGTTGGCGGCGAACACCGCGGTGACCCCGTCCATCCCGGCCAGGCGCCGGCCGGCCGCGTACCCGGCGCGCGGGCTCCAGTCGCCGGGCAGCGGCTCGGGCACCGGCCGGCCGGCCGCCTCCAGCGTCGAGCGCCAGCCCTCGACGCGCCCCTCGGTCTCCAGCCAGTCGGACGGCCCCGCGACGTGCCAGACCGTCTCGTGGCCCAGGTCGAGCAGGTGCTGGGTGGCGAGCCTGGCGCCCTCGACCTGGTCGATGCAGACCGCGGAGACGTCGGCGCCGTGCGCGCCCTCGACCACGACCGCCGGAACCCCGGCCGGCAGGCTCTCCAGGGCGGAGGCGGCCGAGCGCTGCGGCGCCACCACCACCACCCCGTCCACGCTCTGCTCGGCCAGGTAGTCGAGCGCGTCGCGGACGCTGGCCGCGTCGATCGACTTCAGGCTCACGATGCTGACGAAGTAACCCGCGGTCCTGGCCGCCTGCTCGATGCCGTAGACCATGCTGGCCGGTCCGTACAGGGTGGTGTCGAAGCTCACCACCCCGAGGGTGCGCGACCGCTTGGTGACCAGCGCGCGGGCGACCAGGTTGCGCCGGTAGCCCAGCCGGACGATCGCCTCCTCCACCCGGGCACGGGTGTCGGCCCGGACGTTCGGGTGGTCGTTGAGCACCCGTGAGACCGTCTGGTGCGACACGCCGGCCTCCTTGGCCACGTCGGCCATGACCGGCGGACGCGGCCTGGGGCTCGGTACCACGGGTTCTCCTTTCGCGGGGCTTGCCGGGCCTGCGGTGGTCAGCGGGAGGCGCCGGCGCGCCGCTTGGTCCACACGTCGAACGCGACGGCGGCCAGCAGCACGGCGCCCTTGACGAGCATCACCCGCTCACTGGGCGAGCCGATGAGCGACATGCCGTTGTTGATGACAGCCATGATCAGACCGCCGGTGATCGCGCCGACGACCTTGCCCACGCCGCCCTGGACGGCCGCGCCGCCGATGAAGGCCGCCGCGATGGCGTCCAGCTCGAAGCTGTTGCCCGCGGTCGGGCCCGCCTGGTTGAGCCGGCCGGCGAAGATGATGCCGGCGACGGAGGCCAGCACGCCCATGTTGACGAAGATCCAGAAGACCACCGACTTGACCTTGACGCCGGACATGACCGCCGCCTGGAGGTTGCCGCCGATGGCGTAGATCTGCCGGCCGAAGACCGTGCGGTTGGCCATCAGCGAGTACGCCAGCACCAGCGCGGCCAGCAGCACCAGCACCCACGGCAGGTTCTTGAAGCGGGCGAGCTGCACGACCAGGAACAGGATCAGCGCGGCGCCGGCCGCCATCTTCAGCGCGAACACGGCCATCGGCTCGACCGACTGGCCGTAGCCCCTGCGGGCGTTGCGGGTGCGCCACTGCGCGGCGACCATGCCGCCGATCGCGACCAGGCCGATGAGCAGGCTGAACAGGTCGGCGCCGCCCAGCGGGCCGAGGCCCACGTTGCCCAGGTAGCCGTCGGTGAAGCCGTTGGCCAGCGTACGGACCTGGTCGGGGAACGGGCCGATGCCCTGGTTGCCGAGCACCGTCATGGTGAGCGCGCGGAACAGCAGCATGCCGGCCAGCGTGACGATGAAGGCCGGGATGCCGAAGTAGGCGATCCAGTAGCCCTGCCAGGCCCCGATCAGGGCGCCGGCGGCGACCGTGATCAGCAGGGCCAGCGGCCACGGCAGGCCCATGTTCACCATGAGCACGGCGGCCAGCGCTCCGGTGACCGCCACCACCGAGCCGACCGACAGGTCGATGTGCCCGGCGATGATGACCAGGATCATCCCGATCGCCAGGATCAGGACGTAGGAGTTCTGGACGATGATGTTGGAGATGTTCTGCGGCTGGAGCAACGCGCCGTCGGTGAGCACCGAGAACAGCACGATGATCAGCGCGAAGGCGATGTAGATGCCGCTCGAACGCAGGTTCAGCGACATGCCGCCCAGCGACACCCGGCCGGGCCGCCGCGGCGCTCCCCCGTCGCCTCCCGCGCCGACCTGCACGTCGGCGGGCGTGATGCTGCTCATCGGAGCTACTCCTGTCCCTTGGTCATGAGATGCATGAGGCTTTCCTGGGTGGCCTCCCGGCGGGGGACCTCGCCGGTGACGCGACCTTCGGAGAGCGTGTAGATGCGGTCGCACAGGCCGAGCAGCTCAGGCAACTCACTGGAGATCACCAGCACGGCCTTGCCCTGGTCGGCGAGGCGGTTGATGATCGTGTAAATCTCGTACTTGGCGCCGACGTCGATGCCGCGGGTGGGCTCGTCGAGAATGAGCACGTCAGGCTGCGTCAGGATCCACTTGGAGAGCACGACCTTCTGCTGGTTGCCGCCGCTCAGCTTGCCGACGACGCTGTTGACGCTGGGCGCCTTGATGTTCATGCTCCGGTGGAACTCCTCGGCGACCTTGTACTCCTCGTTCTCGTTCACCCAGCCGCGCCGGGCCAGGCCCTTGAGCCCGGCCGCGCTGATGTTGCGCTTGATGTCCTCGATGAGGTTGAGGCCGTACCGCTTGCGGTCCTCGGTGGCGTAAGCCAGGCCGTGGCGGATCGCGTCCTGCACGTTGCGGATCTCGATCGGCTTGCCGTCCTTGAAGACCTTGCCGGAGATGTGCACGCCGTAGGTGCGGCCGAACAGGCTCATCGCCAGCTCGGTGCGCCCGGCGCCCATCAGGCCGGCCAGGCCGACGATCTCGCCCCTGCGCAGGGTGAGCGAGGCGCCGTCCACGACCTTGCGGCCGGGCTGGCTCGGGCTGTGCACCGTCCAGTCCTCGATCCGCAGGACCTCCTCGCCGATCGTCGACTCGTGCGGCGGGAAGCGGTTGTCCAGCGCGCGGCCGACCATGCCGGAGATGATCCGGTCCTCGGTGACGTGGTCGGTGGCCATGTCCAGGGTCTCGATCGTGCGACCGTCGCGGATGATCGTGACGGAGTCGGCGATCGCGGTCACCTCGTTGAGCTTGTGCGAGATGATCACGCAGGTGATGCCCTCGTCCCGCAGGCCGCGCAGCAGGTCGAGCAGGTGGGCCGAGTCGTCGTCGTTGAGGGCGGCGGTCGGCTCGTCGAGGATGAGCAGCTTCACCTCCTTCGACAGCGCCTTGGCGATCTCGACGAGCTGCTGCTTGCCGACGCCGAGGTCGGAGACCGTGGTGGTGGGGTTCTCCTGGAGGCCGACGCGGCGCATCAGCTCGGCGGCCTCGTAGTTGGTGCGGTTCCAGTCGATGAAGCCGCGCCTGGCGCGCTCGTTGCCGAGGAAGATGTTCTCCGCGATCGACAGTTGCGGGCTGAGCGCCAGCTCCTGGTGGATGATGACGATCCCGGCGTGCTCGCTGTCGCGGATGCCGGCGAACTCGCAGCGCGCGCCCTCGAAGGTGATCTCGCCCTCGTAGTCGCCGTGCGGGTAGACCCCGGACAGCACCTTCATCAGCGTCGACTTGCCGGCGCCGTTCTCGCCGCAGATGGCGTGGATCTCGCCGCGCCGGACGGCCAGGTTGACGTCCTGCAGCGCCTTGACACCGGGGAACGTCTTGGTGATCCCGCTCATCCGCAAGATGTGCTCGGTCATATGCCCCTCGCTCAGGTGTGGGAAGTGCCCCCGGGGGACCGCGGTCCCCCGGGGCGGGCCCTTACTTGAGCTGGTCCTCGGTGTAGTAGTTGCCGCCGACGATGATCTCCTTGTAGTTGCTCTTGTCCACGATCACCGGGTCGAGCAGGTAGGAGGGGACGACCTTGTTGCCGTTGTCGTAGTCCTTGGTGTTGTTCACCTCGGGCTTGCCGCCCTTGAGGACCGCGTCGGCCATCTTCACCGTCTGCTCGGCGAGCTTGCGGGTGTCCTTGAAGATGGTGGAGTACTGCTCGCCGGCGATGATCGACTTGACCGAGGCGAGCTCGGCGTCCTGACCGGTCACGACGGGGTAGGGCTGGCCGCTGGTGCCGTAGCCGGAGCTCTTGAGCGCCGACAGGATGCCGATGGACAGGCCGTCGTAGGGGGACAGCACGCCGTCCACCTTGGTGCCGCCGGTGTAGGTCTTGGTGAGGATGTCCTCCATGCGCTTCTGGGCCGTGGCCGGGTCCCAGCGCAGGATGGCGGCGGTCTTGAAGTCCTTCTGGCCGCTCTTGACCAGCAGGGTGCCATCGTCGATCTTCGGCTGGAGCACCGACATGGCGCCGTTCCAGAAGAACGTGGCGTTGTTGTCGTCGGGCGAGCCGCCGAACAGCTCGACGTTGAACGGGCCCTTCTTGCCGTCGTCCACGCCGAGGCCCTTGAGCAGCGAGGTGGCCTGCTGCACGCCGACCTTGAAGTTGTCGAAGGTGGCGTAGTAGTCGACGTTGGGGCTGTTGCGGATCAGGCGGTCGTAGGAGATGACCGGGATCTTGGCGTCGGCGGCCTGCTGGAGCTGCGAGGTGATCGCGGTGCCGTCGATCGAGGCGATGATCAGGAGCTTGGCGCCCTTGGTGATCTGGTTCTCGATCTGGTTGGCCTGCGTCGGGATGTCGTTCTCCGCGTACTGCAGGTCGACCTTGTAGCCCAGCTGTTCGAGCTGCTGCTTGACGTTGTCGCCGTCGTGGATCCACCGCTCGGACGACTTGGTGGGCATCGTGACGCCGATCAGGGCGCCCGCGCCGCCGGCGGCGGCCGACGTGGAGGCGTCGGCGTCGACCGTCTTCTGGCTGGAGCCGCAGGCCGTCATGGTCGCGGCGAGCGCGATGGCGGACACCACGCCCCCGATACGTCCCAACCTCATGTGGCACTCCTTGCAATGGGGGTTGCGGCAGCGGGAATGTGAGCGTTAACTGCCGATCTTGCAGAGGACTCAGTCACAGAACGTGCCGAATCAGAACAAAGTTCTCGCTTCGTTCCCGCCGATTGTTATCGCTAACAAAGACGATGTCAACGGTTGAGGATAACCTGACGGAAACCTTTAGGTAACTTTCGCGGCAGACTCCTCGCAGGTCAGCGCCTTGGACGCGCGCTGAAGACCCGTTGCAGCACGATGAAGACGAAGAGCAGCAGGCCGATGAAGATCTTGGTCCACCAGGAGCTGAGCGTGCCCTCGAAGCTGATGATCGTCTGGATCAGGCCGAGCACCAGCACGCCGAGCACCGTGCCGAGCAGGAAGCCGCTGCCGCCGGTGAGCAGCGTGCCGCCGATCACCACGGCGGCGATGGCGTCCAGCTCCATGCCGACGGCGTGCAGGCCGTAGCCCGAGAGCATGTAGAACGACAGCAGCACGCCGCCGAGCGCCGAGCAGAAGCCGCTCACCGTGTAGACCGTGATCTTCGTCCGGCCCACCGGCAGGCCCATGAGCAGCGCCGACTGCTCGCTGCCGCCCGTCGCGTACACCGCCCGCCCGAGCCGGGTGTAGTGCAGCACGTACGCCGCCACCAGCACGACCCCCACCGCGATGAGCACGCTCGGCGAGATCCACAGATCGGCGAACAGGTCGATCCTGGTCTGCGCGAACGCCGTGAACGTCGGGTCCTCGATCGGGATCGAGTCCGTGCCGATCGTGTAGCACAGCCCCCGGGCCAGGAACATCCCGGCCAGCGTCACGATGAACGGCTGGATGTCGAAGGCGTGCACGATGTACCCCATCACCAGCCCGAGCCCGGACCCGACGGCCAGCACCAGCGGCACCACCACGTACGGCGGCCACCCCGGCCCCGACATCAGCGACGCCGAGATCATCGTGGACAGCGCCACCACCGACCCCACCGACAGGTCGATGCCCCCGGCCAGGATCACGAACGTCATCCCCACCGCCACCACCAGCAGGAACGCGTTGTCGATGAAGACGTTGAGCACCACCTGCCCGCTGGCGAACCCCTCGTACCGGAGGCCGCCCACGACGAACATCGCCACGAACAGGCACGCCGTCACCAGCACGGGCAGGTGGCGGGCCGGCAACGCGACCCGGCCCACGGTCATGGTCGTCACAGGGTCACCCGCACTTTCTCCTCGGGGGCCGGGCTGGGCGGCGCGCTGCCGCCGCGCCGGCGCAGCGCCTTCGCGCGGAACGACGGCGACTGCACGAGACAGACCGCCGTCACGACCAGCGCCTTGAACAGCAGGGTCGTCTCGGGCGGCACGCCGATGGAGTAGATCGTCGTGGTGAGCGTCTGGATGACGAGCGCGCCGGCCACGGTCCCGCCCAGCGAGAACCGGCCGCCCGACAACGAGGTGCCGCCGATCACCACGGCCAGGATCGCGTCCAGCTCGATCCACAGGCCGGCGTTGTTGCCGTCGGCGCTGGAGACGTTCGAGCTGATCAGGATCCCGGCGATGCCCGCGCACAGGGCGGCGAAGGCGTAGACCATGATGACGATCCCGCGCGACCTGATGCCCGCGAGCCTGCTGGCCTCGGCGTTCCCGCCGACCGACTCGATCAGCAGGCCCAGCGCCAGCCGCCGGGTCAGGAACGCGGTGACCGCCAGCACGACCGGCACCAGCAGCACCCCGAACGGCACCGCCAGCAGATACCCGCCGCCGATCAGCTTGTACGACGGGCTGTTGACCGTGATGATCTGCCCGTCGGTGATGAGCTGGGCCAGGCCGCGCCCGGCCACCATGAGGATCAGCGTGGCGATGATCGGCTGGATGCCCGCCTGCGCGACCAGGAACCCGTTCCAGGCGCCGAGCAGCAGGCACAGTCCGAGCGCGAGCGCCACGGCGGCCAGCACGCCGGCGTCCTCGCTGATCCGCAGGCAGGCCAGCGCGCCCGAGATCGCCACCACCGAGCCCACCGACAGGTCGATGCCGCCGGTCGCGATGACCAGCGTCATGCCCAGCGAGACCAGGATCAGCGGCGCGCCGAAGCGCAGGATGTCGATCAGGCTCCCGTACAGGTGGCCGTCCCTGACCTGGACGGACAGGAAGCTGGGGGTGAAGAACACGTTCAGGGCCAGCAGCAGCGCGAGCACCGCCACGGGCCACAACAGCCGCCGCATCAGGGCCGCCCTCCGCTCGCGATCGTCTCCATGAGCACGTCCATGGTGAGCGCTTCGTCGTTGGGCAGCTCGGCCACCAGCCGCCGGTCGCGCAGCACCTCGACCTTGTGGCTGAGCCGCAGCACCTCCTCCAGCTCGGCGGAGATGAACAACACCGCCATGCCGCCGTCGGACAGCTCGGCGACCAGGCGCTGGATCTCGGTCTTGGCGCCGACGTCGATGCCGCGGGTCGGCTCGTCGAGGATGAGCAGCCGGGGCTCCAGGATGAGCCAGCGCGCCAGCAGCACCTTCTGCTGGTTGCCGCCGCTCAGGTTCCGCACCAGGTGCTCGGGGTTGGGCGGGCTGATCCGCAGGGCCTTGACGTACCGGGTGACCAGCTCGTCCTGCTGCTCGCGCGGCACCGGCCTGGTCCAGCCCCGGGTGGCCTGGAGCGCCAGGATGATGTTCTCGCGCACGGTGAGGTCGGGGATCAGGCCGTCCTCCTTGCGGTTCTCCGAGCAGAAGGCGATCTTGTGGTTCATCGCCGCGCGCGGGGTGCGCAGCGCGGCGGGCGCGCCGCCGACGGACAGCTCGCCGCCGCTCGCGTGGTCGGCGCCGAACAGCAGCCGCGCGACCTCGGTACGCCCCGACCCCAGCAGCCCGGCCAGCCCCACGACCTCGCCCTCGTGGATGGTGAGCGAGAACGGCTCGACGGCCCCGGCCCGGCCCAGCCCGCGCGCCTCGACCAGCGGGCGGTCGAAGCCCCTGGCCTCGCCGTGCAGGCGGTCGAGCGCGGCCAGCTCCTGGCCGATCATCTTGGCGACCAGGTCGAGCTGGGGCAGCTCGCGGGTCAGGTACTCGCCGACGAGCCGTCCGTTGCGGAGGATCGTCATACGGTCCGAAATTTCGTAGATCTGGTCGAGAAAGTGGGAGACGAAGAGGATGGCGATGCCCTCCTCCTTGAGCCGCCGCATCACCCGGAAGAGCTGCCGCACCTCGTCGGCGTCCAGGCTGGAGGTGGGCTCGTCCAGGATCAGCACCCGGGCCTCGATGTCGACCGCCCGCGCGATGGCCACCATCTGCTGCACCGCCGGCGAGTACGCCGACAGCGGCGCCGAGACGTCGATGCTCAGGTCCAGCCCGCTCAGCAGCTCGCCGGCCCTGGCCCGCACGCGTTTCCAGTCGATGCGCCCGAACCTGCGCGGCTCGCGGCCGATGAAGATGTTCTCGGCCACCGACAGGTTCGCGCAGAGGTTGACCTCCTGGTAGACGGTGCTGATGCCGCCCCGCTGCGCCTCGGCCGGGCCGGCGAAGGCGACGGGCCGCCCGCCCAGCTCGATCGTGCCCGTGTCGGCGGCATGCACGCCGGTGAGCACCTTGATCAGGGTGGACTTGCCGGCGCCGTTCTCGCCCATGAGCGCGTGCACCTCGCCGGGCAGCAGCCGCAGGTCCACGCCGTCCAGGGCCTTGACCCCGGGAAACTGTTTGCCGATCCCGTTCATCGTCAGGACCGGCACGGGTGCGGCCATGCGCCTCCCCTTCCGCCTGAAGGGGCCGGGCCACCGGGCCCGGCCCGCGCGATCAGTACTGACGGCTGGACAGGACCTGCTTGGCCTGCTCCTGCGTGAACGTGGTCTCCTCGGTCACCACGCGGGCCGGCACCTGCTCGCCCTTGACGACCTTCTTGGCCAGGTCCATGAGCTGCGGGCCGAGCAGCGGCGAGCACTCGACGATGTAGTTGATCTTTCCGTCGGCCAGGGCCTGCATGCCGTCCTTGACGGCGTCGACCGTGATGATCTTGATGTCCTTGCCGGGCACCTTGCCCGCGCCCTCGATGGCCTCGATCGCGCCCAGGCCCATGTCGTCGTTGTGGGCGTACAGCACGTCGATGTCCGGGTTGGACTTCAGGAAGGCCTCCATGACCTCCTTGCCCTTGGCCCTGGTGAAGTCGCCGGTCTGCGAGGCGATCACCCTGAACTTCGGGTCGGCGCCGATGACCTGGGCGAACCCGGCCTTGCGGTCGTTGGCGGGGGCCGAGCCGGTGGTGCCCTGGAGCTCGACGATGTTCACCGGGTCCTTGGCGTCCTTGTACTCCTGCACCAGCCACTGGCCGGCCTTCTTGCCCTCCTCGACGAAATCGGAGCCGAGGAAGGTCTTGTACAGGGAGGTGTCCTTGGAGTCGACGGCGCGGTCGGTCAGGATGACCGGGATCTTCGCGTCCTTGGCCTCCTTGAGCACCGTGTCCCAGCCGGACTCCACCACCGGCGAGAAGGCGATGACGTCCACCTTCTGCTGGATGTAGGAGCGGATGGCCTTGATCTGGTTCTCCTGCTTCTGCTGGGCGTCGGAGAACTTGAGCGTCACGCCCGCGTTCTTGGCCGAGTCCTGCACGGACTTGGTGTTCGCGGTGCGCCAGCCGCTCTCCGCGCCGACCTGGGCGAAGCCCATGGTGATCGAGCCGCCGCTGCCGCCGCTGCCGCCACTGCCTCCGCCGCAGCTCGCCACCGACATCGCGGTGAGCCCGGCGAGCACCAACGCCGAGATCCTTCTGAACACGTGGGGGGTTCCCTTCTCATGTGAGCGCTAACAACCGAAACCGGCTGCCGGCGCCTTCCTGCCTCGGGGGCCTGCGCGGTCCCGTCGGGCCGTGCCCGTCTCGCGTACCGGCGACCGCGGGGTGCCAGGAGACGGGCCGCCACCTCGCCTCCTCGGCCGCGACCGAGGGGAGACGACCCCGGACCGATCCCGCGACCGCTCCTTTCCTGGCTTGGCCACGACTGTGAACGTTAACAAGCACATCCGTCAAGAGCCCGCCACATCACGGTCACGTCACGCCGGACACCCCTTGACTCCAGGGGTGTTCCCTCCCTAACGTGACGCCGATCACCTTTGTTAGCGGCCACTTCGACTGGTAGCGCTAACAGTCCCCTCGTCCGAGGAGCACCCCCGTGAAGCGAACCGTCCCCGCGCCGGGAGGCCCGCGGCCTCCCGGCCCGCCGCCGTCCGCCCTCAGACCGGTACGACGCGGTGGTGGGTGGTGATCCGGCCGTCGTCGTCCAGCACGTGGAAGACGAGCCCCGGCGGGAGCTCGTAGTCGGCGCAGCCGGCCAGCGTGGTCGCGCCCTCCCAGGGCAGCCGCAGCGTGGACACCACGCCGGGCGCGGCGAGCAGCGGGCGGCCGGCGAAGGTGGTGGCCGCCGCGGTGTGCGCGTGGCCGACCAGCACGGCCGTCACGTGCGGATGCCCGGCCAGCAGGGCGGCGAGGCGTTCCGGGGCCTGGAGCATGATCGTGTCGACCGGCGAGTGCAGCGTCGCGGGCGGGTGGTGGAAGGCCACGAACAGCGGCAGGCCGCGTTCCGCGCCGAGCACGCCGTCGAGCCAGGACAGCGTCTCGCCGTCCAGGTGACCGTCGGCCCGGCCCGGGACGGAGGAGTCGCACAACACGTAGACCGCTCCGCCGGTGCGGTGGACCCGGTTGACCGGCCCGGACGCGGCCGGCTCGCCGAGCAGCACCCGCCGGAACCCCTCCCGGACGTCGTGGTTGCCGGGGCACACGAGGACCGGGTGGCGCGAGGTCAGCAGCTTGCGCGCCTGCTCGTACTCCTCGGGCAGACCGTGGTCGGCGATGTCGCCGGTGACGAGCACCGCGTCGAGGTCGTACGGGAGGGCGTCCAGATAGCGCATGACGGCGTCGGCGCGCTCGACGGACCGGTCCGAGCCGCCGAGGTGGATGTCGCTGAGATGGGCGATCACGAGCATGGGCAGGACTTCCTTTCGAGGTACGCCCTCGACGGTAACCGCCCACCGGACCATCCGTAAGATCCGGTTTCGTGGTGAAAAATTGGACCAGTTCCGGAGTGGACCTGCATCTGGAGCTCGATCCCGCACTCGGGCGGCGGCGGGCCGTCGAGGACGCGCTGCGCGCCGCCGTACGCGACGGGCGGTTGCCGCCCGGCACCCGCCTGCCCTCGACCAGGGCGCTCGCGGCCGGGCTGGGCCTGGCCCGCGGCACGGTGGGCGCCGCCTACGACCAGCTCGCCGAGGAGGGCTACCTCACCACCCGCCCGGGTTCGGGCACCGAGGTCGCCGACGCCCTCCCACCCGCCCCCGCGCCGATCGGCTCCCCTTCCGCCGCCCGGCCGTCGCAGCCGGTGCACGACCTTCGTCCCGGGCAGCCGGACGTGTCGGCCTACCCCGCGCGCGCCTGGCTGCGGGCCACCCGCCACGTGCTCGCCGCGGCCCCCGCCGACGTCTTCGGCCCCTGCGACCCCCGCGGCCGGATCGAGCTGCGCACCGCGCTGGCCGGCTACCTCGGCAGGACCCGCGGCGTGCGCACCGCCCCCGACCGGATCGTCGTCACCACGGGCTTCGTCCAGTCGCTCAACCTGCTGGCGCAGGTGCTCGGCGCGGGCCCGATCGCCATGGAGGACCCGGGCCACGACTTCTACCGCGAGGTCCTGCGGCGCGCCGGCCGCACGATCGTCCCCCTCGCGGTGGACGGGCAGGGCGCCCGTACCGGCGACCTCACGTCCGGGGTGGCCGCCGCCGTGCTGACCCCGGCGCACCAGTACCCGACCGGCGTCCCCCTGGCCCCGGCGCGCCGCCGCCTGCTGCGCGAGTGGGGCGGCCCGGTCATCGAGGACGACTACGACGGCGAGTTCCGCTACGACCGCCGTCCCGTGGGCGCCCTCCAGGGCATGGCCCCCGACCAGGTCGTCTACTGCGGCACCACCTCCGAGTCGCTCTCCCCGGCGCTGCGCCTGGGCTGGATGGCGCTTCCGCCCGCCCTGGTGGGCCCGGTCGCCGAGGCCAAGCTGCACGCCGACGCCCACACCGGGGTGCTGGGCCAGCTCGTCCTGGCCCGGCTGATCGACGACCACGACTACGACCGGCACGTGCGCGCCGCGCGGCTACGCTACCGCCGCCGCCGCGAGCTGCTGCTGTCGCGGCTCGGCCCGGGACCGGCCGCCCCGCTGCCCGGCGCGCGCCTGCCCGGCGTGGCCGCCGGCCTGCGCGCGCTGCTGCTGCTCCCGCCGTCCGGGCCGGCCGAGTCCGTCGTGCTCGCGGCCTGCGAGCGGCGCGGCATCGCCCTGCGCGGCCTGAGCCCGCTGCGCCAGACGCCCGGCCCCGGCGGCCTGCTGATCGGGTACGCCGCCCCCTCCGAACGCGCCTTCCCCGCCGCCCTGGACGCCCTCGCCGACGCCCTGACCTGGGCATCCGCCGCAGGAAGCGCCGCCGGCAGCGAAAACCCCGATATTTCCGGCCTTCTCGGGTAGTTGATCGGCTCTCACCGACCTCGACGGAGGAGTCCGATGAGCTGGAGCTACCGCAAGACGATCAAGCTCGGCCCGGTCCGGCTGAACCTGTCCCGCGGCGGCGTTGGACACAGCTGGGGCAACCGGCTGTTCAGGGTGACGCGTACCGCCGACGGCCGCCGTACGCTGTCGGTCAATCTGCCCGGCGGCTTCCACTGGCGCAAGACACTCAGCGGGCGCTGACCCCCGCCGGAACGACGGGCCGGAGGCGCGCGGCCTCCGGCCCGTTCCCGTCTTCCCGGGACGCCGCCCAAATGATGATCTGTAAGCATGAACGCCCATATGAGCCCGGAGGAGTTCCGCCGCCACGGCCGGCAGGTCGTCGACTGGATCGCGGACTACATGGCCGGCATCGAGTCCCGTCCGGTGATGTCACGGGCCGAGCCCGGGGACGTCCGCCGCGCGTTGCCCGCCGAGCCGCCCGAGCACGGCGAGCCGTTCGAGGCCGTCCTGGACGACCTGAACACCATCCTGCTGCCCGGCATCACCCACTGGCAGCACCCCGCCTTCTTCGCCTACTACCCCTCCAACGCCAGCGGCCCCGCCATCCTCGGCGACCTGCTCTCCAGCGGCCTCGGCGTGCAGGGCATGTTGTGGGTCACCAGCCCCGCCTGCACCGAGCTGGAGACCGTGGTGGTGGACTGGCTGGCGAGCCTGCTCGGCCTGCCCGCGCACTTCAGGACCGACGCGCGCGGCGGCGGCGTGATCCAGGACTCGGCGTCCAGCGCCTGCCTGGTCGCGCTGCTCGCCGCCCTGCACCGGGCGAGCGACGGCCGGGTCACGCGTACGGGCGTCGCCGAGCGGTACACGATCTACGTCTCCTCGCAGACGCACTCCTCGCTGGAGAAGGCCGCCCGCGTCGCCGGCCTCGGCTCCGACGGCGTACGGGTGGTGGACGTGCACCCCCGTACGCTGGCCATGGACCCGGGACGGCTGCGCGAGCTGATCGCGGCCGACAAGGCCGCCGGCGCGGTCCCCGCGATGGTCTGCGCCACCGTCGGCACCACCTCGTCGGCCGCCGTCGACCCGGTGCCGGAGATCGGCGAGGTGTGCCGCGAGCACGACGTGTGGCTGCACGTGGACGCCGCCTACGCCGGGGTCGCCGCCGTCTGCCCCGAGTTCCGCGGGCTCAACGACGGCGTGGCGGAGTACGCCGACACCTACTCCACCAACCCGCACAAATGGCTGCTGACCAACTTCGACTGCACCGTCCTGTGGACGGCCGACCGCGCCCCCTTGCTCGGCGCGTTGTCGATCCTGCCGGAGTACCTGCGCAACGCGGCGACGACGGCCGGCTCGGTGGTCGACTACCGCGACTGGCAGATCCCGCTGGGCCGCCGGTTCAGGGCGCTGAAACTGTGGTCGGTGATCCGCTGGTACGGCGCCGAGGGTCTGCGCGCCCACATCCGTAAGGGCGTCTCCCTGGCCCAGCACCTGGCCGCCCTGATCGCCGCCGACCCGGCCTTCGAGCTGCACGAGCCGCACCCGCTCGGCCTGGTCTGCTTCCGTCCCCGCTGGCCCGGCCTGCCGCCCGCCGACGCCGACGCCGCCACGCTGCGCCTGATGGAGACCCTGAACGCCGGTGGCTCCCTCTACCTGACCCACACCGCGATAGGCGGCCGGATCGTGCTCCGCATGGCCGTCGGCGGCCCCGCCACCGAACTCCGCCACGTGGACCGGGCCTGGGCCGACATCCGCCAGGGACACGCCGCCCTGGCTCAGCAGACAGCCCGGGAGACCGCCCGGGAGACCGCTCGCGACGACTAGACCGGCAGCCCCGCCTGGGCGGCCAGCGTGCCGAGGACCCTGGCGAGCACGGCCCGGTCCCGCGGGCCGAGCCCGCCGGTCAGCTCGGCGTCGAGCTCCAGCGTCACCTCCAGGCACCGGCCCAGCAGCGCGCGCCCCTCGCCGGTGAGGTCGAGCAGCTGACGCCGCCGGTCGCCGGGGTCGCGCACCCGGGAGATCGCGCCGAGCCGTTCGAGGTGGTCGGCCAGCGTCACCACCAGGCTCGGCGCGACGCCCATGGCCTTGGCGACGTCGAGCTGCGAGGCCGCGCCGCGCGCCTCCAGCAGGGTCATCAGCCCGACGTGCTTGGGCTTGAGGTCGAGCGGGACGAGCGCGGCCGTGAACCGCTCGGTCAGGATCGCCCCGAGCGTCCCGATCCTGAAGGCCATCGTCCCCGCCACCGACACCGGCTTGACTTCGTCCACCCGCACAATGGTAGTGCCGATACATCATTCAGAGCATGAACGATTCAAGCCTGTCGCGCCGGGGACGGCGCGCGCCCGCTCAGGGGCGGCGGTTCAGGCCGTGCTCGTAGGCCCAGATGACCGCCTGGACCCGGTCGCGCAGCCCCAGCTTGGCCAGGACGCGGCCGACGTGGGTCTTGACGGTGCCCTCGGACAGGAACAGCGCGCCTGCGATCTCGGCGTTCGTCTCGCCCCAGGCGATGTGCCGCAACACCTCCCGCTCCCGTTCGGTCAGCGGGTCGGGCCCGGCGTCCGGCAGGTGCGGCGCGACGTGGTCGAGCAGGCGGCGGGTGGTCGAGGGGGCGATCACCGCGTCCCCCCGGTGGACGGTCCGCACCGCGGCCAGCAACTCCTCGGCGGGGGCGTCCTTGAGCAGGAAGCCCGACGCGCCGGCCCGCAGCGCGGCGAAGGCGTACTCGTCCAGGTCGAAGGTGGTCAGGACGATCACCTTGGGTGCGCCGGGGGTCGCCAGCAGGCGCCGGGTCGCCTCGACGCCGTCCATGCGCGGCATGCGGACGTCCATGAGCACCACGTCCGCCGTCACCGCGCGCAGCCCGGCCAGCGCCTCCACCCCGTCGCCGGCCTCCCCCACCACGCGCATGTCGTCCTGGGCGTCGATCACCATCACCGTGCCGGTACGCACCAGCCGCTGGTCGTCCACGACGTACACGCCGATGGTCATGCCGGGTACGGAAGGCGGGCCTCGACGACGAACCCGCCTTCCTCCTCCGTCCGGACGTCCAGGGTCCCGCCCAGCGCGGTCACCCGCT
Source organism: Nonomuraea sp. NPDC049624 (assembly GCF_040675255.1). Taxonomy (NCBI): domain Bacteria; kingdom Bacillati; phylum Actinomycetota; class Actinomycetes; order Streptosporangiales; family Streptosporangiaceae; genus Nonomuraea; species Nonomuraea sp. NPDC049624. Next base: position 43,939 of record NZ_JBFAOR010000015.1, on the reverse strand, counting down.
CGCGCATGCCCGCCAGCCCGTTCCCCGGCCCGTCACCGCACGTCGCGGCGGAGGCGGTGCCGCCCGCGTCGCCGGCGGTGATGCGCAGGGCGTCGTCCGTCCAGTCCAGCCGGAGGGTGCTGCGCGCGCCCGCGCCCGCGTGCTTGAGCGTGTTCGTCAGCGCCTCCTGCACCACGCGGTAGGCGACGAGATCGGCCCCCGGCCCGAGGGGACGCGGCGTGCCGCGCACGATCTCCTCGACGGGCAGCCCGGCGTCCCGGGTCCGCGCCACCAGGTCCGGCAGGCCGGTCAGTCCGGGCGGCGGCCCGTCACCGGGCGTGGCGCGCAGCACGCCGACGGCGGCCCGCATGTCGGTGAGGGCCGCGCGTCCCGTCTCCTCGATGGCGGCCAGGATCTCGGCCGCCCGCGCGGGCGCGAACCGGCCGCCCCTGGCCTGGGCGACGATGACGGCCAGCGCGTGGGCGACCACGTCGTGCATCTCCCTGGCGATCCTGGCCCGTTCCTCGGCGGTGGCCCGCGCCGCGGCCTCGCGGGCCCGCTCCCGCAGCAGGTCGAGGTGGGCGAGCTGGGTCCGCCGGTACAGGCCGAGCCCCCACGCCGCGACCACCACCGCGGCCAGCAGCGCCAGCAGCAGCCACGGGTCCGGCCCGAGCCCGGCCGCCGCGACGCTGGAGTCGGTCGCGAACCTGGCCGCCGCCGCCCCCGCCCCCGCCAGGCCGACCACCAGCGGCGGGCGCCGCCGGGCGTGGGCGGCGCAGGAGTAGACCGCGAGCGGGAACAGCGCCGACGACGGCAGCACGAGGAACAGCCCGGTCACCGCGACCTGGACGGCGAAGGCCGCGGCGACCACGAGGAACGCCCACGTCCGCCGCCGGTACGCCACGGCCGCGTGCGCCGCCAGGCAGGCCCCCGCCAGCAGGACCGCCCGCACGCCGGGCGCCGACAACACCGCCACCGTCAGGGAGAGCGGGAACAGTGTCACCCCGGCGACCAGGGCCAGGACCACGTCGGCGCGGCGGGGCGTCATCGTGCCGTCGTGCGCTGGTAGGAGAGAGTGGCCCCGGCGACCGCGAGTCCGAACAGCAGCCAGCTCCCGTACACGACCGCGACCGCCGCCACCGTGGCCGGCTCGGACAGCGGCACGGGCCCCGGGGTGAGGCCGAGGAGCTGGGAGAACGTGCCGAGAACAGACATGGCTCCCATAGTGGTCAACATGCCGGCGCCCGTCCAACCGCCGGCCAGCACCAGCCGCCGCGGCAGCGACCGCCCCCACCTCTGCACGAGGGCCAGCGAGCCGGTCGCGCCGATGACCAGCATGATGGTCTCGCCGTACGGGAAGCCCTCGCCGTAGTCAGCGGGGCGCAACAGGGTGCCGCCCGCCGACCAGTAGAGCTTGGCCAGGGGGTAGACGAACCCGAGGGCGAACGCGGCGTACCCGAGCCAGGGCCCGCCGGGCACCCTGACGCGCGGCAGCAGCAGCGCGCCCAGCAGCGCGCAGGCCGCCAGGCTGAGCCCGCGCAGCGCCATCCCGGGCCAGTCGACCTGCGCGAACTCCCCGGCGGGGATGCCGGTGAGCGCGAAGAAGGCGCGGAAGACGTCGAGCACGAGCCCGCCCGCCGACCACAGCAGCAGCAGGACGGGCACCAGCCCCGCCGGATGCGGCCGCACCACGAAGACCGCCCCCAGCCCGGCGGCCAGCACGGTCACCCAGTGCGGCGCGAACCCCATGGTGTACGGCAGCCCCGGCAGCGGCGCGAGCGCGAGCGCCACGACGAGCGCGAGGACGGAAAGCGCCGAGATCTGCAGTCGTTGAAGTCGCATGCCCTCGACGATCGCGGCTCCACCCGGCCGCCCGCGTCTCCCCCAGGTCCGGACAGGAGGTGACCTGAGAGGTATTGACATGGCCTGGCGTAGGCACGAAAAAAGGTGACGCCCTCACGGACGCCACCTTTTCTGCTGTGGAGCTATGGGGATTCGAACCCCAGACCTCCTCCATGCCATGGAGGCGCGCTACCAACTGCGCCATAGCCCCTTGCGATCACCAAGTGTATCGGACTTCCGGACCCCTCGCGTCACGCCGGATGCCGCGCCCCGGCGGACCGGAGGAGCCCTCCGGCCCGCCCCGAACGGCGTGGCGTCAGGCGGCGCGGCGGGACGGGATGCCCGCCTCCCTGACCAGCGCGGCCACGTCGACCCCGGCCTCGCGGAGCAGGCGGCCGGCGCCGTTCGCGCCGTCGGCGAGCAGGCCCCACAGCAGCCGTTCGCCGGTGACCGGTCGTGGCGCCGGGTCCTCGCCTTTCTGGCCGCCAGGGCCTGACACGGGGCCCCGCGGTAAGGGGCCCCAGGAGTCAGGACTCGCTAGCCGCAGGTGGTGCGCATGGTGAGGGCGGCTTCCTCCAGGGTGAACGCGACCTCGACCGCGCCCAGCTCCGCCGTGTCGCGCACGTGCGTGCCGCCGCACGGGATCGACGCCTCGCCCTCGGGCAACGAGCAGTGCCAGGTGCGCAACGCGGTCAGCCCCGGCCCCGGCACGTCGAGCCGGACCGGCGCACGGGCCGCCACCCACGTGCCGAGCCGCTCGTTCACCCGCCCGGCCAGCTCGGTCAGGTCCAGGTCGTCGGCGGAGAAGCCCTTCTTGCGCAGCGACTTGCCGAGGCGGTATTCGTCCACGCTGCCGTGCGGGACGATGCGCGAGGAGGTGATCGCCGTCTGGTCGAAGTCGGGATGGCCGAGCCGGTCCTGCCGCACCTCCTTGCGCCACCGGTCCGCCAGCGCCGCGTTGAGCGCCAGCGCGGCCAGGTGGCAGGCGGTGTGGCCGGCCGAGAGCGCCGCCCGGTATCCGGCGTCCACCTCCAGGTCCACCTCCGCGCCGACGGGCAGCGGGGTGTCGGTGACGTGGACGACCAGCCACTCCCAGCCCTCGGCGCCGCGCCGGACCGGGATGGACTCGCCGACGAAGATCTCACCGTCGTTCGACTGGGCCCCTGTCACGCAGTCGAGGACCGGCAGCTCGCCGATCGTCCCCCGGTCTGCGGGCTGGTCGGGCCAGGTGTGGTCGAGGGGGTGGAACGGCGTCTCGGCGGTGACGAGGCCGTGCCGGTCCCCCACCGGCACGGCCCCGACAATCGGGGAACGGCCGCTGACCCGGCCGTTGGGGAAGGTGACGACAGTGGATCTCACCTGGTCATTGTGGCAGGGCGGCGCTCGTCCTCCAGATAGCGGTCGCGGCCGGCGTACAGGCCGGTGAGGAGCTGGACGGCGATCACGCCGAAGATCAGCACGTACGTCAGCGACCAGCCGCCGGTCATCTGGTAGATCACCCCGACCAGGAGCGGGCCGGCGCCGGCGATGAGATATCCGGCGCTCTGCCCGAAGGCCGACAGCGCGGCCGTGCTCTCCGGCGTACGGGTGCGCAGCCCCAGCATGACCAGCGCCAGCGGGAACGACCCCATGCCGACCGCCACGAACACCACCCAGACCATGGCGGTCGAGGAAGGCGCGAACCACAGCCCGAGGAAGCCGATCGTGTAGAACACGACCAGCCCCACGACGACCGGCCGCTGGTCGCGGAAGCGCGCGGCGATCGTCGGCACGAGGATCGAGACCGGGATGTTCAGGGCGGTGAAGACGCCGAGCATGATCCCGGCCTGCGAGGAGGTGTATCCCCCGTCGGTGAGGATCGTGGCCAGCCACCCGAACATGATGTAGGCGATCATCGACTGGGTGCCGAAGTAGATCGCCACCATCCAGGCGAGCCTGCTGCGCAGCAGGGTCGAGATGCCCGCGTCCCGGCTGCCCGTGTCCCGCTCCGGCTCACTGCGCAGCAGCGCAAGCCACGGAATGGCGGCCACGGCGGCCAGGGCCGCCCACACGCCGAGCGCGATGTGCCAGTCCCCCGACGCGCGCTCGATCGGCACGGTCGCGGCGGCGGCCAGCATGGTGCCCGCCGCCAGGGCCGTGGTGTAGACGGTGGTCATGATCCCGGTACGCCCGGGGAAGTGACGCTTGATCAGCGTCGGGATGAGCACGTTGCCGACGGCGCCGCCGGACAGCGCGACCGCGCTGCTCAGCAGGAACACCGGGGCCGACCCGACCAGCGACCTGACCAGCATGCCCGAGCCGAGGGTGACCAGCGCGAGCAGCAGCAACCGGTGCTCGCCGATCCGGCGGGCCAGGGTCGGGGTGACCGCGCCGACGCCGGCGAAGGCCAGCACGGGCAGCGTGGTGAGCAGGCCGGTGCCGACGCTGCTCATGCCGAGCGCCCCGGCGAGCTGGTCGAGCAGCGGCCCGACGCTGGTGACGGCCGTGCGCAGGTTCAGCGCCGCCAGAACGATGCCCAGCACGAGAAGCCAGGCCAAGGGGGCGGTTCTGCCTGTTCTGCCACGGGCTTCTTGGGCTAGCACGCTCATGCTGGTCAGGTCCTCCACTCATCAAATCATGGGACGAATCACCACCTTAACAGGACCGAAATGTCCCTTTATTCCTGGACATGAGAAAGCCCCCGGGGCGGGGGCTGAGATTCTCGGGGGAGATCCGTCCTACAGGACCGGGCTCGGGCCCTCCGGGGGCTGGTTGCGCGGGATACCCGGGCCGGGGGGAGGCAGGGTTCCGCTCGGCGGGTAGTCGCCGCCGCCGACGGTGCCGGGCGGGACCGGCGCGCCGCTGTCGCCGTAGGTGGAGCCGTGCTCGTGCTGGTGCTGGTGGGCGCCGGGGACGTCGCCGCGCCAGCCGCCCGTCTCGCCGCCGCGCGACTCGATGAACGACTTGAACCGTTCCATGTCGTTCCTGATGCGCAGCCGGACGATCTGCAGCGCGTCGCCGACGGTCTCGATGACGCCCTCGGGGTCGTACTCCATCTGGAGGGTGACCTTGGTGGTGTCGGCGTCGATGCGGTGGAAGGTGACGACGCCCGCATGGTGCGGCGAGTCCGTGCCGCGCCAGGCGACGCGCTCGTCGGGGTGCTGCTCGGTGATCTCGGCCTGGAACTCGCGGCGGACCCCGGCGATCTCGACCACCCACTCGGTGAGCGTGTCGGAGATCTGCTTGACGGACTCCACGCCCTCCATGAACTCGGGGAAGCTCTCGAACTGGGTCCACTGGTTGTAGGCCACGCGGATCGGGACGTTGACGTCTACTGAGTGCTCGATCGTGCTCATGGGGTCTGTCCCTGCCCGCGCACGCCCGGCGTTAACGCCTGCGCAGCAGCCAGTAGAGACCCACGAAGGGCAGCACCAGCGGGACGAACAGGTAACCCTTGCCGTACGACGACCACACCGTGGCGTCGGGGAAAGCCGCCGGGTCGGCCACGCTCGCGGTGCCGATCAGCAGCACGCCGGCCAGCTCGATGACGAGCGCGCCGAGCGCGAGGCGGCGGGCGCCGCGCACGAGGGCGACGGTGAGCACGACGTAGACCAGCGCGGCGAAGGCCGACAGCGCGTAGGCCAGCGGCGCCTCGTCGAACCGGGTGGCGATCTGCACCGCCGCCCGCGCCCCGGCCGCCAGCGAGAACAGCCCGTAGACGGCGACCAGCGCGCGCCCGGGGCCGGTGCCGATCGGGGCGCTCACGCCACGCCCTGCCAGATCTGCAGCAGCCGCGCGTTCATCACCGCGATCGCGAACCCGGCCACGACCAGGATCGCCGTGCCCCACCGGCTGCGCTCGGCCAGCGCGAGGAACACCCCGGCGGGCGGGATGAGCACCTGACCGCCGATGTACCCGAACAGCGTGGCCTTCTCCGGCGGCCCCTCGCCGCCGCTCACCGCCGCGATCACGAATCCGGCCTGCACCAGAATGGCCACCTCCAGCACGGCGAAGCCGATCAGCAGGACCATGCCCATGGGCCGGTCGCGGACGGCGACGACCAGGCTCGCCAGCATGAGCAGCAGTGAGCCGACGATGACGATCGTGGCGACGGTGGTGTTCATCGGGACACAGGTTAGCGCCCGTGCAGGTCGCCCCCGCCGCCGTCCCGCTGGTGCCGATCGCGCTCATAGGATCGGGGACGTGCAGAGAATCCTCGTCAGCGCCTGCCTGATGGGCCGCCGGGTCCGCTACGACGGCGGCGCGAAGACCAGCGCCGACGCCCTGCTCGCGAGCTGGCGGGCGGAGGGCCGGCTGGTGGTCTTCTGCCCCGAGGTCGCGGGCGGGCTGCCCGTGCCGCGCCCGGCGGCCGAGATCGAGGGCGGCGCGGGCGGGGCGGCGGTGCTCTCCGGCGACGCCCGCGTGCTGGCGAGCGACGGCTCCGACGTGACGGCCGAGTTCGTGGCGGGGGCGCGGGCCGCGCTCGAGGCCGCCCGCTCGGCCGGGGCCCGGCTGGCCGTGCTCAAGGAGGGCAGTCCCTCGTGCGGGGCGCTGGCGATCCACGACGGCACGTTCGGCGGCCGTCGGGTGCCCGGCCAGGGGGTGACCACCGCCCTGCTCGAAGCGCACGGCGTCCGCGTGTTCACCGAGGACCAGCTGCCCGCGGCGGCCGATCACCTGCGCGATCTGGAGGCGTAGAAGGCCGCGGCCAGACCGGCGGCCAGCAGCACCGCCATCGTGTCGTGGAACCAGGTGCTCAGTGCCGTGGCCGCCGACGGGTGCAGGGCCAGCGCCAGGATGCCGATCAGCACGCCGCCCAGGGCGCCCGCATGGGTGTGGACCAGGCCGTCCCAGGCCCACCGGCGGCGGGTCAGCGCGCCGTGGCCGCCGGCGAGCAGGCCCAGGGCGCACAACGTCTCCACCACCACCGCGGGCGGCACGACCGGCTGGGACAGCGGGCCGACCGTGACGCCCGCGTGCAGCAGCGCGGCCCCGGCGAAGATCAGCGCGTAGGCCAGGGAGAGCACGCCGAGGGCTCTGCGCAGTGCGTCCATGGGCTACACGCTCGCATCGCGGGGGGCCGGCGGAATCGTCCTCAGGGAGAAGGCCGCGGTACGCCGCCCGTCGTAGCCAGCATGCGGCGGACGATCCGGATCACCTCGTCGATGGTCACCTGGGCGTCCTCGTCGGACTCGCAGGCCGCCACCTCGCGCCCGGCCTCGCCCATCACCGTGGTCAGCAGCACCACCAGCACGTTGCCCTCCGGCGTGTCCGCCAGGCCGAGCAGCCGCTTGTTGCCGCCGATCCACTCCCAGCCGCGCTGCCTGCGCAGCGTCGTGAATTCGGCGGGGCCGTCGTTCTCCAGGAACAGCCTGGCCACGTCGCGCTGCTCCCACGAGCCCTCCAGATAGGCGCGGGCGCCGGCCAGGAACCGTTCCTCGCCGGCGCCGGCGGTCGCCTTGGCCGCGCGGGAGGTGCGTTCCTCCTGTTCGCGCATGAACTGCTCCCACAGGGCGAGGAACAGGCCCGGCTTCCCGCCGAAATGGTGGTACAGGCTGCCGACGCTGATGCCCGACGTCTCGACGATGTCGGCGACGGTGGCCTCGGCGTACCCCTTGGCCAGGAAGATCTCGCGGGCCGCGCGCAGCAGCGTGTCGCGGGTGCCGCTGGAACGTCCCCAGCCCCGGTTCTTCATCCGGTCATTATGTACGGTCCGCCGGGTTTGATCAGGAAATCGAACTGACCTGATCAACGGAAACTTTCTCGCATTCCGGGGAGTCGTACAGATGCAGGGGGCCCGATTCATTTCGAAACGGGGAAAGGAATCGGCGACAATGACTGTCGACCTGAACAACGCACAACCCCTGGCCTGGGATTCGGCCAAGCTCGACGCGGACACCAAGGAGATGCTGGACAATCTCCAGCCCAACATTCTCCGCGCGCACGTGCGCGAGCACCTGTCCGTGCTGTTCGTCAGGTTCAACGACGTCGCCGCGGGAAAGGCGTTCCTGCGGCACATCGCCGTCACGAAGATGAAGTCCGCGCGCCGGCACCTTGAGGAGGTGCGCGAGTTCGGCGCGAACGGCCGGCGCGGCACGCCGTACGTCGGCATCGGCATCAGCAAGGCCGGCTACCGCGACCTCGGCCACTCCGTCGAGGACGTGCGCAGGTTCGGCGACAAGGCGTTCCGCGACGGCATGAAGCGGCGCGGCGCCGAGCTGAACGACCCGCCGGTGACGGAGTGGGAGCCCGCCTACCAGCGGGAGATCCACGCCGTCATCCTCATCGGCGACGCCCGCCGGGACCGGGTCGAGGAACTGCGCGAGGAGATCCTGGGCGAGCTGCCGGAAAGCGCGCGGCTGCTCGGCGAGGAGACCGGCCAGGGCATGCGCAACCCGGCCGGCGACGGCATCGAGCACTTCGGGTACGTGGACGGCCGCAGCCAGCCGCTGTTCGTGCGGGACGAGGTGGACAAGGAGCCGAAGGAGCACTGGGACCCCGCCTTCCCGCTCTCCAACATCCTGGTCGCCGACCCCTTCGCGCCGCACCCGGAGCGGCATTTCGGCAGCTACCTGGTCTTCAGGAAGCTGGAGCAGAACGTACGGGCGTTCAAGGAGATCGAGCAGGACCTGGCCGACGCCCTCGGCCTGCTCGGCGCCGACCGCGACCGCGCGGGCGCCATGCTCGTCGGCCGCTTCAAGGACGGCACCCCCGTCACGCTCAAGCAGAAGCCGGGCGGGGGCCCGGTGGCCAACGACTTCACCTTCGACGACGACCCGGGCTCGAAGTGCCCCTTCAGCGGGCACATCAGGAAGACCAACCCGCGGTCGTTCGGCCGTGAGGTGCTCATGGCCCGCCGGGGCCAGACCTACGGCGACCGCACCGACGACCCCTGGGACGACTCCCCGCCCGGCACCCGCCCGAGCGGCGAGGTCGGCCTGCTGTTCATGGCGTTCAACAGCAGCCTGCTCGCCCAGTTCGAGTTCACGCAGCAGAGCTGGGCGAACAACGAGGACTTCCTGAACCCGGCGACCGGCCACGACCCGCTCATCGGGCAGGGAGCCCGCGAGGCCAAGGTGAGCTGGCCGAAGGCGTGGGGCCGGGCCGAGCAGTCGGCCCCGCAGGCCCAGGTCGCCCAGACGATCACGATGAAGGGCGGCGAGTACTTCTTCGCGCCGTCCCTGGCCTATCTCCGCAACCTGTGACACCCCCGGGCCCGGCGGGAACCCCCCGCCGGGCCCGGCCGCCGCCGGGACGGGATCTAAGATCGGATCTCCGGGGGGAGATCTGACGATGTTGCGGGCGTTCTTCAAGACCGAGGCGGGCAGCACGAGCGTGCTGCTCGTGGCCACCGCCCTGGCCATGGTCTGGGCCAACTCGCCGTGGGCCGGCACGTACGAGTCGTTCTGGCACCTGCCCATGGGCATCTCGTTCGGCGACGCGGTGTTCTCCCTCGACCTGCGCCACTGGGTCAACGACGGCCTGATGAGCGTGTTCTTCTTCCTGATCGGCCTGGAGGTCTCCTACGAGGTGCGGCTCGGGCAGCTCAGGGACCGGCGGCTGATCGCCGTCCCGGCCGTGGCCGCGCTCGGCGGCATGCTCGTGCCCGCCGGCGTCTACCTCGCGCTCAACCTCGGCGGCCCCGGCGCGGGCGGGTGGGGTGTGCCGATCGCCACCGACACCGCGTTCGTGCTGGGCGTGCTGGCCGTCGTCGGGGCGCGCTGTCCCGACCCGCTGCGGGCGTTCCTGCTGACGCTGGCCATCGTGGACGACGTGCTGGCCATCATGATCATCGCGATCTTCTACACGGCCAGCCTCCAGCTCACCGCGCTCGTCGTGGCCGTCGTGCTGCTGGCGGCGATCGTGCTGCTGCGCTGGCTGAAGATCTGGCGGGCGCCGGCCTACATCGCGCTCGGGTTCGGGTTGTGGGTCGCGACGCTGGAGAGCGGCATCCATCCGACGCTCGTGGGCATCGCGCTCGGCGTCCTCGTGTTCGTCTACGCCCCCAGCGACCAGAAGCTGCTGCTGGCGGGCGAGGCCGTCCAGGAGTTCACCACCGAGCCGAGCGCGCGGGCCGCCAGGGAGGCCTCGCGGCGCGTGCAGCGTGCCGTCTCGGTCAACGAACGCCTCCAGCTCCGCCTGCATCCCTGGAGCAGCTACGTGATCGTGCCGGTGTTCGCCCTGGCCAACGCCGGGGTGCGGCTCGACGGCGAGACCCTGCGGGCGGCGCTGACCTCGCCGATCTCGCTCGGCATCGCGCTGGGGCTGCTGCTCGGGAAGTTCGCCGGGATCTCGCTCGGCACGTGGCTGCCGCTGCGGTTCGGCTGGGGCATCCTGCCGGGGAACCTGGTGTGGGGGCAGCTGCTGGGCGGCGCGGCGGTGTCCGGCATCGGGTTCACGGTGGCGCTGTTCATCGTCGACCTGGCCTTCGACGACCCGGCGATCCAGAGCCAGGCCAAGATCGGCATCCTGGCCGGGTCGTTGTTGTCCGCCGCGCTGGGCTGGGTGGTCTTCCGGCTGGCCTGGGACCGGGGCGGCGTCTGCGCGCCGCCCGAGGCCGAGCCCGACGAGGAGCTGCCCGACGTGCTGTCGGTGCCGGTCGGCCCCGACGACCACGTACGGGGTCCGGCGACCGCGAAGGTGACCATCGTCGAGTACGGCGACTTCGAGTGCCCCTACTGCGGCCGCCTCCACCCCGTCCTGGACGAGATCCTGCGCCGGAACCCCGACGTCCGGCTGGTCTTCCGGCACTTCCCGATCCGGACGCTGCACCCGCGGGCCGCCTCCGCCGCCATCGTCTCCGAGGCCGCCGCCGACCGGGGCCGGTTCTGGGAGATGCACGACATCCTCTACGACAACCAGCGTTTCCTCACCGACGCCGACCTCGAACACTACGCCGCCGAACTCGAGGTCGACCCCTGGGCGGACGTGGCCGGGCACGCCTCCCGCATCGCGCTCGACGAGGCGTCGGGCAAGGAGAGCGGCGTGCGCGGCACCCCGACCCTGTTCCTGAACGGCCGCCGGCACAAGGGCGGCCTCGACCTGCAGTCGATCAGCCGTGCGGTGGAAGAACTGCGCGGATCCCCGTAACGTCCCCCGAGTCCTCCCTTCTGGCTGGAGTCGCCCCCATGAGTTTCCTCAACATGCTCACGAACCTGCTGCCCGCCCTCGTCACCGCGCTGCTGCTGGTGGTGGGCATCGTCCTGATCGGGATGAACCGCCGGCACGTGGGCCGCGCGGCCACCCTCGGCATGTCGGGCTGCGGCCTGCTGCTGATCGGCACGCTGATCAACCTGGTGCTGAGCATCCTGACCCAGACGCTGATCGAGTCGTACGGCTCCAGCATGCTCGCCGCCCTGCCGTTCGCCTACCTCGTCTCCTCGCTCTTCCACCTGGCCGGCATCGGGCTGCTGATCTGGGCCGTCGTCGCGCGCCGCGCCGCCCCCCGGCAGGAGCGGCCGCAGGGCCCCGGCTGGCAGCAGCCCCCGCAGCCGTACCACCAGCCCTACCAGCAGCCCGGCCCCCAGGGCGGTCCCCAGCCCGGCCCGCAGGGCGGCCCCCAGGGCGGCTGGCAGCCGCCGCAGCCGCCCTACGGGGGAGATCAGAGCGGTTACTGAGCCTTCCGACGTCTGGACCGCGTTTCACCGGCAAGTATGACAATGTCGATGAAACCCACCTCCAGAGCCGCGTCTGAGGGGATCATGAAGCGAGAGCCGCAGGATCCGGACCCGAACCGGACCGTCCGACATCGCGTCCCGCACCCGGAGCACCCCCCGCAGGGTCCCCCGGAAGCGCCGTACACGCAGAGCCTGCCCTACACCCCCGACATGCTCCCCGACGTCCCCCTGTACGAGGCCACGCCGCCCCCGAAGTCGGCCTGGCGGTGGGTGGTCCTGGTGGGCGGGCTCCTGCTGCTGGTCGCGGTGCTGGCCGTCGCCACGGTCCTGTGGGTGCGCGGCCAGGCGTCCTGAGGCCGGGACGAAGCTCAGGACGCCCGGGTGAAGTCCATCGTCCAGTTGGTCTCCCACGTCTGGCCGTCGTCCGCCGAGAAGGCCTGTTCCCACCTGGCCCGGCGCTCGTCGGCGACGGTCCAGACGAACCGGCAGCGCACCGGCCGGCCCTCGTGGGTCTCCTCGCCGTGGAACTCGCCCCGGTTCCCGGTGAAGGCGCCCACCATGGGCCGGGTGTCCAGCGTGCCGGTCGCGCTGCTGGCCCAGTAGATCGACCACTGCCTTGTGGCGGGGTGGTAGAGGCGCACGGTCATCCCGTACCGGCCCTTGGTGGGGAAGGCGATCTCGTCGAAGCTGGCCGCGCCGTCGAAGTGCCGGGTGGCGACCGAGCGGCCGGGGAACTCGTCCCATTCGTCGCTGCCGGTGAGCGGCTTGAGCAGCCTGCGGTTCACCACGTCCCACGTGCCGGCGAGGAAGTCGAAGTCGTTCATGCGGCGAACGTACGGCCGGGTCACTGACATGTAGTGTCAGTGACCGTGCGCGCCTCCCGCCTGGTCTCGATCCTGCTGCTGTTGCAGACGCGCGGCCGCATGACGGCCCACGACCTCGCCGAGCGCCTGGAGGTCTCCGTCCGGACCATCTACCGCGACATGGAGTCCCTGCACGCCGCCGGCATCCCGCTCTACGGCGACGCCGGGCCCAACGGCGGCTACCAGCTCCTCGACGGCTACCGCACCCGGCTCACCGGGCTGACCACCGACGAGGCCGAGTCGTTGTTCCTGGCCGGGCTGCCGGGCCCGGCGGCCGAGCTGGGCCTCGGCGCGGTGGTGACGGCCGCCCAGCTCAAGCTGATGGCCGCGCTGCCCGTCGAGCTGCGCGACCGCGCGGGCCGCATCCAGGAGCGGTTCCATCTCGACGCGCCCTCCTGGTACCGGGACGCCGAGCCGGTCACGTACCTGCCGGCCGTGGCCGACGCCGTGTGGAACGAGCGGCCCGTCCAGGTCACCTACCGGCGGTGGAAGGCGCCGCAGGAGGTGGAACGGCGGCTGGAGCCGTACGGGCTGGTGGTCAAGGCGGGCCGCTGGTACCTGGTCGCGCGCTGCGGCGAGCACGTACGCACCTACCGCGTCTCCCAGATCCTCGACCTGCACGCGCTCCCTGAGACGTTCGCCAGGCCGGACGACTTCTCCCTGGCGGCGTACTGGCAGGGTTACCTGGCCGAGTTCGAGGCCAGGCTGCGGCGCGGCGAGGCGGTGGTGCGGCTGTCGCCGCGCGGCCTGGAACGCCTGCCCGACCTCATGACGCCCGGCGTCGCTGCGGCCGCCCGGGAGACCGCCGAGCCGCCGGACGCCGACGGCTGGACGCGGGTCACCCTGCCGATCGAGTCGCACGACCACGCGCTCGGCGAGTTCCTGCGGCTCGGCACCGACGTCGAGGTGCTGTCCCCGCCCGCGCTGCGCGAGGCCCTGGGCGCGACGGCGGCGGAGCTGGCCCGGCGCTACGCCTGACCCGAAAGCTTCACGCCTCCTCTCCCGCCCTCCGAGCGCCTGCCGGGGGGCACCGCTCCAGGGCCGGGCCTCCTCGGGGCTCGGCCCGCCGAGTTGATTCGCCGCGAAAAGCATGATCTGATCCCTGATCAGCGTCGCAGTGCACCCGGCCAGGAGACCGCCGCGGGCATGGAGGCGCCGTGACATCGGACACGACCATGAACGACTTCCCCGAGCCGGCCCGCCGTCTGGCGGCCTTCGGCAACCAGCTGATCGACGTGCACCTCCGGCTCCGCGAAGAGCTGGCCAGGCTGCGCGACACCGCCGGCCGCGGCGGTTCGCTGCGCGACCTGCGCACCCACTGCCTGACCTTCTGCTCGGCGATCACCACCCACCACACCGGCGAGGACGCCACAGCCTTTCCGGTGCTCGCCGCCGAGTTCCCCGAACTGCGGCCCGTCCTTGAGGAACTGCGCCGGGACCACGAGCAGGTGGCCGCCATCCTGCGCGACCTGGAAACCCTGCTGAGCGCCGACGCACCGGGCCCCCGTGACGTGCGCACCGAGCTGGACGGCCTGTCGGCCCTGCTGGAATCGCACTTCGTCTACGAGGAGAAGCGGATCGTCGCCGCCCTCAACGCCCTGCCCGCCACGACGTGGAGCGCTCCGGCGTTCCTGGATTGACGGGCGGCCGAGCCTGACGCTCGAACCAGGGAAACAATCTGTGTGGAGCTATGGGGATTCGAACCCCAGACCTCCTCCATGCCATGGAGGCGCGCTACCAACTGCGCCATAGCCCCTGGTCACCGCTGCGGGATCACCCGTTGCGGCGCTCCGAGAGCATATAGCCATCCGCGCCCTTTCGCCTAATCGCCCGGCCGCCGTCCGCCCTGCGCCCGTGCCACCAGGACGGCGAGCCCGTCGAGCTGCCTGCGGAGCCCGAACTCGAAGACGGAGTCCAGGTCCAGATCCACCCCGGGATCCGTGACCACCCTCGCCAGAGTCGGGAAGGCGCCGGAGGCGAACAACTGCGCCATCTCCCCTTCGTGCTCGCTCAGCCAGTCGTCCTCGGTCACCCCGGTCTCGGTACGCGCCTGCAGCTCCGCCTCCAGGGTCACGGCGGTGTCCCGGACGAAGTTCACCAGGGACACGACGGCGTGCAGCATGACGCCGGCGTCGAGGCCGAGCCCGTCCAGGGCCCGCAGCAGCCGTTCGGTGGACGCCATGCCGTTGCGCACGAGCTGCGGCCGGGTCAGCGAGACCGCCTGCGCCAGCCACGGATGCCGCAGGTGCACCCGCCACAGCTGCCGCAGCTCCAGCTCCAGCCGGGCCCGCCAGCCACGCGGGGGCTGCCCGGCGGGCGGCTCCTCGCCGTAGACCGCGTCGATCATGAGCCGGACGAGCTCGTCCTTGCCCGCCACATGCCGGTACAGGGACATGGCCGAGGCGTCGAGCTCGGCGGCCAGGCGGCGCATCGACACCGCGGCCAGCCCCTCCCGGTCGGCGACCCTGATCGCCTCGCGCACGACGCGCCGCGCGGTGAGGTCCTGCGCCGCCCGCCGCACGGGCCCGGCGACGACGGTCCCGACCCCGGGCACGGCCCGCGTGAGCCCTTCCTCGCGCAACCTGCCGAGGGCCCTGGTCGCGGTGGCCATCGCCACGCCCCACTCCCGGATGATCTGCCGGGTCGAGGGCACTTTGTCCCCCGGCGCCAGCTCGCCGGCGTCGATGCGGTCGCGCAGCTCCTCCGCGATCCGCAGATATACGGGCCGATCCACGGCCACCCCTTCCGCAGCACTAGTGCACCGGGCTCGCCGCACCCGCCGGGACCTCCGCGCCGCACTAGTGCGCCGGGCGCCCCTCTTGCCTGCCGGCAAACCCGAACCTACGGTACGCGTACGACGTACATGGCGCACTACCCAGGGAGGCAACCGTGCAGACCGTCCTCATCTCCGGCGGCGGCGTCGCCGGGCCCACGCTCGCCCACTGGCTGGCCCGCCACGGGTTCCGGCCGACCGTCGTCGAACGCGCCCCCGCCCTGCGAACCGGCGGCCAGGCCGTCGACTTCCGCGGCGCCCCGCAGCTGGAGGTCCTGAAGCGCATGGACGTGCTGGACCCGATCAGGGCGGCCCAGACCGGCATGGGCGACATCGCCATCGTCGACGGCGGCGGCAGACGGCTGACCAGGCTGCCGTCGGAGGTGTTCAGCGGCGACGTGGAGATCCTGCGCGGCGACCTGACCCGCATCCTGAACGAGGCCGCCCCCGCCGAACGCCTCCTCGGCGACTCGATCACCTCCCTGACCGAACACCCCGACGGCGTGCACGTGACCTTCGAAAAGGCCGCACCCCGCACGTTCGACCTGGTCGTCGGCGCGGACGGCATCCGCAGCAAGGTGCGCGAGCTGGCCTTCCCGGCCGCTCCCCTGCGCCATCTCGGCTTCTACGGCGCCGTCTTCTCCGTCCCCGGCACGTACGGGCTGGACCACGACGGCCTGATGCACAACGTGCCGGGCCGCTGCGCCACCATCGTCCGGACGAACGGCCGGACCAGGGCCTCGCTCGACTTCGCCACGCCCCCGCTCGACGTCGGCCACCGCGACCAGGCGGCGCAGCGGGCCCTGGTGGCGCGGGCGTTCCGGGGAGTGGGCTGGCAGGTCCCGTCCCTGCTGGCGGCCATGGACAGTGCCGAGGACTTCTACTTCTGGCAGGCCGCCCAGGTCGTGCTGCCCCGGTGGTCGTCCGGCCGGGTGGCGCTGGTCGGCGACGCCGGGTACGCCCCCGGCCCCGGCGGCATGGGCACGGGGCTCGGGATGATCGGCGCGTACGTGCTGGCCGCCGAGCTGGCCATGGCCCCCGACGACCACAACGCCGCCTTCGACGCCTACGAGCGGCGGATGAGACCGTACG
Organism: Nonomuraea sp. NPDC049624; assembly: GCF_040675255.1. Lineage (NCBI taxonomy): Bacteria > Bacillati > Actinomycetota > Actinomycetes > Streptosporangiales > Streptosporangiaceae > Nonomuraea > Nonomuraea sp. NPDC049624. The sequence goes on along the minus strand of NZ_JBFAOR010000015.1, from coordinate 27,794 downwards.
TCGAGGTGTGCCAGAAGCAGGCCGAGGGGGCCGACAAATACCTCGTGCCGGGCACGCGGATGCGGCTCCGGCTGCGGAACCAGATGATGCGCATGCTGCCGTACCTGCCGGGCAAGGGCATGGTCAAGCGGATGACGGACAAGGCCGCGAGCGCCGTCACGCTGCCGGACCTTCCCGGGCAGGGCGCTCGCCGCCCCGCGCAGCCGGCCTGAGCCGACCGCCCTGAGCCGGTCGGCTACGCCTGCGCGTCAGGACGGTCGTCGCTGCTGATGGGCTCGGGCAGGGTGCCCGCGTTGTGTTCGAGCAGCCGCCAGCCCTGGCGGCCCTCCTGCAGCACCGACCAGGAGCAGTTGCCCAGCCCGCCCAGCGCCGGCCACAGCTCCTCGGGCAGGCCGAGCAGCTCGCAGATGCCGAGCCGCAGCGCGGCGCCGTGCGAGGCGACGACCAGGAGCCCGTCGTCGTCGAGCTTGGCCGCCCACTTGCGCATGGAGGCGGCCACCCGGGTCGCGACCTCCGAGACGGGCTCGCCGTCGGGGGCCTCCCAGGCGACGTACTCCTCGGGCCAGCGCGCGGCGATCTCGTCGCGCGTCAGCCCCTCCCACTGACCGCCGCCGCGTTCGCGGAAGTCCTTGTCGACGGTGACGTCGAGCCCCACGAGCCTGCCGAGCGCCAGGGCCGTGTCATGGGCGCGCTGGAGGTCGGAGGAGACGATGAGGGTGGGCCGCAGCGAGGCCAGCAGCGAGGCGGCCCTGGCCGCCTGCGCGACGCCGGTCTCGTCGAGCGGGATGTCGGAGTGGCCCTGGAAGCGGTGCTCCACGTTCCACAGGGTCTGTCCGTGGCGGAGGCAGACGATCCGCCTGCTCAACTGCGGGCCCGCTGCATGTTGGCGAGCATGACGCTCTCCGGCAGGCCGATCGCCGGGCAGTCCTTCCACAGGCGCTCGAGCGCGTAGAACGTGCGGTCTTCCTCATGCTGGACGTGCACGACGATGTCGATGTAGTCGAGCAGCACCCAGCGGCCCTCGCGCTCGCCCTCGCGGCGCACGGGTTTGGCGTCGGCCTCGGTGCGCAGCCGGTCTTCGATCTCGTCGACGATGGCGCGGACCTGGCGGTCGTTGGTGGCGGAGCAGAGCAGGAAGGCGTCGGTGATGACGAGCTGCTCGCTCACGTCGTAGGCGAGGATGTCATCGGCCAGCTTGTCGGCCGCGGCCTCGGCGGCGATCTGGACGAGCTGAACGGATCTGTCGGATGCGGTCACGATGCGGGTCTGTCCTCCTGTGTCGGCAGCATGCCCATGTATCGAGGGTACCCTTCCAGGCCGAAACCCCTCACCCACGGCGCGGAGAGCTTCAGCCTTCCCCGTGATACAACCCTCGTTTGTTGATGTACTGCACGATCCCGTCCGGCACCAGATACCAGATCGGCTCCCCCTTGGCCACCCGCTGACGGCACTCCGACGACGAGATGGCCAGCGCGGGGATCTCCAGCAGGGTCACCCTGCCCTCGGGCAGCCCGGGGTCGTGCAACGTGTGTCCGGGGCGGGTGCAGCCCACGAAGTGCGCCAGCTCGAACAGCTCCTCGGCGTCCTGCCAGCCCAGGATCGCGCCGAGCGCGTCGGCGCCGGTGATGAAGAACAGGTCCACCTGCGGGCCGTAGACGTTGGAGATGTCCCGCAGCGTGTCGATGGTGAAGGTGGGGCCGGGGCGGTCGACGTCCACCCTGCTCACGGAGAAGCGGGGGTTGGAGGCCGTGGCGATGACCGTCATCAGATAGCGGTCCTCGGGCGCCGACACCTCGCGTCCGGACTTCTGGTACGGCCGCCCGGTCGGCACGAACACGACCTCGTCGAGGTCGAAGTGATGGGCGACCTCGCTTGCTGCGACCAGGTGGCCGTGGTGGATGGGATCGAAGGTCCCGCCCATCACACCCACCCGCCGCTTCCCCTGGACACCAGGCGCGTTCATCATGTGTCGGACCCTACGCGGACGCGGTACCCGAACATGACGGCACCCCCCTTGGTGATGTCCGCGCATCGCATCCGTTGCGGACGTAGCATGCCGGGCATGACGACCACCCCGGACCGCAACCGCGTCCAACTGCCCGGCATCTCGTCCCGAGCCTACGAACACCCCGCAGACCGGTCCGCCCTGGTCGCTCTGCGTAAGTTGAGTGGATTCGACACGGTTCTCAAGCAGATGTCCGGTCTTGTGAGTGAGCGCCGCCTTCGCCTGATGTACCTGGCGTCGTCCGTGCGCGTCAGCGAGACCCAGTTCCGCTCCCTGTACGACATGGGGCGCGACGCGGCCTACATCCTCGACCTGCACCGCATCCCGGAGATCTACGTCCAGCAGGACCCGCACGTCCAGGCCAAGGCCATCGGCTTCGACGACCCGTTCATCGTCGTCACCACCGGCCTGCTCAACCTCATGGACGAGGAGGAGCAGCGCTTCGTCATCGGCCACGAGACCTCGCACATCCTGTCGGGTCACGCGGTCTACCGGACGATGCTCGACATCCTCACCCGCCTGGCCACCCGCGTCGCGTGGATCCCGCTCGGCTACATCGGGTTGCGCGCGATCGTCGCGGGCCTGGAGGAGTGGTACCGCAAGTCGGAGCTCTCCTCCGACCGCGGCGGCCTGCTGACCGCCCAGAACCCCGATTCGGCCAAGCGCGCCCTGATGAAGCTCGCCGGCGGCGCCTACACCCACGAGATGAACATCGAGGCGTTCCTGGCGCAGTACCAGGAGTACGACACCGCGGGCGACCTGCGCGACGGCTTCCTCAAGGTGCTCAACCTGCTCGGCACCACCCACCCGTTCGCCGTGGTGCGCGTCGCCGAGCTCGACAAGTGGCAGCGCAGCGGCGAGTACGACCGCATCATCGGCGGCGACTACCCGCGCCGGGAGGACGACGCCAACGCCCGCGTCACCGACGAGATCAAGGCCGCGGCCGAGTCCTACCGCGCCTCCTGGTCCCAGTCGCAGGACCCGTTCATCGGCGTGCTGCGCGACGTGGCCGAAGGAGCGGTCAACGCGGGCGAGCGCATCTTCAACCGCTTCTCACGCCGCGACGGCGGCCAGGGCTGACCGGCCGGCCGTCCTCGCCGCCTACAGCAGGAGGGCGATCGCGCGCACGGCGGCCGCGCACAGGGCGACGAACCCGCCCAGCACGGCCAGTGCGCGCAGCCCTTCCCTGCGCAACTCCGGCAGCTTGCCGCCGATCCGCTCGATCTCGCGCCCGGTGATACCGCCGCACAACATGCCGAACACCACCGCCGCGACCGTCACGGGCGCCGGCTGCTGCCACCAGTCGGAGTCGATCTGACCGCCGCCGGTCACCCAGAGCGCACCGCCCGACGCCACCGCGACGGGCACTCCCGGCCACACCACGGCGGTCGCCGCCGCCCCGGTCAGCGCGAACGGGAACAGCAACACGCGCAGCGCGATCCGCATGCGACGCGCGCTGCGCTTCCTGACCAGCCAATGACTCATCCAGAGCGTCCTGGTCAGCACCACGAACGCCGTCGTGATGGCGATCGAGGCGATCGGCCAGATCACCGACGTCACCACGCACGGCACCGCCAGCACCGCGAGCAGCAGCAGAGCCGTGTTGCCTGCGGGCAGCGTGGTCGGCGCCTCGCCCCTGAGCCTGGCCCGCCGTCCGTCCTGTGACCTGCTCCGCACGGCCGCCGTCGCCCGCGCGCGCGGGCCCGTCTTGGGGTCGGCGCCGGTCCTGGTCCGGGGCGTGGCGGCCTTGCCGTCGGTGTTCGTCCTGCTCCGCGGCGGCGGAACCGCGCCGTCGGCCCTGACCCGCGTCCCGTCGGCGCCGGTCCTGGCCCGCGTTCCCTCCGTGCCGGTGCGGGTCCGCGTTCCTTCTGTGCCGGTGCGGGGGCGGGTGCCCTCCGTGCCGGTCCTGGCGCGGGTGGCCTCCGTTCCCGGCCTCGGGCGGGGGCCGGAGGCCGGTCCGTCGGCGCCCGTCCTGGTGCGCGCTCCGGGGGTCGCGCCGTCCGTGCCCGGCCTGGGGCGCGCGGCCGAGGCGGCGCCGTCGGCCCGGCTCCGCGCGGCGGGCGGTTCCGTACGGTTGCGCGCCGTGGGCGGTTCCGTCCGGTTCCTGGGGACGGGCGTCTTCCCGTCCACGCCGGTACGCGTACGCGGCACGGGCGTCTTCCCGTCCGCGCCCGTACGGCCGCGCGGCACGGGCGTCTTGCCCTCCGTGCCGGCCCGGCCGCGGGGCGCGGGGACCTCGGCAGTCGCGCCGTTCGCCCGGCTTCGTGCGCTCTCGCCCCTGGACGCCTCCTCGGCGGCCGCGGGCGCGTCGCCGTCGGGCCCGTTGGTGGCCTTGGCCAGCCGGGACAGCCGGTCGGCCAGCAACGCCGCGGTGGGCCGCTTGCCGGGCTCCCGGTTGAGCGCCGCCCGCACCAGCGGCAGCAGCGCCACCGGCACGCCCTTGAGGTCGGCCTGCCCGTTCAGCACCGCGTACATCTGCGCCTCGGCCGTGCCGCGCCCGAACGTGGGCCGCCCGGTCGCCGCGAACGCCACCGTCGCGGCCCAGGCGTGCACGTCGGCGGGCGAGTCGACCTGCTCGTCGGCGAAGATCTCCGGCGCGGTGTAGCCCGGCGTGCCGAGGAACGTGCCCGTCATGGTGAGCCGGGTCGCGTCGAGCACCTGCGCGATGCCGAAGTCGATGAGGACCGGCCCCTCGGCGCCCATGATGATGTTGCCCGGCTTCAGGTCGCGGTGCACGACCCCGGCCGCGTGGATGATGGCCAGCGCCGCGGCGATGCCCTGCGCCATGTGCACGAGCTGGCCCAGGTCGAGCGGCCCGCTCTGGCGTACGCGCTCCAGCAGCGTGACGCCCTCGATGTGCTCCATGACCAGGTAGGGCCGGGCACAGCTCAGGTCGGCGTCGAGCACCTTGGCCACGTAGGGGCTCTCGACCCTGCGCAGCGCGCGCACCTCGCGCTCCAGCCTGACCCGGGACATCTCGTCCTCGGCCAGGTCGTGGAGGACCTTGAGTGCGACCTGCTCGCCACGGCGGGTGGTGGCGAGGTAGACCTCGCCCATGCCGCCTCGGCCGAGCCGCTCGACCAGGCTGTACGGCCCGACCTTGCCGAGCTTGCTCACCGTCCCTCCCCGCCCGGCGCGCCCATAAGGGACACAACCCTAGCGCTGGGACGACAGTTGACGCCCGCGGCGCGCCGGAGCCGTTGAACCTTTATCGGGGTGAACGGTCGGAGAGCATGCTGTCGAGCTCGGCCGTGGGTTCCTCGGCCAGGGGCTTGCGACCCTTCCTGCGCCAGTTGACGTGACCGCGGCTCTCCAGCCAGAGCAGCAGACGGTCGGCGCCGAACAGCACCGCGGCCGAGAAGACAAGGGCGACGACAATTTCCATGACCCCCAGTCAACCCAGGCCGCGGGCCGCCGGTCAGCCCGACACGCCGACTAACCGCAAGCCGGTCCGGGCACCACGGTGCCTTCTGACGTGCGCAGATGCCCTTCTCCCGTATAGATCCACTTGGTGGAGGTCAGCTCCGGCAGGCCCATCGGGCCACGCGCGTGCAGCTTCTGCGTGGAAATGCCGATCTCCGCGCCGAACCCGAACTCGCCGCCGTCAGTGAACCTGGTCGAGGCGTTCACCGCCACGGCCGCGGAGTCCACGAGCGAGACGAAGCGGCGGGCGGCCGGCTGCGACCGGGTGACGATCGCGTCGGTGTGCCCGGAGCCGTAGCGCCGGATGTGGGCCACGGCCTCCTCCAGCGAGCCGACGACGGCGGCGGCGATGTCGAGCGACAGGTATTCGGCGGCGAAGTCGTCGTCGGTGGCCGGCACGACCTCGCCGTAACCGGCGATGCGCTCGTCGCCGTGGACCGTCACCCCGGCCTCGGCCAGCGCCCGCAGCGCCCTCGGCACGAACGCGTCGGCGACCCCCTCGTGGACGAGGAAAGTCTCGGCCGCGTTGCACACCGACGGCCGCTGCGCCTTGGAGTTGACCAGGATCTGCACGGCCAGGTCGAGATCGGCCTCCGCGTCGACGTAGACGTGGCAGTTGCCGACGCCGGTCTCGATCACCGGGACCGTGGACTCCTCGACCACCGAGTTGATCAGCGCCGCGCCGCCGCGCGGGATCAGCACGTCGACCAGCCCGCGGGCGCGCATCAGCTCCTTGACCGACTCCCGCGTCGTACCGGGCACCAGCTGCACCGCCCCGGCCGGTACCTGCGTGCCCGCGAGCGCGTCCTGCATGATCCGCACCAGCGCCGTGTTGGACGAGTAGGCGCTCGACGAGCCTCTGAGCAGCACCGCGTTGCCGCTCTTGAGGCAGAGCGCGGCGGCGTCGACCGTGACGTTGGGACGCCCCTCGTAGATGATGCCGATCACGCCCAGCGGCACCCTGAGCTGCCGCAGCTCCAGCCCGTTGGGCAGCGTGCTGCCCCGGACGACCTCACCGACCGGGTCGGGCAGGTCGGCCACCTGCCGCACGGCCTCGGCGATGGCCTCGATCCTGGCCTCGTCGAGCCGCAGCCGGTCGATCATCGCCTCGGACGTGCCCTGGGCGCGCGCCCGCTCGACGTCTTCGGCGTTGGCCTCGACGATCTCGGCCGCGTGCGCGACCAGGGCGTCGGCGATCACCCGCAACGCCCGGTCCTTGGGCGCCCGCGGCAGCGGGGCCAGCTCGGCGGCGGCCTCTCGTGCCGCGCGGGCGACCTTCAGGAACTCCTCGGACATCGCGTGCTCCTCACTGGTGACGGGTTTCCAGTATGACGATGTCGTCGCGGTGGATCAGCTCGCGTTCATATTCCGGACCGAGCGCGCTGGCCAGCTCCTTCGTGGAGCGGCCGAGCAGCCCCGGGATCTCCACGGCGTCGAAGTTGACCAGGCCGCGCGCCACCACGCCGCCCTGCGGCCCGCACAGGTCGACCGGGTCGCCCGCGGCGAACTCGCCCTCCACGGACGTCACGCCGGCGGGCAGCAGCGACTTGCGCCGGCCCACGATCGCCTCGACCGCCCCCTGGTCGAGGTGCAGCCGGCCGCGCCCGGTGGTGGCGTGGGCGAGCCACAGCAGCCGTGTGCCGGGGTGGCGGCCGCCGGGGTGGAAGTAGGTGCCGATGTCGGCCCCGGTGAGCGCCTGGGCGGCGTGGGCGGCGGCGGTGAGCACGACCGGCACGCCCGCGCCCGTCGCGATCCTGGCCGCCTGGACCTTGGTCACCATGCCGCCGGTGCCGACCGCCGCGCCGTTCCTGCCCAGCTCGACGCCGACCAGGTCCTCGGGGCCGCGCACCTCGGCCAGCCGGCGCGAGCCGGGCCGGCTCGGCGGGCCGTCGTAGAGGGCGTCGACGTCGGACAGCAGCACCAGCGCGTCGGCGTGGATCAGGTGGGAGACCAGCGCGGCGAGCCGGTCGTTGTCGCCGAACCTGATCTCGTCGGTCGCGACCGTGTCGTTCTCGTTGACGATCGGCACGATGCCCAGCTCCAGCAGCCGGGCCAGGGTGCGCTGGGCGTTGGCGTGGTGGGCGCGGCGCATCATGTCGTCGGCGGTCAGCAGCACCTGGCCGACGCGCAGGCCGTAGCGGGCGAAGGACGAGGTGTAGCGCGCGACCAGCACCCCCTGGCCGACGGAGGCCGCCGCCTGCTGGGTGGCCAGGTCGCGTGGCCGCGCCGACAACCCCAGCGGGCCGAGACCCGCCGCGATCGCTCCCGACGACACCAGCACGATCTGCGCCCCGGCACGCCGCCGCGCCGCCAGGACGTCGACCAAGGCGTCGACCCGGTCGACGTCGATCATGCCCTGGGGGGTGGTGAGCGAGGAGGAGCCGACCTTGACGACGACCTTCGACGCTGAGCTGATCTGTTCCCGCACGCCTGACAGCCTATCCGCGCCCCACCCCCACCCCCGTCCCCGTTCACCCCCCGCAGAACCGCAACAGAACGGCGACAGCCCCCGCGCGACGCCCGCCTCCAGAACCCTGCACCCCGAGAAGCCCCAACAGCCCCCTGCGGCCCCCTGTGGAACCACAGCGCCCCCGACGCGCGACCGCCGCCGCAAGCCCTGCCCTCATGGAACGGCGGCGATCCCAGCCCACACGACCACCACCACCGGCCGCTTCACCCCCGTGGAACCACAGCGGGCCCGCCGCAAGAACCACCGGCGGGCCCGTTCACGACGCCCCCACCGACTGGGTTCACCCCATGGGACGGTCACCAGCCGACCGTCACCTCGAATGAGGGTCACCCCCGTAGGACGGTCACCAGCCGGCGGTCACCTCGAATGAGGGTCACCTCAAACGACGGTCACCAGCCAGCGGCCACGCCACACGGCAGACACGCCACACGGCAGACACGCCACACGGCAGACACGCCAAGACGACCGTCACCCTCGGCAGCCGTCAGCCCAGGCGGTTGTCCGAGCCGCGCGGCCCCTGACGCACCGACTCGGCGCTGAGCGTCGGCTGCCAGTCGAAGACGTACCCGCCCTCCATCGGCCCGATGACCACCTCGGCCCCCGCCTTGGCGCCCGCCTTGACCAGCTCCTCCTCCACGCCGAGCCGTTCGAGCCGGTCGGCCAGGTACCCGACGGCCTCGTCGTTGCTGAAGTCGGTCTGCCGGATCCACCGCTCCGGCTTCTCCCCGGTGACCTGGAACAGGTTCTCGTTCACCCGCCGCACCTTGAACCCGGCCTCACCGAGCTGCTTGGGCCTGATCACCAGTCGGGTCGGCTCCTCGACCGGCTTGTTGGCCCTGGCCGCCGCCACCCACTCGCCCATCGCGTACGTGAGCTCCCGCAACCCGTCGTGCGTGGCCGCCGAGATGACGAAGACCTGCAGCCCCCGCTCCTCGAACTCGGCCCTGACCAGGTCGGCCAGCTCCCGCGCGTCGGGCACGTCGGCCTTGTTCAGCACGATCATCCGCGGCCGGTCCTCAAGCTTCCCGTACGCCCGCAGCTCGGCCTCGATCACCTCGTAGTCGGTGACGGGGTCGCGCCCCGGCTCCATGGTCGCGCAGTCGATGACGTGCACGAGCATGTCGCAGCGCTCGACATGGCGCAGGAACTCGTGCCCGAGCCCCTTGCCCTGCGAGGCCCCCGGGATCAGCCCGGGCACGTCGGCGACCGTGAACACGTTCTCGCCGGCCGTCACGACCCCCAGGTTCGGGATGAGGGTGGTGAACGGATAGTCCGCGATCTTCGGCTTGGCCGCGCTCAGCGCCGCGATCAGCGACGACTTGCCGGCGCTGGGGAACCCGACCAGCGCCACGTCGGCGACGCTCTTGAGCTCCAGCATGACGTCGAGCCCGTCACCGGGCTCCCCCAGCAGCGCGAACCCGGGCGCCTTTCGCCGGGACGTGGCCAGCGCGGCGTTCCCGAGCCCGCCGTGACCGCCCTGCGCGATCACGTACCGGGTGCCGGCCCCCACGAGGTCCACCAGCACCTCACCCGTGTTGGCGTCCTTCACCACGGTCCCGTTCGGGACGGCGAGGATCACGTCGTCGCCGTTGGCGCCGTCGCGGTTGGAGCCCTGCCCCTGCTTGCCGTTGTCGGCCTTGCGGTGGGGACGGCGGTGGTAGTCCAGCAGGGTCGCGGTGTTGGGATCGACCTCAAGGATCACGTCGCCGCCACGGCCGCCGTTCCCCCCGTCGGGGCCGCCGAGCGGCTTGAACTTCTCCCGGTGGATGGAGGCGCACCCGTTCCCTCCGTCACCGGCCTTGACGTGCAGGACCACCTGGTCCACGAAGTCCGGCATCCAGCTCTCCTCCATCAAGCCCACCAGGGCATACAAGATCAATCACAACATGGCGCCCCCGCAGGGCCCCCAGAAAACGCCTAAGGGGTGGATCGACAGGCGATCCACCCCTTGAAGCAACACCGAAGCGAAGCTGATTACTCCGCGACGGGAACGATGCTGACGGCGCGACGACCGCGCTTGACGCCGAACTGCACGTGGCCGGCGGCCAGCGCGAACAGCGTGTCATCGCCACCGCGGCCGACGTTGTCGCCGGGGTGGAAGTGGGTGCCGCGCTGACGAACGATGATCTCGCCCGCGTTCACCAGCTGGCCGCCGAAGCGCTTGACGCCCAGGCGCTGAGCGTTGGAGTCACGGCCGTTCCGGGTGGACGACGCGCCCTTCTTGTGTGCCATCTCTCAAACTCCCGATCAGGCCTGGTCGATACCGGTGATCTTCACCTGGGTGTACCGCTGACGGTGACCCTGGCGCTTCTTGTAACCGGTCTTGTTCTTGTACTTGAGAATGCGGATCTTCGGGCCCTTGGTCTCGCCGAGGATCTCGGCGCTGACCGTGAACTTGCCGGCCTCGGTGGTCACATCGCCGTCGTTGACGACGAGCACCGTCGGCAGCGTAACCGAAGAGCCGACCTCGCCGGCGACCTTGTCCACCTCGAGGACGTCACCGACGGAGACCTTCTGCTGCCTGCCGCCGCAACGAACGATCGCGTACACCGCGGAACCCTTCTACTGACTCGCTGTTGCCCTCAGCCGCCCCGCATCGAGGCGGCCGCCGAATGCTGCGCCTATCATTCGGCCTGTCTCAAACCGACGAACCGAGTAAGCGCGCCAACAGGGCACGTCACCTGACGCACCGATTCACCAGGGTACCGCTTAACGGTGCCCTAGGCGAACCGGACGGATCGTCGGAAGCCTGCCGAGGCTACTCGGCGGACTTGGCTCGGCGGGAGCGTCGCCGCCCTCTGCCGGAAGTCTGGCTGGCCTGGTCGTCCTCAGCCGGGACGTCATCAAGCGCACCGGTCACGGTATCACGGCTGGCGGAGTCCTTGGCCGCGGAAACCTTGTCCGAGACCGCCTTCTCGATCGCCATCTTGCCCTGCGTGCCGCGCGGCTCCGGCTTCGTCTCCACCGGCTCGGTCGAGACGATCAGCCCGCGCCCGTTGCAGCACTCGCAGGCCGTCGAGAACGCCTCCAGCAGCCCCTGACCGACCCGCTTACGCGTCATCTGCACCAGGCCCAGGGAGGTCACCTCGGCGACCTGGTGCTTGGTCCTGTCGCGCGCCAGGCACTCCAGCAGCCGCCGCAGCACCAGGTCGCGGTTGGACTCCAGCACCATGTCGATGAAGTCGATGACGATGATGCCGCCGATGTCCCGCAGCCGCAGCTGGCGCACGATCTCCTCGGCCGCCTCCAGGTTGTTCCTGGTGACGGTCTCCTCGAGGTTGCCGCCCTGCCCGGTGAACTTGCCGGTGTTGACGTCGACGACGGTCATCGCCTCGGTACGGTCGATCACCAGCGAGCCGCCGCTCGGCAGCCACACCTTGCGCTCCAGCGCCTTGCCCAGCTGCTCGTCGATCCGGTACGACTCGAACACGTCGCCCTGCCCGGTGTCCCAGCGCGACAGGCGCTCGGCCAGGTGCGGCGCGACGTACTTGACGTAGTCGTCGACGGTGTCCCAGGCGTCGTCGCCCTGCACGACCAGCGAGGTGAAGTCCTCGTTGAACACGTCGCGGACGACCCGGATGGTCAGGTCGGGCTCGGCCGACAGCAGCTCGGGCGGGCTGGCCGACTTGGCCTTCTTCTGGATGTTCTCCCACTGGGCCGACAGCCGGGCCACGTCGCGGGCCAGCTCGTCCTCGGAGGCGCCCTCGGCCGCGGTGCGGACGATCACACCGGCGTTCTCCGGCATGACCTTCTTCAGGATGCTCTTGAGCCGGGTGCGCTCCTTGTCGGGCAGCTTGCGGCTGATGCCGGTCATCGACCCGTCCGGGACGTACACCAGGTAACGGCCGGGCAGGCTGATCTGCGAGGTGAGCCGGGCGCCCTTGTGGCCGATCGGGTCCTTGGTGACCTGCACCAGCACCGACTGGCCGGACTTCAGCGCCGACTCGATGCGCTTGGGCTGGCCCTCCAGCCCGGCGGTGTCGAAGTTCACCTCACCGGCGTACAGGACGGCGTTGCGCCCCTTGCCGATGTCCACGAACGCGGCCTCCATCGACGGCAGCACGTTCTGGACCTTGCCCAGGTAGACGTTGCCGACGTAGGACTGGCTGGCCTCGCGGTTGACGTAGTGCTCGACGAGCACGCCGTCCTCCAGGACCGCGATCTGCGTACGGTCGCCCTGGCGGCGCACCACCATCATGCGGTCGACGGACTCACGGCGGGCCAGGAACTCCGACTCCGTGATGATCGGCGGACGCCTGCGGCCGAGCTCGCGCCCCTCGCGGCGACGCTGCTTCTTGGCCTCCAGACGGGTCGAGCCGCGCACGCTCTGCACGCCGTCGGTGGCCGTCTCCAGGGAGGCGGCGCGGCCGGAGCGCGGCGCGCGGATGCGCACCACGGTGTTCGGCGGGTCGTCGGTGGAGGGCTCCAGGGTCTCCTCGGTGCCGCGGCGGCGACGACGGCGACGGCGGCGCGAGCCGGCGGCCTCTTCCTCCTGGGCCTCCTCGCCGGCGTCCTCGCCTTCCTCCTCGTCGCCTTCCTCGCCTTCCTCCTCGTCACGCTCGCGGGCCTTGCCGCGGCCCCGGCCGCCACGACGGCGCCGGCGGCGACGGCCGCCGCCCTCCTCCTCCTGCTCGTCGGAGGTGTCGATGTCGCCCTCGTCCTCGACGAGGGTCTCGTCGACCAGCTCCTCGATCTCCTCGGGCTCCGGCTCGGGCTCGGGCTCGGGCCGCCGGATCACGGCGGGCTTGCCCTGGGTGGGGTCGGGGGCCTGGAACAGCGGCGCGAAGATGGCCGCCGGACGCTGGAACGCCGTGCCAGGCTCGTCGTGCCTGCGCGCGCTCAGCCCGAAGGGGTCGGCGAGCAGGCTCGGCCGGTCGACGTCCTCGTCGAGGTCCTCGCCGGCGGGCTCGTCGTCGAGCGGCTCGTCCTCGGGCAGGATCTCCAGGATGTCCTCGTCGGCCGCCTCGGCGGCCTCGGGCACGGTGACGGCCACCTCGACGTCGGAGGGCGTCGCGACGACCTCGACGTCGGCGCCCGCCGGCGCCTCGACGACGACCTCTTCGGCCTTCTTCCGCGTACGCCGCCGCTTGGGCGCCTCGGCCTCCTCCTCCGGGAGCGCTCCCGCGACCTCCGGCTCGGCCTTCTTCGTCGTACGGCGGCGCGTCGTGGTCGCGGTGGACCGCGTGCGCGTGGCCCTCTTGGGCTTCTCCTCGGGAACGTCGGCGGCTTCCACCACGGCGTCGGCCACGGCGGCCTCGACCACACCGGCCACCTCGCCGGCACCGGCCGGGCCACCCGCGTACGCGGGGCTCTCGGCCTCCGGCGCACCCGGACTCTGCACCACCGGCGCCACGACCGGCTCGGCCGCACCGGCCACCTGCCCGGCGGCCTCCCGCCGCTCGACGACCGGCGCCACGACGGGCTCCACAGCGGGCTCCACGACAGGCTCTGCCGACGTGCCGGCCTGCGAGGCGGCAGGGCTCTCAGCCTGCTGCGGCGCCGGCCCCTCAGGCACGACGGCCCCGGCCGCACCGGCTCCAGCCACGGCGCTCTCGGGCGCGCCGGGCTGTGCCTGAACGCCCGCCGGGCCACCCTCGGCGGCTCCGGCCAGGCTTGCCGGCGCTTCGGGCGCCGCCGCGCGGGCCCTGGTTCTCCGGCCACGCCCGGCGTCGGGCGCGGGCTCTCCGGCAGCACGCTGCACGGCGTTGGTCTGCACCGGTTGCACGTCGGCAACCGACGGCGCGGCCTGGGCGGCCGCGACGGTGATCGGGGCGGTGGCGGCCGGCTCCTCCGGCAGCTCCGGCGGAGGACCCGCCGGGCGGCTCGCGGAGCGGCGACGCCTGGTCACCTTGGGCTGTTCAGTTGTCTCCCCGTCAGGGCCAGTGGCCCCGGCGTTGGGCTCGTTGTCGAGCATGCGGGCGCTCTCCCGTCAGCTCCCGGGCGCGTCGCCGCGCCGCGCAGGAGCCCTCGTGTCTCGTTGTCCGCCCCCGCCCCCGGAAGGGAGGCGCGGGCGCCAAGTCCTGTCAGCGGTGGCGCCCCGCTCGCGCAGGGCACCTCCTTAGCCGACGACGTGCTCACCCGCCGGTCCCGCCTCGCCGCCGCGCGTCGTATCGCGGTCAAGGCCGAGCGGGTCGGCAAGCGCACCGGTACCGGCGTCGAGCGGCCCCTGCGCCAGCCTGGTCACCTCGGGGGGAACCGGCGGCGCGAAGTCGGCCACAAGGCGCAGCCCTGTGAGCACATCATCGGGTCGAACGGCAGGCGTCATGTGCCGAACAACCATGCGCAGTATGACACACGTCTGTCCTGGCACCTGAGCTGCGGTTCTGTCTGTTCCCTCGGACACCACGAGCCCCAGGACGGCCTCCCGCGCGTCGAAACGCCGGGGGCCCTTCTTGGTGAGGCGCTCGACCTCCACGGTGCCCGCCGCGAGGAACTTCTCCACCGCCGTCTCGGCGAGCTCGCGATCGGCCCCGGGCAGGCGTACCTCCCAGTCGGAGACCTCCAGGCGGTCGGCCAGCCCCCCTGGGCCGGCCTGCACGACGTCGAGCACGTCGAGACCGGGCGGCAGTGACGCGTCCAGGCTGGACTTGACCTGCTCGGGGTCGCACAGCCTGGTGACACCGATCTCGAGGTATTCGGCCTCGCTGGCGACGCCGGTCGGCGCTGCGCCCGCGTAGGAGATCTTCGGATGGGGCGAGAAGCCCGCGCTGAAGGCCACCGGAATGCCGGCACGGCGGACCGCCCTCTCGACGGCCCGCGAGATGTCGCGGTGACTGGTGAAGCGCAGACGTCCGCGCTTGGCGTAACGCACACGAAGGCGCTGCACCGTAGGCGCGGGCGGAGGCCCGTCGGGAACAGGTTTCAGAGCTTTGCGTCCTTCCCTTGTAAGAGTTCCTTCTCCCAGGATAAGCCGCCGCGACACGTGTACGTGTACGCCGTGACACGGCTCGCCCACTGAGCGCGCTAGACCACTGTGAGAGGAAGGAGCTTGCGTCCTGTCGGGCCTATCTGGATCTCCGTCCCCATGGTCGGGCAGACCCCGCAGTCGTAGCACGGAGTCCAGCGGCAGTCTTCGACCTCGCCGCCGGACACGGCCTCCTGCCAGTCCTGCCAGAGCCATTCACGGTCGAGCCCGGCGTCGAGGTGGTCCCACGGAAGGACCTCGTTCTCGGCCCGCTCACGCGTGGTGTACCAGTCGACGTCGACGCCGGCCTTCTCCGCGGCCTGCATCCATCTGTCGTAGGAGAAGTGCTCGCTCCACCCGTCGAACCTGCCGCCGGCCTCCCAGACGGCCCTGATCACCGCGCCGACCCTGCGGTCGCCGCGCGAGAGCAGGCCCTCCACGATGGACGGTTTGCCGTCGTGGTAGCGGAAGCCGATGGCCCGGCCGTACTGCTTGTCGCCGCGCAGCGAGTCGCGCAGCGCCTTGAGCCGCCGGTCGACGGTCTCGTGGTCGGCCTGCCCGGCCCACTGGAACGGGGTGTGCGGCTTGGGCACGAACCCGCCGATGGAGACGGTGCAGCGGATGTCGCGGCTGCCGGTCGCCTCACGGCCCGCCTGGATGACCTTCTTGGCCAGGTCGGCGATGCCGAGCACGTCTTCGTCCTGCTCGGTGGGCAGGCCGCACATGAAGTAGAGCTTCACCTGCCGCCAGCCCTGCGAGTATGCGGTGGTGACCGTGCGGATGAGGTCTTCCTCGGAGACCATCTTGTTGATCACCTTGCGCATGCGCTCGGAGCCGCCCTCGGGGGCGAACGTGAGACCCGAGCGCCTGCCGTTCCTGGAGAACTCGTTGGCCAGGTCGATGTTGAACGCGTCGACCCGGGTCGAGGGCAGGGACAGCGAGGTGTTGGTGCCCTCGTAGCGGTCGGCCAGGCCCTTGGCGACCTCGCCGATCTCGGAGTGGTCGGCCGAGGACAACGACAGCAGGCCGACCTCGTTGAAGCCGGACTCCTTGATGCCGTTGTCGACCATGGCGCCGATCGTGGTGATCGAACGCTCCCGCACCGGACGGGTGATCATGCCCGCCTGGCAGAAGCGGCAGCCGCGCGTGCAGCCGCGGAAGATCTCCACGCTGAACCGCTCGTGCACCGTCTCGGCCAGCGGCACCAACGGCTTCTTCGGATAGGGCCACTCGTCGAGGTCCATCACGGTGTGCTTGTGCACCCGCCACGGCACCTCGGATCTGTTGGGCGCGACCCGCTTGATGCGCCCGTCGGGGTGGTAGTCGACGTCGTAGAACTTCGGCACGTAGACGCCGCCGGACTCGGCGAGCCGCATCAGCAGCTCGTCGCGCCCGCCGGGACGCCCCTCGGCCTTCCACTCGCGGATGACCTCGGAGATGGCGATCGAGATCTGCTCGCCGTCGCCGAGCACGGCCGCGTCGAGGAAGTCGGCGATCGGCTCGGGGTTGAAGGCCGCGTGACCGCCGGCGAGCACGATCGGGTCGTCCTCGCCCCGGTCGGCCGCGTTGAGCGGGATCCCGGCGAGATCGAGCGCGGTCAGCATGTTGGTGTAGCCCAGCTCCGTCGAGAACGACAGGCCGAGCACGTCGAAGGCGCGCACCGGCCGGTGGGCGTCGACGGTGAACTGCGGCACGCCCTCGGCCCGCATGAGGGCCTCCAGGTCCGGCCAGACCGCGTAGGTGCGCTCGGCCAGCGTGCGGGGCAGCTCGTTGAGGATCTCGTAGAGGATCGCCACGCCCTGGTTGGGCAGCCCGACCTCGTAGGCGTCCGGGTACATCAGCGCCCACCGCACGTCGGCGGAGTCCCAGTCCTTGACGGTCGAGTTGAGCTCACCCCCGACGTACTGGATGGGCTTCTGCACCTTGGGCAGCAGCGCTTCCAGGCGGTGGAATATCGACTCGACAGGCATACCGTCCAGGGTAGCGGCGCGCGGACGGTGACAAATCCGGCCCACCGGCGGACGGCCCCCGTTACGCGCTCAGTTGAACGACTGCCGCCGCACTCTGATGGCCAGAAGCAGCCCTACCGCCATGAGGTTCGCGAACGTGGCAGTACCGCCATAGGACACGAAAGGCAGCGGCAGGCCGGTGATCGGCATGATCCCGATCGTCATCCCGACGTTGATGAACGTCTGGAACGCGAACCAGCACACGATCATGCCCGCGACCAGCGTGCCGAACCGGTCGTCGCAGTGCCTTGCGACCTTCAGCCCGCGCAGCAGCACCACGCCGAGCAGCAGCACCACGGTGACCGACCCGATGAACCCGAACTCCTCCCCCGCCACCGTGAAGATGAAGTCGGTGTGCTGCTCGGGCACGAACCGGCCGGTCGTCTGCCCGCCGCCGAAGAGCCCCTTGCCCAGCAGTTGCCCGGAACCGATCGCGATCAGCGACTGCGTGCTGTTGTAGCCCACCCCGCGCGGATCGACCTTCGGATCGACGAACGCGGTGAACCGCGCCACCTGGTACGGCTCCAGCAGGTTGAACCAGAACACGCAGAACACCCCGGCCGCCGCCACGAGCACCAGCCCGACGATCCACCGTTTGCGCACGCCCCCGATCACCAGCCCCGCGGCCGTGATCACGGCGAGCACGAGCGCCGTGCCGAGGTCGGGCTGCAACATCACCAGCCCCATCGTGATGCCCGCCGCGACCAGGGCCAGCGTGATGTCCAGGCCCCGCGGCCGGTCGCTGCCCTCGGCGGGCTGGGCCAGCAGCATCGCGATGATCAGCAGCAGCCCGACCTTGGCGAACTCCGACGGCTGCACCGCGAACCCGCCGCCGAGCAGGATCCACGAGTGCGACCCGTTGATCGTCGCGCCCAGCGGGGTGATCACCAGCGCCAGGCCCACCAGCGACACCAGGAACACCAGCGGCGCGTACGCCCGCATCGCCCGATGGTCGACCATCGCCACCACGGCGCACAGGGTCACGCCGATGACCTCGTTGAGCAGGTGTTTCTTGACCAGCCCGGTGGCGCCGGGCGCCCACGTGCGGGTCGAGGACCACACCAGCAGGGTGCCGATCAGGCACAGCCCGGCCACCGCGACCAGCATCAGCCCGTCCATGCGGCGCACCACCGAGTGCTCGCCGATCGCCCGCTGGATGAGCGAGGGCCGCCGCGCGGCCACGGCGCGGTTCATTGGTGGATCACCGTCCCGTCGGGCGCGAACTTCGGCAGCTTGGTCGGGAGTCTTCCGCCGGGCACGGCGGCCGGCTCCCCCTTGAAGCCGTAGATGCCCTCGTAGATCTCGCGTGCGGCCGGCGCAGCGGTCGAGGCGCCCATGCCACCCTGCGACACCATGACGACCACCACGAACTGCGGATTGTTGGTGGGCGCGAACGACGCGAACCACGAGGTGTCCTTCTTGCCCCACACCTCCGCGGTACCGGTCTTGCCGCCGATGCGCACCTTGTCCATCGGGAAGCCGGTGAACGCCCCCGCCGCGGTGCCGTCGGAGGGCACCTGGCTCAGCGCGTTCTTGATGTAGTTACGCTCCTTGTCACTGATCGGCAGCTTGCCGACCACCGGCACGTCGATGGTCTTGACCACCTTGCCGTCGGGCCTCACCTGCGCCCACCCGATGCGCGGGCTGCGGACCTTGCCGTCGCTCACCAGCGCCATGTACGCCCGCGCGAGCTGCATCGGCGTCACCAGGACGTCGCCCTGCCCGATGGCGAAGTTGGCCGAGTCACCGGGCCGCAGCAGGAAGCCCTCGGTGCAGTTCTCCAGCGCCAGGCGTTTGAGGAACTCGGCCCGCGCCCGGTCCTTCTCCTCCGGATATCCCTTGCGCGACCGCTCGCAGCTCGTGGCGCTGGTGCGGTTCCACAGGTCCTTCTTCCAGGCCCGGTCGGGGATGCGCCCGGAGGACTCGCCCGGCAGGTCGACCCCGGTCGGCCGGCCGAAGCCGAAGGCCCTGGCCGTGTTGGCGAACACCTCCTTCGTGCGCTTCTTCGGGTTGCGCCCGCCGTCCTTGAGGTACTGCTCGTACGCCGCCCGGTAGAAGATCGTGTCGCACGACTTGACCAGCGCCGTGTGCAGGTTCATCTGCCCGAGGCCGATTCCCCGGAAGTTGCTGAAGGACCGGTCGCCCACCATGTAGGCCCCCGGGCAGTCGTACGTGCCGTTGAGCGGATACCCGGCCCGCAACATCGCCGACACCGACGACACCTTGAACGTCGAACCGGGCGCGAACTGCCCGTTGATCGCCCGCGACACCAGCGGCTTACCCGACTTGTCCGACAACAGCCACTGGTATCCCTTGGCCGAGATGCCACCGGCCCAGATCTCCGGGTCGTACCCCGGCGCGCTGGCCACCGACACCACCCGTCCGGAACGCGCGTCGAGCACCACCGCGGCGCCGCCGTCGGCCCCGGGCGCGTTCTTCATCGCGTGGGCGAGCGCCTTCTCCGTCACCGCCTGCACCCGCGCGTCGATGCTGGTCACCAGGTGGTCGCCGGCGACCGGCGGCACCTGCTCCTCGACCCCGAGGGCCTTGCCCATCCGGTCGACCTGCACCCTGCGCAGCCCCGACTTGCCACGCAGCGCGTCGTCGTAGACGTACTCGATGCCGTCGCGCCCCGCCAGGTCGACACCGGAGAAGCTGGCCTTGAGTCCCTCGCGCTTCTCCAGCTCCGCCTCGGTCACCGGCTGCAGGTAACCCAGCATCTGCGCCCCGGCCCGGCCGCCCGGGTACTGCCGGACGGAGTGGATCTCCGCGGTCACCCCCGGGAACTCCTCCTGCCGCTCCAGGATCTGCAGCGCCTCGCGCGTGTCCACCTTCTCGTCCAGCGGAACCGGCTGGTACGGCGACCCCGTCCAGCACGGCTTGCCCACCCCCGGCCCGCAGGGCGTGATGCGCTGCCGCAGGTCCTTGACCGGCCGGTCGAGCACCGAGGAGAGCCTGCGCAGCACGCTCATCCCCCCGCCCGGCATCCTGTTCAGCTTCGTCCGGTCGACGGACACGACCAGGGCCGTGCGGTTGCGCACCAGCGGACGCCCCGACGAGTCGAGGATCTGCCCCCGCACCGCTGGCACGATGACCGTGCGCGTCCTGGTCTCCATCGCCCTGGTCACGAACTCCTGGCCACGCACGACCTGCACCTGCCACAGCCGTACGGCCAGCACGACGAGCAGCAGCACCACCAGGACGTGCAGCACCAGCAACCTGGTACGCATGCGGATCATGTCGAGTACCTCGGCTGTCTCCCCCGGGTGGCCAGCCAGATCACCACCGGCGCCACGATGAGCGTGTAGAGGACGGTGACGGGCACCTGCTGGGTGAGCGTCGCCAGCGACACCCGCGGATCGGACAGCAGCCCGGCCACCCCCACGGCCACCAGCGGCGCGATCAGCACGCACAACACGACGGTCGTAGCCGGCCCGCCCGCGCCGCGCCCCGCCACATAACCGACCACGGCCAGCACGAACGCGTACTGGCCCATCAGATGGGCCGTCGGCGGCACCAGGTCCACCAGCAGCCCCGAGAAGAATCCGACCATCGCCCCCGCCACCGGCCCGCGCTCGAGCGCCATGCCCACCACCGCCAGCAGCACCAGGTCAGGCGCGCCGCCCGCCGGCAACGGCAGCCGGTTGACCAGCATGACCTGTGCCAGCAACGCCAGCACCACGACCATCGCCCCGATCACCGCGCCTCCGTCCCCGCCGAAAGCAGCACGCTTCTCATCCCCCGATCACCACACCAGCAGCGACCTCGCCGGAGGCCGTGCCGTCGCCGATCACCGCGCCCCCTCCTTGACCGGCAGCACCGCGTCACGCGGATCCCGCTTGGGCCCTTCGACCACCACCCCGACCACGTCGAGCGCCGTCAGGTCGGCGAACGGCCTGGCGTAGGCGATCCGGGTCAGCTCCCCCGGCGTCGACTCCACGCGTTCGATCACCCCGATCGGCACCCCCGGCACGTACGGCCGCCCGTTCTTGGAGCCGAAGCTGACGATGCGCCCGCCCCGCTCCATCGGCGCCGTCGAGTCGAGCAGCCGGAACTGCACGAGCCGCCCGTTCTCGCCCACCCCGTGCACCACGCCGATCTCCTGGCCGCCCTCCAGCCGCCCCCCGGCGGCCGAGGCGGGGTCGCTGAGCAGCACCACCGTGGAGGTGGCCGACGAGGCGTGGATGACCCGGCCGACCAGCCCGTCACCGTTGAGCACCGTCATGTCGGGACGCACCCCGTCACCGGTGCCCACGTCGATCTGCACGCTGTCCTCGAACCCCGGCTGCCCGCGCCTGGCCACCACGTTGGCCGTGACCACCTTGTAGCCGCCGGTGCCGGAGAGGCCGAGCAGCTTCTTCAGCTCCGCCGAGCGGGTGGCGTCGAGCGTGCTGGAGGACAGCCCGGCCCGCAGCCTGGCGTTCTCCTCCTGCAGCTGCTCGAT
Source organism: Nonomuraea sp. NPDC049624 (assembly GCF_040675255.1). NCBI lineage: Bacteria > Bacillati > Actinomycetota > Actinomycetes > Streptosporangiales > Streptosporangiaceae > Nonomuraea > Nonomuraea sp. NPDC049624. The sequence goes on along the minus strand of NZ_JBFAOR010000015.1, from coordinate 6,539 downwards.
GTGCCGCTGCGCGCTGGGCGCGCTGGCCAGGGCGTGCAGGAAGCCGCCGACGGGACGCACCACGCCCCCGCCGAACCGCTCGGCCGCGCCGAACACCCAGGACCCCGCCGAGCGCAGCGGACGCAGCGGTGAGCTGTCGCCCGCACGATGGTCGATGGTCAGGACGACCAGCGCCGCCATCAGCAGCACTCCCAGGATCAGCCGGGCCCGGCGCGAATCTCTCATCAGTGCCGCGACTCCGGAACGAGCACCTGCTGCAGGGCCTCGAACTCCTCGGCGCACTTGCCCGAGCCGATGGCGACCGAGTCGAGGGCGTTCTCCACCAGGTGGACGGGCATGCCGGTCTCGGCCTTGACCCGCTCGTCGAGGCCCTTGAGCAGGGCACCGCCGCCGGTCAGGGCGATGCCGCGGTCCATGATGTCGCCCGACAGCTCCGGCGGGCACTTGTCGAGGGTGGTCTTCACCGCGTCGACGATCGCGTTGACCGGCTCCTCGGTCGCCTTGCGGATCTCCTCGCTCGACACGATGATCGTCTTGGGCAGCCCGCTGATCAGGTCGCGCCCCCGCACCTCGGCGTGCGTCTCCTCGCCGTTGGGGCAGGCCGACCCGATCGCCATCTTGATCTCCTCGGCGGTGCGCTCGCCGAGCATCAGCGAGAACTCCTTCTTGGCGAACGTGATCACCGCCTGGTCGAGCTCGTCGCCGCCGATCCTGATCGACTGGCTGGTGACCACGCCGCCCATCGAGATGATGGCCACCTCGGTGGTGCCGCCGCCGATGTCGACCACCATGTTCCCGGTGGGCTCGTGCACCGGCAGCCCGGCCCCGATGGCGGCGGCCATCGGCTCCTCGACGATGTAGACCTTCCTTGCGCCGGCCTGGTACCCGGCTTCTTTCACCGCGCGCTGCTCGACGCTGGTGATGCCGCTCGGCACGGCGATGATGATGCGCGGCTTGGCGAAATGGCGTCGTCTGTGCACTCGTTGGATGAAGTAGCGCAACATCCGTTCGGTGACGTCGAAGTCGGCGATCACGCCGTCCTTCAGCGGGCGGACCGCGACGATGTTGCCGGGCGTACGACCGATCATTCGCTTTGCCTCGATGCCCACCGCCACGATCTTGCCTGTGGTGGTGTTGATCGCTACGACTGACGGCTCATTGAGCACGATGCCCCGGCCACGCACGTATACCAACGTGTTGGCGGTGCCCAGATCGACCGCCATGTCACGGCCGAGAAACGCGAGCTTGCTGCCCATGGGGAACGGAGCCCTCCGTATCGTCGTTCGCGAATGACTACGGATCGAATTCGAATCGTAACGTGACGTACCCACCAGTGAGCGCAATGAGCCCTCGCGCTCCACAAAAATCTCCAGCCCCTACCTCAACCTGGATTTTGCCCGAATTGCACCCACACGACCGGATCAACTGCGCCCACGCCTGCCAGACTCGGTGAACGCTACAACGTGCCACCGACAAAAAGACGCGCCCGCACGGCGTGAAGCCGGCGGGCGCGCGGGTGGAGCTGACTGCTAGAAGCGGTCGGGGAAGAAGATCTTGATCTCCCTGGCCGCGGACTCGGGCGAGTCGGAGCCGTGGACGACGTTCTCGCCGATCTCCAGGGCGTGGTCGCCGCGGATGGTGCCGGGGGCGGACTTGACCGGGTCGGTGGCGCCGGCCAGCGCGCGGAAGGCCTCGATGGCGCGCGGGCCCTCAAGGACCATGGCCACGAGCGGCGCCGACGTGATGAAGTCGACCAGCTCGCCGAAGAACGGCTTCTCGGCGTGCTCGGCGTAGTGCGCCTTGGCGGTGTCGGCGTCGAGGGTGCGCAGGTCCATCGCCACGACCTTGAGGCCCTTGCGCTCCACGCGGGCGATCACGTCACCGATGAGGCCACGCTTCACCCCGTCGGGCTTGATCAGGACAAGAGTGCGCTCGGACACGTGTGGTTCTCCTTTGAACAGATTCGGGTCGCGGCTACGGGCGCCTGGCCTGACCACGAGGGCGCTCCGCGGGACACGGGCCCTCGCGTCGCCATAGCCGTCGCTCAGCTTACCGTCCGCGCCCACGCCCTCGGCGCCACAGGCATGACCCGCGCGGGCGAGGACTTCAGGACCGCTCGCCGTCCTCCGGCGAGGGCGCCTGCGGCGGCACGGCGGGCACGGGCTCGTCCGGATCGTCCTCCTCCGGCGCGGGCGAACCCTCGGGAGCGATCGAGCCCCACGTCGTGACCGGCTCCCGCGCCGCCCCGCGCTCGCGGCCGGCCCCGACCGAGACCGCGACCTCCGCCGGCTCCCCGCCGGACGGCGGCTCCTCCTCCCGGGACGGCCGCCGCCCCATCACCGCCGCCAGCACGATCACGCCCACCAGCAGGAACCCGCCGACCAACGCCCACCAGTGCAACGCGCCCACGAAGCTGTCGACCAGCTCCTGGCGCGACCCGACCCCCTCCAGCATCCACATCTGCACGCCGGTGCCCAGCAGATAGCCGGCCAGCACCCCGGCGACGCCCAGCGACAACCCGAACGCCGCCGCCCCGATCCCGATCTCGCCGAGCGTGGCCGTGACCGCCACGGTCGCCCCCACCGCGAGCAGCGTGAACGGCACCGCCAGCACCAGCCCGTCGGCCGACGGGACGACCAGCCGCACCGAGCACAGGCCGACCACCATCGCCAGCAGCCCGAGCGGCACCGCGAGCCGCCCCGCGCCCTTGGCGAACATGCGCACGCCCACCCCGGCGACGACCGCGAGCAGCGCCGCCACTCCGAACGGCGTCCACAGCCCGCGCAGCCCCGGCCCGCCCAGACCGCCCATCTCCACCAGCGTGACCTGCGCCGTGCTCGGCAGCAGCACCACCCCGACGGCCACCATCGTGTACGCGTGCGTGCGGCCCTCCGCCCGGCCGATCGAGCCGAGCGCCAGCAGCCCGGCGATCGCCACCCCCGCCAGCAGGAGCACCGGGACGACGCCCCACCCCGCGCTCGCCGTGCTGACCGCCACGACCGCGATGCCCGCCGCGGGCACGGCCGCGAGCAGCAGCCGGCTGCGCTCCCTGGCGTCCGGCGCGGGCGCGGGCCGCCGCCCGGCGAGCCTCCAGACCAGCAGGTACGCCGCCGCCAGCGCCAGCGCGACCCCGGTGACCATCGGGTACGGCTGCAGCGTGACCTTCCAGCTCGTCACGTCGACCAGCGGCCAGAGCGCGAACGCCTGAGCCTCCAGCAGGCTGACGCACAACACCCCGGCCCACAGGCCGCGCAGCGCGGGCGTACGGTCCCAGACCGCCACCAGCGTGGCCGGCACTATCAGGCCGCCGCCGACGCCGCGCAGCACGCGTACGACGCCGACGACCAGCTCGGAGGCCGCGTAGCCGCCCGCTGCATCGGCCACCGCCACCAGCGCGAGCCCCGCGACCAGCACGTGGGCCACCTTCATCCGCCGCAACGCGACGGCCGCGAGCGGCACCGTCAGCATCAGGGCGGGCAGCGCCAGCCCGTGCGTACGGCTCAGCCCGATCTGGTCGAAGTCACCCGGCAGCAGGTCGGCGACCACGGACAGCGTGTTGGGTATCGCGACGATCGCCAGCGGCAACGCCACGAGGACGAGCAGCCCGAGAACCACGTCGAGCAGCCAGGAATGTCTGAGGCCAGCCGGATGCGGCGACCGTTGAATCGGGGGGACGGCCATGTAGGCCGACTTTAGCGGGAAGTCACGCCCTCGACACGGCGAGCTACGATAATCGCGGTGATCCACAGCGCCGCGAAGATCGCGCCGAGGAAGAACATGGTCGGCACGAGGAAGCCCGTGGCGATGGCCAGCACCTGGATGACACTGCCCATGACGTACCCGAAGGGCCGTTTGAGCAGGCCCGCGGCGACCACGCACAACACCAGCAGCCCGATGCCCACCGTGACGGCGAGCGCGGGGGCCACGCCGTCCACGGTGATCGCCACCGGCGTGATGAGCCCGGCCACGATGGCCTCCATGCCGAGCACGCTCGCACCGAGCCTGCGCATGCCCGGTGTCACCTCGAAGTTCATCTCACACCATCCGCTTTGAGCAGATGCCGGGCATCTCCGGCCGTCACCACCGAACCGGTGATGAACACCCCGGTCCCGCTGAACTCGCCCTCGGCGTCCGCGATGCCGATGCCCCTGTCGAGGGCCTCGTCGAGCCGCTCGACGACGTGCACGCGGTCCTCGCCGAACAGCGGCACGGCCAGCGCGGCGAGCTCCTGCGCCGACAACGACCTGGGTGAGGAGTTACGCGTCACCACGATCTCGTCGAGCATCGGCTCCAGCAGCTCCAGCAGGGTCTCGACGTCCTTGTCGCGCATGACGGCGACCACGCCGATCACCTTGGCGAAGTCGAAGGCCTCGTGCAGCGCCTCCAGGCTCGCCTCCAGCCCGCCGGGGTTGTGCGCCGCGTCGATCACCACCGTGGGCGTGCGCCGTACGACCTCCATCCGGCCGGGCGAGGCCGCCTGGGCGAACGCCTGGCGCACCAGGTCGGCGTCGAGCGGATCGTCGCCACCGGTCAGCGCCTCGACGGCGGCCAGCGCGCACACCGCGTTGCTGGCCTGGTAGCTGCCGTAGAGCGGCAGGTAGATCTCGTCGTAGACGCCCTTGAGCCCGCGCAGGGTGAGCAATTGCCCGCCCATCGCGATCTCCCGGCCGAGCACGCCGAACTCCAGCCCCTCCCGCGCCACCACCGCGCCGACCTCGGCCGCGCGACGCATCAGCACCTCGGCCGCGGCCAGCTCCTGCTGAGCGAGCACGGTCGTGGCGCCCGGCTTGATGATCCCGGCCTTCTCCCCGGCGATGCTCGGGATGTCAGGACCCAGACGATCCATGTGATCGAGGGAGATGGGCGTGATGACCGACACCAGGCCGTCGGCGACGTTCGTCGCGTCCCACGACCCGCCCATGCCGGCCTCGATGACCGCGACGTCGACCGGCGTGTCGGCGAACGCCGCGAACGCCATGGCCGTCAGCAGCTCGAAGAACTGGATGCGCCGGTGCCCCTGCGCGTCGGCCAGCTCGACGTAGGGCGCGATCTCCTCGTAGACCTCGGCGAAGCGCTCCTCGCTCAGCGGCTCACCGTCGACCGTGATGCGCTCGCGCACGGTGACCAGGTGCGGGCTGGTGAACCGGCCCACCCTGAGATTGCGCTCCCGAAGCAGCGCCTCGGTCAGCCGCGCCGTGGTCGTCTTGCCGTTGGTGCCGGCGATGTGTATGACCGGGTACGCCCGCTGAGGCGAGCCGAGCAAATCCATAAGCGCAGCGATCCTGTCGAGCGTCGGCTCGAAGTCCCACTCGACGCCCCGCTCCAGGATGGCACGTTCAACCGCACGATAATCCACCCCTCAACCCTACTGACCACGCGTAGCGGTCTGGACGCGGGACAAACATATCGTGAATCGTATAGAAAATTAGAGGGTACTCACCTCCGCCGCAGGGTGCCACCTTGGAGAACAGCCTGCTCTACCCCCCAGCAGGCGCTTTCAAGGAGGCCATCGTGGAAGGCGAGAACACTCGCGAGGAAAGGCAGCGCGGAATCACCAGAAAGGCGCTGTTCAAGGCGGCTCTCATAGCGACACCGGTCCCGTTCCTGATCGGCGAGGTGCCGGCCCTGGCCCGCACCATGGCCGGAACCGGCCAGCAGCTTGAGCCCACCCCGTTCTGCGACGACGGTGACGATCTCACGATCTCGCAGACCGAGGGCCCCTACTTCAAGCCCAACTCCCCCCAGCGCTCGACCCTCCCCGGTTCGGGAACCCCGCTGACGGTGAGCGGATACGTGTTCGGACTGTCGTGTCAGCCACTGGCGAACGTCCTGCTCGACTTCTGGCAGGCCGACGCCAACGGCAACTACGACAACGTCACGTACAACTTCCGTGGGCACCAGTACACGAACGCCCAGGGGGCCTTCAAGCTCACCACCATCGTGCCCGGCCTGTACCCCGGTCGTACGCGGCACATCCACGTCAAGGCGCAGGCTCCGGGCCGCGGGATCCTCACCACGCAGCTCTACTTCCCGGGCGAGCCGCGCAACAACACCGACACCATCTACGACCCGAGACTGCTCATGAACGTCCGCCCCGTCGGCTCGGGGAAGGAAGCGACGTTCGACTTCGTGCTCAACGTCCAGGGAGTGCCACCCACACAGACTCCCACTCCCACGCCCACGACTAGCCCGTCTCCGGGCGGCGGAACCTGGAAGGTTGGGGTGACCTACCAGGCGGGTGACCAGGTGACCTACGGCGGGTCGACGTACCGGTGCCTGCAGGGGCACACGTCAATGGCCGGTTGGGAACCACCCAACGTGCCGGCCTTGTGGCAGCGCGTCTGACCCACTGGTCCCCGAACGCAAAAAAGGGCCACCCCGGCTGCTGGGGGTGGCCCTGTTCGTGTTGCCATGCCCGTGGACGCGAAGAAGCCCCACACGGTTCGTGTGGGGCTTCTTCGAAAGATTGTCCGGCGGTGACCTACTCTCCCACACCCTCCCGAGTGCAGTACCATCGGCGCAGAGAAGCTTAACTTCCG
>NZ_JBFAOR010000014.1:0-182230 GCF_040675255.1 Nonomuraea sp. NPDC049624 | reverse complement strand
CCACCTGTCGGCGGACGGCCGATGCCGGACGCTGTCGCTGGTCCTGACGCCGGGCCAGTACGGCGACAGCCCGCAGTTGGAGCGGGTGCTGCGGGGGACGGTCTTTCGAGCAGGCTTCTCAGCCCTGCGGGCTCAGCCCCGCCACGGCCAGCCGGAACAGCCGGTCCGCGCGGGCCGCCGGGTCAGGGTGGTGCTCCGTCGCCAGGACGACACCGACGATCAGCGCGATCAGGTCGGCGACGGTGACGCCTTCCGCCACCGCCCCGTCCTGTACGGCGCGCTGCAGCAGGGGGTTCCCCGCCTCCGCCATCATCGCCGAGCAGGTGTTCTCGTGTACGGGGTCGGTCTCGGCCCCGTCGTAGGCCAGTGCCGCTGCCAGCCCTCGGGCCGCGACGCAGTAGGCGACGACGTCACTGAGCCATTGCAGGAGCGCGTCACGGCTGTCGCCCTTGCCTGTCAGCTCGCGGGCACGGGCGGCCAGGGCCTCGATGCGTTGATGGGAGACCGCCTCCAGCAGCGCCCGGCGGGTCGGGAAGTGGCGGCGCACGGTGGCCGAGCCGACCCCCGCGACGCGCGCGATCTGTTCCAGGGAGGCGCCGGCTCCGTGTGCGGCGACCTCCTCCTCGGCCACGGCGAGGATGCGCGCATAGTTGCGCCGGGCGTCTGCGCGCTGGCGGTCGGGCATGGGCGTCATCTCCAGGGTTGCTAAATGGCGGGGGCCGCCATATCTTATCGCACAGAAAACGGCGACCCCCGCCGTTTATAGCTCCGAGGAGCACAATGACTGCACATCCCGCACCCGTCCTGGTCACCGGCGCCACCGGCAGGCAGGGCGGCGCCACCGCCCGAGCCCTGCTCGCCGCAGGCGTACCCGTACGCGCCCTGGTGCGTCACCCCGACACCCAGCGAGCCAAGGCCGTCGAGGCGCTGGGCGCCGATCTGGTCACCGGTGATCTCCACGATCGCGATTCGGTGGTGCGGGCCGCCACGGGTGTCCGCGCCGTCTTCTCCGTTCAGATGCCCGCCCTGACCGCCGAAGGTTTCGATTTCGACGGAGAGGTGGCCCAGGCCGTCAACCTCATCGAGGGCGCGCAGGCTGCGGGAGTGCCGCAGTTCGTGCACACCTCCACCAGTGGCGCCGGTCAGCACACCGAGGCTCCCGGCTGGATCGCAGGCCGCTGGGGCTCCTTGGACGCCAGCCTGGGAGCCAAGAGCACGATCCAGGACCGGGTCCGTGCGGCCGGCTTCTCCCGCTGGACGATCCTCAAACCGGGTTTCTTCATGGAGAACTTCCTGCCGTCCATGGCTTTCCTGTTCCCGCGGGGTGTGGAAGGCGGTTTGGTGAGCGTCGTGAAGCCGGACACCCGGCTCTCCCTCGCCGCGGTGGACGACATCGGCAGGGCAGCCGCCGCAGCCATCGCCGAGCCGGAGCGGTTCCACGGGGTCGAGCTGGAGCTGGCGAGTGACCATCTGTCCATGACGGAGGTCGCCGAGGTTCTCTCCCGCGCGCTGGGCACACACCTGCCCGCGCCGGACATGACCGAGGAACAGGCACTCGCCGCCGGAATGCCGGCGATGGGCGCCTCACACGAGTGGATGAACATAGCCGGGCAGCCGGCCCGCCCGCAGTACGCCAGGGACCTCGGCCTTCCGCTCACCAGCTTCGAGGAATGGGCTCAGCAGCACCTGCGGCCCGCGGCTTGACACAGAGGGGACGGCCGACTGCTCGGCGTCACCCCGGAGCTGGTCCTCATCCCTGCCCCGACCATCGTCTTGCTGATCTCAGCCGTCAAGATGGCCCGCCACGCCTGACCGTGCGCACCTGCTTGCCTTACGTCCCTGACACTCCACAAATGCAGCTGACCAGCTATTTCGCTCGTCAATCCGAGATCACCGTCGAAGACGGGGCAGTCGAGGGTCACCGAGGCGGAGTCACGCCTTCTCGCTGAAGTGCTGCGACGGGAGACGGCCCGCTCAAAGTAGATCGGATGGGCGCTACGCCACGCCAAGAGCGGAGCTGGTCAGCCGCCGAGGACGAGCTGCGCCGGGCCGGCACCGAGCGCGACCTCCAGCGCGAGCGCGCCGCGGCCGCCGAGCAGCAGGCCCAGGCCGCCGAGGCCGGACGCGAGCGCGCTGGCGAGCAAGGGCGAGAACTGCGCGACCGGCTGGCCGTCGCCCAGGCCGCCGCCGGGCTGGTGCTGCCCGACCTGGCCGACCTCAGCGGCGACCCCGGCGACGGCGTGCGCGGGGTGCGGTTGCCCGAGGCCGGCCTCGCCGTCGCCCGGCAGCCGGACGGCGCCGTGGTGCTGCACCACCAGGGCCGGCAGATCCGGCTGAGCGACGGCCGACACGCTGCCGCGCACGGCCGCGCCTTGGCCGCCGCGCTGCTGGCCCTTGCCTCGCCACGATCCTGAGCGCCCTGCGCCCCGTCCCCATCTGCTGTTCGACGCCGGCGACGGATGGCCGCGCTCTCCGATCGTCGAGGAGGCTGAGTGCAGAGATCAGCGGTACGCCTGTCGCCGCGCTCCGGGCGGGAGAGGAGGGTTTACCGTCTGCGCAGCGTGCCGCGAGCGGGAGGAGGGCAGGCCCACCGTCGGGACATCGGCCCGCGGAGGTGACCGCACCCCGTTGGCCGGTTGCGGACAATTCCCGTCTCCGCCTACCCGAGGGGTGTAATCAACCCCTTGCGGTAAGTAACGTCAATGCCGGTCCGGTCCGCGCGGGACCGGCCGTGATGGAGGTAGCACATGCCATATCCCACGCGCGCGGAGCGACTGGACCGCGTCCGGGCCACCCTGCAGGGCCGCCCGGCCACCGAACGCCTCGCCCGCCGGGCAACGCCGCCCCCGGCCGTCTTCTTGCTTGTCGGGGTGATGCTGCGCGGTGCCGCGCGCCTGGAGGCCGGGCTGGAACTGACCGAGCTCGAACAAGAACTCGTCGACATGCTCCGGACACTGGCGGACGACGACGAGGAGGTCCGCGCGTTCGGCCGCACCTTCACCGAGGAGAACGCTGCCGCCACCCGCCAGACACTATCCGCCACCGTGGCCGATCGCCCCCTCACCGAGGGCTACACACAAGACGACCTGGCCAAGGACATCGCCGCCCTGGGCGAGGAACTCCGCGCCCTGCCCAACGTGAAATTCGTGAACATCGATGCCCTCGCCGAGGACGAGCCCCTCGACAGCGAGGACTTCCTCCAGGCCATGGCCGACTACGGCTACGGCGTCACCGTCGTCGGCAGCTCCCGCTCTGACGCCGCGACCCCGGTCTCGCCCCCGCCGATAGACCTGAGACTGGACCTGCAACGGTTCGAATGCCGGCGCAGTACCGGAGACACGGTGTTCGGCCCTCAAGACGAGATCTACTGGGCCTACGCCTCAGCCAACGAGACCGCCAGGAACAAGTGGAACAAGACGCGGGAGTACGGCGACGTCCAGACCGGTTCGGTGCGCGTGTTCGATGCGGGCACCACTCTGTTCAACGGCCGGGTCGGCAACAGCCTGCCCATCCACATCCAGTGCTGGGAAGCCGACGACAGCCCCTCCTCCTGGCACAGCAAGCTCGTCGAGGACCTGAAGAAGATCGGTGACAAGCTGCAGCAGATCGCCTACCAGTTCAAGGACAATCCCGCCTGGTACTGGGAGGGGGGCGGATCGGACATCGGGGATTACCTCACTGTCATCACCGCGCTCGTCCAGGCGCTGATCGAGTGGTTCCGCAACGACGACGACCTGGTGCAGAGTCGCACCATCGTCTTCAGCCGGCCCGCGCTTGCCGCGCTGGCCAACCGCCCGGGCGCCATCGACCACTGGGGCTTCAACGGCATCGGCCGTTTCGATCTCCACATCCGCCTTACCCTGCCTGACGAGGAACGGCTGCGCCTGACCACTTCCTCCAACGCCGGCACCTGGAGCCAGGGCGCGCTGCTGCCCAGCGCCACCGCTCGCACGGGCGCCGCGCTGGCTGTCTTCGACGACAAGCTGTACTGCGCGCACACCAGCGGCGACTTCCAGCAAATGTGGTGGTGCCACTACGACGGCACCAACTGGAGCGGCGACACCCTCTTCCCCGGCCCCCTCAGCAACGCCACGCCCGCACTGGCCGCCTACGACAACAAGCTGTACTGCGTCCACCGTGGCAGTAACGACAACGAGCAGCTGTACTGGTCGACCTTCGACGGCACCAGCTGGAGCGCCGCCACGCCCATCGGCGGCCACGCCAGCCCCTCCGCGCCGGCGCTGGCGGTTCTCGGGAACACCCTGTACTGCGTCTACCGTGGCCAGGGCAACGGCCACCTGCATACGGTGTACTACAACGGCAACGGCTGGTACCACGGCAACGCCTGGGACCAGAAGAGCGCGGACGGTCCGGCACTCGCCGTGTTCCAGAACAAGCTGTACTGCGTCTTCCGCGGCCCGGACTCCGACGAAAGACTCTACTGGGCGCGCCGGAACATCATGGGCGGCGGCAGCTGGAGCAGTTCCGTCCCATTGGGCACCCACAACAGTGCCGTCTCACCCTCCCTGACGGTCTTCAACGACGGCACCGGGACCAAGCTGTATGTCGTCCACCGCGGCAGTTACACCAATCGCAACACCAAGCTCTACTGGTCGAGCTTCAACGGCACCAGCTGGAGCACCGACACCCCCCTCAGTCCCGCTGCCACCTCCGTCGAACGCCCTGCCGCCGCGGCGTACGACGGCAAACTCCACGTCGTCCACCGCGGCGGCGGCCTGCTGTAACCATCACCGCCGCGGCCCCGCCGAGCGCGCGGCCCCGCCCCTTGGGCGCCGCCTGGGGGCCCTTTGTCCAGCCACATGGTGGCGCATTGGCCGGACAAAGGCCCCTCTACCGCTCAATTCTGTACGCAGCCTCAAAGGCCCTCCTGGCCGGGGAACCCGAAATCGAACGGGCAACGTCACAGGTCATAGGCGTCACTGCCCCTTTCTCTCGTACTTGGTCTGCCCCCCAACTTCCCCGGCTCAGGCATCCGTCACGACGGCCAACCCGTGCGGCCAGGGCTTTGTCCTGCGCAGCAGCGTTCCGGTCAATCAGCGATGGGATTGGAACAAGAAGAACAGCCGGACCTTCGTGGCTCCGGTTGCCACGATCAACGCCTACGCCCACCCCGCAGAAGGGCATGAAGTGCGCCTTTCTGTGTGATCGGCCTGTTCTCCGGCTACGTCGAAGTCGGCGAGCACCCGCTCGCCCGGAGCCGCCGCCGCGACTGTGAGCAGCCCCTGCCGCTCGACACCTGGAACGGCGAATGCGATCCTCGGCGCAGACCCGTCGCTCCAGCACAGAAAGAGGAACACGTGCTGCGATCAGCTCAACGCCCATCGAAAACCCGTCGTGCCGCAACGATCCTCCTCGCGACAGTCGTCGCGCTGGCGTCCACCACGCCCGCGCACGCGACCGCGACTCCCACCATCTCCCTGAGAGGCGTGACGGACTGGGACGGCGACGGCCACCAAGACCTCATCGCCATCGACAGCAGCACCGGCTACTTATGGCTCTATCCGGGCGAGAGCAGGCGCGGCTACAGCTTTCAGCCACGGGTGAGAATCGGCAACGGCTGGAACGATTTCTATGTCCGCGGCATGACGGACTGGGACGCCGACGGCCACCAGGACATCCTCGCCATCCAGCGCAGCACCGGCCTGCTGTGGCTCTACCCGGGCGAGAGCAAGCGCGGCTACAGCAGCCAGCAACCCGTGGTGATCGGCAACGGCTGGGGCGGCTACCACATCCGCGGGCTGGCCGACTGGGACGGCGACGGCCACCAGGACATCCTGGCGCAGTACGAGGGCAACGGCCTGTGGCTCTATCCCGGCGAGAGCAAACGCGGCTACAGCAACCAGCCAAGGGTGGGAGTCGTCATGGCCGGCGTCCTCCGCTACATCCGATGGGTGGCCGACTGGGACGGCGACGGCCACCAGGACGTCATCGGCAACGGCACCGGAAACGATCTGCTGATCCTCTACCCCGGTGAAAGTATCCGGGGTTTCAGCAGCCAACCCCGGGTCCAGATCGGCAACGGCTGGCAGCGGTATGTCGTCGCGAGCGTCGCCGACTGGGACGCCGACGGCCACCAGGACATCATCGCCATCAACTACGACACCTGGGACCTGTGGCTCTACCCCGGCGAGAGCAAACGCGGCTACAGCAGCCAGCAACCGGTGAAGATCGGCAATGGCTGGATCGGCTAGTAGTGCTTTGTTAGGTTTGCTTATGCCTGCTGCGGCGTGACGGTTTCAGCCTTCGATGGCAGGTAGGGCATGCGCCGGTCCAGGTCGCGCGCAGCAGTTGTAACTCGCGGATGACCTTGTAGAGGGTCAGACCGGCGCAGCCGCTTTTGGGTCGAGTCGCAGCATGGTGATGAACAGGTGTGCGGCGGTGACGAGGGTGACGTGGCGGTGCCAGCCGGTCCAGGATCGGCCTTCGAAGTGGTCCAATCCCAGGCCGGTCTTCAGCTCGCGGTAGTCGTGCTCGATCCGCCAGCGGATCTTGCCGTAGCGGATCAAGTCGGCTGGTTCGGTATCGGCAGGCAGGCTGGACAGCCAGTACTTGACCGGCTGGTCCTCGTGGTCGGGCCACTGCGCGATCAGCCACCCCTCAGGCAGAGTGCCATCCGCCTCTCGGGCGATGCGGTGCCCGGCCGGGCGCACCCGCAGGAAGACGAACTGCGAGCTCATGGCGCCCTTGGAGCCTTCGCGCCAGGTGAGCGTGACCGCGGCGTCGCGGCCGGCGGCCCGGACGTGTCCGGCCAAGCTGACGGCGGTGCCGGGGTAACGCAGGCCGGTCCGGGTGGGAGGCCGGCCTCGGCCGGACCAGACCCGGGGCACTGCGACCACGTCTGGGGCGTGCGCGAGGGCGTCGCCTTTGACCTGCACGATGTAGCCGATCCCGCGCTCGTCCAGGGCGCCGCGGAACTGAGTGCTGTCGCCGTAACCGGCATCGGCCACGACCAGCGGAGGCCGCAGCCCTTGCTCGATCAGCGCATCGAGCATCTCCACCGCCATCATCCACTTGGGACGATGCCGCTCCCGTCCGGGGATCCCGCACCGGTCTCGTCGCGCGGCCACCCGTGGATCGGTGGGTTGCGTCCACGGGAGTGGTGTACGAGTTTGACCTGTTCAAGAGGCGTGGCGCCGTGAAATGGTGACGGCCATCGCGTGATCCTTCGTAGGCGCAAACCAAGATCGAAGAAAGCACGTGATGGCCGCGGACAACAGTGTGACGCCCGGGCAGTGACTGGCGCGGCAGATCGAGACCGACGACCCGGATCTGTTGCGATCCATGGTGAAGACCATGGCCGAAGCGTTGATGTCGGCTGAGGCCGCCAGCCTGTGGGGAGCCGGTTATGGCGAGCGCAGCAGCGAACGGACTAACTCTCGCAACGGCTACCGCAGCCGCGAGTGGGACACCCGCACCGGAACGATCGAGCTGGCGATCCCGAAACTCCGGTCGGGCTCGTACTACCCGGACTGGCTGCTGGAGCGGCGCCGGCGGGCCGAGCAAGCGCTGATCAGCGTGGTCGCCACCAGCTACCTGCTCGGCGTCTCCACCCGGCGGGTCAATGCCGTTGCCTTAGGGCGGTTTGCCAGCGAGAGTGACGGTCGGTAGTGGAGTCGATGGAGAGGAAGAGCGTGAGCCGGGTCTGAGGCGGGCGAAGCGGGCGCTGACGCGTTTGAGTCTGCGCGGGCAGTGCCGATGGCGTCTGTCCTCGACGGGGTGGGAACGCAATTCGGTGACTGTCCGGTGAAGTGCTCGGCGTTGCCAACGGGGAGATAGCGGCCGGCCGAGGTTACGTCGGACGGCTTGTTGAGCCCTGCGGAATGAGATTTCGTCGGGGTCGATGGGCGGGGTCGCCTGGGCTGCGTGGTAGATCAGCGTCTGGGTGAGGTGGTGCACAATCAGCTGGGCCCAGATCTCTTGGCGGATGCCGTCCGGATAGTGGGAGCGTAAGACGGTGCCCGTGCCGCGCTGCTGTGTCTTCAGTTCGGCGTAGGCGACTTCGGCCTCCCAGCGTTGGTGATAGAGGACGGCCAGTTCGCTGGCTGGAGCCAGGGCGGGGTCGAGTAATGAGGTGGCCAGTCGGTAGAGTTCCCGCCCTTCGCCGAGGTGGTATTCGATGACGCGGACGGTGACCTGGGCGGGTATGTCGCGGTTGGCTCGTCGGCGTTGCTTGGCTCGGTTCGAGCCGATGCGCACGGTGGCGAGGTAGCTGCCGTCGGGCAGGTCACCGACGCGATGGCGGGCCACCTGACGTCTCCGCTCATACCGCCCGCACTTGGCGATGGCCGCATCTATCAGCTCCGGCGGGCACCATCGCGTGAGAACGCTCAATCCCACCTCTGGACAGCCTTCTTCACCCATAGTGATGGAGCTACTCCACTATGCATGCAAACGCAACGGCATTGACCCGGCGGGTCGACAAGCTGGTCGAGCAGCTCGGCATCAAGCACATCTCCAAAAGCCAGGTCTCGCAGATGGCCAAGGTGCTGGATGAGCAGGTCGAGGCGTTCCGGACGCGGGTGCTGGACGTCGGCCCGTACACATTCGTGTGGCTGGATGCGCTGACACAGAAGGTGTGCGAGGGCGGCCGCACGATCAACGTGCACAGCCTGGTCGCCACCGCCGACGTGTCCCGATAGGGGCCTTGCCGCTACAAGGCACCGTCACAGTTCTGACCGTCACGCCGGCCCGACGACGGCCATCCCCTCACAGGTCGTTCAAGGAGCCAGATGAATCGCCCCGAATTTGATGGAGACCTCAGCGGTTGATTGCGATGGGTTCGTTGGGGTGGTGTTGAGCGTAGTAGAGACCTTCGAACTCCTCTGGTGGTAGGTGACCGATCGCTGAGTGCAGGCGGGTGGCGTTGAACCAGGCGACCCATTCGGCGGTGGCAAGCTCGACGTCGGCCAGGCTGCGCCAGGGGCCTCGGGGCTTGATCAACTCGGTCTTGTAGAGGCCGATCTGCGATTCCATCAGGGCGTTGTCGAGCGCGTCGCCGACGGTGCCGATGGAGGCGTCGATCCCGGCCGCCAGCAGGCGCGTGGTGTACCGGAAAGACGTGTACTGACTTCCCGCGTCCGAGTGATGGATCAAGCCCTGCTCGACCGGATGGCCGGCGCGTTTGCGCCGCCACAGGGCCATGTCCAGGGCATCCAGTACGAGGGTGGTGTGCTTGGTGAGTGAGGCGGCCCAGCCGACGATCGCCCGGGAGTAAATGTCGACGACGAAGGCCACGTAGACCACCCCGCACCAAGCGGAAACGTGGGTGAAGTCGGCGACCCAGGCGGCGTTCGGCCGCTGGGCGGTGAAGTCGCGCTGCAGCCGGTCGCCGGCCCGCTCATGCCCGGGGTCGGGTGTCGTGGTTCGCACCTTCTTCCCGCGACGGGCGCCTTGCAGGCCCAGGACGCGCATGCGCCGCTCGACGGTGCAGCGGCCCACCCGATGCCCCTCCCGTTGCAGCTGGTGCCATATCTTGCGGGCACCATAGACGCCGTAGTTATCAGCGTGGATGCGAGCGATGTGCTCGTCCAACTCGGCGTCCCGCACCGCCCGGGCCGAGGGCGGTCGGTTCTTGGCGGCGTAGTAGGTGCTGGTGGAGATGGGGCAGCCGTGCTCGGTCAGGACACGGCAGATCGGCTCGACACCGAACGCCTCGGCGTGCTGGTCGATGAAGGTCACGAGTGCGTGTGTGGCCGGTCGAGCTCGGCCGCGAAGAAAGCCGAGGCGGCCCTCAGGATCTCGTTCGCCCGCCGCAGTTCGGCGTTCTCCCGGCGCAGCCGCTTCAGTTCGGCCGACTCGTCCGTCGTGCGGCCTGGCCGGCTGCCCTCGTCGGTCTGGGCCTGGCGGACCCAAGTGCGCAATGTCTCCACAGTGCCGATGCCGAGCTTGGTCGCGACCGCGTTGATGGGGGCCCACTCGGTCGGGTAATCCGGCCGTACTTCGGCGACCATCCGCACCGCTCGACGGCGCAGCTCGGCGGGATAGGGAGACTTACCTGGCATGGACTCGATCCTCTCAAGAGATCAAGTCTCCACCGAACCCGGGACGATTCAGGCGGCGTTGTTCCGCTTTTGGCTGGCCGTTCTTGCGGCTGCGCCGTGTTCTGGCTCCGGCCCTGGATCTTGCGCGATCTTCACGAGCCGAGCCCGGCGGCACGGGCCTGCGTGGACATCCGCGCCTGGATGGACCAGTGGAACGAGGCCCCCAAGCCGGCTCGCGTGGACCAAGACAGCCGAGGAGATCCTCGAATCCCTCGCTCAATATTGCCGACGAATTTCAGGTGGATGACACTAGCCCCAGCTCAGGGCGGTATCCGACGGTAATCCCGCCAGTGCGGGACCCCGGAGGACCTCGCGGGCGCCGCCGTCTTCCTGGCCTCGGCGGAGTCGGTCTGGGTGACGGGCGGTGACCTGGTCGTGGACGGTGGCGACGCGGTGGTGTGAGAGCATCCGCATCGGCAGGCCGCGCTATCCGGTAGGCGGGTTCCCGGTTACCTGGCGGGCGGTGACCAGGCCTGATTCGTAGGCCGCGATGACCGCCTGGGCGCGGTCGCGCACGGAGAGCTTGTCGAAGATGCTGGTGATGTAGTTCTTGACGGTAGAGAGGCTGAGGCCGAGGGCGCGGGAGATCTCGGTGTTGTCGAGGCCCGTGGCCATCAGCCGCCATACCTCGACCTCGCGGGGCGTGAGTTCGTCCAGGCCCGTGGGTGTCGGCCGGGTGCCGTGAGGCGCCCGTACGTAGGTGGAGATCAGCCGGGTGAGCAGGCGTGGCGCGACGGCGGCCTCGCCGGCGTGGACGGTGCGGATCGCCGCGCTCAGGTCCTCAGGTGAGCTGTCCTTGGGCAGGAACCCGTAGGCTCCGGCGCGCAGGGCGCCCACGAGGTAGTCGTCCATGTCGAAGGTGCTGAGGGCCAGGACCCGGCTGCCGGGCACGGTGGAGGCGAGTTCCCTGGTCGCGCCGACCCCGTCGAGGACGGGCATCCTGATGTCCATCACCACGACGTCGGGGCGTAGTTGGCGGGCAAGGGTGACGGCCTGCGCGCCGTTCTCGGCCTCTCCCACGACCTCGAAGGAGGGGTCGGGGGAAAGGATCAGTGACAGGCCGCGCCGTACCAGCGACTGATCGTCCACGATCAGCACCCTGATCGGCGACGCGGTCATCGATGGGCCCCTTCGTGCTGGACGGCCTCGTCCGCGGTCAGCGGCAGGTCGGCGACCACGGCGAACCCGCCGTCGGCCTGGGGGCCCGCGGTGAGGGTGCCGCCGTGCAGGGCGACGCGTTCGCGCATGCCGATCAGGCCGTATCCGCCGGCGCGCGCCCCCTCCTGCGGCGAGCCGTCCCCACCGTCGTCGCGCACTTCGACGACGACTCGATCCTGACGGTAGGTCAGCTCCACGGACGCGTGGGCGGCCCCCGCGTGCTTGCGGGTGTTGGTGAGGGCCTCCTGAGTGATCCTGAACACCGTGAGAGCGACGGTCGGCGGCAACGGTCGCCGCTGCCCTTGGACGCTGAACTCGGTCGGCACTCCGGCGGAGCGGGATTCGGTCACCAGACGGTCGAGGTCGTCGATGCCGGGCTGGGGCCGGGACGGCGCGACCGCGGGTTCGTCGCCGTCCCGCAGTACGTCCAGGAGCTGGCGCATCTCGCGCAACGCGAGCCGCCCGGAGGACTCCAGGGTGAACAGGGCTTCCTTGACCACCTCCGGTTCCGCGAGGTTGGCCCGCGCGCCGCCGGCCATCAGCTGCATGGTGGTGATGTGGTGGGCCACGATGTCGTGCAACTCCCGTGCGATGCGGCGGCGTTCGTCGGCCACCGCACGGTCGGCGAGGAGCCTGCGGTTGGCGTCCACCTCCCGCTGCCAGCGGTTCATCGCCATGGCGGCGCCGACGACGATCAGGGTGGTGAGCGGCGGGGTGATCGCGTCCTGCCAAGGCGGAATGCGGCCGTCGCTCTGGCTCAGCAGCGTCACCGCCACCGTGACGACGGCCGCGAGCGCCGTCACGCGGCCGGGGCAGGCCCTGGCCGCCGAGTACAGGGCGACCACCAGAACGGCGCCGAAGTGCCGGGGCAGCGGCACGGTCAGGGTGGCCGTCGCGTCGAGTGCCAGGACGGCGGCGAGCACCGCCACCGGGTGGCGGCGCCGGGCCAGCAGCGGCAGTGCCGTCACCGCGACGAAGAGGAACCCGGTCACGCTCACGGTGTGCGGGCCGTCGGAGGCGTTGAAGAACACGTAACTGAGCAGGTTCATCACGCAGGCGCCGCCGGTCACGAGGGCGTCGTTACGGCTCCACGGCAGTTCCCGAGCATCGCCGGACCCGACGTACCGGCTCCTGGACATGTCTGACTTCCCCCTGTATCAGGCCTCTTGGCCCCCGGACCAGGGTTGCACAGCGGCTGCGATGCTCTCACCACGCGGACCTGGACCAGGACCACGGTCCTGGTCGCGGCCTTGGAGAGGGCCCCAGGGCCCCGGTCAGGATCATCCGCTGCCAGGAGGTTTGCCGCTCTTCTGACTGATGGTCTGGATACCGGCCGGGAACCCCCGGCACCAGGTGCATCTGCCAGGAGGCAAGAATGAGTGTTGGCCGGCGTCGATTTTCTGCGGTCATGGTGACAGCGGCCGTGGCCGTGTCGGCCGGTGTGCTGGTGATGAGCCCGGCGCACGCGTCTTCCCCCGGTTACGACCGGGCGGCCCTGCAAGCGGACCTGGACGCGATCCGCGACGCCGGCACGCTGGGCGTGCAGGCTCGGGTGCGCTCGCCCCGCGCCGATCTGGCCGCGTCCAGCGGTACGGCGGTGCTGGGCCGTCAGGTGCCGGTCCCGAGCGCCGGGCATTTCCGGATGGGCAGCAACACCAAGACCTTCGTCGCCGCCGTGATTCTGCAGCTTGAGGCGGAGGGGCGGCTCTCCGTCGGCGACAGCGTCGAGCGGTGGCTTCCCGGGCTGGTGCGTGGCAACGGCAACGACGGACGCGCGATCACCGTCAAGCACCTGCTCCAGCACACCAGCGGCCTGCACGACTCCGTGGGCGACATCGAGAAGAAGATGCACACGCAGCGGGGTTACCGCACCTACCGATTCCTGCGCATGAGTCCGCGGCGGCTTGTGGCGCTCAGCGTCGGCCATCGACCGCTGTTCGCCCCCGGCTCCCGCTGGAGCTATTCCAACATCAACTACACCTTGGCCGGGATGATCATCGAGAAGGCCGCCGGCAACTCCTGGCGCGAGGAGGTGACACGCCGGATCATCAAGCCGCTGAAGCTGCGGAACACGACCCTGCCCGGCGACTCCCCGCTCCTGCCCAAGCCGCACGCGCAGTCCTACACCGAGGACGCCGGAACCGCGCGCCCGTTCCGCTCCACCTTGCTCAGCCTCGGCTGGGCCGGCCCGGCGGGCGAGGCCGTCACCACCACAGAAGACCTGGCCAGGTTCTGGCGTGCACTGCTGGGCGGGCAGGTGCTGTCGCGGCAACAGCTGAAGAAGATGATGACCACGGTCCCCGTCGGCGTGCCCGGCAGGGAGTTCGGTCTGGGTATGGCCAAGCAGCGACTGAGCTGCGGAGTCACGGCCTGGACGCACCCCGGCGGCACCCCGGGTTTCATCACCGACAACGCCGTCACCCAGGACGGCCGTACCAGCGTGGTCGTCTCCCGGACCACCTATCCCGGCACGCGGGAGCAGGGCCAGGCCACGGCCCGTCTGATCGACAACGCACTCTGCGCCGCCGCAGTCCGCCGGAGCACGTCGTGATCCGCGCCCTGACCGGATACTCCACCAGACACCCATGGAAGGTCATCGCCCTCTGGGCGGTGCTGGGCGTCGCGTTGAGCGCCCTGACCCCGACCCTGTTCGACCGGGTCACCCAGAACCAGACCGGGGACTTCCTGCCCCGCAGCTACGACTCGGCCGCCGCCCTGAACATCGCCAAGGAGCGGTTCGGGGTGAATCCCGACGCGACCACGGTGACGGTGCTGGTCGCCCGCTCCGACGGCAAGGCCCTCAGCGCCGCCGACCAGAAGCGGATCGAGGCCGAGGCGGCGAAGCTGGCCAAGCGCCGGGTGATCATGCCAAGGGAGGACGACGGTCCGCAGCAGTACCTGGTCCCCGACCGCTCCCAGACCCCCACGATCGCCCCGGCGATGACGGCGCCCGACCGCGGTTTCGAGCTGCTCTCCGTCGAGCTGATCGGCAATCGTGCGGACAAGGGCGTCCAGGGTGTCTACCGGACGTTCAGGGACGCCGCCCGGACGCAGTTCTCAGAAGCGGGCATGCGTACCGGTTTCACCGGACCTCTCGCCGACGCCGTCGACACCGTCGATTCCCGCAAGACCGCCACGACGGTCGGCGGCGGGCTCATCATGGGGCTCATCATCCTCCTCAACGTGCTGGTGTTCCGTAGCGTCCTGGCGGCCCTGCTGCCGCTGCTCGCGGTCGCCCTGATCGGCTTCGTGGCCGCGGGCGCCGTCGCGGGCGCCGCGATGATCACCGGGCTCAAGCTCGACGCGAGCACCCCCGGACTGATCAACGTGGTCCTGTTCGGCATCGGCATCGACTACCTGTTGTTCCTGCTGTTCCGCTTCCGCGAGGCACTGCGGGCCAGGCCCGAGCAGTCAGCGCGCGAGGTGGCCGGGCAGGTCTCCGGCCGGGTGGGCACCGCGATCACCTCGGCGGCGCTGACCATCGTGGCCGCCTTCGCCACGCTGGGACTGGCGACCTTCGGGCAGTTCCGCTCGATGGGCCCGGCGATCGCCGTCGCGATCCTGGTGATGCTGCTCGGCAGCCTCACCCTGCTGCCGGCGCTGCTCGCGGCCACCGGCCGCAAGATGTTCTGGCCCTCCAGGACGGCCTTGCAGCGCGGGACGCGCGAGGGCCGTGCCGCCCGCCTGGGTGAGCTGGTCACGCGACGCCCGCTGATGATGCTGACCGCCTCTGTCGCCCTACTCGCCGCCCTGGCCACCGGGCTGATCGGCATCCGCATGGACTACGGCCAGGGCAGCCCCGGCACCCGGACCCCCGCCGCAGCCACCGCGGCCGAGATCTCCCGTACGCTCCCGGCCGGCGTGTCGGACCCGACGAGCGTCTTTGTCACCTCCAAGGACGACGCCGCCCTCACCGCAGACCGGCTGGACGGTCTGTCGCGAGCGCTCACCCAGGTCAAGGGTGTGGGCCAGGTCGCGAAGACCGTCCTGAACAAGGACCACCGCGCCGCCAGGATCGACCTCTATCCGACCGCGGACCCGCAGAGCCGGCAGGCCCGCGACCTGGCCTCCGGACCGATCAGGGCCGCGGTCGCCCAGCACACGCCCGCCGGGACGACGGCACACGTGGGCGGGACCCCGGCGATCATCGCCGACATCTCGACGGCCGTCGAGCACGACCTCACGATCGTGTTCCCGGCCGCGGCCGCGCTGATCGCGCTGATCCTCCTGCTGCTCCTGCGCAGCCTGCTCGCGCCGGTGATCCTGATGCTCTCCGTCGGGCTCGGCTTCGCCGCCACCCTCGGCGCCGCCACCCTGTTGTTCCAGCACATACTCGGCAAGCCGGGCGTCAGCTTCACCCTCCCGCTCGTGTTGTTCCTGTTCGTCGTCGCCCTGGGCACCGACTACAACATCCTGATCACCGACCGGATCCGGGAGAAGATGCGGCGACCAGGTCCGGCCCGCGCCGCCGTGGCCCGTGCCGTACGGCACACGACACCGGCCATCACGACGGCCGGCGTGGTGCTAGCCGCTTCTTTCGCCAGCCTTGCCACATCCTCGGGCAACGAACAGATCGCCTTCGCGATGACGCTGGGCATTATGGTTTCCGCGCTTGTGGTGTCGCTGGTGCTGGTCCCCGCACTCGCCGCACTGCTCGGTCGGGCCGTCTGGTGGCCGGTCCGCCCTCGACCTACCACGAACCCGCAGGACCGTGCGCCCGAACCCGCCCTGGCACCCGACCGGGCCCCAGCCTCTTGGGGCTCGCCATAGCCGCCGCCCCTGATGGCATGGAAGGGGTACGGCCGGAGTACGCCAGAAGCACACCGCTTGGTGCAGGTATCTCGCCTGGTGTCAGCAGCCGTGTCGTCGTGCTCGGAGGTGATGCGGGCAGGGGTCTCCCGCCGAGACTGTTCCGGGGTTGAGGAACCGGCGGACAGCCGTTGGCGCTGAGAAGGATCTTGATTGCAGTGGCAGCGCAAGCGCGTGCAAGTGGAGCCGCTGACTCGGGCGCCGGCGCTTGTATCTTGGGGCGATGTATCCCCCGATCGAACCCTACGACCACGGGCACCTCGACACCGGCGACGGCCACCTCGTCTACTGGGAGGTCTGCGGCAACCCCGAGGGCAAGCCCGCGCTCGTCGTCCATGGCGGCCCCGGCGGGGGCTGCACGCCCAATCAACGCCGCGGCTTCGATCCCGAGCGTTACCGCATCATCTTGTTCGATCAGCGCAACTGCGGCCGGAGCCTGCCGCACGCCAGCGACCCGGCCGTCGATCTGAGCACGAACACCACCCAGCACCTGGTCGCGGACATGGAACGGCTGCGCGAGCACCTCGGTGTCGACCGATGGCTGCTTTATGGCGGGTCGTGGGGATCCACGCTGATGCTTGCCTACGCCCAAGCCCACCCGGCGCGGGTGTCGGAGATGGTCATCTGCGGCGTCACTATGACCCGCCGCTCTGAGATCGACTGGCTCTACCGCGGTGTGGGCCGCTTCTTTCCCGAGCCGTGGCAGCGCTTCCGCGAGGGCGTCCCCGAGGCAGAACGCGACGGTGATCTGCTGGCCGCCTACGCGCGGCTGATGTCCGACCCCGACCCCGCCGTACGCGCCAAGGCCACTCACGACTGGACTGCCTGGGAGGACGCGGTGATCTCCCTGGAGGTCAACGGCAAACCTAACGCCTACAGCGACCAGCCAGAGCCCGATCTGCTGGCCTTCACCCGCATCTGCGCCCACTATTTCTCCAACGCCGCCTGGCTGGAGGAAGGCATCTTGCTGCGCAATGCACACAAGCTGGCCGGCATCCCCGGCGTGCTCATCCACGGACGCTTCGACCTGGGTTGCCCGCTGGAGAACGCCTGGCAACTGGCCCAGGCCTGGCCCGACGCCCGGCTCGTCGTGGTGGACGACTCGGGGCATACCGGCAGCAGCACCATGGCCAAGGCCGTTCCCGCCGCCTTGGATGGCTTCGCGCGCTGAGTCAGGCCTGGATCGCTGGTCAGCAACAGGTTGAGGAACCGGCGGACAGCAGTTACCCCTGAGAATCACCATGGCGGGTAGTCGTCTCGATGTTTCATAGGCGACCGCCTATGAAACGTCGCGTGCGACTGGGCGTGTCCAGAGGAAACGCTGTTTCATAGGTCGGTGCAAACACCTAGGCCCTCTGAAACGCTCCCATGACACACCTCCGAGGTGAGCGAAGACGACTACCTCCGCGTGGAGGCCCACGCCTGCCCGATGACCTCCTGTGCCGCCCCGGCCGGCTCGCCCTGCCGGACCGGCAAGGGCAAGGTGGCCGTCCAGTACCACACCGCCCGCTTCCGGCTCGTGCCCGCACTCGCCAAGGCCCTCACCGTGGCCACCCCACCGGTCCGCAAGCCGGGCACGGCCTGGATCGAACTGCCCGCCCGGCCACGGCCGGCACCGAGCCGGCCGGGCACGTGCGGATCGGCTACGCCCGCGCCTCCACCGTTCGCCAGTCCCTGGACACCCAACTCGACTCCCTCAAGGCCGCCAGCGTCACCCGCGTCTTCTTCGAGAAGATCTCCACCCGCGCCACTGCCCGGCCCGAACTCGACAAGGCCGTCGTCCTAGCGGGCGCGGCGGGTGTGGGTGCCAATGAGCTGGGGTTCGGTCCAGTTCGGGTCTCGCAATGCGGTTGGATCGAGGACGGCTGCCGCGGTGGTGCGGACCCGTAGTGGGACGTTGCGGCGGATTGACGGCGAGAAGATCTGCGCTCATCGGGGCAAGGAGACGCCAGTCGGCCTCCCAAAGGGTGAGTCGCTTGCGAGCCTCGTGACCGAGGAACGGGATGACGTTGCGGGCGGTGTCGGCAAGCGCGGCCCCGTCATAGTCCTGAGCGATCACGTGCCGGGCTCCAGCGGTCAAGGCGGCCAGAGTGATCAGGCCAGCTCCGCACCCCGCGTCCAATACGACCTGGTCTCGGGTGTCGTCCAAGGTGGAGGCGAGAAAGGCGGAGAAAGTCGACGGCCGGTGCACCCCCGGGCTGGCTTCCAGCTTGCGCCCCACGCTGCCCCATGCCGAGCAGTTCGCCGAGGTCCTCAACCGGACGCTCGCCGGACGGCCGGCCTCGACGGGGCCTGGTGGATCGTCAGGAGGCGGGGCCGGCCGACGAGGAGACGGTGAGGGGCGCGGCGGCGATGACGGCGTCGAGTAGGTCACGCGAGGCTTGCAACTCATCGATGGCGCGGGTGATGCGTTCACGCTGGTGTTGCAGCTCGTCGATGATCTCCGGGCAGACGGGCACCAGGTTCCCGGCCTTGACCCGTATGCAAGGCAGCACCTGCCCGATGGTCTCGGTGTTGAGCCCGGCCGACAGCAGACGGCGAATGCGCAGGACGGTGTCGACATCCGATTCCTGATAGTAGCGGTAACCGCTGGCCGCTCGTTCCGGCCACAGGAGGCCCTGCTTCTCGTAGTAACGCAGCAGCCGCTCATGAACCCCGGTACGACACGACAGCTCCCCGATACGCACGACGCCTCCATTTGACTCTGACATGGATGTCAGAGTCTAACCTCCCCGCATGAGGCGAACGTTTCCGGTGCTTGCCGCTCTGTGCGTGAGCGTCTTCGTCGTCGGCACCGCTGAGTTCCTGGCCGCCGGCCTGCTGCCGCAGATCGGGTCCGATCTGGGGGTCTCGGTCGCCGTGGCTGGGCAGGTGGTGACCGCCTACGCGCTCGGCACCGTGGTCGCCGGGCCGCTGGTGGCGATCGCCACCATGCGACTGCCGCGCAAAGGGCTCATGCTCGCCCTGATGGCGGTCTTCGTCGTGGGCAGCGTGGTGAGCGCCTTGGCGCCGAACTATCCGGTGTTGCTGGCCGGGCGGGTCGTCTCGTCGATCGGCCATGCCACGTTCTTCGCGTTGACGCTGATCGCGGCCACCAGCGTGGCCGGTCCCGGACGGGCCGGCTCCGCGATCGCCGCCGTGACCTCCGGACTGACCGTGGCCAACCTGCTCGGGGTACCGCTCGGTTCGGCGCTCGGCCAGAACCTGGGCTGGCGCTTCCCCTTCGCCGTGCTGGCCGCGCTGGCACTGGCATGCCTGGCACTGCTCGCGTTCACGCTGCCGCGCGTCCCGGCGCAGCTCACGAGCGTCGCCGCAGAGCTCTCGGTGCTGGCCCGGCGGCCGGTGCTGGTGGCCATCGCCACCACGGCCGTCGGCTTCGCCGGGGTCGGCGCGGTGTTCACGTACATGGCGCCGATACTGGTCCAGGTGAGCGGGTTCACCCCGTCCGTGGTCTCCTGGCTGCTGCTGGCCTACGGAGTGGGAAGCCTGCTGGGCAACCTCGTCGCCGGACGGCTCGCCGACCGGTCCGTGGGGGCGACGCTGCGCGGCATCTTCGCCTCCCTGACCGCGCTGCTCGCCGTGCTGCCGCTGGCCGTCGTGCACAAACCCATGGCGGCCGCCGCGGTGCTCGGGCTCGGGCTGCTGGCCACCGCCACCGTCGCTCCGTTGCAGACCCTGATCGTGCAACGCGCGGGCGCTGCCCCGACCCTGGCGGTCACGATCAACGTGGCCGCGTTCATGCTCGCCCACGCGGTGGGCTCGATGATCGGCGCCGGCGTCGTGACCGCCGCCGGACTGCGCTGGACGGGCCTGGCCGGAGCCGTGCTCAGCGCTGCCGGGTTGCTGCTGTCCTACCTGGCCGTGCCCGGGCGCGCCTCCGCCACGAGGCCACCGGAGCGCCCGGTCGCATCCACAACAGTGAGGAAGACCCATGACCTTGGCCGCTGACCACTACGACCGGCTGCTCGCCCGGCACTACACCTGGATGCTCGGCGGCGACCTGGCCGCCCTGGCCGCCGAGCAAGCCGACCTCCTGCGCAGCCTCGGCGTCGCTCCGACAGCCTCCGGCGCCACCGCCGTCGACCTCGGCTGCGGTCCGGGCAACCAGAGCCTGGCCCTGGCCCGGCTGGGCTTCTCTCCCGTGCTGGCCGTCGACACGAGCAAGGCATTGCTCGACGAGCTGGCCGCCGCAGCAGATGGAGACCCCGCGATCCGCCCCGTCCAGGCCGACATCCGCACCGCGCTTCCTCTGATCACCCAGCCCGGCGACGTGGACGTCATCGTCTGCATGGGCGACACGCTGACCCATCTGACAAGCAAGGACGACGTGATCGCCCTGCTCGGCGACATCGCCGTAGCCCTCGCCGAGGGAGGGAGGCTGGTGATCACCTACCGCGACCTCACCCTGCCCCTGACCGGCACCGACCGGTTCATCCTCGTCCGCGGCACCGCCGATCGACTGCTCACCTGCTTCCTGGACTATGGCGGCGACACCGTCCTCGTCCACGACGTGCTGTACACCCGTACCGGGGACACCTGGAACCAGCAGGCCAGCAGCTACCCCAAGCTCCGCCTCGGCGCCGACTGGCTCGCCGCCCAATGCGCGGCGGCCGGACTTGCGGTGCGGCGCGACGAGACCGGTCCGCGCGGCATGCGTCTGCTGATCGCGGTGAAGGCCGGAGCGGAGAGGTGACCGTCCACTTCGCCGGCCCGCTCGACCGGGCCAGAGCCGGCGATCTGCTCGTCCCCGCCGTGCTCGGCGGAGTCCTCACCGAGCAGATCGTGCCCGAGCTGCGCTGTGCCACCATCGCCGGACCCGCCAACAACCAGCTCGCCACCCCGGACGTCGCCGACCTCCTGCACCGACGCGGCATCGTGTGGGTGCCGGACTACGTCGTCAACGCGGGCGGCGTCGTCAACGCGATCAGCATGGAACTGCACCACGGCACCGCCCTGGAGGCGCGCAAGCGCGTCGAGACCATCGAGAACACCGTCGCCGACCTCCTCCACGCGGCGGACTGTCAGCAGGTGACACCCGCCCAGGCGGCATCGCGGCTGGCCCGGCGCCGCCTCGACACCATTCCCTCGGCCTCCGCTTCTCTGTGACGGGAAAGGAAGATCGACCACGCCCATGGCCACGAAACTCGTGACGACCTCAAGCCGCCGCCGGCGGTGAACGCGGCCGCGGCGATCGGGCTCAGCCTGGGCGCCCGCCTGAGCGACCCGCTGGGCGGCGACGGTGTGGACGCCGGCTGAGGATGGCAGGCGGGCCTGAACCTACACCCGGTCGCCGTCCTGATCGCTCCCGCCGAACTACGAGAGCTGCACCACCGCGCCCTGGCCCAGGATGACCTGATCACCGTGGGCTTCAACGAGGTGGCCCAGCGCGCCCGAGACTACGACGACCACCTCGCCGCGTTGAAGACCACCCCGTCGCAACACGTCAGCCTCGTAGCCGTCGCCGTGTTCGGGCGGCGTAATCGCGTGACTGCCCTGACCAAACGGCTTCCCCTGCTCGCGTGACTCAGAAAGGCTGAAGAACATGACCAACACGAGCCGCCGGAGAAGAAGTGAGATCCTCGGTGGCGAGGACGACAGCCGGTTCACCTTCCCCGCCTTCGGAGACGAGCGAACGATGCTCGTCGACGTCCTCGCCGCTCAGCGAGCGACGCTGAAGTTGAAGTGCGCGGGCCTGGACACCGTGCTGGCCCTGCGGTCCGTGGAGCCCTCCACGCTGTCGCTGCTCGGGCTGGTCCGGCACCTCGCCGACGTCGAGCGCCGCTGGTTCAGGGCAGTGCTGGCCGGTCAGGACGCGCCGCCCCGCTTCTCCTCCGCCGAGGACCCCGACGGCGACTTCGACGGCGCCGTGCCGGACCCCGAGGTTATCGACGGAGCATGGCGGGCCTGGCGGGAGGAGGTGGCCTTCGCCGACGCCTACGTCGCCGAAGCGCCCCACCTCAACGTCGAGGGCCACGACGCCTGGCGTGGGCGGCTCTCGCTGCGCTGGGTGCTCATCCACATGATCGAGGAGTACGCTCGCCACAACGGCCACGCCGACCTGCTGCGCGAACGCATCGACGGGGCGAGGGGCGTATGAGCGAGAAGCACACGAGCGAGGGAGCGCATAAGCCAGGCAGGGCCGGGCCTTCGCCTGGGCGGCATGGTCATCGACGCCGTCGACCTCGATCGGCTCGCCCAGTTCTGTAGCCTGTTGCTCGATGTGCAGGTCACCCGCCGTAGGAGTGTACTTCCGAGATGGCGTCAACCTCGGAAGTGCCCTTCTGATCACCGCGATTCTCGCTCTCCCGGCTCTGGCCTTGGTGCTGATCCCGTTCCATGACGAGACCGGTGCGACCGACACGCGCAACGGAGTGGCCGGGCTGCGCACTCGGGAGACGCTCGCCTCGCGTGAGGCGTGGGAGGCGGCGCATGCCTGGATCAGGAAGCCCAAGCGACGGCTGGCGCTGACCATGGCGGGGGGCTCGTGGCAGCGGTGGCGGCCGAGGTGGCACTGGAGCCGCCGGAGCCTGCCGGAGTGGCGATCGTGTTGGCGCAGGCTTTCCTGCTGGTGGGCGGTCTGCTGGGGATCGGCAGGCGCGCACACCTCGTGGCCGCTCGGGTGAACCGACTCCGTGGAACGCCGTTCATGCTGCGCGTACCCCATCTCAACACGACAGAACTACTGAGTACGGCCGATGCGCGCGGGCGATCCAGGAATGGGCCGCGCACTGCGATCAACTCCGCGGGGAGCACGCGGGTCCACAGGAAATCCTGCCCCTGGCACTGCTGCTGAACGACCTCGGTGTGGCCATCGTCGGCGTCGTCCAGTTGGTCGCGCTCGGTGTGGTGGCGCCACGCCGGCAGGATGCGACCACACCGAGCAGCCGATCAGCTGGACCCATCTTGGGCGCGACTCTGCTGCTGAGCTCAGCGATCAGCGCGGTGATCGTAGCCCCCGGACTGTGAGGTGGCCGCGGCACGCCGTTCCACCGGGCGTCCGCCCCACCTCGTCCAACGTCAGAGGGCCTGCGCGCGCTGCGCCATCCCGACGACGTCGTCCTGCTCATCGCCGACCTGAAACCGGGCGAAGCATCCTCCTTCACGCCTTCGGCGCGAACACATAGCTGGAGGCGTTGGTCACCCAGGTCGATCGAACGGCACGGAGTGACCGCCGTCTCCCGAAGCATCACCGCGAACGCCGAGACCGTCCCGGGCCGCAAGCCCGAGGGCGCCCAGTACCCGTGGACAACCGGCCTGACCAGCCGCCTGACCTCATGGAGCACTTCCATCTCGCGCCAGGTCGCCAACCACATCTCCAGCATCCTCGCCACACTCCGGGCCGCGGCCCGCGCCGCCGCTCGTCGATGGCGGCCGCGGTTGCCGCCGCGCGTTGAGGCGGGGTGGTCGGGGTGGGCCCGGTCAGTTCGTACGTCGCCTTCGCGTGGCCGGTCTGCGTCAGCGTCACGGCGGCGATGTCGTCGGGGTCGACCACGAGGAGGCCGATCTCGGCGAAGGGGGCAGCGACCGTACGCGCCGTGTTGGTGGACGGCGCCCAGG
The DNA here is from genome assembly GCF_040675255.1 of Nonomuraea sp. NPDC049624. Classification (NCBI taxonomy): domain Bacteria; kingdom Bacillati; phylum Actinomycetota; class Actinomycetes; order Streptosporangiales; family Streptosporangiaceae; genus Nonomuraea; species Nonomuraea sp. NPDC049624. The sequence goes on along the minus strand of NZ_JBFAOR010000014.1, from coordinate 158,645 downwards.
CGTAGGCGTTGGAGGCGAAGACAGGATCGCCCATTCGGTGGCGGAATCCATGACGGCCCCGCTCGTACGCGGCGGAGGCCCGGCTGTGCGACAGGGAGTCGGGGCGGCCACCCGCGCCTCCCCGTACACCACGCCCCGCCGGCGACACCCATGGAACGAGCGGCAGGACGGGCGGCAGGACGGGCGGCAGGACGGGCGGCAGGACGGGCGGCAGGACGGGCGGCAGGACGGGCGCCTCGGCAAGGTACTCGTCGAGAGGGCGGAACAGGGTGTCGACATCAGGTGAAGATCGCCCTGTTGGCAACCGAGAGCATGTGAAGTGATACCAGTCTGGCGCTCCCGCAGACTAGGAGTATGGAGATTACGTACGAGTTGGGCGAAATCGCCGTCGAGCGGCAGCTGGAGGCTCTCGCTGGGGACGGTACGCGCAGGCCGGTGACGATCAGATTCGGCACGCCGCGCCTCGACCAGTTGAGCGTGAACGGCGACTGGTGCTGTCCCCACCAGATCCTGGGTCTGGGCGACCAGGAAGTCGGGGCGGCTTTCGGTGTGGACTCCCTGCAGGCGCTCCTGCTGAGCGTGTACAAGGTGCGATTGAAGCTGGAGGAGCGGGCGCTGGCCGCGTCGGTCCGGCTGGACTGGCTGGGCTGGCCGGACCTCGGGTTGACGGTGGGCCCGGGGCCCCGTCCGGCCTTGGATGTCTGACTGTCACTTCGAATCGTGCGGTTCTCGGGAGGACGGAGGATGGCAGGCCCGCCGGGAGGGCTGTTGAGCAGGCACGACCCGTCGTGCGCCTCGCCCCTGCGGCCTCCAGGAGCCGGCGGCTCCGAAACCTGCTCACCCAACCCGACGTGACCGTGCAGGTCGGCGCCGAACCGACCCACCTGTGGGAGACGACGACCGGTATCTGGCCCCTCTACGCCGGCTGGCAAAGGCGGATCCCGAACGTCATCGTCGAGCGCCCGCCGACGCGCCTCCGGCCTGACCAAGAGCGAACTCATCCTCGAACGGGCAGCCGACGCCGATGAGGGACGCTGGACACTCCGAGCCCGCCTTGGACGCAACCCGAACCGCAACGCCGGGCGCTCCGGCGGGCTCCTTCCCCGGAACTCTCGCAACCGCGGCTGCCAGGCTCCCGACCGGACGCGGGACGATCGACGGCACCCGGCAGGCTGAACGGACGCGGCACGAGCGTGCCCCGCCGACCGGCTGAACACCGGCGGGAGTGTTTCTGCATGTGGTTCCGCCTGTTCGGCAGCGGCCGCGCACGGTGTGATTGACCCAGCAAGCCTCCCGGTGGCCGGTCAAGCCCGGCTCGTCGACGGCATGTCGGCGTACCGGCCCGAGGTGTTGAGCGCGGCGGTGCTGCCGCTGATCAGCCCTGCCGACGTCGCCCCGCATCCGCGGGATCGCCGCACGAGGCAACGTCAACCACACAGGAAATGAGCATCCACCATGGGCAAACCGGTACTCGAACCCGCGGCGCAAGCGTTCGTCGAGGCGACCGCGAACCCCTGCCGACGACAGCGAGCCGAAGCGACTGTCGGGTCTATCTAGGGTCGAATCGAAAAGATCCCCTGGTCAGAGGTGAAGGCGATCTGCTGCCTGGCCAGCAGCGCCAGCGAGGCCGCCCTGCGGATCTAGGCCATGGCGTTGAAGGCGTCCATGGACACGTCAGCCTGGGCGCCGTCGGCGGCGGCACGGGCCTGGGCGGCCAGGCCCTGTCGCTCGGCGCAGATGAACTCGTCAGGCTCGTCGGCCTCGCCGTGTTGCCGTTGCCGGGTGACCTCATCAACCCGCGCGCGATCTTCTGCGTCGGCGGCCTGGCGGGCGTCGGACCGGCGCGTGGGCGAGGCTCTGCACATCTCGCTGCGCTAGCCGTCCGCCGTTCGCGGCAGGAGCACACCCGGTGCCTGGCCGGCCGCTGCGGGCGGGCGACGCGGCCAGGGGTTGACTGCGGGGCCGGGCGGCTACAGGGTCCTGCCGGTGGCGTATCGGTAGGAGGCCGCGACGACGCTTCTGGCAGTCTCCAGCTCTTGTGGGCTGCGGGGACCGTAGAGCATCACCACGTTGATCGTGGGTGAGTACAGGGGATGGCGCTCGCCCCAGCCCTTGGCGATGAGCTCTTGCTGGTCCTCCTGTGACAGGGCCATGTGCAGGCTGCCGTCGGCGTGGACATGGGCGAACTCGGCGACCAGTCGGGGCGGCAGGAGCACCGCTCCCTGCGGCGGCACCGCGTCCTGGTGCAGGAAGAAGGCGAGCGAGCCCGGCTCGGAGATCTCGCTCGGCCTGATCTCGGTGCCGGGAAGCCGGGTGCTCATCCACTGCGCGAGCTGTTCGCGGATCTCGCCGGGGCTGTTCTGGCTGAGCTGGACGTGCGGAACGGACGGGCCGGTACGGGGACGGTCCCCGGCGCGGGTGGGAAGGGACAGCATGACGGACTCCTCAGAAAGTGATGACGATCTTGCCGCGCGTGTACTGGCCTTCGGCCAGGTCGCGCATGGCCTGCGGGGCTTCGTCGAACGGGTAGGTCGCGGCCACCTCGATGCTCATCCGGCCCGCCGCGACCCGTTCGGCCTGCCGGTGCAGGTCGCCGGTCGATGCCTCCATCCGGACGTAGACGGGCGCGACCCCGTCCACCTCCGCCGGGCCGCACAGGGTGGAGACGAGCCGGCCGCCGGGCCGTACGAGCCCGGCGGGGGACGCGAGCGCGGGACCGGCGTTGATCAGGTCGACGACCACGTCCAGCCCGCCGGGGTGCAGCCGCCGGGCCGCACTCAGAGTGTCGACGGCGGTGTGGTCGATGGTCTCGTGCGCACCGAGCGCGCGGATGTAGGCCGTGTCGGCCACTTCCCGAACGAGCAGGCCGCGCTCAAGTGCGTCTACATGGCGATCATGAGTCTGGACCCGACCGGCAAGGGCCGCAAACGCTGGATCACCCGCTGGAAGGCCGCCCTGAACGCCTTCGCCATCACCTTCGAAGGCCGTCTCACCCCGACCACCCGTTAATCACGCAAGATCGAGATACACCACTGACTGGACACACCCGTTTCTCTTGGAGACCGTGGCAGCACGCCTTCACCTGCCCGGGTGACGTCCAAGCAACTACCCGATTTACGGCGGCGTCGGCTTGGATGATGTGGATAGTGGTGTGGTCCGCCCGAACGGCCGGCGGGGAGGCTGCGTGGTCGGTTGCGCCTGCCGGTCGGCCGGGCGGAGTTGCCGGCGGCGGGGTGCACGACTCCCAGACGGCCCGGGCGGCCGAGCCCGTTGGCGCGGCGGCCTGCGGGAACGACGCGGGCAAGAAGCTCAAGGCGCAGAAGCGGCACTTCGTGGTGGACACCCTCGGGCTGCCGCTGCGCGCGATCGTCAACGCCGCGTCGGTGCAGGACCGCGATGACGCGCACCCGCTCCTGGCGCTGCTGCGCGAGAAGCTCTCCACCATCGGCCTGGTCCGGGCCGACGGCGGCTACGCCGGACGGCTGGCCACCTGGGCGGATCCGCTGTCCCCGCCTGGTGCGCACCTACCCGAACATCATGAAGCTGTGACCTGGTGGGCCGCAGTGCACCAGATGACCCGCCGCCTGACGCGCGTTGCCCGGCTCGCCGCCCCTGGGTGCAGGAGCGCTCCCGCTACTGCCGGTCTTGTCAGGCTTCGACCGGCGTGGCAAGGTCCTGCAGCTCTTGTCCACTCATCCCTGCCGTGCCTGGAAAAATCGATCAGCCCTCTACAGCCCCATGCCCGCCAACACTCACGCCTTTGTCAGCAGACCGTTAGGGGCAGCCAGGCTGACCGGGGCCGCTTCCTGTAATGACGACGTGCCGGTAAAGGCATGAACGAGCGCATGGGGCTCGTCGAAGGCGTGGCGTATTCGGTCATGGTAGGCGTCGTGTCCGGCTCGCCAGGGGCGGTGTCCCCGTTGCAGCATTCCGAATCAGCTTCTCAACGTCCTGCCGCTCAGCGGAGCTCCCATCGCGCCCCGAGCCGCGGTCTCGTAGGCGTCAGCGAAGTCTCGCGGACGCCAGTGGCACCAGCGTCTCTTGACCTGGCCAGGCACCGCGTAGCACCACGTCCGCAAGCTCGACGCCGACGTCGAGTCGGCGGGCGACGACCAGCTCGATCGTGTCTGTCACGATCACCGTCGGGTCGTCCTCGGTGACGCGCTCGATGCCTCCCACCGCTGGCAGCACCACTGCCTCATCTGCACCGCCGACGATGCTCATATCAGGCTCGCGACGCACCAAACGGCCATTGACCTGCACCAGTTTCTCGGCCTGGCCCGTGCCGCCGATGATCGCAGCCGCCAGTGCCGCGGCGTAGACAGGATCGCCGACCGCGTCATAAACCCAGCGCATACCCAGCACCGAGTGCTCGGCAGTGCCCAGCAGCCACGCTTCGCCACCGGGCAATGGCGCCTCGCGGTAGGTGAGCGGCATCTGATGAACCGGGCCGTCGCCGACCCGGACCAGTATCGTCTCCATCCCGACCGCGCCGGCCGGGTCGTCGAACCGGAAGGAGGCCATCTGCCGCATCTCGCCGACCGGCCCGGTGTACCAGGGGCGTCCCGGCAACCAGTCGCTCAGCAGCTCAAGCTTCGTAGGCGAAAGCGTTGCCTGGTAGAGCAATGCCATGGGGTCATCGTAGCGTGATCGGAGAATTCGCAATCGGGAGAATGTCCGCCGCGACCGGTCCGTCGCTGGGGCAGTGTGCGGTTAGGGGGTGTCTGGCCGGGGCCCCAACCCCGGATACTCACCCAGTGCACGGACGCGGGGCGGCGCCAGGTCGGCGGCTCCGCCGGTGGCGTGCCGCTCGGCCATGTTCTCCAGCCAGGCCCGCGCCACTTCAAGGGCATCGGCCGGGGCGTCAGGAACGGCCATCAGGGCACCCTGCTTCGTCGGCCTGGCGCTCGTGGGCGTCGGCGGCGTGGTCGGTGGGCGGCGCGTCCAAGGGGGCTTCATCCCGGTGGTAGCCGCACGTCGTGCAGTGCTGGCCTCGCTCCTGAGCGAGCCGAGCCGGAACGTTCTCCGGGCCGCGGTCGCCGAATCCAGCCCTTTCCCGCAGGGCGCGTGGCAACGGCTGACCCGGCTTCCCGAAGCCGATCGGCCCGCCGTCGGACTCGCGCTGCTGGCCGCCCTCAGCCCACACGACGTCACCGAAACGGACGTCACCGCATGGCGCACCACGACCTCCGCCACCGATCTGGTGCACCTGCTCGGCTTCGGCGCCATCACCGCGGTGGAGCGGCTCGAGGAGGCCGTCACCAGCCGAACACCGACTCGATGAGGACCAGCCGAACTGATCGCGACCTTCGCCCTCATCGGCCCTCCGGCGGCCGCGGGCGTGCAGCGGCCGGTGCGGTCACCAGGTCACGGGGAGTTCGTACACCCCGTACACCTGGCCGTCGTGCTTGAAGGGGATCTTCTCGAACTCGGTGGCCAGGGCCAGGGTGGGGACGCGCCTGTAGAGGGTGCCGTAGGCGACCTGCAGCTCCAGCCGGGCCAGGGGCTGGCCCAGGCACTGGTGGACGCCGAAGCCGAAGGCCACGTGCCGGCGGGCGTCGCGGCGCACGTCCAGTTCGTCCGGGGCGGGGAAGATCTCGGGGTCGCGGTTGCCGATGTCGTTGGCCACGATGATGCCCTCGCCCGCGCGGATGACCTGGCCGCCGATCTCGATGTCCTCCTTGGCCACCCGGCGGCGTCCGCCGTGGGTGATGTTCAGGTAGCGCAGCAGCTCCTCCACCGCGCCCGCGATCAGCGCGGGGTCGTCGCTCTCGCGCAGCAGGGCGAGCTGGCCGGGATGGCGCAGCAGCGCGAGGGTGCCGAGGGCGATCATGTTGGCGGTGGTCTCGTGGCCGGCCACGAGCAGCAGCACGCCCATCTGAGCGGCCTCCTGCCTGGTCAGCTCACCCGCCGTGACCCGGGCGGCCACCTGGGACAGCAGGTCGTCGCCGGGGTGGACGAGCTTGTCGCCGACGAGCTCGTCCAGGTACTGCCGCAGACGCCCGCCCGCCGCCGTCCGGTCCTCGACCGACACGTCCCGCTTGACGATGATCTGGCTGTTCTCCTGGAAGAAGCCGTGGTCGGCGTACGGGACGCCGAGCAGCTCGCAGATCACCAGCGACGGCACCGGCAGCGCGAACGCCTCCACCAGGTCCACCGGCCTCGGCCCGGCCAGCAGGTCGTCGATGAGGCGGTCGACGATGCGCTGGACGGCCGGGCGCATGGTCTCGACCCGCTTGACGGTGAACGCCCCTTGCACCATGCGGCGCAGCCGGTGGTGCTCGGGGTCGTCCATGAGGATGAAGCTGATCGCGCTGTCGGGCCGGTTGGGCGCCAGGATCGGCAGCGGGTAGCCGGGCCGGGTGACGTCGGAGCTGACCTGCGGATGGCTCAGCACCGCCTTCTGCTCGGCGTAGCCGGTGACCAGCCATACGGTGCCGCCGTCGCGCAGCCGTGCCCGGGTGAGCGGCGCGTCCTGCCGGAGCGCCTGCAGGGCCGGCGGCGGGTCGAACGGGCACGCCGCCGCTCTGACGCCGGGAAACTCGGGCAACGTGCCGGACTTGTCCTGATCTGGGATCGCCGTCATGTCGGTCTTCCTTCCGCTCGTCGGCCCCGGACGGCGCTCATCGACTCCCCGCCTGACGCACCAGCACGCTCCTTTGTCATGTCCAGTAACCGCCGCGCACCCCATTAAGTCAAGCGCCTGCTTTGACGGCCCCGAGGGACCGCAGGACCTGCGCCGCCGACTCGGTCGTGGAGCCGGCGCGCGCCACCCACCTGGTCGCCGTCCGCGTGACGTCCCGACGTCCGGCGCTTCAGCCGGCTTCCAGGACGAAGAACAGGAGGCCCAGGAACCTCGGCCCGGAGATCTCGCGGAGCTCCTCGGGGAACAGCTCGCGGGCCTCCGGCGCGTACGGCGGTTCGCTGACGACGCCGATGCGGAAGCCCGCCGTGGTGAAGGCTTCGGTCATCGCGTGCAGCGGCCGGTCCCAGAAACTGAGCCGGCTGGTCTGCCCGCCCATGGTCCACTCCTCGACCCGGTTGCGCGTCCCGAAGTAGGCGGGGCTCTCCCCGGCCTTGTGCTGCATGAGGGTGATGGCCAAGGGGTGCTCGACCGAGACGAGCAGTCGGCCGCCGGGCCGCAGCACGCGTCGCAGCTCGGCCAGCGCCGGCCCCCAGTCCTCCAGGTAGTGCAGCGCCAGCGACGCGATGACGTCGTCGAAGGTGTCGTCGGGGAAGGGCAGCGGGCAGGCCAGGTCGGCGACCCGCAGGTCGGCGTCGGCGCCCAGCCTCCGCCGGGCCACCTCCAGCATCCCGGCGCTCGCGTCGACCCCGGTCACGACGGCGCCCCGAGCGCGCAGCTCGGCGAACAGCGGGCCCGATCCGCAGCCGGCGTCGAGGACGCGCCGGCCGGTCACGTCACCGGCGAGCTCCAGCATCGCGGGCCGCTCGTAGTACGCGTTCATGAGGCTGGTCTCGTTCTCGGCCGCGTAACCTTCGGCGATCGCGTCGTAGGCGTTGCTCCCGGGCATCGTCGTCATAGGGGTCATTCTGGCCCCCGCGTCACGAGGTGCGGCCGGGCGCGCGCCAAGGCCCGGTCAGTCCTCCGCCTTGTCGAGGTCGATCAGCAGGGCGGCCGCCCGGGTGAGCACCTGCGCCCGGGTGCGGCCGCCGTGGTCGGCGGCCAGGAAGTGTTCGCCGATCGCCACGCAGAAGGCGAGGAGGCTGCGGGCCTCGACCTCCTCGGGGTCGGCGCAGAAGCTGCCGATCATCTCGCGCAGCAGCGCCATGCGCCGGTTGTCCACCCGCCGCAGGCGTTCGGCGACCGCCTCGTCGCGCCTGGCCCAGTCGCGGACGGCGAGGTCGATGGGCAGCAGGCGGTCACCGGAGAAGGTGAGCACGCCGGCGCGCCTGATCTTGGTCCGCGGGTCGCCGCCCTCGCGCTCGACGCGCTCGATCACCTCGTCGGTGCTCTCCCGCTCCCAGGTGTCCAGCATCGCCTCCAGCAGCGCCTCCCGGTCGGCGAAGTAGCCGTAGAAGCCGCCCTTGGTGACGCCGAGCCGCTTGGCCAGCGCTTCCACGCGCACCGCGTCCGGGCCGCCGGCCGCCAGCGCCCGCAACCCCTCCTCGATCCATCCCTCCCGGGTCGTACGGACCGCGCCCACAGTGTGTGCCACCTCACTCCGACGATATGTATACGCCACCGTATAACCGTGGTTAACCTCAGTATATACGGCAGCGTATAGATAGGGAGGGATCATGAGGCTGGCGAACGCCGCCCATACCGGCCGCCCCTGGCGCATCCACGACATCGCCGAAGGTTTCGAGCTGGAGGACGTCTGGGCGATCCGCACCCCCGGCGCCGGACCGCAGGACTTCCCTGCCGCGCTCGCCGCGATGCGCGACTCCAGCGGCGGCCCCCTGCCGCTGCGGCTGCTGCTCGCGGCGCGCTGGAAGCTGGGCGCCCTGTTCGGCTGGGACAGGGCGTCGGCGGGCGTCGGAAGGCGCGTCCCGTCGTTGTGCGACCGCCTGCCCGCCGACCTGCGCCGCGCCCCGCGCGGCTCCGACGCCGGCCTGGCGCCCTTCTCCCCGATCTACGCGCTGGACGACGAATGCGCGCTGGAGCTGGCGAACCGCACCGTCCACGCGGTGATGCACCTGGCGTGGGCGCCGGCCGCCGGCGGCGGGCACGAGCTCCGCATGGCCGTCCTCGTACGCCCCGACGGCCTGCTGGGACGTTGCTACATGGCCGCCATCACGCCGTTCCGCCGGACCCTCGTCCTGCCGGGCTTCGTCCGGCGGCTGGAGCGCGCCTGGCTGGAGCGCGAGGCGGGCGCCCTGGAGTCGGCCGTCGGGACGGACGGCATCCCGCCGTCCGTCCGCGCGCTGAGCTCCTTGCCCGTCATCGACTACGCCGACCACTTCGCCCTCACCACGAACGACCGCGACGGGGGGACGGCGGAGGAGTGGGCGCGGGCGATGTTCGGTGACGTGCCCAGCGCGGCGGAACGGCTGATCTGGCGAGGTCTCCTGGGGCTCCGGCTGGCCCGCGGCCGATCGCCCGCCACCGTGGCCGGATGGCGGATCACCGCACGTGGCGACGGCTGGATCCGGCTGGAGACCGCGTCCTGGTTCCTGACCGCCAACCTCGTCGTACGTGTGGCGGACGGACGGGTGTCGCTGACCACCCTCCTGCGCTATGACCGAGGGCTCGGGCGCGTCGTGTGGCCGCCGCTGTCGGCGATCCATCGCCGGCTGGCTCCCGGGCTGCTCCGGGACGCCGCCGCGAGGATGGCCCGCGGCGGCGCCCGGTAGCGCCAGGGCAGGGCTGCCGGCGCCGCGCCCTGACCTGCGACGCCGGGGTCAGCCGCGCCTGGCGGCCGGCCAGCCGTGCCCCCAGCCGCCCTGGACCATGGTCTGGAACGCCCACCCGTCCTCGGTGCGCACCAGCAGGTCGGCGTAGTGCATGCGGTGCTCCTCGCCCTCGATCGTCATCGTCGCCTCGGTCTCCACGACCACCAGGTTCGGGCTGACGAAGCGCGGGGCGCGCGTCGAGCGCAGGTCGAGCCCGGCGGTGCCGCCGCCCATGGACTGCTTCATGGCCTCGACGTACTCGGCCCGCGTCCACTGGCGCACGCTCGCGTGGCCGCCGGGCACGTCGGTGGCCACGTTCATCGGGAAGACCGCCAGGTCGGCGAGCTGCTCGATCGCGCCCTCCTCGGCCAGCGCGTCGTAGGCGGCGAACCAATCGTCGATGTTCTTCAGTTCCTCGGCGCTCGGCTGGTACATGCTGCTCCTTCTCAAGGCGTACAACGTACCGTACAGCATACGGGAAGCGTCGCGCGCCACGGGACGCCGTGCTGGGCGACGGCGGGTTCGGGCAGGGCGGGCGCGCTCACGAGCAGCTGCTGGACGTCGATGTGGCGAGCAAGGAACTGCGGCTGCCGGTCGGTCTGCCGCAGGCCGAGCAGGACCGGCGGCTGGAGCGCGACCACGCGAGGCGCGCAACGCCGTCCGGCTGCGGGCGCATGAGAACGTCGTCGCGGTCCACGACGTCGTCCCCGGCGGCCTGCCCTGGATCGTGATGGCGCTGGCCGGCGGCCGGTTCCTGAAGGAGCGCCTCGATACGCGGGGGGCGGCGGCTCACCCGAGTACATGGCCGCCGAACGGCTGCGCGGAACCCTCGGGCTCCCGGCCAGTGACCTGTTCTCCCTCGGCGTGACCCTCTATGAGGCTGTCGAGGGCCTCTCGCCGTTCCGCCGCGGCGCCCACCCGGCGACGCTGACCGCCGTCCTGCCGGCGGAGCCACCTTGCTGCGCGGCCGGGGCGCCCGGTTCCTGACGCCGATCACCGGTACGACTGTCGCGGTCGCCGGGAGCGCTGCCGGGTTCCTCTCCGGGATCGGCGTCGTGGTGCTCGCCTTCGACGGCGTGACCGTCCTGCGCTGCCAGGGCCGACGTCGAGCGGGACGACCGGACTTGGTGATCCCGTTGATCGTGATCACTTCCGTCGCGCGGTTCACGGCGGCCGTCGTAGGGGGCAGCCGGCCCCCGCCCGGCGGTCAGCGGGGGCGGCTGAGGGCGGCCTCGGCGAGATCCGTCCACTGCCCGGCCGAGGAGTGCGGGACGACCACCCAGTCCTTGACCACCCTGCCCTCCCCCGAGGGATCGAACAGGCGCGCCCCGGCCAGCTCCAGCGCGGCCGCGTGCTCAGGGGTGTCCCTGACCAGCCGGAACACCATCGCGCCGTCACGCTGCAGGCTGGCGAACACCTTGCCCGCCTGATCCTTGAGCGCCGGGCGGCCCATCATCCTGGAGATCCGCACCCCCAGGTCGGCCAGCTCGGCGCCGACCTGCAGGAAATCCTCTTCCGCGCTCATCGTCACTCGGCCCCAGACGTCGTGGCGGCGCGGGCCGAGCGGCTCGGGGCCGCCGGGGCACGCGATCGTCTCGGCTCCCGCCCTCCGGCAGAAACGGCGATCAGGCTAGCAGGATCATGCCGAACCGGGAGAACGCACGTCCCCGGGCCGCGTCCGGCGCTCTTCCCCTGACGCAGGGTCAATGCCGAAGCATGGTGGCATGACCGCTACGACCAGTACGAACCGCCCGCCGTCCGGTGACCTGACGGCCCACCACGACGGCCTCGCCATCCCGCTGTCCCGCGGCGGACGGGGCCGCCCGCTGGTGCTGTGCCCCGGGCTGAACGCGACCCAGGCCGACCTCGGCGAGCTGATCGAGCTGCTGCGGCGCGACCACGACGTGGTGACCTTCGACCTGCGCGGCCACGGCCGCACCCCGGCCGCCGACCGGTACTCGTTCGAGGCGTTCCTCGGCGACCTGGACGCCGTGATGGCCCGGGTGGGCCGGCTCGGCCTCGGCCGGGCCCCCGTGCTCGTGGGGTACTCGCTGGGGGCCGACCTGGCCGTGCACCACGCCGCCCGGCATCCCGGGAGCGTCGCGGGGCTCGTCCTGATCGACGGGGCGAACCCGGTGCCCGAGCCGTTCCTCACCGAGGACGTCCTGCCGCAGTTCCGCGCGATGTGGGAGGAACTGGCCGCGCAGCAGCGGAGCCGGCGCGGCACCCCGCGCCAGGTGCTGCTCACCGCCCGGCAGATCCTCGACCTGAACGTCGAGATCGACGTGGTCCGCTCCGGGATCCTGTCCCGATACCCGCTGATCGACCGGCCGATCAGCATGATCATGTCGACCTCGATGGCGGGAGCGGGCGGCGGGCCCGCCGAGCGGTTCAACCGGAACTGGCGGGCCGGGATCGACCGGCTCGTCCGGCGACAGCCGCGCATCGCCACGACGTGGCTCGACGCCGACCACGGGCTGGTCTTCACGCACGCCGCCGAGATCGCCCGGATCATCCGGAAGGCGGCTTCTTGACAACCTCTGGAAGGGTGGCCCCATGCTGACCATCGGCGAACTGGCCTCGTACGCGGGGGTGACCGTGCGGGCGGTGCGGCACTACCACGCCAAGGGCCTGCTGCCCGAGCCCGAGCGCGACCGCCACGGCTACCGCAGGTACGACGCCGCCGCAGCGGTCGAGCTGATCAGGATCCGGACCCTCGCCGAGGCCGGGGTGCCGCTCGCGCGGGTGCGGGAGCTGCTGCGGGCCGGCGCGGAGGAGTTCGCCGCCGCGCTCGCCGACGTCGACCGGCGGCTGCGCGAGGAGATCCGGCGGCGGCAGCGCCACCGGGAGCGGATCGCCCGGCTGGCCGCCGGGGACGGCCTGGCGCTGCCGCCGGAGGTGGTCGGCTACCTCGACCGGCTGCGGGCACTCGGCGTGGACGAGCGGATCGTCCAGGCCGAACGCGACGGCTGGATCCTGCTGGCCGCCCACTCGCCCGGACGCGTGCCGGAGTGGATGGCCCGCAAGCGGGCGCAGCTCGACGACCCGGACTTCGTCGGCTTCTTCCGCATCCTGGGCCAGGCCCTCACGCGGTCCGCCGACGACCCCCGGCTGGCGGAGCTGGCCGGTGAGCTGGCCGCCTGCCTGACCCGGCTGACCGGTGAGCGGGCCGCGGGCTACGTCGACGACCTCGATGTGGAGCCGCAGTTCGTCCGGTTGATGGACGCCCTGGCCTTCGACGCCGTCCCGCCCGCCCGCCGGCTGATCGAGCTGCTGCGCCGGCGGGGCTGGAGCGGCTGGAGCAAGCTGGAGCGCGTGGACCCGCCGTCCTGGGCCGGGTCAGCCGTCGAGGAACCGCTCCAGCTCCGCGGTGACGAACCCGGGGTTCTCCTCGACGAGCCAGTGCCCGGCGCGCGGGACGTCCACCGCGCGCACGATCCTGGTCAGGCGCGGTGACACCGTGGCCCGGATCGCGTCGAGCTGCCCCTGGGCGGTCATGAGCAGCGCCGGGACGCGGACCGGCGCCGCCGCCGTCGTGTCGCGCACGTCCTGGTCCAGGGCGCGGTAGAGCTCGAAGCCGCCCGACAGGGCCTGCGGACGGCGGTAGGTCCGGGCGTACTCGGTGATCTCGGCGTCGGTGAACGGGGACCGCTCCGAGGTGCCGCCGAACGCCGGCCCGCCGTAGGAGACCTGGGGGTAGAACAGCGCCAGGTACTCGCGGACGTCGTCGCCCACCACCGCCTCGGGCACCCGGCGCTGGGAGTGGAAGGCGATGTGCCAGCTCAGCGACCGGTACGTGGCCGCGTCGACCGCCGGGCCGGGCAGCGGCAGGTCCAGGTAGCCCAGGCGGGCGGTGTCGGCGGGGAACCGGCTCGCGTACTGGAACGCCACCGCGGCGCCGAAGTCGTGCCCGACGACGGCGGCGTCCCGGACGCCGAGCCGTCCGGCGATCAGCTTGTGCACGTACCCCGCCAGCGTGGCCTTGTCGTAGCCGGTGGGCGAGCCTTCGCTGTCGCCCAGCCCCGGCAGGTCCACGGCGTAGACGGTGTGGTGCCGGGCCAGGTCCGGCATGATCGGCCACCAGCCGTACCAGGTCTGGGGCCAGCCGTGGATCAGCACCACCGGCGTGCCGGTCCCGCCCTTCACGTAGTGCATGCGCACGCCGTCCACGTCGGCGAACTCGTGCCGGAACGTCCTGCCGAAGCGCGGGTCGTCCCGGGTGGCGGTGGTGTGGGAGGCGGGCAGGGGAGCGGCGGCCGGCGTCGAACAGGCCGTGGCGCCGAGCGCGAGCAGGAGGGCGAGCGCGAGGGTCGCCGCCGTGCGCGCGGATCGGGCGAGGCGGCCCGGCGACGGCCGTGGAGCGGTGGTCATGCGGTCCTGTCCTGAGAAGAGGGGTGGGGGCGACGGCCGGTGCCGCCGTCGAGCAGTGCGGGTTCGATCCGATCACCAGCCCGCCGTTCTGGCACGAAAAGTTGCGGTTATGGCAAGATGGCGCGCGTGGACGACGACATGGACGAGGTGCTGAGCGCGGTCGGGCCGCGTCTTCGAGCCCTGCGTCGTCACCGCGGCATCACCCTCGCCGAGCTCGCCACCACGACCGGCGTCTCGGAGAGCACGCTGTCGCGGCTGGAGAGCGGGCAGCGCCGGGCCACGCTGGAGCTGCTGCTGCCGCTGGCCCGCGTCTACGACGTCCCGCTCGACGACCTGGTCGGCGCCCCGCGCACCGGCGACCCCCGGATCCACCTCAAGCCGATCAACCGGTTCGGGATGACGTTCGTGCCGCTGTCCCGGCGGCCGGGCGGGGTCCACGCGTTCAAAATGATCATTCCCGCGCGGCCGGAACCGCTCGAACCGGCCCCGCAGACCCACGACGGCTTCGAATGGCTCTACGTCCTCACCGGGCGCCTGCGGCTCGTCCTCGGCGACCGCGACCTGACCCTGCCGGTCGGCGAGGCGGCCGAGTTCGACACGTCCATGCCCCACTGGCTGGGCAGCGCCGACGGCGGCACGGTCGAGCTGCTCATCCTGTTCGACCCCCAGGGCATGCGCACCCACATCCACGCCGACCCCCACCGGCACTCTCACTGAGCATCCGACGGGCCGTTTTTGCGGCCTGACCTTCATTTGTGGAGGTCAAGAGGTGCTGAAGCCCGTTTTCGGGGGAGAAGGGGGTGGCTTCGAGTGCCTAGTGATGGGAGTGGTGACCGTGGAGGGGTCCGGGGGAGCGATCCGGGTCGGTGTGGAGGAGGAGTACCACATCGTCGACGCGACCACACGCCGGGTGACCGCGCGGGCGGGGGCGCTGCTGAGCGCGCTGCCAGAGGAGAGCTTCACGCACGAGCTGCAGCGGTCGATGGTCGAGGCCAACAGCGCGCCGTTCCTGGCCCTGGACGACCTGGCCCGCGACGTGTGCCGCCTGCGGCGCAAGCTGATCGCCGCCGCCGACGAGCTGGGCCTGGGGATCGCGGCGGTCGGCACGCCGCAGCTGGCCGACCTCGACGAGGTGAAGGTCTTCCCCGACCAACGATACGAGAAGATGCTCAGCGACTTCCAGGTGCTGACCCGCGAGCAGCTCATCTGCGGCACGCACGTGCACGCGGAGGTGCCCGACCCCGACCTGGCGGTCGCGGTGGCGCACCGGCTGACGCCCTGGCTGGCGCCGCTGCTGGCACTCAGCGCCAGCTCGCCGTTCTGGGACGGCGCCGACACCGGCTACGCCAGCTATCGCACGCTGGTGTGGCAGCGGTGGCCGACCACGGGCCCGATCGGCAAGTTCGGCTCGGCGGCCGAGTACCAGGAGATGGTGCAGGGATTGATCAGGTCCGGGGTGATCAGCGACGCGGGGATGCTCTATTTCGACGTCCGGCCCTCGCAACATGTGCCGACGGTGGAGCTGCGCATCTGCGACGCCTGCCCCCGGGTGGAGGACGTCGTGCTGATCGCCGGGCTGTTCCGGGCGCTGGTGGCCAGGGAGGTGGCGGCGGCGCGCCGCGGCCCGGGGCCGGACGTGCAGGTGGAGGCGGCGCGCGCGGCGACCTGGCAGGCGGCCCGGTGGGGGCTGGAGGGCGACCTGGTCGATCCGGTGGAGGGCGTGCCGCGCCCGGCCAAGGAGGTGGTCGAGAACCTGGTGACGGGCCTGCGCCCGCAACTTGAGGCGGCCGGCGACTGGGAGCTGGTGACCAGGCTGACCCGGCAGGTTCTGCAGACGGGCACGTCGGCGGCCCGCCAGCGGGCGGCGTACGCCGAGCGCGGCAGCCTGGCGGACGTGGCCGACCTGGTGCTCAGCGAGACCCGCACGTGCGAGTGGGACCGGCCGACGGGGGACCACGACCTCCCTTCGTACCGGCCGGCGGCCTGATGGCCGGCGGCTGCGGGACGGAGGTGGTGGCATGTGCGGGCTGAGCGGCGAGTTGCGGTTCGACGGCGCGGAGGCCGACATCGGCGCGGTGGGCCGGATGACCGACGCGATGCACGACCGCGGGCCGGACGGCTCCGGCCTGTGGGCGCAGGGGCCCGTCGCGATGGGTCACCGGCGACTCAAGATCATCGACCTGTCGGAGAAGGCGGCCCAGCCGATGGTGGACGCCGGGCTCGGCCTGGCGGTGGTGTTCAACGGCTGCCTGTACAACTATCGCGAGCTGCGCGAGGAGCTGCGCGGCGCGGGCTACCGGTTCTACTCCACCTCCGACACCGAGGTGCTGCTCAAGGCGTACCACCGGTGGGGTGCCGGCTGCGTCGGCCATTTCAAGGGCATGTTCGCCTTCGCGATCCACGAGCGGGACAGCGGCCGGCTCGTGCTCGGCCGCGACCGGCTCGGCATCAAGCCGATGTACCTCAGCCACGACGCCCGCCGCCTGCGCTTCGCCTCGACCCTGCCCGCGCTGGTCGCGGGCGGCGGCCTGGACACCGGCATCGACCGGGTGGCGCTGCACCACTACATGACCTTCCACTCGCTCGTGCCCGGCGAGCGCACGATCCTGGCGGGCGTGCGCAAGCTGCCGGCGGCCACCGTCCGGGTCGTCGAGCCGGACGGCACGCACACCGACCACCGCTACTGGGACCCGTCCTACACCCGCTCCGCCCTGCCCGAGCACGCGGGGCTGAGCGAGGAGGACTGGCGCCGGGCCACCCTGGACGCCCTGCGCACGGCGGTGCGCCGCCGGATGGTCGCCGACGTGCCGGTCGGCGTGCTGCTCTCCGGCGGCCTGGACTCCAGCCTCATCGTGGCGCTGCTGGCCGAGGAGGGGCAGAGCGGCCTGACCACGTTCAGCATCGGCTTCGAGCCGGCCGGCGGCGAGAAGGGGGACGAGTTCGCCTACTCCGACCTGGTCGCCGACCGGTTCGGCACCGACCACCACCGCATCAGGATCCCCGACGACCGCCTGCTGGACGGGCTGGAACGGGCCGTGGGCGCCATGAGCGAGCCGATGGCCAGCCACGACTGCGTCGCCTTCTACCTGCTGTCGCAGGAGGTCGCCCGGCACGTCAAGGTCGTGCAGTCGGGCCAGGGCGCCGACGAGGTGTTCGCCGGTTACAGCTGGTTCCCGCCGCTGGCGGGCGTGCCGCGCGAGCAGGCGGCCGAGGTCTACTGCAGGGAGTTCGCCGACCGCCCGCACCAGGAGCTGTCCGGCGTCCTGGCCCCCGGTCACCTGCTGGAGCGGGACGTCAGCGGCGACTTCGTCCGGCAGCACGTGGCGCGGCCGGGAGCCGACACCGCGCTCGACGCCGTGCTGCGCCTGGAGACCACGGCCATGCTGATCGACGACCCGGTCAAACGCGTCGACAACATGACCATGGCCCACGGACTGGAGGCCCGCACGCCGTTCCTCGACCACGACCTGGTCGAGCTGGCCGCCGCCTGCCCCGACGGGCTCAAACTGGCCCACGGCGGCAAGGGCGTGCTCAAGGACGCCGCCCGCCGGCTGCTGCCCGCGCAGATCATCGACCGGCCGAAGGGCTACTTCCCGGTGCCCGCCGTCCGGCACGTCGAAGGGGCCCTGCTCGACCTCGTCCGGGACGCCCTCACCAGCCATGCCGCCCGCGCGCGGGGCCTGTTCCGGCCGGAGTTCGTGCGGCGGCTGCTGGCCGACCCCGAGTCCGACCGGGCGACGACCGGCGTCAACACGCTCTGGCAGATCGGCCTGCTCGAACTGTGGCTCCAGGCCCACCAGATGTGATGCCGGACATCATCGGCGACCTGTCGCACCTGCCGTCGGCCGCCGCACTGCACGCCTGGAGCTGCCGCCGGCCCGCGCTGGCGCCCGACAACAGCGCCGTGGCCTTCGTCAGCGACCAGGACGGCGTGCCCCGGGTGTGGGTCCAGCCGCTCGGCGCGGACCTCGACGCGTGGCCGGTCGACACCGGCCACCACCCGGTCGTGGACGTGAGCTGGGGGCCCACGGGGGAGCATCTGGCGGTCCTGGTGGCGCCGGGGGGCGGCGAGCACACGCAGGTGTGGACCGTGCGCCCGCACGGCGGCGAGCTGCGGCCGCTCGCCGTCCCGCCGCACGGGTCCGCCGCGCTGGTCCGCTGGACCGGCCGGGGCGAGTCGGTCCTGGTGGCCGAGACCTCCGCCGCCGGCCTGACGCGGGCCGAGCTGGCCGACGCCGTCACCGGCGCCCGTCAGGTCATCGCCGTGGGGGAGCTGCTGTGGCCGGCCGCGGTCAGCCGCGACCATGCGCGCATGCTGCTCCGGCGCGGGCCGCGCGGCCTGCGCCGGATGTACGCGGCCGACGCCGTCCCGGGCCATCCGCCGGGCGGCGAGCGCGACCTGCTGCCCGGCCTGCCCGGCTCGACCGACCAGGGGGTCCTGTCACCCGACGGCGAGGTCGCCTACCTGGTGTCGGACGCGGGCCGCGACCGGGCCGCGCTGCTGGCGGTGCGGCGCAACGCCTACCCTGTCGTGCTGGCCGAGCGGCCGGACGCCGAGCTGGACCGTTTCGCGCTCAGCGTCGACGGCCGCCGCGGCGTCCTGGTGTGGAACGAGCACGGCCGCTCGGCGCTGGACGTCGTGGAGCTGCCCGCCGCGCACGTCCGGCCGCTGCCGCGGCCGCCCGCCGACGTGGTCACCTCGGTCCGCGTCGCCTGGGACGGCCGCACGGCGGTGCTCGCCGCCGAGAGCCCCGAGGAGCCCTCGCACGTGCTGCTGTGCGACCTGACCTCCGGGACGTACCGGTACGCCGCCGGGGCCGGGCGGCTCCCGGTCGCGGCCGGCGCCGAGCTGCTGCGCTTCCCGGCCCGCGACGGGCTGGAGCTGGCCGCCTGGCTCTACCGTCCCGCGCACGTCCATGGGCCGGCGCCGTTCGTGGTGTCGCTGCACGGAGGGCCGGAGGACCAGGAACGCCCCACCTTCAACCCGCTCTACCAGAACCTCCTGGCCGCCGGGATCGGGGTGCTGGCGCCCAACGTGCGCGGTTCGGGCGGGTACGGGCGGGCCTTCCGCCGGGCCGACGACCTGGCGCTGCGCTTCCGCGCGGTCGAGGACGTCGCCGACTGCGCCGCCGCGCTGGTGCGGACGGGCGCGGCGGACCCGTCCAGGCTGGCCTGCATGGGCTGGTCGTACGGCGGCTACCTGACCCTGGCCGCCCTCGTCACCCATCCCCGCCTCTTCCGCGCCGGCGTGAACATGAGCGGCATCGCCGACTTCGAGACCTTCTACGCCCGTACCGAACCGTGGATCGCCGCCGCGGCGGTCTCCGAGTACGGGCACCCGGAGGCGGACCGCGACCTGCTGCACGCCCTGTCCCCGCTGCGCGCCTTCGACCGGCTGGCCGCCCCGCTCCTGGTCGTGCACGGGGCGCAGGACACCAACGTGCCGGTGCACGAGGCCCGGCAGGCGTTCGGGGCGGCCCGCGCCCGCGGCGTGCCCTGCGACCTGCTGCTCTTCGAGGACGAGGGCCACGAGTTCCGCAACCGCGCCAACCGCATCAGCCTCGTCTCCAAGGTCCTGAACTGGCTCGACGAGCACCTGCGGCCCTCCCCGCATTGATCGGGCGGCCGGACGCGTCCATCATGGTGCCCCACCGGCACGGAAGGACCCGCTCGTGACCGACCTCGACTCCCGGCTGCGCGCCTGGCGGCACGACCTGCACCGGCGGCCCGAGCCCGCCTTCGCCGAGCACGCCACGAGCGCCTACCTGGCCGAGGCGCTGGAGGCGGCGGGCCTCGACGTCGTCACCGGCGTCGGCGGCACCGGCGTCGTCGCCTCCCTGACCAGGGGCGGCACCGGCCGGGCCGTCGGGCTGCGGGCCGACATGGACTGCCTGCCGATCGACGAGCCAGGCACGCACGCCCACGTCTCCCGCAACCCCGGCTTCATGCACGCCTGCGGCCACGACGGGCACATGGCGATGCTGCTCGGCGCCGCCGCCGTCCTGGCCGCCGAGGGCGGCTTCGACGGAACCGTCCGGTTCGTCTTCCAGCCCGCCGAGGAGCCGGGCCGCGGCGCGCGGGCCATGCTCGACGACGGCCTGCTCGCCCGCTTCCCCGTCCAGGCCATGTACGGACTGCACAACTGGCCCGGCGCCCCCGCCGGTCACTTCCTGACCCGCGCCGGGAGCATCATGGCCGGCGAGGACAACTTCGAGATCCGCATCCGGGGCCGCGGCGGGCACGCCGCCCGCCCGCACATGGTCGTCGACCCCATCGTGGTGGGCGCGGAGATCGTCCTGGCCCTGCAGACGGTCGTCGCCCGCAACGTCGACCCCGCGCAGCCCGCCGTGGTGTCCTGCACCGACATCAGCACCGACGGCGCGCGCAACGCCATCCCCGGCGAGGTCGTCATCAGAGGCGACACGCGCAGCTTCGACCCCGCCGTCGCCGCGCTCCTGGAGGAGCGCGTCCGGCGGCTCTGCGAGGGCATCAGCGCCGCCCACGGCGCCACGTGCGCCGTCACCTACACCCACGAGTTCGCGCCCACCGTCAACGACCCCGCCTGCGTCGCCGCGGCGGTCGAGGCGGCCGTCGCGGTCGCCGGCGAGGACGGCGTCGACCCCGACTGCGCGCCCGTCATGCCGAGCGAGGACTTCGGCGTCCTGGCCGGGGCCGTACCGGCCTGCTTCGCCCTCCTCGGCAACGGCACCGAACCCGGCCGGGGCGGCGACCCGCTGCACAGCCGGGAGTACGACTTCAACGACGCCGTCCTGCGGACGGGGACGGACTTCTACGTGACGCTGGCGCGCCGCGTCCTGGCCGCCGGAGCTCCCGCGGCGGCGCCCGTCCGGTGAGGCCCGGCCCGCGGGCGGGCCGGGCGGCGGGACGTCACGCGGCCGCGGCCAGCTCCTCCAGCGCGCTCAGGGACGGCAGCTCGAACGGCTGCCGCACCGGGACCTGGCCGGCACGCGCGTCCTCGGCCTCGCCCGCCCAGTGCCGCAGCGCCTCCAGCGGGGTGACGCCGTTGGCCTTGGCCCAGCGCAGCCGCCGGGTCCAGGCCACGGCGGCGTCGAAGGCGGCGTCACCGGCCTGCTCGCGCGGCACGTACTGGGCCGCGTCGTCCGTGGCGGCGGCCCACAGATAGCCGATCACGGCGCCGTCCTTGAGCACCGGGACGTAGCGGACGGCGGACGCCGTCGTGCGGGGGTAGGCGTCCGGGGCGTAGACGGTCCGGAACTCGGGCGGGTCCTTCAGCGACACCTCTTCGTCCTTCCCGTCAGCCGTCGGCGCCCGGCGGCAGCACCCAGCCGTAGACGTGCCACCGGCCGTCCTTGTACTGCACGTCCTCGGCGAACCACGATACGCCGGTGCCCAGGAGCAGCTCGTTCTCGCGGTGGTGGCTGATCAGGTCCAGGTAGAAGGCGGGGGTGCCTTCGGGGACGCGCAGGTGCAGCCGTACGTCCCCGGAGAAGACGTTCTTGTCGCCGAGGTTCGTCGAGAAGAAGGCGGGGTCGCGTTGCACGGTTCCCGGCAGCTCGTGGACGGGCACGGTGAACAGATTCTTGGTCAGCCGCAGCGACCGGAACACGTCGATCGTCTCGGGGACCGGCCGGCGTTCCATGACCCCCTGCAGCGCCTCGATCTGCTCGATGAGCTGTGCCTTGTTCTTGGCGACCTCCTTGGCCGTCAGGCCTTCGACGGCGGAGTCGCCGTTGCGCAGGAAATCGTTCATCCCGATGTAGCCGCTGCCGGAGTAGTACTCGCCCGCCGCGCGCTCCGTCTCGGACAGCCCGGCCGAGACGTCCGACCAGACGGCCTGACCGAACGTGGGCGAGACCAGACGGGAGCCGAAGGGCGCGTCCAAGGGGACGTGCGGCGCGGCCGCGGTGTAGTACAGCCCCGACTCGGTACGCCGGATCGTCTGCGCCAGCGACGGGTTCGACCCGTCGCCGACCAGCCCCGAGTACGCGGGCGGCGCGCTGCCCTTGCCGTGGGCCAGGGCGGAGGAGGGCAGGTCGCCGGAGTGCGCGCCGAAGTCCACCGGGGGCTTGATCCGGCCGGCCGTGTCCGGCGCGGTGTAGTGGTCCTTCGGCGGGGCGGCGGCCGGGCTGGCGTCCTGGTGGTAGAGGCCCAGGATGTCCGGCAGGGCCTTGGCCAGGGCGGGGTGCAGCTGGCCGTCGTTGGCCATCGAGGTGAGCTCTTTCAGCGTGAACCACTTGGCGCCGCTGGCCTCGAACGCGTCGAGCTTCGGCGCGAACATCGGCCCCTCGGCGGCCAGGTTGGTGTACGTCCAGCCGCCGTCCCCGACGTGCACGGCGTGCTCGCCCTTGAGCTGCAGCTGGTTCAGGTAGTTCTGGTTGACGCCCAGTTCCTCGCTGATCTCCCGGGCCGCGCCGTGCACGGGGCTCTCCAGGCTGTCGAGCGCGCCGCCGGGCAGCTGCCACTTGCCGGCGTTGGAGACGTACTGGCTCTGCTGCATGAGCAGGTAGCGCGGCTCGCCGTGCTGGTCGATGCCCCGGATCAGCACGCCCGCCGCGCCGTACTTGCCCCACTGGCCCCCGCTCACGTAACCGTCGCCCGACTTGCCGGGGTTCTCCAGGATCCGGAACGGCCCCTGCGGCTTGGCGGTGCCGGGCAGGACGCCCTCGCCCGCGTGGGAGGCGGCCGGCCCGTCCCCGGCCCGCACGTCGTTGAGGAGGGCGTCGAAGTTGTGCCCGCTCCCGAACGACACGTCCTGCTTGGCGCCCGCGCCGGCCAGCGCGGTGGTGTCGGGGAAGTGCCCGTCCCCGTAGTACGACGACGAGGAGACGTCGTCCAGGGCCGAGGAGGCGTGCGAGGAGTTGTACGAAGAGGACGAATGCGACGAGGAGTACGACGACGAATGCGAGGACGTGTACGACGACGAGTAGGACGACGGCGGCGAATCGTAGGCGTAGGACTGGTGCAGGCCGCCGCTCGTCCAGTCGGAAGGAAGCGTGGCGGCCGAGCCGGAGTGCGGGCCGGACTTCGGGCCGGAGCCCCCCGTGGAGCTCGCCGGCGGGCCCGCGTCGGGCTTGACGTGCGCTCCCGGGCTCCAGCTCGCCCAGTGCGCGTCCGCGCCGCCCACCACGCCGGAGGTGAAGCTCTTGATCAGCCTGTCGGGGTCGAGCGGCTGCCCGCTCGCGAGCTGCGTGGTCAGGTCCGTGGCCATGCTGGCCAGGCCCGAACGGCCCATCAGCCCGACCATCGACCGGGCGGGCAGGATCCCGGTGAAGCCCGTCAGGAAGGCGCCCAGGAGGGCGCCCGTGCCGGCCGACGTCATGACCTGGTCCCAGTCGATGTGATCGCGCCGGGACTGCGTGGCCTGCACCCCGAGGTCCATGCCGCCCATCAGGCCGCCGAACAGCCCGATGTTGATCAGCAGCCGCCTGCCGAGCTGGGCGATGGCCAGCCGGGTCAGCTGGATCCGGGAGCCGGCCACGGCCACGGCGGCCGGTCCCCAGGGGCCTGCCGCCGCCGCCAGCAGCCAGATGAGCTGCAGGATCAGGAACCAGACCGAGACCTCGATCATCCGTTTGGTGTACTGCACCTGGACGCCGAGATCGTTGTAGTGGAGCGCGGCCGAGACCAGCTCCTTGATGAGCTCGGCCAGCAGCTGATCGGGTCCCTCTTGGACGTACTTGACGAACTCCCGCAGCGCGTCGCCGTCCCAGTCGTCGCCCAGCCGGCTGTAGACCGCCACGCCCCGCTCCTCCAGGACGTCCCGCGCGGCGGCCGCGCACGCGTCGGCGATCCGGAAACAGCCGTCCTCGTCCCCTTCGGGCCAGTCCATGCCGACGGCGTAGCCGATGTAGGGCTTCGCCCAGTCAGGGACGAGAAAACCGTCGAATCCCAAGGAAGCTCACATCCCCGGCAACAACGGGCCGTCGCCCTGGGGAGGCATGCCCTCCGGTGACGCGTCCGCGGGGGGCGGGAGCCAGTCGTCGAGGGACGGATCCGGCAGGCCCTGGTCGCCGGGGGAGGGGTAGCCCGGGTCCTCGCCGCCGGGGTCGCCGTAGCCCTCGGCGTCCTCGTAGTTCCGCGCGTTGCCCCAGAGCCCGTCCTGCACGGCCTCCAGCCCGCGGATGTAGCCGTCGAAGGCGGCGAAGATGCGGTCCTCGATCTTGTACCGGTTCTTCTCCAGCTCCACGCCGTACTGGTCGTCGCCCAGCGGGTTGCCCTCGCGGTACAAGGCGGCGCTTAACACGTCGCGGATGTCCCACAGGGCGTTGACGCTGGAGCCGGCCTGCGCGGAACGCTGCCGAAGACCGCTGAAGACGGCCTGGTATCCCTGGCCGCGGGTGTCACTCATGCCTCTCGCCGTCCGCCGGCGGAAGCCGCACGGGCTGCGGAAGGAACGACTCGATGCCCGCCCCCTCGCCCAGCACCTCCTCCAGAGGCAGCCCCTTCGGCATGAACGGCGTCATCAGTTCCTTCGTCCGGTCGGCCACCTGCGCGGTGGCGGCGCCGATCTGCTCCATGATCGAGCGGGCCAGCTGCGAGGGCGCGAGCTTGCGGTACACCCGGGGGTCCAGCGTGATGTCCTGCACCTGACCGCGCGACCCCACCGTGACGCTCACCAGGCCGTCGCGGCTCTCCGCGGTCGCCGCCAGCTCCGACAGCTTGCCGTACGCGGTCCGCAGCTCGCGGGCCTGCCGGTTGTACTCCTTGGCCAACGCTTCGACCGTCAGCCCGAACTCGTCGCTCAAACGGCGTACCTCTCGTACCAGGGGCGACTTCTGCCGCAGCTGTAACGTGGACGCCTACCGTACTAAATCTCTTTACGGACGGAAAACGAGCAGTTCAGGCCATCCGAAACCCGTCCGCCGGGCCGGCGAGCCGACCCGGCGGGACCCCGGAGTCACTGATCGCGATGGGCCGTGTGCGCGAGGACGGCGGCGGCCAGCTCCTCGTGCACCTGCGGTGGCAGCGTGTGCCCCAGGCCCTCCATCATCATCAACCGCGCCCCCGGCACCTGCTCGGCGATGAGCGCGCCATGACCCGGCTTGGCCGGCTCGTGCGTGCCCTCGATCACCAGCGTCGGCGCCTTGACCTGGTGCAGCACGCCCACCGGCTCGAAGTCGGGGTTGGCGCCCGCCGCCAGCCGATGGTTGACCGTCGCCGACAGGTCGCGCGCCCGGTCGTAGATGCGCTCCTGCAACCGGCGCGCCGCGTCCTCGTCGAACGGCAGCCCGGTCCCGTGCAGCAGGCGCTGCTCGGCGATCATGCCCTCGATCGCCGCCCGCCGGTCCTGCGGCGGCGGCGAGGCGATCAGGGCCTGGTAGAAGGCCACGAACTCCGGCGTCGGCGCCGGCAGGCTGCCTTCCGGCTGCGGCTGCCCCAGCAGCGCCCGCATGATGACCTGACCCTCGCAACCGCCCAGCGGCGAGGAGCCGATGACCGTCAGCGACCGCACCCGCTCCGGCCGCTCCACCGCGACGTACTGCGCCAGCAGCCCGCCCGCCGAGTGACCGACCAGATGCGCGCTGTCCATGCCGTGCGCGTCCATCACCCGGTAGACGTCGTCCTTGATGTCGTCCCACGTGTACGGGTGGGCCGCGAAGTCGACCGTGTCCGACATGCCGGTGTCACGATGGTCGTACCGGATCACCCGGCGGCCGCCCGCGGTCAGCAGCCCGACGAACTCGTCCGGCCACAGGACGCCCTGCGACATCGAACCCATGATCAGCAGGATCGGCTCGTCGGTGGCGGCGCCGAACTCTTCACTCCAGATGTTCACGTTTTGCATGCCTCACAGCTTGCCCGGCCCCGCTACGGGCGCCTTCTGTAGAACTACTAGCCGCGCCAGATCAGTACGGGAGCCGATGCCCAGCTTCGGATAGATCTTGTACAGGTGGTACTCGACCGTCCGCGGGCTCAGGAAGAGCTGGGCGGCGATCTGCTTGCTCGACAACCCGTCGGCGACCAGGCCCGCGATGCGCAACTCCTGCGGGGTCAGCGCGTCGAGCACGGCCGTGGCCGGCGCCTGCCCGCTCTCGCCCGCCGCCCGCAGCTCCTCCTGCGCGCGCCGCGCCCACGGCCGCGCGCCCGCCCGTTCGAACGTCTCCCACGCCATCCGCAGATGCGCCCGCGCCTCGCCCGGACGTTGCCCGCGGCGCAACCGCTCGCCCAGCAGCAGAGCCGTCCTGGCCGCCTCGAAGGGGTTGGTGTGCAGCCGCAGCGCCTCGTCGAAGGCGTCCTCGCGCGACTCGGCCAGGCCGCGGCAGCGCGCCAGCAACGCGCGTGACTCCGGCGTCGCCGCGTGCCGCGACCCCCGTTCGTACGCCTCCAGCGCCGTCCGCGCGCCGGCCTCGTCGCCCGCTCCGACGGCGGCCTCGACGCGGTCGGGGGTCGTCCGCCAGGCGACCGCCGGATGACCCGTGCCCGGCCCGGCCGCGGCGATGGCCGCGAACCGGTCGCGCGCCGCCGCGTGCCGGCCCAGGCACAGGTCGAGCATCGCCCGCGCGTACGCCGCCACCCCCGCGCGCAGCCCCACCCGATGGGGGACGGCGATGGCCAGCGCCGCGCGGGCCTGCCGCTCGCAGTCCTCCTCCTCGCCGCGCAGCGCCGCCACCACCGCCAGGTTGGCCAGGTGCGCGGCCACCGTGTTCTCGTAACCGGCCTCGCGGGCCAGCTCCAGGCCCTCCTCCGAGAGCGCCTGGCTGCGCGCCAGCCGTCCGGCCAGGCGTTCGGCGGTCGCCACGAACTCCAGCACGACGGGCAACTGCCCCGCCATCCCCGACACCCTGGCCACCTGCCCGGCCCGGTCGCTCAGCTCGGCGGCCAGGTCCGTCTCGCCGAGCTGGCTGGCCGCGGCCGCCGCCCACAGGTGGCCCGCCGGGTCCGCCAGCTCACCGGCCCGCGCCAGCGCCCGGCGCAGCAGGCCGGGCCCGGCGGGGTCGCCGCCCAGGGTCAGGCCGATGCCGGCCACCGTGTCCCGCAGGAAGCCCTCCGGGTGCGCGGCGGCCCGCCGGCCGAGCTCGACGATCATCGCGGTGTCGCCGACGTACGCGGCCGCCTCGGAGGCGTCGGCCAGCATGTCCAGGCTGTCGCCCGCCGCCAGGATGCGCACGGCTTCGGCGGCGTTGCCGGAGTTCAGCTCGAACCGGCCCCGGAGCTGGGCGATCTCCATGGTCACGGCGACGTCGCCGCCGGCCCGTTCGCGCGCCTCGGCCAGCAGCGACTCCGCCTGGCCGGGACGGCCGCCGAGCCAGGCCGCGACGGCGGCGTCCTTCAGCCGGACGGCCCGCTCGCGCGGGTCGGGGGTCAGCTCGGCGGCTCTGGCCAGGGCGGTGGCGGCGGCGCCGTACCCGCCGCGGTCGCGGGCCCGCCCGGCGGCGGCCACCAGCGCGGCGGCGACCTCCTCGTCCTGGCCCAGGGCGGCTCCGGCCAGGTGCCAGGCGCGGCGGTCGTCGGCGGTCAGCTCCGCCAGGACGGCGTGCACCCGGCGCACCTCGGCCGCGGTGGCCGCCTCGCGCACCGCCGAACGGATCAGCGGGTGACGGAAGCGCACGCCGGCGCCCGACACTTCCGCCAGCCCGCCCTCCTCCAACTCGCCCAACGCCGCCCGCCCGACCTCGACCTCCGGCTCTGACGTCGCCTCCGTGGAGGCCGATGCCGTCCGCCCCGCTTCAGCCTCCGTGGAGGGCGGGGCCGGGCGGGCGGCCCGGGTGCCGGGGCGGTCCGCGCGTTCGGCGAGCAGCAGGCGGCCGGTGGCGCGCAGGGCCACGTCGAGGTCGCCCTCCACGGCGGCGACCAGGGCGGCCAGCCGGGCGGCGGCGGACAGCGCGGCCACCTGGTCGCCGAACAGCCGGGCGCCGCCGGGCAGCGGGTCGGGCAGCGGTTCGCGTCCGGCGAGCTGGGCGGGCGTCAGACGGGCGGCGATCTCGCGCAGGGCCAGCGGGTTCGCGCCGGTCAGCGTGACGAGCTCCCGCCGCACCTGGACGGGCAGCGCGCCGTGGCGGGACGCCAGCAGCTCGTCCGCGGCGGCCTCGGCCAGGCCGCGCACCTCCACCGTCAGCGGCACGCCCTTGACCGGAGCGTCCCCGCGCACCGCGAGCAGCATCGCGACGCGTTCGGTCGCGAGCCGCCTGGCGGCGAACAGCAGCGCGTCGGCCGAGGCCCGGTCGACCCACTGGAAGTCGTCCACCACGCAGACCAGCCCGTCCGGCGCAGCGGCCTCCACCAGCAGCGAGAGCACCCCGGCGGCCACCAGGAACCGGTCACCGGCGCCTCCGGCCGCCAGCCCCAGGGCCGCCCGGACGGCGAGGCGCTGCGGCTCGGGCAGCGCGTCGAGCGCGCCGGGCGAGCCGGCCACCGGCCACAGAAGCTGGTGCAGCGCCGCGAACGCCAGGTCGGACTCCGACTCGACACCGGTGAGCCGCAACACCCGCATCGCGCCGCCGCGCGCGGCCGCCGCGTCGAGCAGGGCCGTCTTGCCCGCCCCCGCCTCGCCGCGCAACACCACCGCGCCGCCGGCGCCGTCGCGGGCGCGCGTGATCACCTCGTCGAGAACGCTGATTTCCGCAGATCTGCCGTAGAGCACAAGCCCCTACTGTAGGCGCGCGGCCCGGCCCGCCGAGCCCCCGGCGAGCGTCCCTACGAGGGCAGCCGCGCAGGCCACCAGGGCAGGACGCAGTCGCCAGGGGTGCCCTGGACGGCCAGGTCGTACAGGGTCAGCGCGACCGGCCCGGCGACCGTGACGGCGAGGGCGAGCACCGCCGAGAGAAGCTGCGGCCACCGCCGCCCGGCCGCCCACGGCAACCGCGCGAGCAACTGGACGGGCAAGGACAGCAGCGCCGACCCGGCCGACACGGCCGGGAACGCGCAGCCGAAGGCCCAGCGGACGTCCCCGGCCGGCGGCCTGCTCCGATCGGTCACGCCGACATCGAAGCAGACCGGTGTGCGGCCGATGCGCACCCGAGGTGAAGATCCGGTGCAGGGACACGATCACCTCGGCCACACTGGTCCCATGCAATACGTCGGACGGGTGCCCGCGCCGCCGCTCGACCGGTTCATCGACGACATCTACTGCCTGACCGGGGTGCCGCGGCACCGGCTGATGAACGTCCCGCCGATGCCGTCGGGACACCTGTTCGTCAACCTGGGCGACCCCGCCCGCCTGTGGGACTCCGACCCTTCCGTGCCGCCGGCGGTGTTCGCCGACGGCTGGTTCATGGGGATGTGGACCAGGCGCTTCCGCTACGAGTACCCCGAGCGGGTGCGGCTGGTCGGGGTGCACTTCAAGCCGTGGGGGATGTCGCCGTTCGTCGGCGTGCCGGCGGGCGAGCTGCGCGACCGGTGGGTGCCGGCCGACGCCCTCTGGCAACGGTCCCTGGACCGGATCCGCGACCGGGCCGGCGACCTCACCTCGGCCGCCGGGGTCCTGCGGGTGGTGGAGGAGGAGCTGCGGGCGCGGTTCGCGGGGACGGCGTCGCGCCACCTCGACCTGGTCCGGCACGCGGGCGGCCGCCTGGCGGCGACGGACGGCGCGGTCCCGGTCGGCGCGCTGGCAGACGCCGCCGGGGTGAGCGGCAACCACCTGGCCGCGCAGTTCAAGTCCCACGTCGGCGTCACCCCGAAGCGGGTGGCCCGGATCTACCGCTTCGCCCGGCTGATCCTGTCGGTGGACGCGCTGCGCCCGGTCGACTGGCCGGCGCTCGCCCACACGGCGGGCTACTTCGACCAGGCCCACTTCAGCAGGGAGTTCAAGGACTTCACCGGCCACACCCCGACCGAGTACCTCGCGCTGCGGCGCCGGTTCCCCGCCGAGCCGGGCTTCCCGCCGGACGGCGGCCCGATGCCCGCCGATTGATTTTCTACAAGCCCGGCAGCCCCGCCGGGCGGCAGGATCGCAGGCGTACTTCTGACGAGGACCGAGGAGACCCCGTGGGCGCAGTGATCATGAACAGCTCGGTGTCGGTGGACGGCTTCATCGCCGACGGCAACGACGACGTCGGCCCCCTGCACGACTGGTACTGGAACGGCGACACCCCGCTCACGCTGGGCGACGACCAGCACGCCGACCAGGACTACGACCACTCCGGCGCCGGCGGCCGCTTCAGGGTGTCCAAGGTGTCGGCGGAGTACGTCCGGCCGGTCTGGGAGTCGGTCGGCGTGATCATCATGGGCCGTACCCTGTTCGACCTGGTGAACGGGTGGGAAGGGCGGCCGCCCGCGGGGGAGCACGTGGTCGTGGTGTCCCACCGGCCGAAGCCCGAGGGCTGGCACCCCGAGGCGTCCTACCATTTCGCCGCCGACGTGACGGCCGCCGTCGCGCGCGCCCAGGAGCTCGCCGGGGACCGGGTCGTCAGCGTGAACGCCGGCGACGTCGGCGGCCAGCTGCTCGCGGCCGGTCTGGTGGACGAGGTGGCGATGGACGTCGTGCCGGTGGTGTTCGGCTCGGGCAAGCCCTACTTCGGCCGCGTCGCAGGGCAGCACCTCCTGGCGGACCCCCACGTGGTCGTCCAGGGCGAGGGGGTGCTGCACCTGCGGTACAAGGTGCGCCGCTAGTCGCGGCCGACGATCCGCGCGAGGTCCCTGCGGAAAGCCGACCCGTCCAGGGACGGGTGGCTCATCCGCCGGTCGGCCAGGATCTGCTCGACGTGGTCGAAGCAGAGGGCGTAACCACGCATGATCGTGTACGCCTCGGTGGAACGTTTCTGCTGCAGGCAGGCCAGGCAGTAGAGGGTCATGTCCCGACGGTAGCCAATGATCGCGGCCATGGGCGCGGCCGATCCGCGGAAGCTAGCCTGACGCCGTGAGCTCCGTTCTGCTGTGGTGCGCGCTCGTCGGCGTCGCCCTCCTGTACGGCGCGGCCGTCCGCGGCACGGCCGACATCACGATCGCGGTCGCCGCGGCCCTGGTGGCGGCGGCGACGGCCGTCGCGGCGGCCGGCGGATGGCCGCCGCGGGCGCTGGCGGGCGTGGCGCTGGTGGCGGGCGGCGTGGGCGCGGTCGTCTGGGCGTTCGGGCGGGCGCATCGGCGGGGCCGGACGCGGCGGGCGGCCCTGGCCGCGCACCGGTCGGCGCGGTCGCGGGCGGCCGCGGCCGTGGCGGACGCCGTGCGCCTCAGGATGGCGGCCGAGCTGCACGACACCGCCGCCCACCGCCTCACCGGCATCGCGGTGGCCGCGGCGTCCGCGCTGCACGTGGCCGACCCGGCGATGCGGGAGTCCGCCCTGCGCCACGCCGGGGACGCCGCCCGCCTGGCCCGCGCCGAACTGGCGGGCGCGCAGGACGCCGTCCGCGACCTGCCGGCGATCGACGCCCTGGTCGCCGGCCGGCCCGGCGCGGACCCCGCCCGGGTCGGCTACCGCAGGACGGCCGTTACCGCCCCGCCCGAGGTCGCGGCGGCCGCCTACCGGGTGGTCCGGGAGGGCCTCACCAACGCTGCGCGGTACGCGGGCGGAGCCCGGGTGGACGTCGCCGTCCTCGGCGAACCCGGCCGGCTGACCGTCGAGGTGCGCGACACCGGCGGCACGCGGGAGCACGACGACCTGGGCACCGGCCACGGCCTGTCCGGGCTGGCCACGACCGTGGCGGCCGCCGGCGGCACGCTCACGGCGGGCCCGGATGCCGGCGGCTGGACCGTCCGGGCCGCCTTCCCCGCCCCCGCCGGGCCGCCCCCGTTCCGGCGGGCGTGGTGGCGCGGGCGGCGGGCGTGGGACGCGGCGCTGGCCGGGCTCGCCCTCGCGCTGACGGTGGGGGCGAGCCTGCTGCCGGGAGGCACTCCGGCGCCGCGGGAGTTCCTCGTGCTCGGCCCCCTCTTCGTCCTGCACGCCGTGCCCCTGTGGTGGCGGGTGCGGCGGCCCGCGTGGAGCCTGGCCGCGATGTTGTCGATCCATCCGGTGGCGATGGCCGGCCTGACCCCGACCCCCGCGGGCGACCTGTTCCTCTGGGCGTGGTGGGTGGAGCTGGCCCAGCTCTACGCCTTCGGCGCCCACCACCCCAGACGCCGGGGCGTGCTCGCGATCGCGGCCGTCGGCCTGGTGGGCGGCCTGGCGCTGGCCCTCGGACCGGGCATCGCCGGCGACCGGACGGCCGCCTGGGCCGTGCTCGCGACCGCCGTGGCGCTCCTGTCGGCCCCGGCGTGGGCGGCGGGCGTCCT
This sequence comes from Nonomuraea sp. NPDC049624, assembly GCF_040675255.1. Classification (NCBI taxonomy): domain Bacteria; kingdom Bacillati; phylum Actinomycetota; class Actinomycetes; order Streptosporangiales; family Streptosporangiaceae; genus Nonomuraea; species Nonomuraea sp. NPDC049624. The sequence continues at coordinate 126,794 of NZ_JBFAOR010000014.1, read as the reverse complement.
GGTGGCCCGGGCGCGGGCGCGGCGGCGGGCGGCCGCGACGGCCGAACGCGACCTGCTGGCCGCCCGGCTGGCGGACGTGGCGCGCGGCGAACGCGAGCGGATCGTCGAGGGGCTGCGCGGCACGGCGGCCCGGCACGCGGACGCGGTCGTCGCGGCGGCCGGGAAGGGCGACCTGGCGGCGGTGCGCGACGCCGCCCGCGCCGCGATCGACACGCTCCGGCGGCTGCTGGACGAGCTGCGCCGCCCCGCCGGAGCCGACGGCCCGCCGCCGACGCTCGCCGGGCTGGAGGTGCTGGCCGCCCGGCGGCAGTCGGGCGTCCGCCACGTCGGCGCACCGGACGGCCTGACCCCCGAGCTGGAGGTGGGCGTGTTCCGGGCCGTCGAGGAACTGGCCGGGGAACGCATCACCGTGTCCTACCTGCCCGACGGCGTGCTCGTCGAGGGCACGGCGGCCCGGCGCGCCCGCAGCCGGCTGCACACCCTGGCCGACGGCTACGGCGGGACGCTCGACACCGGCGGCCCAGGCGACGTGCGGGTATGGTTGCCCAGATGATCAGGGTGATCGTCGTCGACGACCAGGCGGTGGTCCGGGCCGGGATCGCCGCGGTGCTGGCCGCCGAACCCGACCTCGACGTGGTCGGGCAGGCCGCCGACGGCGAGTCCGCCGTGGCGCTCGCCGCCGAGCTGTGCCCGGACGTGGTGCTCATGGACGTCCGGATGCCCGGCCTCGACGGGCTCGCCGCCACCGCCCGCATCACCGCCGGCCCGCCGGGCACCCGGATCGTCGTGCTGACCACGTTCGGCCTGGAGGAGTACGTGTTCGGCGCGCTGCGCGCCGGCGCGTCCGGGTTCCTGCTCAAGGACGCCGAGCCGGCGCGGGTCGTGGACGCGGTGCGGGTGATCGCGCGCGGCGACGCGCTGCTCGACCCGGTGATCACCCGGCGGCTGCTCGAACGCTTCGCCACGGCCGCCGACCCCGGCCCGCCCGCGCGGCACGACGGGCTCACCGCCCGCGAGCGCGAGGTGCTCGGGCACGTCGCGCGCGGCCTGTCCAACGCCGAGATCGCCGCCGTCCTGGCGCTCAGCCCCGCCACGGTCAAGGATCACGTGGCGGCGATCCTGGCCAAGCTGGGCGTGCGCGACCGGCTGCACGCGACCATCCACGCCTACGAGTCCGGCCTGATCCGTCCCGGGGCCGGCTGACCCCCGCCGCGCGGCGGGGGCGCGGTTCGGTCGCCGGCAGGAGGAGACGCGGCGCGCGCGTTCCTAACGTTGTGGCACATGAAACGTGTGTCAGGCGCGCTCCTGCTGGCGGGCGCCGAGATCGCCGCGGCCGCCGCCGGGGCCCTGGTCTTCCTGCTCGTGGCGGCCGTGACGGCCACCGTGCCGCTGTTCGCCGGGGCGGGGGTGCTGGCCGTCGCCGCCGTCACCTTCCTGCTCGGACGTCCCGCGCTGCGGCTGCTCGGGCTGCCCCGGCTGGTGCCGGCGTACGTGGTGGTGAACACCGTGGCGGTCACCGCCCTCGCCGGGCTGGCGGCCTTCCGGCCCTTCCCCGTCCCGCCGCCGGCCGCGACGCCCGCCGGGGTCGCGTACTGGCAGCTCCCGACGGGCTCCCGGCTCGCCTACGTCAAGCTCGCCGGATCCGGCGCGGCCGGCCGCCCGCCCGTGATCTTCCTGCACGGCGGGCCGGGCACGCCCGGGGAGGGGCTGCCGGAGGGCAGCGAGGAGCTGGCCGCCGCCGGGTTCGACGTCTACGCCTACGACCAGGTCGGCGCCGGCCGCTCGACCCGGCTGGCCGACCCGGCCGGGTACACGGTCGCCCGGCACGTCGCCGACCTGGAGGCCGTCCGCCAGGCCATCGGCGCACCGAAGATCGTCCTGGTCGGCAGGTCGTGGGGCGGCACGCTGTCGGCCGCCTACCTCGCCGCCCACCCCGACCGGGTGGCCAAGGCCGTGCTCACCTCGCCGGGCGCGATCTGGGAGCCCGCCTTCCCCGGCGGCGTCGGCAGCCCGTGGGACGGCCTGCCCGCCCCCCTCCAGGCCAAGGCCGACGCGCTGACGAGCTCCCCGCGCATGCTGGTCCAGGCGCTGCTCCTGGGCGTGAACCCGGCCGCGGCGCGGGCGCTGGTGCCCGACGCCGAGGCCGACGCCCGGATGCGCGCGCTGCTGCTGGTGGCCAAGGACGCCACGGGCTGCGCGGACGCGAGACCCGCCCCCGTGCACGGCAACCTGCCCGGCTTCTACAGCAACCAGGTCACCGCCGAGGACGCCGCCGCCGTGCCCGACCCGCGGCCCAGGCTGCGCGCGGTACGGGTGCCGGTGCTCATCATGCGCGGGCAGTGCGACTACCTGAAGTGGGAGGTCACCTACGACTACCGGCGCACCCTGCCCGACTCGACCCTGGTGTACGTGCCGGGCGCCGGCCACTCGATCGCCAACGGCCGCCCCGGCCTCTACCGCGACCTGATCCGCGCCTTCCTCCTCGACCGCCCGCTGCCCGTCCCCGCCTACACCGGCGCCACCGATCCCGCCCGGTCCTAGACCACCCGCGCGCCCCGGGACCCGCGATCTTAGGATGCGGGTGACTCAGGGATCGTCACGTCCTGGCCGTGGAGCCGTCGGCGCTCATGCGCTCGCAGCGCCCGGCGGGGGCGGCGCCGTGCCTGGCCGGGTCCGCCGGGCGCCTGCCGTTCGACGACCGGTCCTTCGACGCCGCGATGATCGGGGCCCGGCTGGAACCCGTGCCCATCCCGTGGGACTGCGCCGACGGCCTCTTCGAGGCCTTCTGGCGCCGGCCGGAGGCGTACCTGGAGGAGGACGTCCGCCGCGGGATGTCGGTCTGGGCCAGGCTCGGGCCGGACGTCGAGCGGCGCGCGGTGCGCGACCTGCGTGCCGACCTCGCCTCCGGCCGATGGGCCGCGCGCAACGGGGACCTGCTCGATCTCGACGAGGCCGAGCTCGGCCTGCGCCTGCTGATCGCGTAATCCGGACCGGCGGCCGGCCGGCGCGGAATGCATGAGTGGTCTTCATGCGTTGCCGCCGCCGTGGACGATCTCACCCCCGCGGAACTGCGCGTCCTGATCGCCGTCGACGGCGAGGGCAGCGTCACGGCGGCCGGCGTGCGGCTGGGGCTGACCCAGTCGGCCGTCTCCCACGCCCTGCGCGCGGCCGAGCGGAAGATGGGCGCGGTGCTGTTCCAGCGCGGCCGCGCCGGCGCGCGGGCCACGGCGGCGGGACGGGCCGCGGTCGGGCACGCCCGGCACATCCTGCGGCTCATGGAGGTCATGCGGGCCGACACGCACACCGCCGCCCGCGGCGAGGCCACCGGGACCATCCGGCTGGCCGCCTTCCGCAGCGCCGCCTTCCACCTGCTGCCGCGCGTGCTGGTCCGGTTCGGCCGGCGGCACCCCAAGGTCACCGTGGACGTGCGCGTCGTGCCGGACCTGGGCAGGGGCATCGCCGGCGAGGTGGCCGACGGCCGGGCCGACGTGGGCGTCCTCACCCTGCCGACGTACGTGGACGGCCTGGTCTGCAAGGAGCTGTACGAGGAGCCGTACGTGCTGGCCCATCCGCTGGGACATCCGGACCCGCGGTCGCTCCCCATGATCGACTGGCACGAGAACTGCTCGGGCGAGACCCGGCGCTGGCTGGCCGCGCAGGAGTGGATCCCGCCCGGCGACATCACGGTCGAGGACGACGGCGTCGTCATGTCGATGGTCGGGCACGGGCTCGGCGCGGCGATCGTGCCCCGCCTGTCCACGGTGGACGCCCCGGCCAGGGTCGCCACGGCCGGACTCGGCGAGGGCGCCCCCCGCCGCCGGGTGGGCTACGTCACCACCCGCGAACTGGCCGGTTCCGCGCTGATCCGCGACCTGCTCGGCGAGCTGCGCACCCTCCGGACGCCCGCGGCCCCGGCCCCCCATCCATGAGCCGCTGCTGACGACCGTTTGGCGGTGCGCTGCCCTGGCCCGGGTACGGTCCCTGGCATGGAAGAGGTGCCGCCGCCGGACGACATCGTGCACCGGCTGCTCGGCGCGGCCAACGCGCACGACGTCGAGGCGGTGTCGCGGTGTTACGCGCCGGACGCGGTCGTGGTGAGCCCCGAGATGGAGGCGGCCGGTCGGGAGGAGATCGCCTCCTATTTCACCCAGATCTGGGAGGGCTTTCCCGACCTGCACTTCACGCTGTGGGAGCCCGTCGCGCTGGGCGACACGGTCGCCACCGAGCTGACGGCGACCGGGACGCACTCCGGCCCCTACCTGACGGTCGGGGGCGAGGTGCTGGCCGCGACCGGCCGCCAGATCACCGTGCGGGCCTGCTGGTTCTGGGACCTGCGCGACGGCCTCGTCTCCAGCCAGCGCCTCTACTACGACCAACTGGAGATCTACGCCCAGATCGGCATGTGCCTGCCCCTGTCCTTCGAGCCCCCCGTGGAGGACGCCGGGTGACTCGCCGGACAACGGCGCAGGCCCTCACGGCCTGATCCGGCTGTGAGGGCCTGAGCACGTCCGGGCGGGCGTCAGCCGGAGCGGTGACCGCCCACCTGGCGGGCCTGCTCGCGGGCCTGGTCGGCGGTGGCCGCGGCCGCCTCCGACGCGCTGTCCCTGACCTGCTGGACGGCCTGCCCGGCCAGCTCCTTGGCGTCCTGGCCGAGCTGCTGCGCCGACTCGCGGCCGGCCTCCACGACTGGCTCCAGCACGTCGCCGACCTGCTCGCGGAGCTGGCCGACGGCCTGCTCCTCCGCCTCGGTGGCGGGGATGAGCGTGGCGGCCAGCAGACCGGCGCCGAAGGCGATCAGGCCGGCCGCCAGGGGGTTCCCCTGGGTGCCCCGCCTGGCCTGCTCCGGCGCGGCCCGGACGGTCTCGGCCGCGACGTGGGCGCCGTGCCGTACGGTGTCGGCCGCCTGGTGGGCGCCCTCCCGCACCGCCTGGCCGGCCTGGTGCGCCCCCTCGCCCACCGAGCCGGCGGTGGCGGCGACGCCGTGCCGCGCCCGGCCGGCGGCATGGGACACGCCATGGGAGGGGGTTCCCATCACGCGTTCCCGCAACGATCGAGCGGCCTCCCGTACCCGTTCGGTACGGCGGCGCGCGATCCGCGCCGGGCTCGTCCGGTCGGCCAGCCGGTCCACATCGGCCGCGAGTTCGGCCCTCGTGACGGCGATCTCGTGTCTCACTTCCTCAGGTCGCGTGCCCATTGCGCGTCCTCCTTGAGCGTCTCGATGGTCTGCTCGGGTCTGGGGTTGATCGCGCGCAGCCGGTTGCGCCCGTTGACGTACAGCACTCCGCCGATGACCGCCCAGACGACCGCGAGAACGAGCGCGGCCCAGCCCAGGCCCATCACCTCGCCCAGGCCGAACATGACGGCCAGGGTCACCAGCAGCGCGATCATGTACCCGGCGAAGCCGGCGCCGCCGAGCATCCCGGCCGCCTTGCCCGCCTTGGTCGCCTCCTGGCGGAGCTCGATCTTGGCCAGCTCCACCTCCTGGCGGAACAGTTTGGAGATGTCCTCGCCGATCTCGCCGACCAGCTGGCCGAGCGTCGGTTCCTCGGGTTGCGCGGTCATGGCAGGTCACTCCCGGCGCCGTAGGCGGGCGCCGCGGGGGCGGCCGGCGGGGCCGGCGGCGTGGTGAGCGGCGGCACCGGGCGGGTGTCGTCCTGCCCGAGCGGGTCGCCGAGCGGCCGGTGCAGTGGCTGCGGCGGCGCCGTGCCGGGTTGCGCCACGCTCGGCAGGGTGGGGTCGGCGGGCGGCGACGGGGTCGCCGGCTGGGACGCCGTCCCCGAGCTGTCGCCGGAGGCCTTGATGATGCGGCCCACCAGGAAGCCCGCGGCCACGGCGCCGGCCAGGAACGCGGCCGGGCGGCGGCGGGCGAAGCTCTGCACCTCGCTGACCACCCCGGCCAGGCCGTGCCTGTCGAGGTAGTCGGCCGCGCGCCGGCCCTGGTCGGCGGCCTGGCGTACGACGCTGGTCACCGGCGAGTCGGGCTTGGCCTGCTCGTGCATGGCCGACAGGTCCTCCGACCACTCGCGCAGGCTCTGCGCGGCCCGCCGGCTCTGCTGCTCGGACTGGGCGCGCACCCGGTCGCGCAGCTCGTGGACGGCGTTCCTGGCCTGGGCCCTGGCCTCGCCGGCCACCTGGACGCCGGCCTCCCTGGCGGTCCCGGCGACCTCCTGCGCGGCGGCCTTGCCTTGATGGAGCGTTCCCTCCTGGCCGGTCCCCGTCGGGTATTCACTCATGGGTGCCCTCCTCGTGGGATTGATGCCGCCTGTGGCTACCCGGACGGCCCCCGCCAAACCAAGAACACCCCAACGCAGGGCAAAGAACGTGAAAAGGGGATCGGTGTCCCGCGCTGCTCCAGAAGGGCTCCGATCCTGGTCGCGCGGGGTCGCGAACCGCCCTGAAGTGCGACGATTCGCGTTATACGGCTGAGCATGGGTAGGGAGGCGCCAGACCTGGTCAATCCGTTGTGGCCCTTCCTAAGGAACCAAGCATGAACGAGTCACACCCGCTCAAGTCCGCCGTGGACAAGGTCGTCGGCGCCGTCACCGATCACGACGCGGTGAAGCCGGCCGAGATCCCCGGCGTGCCCAACAGTTTGCCGCCCCAGCTCGAGGAGCCGACCGAACCACGGGAACCGCTGCCGCCCAAGCCGGACCAGACCGGGCCCGAGACCGTCTCGCCCACCGGGCAGCCCACCGGCGCCTCGCAGGACCAGATGGCGCAGGGCGGCGAGTACCTGACCACCGCCCAGGGGGTGCGGCTGCGCGACACCGACCACTCGCTGAAGGCCGGCCCGCGCGGCCCGGTGCTGCTGCAGGACCACCACCTGCGCGAGAAGGTCATGCACTTCGACCACGAGCGCATCCCCGAGCGGGTGGTGCACGCCCGCGGCGCCGCCGCCCACGGCGTGTTCCAGGCGTACGGCACCGCCTCGAACATCACCAAGGCGGCCTTCCTCGCCGAGGGCGCGAAGACCCAGGTCTTCGTCCGCTTCTCCACCGTGCTGGGCTCGCGCGGCTCGGCCGACACCGTCCGCGACACCCGCGGCTTCGCCACCAAGTTCTACACCGCCGAGGGCGTGTTCGACCTGGTCGGCAACAACATCCCGGTCTTCTTCATCCAGGACGGCATCAAGTTCCCCGACGTCATCCACGCCGGCAAGCCGCATCCCGACCGGGAGATCCCGCAGGCCCAGAGCGCGCACGACACGTTCTGGGACTTCGTCTCCCTGCACACCGAGGCCACCTTCCACACGATGTGGAACATGTCCGACCGCGGCATCCCGCGCTCGTTCCGCATGATGGAAGGCTTCGGCGTGCACACCTTCCGCCTGGTCAACGCCGCGGGGGAGACGACGCTGGCCAAGTGGCACTGGAAGCCCAAGCTCGGCGTGCACTCCCTGACCTGGGAGGAGGCCCAGATCGCCGGCGGCGTCGACCCCGACTTCCACCGGCGCGACCTCGCCGACGCCATCGAGGCCGGCGCGCACCCGCAGTGGGAGCTGGGCATCCAGGTCTTCCCGGACACGCCCGAGCAGATGTTCGAGGGCATCGACCTGCTGGACCCGACGAAGATCGTGCCCGAGGAGCTGGCCCCCGTGCACCCGGTCGGCCTGATGACGCTCAACGCCAACCCGTCGAACTTCTTCGCCGAGACCGAGCAGGTCGCCTTCCACGTCGGGCACCTCGTGCCGGGCATCGACATCACCGACGACCCGCTGCTGGCGGCGCGGCTGTTCTCCTACCTCGACACGCAGATCACCCGGCTGGGCGGCCCGAACTTCGCGCAGATCCCCATCAACCGGCCGCACGCGCCGGTCAACGACATGCTGCGCGACGGCTTCCACCAGACGGCCGTCCACCGCGGGGTGGCCCCGTACCGGCCGAACTCCCTGGACGGCGGCTGCCCCTTCCAGGCCGGGGCCGAGCAGGGCGCCTACGTCGAGGTGCCGCGCGAGGTCGCCGGACGCAAGGTGCGCGAGGCGCCGGCGACCTTCTCCGACCACTACAGCCAGCCGCGGCTGTTCTGGCTGAGCCTGTCCCCGGTCGAGCGCGAGCACCTCATCAGCGCCTACACCTTCGAGCTGGGCAAGTGTTACGAGCAGGCGGTCAAGGAACGCCAGCTGCGGGTGCTGGCCAACATCGACCCGGTCCTGTGCCGGGAGGTCGCCGACGGCCTCGGGCTGCCCGCGCCCGAGCCCACCGTGCCGCTCGCCGACCCGGCGCCGAGCCCGGCGCTGTCGCAGGTCGGCCGGGAGTGGCCGCTGGACGGCCGGATCATCGGCATCGTCGCGGACGAGACCAGCGACCTCGGCGTCGTCGGCGCCGTCCGCCAGGCCGTGCTCGACGGCGGGATGACACCGCTCGTCATCGCGCCCAAGGGCGGCATGCTGGGCGGCACGCTGGCCGTCCAGCGCACCTTCGCCACGGCCCGCTCCGTCGAGTTCGACGCGGTGCTGCTGGCCGGGGCGCCGGCCCCGGGCGACGACGCGTACGGCGCCCGCGACGCCAAGGCCGGCGACGGCGGCACCCCCGTCGACCCGCGCGTGCTGCTCCTGGTCGGCGAGGCGTACCGGCACGCCAAGGCGGTGGGCGGCTGGGGCACGGCCGCGCAGGCGCTGCAGGCCGCGGGGATCCCCGCGCAGGCGCCGGGCGTCGTCACCGGCCAGGACGGCGAGGGCGTGCTGCGCGACGTGCTGGCCCTGCTGCCCCTGCACCGGGTCTGGGACCGCTTCCGCGTGCACCCCGACGTGGCCTGAGCCAGCAGAACCGCCCGGCCGGCCCGCGGGAAATCCGGGTGCGGGCGGCGGGCGGGGTGGTGTGTGATCGGGGGATGGCGATCGAGACGGGCAGGCCGGGGATCGACGGGCTGGGCGACGTGGTGCGGCTGCTGGGGGAGTGGCAGCGCGACGGAGAGCCCGTGCAACTGCATCCGGGTGACGTGGGATGGTTCTGGCGGTTCGGCGCTCGGCGCACGGCGGCGGCCATCCTGACCTGGAGCCGCGCCGGGCAGGTCGTCGCCGCCGGGCTGCTGGACGGCGACGACCTGCTGCGGCTGGCGTTCGCGCCGGGGGCGGCGCAGGACGAGGAGCTGGCCCGCCGGGTGGCCGGCGAGGTGTCGGAGCCCGGACGCGGGGTGCTGCCCGAGGGGCGCGTGCACGTCGAGTCGCCGCCGGGCGCGCTGGTCCGGGACCTGTTGCTCAAGGACGGCTGGGTGGCCGACGACCCGTGGACGGTGCTCGGGCGCGACCTCGGCGCGCCTGTCCCGGATCCCGGCGTGCACGTCGAGGCGGTCGGGCCGGAGCAGGCGCACGAGTGGGCCGCCGTCGTCCGGGCGTCGTTCGACGGCTCGACCTTCACCGAGGAGCGCTGGCACGCCATGGCGGCGGGCGTCCCGTACGCCGGCGCGCGGTGCCTGCTCGCCCGCGACGACCGGGGCGCGGCGGTGGCGGCCGTGGCGGTGTGGTCGGCCGGTGCGGGCAGGCCGGGGCTGATCGAGCCGATGGGGGTGCACCGGGACCACCGGGGCCGCGGGCACGGCCGGGCGATCACGGTCGCCGCGGCGCGCGCGCTGCGGGAGGCCGGCTCGTCCAGCGTGCTCGTGTGCTGCCCGAGCTCCAACACCGGCGGCGTCGCCACCTACCGTGCGGCCGGTCTCGAACGGCTGACGGAGCGGCACGACGTGTCCCGCCACCCCTCCTGAGGCGTCCCGCGCGGCGGTCAGGCGGTGTGCAGGGTGCGGAAGCGCGCCGGGGTCGCCGGGTCGCGGTCGGCCACCTGGATCGGGGGCCAGGCCCACTGCCAGACGCCGACGCCCGGCGCGCGGGAGAACCGGATCGTCCCCCGGGTGCCCTCGACCGCGACGTGCGGCCACGACCCGGCGACGGCCGCCCGGTCCACGCCGTGCGACCGCAGCGCCTCGGCCACCACGGTGACCGTGTCGTAGCCCTCGAAGGCGACGAACGACGGTGTCGCGGCCAGCCGCTCGCGCAGGGCCGCCGCCACCCGGACGCCGAGGGGGCTCAGGCTCTCGGGCAGGTAGCGCAGGAACGGGATCCCGGCACCGTCGTCGCCCAGCGACTCGGCCCATCCCGGGAACTCCGGCTGCCCGGCCGGCGCGCCGATCAGCGTCCCGGCCAGCCGCCGGTCGCGGCGCACGGCCCGGACGACCGGCACCGCCGGCTCCGGATGGCCGGCCAGGAGAAGCAGCGCCGTCGCGCCGTCACGGGCGAGTTCGTCGCACACGGCCGCGGGGGTGAGCGCGGTCAGGTCGAGCTCGGTGACCGTGCCGCCGCGGGCGGCGAGGTGGTCGCGCAGGACGCCGAGCCCCGCCGCCCAGTAGAGGCTCGGCTGCGTCGCCGCCGCGACGCGCTCGTGGCCCGCGCCGAGGAGGAAGTCCGCGAAGATCCGCCAGCCGCGCGACTGCGCGGGGGCCAGGCGCGCGACCCACGTCGCAGGCTCTTCGGTGAGCGCGTCGAGGACCGCCGAGGAGCAGAGGAACGGCAGGCCGACGGCTTCGGCGCGGGCGGCGGCGGCGCGGGCGACCACGCTGTGGTACTCGCCGGCCAGCGCGGCCACCCCGAGCCGGGCCAGCTCGTCCACGGCCGCCGCCGCCTTCCGCGGGTCGGCCGCGGTGTCGCGGACCACCAGCTCCAGCGGCCGTCCGCCGATGCCGCCGGCGTCGTTGACGTCCCGGACGGCCAGCTCCAGCCCGGCCAGCAGGTGGCGGCCCGCCTCGACCCAGCCGGGCGGGGTGAGCGGGACCAGCGCGCCGATCCGGACGGACGGCCCGCTCGTCCCCGGCTGCGACGATGGCGTGCTCATGCGCATGATCTCCCTGGAAGGTGACGATCCGGTGGCCCAGTATGCCGGGATCGCGGTGTCGCGACGGCGCCGGGGCCGGGGTGCGGGCCGTCCCCGGCCGGAGTGCGGCGATCTTGAACCGCCCCGCCGCGCGTGGCGTCGTCCTTCCACGGTCACTCTCCGTTATTTTGCGAGATGGATGAGGGGGATCCGTAGTGACTGATTCGCGTGGGACCGTGTCCCGCAGGTTGTTCGTCAGCGGCATGTTCGCCGCCCTGGGCGCCGTTCCGGCGGCCGCCGCCGGCGCGTCCGCCAGGCCGTCGGCGGGAAGGGCCGCCGGGACGGCCGCCGGGACGGCCGGCGGGAGAGTGCTGCGGGCCGCGCCCGCCACCGTGTCCCTCGGCGGACGGACGGTGTCCACCTGGGCCTACGACGGCCTGCTGCCCGGCCCTACCATCCGGGCCACGGCCGGCGGCACGGTACGGGTCAGGCTCGTCAACGACCTGCCCGCGCCGACCACCGTGCACTGGCACGGCATCAGGATCGCCGCCGACATGGACGGCGCGCCCGGCCTCTCGCAGCGCCCGACCCGGCCCGGCGGGACGTTCGACTACGTGTTCACCGTCCCCGACCCGGGCACCTACTTCTACCACTCCCACGTGGGCATGCAGAGCGACCGCGGCCTGTACGGCCCGCTGATCGTGGAGGACCCGTACGAGCCGCTCGGGTACGACCAGGAGTTCACGGTCGTCCTCGACGACTGGCAGGACGGCGTCAACGGCACGCCCGACGACACGCTGCGCGCCCTGAACACCACCCCGCACGACGACACGCTGAGCAGCCACGTCCTCGGCGGCACGTCCGGACACGCGCGTTACCCGTACTACCTGGTCAACGGCCGCACCGCCGACGATCCCACCACCTTCATGAGCCGTCCCCGCGTGCGCGCCAGGTTCCGGGTGATCAACGCGGCCGCCGACACCGCCTTCCGGGTGGCGCTCGGCGGCCACCGCCTGACCATCACCCACACCGACGGTTTCCCGTGCAAGCCGGTCACCGTGGACACGGTCGTGGTCGGCATGGGGGAGCGCTACGACTTCGTCGCCACGCTCGACGCGGGGGCGTTCCCGCTGATGGCGATGGCGGAGGGTAAGGCCGGGCGGGCGTTCGCGGTGGTGCGCACCACGCCCGGCGCGCGCACGCCGTCACCGGACGGCGCCGTGCCGGAGCTCCAGCGGCGGCAGCTCGTCTACCAGGACCTCCAGGCGCGCCGCCGCGACCAGCTGCGCCCGCCGTCCAGGACCGTCACCGTCACGCTCGGCTGGCGTCAGGGCGCCTCCGGCAGCGAGTGGCCCATGAACGGGCACCTCGGCGACGACCCGCTGCGCCTGCGGGTCGACCGGGGCGAGACGATCCGGATCGTCATGCACAACGACACGCACATGTGGCACCCGATGCACCTGCACGGCCACACCTTCCAGGTCCGGACGACCGAGCGCGGCGGGCCGCGGAAGGACACCGTGAACGTCATGCCGTACAAGCGGATCAGCATCGACGTGCACGCCGACAACCCCGGCGAGTGGATGTTCCACTGCCACAACCTCTACCACCAGGAGCAGGGCATGATGGGACTGCTCGGCTACGGCAAGGCCCCGAAGCGCCGGCACGTCATGAGACACTGACCGGCCTCCGCGCGGTCGTGTGCAGGTAACCGGCCGCGGCGGCCAGCAGCGAGGTCCCCCAGAGCAGGAAGACCGGGTAGGTCCCGGCGAAGCCCCAGCTCCCGTCCAGGACCTCGACCCCGCCGCCGGGCGCGCACCTGCGGGTGACGCCGAAGGCGAGGCAGCCCGTCATCATCGCGCCGTACTGGCCGACCAGCATGCCCACGGCTGCCGCCGGGACCGCCGCGAGCGCGCGCGGCACCCGCCGTCCCCCCGCCAGGGGCACCCAGCGCGGGACGAGCTGTCCCCATCGGGCGATCAGCCCCAGCGTGAGCAGGCCCCCGGCCACCGGCCCGGCGACGAGCAGCACCCAGAACACCGCAGAGCCGCCCAGCTCGGCCAGGCCCGCGCGGGAGCCCGCCGCCACGCCCAGCGGCAGGCCCAGCCCCCACAGCAGGTGCGGGACCGAGAAGCCGAGCACCGGCACGACGGCCGCCGTCCAGGTCGCCGCCCTGGCCCAGCGGGCGGGCCGGACCGTCCCGTCGGCCCGCCGCCGGCGCGGCCGCGCGGCGGTACGCGTCCCGAAGCGGACGGCCGCCAGCGCCAGCAGCACCCCCGCCGCGGCGAGCAGCGCCTGCCGGGCCAGCGCGGGGTCGTCGAGCCTGCCGAACGCCAGCCGCATGACCAGGTTCCCGGGCGCCACCAGCACGAGGACGGCCGCCGCCGCCCAGCCTGCGGCCAGCAGCGCGGGCCGTGTGAGTGATCTCATGGCCGCCCACGGTAGGCCGCGCGGCCCGCCCGGGATCTCCCTCCCGCGAGGGAACCGCCTCCCCTGCGCGGGGCAGCGCCCGGCGGATCAGCCGGCGCCCTCCGGCCGGCTGCCGGACGCGCGCAGGCGCTCGCTGTTCTCCTGGAGCTCGTCGATCAACCGGGACGCCTCGGCCTTGCTCAGCCCGCCGGGCACCTCCCTGCCCACCTCCCTGGCCAGGGTGTGCAGGTAGGACTCCTGCGGGCCGGTCATGGGCTCGTCACCGGTCGTCCACTCGTCGGGGTCCTTCTCCACCGGTCCGTGACTCATGCTGACTCTCCTCGAACTCACGTTCTCCTGGGTCAGCACGCTGTGCCCGCAGGAGCGCGCCGCAAACGCGAGGCGACGGCCCCTACGGCCGCGTCGCGGGCCGGTCCGGCGTGCGGGCGGGGGAGAAGGGGCCGCTCAGCGCCGCCCACTGCAGCAGCATGATCGTTTTGGCGTCGGCGATCTCACCCCGCCCGACCAGGTCGAGGGCGTGGTCGAAGCCGAGCTCCACGACCTCGATGTCCTCGCCCTCCGCCGCGACCCCGCCGCCCGCCGAGGTGCGGGTCGCGGCGCTGTACGGCGCGGCGTAGAAGTGCAGGCGTTCGGTCACCGACCCCGGGCTCATGTAGACGGAGAAGACCGGCTCGACCTCGCCGATGGCGTGGCCGGTCTCCTCGGCGGCCTCGCGCCGGATCGCCTCCTCCGGCGCGTCGTCGTCCAGCAGCCCGGCCGCGGTCTCCAGGAGCATCCCGTCGGGGTGCCCGTTGACGTAGGCGGGATAGCGGAACTGCCGGGTCAGCAGGACGGTGCGGCGGTCGGGGTCGTACAGCAGCACGGTGGCGCCGTTGCCGCGGTCGTAGGTCTCCCGCTGCTGGGTGCTCCAGTGGCCGTCGGCGTGCTGGTAGTCGAAGGTGGTGGTGCGCAGCACGTACCAGTTGCAGGCCAGCAGCCGCACGTCGCGCACCCGCACCCGGGGGTTGCCGGTCAGGTCGCGTCCCGCCTGGTCCAGGCCGGTACGGCCGCGCCCGTCGGGCACGTCGACGCCCGCGGTCACGACGACCGTCCACGCCCGGCGGACGCGCCCGCCGTGGGGATCTCCGCCGTCCTGCCCGCGCGGACAGGAGCGGGCTGTCGTGCCGATCTTGCCGTCATGTCGCCCTTTCGCCATGGGTGTGCCGGATCCCGATCACCGAGTATGGCAGGGAAGTTTCCGTACGTGAGCAGTGCCGCCACTGCCCGGCGATCCCACTCCCCGACGACAGCCGCGAACCGCGCACCGAACTCGTGACGTGACGGACGCCGGCACCGCCCCGGCGGCCGCTCTCTACAATGGCCGGGTGAATCTGGATCGGGCCGTGTGCGGCACGTGCTGAGCGCGGCGGGGCTGGGCGCGGAGGAGGAGGCCGCCTACCGGCTGCTGGTCAGGACCACCGAGGTGGAGTCCGACGCCCTGGCCGAGGAACTGGGCGTGGCGGCCGAGGTGGCGCGGCAGGCGCTCGGCTCGTTGCTGGCCAAGGGCCTGGCGCGAGCCGTCCCGGGCGAGCCCGGCCGGTTCACGGCGGTCGCCCCCGACGTCGCGCTCGCGGCCCGGCTGCACCGGCGGCAGGCCGAGGTCGACCGGGCCCGGCACGCCATGGAACAGCTCACCGGGGAGTACCTGGCGCACGCCAGGCGGCGCGAGGCCGCGCAGCTCATCGAGGTGATCACCAGCCGGGCGGCGCTGCGCGAGCAGCTCCGGCTGCTGCAGGACGGCGCCCGGCACGAGGTGCTCAGCCTGTGCCGGGCCGGGCACGTGGCGATGAGCTCGCAGGAGAACGACGAGGAGCTCGCGGCGCTGCGGCGCGGCGTCGGCTACCGCGTCATCTACGAAGGGGCGTTGCTGGAGGAACCCGGCATGCTGGTCAACCTCGCCGACGGCATCACGCTGGGGGAACAGGCCCGCGCGCTGCCCGTCCTGCCGGTGCGGATGCTCATCGCGGACGGCGAGCTCGGGGTGCTCCCGCTCATCCAGCACACCGACGGCCTGACCCAGCTCACCGCCGCGCTGATCCGGCCCAGCAGCCTGCTCGACGCCCTCAAGGCCCTGTTCGAGAGCCTGTGGGAGCGGGCCACCCCGGTCAGCCTCACCAACCCGGGCAGCCCGCTCGACGCGGACCACCTCTACCTGCTGTCGCTGCTGGTCGCCGGCGTCCCGGACAAGTCGATCGCCACCCAGCTCAAGATCTCCCAGCGGACGGTGCAGCGCAGGATCGCCTACCTGATGGAGCGGGCGGGTGCGCAGACCCGGATGCAACTGGCCTGGCACGCCGCCCGCGAGAACTGGCTCTGACCGATCAGTAGGCCCTGATCACCGTCTGCTGGACCGTGTTGCCGGCCGAGTCGGTGGCGGTCACCCGCAGCGACGGGTGCGGGCGCAGCACGATCGCGTCGTAGCGGCCGCCGCCGAGCGCGATCACCGGCTGCCGCCGCCACGTCGCGCCGTCGTCGTAGGACAGCTCCAGCTTCAGGTCCTTCGCGCGCGCCCCGGTCACGCCCTCCTGATGCCGTACGGCGAAGCCCACCAGACCCGGGCGCTCCGGGCGCACGTCATAGTCGACCTGCAGCAGCGGCAGCACCCGGTCGCCCGGCTTGGAGCGGAACGTCCAGGCCGTCTCGGTCGCGACGGCCGTCGTCCACTCCTGCGAGGTGCGGCTGGTGGACAGCTCCAGCCGGTAGGCGGCCTCCTGCGGCGCCGCGGGGAACGCGCCCCAGGCGGCGTCGCGCTCGGCCACCAGCGTGCCGTCGCGGAAGAACCGGGCCGAGGAGGTGTCGTTGTCGACGCCCGCGCGGGAGACGTGCCCGGAGGAGTCCACGAACTCGGGGACGCGGATCTCCATCGTGTCGCCCTCCCGGGTGGACGGCTTGAGCCAGCCGGGGATCGCCGGGCGGACCACCGGGGCGTGCCAGCTCTCGCTGATCCGCGCGCCGGGCTGGTAGGTGCGCGGCTGCTCGGTCATGCCGTCGAGCAGGCGGCCCATCTCGTCCCAGACGTACTGGTGGTTGACGAGGTGCTGCCAGTAGGAGCCGTCGGCGCTGACGTACTCGGTGCGGCGCAGCGGGGTCCTGACGATCCGCTGGGTCTCCATCTGCTGGCCCAGCGCGTACGACTGCCAGGGACGCCAGCCGAAGCGCTGCTCCTTGGCCCAGCCGAAGCCGCCGTTGTCGGCATACGTCGTGGTGACCCGGGCGGTGTTGCCGTCGTTCACCTCGTGCACGATCTTGTCCGGCACCCGGCCGCCGGAGACCTGCATGACGTCGTAGAGGTAGGGCGAGTCCATCTGCCCGGTGACCTCCAGCTTGGCGTTGCCCTTCCGCATCCGCTCCAGCATCCGCTGCCCGTCGTCGCCGGCGATCACCAGCGCCGGGATCGGCAGGTCGGCCCCGACCGGCTTCCAGTCGTGGCCGAACGCGTCGTCGGGGGACAGCACCAGGATCACGGCGACCGCGCCCGCCTTGATCGCGGCCCCGGACGGGTCGGACCAGTCGATGTCCTCGCTGCGGATGACCGCGGCCTTGCCCTTGGATCCGGCGACCCCGTCGGACAGCCGCCACATGTGCCGCCCGTCCACGCCCGGCGACCTGCCCAGGAAGCCCATCGGATACGGCTCGCCCGAGCCGGGCATGCGGGCGGTGAGCTTCGGCGCGACGAGCTGCCAGCGCGAGGCGAACTCGAACGAGCCGTCCCGCACGGGCTGGGTCGGCGAGACGTTGAGCCCCTCGATGACGTCGAAGTTCATGACGCCCTGGGAGATCTTGCGCGAGCCGAACGCGCGATGGGTGAAGTAGGTGTAGATGCCCACCTGCTCGGCGGGCTCCCTGGTTCTGATGGTCACCGGGGTGGTCTTGCGGAGGTCGAGCACCACGTCCAGGTCGCGGTCGACCTTGAGCTCGGGGATGACGACCATGCCGTCCCGCGGGTGGGTGCGGCCCCAGCCGCCGCCCAGGTTGAGCGACTGCGTCATGTAGGTGCCCTCCGACACCTCCACGGTCAGCCCTTCCTGGGGCAGCCAGGTGAACAGGTCGTCCTGCTGCGACGCGCCGAACATCGACAGCGTGTCGGCGCCGGTCGGCCTGCCCGCGGCGTCGACGGCGGTGAAGCGGACCTTGTGCTGCGGTCCCTTCCAGGTCAGCGCCAGCGTGGTGTGCACCTGCTCCGTGCCCGCCGTGGCGGTGACCAGCCCGCCGTACCGGCCGAAGGAGAGCTCGGCCAGGTCCACCGTGACCTTGACGTCGGCGGTGCCGCCCGCCGGGACCGTCACGGATCTGGCGCTGAGCTCGGCCTTGTCGAGGGTGGCGGCCAGCTCCAGCGTGACGGGGGCGGCCGTGCCGTTGGCGTAGGTGATGGTGCCCTCGGCCGTGGCGGGGCCCTGGTCCTGCTGGTGCTTGCCGAGGTCGACCACGCCGGTCGCGGTCACGCCCTGGCGCACCGCGCGGGCCACGTCCAGGCGGCCGGCGCCGGCGTCGTCGATCTGCTGGCCGGGGACGGGCTTGGCCGAGCCGATCAGCGCGTCCTTGATCTGCCTGGCCGTCCAGGCGGGGTGGCGCTGCTTGACGATCGCGGCGGCCCCGGCGACGTGCGGCGTGGCCATCGAGGTGCCGGACGCGGCCGTGTAACGCTCGTCCACCGGCTCGCCCATGCTGGTGCCCGCCGCGCGGGCCGCGACGATGGCCACGCCGGGGGCGGTCAGGTCGGGCTTGGGCGCGTCGTCCAGGCGCGGGCCGCGGCTGGAGAACTCCGCGAGCGCGTCCTTGCCGTCCACCGCGCCGACGGTCAGCGCCGAGGTGGCCGCGCCGGGCGTGCCGATGGAGTAGGCCGCGCCGTCGTTGCCCGCGGCGACCACGAACAGGGCGCCGGTGCGCTCGGTGAGGGTGTTCACGGCCTCACTGAGCGGGTCGGTGCCGTCGGTCGGGCTGCCGCCGAGGCTCATGCTGATCACCGACGCGCCTTCGGCGGCGGCCCACTCCATGCCCTCGATGACGCCGGACAGGGTGCCCGAGCCGTCGTCGCCGAGCACCTTGCCGACCATCAGCTCGGCGCCGGGGGCGACGCCCTTCCGGCCGTCGCCGCCGGCGATGGTGGCGGCCACGTGGGTGCCGTGCCCGTTGCCGTCCCGGACGCTCGGCTCGCCGGTGAACACCTTGCTCTGCTTGACGCGTCCGGCCAGGTCGGGGTGGGTGACGTCGACGCCGGTGTCCAGCACGGCGACCTTGACGCCCTTGCCGTCGAACCCGGCCTGCCACGCCTCCGGCGCGCCCACCTGCGGCACGCTGTGGTCGAGGGTGGCCTTGACCTTGGCGTCCAGCCAGATCTTCGACACGCCCTGCGACAGCGTGGCCCGCTGCCCGTCGAGCGACTTCCACAACCCGCCGATCGTGCGTTTGTCGGCGGCGACCACCCGGCCGTTGACGCTCTCCAGCTCGGGTGCGGACGCGCTCTTCGGCGCGGCGCCGTCGTAGAGGAACAGCAGCGGCAGCTTGTCCGACCTGGCGTCGTCGTACCCCTGGGCGATCAGCCGGGTGACCGAGAACAGGGCCGGGTCCAGCCGCTTGGCCGCCAGGAGGGGCACGACGTCCTTGGGCAGGACGCGCAGCTCGCCGTTCTCCTCGGTGGTGCTGAACGCCATCCGCTCGCGGCCCGGCCCCGGCTTCACCTCCACCGCCTGCCTGCCCGGCTCGGCCTGCCTGACGGTCACCACGTCCCCGGTGATCAGCGTGACGCGGTGGACGCTCCCGCCGCCGGGCTCGGCCGCGGCCGAGGCCGCCGCTAAGGGGGAGCTCAACAGGGCGGCCGTGGTGACTCCTGCCACCGTCACATGGGCGGACCAGTGCATGGGGGTGAAACCTCTCGTAGCAACAACCAGTGCACACGAGAGTGGGTGATCGGACGCGCGGAGCGCCAGGTGTCACCCGTGCCGTTTGTCTGCCATGTCGTGATTGCGACACGGTGCCGACGTTCACCCACGACGCCCGGATCCGGCGAGGTCAGCCGCGCGGGCGGTGGACGACCTTCTCCGTCGAGCGGCCGGGATAGACCACGATCAGGTGCTCCTCCAGCGGCGCGTCGGGGTCGTCCTCGTCCCAGGGCACCGTGCGGGCGTGCACGCGCAGCCGGTAGCGGCCGGGACCGGCGACGGCCAGGCTGGGCAGCGGCCCGGCCGCCCCGCTGTCGCCGCCCTCGGGGTAGGCCGGCACCACCAGGCGGCCGCTGCGGCTGGCGATGCCCACCTCGACCACCCGGTCCCAGCCGGCGAGCCGCAGCGGCGGGGCGCGGTCGAACGCCTTGACCGTCAGGCACATCGGCGCGTTCTCCTCGGCGGTCACGATGGCGGCGCCGCTGCCCGCGGCGTCGATGAACCCGTCCTGGACGGCGTCGAAGATGTCGGCGGCCTCCTCGCCGCCGTCGAAGATGTCACCGGGGTCGCCCGCGCTGTCGTCGCGGTCGTCGAAGACGGCGTAGCCGCCGCCCTCGAACAACATGTACGCAGCCGTGCCCTGCCGCCTGGCCCGCACCCGGGGCCACGGGTCAGTGCACCGGGCGTTCGCCTCGGCCTTCCACCTGGCCTCCTGAAGGTCGTGCTCGGCCTGGCGGCGGTCGGCGTCGGCGGTCTGCCGGGCGACGATGCCGGGGCACAGGTACTCCAGGGCCGCGGCCAGCTCGATGGCGTCCCCCATGCCGCCGGCCCGCCCGTGCAGCGCGAGCCGTTCCTGGTCGCCGGGCAGCGCGCACAGCTGTCCGCCGTAGGCCAGGACGCGCTGGTCGGGCAGCCGTCCGGGGAACATCGTGCCCGCGGCGAAGGTGTCGCTCCTGGCCAGGCAGAGGAACGACCGCCGCCGCTCCTCCGGGCCGAGGCCGGTCGCGGGCCGGAGCCGGTCGCGGCAGCCCTCGTCCGCGGCCGTGTAGGTGAGCCGGGCGTCCCGCTCCGCGCCGACGACCGCCATCGGCAGCACGAGCAGGACCGCGGCGGCGGCGAGCAGCCGCGGCGCCTGCCCGGCTCCGGCCACGGGGGCGTCCTGGCGGGGCACGGCGAGCTCGTGCGCGGTGCGCGCCGCCCACACGACGAGCAGCCCGTCGAGTGCCTGCACGACGAGCGACAGACCGTCGAACGTCAGCCGCCCGGCCTGGAGGAGCGAGTACGCCTGCGGCACCAGCAGGGCCGTCCAGCCGACGGCGAGCGTGACGGCGCCGAACCGGCCGTCGCGCCCCTGCCCGGCGATGATCATCGCCTTGCACGCCAGCGTCGCCAGCACCAGCGGGACCGACAGCGACAGCAGCGGGATCTCGGTGAACGGCCGCAACGCCGCACCCAGCACCCCGGCCAGGCCGAGCCCGAGCGCGATCATCCGGAACCGGGCCGTGACCCCGGTGAGCACCCGCACCAGCAGCAGCATGGTGGCGGCCCACACGGCCCAGCGCGCGACGTACTCCGCGAGGCCGGACAGGCGGTCGAGGAGGTCCCAGAGCAGCAGGTCGCCGGCCACGTCCGCGTAGAGCAGGCGCCGCAGCCACACCACGTCACGCGGCAACGCCCCGGCGCCCGCCCGGACGGGCCCGCGCAGGATCTGCCACAGCGCCCACGCGTTGAGCACGCAGATCGCCGCGGGCAGGAGCCGCGCCTCGCCATCCCCCGGCCGGACGCCGGCCGTCGCGACGGCGACGAACCACCGCCCGCCGTCGTACCAGGCGGTGACGGCGGCGCCGGTCAGGTAGAGCGCGACGGCGACGGCGGCCGGACGCCCGTAGCGGTGGCGGGCGACGGCCCGGAGGAAGGCGGCGATGCGCATGATCATATTCGGCCGGCACGCCTTCCGGGCACTCCGCGCCGGGCCGCCGGCGCGGTTAGCATGGAACGGGATCGGGGATCATGGCGACACTCGGCGACGAAGCGAGATCTCTGCATGTCAACGCCCCCGCGCAAGCTTCGCAACACCCTGAGCTGGTACGCCTTCGGCCTCTCCTGTGCGGTGACCCTGCTCGCCGCGGTGCTCATGGTCTTCTTCGACCCGGCCCTCACCAGGGCGGCGGTGCTCTCCTCGATCGGCCTCAACCTGATCGCGTCCGTCGCCTTCGCCGTCGTGTTCTCCGTCCTGAGCTCCCAGGTGCAGCAGCGCAGCATGGAGGAGAACATCGCCCAGCACCTGGACGACCTGGCCACGGGGCTGCGCACCGAGGTGGCCTCGATGCACAAGGGCTTCATGCCGACGGCCGTCTACCCGTCCTTCGACCCGGTGGACGGCACGTACGGGGACGCCTTCAACAAGGACGTGACCACGAGCCTGGAGGCCACCGGCTTCTACGCCTTCTGCGGCCCGAGCGCCCGCTACGTGTCGGCCCGGCTGGCCAGGTCCCGCCACTTCCCCCACCAGGTCCGGGTCGCGATGCTCAACCCCGGCGACCGGCTGGCCATCTCGCGCCGCGCCACCGACCGGACCACCTGGGCCAGGCTGGCGGGCAAGGACAACTCCACCCTGTCGGAGGAGCTGCGCGAGGAGCTCATCATGAGCACGGTCGCGCTGTTCGACTACCGGCACATCTGCCCGGTGGACCTGGCCTACATCGAGGACACCGCGACCTACCGGTTCGAGATCTTCGACGACGCCGTCTACCTCTCCTGGTACCACGGCCCGCAGTCGATCTCGAAGGAGATGCCGGAGTCCCTCAGGTTCGCCGCCGAGTCCTTCCTCTACCAGCTGCTCCGCCTCGACCTCATGCGCCGCTTCGAGATCGTCGAGAGCCGGGTGCGGTTCGAGGCCGGCCAGGACGACACCTTCCTCATCGCCCACCTGACGGCGGTGCTCGGCTCCTCGGTGTCGGCCGCCGACCTGGAGCGCTGGCGCGGGCGGTACCGGGAGTACACCGCGGACTTCGCCGCCTACCTCGACACGGTCTACGCCGAGCTCAGGATCTGACGAGGCTCACAGGGCCCCGGCACGGGCCGCCGCCAGCGCCGCCGCGGCGGCCCGGTCGGCGGCGGCCTCGTCGAGGGCCTCCCCGGTGTTGAGCAGGGCGTAGTAAAGGGGCGCGGACACGGCGGCGATCACCCGGCGCGGGTCGGTGCCGGGCGGCAGCTCGCCGCGCGCGACGGCGTCGGTGACGCAGCCGGCCCACTCCTCGATGCGGACGGCGTAGAACCGCTGCAGCGCGCGGGCGGCCTCCCCGTCGCAGAGCGAGGCGGCGATCAGCGCCTTGAACAGGCGTCCCTGGCGGGGGTCGGTGAGGGTCTTCACGACCAGGCGCGCGTTGTCGCGCAGGTCCGCCCGCACGTCGCCGTTGCGGGCGCGGGGCAGCGAGGTCTCCGCCATGTCCTTGAGGAGGTCGGCGGCGAGCGCGCCGGGCGTGCCCCAGCGGCGGTAGACGGTGGTCTTGCCGACCTCCGCGAGGCGGGCGATGTCGGC
The DNA here is from genome assembly GCF_040675255.1 of Nonomuraea sp. NPDC049624. NCBI lineage: Bacteria > Bacillati > Actinomycetota > Actinomycetes > Streptosporangiales > Streptosporangiaceae > Nonomuraea > Nonomuraea sp. NPDC049624. The sequence continues at coordinate 104,106 of NZ_JBFAOR010000014.1, read as the reverse complement.
GAGGTCGAGCCCGGCGAAGCCCTTCTCGACCAGGGTGTCGCCGGCCGCCCGCAGGACGGCCTCGCGGACGCGGGCGGTACGCCCCCCAGGACGGACGGCACCCGGCGATGGGACGGCGGCCATGCGGACTCCTCCTCGTTCGAACCCTTATCGGAACCACAGTTCCCTTAGCGTCGGTTCCGGTGCTACTGTTCTCGCATCTTAACGGAACTAAAGAACCGTTTGTGGCGGCATGCCGACCGGCACGCCCGAGGGAAAGCCCTGCCATGACCACCACCACACCCCTGCCCGCGTCCACCGCCCAGGCTCCGCCGCGGCGTCTGACCGGCCGCCTGCGCCTCGTCCTCGCGGTGCTCCTGGTCGCCCAGTTCATGCTGGCCGTCGACTTCTCGATCCTGAACATCGCCGAGTCCCGGCCCGCCGAGCGTCCCCGGCTCGACCTGCCCGTCGCGCTCACCGTGACCCTAGGGCTGCTCGGCGTCGTCTATGGCCTGACGCAGGCCGGCGAGCACGGCTGGACCCACCCCCTCGCCCTGACCGGGCTGCTGGCCGGGGCCGTCCTGCTCGGCCTGTTCCACCTGGTCGAACGCCGCGCCGCTCGTGCCGCTGCACGTCCTGCGCAAGCCGACCGTGGCCTGGGGCAACCTGCTCGGCCTGCTGGCCTTCGTCACCGAGACGTCCCTGGTGTACCTGCTCACCCTCTACCTGCAGAAGACCCTCGGCTTCACCGCCCTGGCCGCCGGGCTGTCGTTCGGCGTGCTCGGACTCGGCGCCGTGGCCGGCGGCCTGCTCGCCCCGAAGGCGATCGCCCGCACCTCGACCGTGACCGTGCTGGTCGGCGGCGGGCTGCTGCAGGCGGTCAGCATCCCAGCAGATCGGCATCACCATGGGCACCCCGATCATGTCCGCGATCGTCACCGCCGCGACGGCCGGGGCCGTGACCGGCGCGGCCGTCCTGCACGGCGTCACCGTCGCGATCGCGGTCAACGCGGCGCTCGTCCTGGTCGGCGTCCTGGTCGCGGCGATCTTCCTGCGCGGCCGGCGCGACCGCGCGCACGCCTGACCCGCCGTCCCCGTCCTCGCGGAGCACATCATGGACCTTCAGCCCAGCGACACGGTGATCGCCGAGACCGGCGGACGACGGGAGCCGTCGTGGTCACCTCTCGTCCTGCCCGGCTCGCCTCCCGTGCCGGTCCGCGTCCATCGGCCGCAGGACCTGCCGCCCGCCGGGCTGCTGGTCTGGGCGCACGGCGGCACGGCGTCCCGGTGCGGCTGCTCCGCCCGCCGGGCGCCGTCCACGGCGACGTGCTGCGTCCCGACCGTCCCCTTCTCCGGCTGCTCGCGCGGGCTCTGCGCGGGCCGGGCCCGTCCGACCATCGAGAGGACCACCGATGAACCTTCCACCCGCGCCCCTTGAGGCGCTCGTCCGCCACTTCGCCGACCTGCGCGACGGCACCCACGCCGGGCACGTCACCCGCCAGGGCAAGCAGGACGCCTTCCGCCGGGCCGCCGAACTCCTCGACGCGCCCGCCCGGCAGGTGCTGGCCGAGTTCGACCGGCACCTCCTGCTGGGCGCCGGCGCCGTCGAGGCCACCGGCCCCCGGGCCGACGCCGCGGGCGGCAGCTTCGCCTCCTGGACGTTGTCGTGGCCGGCGCAACGGGCGGCCGGCCTCACGCCGATCACCCTGACCGCCCACTACGGCGCCGGCTTCCACCATCCGCACCTGCGGGGCGCCACCCTCGGGGAGTGGCCGCTCAACGTCGCGGACGCGGCGCAGGCGGCGGAGCTCGTCCCCGTCCTGCGCGCCATCGCCGCCGCCGACCTGCACAACCTCGTCTTCCAGCGGGACTGGCGCATCGTGCCCGCCGTCCGTCCCTGAGGGAACCCGCCCCCCACCGCTACGGGCGCGCCGGCCCGCCGGCCTCCCGCACGGCGTCCATGAAGGCGCGGTACGGCATGCCCCCCGCGCCGCTCCACATCTTCTGGGCCAGGACGGCGAAGGTGGGCTCGACCAGGTCGCGCACGTCGTCCTCGGTGTAGGGCGCCGCGGTGATGTCGTTCCACACCGCCGACATGGCGCCCAGCAGCCGCGGATCGCCGGGGGCCACGCTCTGGCCGTCGGGGAAGACATGCGGCGCCCAGTGGTCGTACAGGTACTCGCCGTCCAGGCCGTCGGGGTGGTAGTAGGTGGCGGCCGGGACGATGTAGAGCAGGGAGTCGCTGGTGTTGACGAAGGAGTAGCCGTCCCGCCCGGCCTCGTGCGGGCCGTACCAGACGGTGGCCCAGCAGTTGATCACCACGTCCCGGTCGTAGCCCTCGGGGACGCCGCCCGCCATCCTGGTCAGGCTGCCCCACGCGCGCGGACGTTTGCCCAGCGCCCGCAGGTGGGCCGCCATCGCGTTGAAGAACTCCCGGTAGCGCGGCTCGTCGGCCAGGTACTCGTCGGCGCCGAAGTGCGCGTGCGGGCCGCGGAACCAGGGGACGAACTCGGTGAACACGTCCTTGACGAACTGCGTGGCCTCCGGCTTCGACAGGTCCAGGTGGTCGTCGCCCAGCCCGATCGAGGGACGGAACCGGACGAACGCCAGCGAGTGGGCGGGCGCGTCGATCTCGGGGACAAGGGTGACGCCCTCGGCCGCCGCCGCCTCCTCGAAGGAGTCCCAGTCCGCCCGGTCATAGGCGCCGTCGGCCGAGGCCAGCCCGGCCAGCGCGGGATCCTCCGGCACCAGCCGGAAGCCCGCCTGCACCTGCGACCAGGTGCCGTCAGGGGCCAGGAAGCCGTTGTCGTTGAGGTGGAGCTGCAGCTCGTTGAGCTTGAACCAGCCCATGACGGCCAGCTGCTCGCGGATGAAGCGCGGCGTGAAGAAGCGGCGGCCCACGTCCAGCATGAAGCCGCGCACCGGGTAGTCGGGCCAGTCGGCGGCGGCGCCCACCGGCAGGCCGGCGGTGGTGCGCAGGATCTGCAGCAGGCTGCGCGTGCCGTAGAACAGGCCGGTGGGCGTGGGCGCGGAGATCCGCACCTGCTCGCCGGTGACGGCGAGCAGGTAGCCCTCCTCGGCGAAGCGGGCGCCGCCCGCCTCGCACGTCAGCGCCGGGTCGAGGGTCAGGACGACGTCGCCGGCGCCCGCCGGCCCGCCGGCCGCCGTCAGGGTCAGGCCGGTGACCTGCCCGATCTCCCGGGCCAGCCGGTCGCGCAGGGCGGTCTCGTCGCTCACGACCCTGGCCAGCGCGGCCCGGGGGAGCACGCCGGCGCCGCCGTCCCACTGCTGCAGCCGGGGGACGACGACCGGGCACGGATTACCCAAGGCCGGCCTCCTCCCGGATCTCCACGACCGGCGCCCGGCAGCCGTCCAGTTCGAGGACGACGAGCTCGTTGCCGCCCGCGCGCAGCAGCGGCCAGGGCAGGTAGAGGGTGCGCTGGGGGCCCCGGTCCCAGTAGCGGCCCAGGCAGAACCCGTTGACCCAGACGTACCCCTTGGTCCAGCCAGGCAGGGCGAGGTAGGCGTCGCGCGGCTCGGCCACGGTGAGCGTGCCGCGGTGGAAGACGGGCCCGGTCGTCGCGCCGGTACGGCCCCACGGCAGCCCGGACACGTCGTCCAGCGGGATGGGCACGGCCTCCCAGTCGTGCACGTACTGCCGCTCGTGCCGCACGCCGCCGACGATGCCCTTGCGGTCGCCCAGCCGGGGGCCGTAGTTGACCCGGCCCATCGACTCGACCAGCAGCTCCACCACCGCCGACGGGCCGGGCACCGCGACGGGCACGCCGGTCAGCCGGTCCCGTTCGAGCACCGCCACCGGCTCGCCGTCCACGAACAGGTGGGCCCGGTCGGCCAGGCCGTCGACGTGCAGCTCGTACGGACCCCGCGGCCCGTGCACGGTGGCCCGGTACAGCACCAGGCCGTGGGCCAGCCCGAGCTCCTCGAACGTCGGCGGGCGCGCCGAGCGGCCCGCGACCGGCGGGAGCGCGTCGAACAGCCGCAACGACTGCGTCAGCTCGACGGCGCCGGGCGGCAGCGTCGGCGGCAGCGGCGCCGGCTCGGGCACCTGGCCCTCCCGGTGGGCGGCCAGCACCTTCCTGAACGCCCAGAACTTCTCGGTCGGCGCGCCCCGCTCGTCGATCGGGGCGTCGTAGTCGTAGGAGGTGACGGTCGGCTGGTATGCGCCGTCCTGCAGGTCGCCGCCCAGGTTGGCGCCGGCCCAGGTGCCGAAGTTGGTGCCGCCGTGGGCCATGTAGAGGTTGACCGACGCGCCCGCGGCCAGCATGCGTTCCAGGATGCCGGCCACCTCGGCGGCGTCCCGGGTGGTGTGGGTGTCGCCCCAGTGGTCGAACCAGCCGTTCCAGAACTCCATGCACGCCGGCGGGTCCTCGGACCGGAAGCGGGCCAGCTCGGCGAAGGAGCCTTCGGGGTCGGAGCCGAAGTTCACCGTCGCCCGCACGCCCGGCAGGGCGCCGCCGGAGAGCATGTGGTCGATCGCGCCGTCGGAGGTGAACAGCGGGACGTCCAGGCCGCGCTCGCGCAGCCCGTCGGCCAGCCAGGCCAGGTAGCGCCGGTCGGAGCCGTAGGAGCCGTACTCGTTCTCCACCTGGACCATGATCACGTTGCCGCCGCGGGTGACCTGCCGGGCGGCGACGATCGGGATCGCCTCGTCGAAGAAGCGCCCGACGTGGCCGAGGAAGGTCTCGTCGTGGCAGCGCAGCCGGGCGTCCCGGTCGGCGAGCAGCCACCAGGGCAGGCCGCCGTTGTCCCATTCCGCGCAGATGTAGGGCCCCGGCCGCACGATCGCCCGCAGCCCCTCCTCGGCCGCCAGGTCCAGGAAGCGGCCCAGGTCGGCCCGGCCGGTGAAGTCGAAGCGGCCGGGCCGCGGCTCGTGCAGGTTCCAGGCCGCGTACGTCTCGACGGTGTCCAGGCCCATGGCCCGCAGCATGGCCAGGCGCTGCCGCCACTGCTCGGGAAGGACCCGGAAGTAGTGCATCGCTCCCGACAGCACCTGAGTCATGCCTTCAATTCTCCTGATCTGGTCAGCGGGTGACGATCTCGTAGAGGGCGAGGTTGCCCCATTCGAGGTTCGCCTTGTGGACGATCAGCCGGATCTTCTGGGTGGACACCGGCGCGGGCAGCCGCATCGTGCTGGTCTCGACGGTGGCGCTGCTGGACGGCCAGTCGATGAGGTGATGGTCGACCCGGGTGACCCAGGAGTCGCCGTCCCAGGTCTGGAGCGAGACGTCCGTGATGCCCTGGCCCTTGGCCCAGGCGGTGTGCAGGGTGACCTCGGAGACGGCCCGCGGCGTGCGGTAGTCGACGGTGATGTCGCCGGGGAAGGTCACCCCGGTCGAGGCCGAGGCCCACGGCGTGCCGGGGTCGCCGTCGATCAGGTTCTCCAGCGCCGACGCCGACACGAACGACGAGGTGGCCACCGGCACGCCGCCGGGCGGCAGGTACGGCTCGGTGGCGGCGGGCACGCTCAGCCGCACCTCGCCGATCCGGAAGCGGCCCTCGCCCGTGACGACCAGCCGCACCCGGCGCGTGGTGACCTCCGCGGGCAGCGTCACCGCCTGCTTCGCGCCGCTCGCCCTGGTCTGCCAGGTACGGCCGTCCGCGGAGGTCTGGACATCGAACACGATGTCCGGCGAGCCGCTGACCTCGACCCGGCTGAACGTGCGGGGCACGGCGTAGGTCAGGTCGACGTTGCCGGGGAAACGCGGCTTGGGCCCGCTCTGCCAGAAGGTGGCCGGGTCGCGGTCGGCCAGCCGCTCCAGGTGGCCCTGGGGCGTGAACGTGCTGCGCACGTCGGGGAGCGGGACGGCCCGCTGGTACGCCCCGAGGTCGGGCGCCGCGTCCGGGACGGGCGTGCCGGCCAGGTCGGAGACGGCGGGCACGCTCACGCCCGCGTCGGACACCGGCGAGCCGCCGAGCGGGCGGTAACCGGCCAGGCCGCCGGAGCCGGGCGAGGCCAGCCGGGGGTCGGCCACGATCGCCTTGTGGTCGGGCCCCGTCGGCGGCTGCGGCGTGCCCCAGTACAGGTTGTGGTCGTAGATCGCGCCGTTCTTGCCGTCGAACCCGGCGCCGGCCGCGTTGAGGAACACGTTGTCGCGCACCGTGACGCCCGCCGCGTCGTTGTAGATCCGCACGACCTTGCCCAGCGGATACCGGCCGGCCCCGGCCAGCGGCGGCTTGACCTCGACCACCCGGCCGTCGGCGTAGACGGTGTTGTGGTGGATGTCGGTGCCGTGGGTGGCCGTGGACAGCCCGAACACCTCGTAGCCGTCGCTCTCGCTGACGTTGTAGCGCACCACGGTGTCGCGGGTGGGCGCGCCGGCGAAGGACACCGCGATGAAGAACCCGCCGTCGTTGTGGTGGCTGTAGTTGTACTGCACGATGCTGCGGTTGTTGTCGGCGTCGGAGTCGAAGCCGTGCCCGTCGGAGCCCGGCCCGTTGAACCCGGTGCCGCTGACCTCGTTGCGCTGGACGACGAGGTCGTCGTTGCCCTGCCACCAGATGCCGACGTTGCCGCCGGTCGGCTTGGTGCGGCCGGTCACCGCCCGCTCGACCTTGTTGCCCTCGACCAGCGCGCCCTTGGTGTGCATCGGGGTGATGCCGCCGCCGGTCACGTCATGGACGCGGTTGCCGCGGATGACGACGCCCGTGCTCGGCGTCCAGGTGACCACCTCGCTGTCGGGGATGCCGGTCTCGACCGGGTAGAGGCTGGTCATGCCGTTGCGCCGGGACCAGGTGGACCACATGATGATCCCGTAGGAGCCGATCTTCGAGATCTCGTTGTTCTCGACCACCAGCCGGTCGAACCAGGTCGGCGTGCGGTTGCCCCGGATCGAGATCAGCAGCCCGGCGGTGGCGACGCTGTGGCCGCCGGCGCCGTCCACGTCGTGGATGTCCAGGTTGCGCAGGGTGACGTTCGCCAGCCTGCCGGAGTCCTTGGCGTACAGGTTGACGCCGGTGCGGTAGACGGCCCGGCCGTCGCCGTTGGTCACCTGGAGGCCGTCCACGACGAAGTCGTGCACGTCGGCGATCGTGACGGCGGCGCCGTCGAGCCCGCCGCCCTCGATCAGCGGCTTGGCACCCTGGCCGTAGGAGCCGACCGTCGCCGGGGCGCCGGGCCTGCCCGCGCCCTTCAGGGTGAGCCGGCCGGTCCAGCGCTGCCCGGCCCGGAACAGCAGCCGGTCGCCGGGGCCGAGGCTCAGCCCGCTCGCCTTGTCCAGGCTCTGCCAGGCGGTGGCCGGGCTCGACCCGTCGGCGGCGTCGTCGCCGGCCGAGGCGTCGACGTAGTAGGTGGTGCCGGTCGCGGCCTGCGCGGGGGTGGCGGCCAGAAGTCCGGCGAACAGCGTTAAAGCGGTGACGATGACGCGCAAGAGCGGGCGTCCTTTCCAGGTCATTTGCCGATACCGGCCGTCATGCCTTCGACGACCCGCCGGCCGAGCCAGATGTAGAGGATGACCATCGGATAGATGAGGATCACGATCCCGGCGAACAGGCCGCCCCAGTCGGAGCTGTACTGCATGGTCGAGTACAGGTTGAGCAGGGCCGCCGGCAGCGTGCGCTCCTCGGGCAGCGGGGTGATGAGCAGGACCAGCAGGGTGGAGTTCCACAGGCCGATCACGTTGAGCACGAGCACGGTGGTCAGGCCCGGCCGGGCCAGCGGCGCGATCACGCGGACGAACGCCGTCAGCGGCCCGGCGCCGTCGAGCTCGGCGGCCTCCTCGACCTCCCTGGGCAGCGACCGGAAGTAGCCGGTCAGGACGAACACCGCGAACGGCAGCGACAGGACGACCTCGAACACCAGCAGCGTGATGCGGTTGTCCCACCAGCCGGTGACCCAGTCCTCCATGAACGTGTAGACCGACAGCTTGGCCACCACGATCGGGATCGCCATGGTCTGCAGCGGGATGCTCAGCCCGACGGCGAAGAACCCGGTGATCGGCCCGGCGATCCGCCGCGACGACCGCGACAGCGCGTAGGCGGCGGGCGCCGCGATCGCGACGATGAGGAACGCGCCGAGCGCGGTCAGCACGACGCTGTTGAGCGCGGCGATCGAGAACTGACCGGCCTGCCAGGCCGAGTCGTAGTTCTCCCAGGCGGGGGAGTCGGGCAGCGCGAACGGGTGCAGCCACACCTCGCCGGAGGACTTCAGCGACTGCAGGCCGACCCAGGCGACCAGGGCCAGGTTGAAGGCCACCCACGCCCACAGGGCGACGGCGGTCAGCCGGGGCACCAGCAGGTCGCCCAGCAGCCGGGCCAGCGGACGCCTCACCGGGACGGTCGTCATGACAGCTCCACGCTCTCTCGGCGGGTGATGCGGCGCACCAGGACGATCAGCACGATGGTGATCAGGGTCACCACCACCCCCATCGCGGCGCCGGACCCCAGTTCGGGCACGCCGCCCCCGGTGATCACCGTGTACTGCTGCACGGCCACGGTCCTGGCCTGCAGCGGCGGGGCGCCGGGCGTGCCGCCGGTGGTGAAGGCGATCACGATCTCGAACACCTTGAGGCTGTTGACCACCCACAACACGGCGGCGACCGCGAACACGTCCCAGGTGAGCGGCAGCGTGATGTGGCGGAACTGCTCCCACTTGGTCGCGCCGCCGAGCACCGCGTCCTCGTACAGGTGGGGCGGGATGCCGTCCACGGCCGACATCATCAGCGCGATGTAGAAGCCGGTGGAGGACCAGACCAGCCCGCCGATGACGCACCGGAAGACCAGGTCGGGGCCGAGCCAGGGGAGCCCGTCGATGCCCGCCCAGCCCAGCACCTGGTTGACGACGCCGCCGGGGTTGAGCAGGAACCCGACCGCGGCGCCGACCGCGATCGCAGAGATGATCATCGGCAGGAAGACGACGGACCGGATGAAGGCCCGTCCCTTCAGGTGGCGCAGCGCCATCATCGACAGGAACGTGATCCCGAAGACCAGCGCGCCGCCCGCCACCGCCAGGAGGAACGTGTTGGCGAACGACTGCAGGAACGCGTCGTTGCGCAGCAGCGCCAGGTAGTTGCGCAGGCCGCGCCACTCCATCTCGGCGCCGGGACCGGCCCAGCGGTACAGGCTGACCCACACGCCGTAGAAGGAGGGCAGCACGAACAGCAGCGTGTAGAGCGCGAGCGCGGGCAGCAGGAAGGGCCAGAAGGCCCGTTCCCGCGCCGGCCGCAGGATCTTGCCGCGGTACGGATCCCGCGACGGGAGCGCCGTCTCCGCAACGAGGGAGCCGTATGCCATGTCAGCCCTTGTTCGCGAGGTAGTCGGCGGTCTTCTTCTTGCCCTGCGCGACGAACTCGGCGGCGTCGATCTTGCCCGCCAGGAGCTGGTCGTCCAGGGGCAGCAGGAGGTCGACCCAGTAGGCCTTGTCGGCGGCCAGGGTGTCGTAGGTCTTGTGCACGGCGGGCGCCTCGGCGATCGCCTTTTGCACGTCGGCGAGGAAGTCGGGGGCGGGGATGTCGGGCCGGGAGGGGATGTTGAGCGCCTCGGTGGAGATGCGGCTCAGGTGCTTGCTCTGCAGCGCGAAGGCCAGGAACTCCTTGGCCGTCTCGACGTTCTTGCCCTTGACGTTGACGCCCCAGCCGAGCGTGCCGACCTCGACGGAGTTCTTGCCGCCGACGGGGAGCTGGAAGGAGCGGATCTTGGCGCCGGCCGGGGTCTTCGTCTTGACCTCGCTGGCCAGCCAGGTGCCGTTGATGTTCAGGGCGGAGTTGCCCTGCGCCCAGTCGTCCTGCGCGGCCGGGTACTTCGTGGCCATGTGGTCCTTCTGGAAGTAGCCGCCCTTGGTGAGCTGCTCGACCTGCTTGGCGGCGGCCAGCACCTCGGGCTTGTCCCAGGCGGCGGCGTCCTTCGACAGCGCCAGCAGGCTGCCGGCGCCGTTGGCGCGGACCAGGGCCGAGTAGAACCAGTAGACGTTGTAGAACGGGATCGTGCCGTCCTGGCCGATGCCGGTCCGGCCGGCGGCCTTCTCCTTGTCGAGGAACGCGATCAGGTCCGCCCAGCTGCGCGGCGGGTTCTCGGCCAGCTCGGGGCGCTTGGCGGCGTCGTACCAGACGGCGGTGGAGATCACGGTGTGCGGGAGGAAGCCCAGCCCCTTGTCGTCGGAGGCGGCCTGCCGGACCGACTCCGGCAGCACGTCGCCGACGGTCTTGCCCTCGCCGGGCACCTGCTTGGTGAGCAGGTCGTCCAGCGGGGCGTTCAGGTTCTGGGCCCGCCAGCCGGGCAGGTTGTCGGTCGCGACGTCGAACAGGTCGGGGCCCTGGCCGGCGGCCATCTCGGTGGGCAGGTTCTCGGTGCCCTTGCGGCCGACGAACTTCGCGTCCACCTTGACGTTGTTCTGCTGGGCGAAGTCGTCCAGAATCGCCTTGAAGATCTTGGCCTGCGGCTCCTGCTCGCCCCAGGAGGAGCGGTAGACCAGGGACTTCTGCCCGGTCTGCCCGGCCGGGCCGCCGCTGTTCTTGTTGCCGCACGCGGTCACACCGAACGCGAGCGCGCCGACCGCCACCAGCGCGGCCGTCCGGGAGAGGACGTTGGTCATGGTTGTCACCTTTCAAGGGGGGAGGGCTCGGCGAGAGTGATCACCGTGCCGGACAGGCGGGCGCGCTCGGCCGCCCAGACCACGCGGTGCGTGGCCAAACTCTCGTGACCGCTGGAACGGATCATCGCCGGGTCGCCGCAGGCCACGGCGTCGAGGAAGGCGTCCATCAGGCCGTCGTCGCCGCCTCCGTGGCCGCCGGCCATCGAGGCCCCGGCGCCGGTCCGGGTGTCGATCTCGGTGATCCGGTCGGTGAGGAAGTCGTGCAGGCGCAGGCGCACGCCGTCGCCCTCGATGGAGCCGTGCGTGCCGAAGATCCGGGTCTTGCGGTGCTCCAGGGCGGCGAAGGCGGTGACGGTGAACGAGGCGGTGGCGCCGTCGGCGAACTCCAGGTTCACCACCTGGCTGTCGACCACGTCGTTGTCGCAGGCGAACACGCACCTGCCGTACGGGCCCTCGCGCAGCGCGGTCAGCACGCCCTGCTCCGTGTGGTCGGCGGTGACCGCCGACAGCGGCCACCATTCCTTGTCCGGGTCGCCGAGGCAGCCCAGGTAGAGCTGCTTGGCCGAGTACGGGCAGGCGGCCTCCACCGGGCAGTCGAGGCAGTTGGCCGTGGCGCCGGCCGGGGCCTGCTCCTGGCGGAAATAGACGAGATCGCCGAAGGAGGAGACCCGGTGCGGCAGACTGCCCTTGATGTAGGCCATCCAGTCGAGGTCGTGGCAGGCCTTGGCCAGCAGCAGCGGAGCCGACTCCGCCTCGTTGCGCCAGTTCCCGCGGACGAAGGAGTGCGCCTGGTGCCACCAGCCGACCTGCTCCAGGTGCTGGATGTTCATGATCTGGCCGACGGCGCCCCGGTCGACGAGCGACTTCAGGGCCCGCGTGTAGTCGGTGTACCGCATGACGTGGCAGACGGCCAGGATGACCCCGTTGCGCTCGGCGGCCTCGGTGATGCGCGCGGCCTCCTCCTCGGTCGGGGCCATCGGCTTCTCCAGCAGGATGTGGTAGCCGAGGTCGGCCGCGGCGACCGCGGGCTCGGCGTGCATCCGGTCCTGGGTGCCGATGATCATGGCGTCGGCCAGCCGGCCCGCCGCGACGAGGTCGGCCCAGTCGGCGAAGACGTTGCCGGGTGCGATGCCGTGCTCGGCGGCGAAGGCGGCGCGGCGTCGCGCATCAGGCTCGGCGACGGCCACGATCCTCGCGCGGCCGGTCGTCAGGGCCCGGCGGGCGTACAGCGTGCTCCGCAGCCCCGCGCCCGCGACGGCGAGCGTGACGACGGGTTCCGACATCGATGTCCTTCCGGTTTGCCACTTAGTAATTAAAGCTGTTTTTATTAGTCCCTGTTTGTATTGGTCGCCAGGCAGCACTGTCAAGGGGGGTCCATGCGGAAGGTCGCGCTCCAAGGAAGCGACGCACATCGCTTGCGGCGGATCAACATGATCGCGACGCTGCGGGCGATCCGCGCGGCGGGCGTCGTCCCGCTCACCGACCTGGCCCGCCGCGCCGGGCTGTCCAGGCCGACCGTGGAGGGCCTGGTCGAGGAGCTGCACGGGCACGGATGGCTGGAGGAGGTCGCCCCCGAGGCCGGCCAGATGGGCAGGCCGGCCCGCCTCTACCGGTTCCGGGCCACGACCGGCTACGTCGTCGGCGTCGACATCGGCTCCTCCAGCGTCCGCGCCCAGGTGACCGACCTGGAGGGCGAGCCCGTCGGGCTCGGCTTCACCCGCGTCCAGGCCGACTACGGCAGGGCCGAGCGGCTGGCCGCCGTCCGCGCGACGATGGCGGCCGCGCTGCGGGAGGCCGGCGTCACCGCCGACCAGGTCTTGTCGGTGGCCGTGGGCACCACCGGCGTGGTGAGCCCGTCCGGGACGGTCCGCCTGTGCGTGGGGCTGCCCGAGTGGACGGGCCTGGACCTGGCCGCCGAGGTGGGCCGCGACTACCCCTGCCGGGTCCTGGTGGAGAACGACTGCAACCTCGCCGCCCTGGCCGAACGGTGGGCCGGCGTGGCCCGCGAGGTGGACGACGTGGTGTTCGTGCTGTCGGGCGTGCGCACCGGCGCCGGCATCCTGGTGCGCGGCGAGCTGCACCGCGGCGGGCGCGGCATGGCGGGCGAGATCGGCGCGCTGCACCTGGTCGGCTGGCACCGCGCGCCCGACCACCTGGCGCGCTTCGCCCCCGGCGCCGCGCCGGAGGAGGTGGCCGGGCTGGTCTTCGCCGCGGCCAGAGAGGGCGACCCCGCCGCCCGGTGGGCGGTCGAGCAGTACGCGCACGACCTGGCCGAGGGCATCGCCGCCATCGTGCTGACCGTGGACCCCGACCTGGTGGTGGTGGGCGGCGGCGTCTCGCGCTCGGGCGACGTGCTCATGGAGCCGCTGCGCCGCCACCTGGACCCGCTCTGCCTCGAACCGCCCGCCCTGGAGATCTCCACCCTCGCCGACCAGGCCGTCGTGCTCGGCGCCGTACGGCACGCGCTCAACCACGTGGACGAGCTTCTCTACGACGTGGATCTCCCTCTTGACCTGACCCTCTTCAGGCAAGATATTAAACCTTGATTAATTAGTAACTCGGGCGCCCGACCGTCACCTCCCAAGGAGTTGCCGTGTTCCGAGTTCTCTTACCGTGCGCCGCGCTGGTCCTGACCTTCGCAGCCGCGCCTGCCCCGGCCTACGCCGCCACCTCCTACTACGTCGACCCCGCAGGGAACGACGCGGCCGACGGGCACTCCCCGTCCACCGCGTGGCGGACCCTGGACAAGGTCAACGCCCAGACGTTCCAGCCCGGCGACACCGTCCGCTTCAAGGCCGGCGGGCAGTGGACCGGCCGGCTCGCGCCGCGCGGCTCGGGCTCGGCCGGCAGCCCGGTCACCTTCACCTCCTACGGCGCCGGCGCCCGGCCGTCCATCGCCGGCGGCGGCGTCGTGGACGCGACCGTCAAGCTGGCCGACCTGCACGACGTCGTCCTGGACGGCTTCGAGGTGACCAACACCGGGTCGGGGAGCACGCCGCGCATCGGCATCGCGGTCACCGCGACCGACCTCGGCGCCGTCCCCCGGATCACCGTGCGCGGCAACTACGTGCACGCCATCCAGGGCGCCACCTCCGGATCGCAGTCCTCCAACCCGTCGGCGGGCGGGATCATCGTCAGCGCGCTGGGCAAGAACACCGCCACCTACTACCAGGACCTGCTCATCGAGGACAACGAGGTCGCCGACTCCCGCTCGTACGGGATCGTCACCTGGTCGCAGTGGATGCAGCGCGAAGGCTGGACGTCCCTGTGGAGCGACCTCATGGGCATCCCCGCCGCCGACTACCGGCCCTGGACGCCGAGCACGGGCGTGGTCGTCCGCGGCAACGACGTGCACGACATCTCGGCGGGCGGCATCACCGTCATGCAGGCCCAGGGCGCGCTCATCGAACGCAACCGGGTCGCCAGGACCGCGCAGAACCACGGCAACGTCGGCATCTGGTGGGCCGGGGCCGACGACACCGTGGTCCAGTTCAACGAGGTGTCCGGGACGAAGTACTGGGGCCTGGCCAGCGACGGCAACGCCTTCGACGCCGACGCCTCCGTCCACCGCAGCCTGGTCCAGTACAACTTCAGCCACGACAACGAGGGCGGCTTCTTCATCGCCGTCTCGACCGGCACCGGACCGGCCGAGGCGACCATCCGCTACAACGTCAGCCAGAACGACGCCAACCAGGTCTTCGCCTTCTCCGCCAACACCAGGAACATCGACGCCTACAACAACACCGTCTGGGTGCCGCTGACGCCGTTCATCCAGAACCATCCGGACCGGGCCTCGTTCAGCCTGGTGAAGGTGTGGAGCAGCTCGGTGAGCAACATCCGGCTGCGCAACAACGTCATCCACAACGGCGCCAACCTGCCCTACAACGACGGCGGCGCCGTGCAGTACGACCGCAACCTCTACTACTCCGGGCCGGTCCCCGGCGGCGACCGGGCGGCCCTGTCCGGCAACCCGCTGCTGACCGCTCCCGGCGCCGCCACCACGCCGGCCGACCTGTCCGGCTACCTCCCGACGGCGTCCTCCCCGGTCCTGCGGCAGGGCCTGGAGATCGCCTCCGACGGCGGCCGCGACGTCTCCGGCACGGCCCTGCCCTCGGGCATGCCCGACCTCGGCGCCGTCCAGCGGACCGCGGGCGCGGGCCTGTCCGAGCCGGCCGCGACGGTGACCACCTCCTTCGGCAACGGCCAGAGCACCACCCCCGCCGCCCTCACCGACGGCTGGGACTACACGACCTGGGCCAGCCCGTCCTCCGGCGTCACCTATCCGGGCACCGTCACCCTCACCTTCCCCAACGCGAGGACGGTCGGCGAGGTCGTGCTGGCCACCCACTTCGGCCAGGGCCAGGGCATCACCTCCCTCGACGTCCAGACCTGGGACGGCTCGGCCTGGGTGACCCGGACGGCCGGCGCGGCGATCAGCTGGGCGAGCAACACCGCCACGGTCGAACGCCGGTCGGTGCCGCTGCCCGCGCCGGTCACCACCACCCAGGTGCGCCTGGTCGTCAAGGCCGCCAACCACACCTGGGGCAACCTGTCCGTCAGCGAGATCACGACCCGCTGAGCCCCTCCCTCACCGAGGTCGCGCCGGGATCCCCGGCGCGACCTCCCGCCGCCGGGTTGACCTCAAGCGCGGTTGAGATTGCACGATGTCCTGGCCCCCGACCGCTTCCCCCGATCAGGACAGGACGTTCATGAAGCTCGAGATCTACGCCGACGTGTTGTGCCCCTGGTGCTACATCGGCAAGCGACGCCTGTCCCGCGCGCTGGCCGGGCACCCCGCCCGCGACGGCGTCGAGATCGTCTGGCGCAGCCACGAACTCGCGCCCGACGAGGGCCGCACCCCCGGCCCGACCGCCGCCGAGGCCATGGCGGGCTGGTGGGGCGAGCAGGCTCCGGCCCGCGTCGCCCACATCCGGGAGGTGGGCGCGGCCGAGGGCCTGGAGCTGAACCTGCACCTGGCCAGGCCGGTGAACACCTTCGACGCCCACCGGCTGGTCAAGCTGGCCGCCGGCCGCGGCCGGGCCGAGGAGATGCTGGAGGCGCTGCTGTACGCCTACCACACCGAAGGGCTCAACGTGGCCGACCCGGAGGTCCTGCGGCGCCTGGCCGGCCAGGCCGGGCTGGACGACGCCGAGGCGGGCGCCGTCCTGGCCGGCGACGAGTACGCCGAGCAGGTGCGCGCCGACCGGCGCCGCGCGGCCGAGCACGGCGTCACCGGCGTGCCCAGCCTGGTGATCGACGGCCGCCCGCCGGTCTCCGGGGTCCAGCCCGTCGCCGACCTGCGACGACTGCTGGGCGCCCCGACCGGCTGACGCCGTCCCGGCCGTCAGCGGCTGTGCTCCAGGGCCGGTTCGGCCTCCTTGCGGCGAGTCGCCCAGAGGAAGACCAGCGCGCCGGCGAACAGCACGATCGAGGTCCACTGGTTGATGCGCAGGCCCAGGAGCGTCACCGCGTGGTCCACGCCGCCGACCGGGTCGATCCGCAACCCCTCGATCCAGAACCGTCCGGCGGTGTAACCGGCGACGTAGAGGGCGAACAGCCGGCCGCGGCCCGGCCTCAGCCGCCGGCCGGCCAGGATCAGCGCGAAGCCGAGCGCCACGTCCCACAGGGACTCGTACAGGAACGTCGGGTGGTAGAGCGTGCCCGGCAGGCCGCCGCGCGCCTGGTCGATCTCCAGGCCCCACGGCAGGGTGGTCGGGCTGCCGTACAGCTCCTGGTTGAACCAGTTGCCCCACCGGGCGATGGCCTGCCCGAACGCGATGCCGGGCGCGATCGCATCGGCCACCGGCCCGAGCGGCAGCCCCCGGCGGCGGCAGGCCAGCCACACGCCCACGCCGCCCAGGGCGACCGCGCCCCAGATGCCGAGCCCGCCCTCCCAGACGAACAGCGCCTGGTACGGCTCCTTGATCGCGCGCGGGCCGAAGTAGGTCTGCCAGTCCACGAGGACGTGGTAGAGACGGCCGCCGACCAGCCCGAGGATCACCGCGGGCATCGCGATGTCGCCGATCGTGCCCCGCTCGCCGCCCCGGGCCCGCCAGCGCCGCTCGCTCAGCCAAATGCCGAACCCGATGGCGACGATGAAGCACAACGCGTAGGCCCGGATCGGGACGAATCCGAGATGCCAGACCCCTTGGGAAGGGCTGGGAATCGAGGCGAGGGGCATGCCGGTGACGCTAGCCGACGAACGGCCGCCAGGCCGTCCCCGTGACCCGATCGCGAACCATCCGCGACCACCCCGCGAGCAACCCCCGCCCCACCCGCGACCACCCCGCGAGCACTCCACGAGCACCCCCGCCCCATCCGCGACCATCCCGCGCCCCCACCGCGCGAGCGATCCGGAACGTCAGCGTTAGGGTGTCGCGAAAAACGGAGATCATTCGTGTCGCGATCGACCCTGCTCGCCTGGCTGGCCGCCCTGGCCGCCGCCGCTTACCCCACGTGGGACCTCCACCACCCCGAGGACGGCGAGTACACCCTGCACGGCTGCGTGGCCGCCTTCCCCGCCCACGGCCACGAACTCGCGGACCTGGTCTCCCCTCCGCTGGCGGACGCCTACGGCCTGGCCTACTCGGCCCTGCGGTGGGGAGTGCCCGCGATCACCGTTCTGGCGGGATGGCTCATGTCGGCCGGCACCCGCGACCAAGCCCTGATCGGCCGCCGCGTGGCCGGCCTGCTCACCCTGCTCGCGGTCGCCGGGCCGCTCAGCCCGTTCCACACCGCCGCGGACGGCTGCTCGACCGTCCCCGTGCTGACCAACGACTGGTTCGCGGCCGTGGCGAACGCGTACGGACCCTACGAGTCGGCCCTCCTGCTGTCCGCCCTGCTGGTTCTGGCGGCCACCGGGACCGGCGGGCGGCCCGTCCCGTACGGGCTCACCGGTCGCCGGGCGGTGGCCTTCGCGATCGACTACGGGTTCTTCGTGACCTTCCTGGCCGCCCTCGAACCGGGGTGGAGCCGCCTGGACTTCGGGCTGCGGAACTGGCTGCGCCTCGACGAGCCGATGCCCCTGCTCGCCGTCGCCGCCATGTTCGTGTACGTCCTGAGCGGACGGACGTTCGGCAAGCAGCTCCTGCGTTTACGCGTCGTCTGCGACACCACGGGGCACTGGCCGGGCTTGCGCCGGGCGGCCGTCCGGGCGCTGGTGTTCCCCGTGCTCGTCTGCCTGCCGGAGTTCGGGCTGATCGTGCTGCTGGTGGACGGCCTGTGGGCGGTGCCGGACCCGGCGGGGCGCACCCTGCGCGACCGCCTGGCCGGCACCCGGGTCGTCCGCGATCGGCCCTGACGGAATAAATCTACGTTGTAAAGGCGGGCACGCCGATGAAAAATTCACGCACGGCTGCGGCTCTTGCGAGGACCCATGACCTGCCGGCCGAAGGCGGCCAGGGCGGCGTCGATCGGATGGGGCTGGGGCCTGCCCGAGGAGTCCGGCCTGTTCCATCTCGCGAGGTTCGTCGTGATGGACATCTGCCGCCTGCCGTCGTCGCGGGTCAGCGACAACGTCGTGGCTCCCCAGACCGTGCCGCCGTGGCCCCAGCAGACGCCGGCCCCCCGGGATCTCGACCCTCTGCAGGCCGAGGCCGTAGTCGAGCATCTCCCCGGTGTGGGCGCGGACCGGGACCGTGCGGTGCATCTCCGCCAGGAGGGACAGGCCGACGATCTCGCCGCCGAGCAGCAGGCCGTAGAAGGTGTTGAGGTCCTCCATGGTGGACACCAGGGAGGCCGCCGTCCGCACCCAGGACATGTCGTACACGCTGTAGTCGCGGGGCGGGTCGATCATGCCGAAGAACGACTCGTAGATCCGCGGGTGCGGTTCCTCGATCCTCGGCCCGCCGGGGAAGGCGGTGTTCCGCAGCCCGGCGCGTTCGATGACGTGCCGGGTGACGTACCCCTCGGCCGTGGTGCCGGTCACGTGCTCCAGGAGCCGGCCGAGGATCATGTAGTTGGTGTTGGAGTAGACGCCGGGAGAGCCGCCGGGCTCGCCGGTCGGGGGCGCCGCGAGCCCCATCCTGATCAGCTCGGCCGGCGGGAAGTACGTGAACCGGTTGCCGTCCAGGCTCTCCGGCGAGACGTGCGGAAGGGAGGGGAATCCGCCCAGCGACGGGAACGCGGCCGGGAGATAGTCGGCGATGCCGCTGGTGTGGTTGAGCAGCATCCGGACGGTGATCCGCTGCCCCCGTCCGCCCGGCACCAGCCGGGGCAGGTAGCGGCCGATCGGCGCGTCCAGCTGCAGGTCGCCCCGCTCGGCCTGCTGCAGGACGGCCGCCGCGACGAAGGTCTTGGTGATGCTGCCCACACGTTGCACCATCCCGGCCTCGACGGGACGTCCGCTCTCCACGTCGGCCACCCCGGCGGCGCCCCGCCACACCCGGCCGGCGTCGCGCACCTCGGCGTACACGCCCGGCACCCCCGCGCGACGCACGGCGTCCAGCGCGGAATCCAGGACCTCCGACCTCTCCCGCTCACTCACTGCTGATCTCATGCCCGCCATGATGGTCGCGCCGCCGTCCGGTGGCGTCCTGCCGGCGGAGTGACCTGCCGCTACCGCCGGGGGATCAGTGGACGGCCGGCTACGACCCCGGGAGTACTCCGCAACCGGTCCACTGGGCCCGCCGCCAGGCGGTCGCGCCCTGCGGTCCGTCCGTGGTCCGCCGGGCGCGGCTCAGGCGCAGGCCTTCCGCGTCACCGACTTGGACCAGGCCGGGAGGGCGTCGATGACCTGCGGGCGGCTGACGGACCACACTTCACGCCCCTGCCCCGGCACGAAGTCCTGCCCGCCCAGCAGGACGTAGGAGGCCTTGTCGAAGATCAGGGATTCCCGCGAGACGGTACCCCCGGGCCCCAGATCGTCCACCCGGGTCACCGCGATGCCCGGCTTGCCGGTGGCGTCCTTGAGCTCCTCCATCTCGATGCCCGGCAGGGTCGCGGCGATCTCGAAGATGGCCGCCTGCTGCGCGGGCGGGACCGGGCTGCCGAGGACGGAGCTCACGCCGTACCAGATCCGGGTCGCCGTGTCCTTGCCGGGGAGCATCTCGTTACCGCGTTCGGCCAGCTTGCGCCGCAGCTGCTCCCGGTCGACCGGCCAGTCGCGGAGGTCGGCGTAGGTGAGACGCCTGACGCCGCGTTCGGGGCACCGGATCAGGAGCTCCTTGTACTCGCCCCCTCGGGGGACGGTCATCGCCGGCTTGTGCCAGTGGAGCCCTGTGCGGGACCCGTCGACCGACTGCCAGACCTCGCCTGTGTTGTGGCGCGGAACGACGTTGCGGACCCCCTTCTCGCTGCGTGCCACCGCGATGCGCTCGTAGTGGAGGTACTGGTCGTCGCGGGGTTGCGGCCAGGGCGCGGCGGTCGCGGCCTCGGCCGCCAGGAGCAGCACCTCGGCGGCGTTCGCGGGCGCGGAGGAGTTGACCGTCTGGACGACGATCACCCCCGCGGCCATCGCCGCGGCCAGGCCCGCCGCCGGCACCAGCCGCCGCAGCCGGGCCGCCCGGAGCCGGAGCCGGCGCTTGGTACGGGCTTCGGCCAGGAGCGCGGCACGGGCGGGGGCGAGGCGATCCGCCGTCGGGTACGGCTTGCCGGCGAACAGGTCACGCAGCTCGGTCAGCTCGGTCCGGTCGTTCATGAGGTCTGCTCCATCGTGGGGTCGGTGCTGCCGAGGGCGTCGCGGACGATGGCCCGCGCGCGGCTGAGGCGGGAACGAACCGTTCCGATCGGGATGGACAGGGCGTTGGCCACCTCCTCGTAGGTGAGGTCGGCCCAGGCCACGAGTAAGAGCACGTCACGGTCGCGGGCCTTCAGCGAGGCCAGCGCCCTGGCGAGCGGGCGGCGCACGGCCTGCGCGCTGGCTCGCTCAAGTGCCTGCTCCGCGGCGTCGTCCGCGTCCGGCAGCGCGCCCACCTTCGCGTACGCCTTGTAGCGATGGACCTCGGCCCGCTGGTGCCGGCGGACGAAATTGGTCGCGAAGCCGTACAACCAGGGCAGGGCCTCCGGACGGGCGGTGTCGTAGTCCCGGCGCCGCCTGAACGCCGCGAGGAACGTCTCGGAGACGACGTCGTCGGCCGTGTCGTCGCCGAGCCGGCGGGCCACATAACGGTGGATGTGTCCTGCGTGCCGGTCGAACAGCAAGGCGAAGTCCTCGGGATCTCGCCACGACCGTTCGATCAGGGCGGCGTCGGACAGAGTCGTACTGGGCGGCATGTGGTTGAGCCTTTGCAAGGAAGTAGTGTCGCCCGTCTTTCACACGAGCCGGCGATCGAGTTCACGCGACGCGCCCGTCCGCGGGCACCCACAGTCGGCTCGCGATGGCGCGACCGCCCTGAACCGGCCGCAAGGGCGGCCACGACCTCGACCGGGTATGACCATGTCCCCCGCTCGAAGCCGAGCCTCCCTCACCCGCCGCTTCAGAGCGGCCGCCTCCCGATCACCCTGACAGGCCGCCCGCGAAGATCGGCGGAACCCGGTCCCGCCACGGCATCGCCCGTTCCAGGTAGGCGGCAACCTGGAACAGCAGGTCCTCGCGCCCGTACGCGGCGGCGAGCTGCACGCCGACGGGCAGCCCGCCGGCGCTCCGCCCCAGCGGCAGGCTGATCGCCGGCTGCCCGGTGGTGTTGAACAACTGCGTGAACGGCCCGAACCCGGACAACGTCTCCAGCCATCCCCGCAGCGTCTGGCCGGGATCGTCGTACCGCAACGTGCCGTGCGGCACCGGCAGACGGCCCAGGGTGGGCGTGACGAGCAGGTCGTACCCGGTGAAGAAGGCCGCCGCCGACCGGGTGACGCGGTTCTGGGCGTCGAAGGCCGCCAGCATGTCCAGCGCGGTGGCCTGCCTGGCCGCCTTCAGGAACTCCCGCGAGACCGCCTCCATCCTGGCCTCGTCGGGCAGCCGCGGCGCGAGCAGGCACGGGGAGGCGACCCCGACGGCCTCGATGATCCACGCCCTCATGGCGTCCTCCCGGTCGACCGCCGGGCTCGCCTCCTCCACGACGTGCCCCGCCTGCTCCAGCACGCGGGCCGTCGCGACCGCCGCCGCGGCGACCTCCGGGTCCACGTCCGTGCCCATCCAGGAGGTGGTGGTCAGCGCGACCCGCAACCGGCCCGGCTCCGTCACGAGCTCCCGCGTGTACGACCCGCGGGGCGGAGGGGCGGTGTACTTGTCGCCGACGCCCGGCCCGTGGACCGCGTCCAGCAGGCCCGCGGCGTCGCGGACCGTACGCGTGAGCACGAACTCGTCCGCCATGCCGAGCACCAGCTCGCCGGCGTCCGGGCCGCAGGGGCCGCGCCCCCGGCTCAGCTTGAGCCCGACCAGCCCGCAGCAGGCGGCCGGGATCCGGGTCGAGCCCGCGCCGTCGCTGGCGTGCGCGACCGGAACGGCCCCGGCCGCCACCAGCGCCGCGGCGCCGCCGCTCGACCCGCCCGCGGTGCGGCCGAGGTCCCAGGGGTTGCGTACGGGCCCGTAGCGCACGGGCTCGGTGGTGAAGCTGACGCACAGCTCGGGCACCGTGGTCAGGCCCAGCGTGACCAGACCGGCGGCGCGGAACCGCGTCATCAGGTCGGTGTCGCGCCGGGCGAGGACGCCGGGATAGGCCCGGCTGCCCAGCGTGAACGGCACCCCTTCGGCCACCGGCCCGTGATCCTTGATGAGGAACGGCACCCCCGCGAAGGGGCCGTCCGTCGCGCGGCCGAGCGCCGGCGTGAACACCGGCAGCGCCAGCCCGTTCACGTGTTCGTCAACCTGCGCCAGCGCCTGGCGGGCCGCCGTCTCGACCTCGCCGGCGTCGGCCTCGCCCGTCCTGATCAGGTCGCGGAGGCCGGTGGCGTCGTACCTGGCGTACTCATGGATGTCCATGGAAAGCCCTTCTCCGGGCGCGCTCGGGCGCCCGCACGTCGATCGTCTGAGGAAAGAGTCCGAGAGCTGCCGACAAGGGAGCGACGGCTCCTGGGCCGTCCCCCTGCCGGTGATCGACGTGTTCCTACGCTCGGTACATCACCGGCCATGCTCGCAGTGACCGGCCCTTCGGTCCACCGAGTTTTCCGCCGGGGGGCCACGGCCCTCATGGCCGCAACACGACCACCTCGCTCAGGACGCTGACACTCGGACCGGACACCAGGACGGCCGCCCACAACTACCCGTCCACGCCGAGCAGCCCATCCACCACGCCCGGAAACCACAAGCTACGGCCCGGTCCGGCTACACGCCCCTGGCCCGCCTCTCCACGACCGCTCCCGAACCGAAGCCCGGGGCGCACCTTCCGCTCCTGGGGACCGGGAGTGGGGTGCCCGTGCCCTCCAGGAACGGCTTCGACCCTGGGGACCAGGAGGGGGAGTGGCCGTGTGCTCCAGGAACGACTTCGACCCTGGGGACCGGGAAGGGGAGTGCCCTTGCGCTCCAGCAACGGCTTCGGTTCTGGAGAGCGGCAGTGGGGCTGCCTGTGTGCTCCGGAGATGGCGTCGCTCCTGGCGGCCAGGAACGGGGATTGCCCTGGTGCCCCTGGAATGGGCTCGTGCCCGGAATCCAGCTTCGGAGGGCCCGGAGCGGTTCCCGCGGTCCTGACATGATGTGGATCATTTCCTGAAATATCGCCCACTTGGAGTAAACCTGTGCGCATCGCGCTCGCCGGGCTGGCCACCAGCCATCCGTACACCGACGCCCGCACCCTCGCCCACCACGCCGAGCTGTCCGTCTGGGAACCCGACGCCGAGCGGCTGCGGCGCTTCACCGAGGAGCATCCCGGGGCGAAGGTGGCGGGCGACCTCGACGAGTTGCTGGCGGGAAACCCGGACGGCGTCGTGCTGACGCTGCCCAACCCGGACGTGCCCGCCGCCCTCGGCCGGGTGCTGGAGACCGGCGTGCCGTGTTTCGTGAACAAGCCCGCCGCCGCGACCAGAAAGCAGCTCGACGCCCTGCGCCGGCTGCCGGTGCACGATCGGGTGATGTCGGGCTCGGTGCTGCGTTTCGCGCCCGCCTTCGCCGAGGTCCGCGCCGACGTGCAGGACGTGCTGTCGGTACGGGCGACGGTCCGGCACGACGTGGGCCAGTGGGCCGACGGCTACAACGCCTGGCAGGACACGCCCGGCGAGGGCGGCGGGACGATCGTGACCATGGGCATCCACGGCGTCGAGCCGCTGGTCGCCCTGCTGGGCCCGGACGTACGCCTGGTCGGGGCAGCCGGAACCAGGCGCCACTACCGGACACTCAGCTCCGAGGACACCGGCGTCCTGGCACTGCAGTGGGCGAACGGAATAGTCGGAACGGTCGAAATCCTGGGCGTCTCGGACGACAACGCCTACACGGTGACCCTCCACGGCCGGCACGGCAGCGAGTCGATCGTGATCGAAAGCGGCCCCGACCCCGTCCACAACCTGGGATACGTGCGGACAATGGAGGCGTTCCTCAGCATGGTGGACGGCGCCCCGAACCCAGTGCCATGGGCCGAAACCCTCGCAATCCTGGACATCCTGATCTCAGCACGAGAACACGCTCCCACCACCTGAGAACCACCCCGACCATCAACCGCCCCCAGACACCAACCCCCAAGCCCCGCCCCCGAGCCGGACCAGAGCCCCGACAGCCACGCATGGCACCATTCGCGGCCCCGCCACCTGGGCCGCCCCGCTCTCCGACCGTTCGCGGTCGCCACCGGTCGGGGCAGCCAAGGGAGTCTCGCCGTCTGTTTGCGGCTGGCCCGGGAGCCGGCCGTCAGCAGTCGCGGAACGTGGGTACCGAGACGCCCAAGACGTGACTTTGTCGTGGTTTGTCGGCGAACACCCAGCGGTTGGTGGCCAAGGCGTCGTCCGGTTCGGGAAGGGGACCTCGACCGTGCTGACGGGTGAAGTCGAAGGGCGTACGGACGGTGGTGGACCAGCCGCGCCCCCTCAGCAGCCCGATGGAGTCGGGACGCGGCTTCCTGTCGAACAACGCGAGCAGATCCACGCCGATCTGTGCCTTGGTCGAGGCGTAGACCGGGTTGGCGCGGACCGCCGGCGACCCCAGCCCGAGCTTGGCCTCGAACGCCAGGACGCTTCCTTCGGCACTCAGGACGTCGATGGTCCGCTGGAGCCGGCGTTCGACCGCTGGATCCAGGTAGAGCAGAAGCCCCTCGGCCAGCCAAGCGGTCGGTGTGCTCGCGTCGAAACCCGCGGCCAGCAGCGCGCCGGCCCAGTCGTCGCCCACGTCGGCCGCGACCACCCGACGCCGTGCCGCCGGGACGCCCCGGCCCGGGGAGGACGGCTCGACGGCGAGCGAGTCGAGCACGTGCTCCTTGAACGCCAGCACACCGGGCCGGTCGATCTCGTACACGACCTGCCCCCGAGGCCAGGCGAGCCGCAGAGCCCGGGTGTCGAGCCCCGCACCGAGCAGGACGACCTGCCGGATGCCCCCCTTGGCCGCGCGCAGCAGGAAGTCGTCGAGGACCCGGGTACGCAGACCGAAGTACCGGCCGAGCCTGCCCCAGAGAGGGTTGGCGTCGCCGCCGGGCACGTCCTGCGGACGGGTCGGCCAGGCGGCCGAGGCGGCCGAGGCGCGGACGAAGTGCTCGGCGTAGGGGTCGGCGGCCAGGGAGTCGGGGCGGTGGGTCTCGATCGCCCGCGCGGCGGCGACCATGAGCGCGGTCAGGCCGACGCCGGTGTCGATCTGGAGCTGTCGGTTGTCCGGCACGTGCTCTCCTCTCGGGCCGGTCGACCGGCCGCTGACACCGCGGCGGTCTCCTGTTCCGGGATCCACGAGCCAGGGACGTCGTGGGAGGTGAGATGGGCGCCGTAGAGGGCGGCCATGAAGCGCAGGATCTCCGAGTCGGGCAGGTAGCGGCTGGCGGTGCAGTCGGTCAGCACCGTGATGTGGAAGCCCTTCTGGAAGGCGGTGCGTGCGGTGGAGTCCACGCAGACGTCGGTGTACAGGCCGGCGAACACCAGACGGACGATGCCGCGCCCGCGCAGGTGCCGTTCGAAGCCCTCGCTGAGGAAGGCGTCGAAGCAGGCCCACTTGGTGAAGACCGGCTCCCCGGGCGCGGGCTCGACCTTGTGGAACTGCGCACCCCAGGTGCCTTCGAGGCACTTGAGGGGTTTGCCCTGGGCGAGGTCGCGCCGCCGCCAGCTCGGCCCCTGATGCTCGGCGTCACCGACGAACCGGACGAACACCACGTCCATGCCGCGGGCTCGCGCCGATGCGAGGGCTCTGGCCGTGTTGGCCGCGACTGTTTCCAGAGCCGCCGGGTCACCGGCGTAACGGGCACGGGCGGTGGGGCCGGTACAGAAGTCGTTCTGCAGGTCGACGACGACCAGGGCCGCACGCTCGGTGCCGGGCAGGTGCTCCTCGCCGGCCAGACCGGCACGTTCCTGGACGGGCCGGTGCCCTTCGGCGGGGACGGCCGCACGTTCCTGGACGGGCCGGTGGCCTTCGGCAGCCGGGACGGCCACATGTTCCTGATGTTCCCCGGTGACCTGAATGGAACGTTCCTTGCGGGACGGTGACTGCTCGCCGGTCATGAGTCCGCCATCAGGACCGGCTGGGCCGCGGGTTCCAGGGCGTCGAGGAGGGCATCGACCACGCCGGTGGTGGAGTGGCGTCCGCCGGCGTCAGGGGTGGCGACGCCGTGACGGCCGAGCGCCATCAGGGCGCGTTCGACCATCCGCACCGCTCCGGCACACCCCGCGTGCCGCTCGGCGATGGCCGCCGCGGCCCGGACGGTGGCCACCGGGTTGACCCTCCCGGTGCCCGCCAGGTCGTCGGCGGAGCCGTGCACGGTCTGGTACTCGACCAGGCCGCACGCGTCGGGATGCAGGTAGACGTTCTCGGTGCAGCGGTTCTCCTGCCGCTCGGAGCCGAAGCGGTCGAGCAGCACCACGTGCATGATGTCGGCCCACTCGTTGCCCGCGATGATCACCGTGCGGGGCCGCGGGCCGCGTTCGATGAGGTTGCGGTTCACCGTGTCGGGCTGGAACAGGCCGATCTGCACGCCGTGGCGCGCGGCGCTCTCGGCCACCCACTCGTCGAGCGCGCCGTCGAGCAGGTGGAACTTGTAGGCCATGACGATCTCGTCGATGCGGCCGTCGGGCCACTCCTGGCGCGCCCGGCGCACGGCCAGCGCGATGACCTTCTCGGTGATCTCCCTGCTGAAGGTCATCGTGCGGACGAGCGCGCCGGGAAGATGCACGTTCTCGCCGGTGTAGAAGCCCTGGGCCTGGTCTCTGACCAGCAGCAGCGAGGCCCCGGCCGTGGTGATGGCGTCGATCTTCACCGCCTGGAGGCGCTGGCGGACCAGGTAGAGCGACTGGGCGTTGATCGCCGTGCGGAAGACGGCTGGGACGCCGGCGGCCGCCAGCGAGCGGCAGAAGCGCGTGTAGTGGTCGGCGTCCTGCCGCGTGCTCTCGCGGATCTCCTCGGCCTCCGCGCCGGCCTTCAAGGACACGTAGGAGTGATAGATCCGCTCAGAGCGGGTGAGGGCCACCTTCGTGCCGCAGGCGTCGGCGATCCCGGCCAGCACCCGCTCGAAGACGGCCGCGAGCTCGGGGCCCGTTCCCCGGCCGATGGCAAGTCCGATGACTGGTTCCACTACTGCTCCCTTTTCGTCGTCGAAGACCGGACGCGCCGGCTCGTGGCGGCCGTCAGCTGGACTCTCCGAGCAGGAGGTCGCCCGCGATGTCCGCCTTCTCGGGGCTGTAGTACTCCTTGATGCCCTCGGCCCAGACCGGGACCTTGACCTGGTCGTCCTGGGAGGGGCCGAACGCGTCGAAGAGGGTGTTGACGTTGCGCCGCTTGAAGCCGATGGCGGTCATGAGCGCCATGAAATCGGTGCGGTGGATGAGGCCGTCGCCGTCGGGGTCGCCCAGCTCGGCCAGCGCCTCGGCGAAGTCGGTGAGCGCGTCGTCGAAGCGCTCGGGGGACAGGACGCACGCGCTGTACTCCTCGAAGCTGATGCGGCCGTCTTTGTCCTTGTCGAGTTCCTCGACAAGAGTCGTCCAGTAACGACGGAAAGCGTCACTGATCGCGCTCTTGGCGGCTTCTGTGGAACGAGGGGAGGCCGCCAATACGCGGTTGGCCATGCGGTCGAAGTCTTCGGCCTCAAGGTAACCGGTGCCGTCGGCGTCGAACAGGGTGAAGATGAGCTTTACTCGGTCGATGGCCGCGTCTTGCATGCCTGACACCTTTCTTCGGCGGGGTCCGGGTGCAGACTCTATAACGGAACCAGACGCGTGGGTGACCAGGTCTTTGGCGCTGACGGAAACGTAAAATCCCGCATTTGGAATAATTCGCCAGAAAGCCTCAATGGGCGACAAAGGTGGAGAAGTCATACGATTCTCGCACCCGTGGCAGGCGGGGACCGCCGGGAAGCTGGGGATATTTCCGATTATATGGGGATTTGTGACTTGCGGTTCGAGGGCGCCGTGATTCTGTAGCCCGGAAGCTAGTTTTTCATGTCTCCGGGTGATGGTGGGGGCGGGGGTGGCCCGGATGGGGGTAGCCTTGGCGGCTTTTAGGTGATTGCGTCGTCGCCGTCTCGTGGCAAGATCTACAATGTAAAGGCGACAGCGAAAGTGATCTTCCGAGGCGAACGGCCCCACGGACCGTCCGGCAGCGGCGGTCGGGCTGGATGCTGGGGAAACGAACGTCCCCTCACTTTCACTTTATAGCGGATCCCCGCCCCTCATGAGACCTCGAGAAGTCGTTCATACTGCCCGTTGCGAACCAACCCGACGATGGATGGAGCGACGGAATTGGGTTACGTGCTGGAGTTCGGGCAGATCAACGCGGCGAACATCGCGGACGTCGGCGGGAAGGGCGTCGCCCTCGGCGAGCTCTCGCGGATCGACGGCGTCCGCGTGCCGGACGGCTTCTGCGTCACGACCGAGGCCTTCCAGCGGGTGGTGTCCGCGGTGCCGTCGTTCGACGCCCAGCTGGAGCTGCTGGCGAAGGTGGATCCGGACGACCGTGCGGCGGTCCGCGCGCTGAGCGCGGAGATCCGCGCCGTCATCGAGGGCGCGCCGGTGCCCGACGACGTGGTGGCGGCGATCGGGGAGTCGCTGGCCCGGCTCGGGGAGCAGGCGGCCTGCGCGGTGCGGTCGAGCGCGACGGCCGAGGACCTGCCGACGGCGTCCTTCGCCGGGCAGCAGGACTCGTACCTGAACGTCGTGGGGCCGGCGGAGGTGCTTGCGCATGTGCGGCGGTGCTGGGCCTCGCTGTTCACGGAGCGGGCGGTGGTCTATCGGCGTCGTAACGGGTTCGACCACCGCGGGGTGCGGATGGCGGTGGTCGTG
This sequence comes from Nonomuraea sp. NPDC049624, assembly GCF_040675255.1. Lineage (NCBI taxonomy): Bacteria > Bacillati > Actinomycetota > Actinomycetes > Streptosporangiales > Streptosporangiaceae > Nonomuraea > Nonomuraea sp. NPDC049624. The sequence continues at coordinate 75,317 of NZ_JBFAOR010000014.1, read as the reverse complement.
CAGCGGATGGTGTTCCCGGACGCGGCCGGGGTCCTGTTCACCGCGGATCCGGTGACGTCGGACCGCAGGACCGCCGTCGTGGAGGCGGTGTGGGGGCTGGGTGAGGCGCTGGTCTCGGGCGTGGTCGCGGGGGACGTCTACACGGTGCGGGACGAGCGGGTCGTGGACGTGTCGGTCGGGGACAAGGCGCGGGTGGTGCGGGCCTCGCCGGCGGGCGGCACCGAGGAGGGGCCGGTCGAGGCCGAGCGGTCGGTCCGGCGGGCTCTGACCGATGAGCAGGCGGTTCGTCTGGTGGGGCTGGGACGGCGGATCGAGGCGTGGTTCGGCCGGCCGCAGGACATCGAGTGGTGTCTGTCCGGTGAGGAGTTCCATGTCGTCCAGAGCCGGCCGATCACGACGTTGTTCCCGGTCCCGGTCGCCGACGACCAGGACAACCATGTCTACGTCTCCGTGGGGCATCAGCAGATGATGACCGACGCGATGAAGCCGCTGGGGTTGTCCTTCTGGCAGTTGACGACGTCGCGGCCGATGGCGGAGGCGGGCGGGCGGCTGTTCGTGGACGTGGCCCCGGTTCTGGCGACGGCGGCGGGCCGGGCGAACCTCATCGGGACGTTGGGGAAGTCCGATCCGCTCATCCGGGACGCGTTGCAGACGGTGGTGGACCGGGGCGACTTCATCCGCGCGGTGCCGGAGGAGGAGTCGGGCGTCGCGCCCGCCGCCGCTCCGCCCGCGCCGATCGAGACCGATCCGGAGCTGGTCGCCGAGCTGGTCCGGGACGGCCGGGAGTCCGTGGCCGTGTTGCGGCGCCGTATCGAGGAGCTGTCCGGGCCGGAGCTGTTCGAGTTCATCCTGGCCGACATCGCGGAGCTGAGGCGGCTGCTGTTCGGCCCGCGGAGCTTCCAGGCGATCATGGCGGGGATGGAGGCGGCCTGGTGGCTGAACGATCACCTGGAGGAATGGCTGGGTGAGCGGAACGTGGCCGATGTGCTGACGCAGTCCGTCCCGCACAACGTCACGTCGGAGATGGGGCTGGCGCTGCTGAACGTGGCGGACGTGATCCGTCCGCACGCGGAGGTGGTGGCGTTCCTGCAGCGGGTGGCGGCGGAGGATCGGGAGGGCGACGGCTTCCTGGAGGAGCTGGGCGAGCTGCCCGGCGGCCGGGAGGCGGCCGAGGCCGTCCGGGGCTTCCTGGAGCGGTACGGCATGCGTTGCCCGGGAGAGATCGACATCACCCGGACGCGCTGGAGTGAGCGGCCCGCCATGCTGGTTCCGGTGATGCTGGGCAATGTCCGGAATTTCGAGGCGGGTGCCGGTGCGCGGCGTTTCGAGCAGGGACGTCAGGAGGCCCTGCGCAAGGAGCGGGACGTGCTGGCGCGCCTGCGGGCCCTGCCCGACGGGGAGCGGAAGGCGGCGGAGACCGAGCGGATGATCGCCCGGGTGCGCACGTTCGCGGGCTATCGGGAGTTCCCCAAATACGGCATGGTCTGCCGTTACCTGGCCTACAAGCAGGCGTTGTGGCGGGAGGCCGATCGGCTCGTCCGGGCGGGGGTGTTGCGGGACCGGGAGGACGTCTTCTACCTGCGGTTCCAGGAGCTGCAGGAGGTCGTGCGCACGGGCGAGGCCGACGGCGAGCTCGTCCGGCGGCGTCGGGAGGACTTCCGGTGGCACGAGACGCTGCGCCCGCCGCGGGTGATCACCTCGGACGGCGAGGTGCTCGCCGGCCGGTACCAGCGCGAGGACGTGCCGCCGGGGGCGCTGGCCGGCCTGGCGGTGTCGGCGGGGACCGTCGAGGGACGTGCCCGCGTGGTGCCGGACATGGCGCGGGCCGATCTGGCGGCGGGTGACATCCTGGTCACCGCCTTCACCGACCCGAGCTGGACCCCGTTGTTCGTGGGCATCGCCGGGCTGGTGACGGAGGTGGGTGGCCTGATGACGCATGGAGCGGTGATCGCGCGGGAGTACGGGCTGCCGGCGGTGGTGGGGGTGGAGGGGGCCACCCGGCTGATCCGGGACGGGCAGCGGATCCGCGTGCACGGGACCGACGGGTACGTGGAGCTCCTCGACTGAGCCGCGGCGGCCCTGTCTCGCGTGCCGAGGTCAGAGCGCCGGCGCCGGTACGCTCAGCGGCTGCGGGGTGCCGTGGTCGGCGGGCGCGGGGTGCTCGGCGGGGGCCTGGAGGCGGGGCCGCTGTTCGGGGGCCGGGCACTGGCCCTGGCAGTAGCCGTTGACGACGACGAGGCGTCCGCGGGCGGCCGTGTAGTCGCTGCGCTGCCGGCCGGGGAGGACTCCCTTGCAGGTGGGGCAGCAGATGGGCTGGTCGGCTGTCATCAGGGCCTTTCGACGTCGTGGATGTCGTGGGCGCGGGTGCTCCGGGCCGATGGCGGCTCCGGAGCACCGGGTCGGCGGGAGGTGCCGTGGTGGTCTGTGCTCAGGCCACCAGGGGGCTCTTCACCGTGCGCCTTCTGCAGTATGGCGACCGCGCGCGGGGGAGGGGCGGGCGGGGTGGCGTGACGGGCTGAGGATCGTTCCTCGCGGGGTTGTTTCCTTCCTCCCGCTTGGCAGCGGCTTCGCCCGCGGGTGGCGTTCCGGCGTCGATCGCGGCTTTGCCTGTTACGGCCGGCGCTTCGGGGGAGCTTCGGAAGGTCAGGGCTTGATGAGCACTTTGAGGCTTTTGCGGTCGGCCATGTCCCGGTAGCCGGCCGGGACGCCGTCGAGGTCGGTGGTGGCGTCGAAGACCTTGCCGGGTTCGATGACGCCGTTCAGGATGTCGGGCATCAGCTCCTCGATGTAGGCCCGGACCGGGGCGGGGCCGCCGGCCAGGCGCAGGTTGTGGCGGAACAGGCTGTCCATGCCGATCGGCGCGTCGTCGTACTGCGGCACGCCGACGCGGCTGATGACGCCGCCCGGCCGGACGACCCCGAGCGCCTGCTGGTAGGCGGGCATGTTGCCGACGGCTTCCAGGACGACGTGGGTGCCGTCGCCGCCGGTGAGGTCGCGTACCTGCTCGATGCCTTCCTCGCCGCGGGCGGCCACGACGTCGGTGGCGCCGAACTCGCGGCCGAGGTCGGTGCGGGCCTGGTGGCGTCCCATGAGGATGATCTGCGCGGCGCCCAGGCGCCTGGCCGACAGCACGGCCAGCAGCCCGACGGCGCCGTCGCCGATGACGGTGACGCGGGTGCGCCGGCCGACGCCGCCGGCCACGGCGGCGTGGTGGCCGGTGCCGAGCACGTCCGCGAGTGTCAGCAGGGACGGCATGAGGGGCGAGTCGGCTTCGACGGGCAGTTTGACCAGGGTGCCGTCGGCGAGCGGGACGCGTACGGCCTCGGCCTGGCCGCCCTCGTCCGGTTCGGCGTCCCAGAAGCCGGCCTGCGGGTCGGCGCAGGAGGTGTGCAGGCCCTCGCGGCAGAACCGGCAGGTGTTGTCGGAGATGGCGAACGGCGCCACGACCAGGTCGCCCCGGGCGAGGGTGGTCACCTGGGAGCCGACGTCCTCGACGATGCCGATGAACTCGTGTCCCATCCGGGCGGGTCCGTCCTGCGGTTTCATCGAGCCGTAGGGCCACAGGTCGCTGCCGCAGATGCAGGACGCGGTGACGCGGACCAGCGCGTCGGTGGGCAGTTGGACGGCCGGATCGGGCACCTGCTCGACGCGGACGTCGCCGGCACCGTACATCAGGGTTGCGCGCATCAGGAGTTCTCCGATTCGTTCTTGCGTGGTGGTCGCGAGCGGGCCCGAGCGTCCCGGCTTCCTGGCTCCTCCCCGTCTGACCTGGCCATACACGCTCAAGGCGGAGGCCAGGGCGGGCGCGTCACGCCTGGCGGCCACCCATCCCCAGGAGCCGCCCTCCACCGATCCGTCCCGCTGAACGGGTCGTTCGCATTCCGGTGTGGCGGGATGCATCCGATATGTTCTTGTTTGTCGGGTCTTTGGGCTGTGTTGGGGGAGTTGTGTGCGCGCACTACCGCTGATCGTGGCTCTCGTGCTGAGCCTGGGCGGCTGCGGTGCGATCCCGGGACTGCCCTATCGGCCCGCGGACCCGCCGACGCCGAGTCGCGCCGCCTCGCCCGCCGCCTCACCGTCTCCGTCTCGGGCTCCGTCGCCGGACGCCGCGCCGTCCGCGAGCGCCACCCCGGCTCCCACGGCGACCGCGCAGGCCCTGACCGTCGCCCGGGCCCGGACGGCCATGCGCACGTGGCTGGCCACGTACAACGCGGCGCTCAGGAAGCGCAAGTGGTGGCGGTCGAACGCCCGGCTCGACGCGCTGTTCGTCGAAGGCGCCCTGTACGAGGGCGTGCTCGAACGCAGCCGTGAGGAGCTCGGATGGAAGCCGGCGCACCGGCCGATCAACCCGACCGGCACCCCGACGATCTATGTGCCCAGGCCGGAGCGGCAGCCACCGGCCGGGGACTGGTTCATCGCGAAGGCGACCTACCGGGACACCAAGGGCCACAGCCGTCCGCACCTGCTGGGGTTCCTGCGCTCTGCCGGGCAGTCCTTCCGGCTGGCCGTCGTGACCCCGGTGCACTGGGGACAGCGGATGCCCGAGCCGCTGCTCGACGCCGACGGCTACGTCACGGACATGGACGACGCGATGGCGGCCGCCGTGGCCGAGGAGTACCGCAACTTCTGGAACGGGGACAAGGACAAGGAGGGCGACTCCGGCTACCGCCTGGCCAAGGACAGCTACAGCCGCAAGGCGTTCCCCGAGGTCAACAAGGGGTTGTACGTCGGGTTCGCCGGCCACGGCTCCGTCTTCGGCTTCCGTACGGCCAGTGGCGGCATGTTCTTCCTGTTCGCCCTGCTCAACGACACCAAGAGCGTCACCAACGTGCTGAGCGAGGCGGTGCTGGTGCCCAAGGGCGGCAAGGCCGTCCAGGAACTCGGCGGAAGCTGGTTCTCCTAGGGACGCTCCTGCGCTGCGGCCGAGGTCAGACCGGGGTCGACGCTCTTGGACGCGGTGTGGCGCGTCCAAGAGGTAGTGATCACACGTGCTCGGCCATGAGCCTGGCGTGGTCGGCGTCAGGGAGCCAGTCCCGCTGTGGCGTGTAGTCCAGCCATCGGTGGGCGCGGCCGGTGTCGGCGAAACCGCGCACCAGGGGTTCGAGCAGCGGATGCCGGTGGGAGGTGCGCCAGACCAGCGACCACGCGTACAGCGGGGTCGGCTCGACGAGCGGGATGGAGCGCAGACCTGCGTGGCCGGGGAGCGGCGCGTCGGCGGGAACGAGCGTGAAGCACGAGACGTCGGCGCGGAGGTGCTGCACAAGGTGGTCCAAGCCTAGATTGGGGCCGTCCTGTCGCCGCGTGATCTGGAACTCGTCGGCGAAACGGCGCAGGAAGTCCAGGCGAGTCAGCTCGGCCGGGCACCACAGGGTGCTGTCGCGCAAATCGGCCGGACGCAGTGTGGTGGCGGCGGCCAGCGGGTGCGACGTACTCACCACGGCGTCGACCGGTTCCAGCCGCGCCAGCCGCTGAGTGAGGCCCACGTCGGAGCCGCCCGGCAGCGGGTGCACCCGGCCGAAGCCCACGTCGGTGTCGCCGCGCAGCAACGCCGCTGCGACCGAGGGCCAGTCGCGTCCCGGGCCGGGCTCCAGCCGGACCGTGCTGAGCGCCTGCACCGCTTGAGCGACGGTGCGCATCGGCGCGTACAGGTGGCCCCAGGTGTCGATGCGCACGACTGGTCCGGCTCCCGTCACCTCCGCGACCGCGCGTTCGGCCGCCGCCAGGGCCTCGCGTGCGGCCGGCAGGAACCGCTCGCCCGCCTCGGTCAGCCGGATGCCGCCCTCGCGTTCGAACAGCCGTACCGCCAGCACTGCCTCCAGCCGCGCGATGCGCTTGGACACCGCCTGCTGGCTGGTCCCCAGCCGCTCGGCGGCGCGCCCGAAGTGCAGTGTCCCGGCGGTCACGACGAACGCGCGGACCAAGGTCAGGTCGAGATCCACGCCTACGACCATAGGCGACAACCAGGCGTTGTCGGCCGGGCGGGCGCGTTGTTGGCCTCGTCACTGCCCCCTCCGGTGAACTGGTCGCAAAAACCACCGGGGAGGCAGAGGGATGAAGGTGCCCGTTCCCGCAGGCGATCCGGCAGAACCGGTCGCGCTCGCCGACGTCCCCGAGCCGATCCCAGCGGCCCGGCCTGCATCGAGCGGGTCGTCGGTCACGCGATGGCGGGGGGCTGCGCGGAGTGCGTCGCCGTGCCGGTTGACGGCGCTCGCAGTGCTGCGCGACACCGTCGCCGCCGGCCTTCCTCGCCTTCTTCGACGGGCCCGAGCCAGCCGTCATCCGCCACTTCCGCGCCCCTGAACGCCCCCCTTGCCCACCACGAGACCCCCGACCGTAGGAGCGCAGATCATGAACGCCGTCACCGACCCCCGAGCCGTCGTCATCCGCTACGTCGAAGCCGTCCGGGATGGCGATGCGGACGTCGTCCACGACAGCTTCGCCGACGACGCGACCTGGCACTATCCCGGCGATCTGCCGATCTCGAAGGTGTGGCGGGGGCGCGACGCGATCGTCAACGACTTCCTGGGCGGCATGGGAAGGATCCTGGTCCCGGGAACTCTGCAGATCGAGCTGGTCAGCACGATCGCCGAGGGTGAGCACGTGGTCGCCGAATGGACCTCCAAGGCCACCACCGTCCACGACACCGCCTACGACAACCGCTGCATCGCCGTCTGCACCGTTCACCTCGGCAAGATCACCTCGGTGATCGAGTACACCGACACCCAGCACGTCGCCGCCGCCCTCTTCCCCCACCACTCCACCCCTTGACCCGTCGGGACCGGGCGAGCCGCCGCGGACGAAACGCTCCAGCGCCTCCTCGCCGTTCGCGAGGTCCGCGCGGTTGAGCACCTGCAAGGGAGGCCGGGAAGCCGGGAAGATCAGGGCCGGGCAATGCATCGGATCTCAAGCCGAGGCCGGTCCCCAGCAAGTGGGGTTCCCTTACGGAACCTAGAGTGCTACCTTGCTCATGCGTCTCTTGAAGAAACCCTGAAAGGCATCCGATGACATTCATCAGGCGTTTCGACCACGTCGGCATCACCGTCGCCGACCTCGACGCCGTGACGGCGTTCTTCGTCAGCCTCGGTCTGGAGGCCGATCCGAAGATGGCCGTCGAAGGCGACTTCCTGGACACGGTGATCGGCATGACCGGCGCCCGCACCGAGATCGTCATGCTGCGACCGCCCGGCGGAGGCACGACACTGGAGCTCTCCAGCTTCACGCGCCCGGACCACCTCCCGGGTTCGCCCGCCGCGCCCGCCAACGAGCTGGGCCTGCGCAACGTCGCCTTCGAGGTGCACGACCTGCAAGCCGCGGTGGACCACGCCGCAGCCGAGGGCTACGGGCTGGTGGGAGGCGTCGGCGAATACGAGGGCGGGTGGCGGATGGCCTACGTCCGCGGGCCCGAAGGCATCTGCGTCTCGCTGGCCGAACGCATCGAGAAGTAAGGGGACAGCATGAGCACGACCGTGACCGACGAACAGATCCAGGCTCTGGCCGCGACCGCGAAGCCGTACAGCCTGGCGCTCCTGCACTGGGGGCCGGACCGCACCAGGGACGGCGCGGACGCCATCGAACTCGAACACCAGCGACGCATGGTGTCCCTGCGCGCCGAGGGGGTGATCGCGATCCTGTGCCCGGTCGCCTCCGACACCATGGCCGGCGTCGCGATCATGACCGTGCCGGCCGAGGAGGCCTCGGAGATCATGGCCGGGGACCCCTGCGTGCAGGCCGGGATGATGCGCTACGAGGTGCACCCGTGCCACGGCTTCCCCGGAGACGCCCTCCCCGCATGAACGACCTGAGCCAGGTCGATCAGCGCCTGCCAGGTCTGTCAGGTGCGTCACGGGTCATCATGGAGCCGACCGGGGCGGACTGCCTCCGCGTGCTCCGGGTGCTCCCGGTGGGCGGTGTGCGACAGGGCGGCGAGGAGCCTCAGTCTCTCGTCGCTGTCGCTGTCCTTGTCGGGGTAGTAGAGGACGAGGATGACGTCGTCCACGGGGAGTTTGTCGCGGTGCAGCCGTAGTTCACCGACGACGGGGTGGTCGACGACGGCGGTCCCTCCGTCGAGGGCGCGGACGTCGTGCCGGGCCCACAGGGTGCGGAACGTCTGACTGGACAGTGCGAGTTCTCCGACGAGGTCGATGAACCGGGGATCGTCGGTGTCGTCTCCGACGCTGGTGCGCAGGGTCGCGACGAAGCCGGCGGCGGCTTTCTCCCAGTCCCGGTGGAAGGCCTGCTCCTCGGGGTCGAGGAAGAAGGAGCGCAGCCGGTTCTGGCCGGGCCTCAACCGCGGGGAGAGCGCGACGGCCATCGGATTGGAGGCCAGGACGTCGAAGGCGCGTCCTTCGACGAACGCCGGGATCTGGAGATGGGCGAGGAGCTCGTGCACCCGTGCCGGCACGTGCTCGGGTCGCCTGCGGCGGCGCGTTCTCGGGCGGGGCGCGGCGAGGCCGAGCAGATACGCACGCTCGACGTCGTCGAGTCGCAGGACGCGCGCGAGCGATTCGAGGACCTGGGGCGAGGGGTTCTTGTCGCGGCCCCGCTCCAGGCGCAGGTAGTAGTCGGCGCTGATCCCGGCGAGCAGGGCGACCTCCTCCCGGCGCAGTCCGGGGACGCGGCGGTTGCCCCCGGACGGGAGGCCGGCCTGCTCCGGGGTCACCAGCTCACGGCGTGCGCGAAGGTAGCTGCCGAGCCGATTATCGGATTTATCGCCCTTCATACCGACACCGTAATGCGGTGCGTGCGTCCCAGAGGGGGTCCTGTCAGGACCAGGGAAGACGGGGGCGCTGCCAGGCCCGCAGGAGGACGTCCACACTCGAGACGTCACCGCCGCGCCCGGTGACGCCGTCCGTCATCGAAGGCGCCGCAGGCCCGAACGCCGCGGCGCACCCCACCGAAGGGAAGACCTCGTGGACCTCTCCAACCGCACCGTTCTCATCGTGGGCGGAACCTCGGGCATCGGGCGGGAGCTGGCCCGGCGGTTCGCCGCGGCGGGCAGCACCGTGGCCGTCGGAGGCCGCAGCGCCGAGTCGCTCCAGGAACTCGCCGGCGAAGGTCTGGGTGCGTTCGCCGTCGACGTCACCGACGACGCCTCCGTCGCACGCGCCCGCGACGCCGTACTCGCCCGCTACCCCGAGCTGGACACCGTGGTGACCATGTCGGGCGTCATGCTCCTGGAAGATCTGCGCGACCCCGCCCACTTCGAGGCCGCGCGGACGACGATCGACACCAACCTGCTCGGCACCATCCGGGTCATCGACGCCTTCACCCCGCACCTGGTGCGGCGCGGCGCCGGCACGTTCGTCACCGTCACCTCCGGGATCGCCTTCCTGCCGTTCCCGCCCATGCCCACCTACGCCGCCTCGAAGGCCGCGGTGCACGCCTACTCCGAGGCGCTTCGGGCGCAGCTCGACGGCACCGGCGTCGGCGTCGTCGAACTCGTCCCCCCGGCCGTCGCCACGGCGGGCCAGGAGAAGGTGAACCCGCACGCACTGCCGCTCGACGACTTCGCCGAGGAGGTCACGCGGTTGCTCTCCCAGGACCCGACCCCTGACGAGATCCTGGTCGAGCGGGTCCTCATGCACCGCTGGGCCGAGCGCGACGGCACCTACGACGAGCTCGTCGCGCAGCGCTCCCAGGCCCTGGCCATGTTCTCCCGATCCTCGTGACAGCGTCCCGGCCAGGCGTCGTCGCCCGGCTCCTGCCGCACGCGCCCGTGGACGCATGTCACCCGGGCCGCAGGAACAGCTCGACGACCGGGATCGTCACGTCGGGGCGGGTGATCGGCAGCCGCAGGGTCAGGGTGTCCTCCGGCAGGCCGCGCAGGTAGTGGTGGAACGGCTCCTTCGGGTCGATCTCGACGAACGGCACCTCCGAGGCGTCGTGCAGGAACTGGGCGTAGGCCACCCGGCCGCCGAGGCCGGGCAGGTGCACGTGCTGCATCGGCCACGACAGCAGGTGCAGGTAGAGCCGGTCGCCGCGCCGGGTGTAGCGGCAGTCGGGCGGGGCCTCGAACTCCGCGGGCCCCGCCCCGTGGATGGAGCGGGCGTGCAGGCGCATCCATGCGCCGATCCCGCGCAGCCGTTCCAGGGCCCGCGGCTCGAACTCGCCCCGGGCGTTCGGGCCGACGTTCAGCAGCATGTTGCCGCCCTTGGACACGGTGTCGACCAGCATCTTGACCAGCAGTTCGACCGGCTTCCAGTCCTGGTTGTCGCGGTGGTAGCCCCAGCTGCCGTTGAGCGTCTGGCACGCCTCCCACGGCCGGTGGCCGGGCACGCCGCCGGGCGGCATGACCTGCTCGGGCGTGGTGAAGTCGCCGCCGCCGAGCCCGAGCCGGTTGTTGACGAGGATGCCCGGCTGCAGCTCGCGGACCATCCGCTCCAGCTCGGCCGAACGCCACTCGTCGGGGCCCTTGGCGCCGAACCCGCGCCCGGCGTAGGAGAAGTCGAACCACATCGTGTCGATGCGGCCGTAGCGGGTCAGCAGCTCGCGGACCTGGCCGTGCAGGTAGTCGGCGTATTTCGTGATGTCGCGTTCGCCGAGGTCCTCCTCCCGGCGGGGGTGGTAGAGGTCGTTGGGGAAGTCGGGGTGGTGCCAGTCGAGCAGGGAGTAGTACAGGCCGGTGCGCAGGCCGCGCTCCCTGAAGGCGTCGAGCATGGGGGCGAGCAGGTCGCGCCGGGCCTTGAAATCGGTCAGCGCGGAGTCCCACAGGCAGAAGCCGTCGTGGTGCTTGCTCGTGACGACCAGGTACTTCATCCCGGCGTTGACGGCCTCGTCGGCCCAGGCGGCCGGGTCGTAGAGGTCGGGGTCGAAGTGGTCGAAGTAGCGGCGGTAGCGCTCGTCGTCCATCTTCTCGTAGGACTGCACCCACTCGTGGCGGGCGGCCGCCGCGTAGATGCCCCAGTGGACGAACAGGCCGAACCGGGCCTGCGTGAACCAGCTCATGGGTGCACCATCACGGCCGACAGACCGATCCTGCCGGTGCCGGTCCGCTGGATCCGCACGTACCGGCCCTCGGCGTCCACCGCGACCACGGACGGGCGCAGCGCCCGGCCCGGCAGCGGCACCCGCGTGGCCTGCGCGAAGTCGGGGGTGGCCGAGACCAGCAGCTCGGCGTCGGCCGTGGTCATGGACGCGTCGTTCCAGATCTCCACGGTGCCGATCCGGTGCTGGCCGCCCAGGTCGACCTGCCACCAGGAGCCGGGCGCGGACGTCGTCCTGGTGTCGGTCACCGTGGAGCCGTCGAGAGCGTTCGCGGCCGCCGCGGCGCCCTCGGTGGCGGACTGGGTCGCGGTGCCCGTCCTGGCCAGGTCGGGTTCGAGCTGCTCGACCGGGCCGGGGCGCGCGCCCGCCGCCGCGGCGACGGCGAGCGCCGCGTCGGGCAGCCGTTCCAGGGCGGTGTGGTTGTCCGCCTGCCGCGAGCCGCGGCCGGACAGCTCCGGCGCGGTGGTGTCGGTCCAGTTGCCGGTGGCGAGGTTGTCGATGCCGTACCCGGCCCAGTTGGAGATCCACTTGTAGCCGACGCGGGTGATCACGTTGCCTTCGACCGTGATGTGGGAGCTCTGCTCGTCGAGGTAGACGCCGTTGCCGTCGCGCTCGGTGTTGCCGTACGCCGACCGGTTGAGGTAGTTGCCGGAGATCACCGTGCCGGGCTGCGGGCCCTGGGTGTAGATCGCGCCGCCGTCGTGCTGGTCCTCGGCGACCATCATGGCGTCCACGATCCTGTTGCCGGTGATCCGGTTGTCGCGCATGTCCGGGTTCTGGGCCACCGGCTGGTTCCAGCCCCACCCGACCGACACGCCCGAGTACGGCAGCTTCTCCAGCGTGTTGTGGTCCACGCGCAACCCGGACTCGTAGCCCGCCCAGACGCCCACCGCGTCGGTGAACTCGCGGCCGGTCCAGGTGATGGTGTTGCGGGCCACCGTGTTGCGCTCGCCGCGCAGCTCGGCCGGAGGGTTGGGCTCGGTGTCGCCGACGTAGACCGCGCCCGACGACAGGTCGGTGAACGTCGAGCCGGTGACCGTCGAGTCCTTGGCGCCGCCCTCCAGGATCACGCCGGCGCCGCCGAGGTGCGCGAACGCGGCTGCGTCGACGGTCACGTCCCGGCCGCCGCGCACGACGAGTGCCGCGGCCGGCTTGGTGTAGAAGCGGCCGGCGTGGTCCTCGGGGCCGGTCGCGCCGGTCAGGGTGAGGCCGCCCTGCGTGCCCGCGTACCCCTCGTCGGTGTCCGGCTGCAGGTAGGCGGCGTGCTCGAAGCCCAGCCCGGCGATCCTGACCCGGCTCGCGCCCTCCAGGCGCAGCAGCGTCTCGGTGGCGGGCGCGATCACGTCGTCCAGCCGCTCGCCCGGCCGGGGCAGGTAGGAGACGGTACGGGCGGTCCGGTCGAAGACGAACTCGCCCGGCTCGTCGAGCAGCTCGGCGGCGTTCTCGAAGAAGGACACCTTGGAGTACCGGGAGGAGTCGACCGTCGTCGAGTCCCACGCGGGCCCGGTGCGGCCGGTGCCGCTCGCGGAGTTCGTCCAGCACGGCTGGACGAAGGTGATCACGTCGCCGTCCACGCGGTCGATGCGGCAGCGGTAGTTCCGCCACCTGACCTTGATGACCGCCTCGGCGTTCGCCGGGTGGGCCCAGCCCGCGACCCCGCTCTTCACCGCGCCGGTCATGCCCGTCTTGGTCGCGTCGCAGGTCGAGGCCGGGCACGACCCGCCGCGGGCGCGGATCGCGCGTACGCCGCCGACGAAGAGCTGCCGCGGCGAGAGGCCCTCGGGAACGGGCGCGACCTGAAGGCGTCCCTCCTGCCGCCACCCGGTGATCGGCACGCCGCCGGACAGCACCGGACGGGCGCCGGGGGCGGCGGTCCAGGTCACCGTGTGCCCCTCGGGGCCGGAGTCGCGCCGGTCCAGGACGAGCGGCGCGGCCATCCGGTAGACGCCGCCGGCCAGGCGGACCTCGACGTCGCGGTCCATGCCGCCGGCCAGGGCCGCGCGGACCTTGTCCCGCGCGGTCTCCAGGGAGCACGGGTTGACCTGGTTGCAGGCCGCGGACCGGCCGTCCGGGGCGACGTGGAAGACCTTCGGGGCCGGGCCGGTCGCGGAGGGCGTCGCGGGGGTCAGGGAGAGGGCCAGGGCGAGGGCGATCGCGGCGTTCACATTCCCTCCAGCGGGGGGTTCTGAGGTCCGTAGAGCCAGGCGCGCAGGAATCCGTCCAGGGCGGGACGGTGGGCGGTGGCGGCGGCGTGGGCGATGAAGTCCTCGGTGGAGGCGTTGCCGTCCTTGTTGCGCTGCACCCACCGGCGCATGATCCGGTCGAACGTCTCCTCGCCGACCTCGGTGCGCAGGGCGTACAGGACGAGGGCGCCGCCGTCGTAGATGTTGTAGCCGCCCAGGCCCTTCGGCCTGCCGGGCGGGCCGTCCTTGGCGCGCACCTCGTCGAGCTTGGCGTACACGCCGCGCATCCTGTCGGCCAGCGGCTGGCCGCCGTGCTCCTGCGCCCACACGGCCGCGTAGTAGACGGCCGGGCCCTCGTTCAGCCAGGCGTCCTGCCAGGTGGCCGGGGTCACCGAGTCGCCGAACCACTGGTGGACGAGCTCGTGCACCATCGTGTTGGAGTACGCGGGCCGGTCGAACCACCCGGTGCCGAACAGCGACAGCGTCTGGTTCTCCAGCGCGTCGGTGTACCCCGGGTAGATGTGCACCCCGTACGTGGAGAACGGGAACCGGCCGAACCTGGCCTCCGCCCAGGCGATCTGGGCGCCGGTCTCGGCGGCGATCGGCGCGTACCTGGCCTCCTGGCCCTGCGGGACGACGTGCCGCAGCGGCAGCGCGTGCGGGCCGGTGCCGTACACGTACGTGCCCTTGACCACGGCGAGGCCGATCAGCTCCGAGGCCATCGGCTCGCGCTCCTCGAACGTCCAGGTGCCGCCGTCGCGGCCGGTCAGGACGCCGTTGGCGGTGGCGACGTACCCCTCGGGGGCGGTGACGCGGAAGGTCCAGGTGGCCTTGTCCGACGGGTGGTCGTTGACCGGGAAGAACGTGTCGGCCCTGCTGGACTGCGCGGCGGCGGCGAACCCGCCGTCGGGGCCGAAGCGCCAGCCGGTCAGGCCCGCGCGCGGCGCCTTGCCGTTGCCGTGGAAGCGCACCTCGGCCTCGAACGGGACGTGCTCGCGCAGCGGCTCGGCGGGCGTGACGGTCAGCTCCTGGCCGCTCTGCCCGGCGGACAGCGCCCAGGCGGCGGGCCGGCCGTCGACCGTGACGGCGTCGATCACGTGCCCGTCGGTGTCGAGGTTGAAGGACGACAGGGCCTGGGTGGCCTTCGCGGTGAACCGTACGACGCCGGAGAAGTCGTAGGTGACCGGGGTGAAGTCGAAGGAGACGTCGTAGTGGCGCACGTCGTAGCCGCCGTTGCCGAGCGTCGGGAAGAGCGGGTCGCCGAGGCCGGGCGAGCCCGGGGACGGGGGTACGGCGGCGGCGGTGCCGAGCAGCGCGGCCGCGACGAGAGCGAGGACGGTCCGCTTCATGGTCAGCCCGCCTTCGGAGACTGCTCGATCGCTTCCTGGAACTCGGCGCGCGCCTGGTCGCCGCCCTGCGCCCGCCAGTCCTTGACCAGCTTGTCCAGGTCGCTCAGCGGCGCTCGCCCGGCCACGATGGAGGTCACGCGGTCGGTGCGCATGGTGTACAGCGACTCGTACTTGTTCTCGTTGGCGGGGGAGTACAACCCGACCGTCGGGTCCTCCACGCCCACGGCGATCATCTTGCCGATCGCGTCGTGCATGATCTTCACGGCCTCCTTCGAGGAGGAGTCGAACAGCGCCTGCGTCGGCGCGGCGACGAACTTCCACGGCACGGCGGTGTCCCGCCCGCCCTGCTCGGTCAGCACCGGCGCGCCCTTGGCGTCGCGCGTGTGGTCGGTGCCCTCCAGGCCGTAGTTGAGCAGCGTGTACTCCTCGCTGCCGAACGGCGAGGCGAAGAAGTCGGCCACCCGCAGCAGCTCCTTGGCCCGCTGCTCGTCGCTCTTCTTCAGCATGGTGATCGAGACGACGATGTTGTTGAGGAACGCCTTGGCCTTCGGGCCGACCGGCGTGAGCGGCCGCGGATCGGCCGCCGGGTCGATCTTCTTGGACGTCTGCAGGTAGCCGGTGGGCCCGAGGTAGGCGGGCAGGCCGTCGTAGACCATCGCGGCGTGGCCGGAGTTGAACTCGTTCTTGCGCTTGAGGCCGTCGAAGCCCTCCGAGCCGGGGTAGACGACGCCCGCCTCGCGGAGCCTGCGGACGTACTCGACGGCCGCCCTGTACTCCTCGGTCTCGATGGCGTGGACCAGCTTGCCGTTCTCCAGCCGCCAGGCGTTGGGGGCGCCGAACAGCTGCGAGAAGATCGACAGGCCGTACACGCCGCCGACCATGGTGAGCACGCCCCACTGGTTGTCCTTGGGCCTGGTCACCTCCTTGAGCAGCTCGAACAGGCGGTCCATGTCGGAGATCTGCGACAGGTCGGTGACGCCCGCCTTCGCGAACATGTCGGCCCGGTAGAAGCCGAGGCCGCCGACCATGTTGCGCGGGATGGGGATGCCGTACAGCTTGCCGCCGACGATGCCCTGCTTCCAGAACACCTGCGGGATCGCCGCCAGGTTCGGGTACTGCTTGACGGCGTCCCCGCCGAGCAGCGCCGTCAGGTCGGTGCACTGGCTGGCCGCGAACGCGGGCAGGTTGTTCACCCCCTGCGACTGGATGTAGGTGAACATGTCGGGCAACGTGCCGCCCGCGACCATCGTGTTGAACTTCGTCGGCCAGTCGTCGGAGGAGACCGCCTGCACGTCGGCCGTCCCGCCGAGCCGCTTCTCCACCTCCTGCCACGCCGGGTTCTGCGCGCGGCCGGGCGGCGGCGGCAGGAACGTCTGCACCGCGATCTTCACGGTCCCGCCCGACATGGGCGGCTTGGCGACGGCCCTGAACAGCTTGTCCGGATAGGTGAAGTAGCCCTCGGGAACGCCCGTGGGGCTGCCCGGCAGGTCGGGGGTGAGCGTGCCGGCGAGCGGCGTGTACGTCGGCAGCTTGATGGTCAGCCCCTGGGCCTTGGCGGCGGGCGCGGCGGACCCGCCGCCGCAGGCCGCCAGGGCGGAGGAGGCGACGACACCCGCCGCCGTGGCGGCGCCGAGCCGCAGGAATCCTCGGCGCGAGACGCTTTCTCTCATGGGATCTTCCTTGGGGGGTTGGGGGGTCAGCCTTTGACGGCGCCGGTGAGCACGCCCTTGGTGAAGTAGCGCTGCAGGAAGGGGTAGACGAGCAGGATCGGCACGATCGCCACCACGAGCACGGCCATCTGGACCGCCTGCACGGGCGCCGGCGCCTCGGCGGCCGTCACGGTCTCCATCGAACGGCCCTGCAGGACGAACGTGCGCAGGATCAGCGGGAGCGGGAACTTGTCGGAGTCGTCGAGGTAGAGCAGGGCGTTGAAGAAGGCGTTCCAGTAGCCGACGGCGTAGAACAGCGAGATCACCGCGAGCACCGCCTTCGACAGCGGCAGCACGATCCTGACCAGGATGCCGAAGTCGCCCGCGCCGTCGATGCGGGCGCTCTCCAGCAGCTCGCGCGGCAGCCCCATGAAGAACGAGCGCAGCACGACCAGGTTGAACGCGCTCACCAGGCTCGGCAGGATCAGCGCGCCGAACGAGTCGATCAGGCCGACCTGCTTGACCAGCAGGAAGTTGGCGATTAGGCCCGGGTTGAAGAGCATGGTCAGCAGGGCCACCATCAGGATCCAGCGCGAGCCGGTCACCTCGCGGCGGCTCAGCCCGTACGCCATGCCGATGGTGGCGAGCATGCTGGCGAGCGTGCCGGCGGCCGTCACCAGCACGCTGACCAGCAGCGCCCGCGTCACCACCCCGCCGCTGAAGATCGTCGAGTACGCCGCCAGGCTCGGCGCGGACGGGACCAGCACGAACCCGCCCGCCCGCGCGATGTCGGACTCGGCCGACAGGCTGGTGCCGATGACGCCGACGAAGGGGTAGGCCACCAGCAGGACGACCGTCGTGAGGATCGCGCCCTTGAGGATCAGGCCGGGCGTGGAGGGCCGCTCCATCCAGGCCGGCCGGCTACTTGTCGCCACCGCGGTACACCCCCTCGTGGCCGAACAGGTGGGCCACCTTGTTCGCGCCGAGCACCATCGCGGTGCCGACGACGGTCTTGACCAGGCCGACCGCGGCCGCGGGCCCCCACTGGCCGTCCTTGACGCCGTTGAAGTAGACGAACGTGTCCAGCACCTCGCCCGCCTCGGGGCCGACGTTGTCGCGCTGGAGCAGGATCTGCTCGAAGCCGACGGACAGGATGCTGCCGAGGTTGAGTATCAGCAGCAGGACGATGATCGGCGTGATGCCGGGCAGCGTGACGTGCCACAGGCGGCGCCAGCGGCCCGCGCCGTCCATGGCGGCGGCCTCGTACAGGTCCTGGTTGATGGCGAGCAGGGCGGCGAGGAAGATGATCGTCGCCCAGCCGGCGTCCTTCCAGATCACCTGCAACGTCACCAGCAGCGGGAAGACGTCGGGGTCGGTCATCATGTCGTAGCGCGGCAGGCCGGCGCTCTGCAGGAAGTTCGGCAGCGCGCCCGCGCCGCCGAGGATCTGCTGGAACACCGAGACGATGATCACCCAGCCGATGAAGTGCGGCAGGTAGACCACGCTCTGCACGAACCTGCGCACCCTGTCGCTGACCACGCTGTTGAGCAGCAGGGCGAGGGCGATCGGCGCGGGGAAGAAGAGCGCGAGCTGGGTGAGGGTGATCTTCAGGGTGTTGCCGAGGGCGTTCCAGACGCCGGGGTCGCCGAAGACGGCGGCGAAGTTCCGCAGCCCCACCCAGGCGCTGTCGATGAAGCCGATGTAGGGCTGGTAGTCCTTGAACGCGACCACGTAGCCGAACAGCGGCCCGTAGTGGAAGACCAGGAAATAGATCAGCCCGGGCAGCGTCAGCAGGAGCATCACCCGGTCGCGCCGGAGGCGCCGCCACAGCGAGAGCCTGCGCGGCCTCTCGCCGGACGACGACGCTGTCCCGGCACGGGGGGCGTCGAGGGTAGCGGTCATGCGCTGGGTCCTTCCGGTTGGCGAGGAAGCTAGTAAGCGCTTTCATGCTTCGTCAAGACCCTGGCCGGAAGTCGTCCCTTTCTGAGTCGGGCTTCTTGACCTTTACGCAGGTGACGCCCTAGCGTGCCGCAGCAGTGCGTAGAACGCGCTTACTATCGGGAGATGGACGTGGGCAGACAAGAGGCGCCGGTGAGATCTCCGCACACCCGGCCGAGACCGCGCGCCGTGCTGGCGATGGCGCCCGGGGTGCGCGAGGAGGTGTTCGGGCCCCCGGCCCTGCGCCGCCTCGGCGAGCTGACCGAGCTCCACGACCAGGTGCTGCACGAGGTCGGATCGCCGGACGCCCTGCGCGCGCTGGCCGCGGCGGAGGTCCTGGTGACCGGCTGGGGCTGCCCGAAGATCGACGCCGGGCTGCTCGAACACGCCCCCGGCCTGCGTCTCGTCGCGCACGCGGCCGGCACGGTCAAGACCTTCCTCGACCCGGCCGTCCTCGAACGCGGCGTCCGGGTCTGCAGCGCGGCCGACGCCAACGCGGTGCCCGTCGCCGAGTTCACCTTCGCCGCCATCGTCTTCGGCGCCAAGCGGGCCTTCACCCTGGCCCGCCGCTACCGCGAGCGCGGCACCCGGCGCGACTTCTCCGGCCTGCCCTGGCTCGGCGCCCGCGGCATCACGGTCGGCCTGGTCGGGCTGTCCAGGATCGGCCGGCGCGTCATGGAACTGCTCGGCGGCCTCGACGCGGACGTGCTGGTCTACGACCCGTACGCCGACCCCGCCGGGATCGCCGAGCTCGGCGGCACGGCCGTCGACCTCGACACCCTGGTCAGGCGGTCGCACGTGGTCAGCCTGCACGCCCCCGAGACCCGCGAGACCCGCCGCATGCTCGACGCCAGGCGGCTGTCGATGCTCCGCGACGGCGCCGTCGTCGTCAACACCGCCCGCGGCGGCCTGGTCGACACGGACGCGCTGGTCAAGGAGGTACGCAGCGGCCGGCTCGACGCGATACTTGACGTCAGCGACCCCGAGCCGCTCCCGCCCGGCCATCCGCTGTTCGACCTGCCCAACGCGTTCGTGACCCCCCATCTGGCGGGCGCGCAGGGCAACGAGCTCGGCAGGCTGGCCGAGTCGACGCTCGGGGAGATCGCCCGTTACGCCGCCGGGCTGCCGCTGCTGCACGAGATCGATCGCGGCGAGCTCGACCGAATGGCATGATCGACAGCGAGGAGGTGCCGGTGACCGAGCCGAGCCTGGCGACGATGGCCGACGTGGCGAAGCACGCGGGCGTCTCCAGCGCGACCGTGTCCCGGGTGATCAACGGCAACTACCCGGTCTCGGCCGTCACGCGCCAGCGGGTCGAGCGGGCCATCGCCGAGCTGGGCTACGTCGCCAACGCCCACGCCCGTGCCCTGGCCGGAGCCACCAACAGGACCGTCGGGATCATCATCAACGACGTGATCGACCCCTTCTACGCCTACATCGCCCGGGGCGTCGAGCGCGAGGCCACCAGGCACGGCCGCCTGTGCATGGTCTGCTGCACCCACGGCAGCCACGAGAAGGAGCTCGCGCTCATCGACCTGCTGCACGAGCAGCGGGCCGACGCCGTCATCCTGGTCGGCGGCGCCTACGAGGACCGCGCCTACGCCGCCCAGGTCGCCCGCCGGGCCCGCGCGCTGCACGCCAGCGGCTCCACGCTGGTGCTGTGCGGCCGGCCGTCGCTCGGCGACGACGTGCCGACCCGGGTCGTCGAGTACGACAACGAGGGCGGCGCCTTCGCGATCACCGACCACCTCATCACGCAGGGGCACCGGAAGATCGTCTTCCTGGGCGGGCCGCCGAGCCTGTCCACGACCGTCGCGCGGCTCGCCGGGCACCGCCGCGCGCTCGCCTTCCGCGGCCTGCCCTACGACAAGGGCCTGATCCACCTCGGGCAGCTCAACCGCAGGTTCGGCTATGACCGGATCCGCGCGCTGCTGGCCGACAAGCTCGACTTCACGGCGCTGTTCTGCGCCAACGACACGGTCGCGGCGGGCGCGATGCAGGGGCTGGAGCTTGCGGGCGTGCCGGTGCCGGAGGCGGTCTCGGTGGTGGGCTACGACGACGTGCCGATCGCGCAGGAGCTGCGGCCGCAGCTGACGACCGTGCGCATCCCGCTGGAGGAGCTGGGCCGCCAGGCCGTCCGCCTCGGCCTCGACGTCGGGGACGACGACGACTACCTCTCGCCCGTGCAGACGATGGCCAAGGTCGGCACGAGCATCGTGGTCAGGGCCTCGGTCGCGCCACTGTCGTAGGAAGCGCTTACTGATCATGGCTCCGGATTGCCGCGTGGAGCAGGGATAGAAAGCCGTAGAAAGATCTAGTAAGCCCTTGACCAGTATAGTAAGCGCTTACACAATCCCTGCCATGACCCCCCTCACACGCAGAACCTTCCTCGGCGCCTCCCTCGGCGCGGCCGGCGCGGTGACGGGCGCGGCCCTGCTCGGCTCCCGCCCGGCCCTGGCCCGCACGGCCGGCCAGGAGGCGCGGCACACCGTGACGCTCAGGGCCAGGCCCGCGGCCGAGGGCGAACGCCTCCGGCTCCAGCAGGCGCTCAGGACCACCGAGTTCCACCCCACCCGCGTCCACCTGCCCGCCGGCACCCCGATGGCCGTCGAGGTGACCGCCCCCGACGGGGTGCTGCCCACCCTGTACGTCGGCGCGCCCGACACCCACGCCGACGTCGCGTACAAGAACCCGCGCGCCTACCCGCTCACCGAGGGCGTCACCACCGTGACCGACCCCGGCGGCGGGCTCGTCTACCTGGCGCTGACCGGCGACGGGCAGCGCGCCAGGGTCAAGTTCCTGTCGGGCGGGGTGCGCGTGCCGACGTTCACGCTGGGGGAGAGCACCGAGGCCGGGTTCCAGGCCCAGCTCGACACGCTGACCGCCGCCCCGCAGGCCGAGCTGGTCTCCCCGCACGCCATCGTCACGATCAGCCGCGACGGCCTGCTCGCCTGGCGCGACCAGGACCACGGGGAACTGCTCCGGCTCCTGGAGACGATCATCGCCTCGCACGCCGCGATCTCCGGCCTGTCCGCCGCCGAACGTTCCCCGCTGCCCTTCCACCTCGTCGAGGCCCCGCGCATGCCCACGGGCGCGGGCGCGTACGCCACCCACGGCTGGACCGCCTACCCCCGCACCTACCTCGACCGGCTCATCGCCGTGGACGGGCTGCGCACCCGGGGCTGGGGCGTCTACCACGAGCTCGGGCACCAGCACCAGCAGATGGCCTACAAGCCGGAGGACCTGACCGAGGTGACGGTCAACGTCTACGCGCTGGCCGCGCAGCGCACGCTGGCGCAGCCGTCCAACCTCACCAAGCCGGACGCCAGGACGGGGCTCACGCCGTACCAGAGCGCGCTGGCCAAGCTGCCCGCGGCCGACTTCAGGAAGCTGGGGGCCTACGAGAAGCTCGTGCCGTTCCGGCAGCTCGAACTGGCCTTCGGCGAGGACTTCCACCCGCGCCTGCACCGGCTGGTCCGCGCGGAACGTCCGGCCTCGGACTACACCGAGTCCGCCAAGCGGTGGGGCTACCTCGCGATCTACACCTCGCGGATCGCGGGGGCCGACCTGTCGGGCTTCTGGACCCGCTGGGGCGCGCCGCTGACCGCCGAGTACCTGGCCCGGGTCGCCGCCCTCGGCCTCCCGGCCCCCGCCGCCGACCCCTCGACGCTCACCGACTAGGAGCCCCCCATGCCCCCTGCCCGCCCCACCCCCACACCCCCTGACGGGACCTCTGCCCGTCCTGCCTCGCTCGACGGGACCTCCGCCCGTCCTGCTCCGGCGCCGCTTGACCGGGCCTGCGCCGGTCCCGTCCCCGCGTCCCTCGACGGGATGCCCGCCCGCCTCGCCCCGGCGGCCCCCGATGAAGGGCTTTCTCGCAGGGGGGTGGTCGTGGGGCTGGCCGCAGCGGGGGGTGCGGCGTTGTTGGGCGCCCCCCGGGGCGCGGCCGCCGAGGCGCGGCGGGGCGCGGTGCCCGGGGCGCGCAGGGCCGTGGTGCTGCGGGGGCGGCCGGCGGCGGAGGCGGAGCGGCTGCGCATGCAGACCGTCTACCGGACGACCGAGTTCGTGCCGACCGGCCTGTACCTGCCGCCCGGACGCCCCCTCACCCTGGAGGTGCGCGCCCCCGACGGCCCCCTGCCCACCCTGCACGTCGGCGCCCCCGACACCAACCCCGACACCGCCTACCGGTATCCGCGCGCCCACCCGCTCACCGAGGGCGTCAACACGGTCACCGACGCGGGCGGCGGCATGGTGTACCTGTCGTTCACCGGTGACCGCAGGGCCAACGCGGTCGTGCGGTTCGGGCCGGAGGGCGTCCCGGCGCCGACGTACGTGCTGGCTCCGAGCAGCGGCTGCGGCGATCCCGCGCTGGCGACGCGGGAAACGTGGAAGGGCCGCCCGGCCTTCGCCGCGCCCGTGTTCGCGCCCGAGGGCACCACGGAGGCCGACTTCCAGGCGCAGGTGGACGCGTTCACCCAGGCGCCCTTCGTCGAGCTGGTCTCGCCGCAGATGATCGTGACCGTCCGGCGCGAGACCTTCCTCCAGGTGCGCGACCAGGACCACGCCCAGCTCATGACGCTGCTGGAGCAGGTCGAGGACGTCGAGGCGGCGATCTCCGGCCTGGACGGCTCCGCCCCGCCGCACGCCCCGACCCCGCTCGGCCGGCACCTGGTCAACGTCCGCCCCGAGTACGGCCCCAAGTCCACCGCGTACGCCACCCACGCCTACACCGCCTACTACGACGCGTACGCCACGACCCGCCTGCTCCTGCCCGACAAGGTGCGGACCACCGGCTGGGGCGTCTACCACGAGCTCGGGCACCAGCACCAGCAGATGGCCTGGCGGCCGAGCGAGCTGACCGAGGTCACGGTCAACATCTACAGCCTGGCCGTGCAGCGGCACTTCGGCATGCCGTCCAACCTGGTGACCAGCAACGCCTACGAGACGGCGCTGGCCAAGCTGCCGGTCGCCGACTACGCCGGGCTGGGGGCGTTCGAGAAGCTGGTGCCGTTCCGGCAGCTCGAACTCGGGTTCGGCGACGACTTCCACCCCCGGGTGCACCGGCTGGTCAGGGAGGAGGCGCCGCCGTCGTCCTCGGGGGACTCGGCGCGGCGCTTCACGCTGATGGCGCTGTACTTCAGCCGCGCCGCCGGACGCGACCTCACCGGGTTCCTGCGCGCGTGGGCGTTCCCGATCCCGGACAGCGGGTACGCCGAACTGGCCGCGCTCGGCCTGCCCGCGCCGGACGCCGACCTGACCCGGCTGAGCGAGCGATGACCAGCCGCCGCGCCTTCCTCGGCGCCGTCGCCGCCGCGCCCCTGCTCGCCGCGACCCCGGCCCGGGCCGGAACCATCCGCCGCACAGCGGCCCCGGGGGCGGACGCACCGGCGGGCCCCGCCGACTTCGCCGGGCTCCGGGCCAGGGCGGCCGAGCTGATCACGGGCGGCGACCTCGACCCCCGCGACCCGGCCTTCGCCGCGCCGCTGGCCCGCCTGGACGCGACCGCCGCGGCGTACCGGGCGTCGATGAACCTGGCTCCCGGACGTACACACCTGTGGCCGGACCTGCCGCTGACCGGCGTGTCGGGCGACATCGCGACCAGCCACCAGCGCCTGCGCGCGCTCGCCACCGCCTGGGCGAGCCGCGGCTCGGCCCTGTACGCCGACGAGACCCTGGCCGCGCAGATCATCGGCGGCCTCGACCTCCTCTACGAGCGCGCCTACAACGAGGGCAAGCGCGAGACCGGCAACTGGTGGCACTGGGAGATCGGCGCCCCGCGCGCGCTGATGGACACCTGCGTGCTCATGCACGACGCCGTCGACGCGGGACGGCGGGCCGCCTGGATCCGCGCCGTGGACCGCTTCTGCCCGAACCCCGACCGCCGGACGAACCTCACGAACTTCGCCGAGACCGGCGCGAACCGCGCCGACAAGGCGCTCATCGTCGCCCTGCGCGGCATCGTCGGCGAGAGCGCGGACAAGATCGCGCTCGCCCGCGACGGCCTGTCCGACCGGCGGGACGCCGGCAAGCACACCCTGTTCGGCTACGTCACCTCCGGCGACGGCTACTACGCCGACGGCTCGTTCGTCCAGCACGACGTCGTGGCCTACACCGGCTCGTACGGCGTCGTCCTGCTCCAGTCGGTGAGCGCGATCCTCGGCCTGCTCGGCGGGAGCGCCTGGCAGGTGGACGACCCGGCGGTACGGGTCGTGCTGGACGCCGTGGAGCGCACGTACGCGCCGTGGATCCACGACGGGCTGATGATGGACAGCGTGCGCGGCCGGGCGGTGTCGCGGCAGTTCAACCAGGACCACGACGCGGGCCGCGACACCGTGGACGCAATCCTGCGCCTGGCGGCCGGCGCGGGGGAGCCGTACGCGGCGCGGTTCCGCGAGCTGGCCAAGGGGTGGATCGCGCGCGGCCGGTTCCTGGCGGGCGCGGACGTCGCGGCCACCGCGCGGGCCGTCGCCGTGCTCGCCGACGACGCGGTCGCCCCCGCGCCCCGGCCGAGCGGCCACCACGTGTTCGCCGACATGGACCGCGTCGTGCACCGCCGCCCCGGCTGGTCGTACGCGATCAGCCTGTCGTCCAGGCGGATCGCCATGTACGAGTGCGGCAACGGCGAGAACTACCGGGCCTGGTACCAGGGCGACGGCGCGACGTACCTCTACCTCGACGCCGGCCACTACAGCGACGGCTACTGGCCCACGGTCGACTCCCACCGGCTCGCCGGGACCACCGTCGACACCCGCCCGCGCGACCCGGCCGTCTCCTCCGGCGGCACCGGCACGTTCCGCCCGAAGAACGCCTGGGCGGGCGGCGCCACCGCGGACGGGTTCGGCGTCGCCGCGCTCGACCTGACCGCCGCGGGGACCACGCTCACCGCCCGCAAGACCTGGGTGTGCCTCGACGACGCCGTCGTCTGCCTCGGCGCCGGGATCACCAGCGCCGACGGCCGCGTGATCGAGACGGTCGTGGAGAACCGGCGCACCTCCGCCCCGCTCACCACCGGCGACGGCTGGGCGCACCTCGAAGGCGTCGCCGGGTACGTCTTCCCGGCCGGCCACCGGCCGCGCTCGCTCACCGAGCGCCGTGCCGACACCTGGCGGTCGATCAACGACGGCGCGAGCACGCAGGGCACGGACGCCACCGTGACCTGCGACTACACCACCCTGTGGCTCGACCACGGGATCAGCCCGTCCGGCGCGGACTACGCCTGGATCATGCTCCCGGGCGCCACGCCCGACCGGACGCGCGACTTCGACCGCGCCGAGATCCTGGCCAACACCGCGACCGTCCAGGCGGTGCGCGCGCACGGACGCTCGGCGGGCGGCGGCGAGCTGTTCGCGGCCACGTTCTGGGCGGCGGGGGAGGCGGGCGGGGTGTCGGCCTCGGCTCCCTGCGCGGTCCTGGTCCGGCGGGCGGCGGGACGGCTGACCGTGGCCGTGTCCGACCCCGGGCGTACCGTGGCGGCCGTGACGCTCGTGCTTTCCCATCCCGCGCACGCCCTGGTCAGGGCCGACGGCACCGTCTCGGTCACGACGGGCGAGCGGCCCTCCGTCACCGTCGATCTGGCCGGCTCCCGCGGCCGGTCCCACACCGCCGTGCTCGCCGTCGGCAGGAAAGGCTGAACGTTGATCCCTCCGTACCTGTCGCTGCCGCCGACCGACCGCGTGCTCTCCTCGCGCACCGGCTGGACCCGCGCGCACTGGGAGGCCCTGGCCGACCGGCTGCTCGGGGCGGTGACGCCGTACGCCTCGCCCGGTTTCGCGCAGCTCCGGCTCCCGGGCCGGGCGAGCTGGTCGGGCGTGGCGCTCGACGGGCTGGAGGGGTTCGCGCGCACGTTCCTGCTCGCCGCGTTCCGCCTGGCGGGCGCGGCGGGCGACGTCCCCGGCCTCGCCGAACGGTACGCCAGGGGCCTGGCGGCGGGCACCGACCCCGGCAGCGGCGAGGCGTGGCCCGAGCTGACCGACTGCTCGCAGCAGATGGTGGAGGCCGCCTCGATCGCGGTCGCGCTGCACGAGACCCGGCCGTGGTTGTGGGACCGGCTCGACGACGGCGTACGGGACCGGGTCGCCCACTGGCTCGGCGGCTTCGTCGGCAAGCGCACCTGGGACAACAACTGGATGTTGTTCCAGACGGTGACGGAGGAGTTCCTGAAGTCGGTGGGCGGGCCGTACGAGCAGCGGGAGATCGACCGCGGCCTGGAACGCATCGAGGACTGGTACGCCGGCGACGGCTGGTACACCGACGGCGGCTCGCGCAACTTCGACTACTACTGCGGCTGGGCGCTGCACCTGTACCCGCTGCTGTGGACGCGCATGTCGGGCGACGCGGAGCGGGCCGGCGTCTACACGAGCCGCCTGCACGAATTCCTCACGACATATCAGCATTTCTTCGGTGCGGACGGCGCGCCCGTCCATCACGGCCGCTCGCTCGCCTACCGCTTCGCCGCCCTCGCACCCGTCTGGCTGGGCGCGCTCACCGGCGCCACCCCGCTCGCGCCGGGCCAGACCAGGAAGCTCGCCTCCTCCGTGGTGCGCCACTTCGCCGAGCGCGGCGTGCCGGGCCCCGACGGGCTGCTCTCCCTCGGCTGGTACGAGCCGTTCCTGCCGGTGACGCAGGCGTACTCGGGGCCCGCGTCGCCGTACTGGGCGTCGAAGGGGTTCCTCGGGCTGCTGCTGCCGCCGGACCACCCGGTGTGGACCGAGCGCGAGCAGCCGCTGCCCATCGACGAGCACGACGTCGTCGCGGCCGTCCCCGCCGCCGGGCTGCTCCTGCACGGCACCCGGCACGACGGGATCGTCCGCCTGGTCAACCACGGCAGCGACCACGGCGCGCCGCCCGACGACCCGCACTACGCCAAGCTCGCCTACTCCACCCGCACCGCCCCCGAGGCGGCCGAGCACGCCTGGGCCCGCGACCTCGACAACCACCTCGCGCTGGTCGCGCCCGACGGCACCCCCTCGCGCCGTACCGCGATCACTCCGCTGACGTGCGCGGACGCCACTGCCTCCTCCTCCCATCGGACCGCAGGCGGCGCACTCGTCACCAGCACCTCGGTCGTCCGCGGCCCCTGGGAGCTCCGCGTCCACGAGATCGCCGGCAGCGAGGGCGGCGGCGAGGGCGGCGGCGAGGGCGGTGTGCGTGAAGGCGGGTTCGCCGTGGCCGGGGACGTGCCGCCGACCGTGGCGACCGGGCGCGGATGGGCGATGGCGCGCCGCGCGGACGGCCTCACCTCCGCGATCGTCGCCCTGCACGGCTGGCGGCGGGCGAGCGTCGCGCGCGAGGTGGAGTCCAACGCGTTCGGCCCACACTCGGCTGTCCCGTGCCTGCACGCCGACAAGCCCGGCCTGCACGTCTCGCTGGTCGTGCTCTCCGGCGACGCCGTGCACCCGGCCGCCCTCCGCGACGCGATCACCGTGGACGTCTCCGCCCGCGAGGTCGTCATCGGCTTCCCCGACGGCACGTCCACGACCTTGACACGGTCTCCCGGCCCGGACCACAGTGCTTCATGATCGGAAGACGGACCTTTCTCAGCGGCGCGGCGGCCCTGGTCGCCGGCAAGGCGTTCACCTCGTTACCCAGCTACGTCAGCGGCTCGGAGATCCAGAAGCTCCTCGACGCCGCCCGCGACGGCAAGGGCGCCAAGGACGCCGCCGGCCGGTACGTCGCCGAGGTCCCCAAGGCCACGTACCTGCTGACCGAGCCCCTCGTCGTGTACCGCAACACCCACCTGGACGCCACGGCCGCGCGGATCGTGTCCCGCTTCCCCGCCGAAGGCGTGAAGCACACGATGGTCCTGAACGCGGTCGGCGCGGCCACCGGAGGCTACGCCGGAGCGAGGAACATCGCGATCACCGGCGGGAGCTGGGACCCGGTCTGGGACTTCGTCCAGCGCGGCGCGCTCGACGAGGCCCCGGCGATGAACGGCATCACCGCCGTGCACGCCTCCGACGTCCTCATCCAGAACGTCACCATGTGGAACGTCAAGTGGTGGCACGGCATCGAGCTCAACGCCGTACGGCGCGGCACGGTCAGCGGCTGCGCGCTCAAGGGCTGGATCCGCGACCCCGGCCAGGGGTTGTGGCACGGCGAGGCGGTGCAGCTCGACCTGCCCGCCGGGGACAACACGTGGGGCGGCGCGAGCGACCTGACGCCGTGCACCGACATCCTGCTCACCGGCAACACCTGCGACATCTCGGGCTCGCAGGCGGGCTGGGGGCAGTTCACCGGCTCCCACACCTCCGACCCCGCCCACCCGCACACGAACATCCGCATCCAGAACAACCTCGTACGCAACACCCGCTACGACGGCATCGCCACCGTCAACGCCCAGAACGTCCGCATCACCGACAACCAGGTGGAGAACTGCGAGGGCGGGATCTACGTGAAGTCGGTCGCGGGCGCGCCGCTGCGCACGGTCGAGATCACCGGCAACCAGGTGACCGGCACCGGCGCCCGCGACGCCGTCGGCATCCGCGCCGACGCGGCGCCCGTCACCGACGTCCTGGTCACCGGCAACACCGCGCCCTGCGAGAAGGTCCACTACTACGGCGCCGTCACCCCGAGACCGGGCACCACGCTCGACTGCGCCCCCACCTCCTGACCGGCCGACAGCACGGGCGACCCACGGGACGCGGGCCGCCCGCGTCCGCGTGGGCGATGTGGCCACCACGATCGCAAACCCAGCGCGAGCCGTGCCCTCTTCGTGCGTCAGGAGGTTGCGGACGCGTAGGCCTTCGCCAGGTCCGTCCAGATCGTCCTGGCGGCTCCCCTGCCTTCCTGGTTGGTCACGACCATGAGGGTGACCCCTCTCGCCAGGTCGGTGCCGCCCAGGGAGGTGAAACCGCCGTACAGCCCCGAGTGCCCCTGCCAGCTACGTCCGGAGACGCTGGTCGCCAGGGTGCCCATCCCGTAGGGCTCGCCGGCCTGGACCGACTGGGGCGTCACCTTGATCATCTGCGTGACTGTGGCAGGCAGCAGGAGCCGTTTCCTGGCATACAGCGCGTCGAGCAGCTTGGCGGCGCCGAGCGCGGTCCCGGCGAACATCCCGTCGCCGAACGGCATGCCGTACACGTCGGTGGGGATGCCGGTGGCCCCGTAGCGGGTGAAGTAGTCGATGGTCTTGCCGTTGCCGACCGTGTACCCGTGGGCGAAACGCAGGAACGCGCTGTCGGATCGCTCAGCGGTCAACTCGGTGCTGGTCGCCCCCGTCCGCTGGACGAACGCGCGGATGCCGCTCGCCAGTGCGGCGTCGCCGCCGGACACCCTGCTGAGCAGGTGGGCGATGATGACGAATCCGGTGTTGGAGTACTCCCACTTCGTGCCCGGCGCCACTGGCGCGTGGATCCCCGGTGCCAGCATGGACCAGGTGTAGGGCCGGTTCGGGTCGTAGCGGTCGCCGGGCGGGAACAGGCCGACGGTCTCGGGGGCGCCGTAGATGTCCGGGTAGCCCGCCGTGTGCTGGAGCAGCATGCGCAGGGTGACCGTGGTGGAGCCGGGGACGTCGTTGCCGAGGTACGTCGAGATCGGGCTGTCCAGGGACAGCGTGCCGGTTTCGACCAGGTGCAGAGCGTAGGTGGCCAGCACCAGCTTGCTGAAGCTGGCGTAGGCGAACATCGTCGAGCTGGTGACGGGCGTTGTCGGGCTGTTGATCGCCTTGCCGGAGACGGCCGACCAGACAGGGGCGCCGTTGCGCAGCAGGACTGCCTGGACGCCGGGGTTGCCGACCTTCGAGGAGGCTCTGGCGAACGCGGTGTCCAGTGCGGCCGAAACCGGGTCGGCGATCTTGGGCTTCGCCCCGGCGGCCGGGGCGGAGGCCACCAGGAGGCTGAGGGCCAGGACGAGTGCTCGTATCATTGCACGCCCTTCTCTGGGGGATACGCGTCATTGTGGAGGCGGGTTTCCCGGCTGCTGTTGGCCGGAGCGCCAAGGTTTCTGCCAGGCGGATGACGTGAGAGACAAGGAGCGGAGGCGAGGCGTGGTCCACGCGCCACCGTGCCGACGGGCGCACCGAGGCGTGACGTGGAGACCGCTGCTCAGGCGCTCGCGTTCGTAGGACGGCGCGTCGGCTTCCAACCGGGCGTGGGGACGCTGCCGCGCAGGGCTCGGGTGTACGGATGTCGGGGGCTGTCCAGCACGTCACCTGTGAGCCCGCTCTCGACGATGCGGCCCTGCCGCATGACGACGCAGGTCTCGGTGAGCTGCCGGACGACGGCCAGGTCATGGCTGATGAGGAGGTAGCTGACCCCGGTGGCCTGCCGGATGTCGTCGAGCAGGTTGAGGATCTGCGCCTGAATCGACACGTCCAGCGCCGAGACGGACTCGTCGAGGATCAGCACCTTGGGCTCCACCGCCAGCGCTCGGGCGATGGAGATCCGCTGTCGCTGTCCCCCGGACAGCCGGCGGGGGAACGCCTGCTGTTGCCGCTCGTCGATCCCCACCATGTCGGCGAGTTCGCGGATCCTGGCCGCGCGTGCGCGCCGATCCAGTTCGGGCCGGTGGAGGCGCAGCACCTCGTCGAGGCACGCCTGCGCGGATCGGCGCGGGTCGAGCGTGGAGTAGGGGTCCTGGAACACGATCTGCAGTTCCCGAGCGCGATCCCGGCGTTCGCGGAGCCGCGCAGCGGGTGAGGAGCGGTCGCGGCCGCAGACCGTGATCGTCCCGGCGGTGGGCGTGGTCAGCCCGACCAGCATCCGGGCCACCGTCGTCTTCCCTGATCCGGACTCGCCGACGATCCCGAGCGAACCGCCGGAGGCGAGTGAGAAGGAGACGTCGTCGACGGCTCGGTGGCCGGGGAAGTCCTTCGACAGTCCGGTGACCCGGAGCACGGTTTCGCCGGAGGCGGCCGGTCGTTCCCGGGCGCCGACGCTCGGTACGGTCGTGAGCGTGATCTCGGCGCGTCTCAGGCATCGCGCGGGTGTCGCGGAAGTCATGTCAAGCGCCGGATGCTCCTGGGTGCACCGGTCGATCGCGAAGTCACACCGGTCGGAGAAGGCACAACCTGGCGGAGCCTCGAAAGCCGCCAGCGGTCGTCCCGGTACGGTCCGCAAGCGGGGTAGCGCGCGCCCGAGGTCGGGGCGAGCGCCCAGCAGACCGGCGGAGTAGGGGTGCTGCGGCGCGGTCAGCAGCCGATCGCTGGCGCCGACCTCGACGATCTCGCCGGCGTACATCACCGCGACGCGATCGCTGATGGCGGCTGCGAGTTCGAGGTCGTGGGTGATGAACAACATCGCCATGCCGCGATCCCGGCGCAGGTCGTCCAGGAGCGCCGTCACCTCGGACTGGGTCGACACGTCCAGCGCCGTGGTCGGCTCGTCGGCGAGCACGAGCTGGGGATCCCCGGCGAGCGCCACGGCGATCATGATGCGTTGCAGCATCCCGCCCGAGAGCTCGTGCGGATACTGGCGCAGTCGTCTTCGGCCGTCGGAGATGCCGACCTCGTCGAGGAGCTTGACCATCTTGGACTCGGCGGCGGCACGGCGGAACCCGCCGGTGGTGGTCAGGCCCTCCACCAGGAAGTCCCCGACGGTCCGCACGGGGTTCATGTGGACGCGCGGATCCTGGTGGATCATCGCGATCTTCGTGGCGCGGTAGC
Source organism: Nonomuraea sp. NPDC049624 (assembly GCF_040675255.1). Classification (NCBI taxonomy): domain Bacteria; kingdom Bacillati; phylum Actinomycetota; class Actinomycetes; order Streptosporangiales; family Streptosporangiaceae; genus Nonomuraea; species Nonomuraea sp. NPDC049624. The sequence continues at coordinate 43,615 of NZ_JBFAOR010000014.1, read as the reverse complement.
GGCGCAGGGCCGCCTCGTCCAGGCGGAGCACGTCCTGGCCGTCGACCGTGATGGTGCCCGACACCGTCGCCCGGCGCGGGAGCAGCCGGGCGATCGACCGGGCGGTCATCGACTTGCCGGAGCCGGACTCGCCGACGAGGGCCACCGTCTCGCCCGCGGCCACCTCGATGCCGAGGTCGCGCAGGACGAGGCGCCGCCGTCCACCGACGGTGAGACTGACGTTCAGGTCGCGGATCGTCAACAGAGTCATGCGGCCAACTCCTCGGCTCGGCGCAGCAGACGATTTCCCACCAGGGAGAAGGAACAGATCGCGGCGATCAGGCAGACCCCGGACGCGATCGACTCGGCGGGATATCCGGCCAGGACGCCGGCCTGTCCCGTCGACACCATGACCCCCCAGTCGGCCGAGGGCGGCTGCACGCCGAGCCCGAGGTAGGACAGCCCGGCCAGGTCGACCGTCGCCCAGGCCAGGGTGAGCGCGGCCTGGCCCATGACCATCGGCAGGACGTTGGGGACGACATGCCGCGAGCAGATCGCCATCCCGGAGAATCCCTGCGCGGTGAGCGCGTCGACGTAGTCCTTGCCGATCTCGGCCAGTGCGGCTGATCGCACGACGCGGGCGACGTAGGGCACGTAGGCCAGCGCCAGGGCGATCACCAGGGCGAGCGGGCCGGTTCCGAGCACGGCGGCGGCGAGGACGGCGAGCAGCAGCCCGGGGAAGGACATGGCGGCGTCCAGGACGCCGGCCAGCACAGTGTCCACCCACCCGCCCCGCCAGGCCGCGACCACCGCCACGGCCATTCCCAGCGTGGTGGCGAGGACGACGATGGACAGCGGGCCGAGGAAGCTGGATCGGGCGCCGACGAGGAGCCGGGAGACGATGTCGCGGCCCTGTCCGTCGTACCCGAGCCAGTGACCTGCGTCCGGCCCCCAGTACGCCTGCGACAGTTCGACCGCGTCGGGGTCGTGCGGGGCGAGCAGCGGCCCGAAGAGCGCCAGGACGGCGAACAGGACGACGCCCGCGAGGGCGAGGTGGCCGGGCAGGTCCAGCCCGGCGATGCGCGGAAGACGCCGCCGCATGCCCGACCTGTCCGGGTGGGTGAGCTGATCGAGCAAGGTCATGACGGACTCCACTGGGAGCGGACGCGTGGGTCGAGGAACGCCGCGAGCAGGTCGACGAGCAGGTTGGTGAGCGCGAACATCACCAGCAGGACCATCGCGATGGCCTGCGCGACGGGGAAGTCCTTCTGCGTCACCGAGCTGATCAGCAGCCCGCCGAGGCCGTTGAGCTGGAAGGCCGTCTCGACGATGGCGGAGCCGACGACCATGCCGGCCAGGGACAGCCCGGCCGCGGTCACGATCGGAACCAGGGAGTTGCGAAGGACGTGCCTGCGGAACACGTGCCGGCGTGGCAGGCCGCGGCCGAACGCCGTCTCGACGTGCTCCCGTCCCATCTCCTCGCGGATGGACGTCTGGACGACCGAGCCGACCACGGGCCACCAGCCGACCGACAGCGCGACGGCGGGCAGCGCGAGATGATGGAGGCGATCACCCCATCCCGTGCCCTGGCCGAAGACGGGGAACCAGCCGAACCCCACGGCGAACACCGAGATCAGGACGGTCGCGGCGACGAACGCCGGGGTGGCGATGCTGACGCTCATCAGGGCCGAGACGCCGTCGTCGACCAGCCGGGACCGGCGTTTGGCCAGTCCGCCGAGCAGCAACCCCGCCGCCACCACGATGAGGAAGGTCATCAGCACCAGCAGCGCCGTCGTCGGAGCGGCGGTGCGCAGCAGTTCCGAGACCGGCGCGTGCTGCTGAACGGACTCGCCGAGGTCGCCGCTGAGCAGTCCGCGAAGCCAGGAGACGTAGCGCTCGGCGAAGGGCTGGTCGAGGTGGTATTGCTCGGCCAGGGCGGCGCGCTGCGCCGGTGTGGACGGCCGGTTGCCCAGGAGGAAGTCGATGGGGTCGCCGGGCGCCAGCAGGATGCTGGCGAACACGGCCATGCTCGCCGCGAAGAGGGTGGCCACGAAGATGCCGATGCGCGACAGGACGAATCTGGTCATGAGCCGGCCGGTCGCCGATCGGATTCACGCATCCTGAGTCCGTCGAACAGGTGGGTCAGGCCCGCCCGCGTCGCGCTCTCCAGGTAGTGAGCGTTCGGCGATATGACGGCGGACAGGAACAGGCCGTCGAGGGTGGACGACAGGAACTGGGTCAGGTCGGGATCCGGCTCGCCGCCCAGCGCCCGGACCGTGGCGTCGCACAGCGCGAACCCGCTCGCCTCCCATGCTTCGAAGGCGCTTCGGTCGAAGTGTTGTCCTGCCAGTTCGAGGGTCAGCGCGAGGGTGGCGGTCGTGGCCACCTTCCGTTCGCCCGCACGGCTCATGACCTCGGCGACGAACAGTTCCACCAGTGCGGCCGGGTCGTCGCCGGTCTCCTCCACCTGGGCGCGCAGCCGTGCGAACGCCGCGGCCTCCTGGGTGGCGACATCGGCCAAGGCGCCCGCGATCAGCGCGTCGGTGCTGGAGAAGTAGTAGGTGATCAGCCCGGGTGCCGCTGCTGCCTGCCTGGCCACGCTGCGATGGGTGACGGCACGGACTCCCGCGTCCGCGATCACCTGCAAAGTCGCGTCGAGGATGCGGCGACGGGTCTGCTCCCCCTTGGGGTGCGAGTGGGTCGGCATGGCGGACATTCAACCCAAAGTTGTACTTGTGTTCAAGACTTTCTTGTGCAAATGTTCAACACCTTCGTCGGTCCTTCCCCTGCTTCGTCCTCAGGAGGCACACGATGTCCCATCCGCTTCGTCGACGCCGGCCGGCCGGACCGGTCGCAGCCGTCGTCGGCGCCGTCCTGGTCCTCACCGGTTGCGGGCGCGCACACGACGACCGGCCGGCAACCGCGCCGGAAGGCCATCCGGTCGCCGCACCCGCGGCCACCGGACGGGTCGAGTCGGTCACGTGGAACCTCCCCGGCGAGCCCGCCAGCCTCGACCCCACGAAGGCATTCAACGGAGCCGACCTGTGGGTGAGCTCCAACGTGTGCGAATCGCTGCTGACCTTCACCCCCGGCGGCTCCGTGGAGCCGGGACTGGCGACGTCGATCAGCACACCGGACCCCACCACCTACGTCGTTCACCTGCGGCCGGGGGTCTCCTTCAGCGATGGACACCCCCTGACCGCCGAGGACGTCGCCTTCAGCCTCAAGCGCGTGACCGACCCCGCCTCTGGGTCCTACTGGAGCCAGTTCGCCGTCCGCCTGGAGAAGGTCACCGTCACCGACGCCCGCACGGTGACGATCACCCTGAAGCAGCCGGACACCGTCTTCACCGGGATGCTCGCCACCCCGATGGCGCAGATCGTCAGGAAGGCGGCCGCCGAGAAGGCCGGCACAGCGTTCGGCAGCGCCCGGGGCGGCATCGTGTGCACCGGTCCGTACACGGTGGAGTCATGGAAGAAGGGCGACAGCCTCACGCTGGCCGCCAACGACCGCTGGTGGGGCGCGGGCCGGCGACCGCTCCTGGCCCGGCGGGTGACGTTCACCTTCATCGCCGACGACAGCACCGTCGCCTCCGCTCTCGCCAACGGCGACGTGGACGGGACGTTCTCCGTCCCGGGCGGCGCCGCCCTGTCCAAGCTGACGAACACGGCCCGCGGGAAGCTGTACCTCGGGCCTTCGACCGCGCAGACCGCTGTGGTGCCCACCCGGCTCACCGGCACGGGCCCGCTGGCGAACCCCCTGGTGCGCGAGGCGTTGTCGTACTCCGTCGACTACCCCGGCATCATCTCCACGATCTTCGGCCCCACCGCGAAACCCCTGCGCGCCATCGTGCCGCCCGGCGCGTTCAGCTACGCCACCGCCACCTTCCAGCAGGCCTACGACGCGCTGCCCGAACCCCGGCGGGACCTCGCCGCCGCCCGACGGCTCCTCGCCCAGGCGGGCACCCCCCACCCGGCCGTCACGCTCGCCGTCCCGTCCGGATCGGCCGACCTCGTGCGCGTCGGTGAAGCCATCCAGAGCAACGCCAAGCAGGCGGGCTTCGACGTCACGATCAAGTCGATGCCCGACGCGGACTTCTACCCGCTGTTCTCCAGCGCCGACGCCCGCGCCAAGGTCGACGCGTTCGTCACCGACTGGTTCGCCGACATCCCGGATCCCCTTGAGCTCTACCAGCAGATCGGAACGCCGGGATCGGCCGCCGACTTCGGCGGGTACGACAACCCGAAGGTCGCCGCGCTTCTCGATCAAGCCAGGTCGACCCCTGACGCCGAGCGGCGCGCTCAGCTCGTCGTCCAGGCCCAGCAGGCCATCACGCGCGACAAGGTGTGGATTCCCGTCGCCTACAGCCTCGGCGCCATGTTCCTCAACAACCGCCTCGGCGGCGTGACTTCCGCCAGCCCTTATAGCCTCTACTCGCCCTGGCTCACGACGCTCGGAGGACGCTGAGCATGGAACCACTCAAGCGATACCTCGGACGGGTTCCGGACGCCTCCCACTTCCCGACCCTGCCCGAGATCGAAGATCGGCTGCGGCGGATCCACGCGCGACACCCGGAGACGACGGCGCTCGAGGTCATCGGCGCCTCTCGTGCCGGGCTGCCGCTCACCATGCTCTCCGTGGGCGCAGGGGCCGCACGCGGTGACCGGCACGCCGTGGTCACCGGCATGCCCCACCCCAACGAGCCCACCGGCACGCTGGGAGCCCTGGCCCTCGGCCAGCTCCTTGCCGAGGATCCGGCGCTGGTGAGGGAACTGGGCCTGGTCTGGCATCTCGTGCCGTGTGTGGACCCCGACGGCGCCGCTCTCAACTACGGCTGGTACGCCGGCCCCTACACCCGCCGCCACTACGCCGAGCACATCTACCGCCCCCCGTTCCCCGAGCAGTACGAGTGGACGTTCTCCCGGCCCGACCTCGATCCGCCCGGCCTCGACCCGATCCCCGAGTCGGCGGCGGTCGCCGCCGTCATCGACAGCTTGCGGCCGGCGTTGCTGATCACCATGCACAACGGCGAGGCCGGCGGTCTCTTCGCGTATGTCACCCGGGATCTGCCCGGCCTGGTCGAAGGGCTCGGGGCGACCGGTCAGGCGACAGGGTTGCCCATTCACGGTGGCCGTCCCGAACTCGACGTGCACGTCCTCGGCCCAGGGCTCTTCCAGATGTCGGATCCAGCGGGCGGCATGCTGTCGAGCACCGAATACGCCCTGGCCTACGGCACCGTGGGCGTCGTCCAGGAGCCACCGATGTGGGTCCATGCCGCCATGGCCGACGACGCTCCCAGCGATCGGACCCTCCGGCAGGTCCACGACGCCGCCCAGGCAGCCAGAGCCGACCTGGCCGTTCGCATGGCCGGCTGGGTCGCCGCCGTCCGGGCCCACCACGACCTCGACACCCCGCGCGGCCGGGGGCTGCTGGAACAACTGCGATCCCTGGACGCCGGTCCCGAGCCCGGCCCGGAGCCGGCCGACCAGCCGTGCACCCTGGCCTACGCCCGATCAGTGGCCGAGGACGTGCTGCTCGACACCCTGCGCTGCACGGGACATCTGACGGCGTTTCTCCGGGAGGAGTCGAAGAGGTCGCCGTTGACTCCGCAGGTCGCCGGCGTCCTGGCCGAGGTGTCGAGCACCCTGGTCGCATCGGCTGAGCAGGAGAGCGAACTCACCTTCGTCGGACTCGGGCCCGCCGTCCGGGCGCACGTCGGCATCGCGCTGACCACTGCGAGCCTGTTGTGAGCGACCGCCTGCGGGCAGGGGGCTTCGTCGCACGGCCTCCCCGTGGATCTCACCACCGTCGTGATGCACCACGTCCGATCGTGGAGACTGGAGCGACTGCGGAACTGGTCCGTGCGCCTCGTCATCGCTCAAGGCGCACCCTGCTTGAGGCGGTGCCCCGACTGCATGATTGACCTGCGTCAACTCCAGGTGCTGCGCGCCGTCGCGGTGAACGGCTCCCTGGCGGGGGCGGCACGGCAGCTCCGGTTCGGCCAGCCCACGATCAGCTACCACCTGGAGGCCCTGGAATCCCACCTCGGCGCCCGGCTGGTCGAACGCAGCCCTGCCGGTGCCGCCCTGACCGACATCGGCGCGATGGTGCTGGAGCACGCGGCCGGTGTGCTCGACCGGATCGCCGTGGTGGAGTCGGACGTGCAGGCCCGTCTGGCCCACGGCCTGGCCACTCTGCGTGTCGGCGCCTTCACCACGGCCGCCACGAAACTGCTCCCACGCCCGCTGCGGCGAGCGACCGAGGGCAGCGGGGTCCGGGTCGAACTGACCGAGGCCGAGCCCCTTGAGCTGCTGACGCGGGTCAGGTCCAGGTCGCTGCACTGTGCGCTGATCTACGACGTCGCGGGTGTCACCCCGCGTTACGGATCGGATCTGCACGTGGAGAGACTGTTCGACGATCCCTTCCGCCTGCTGCTGCCCGTGGAGCACGCCCCCGCCGGGCCTGTCGACCTCGGGCGGTTCGCCGAGGAGGGCTGGATCATCTCCGCCGGCGGCTACGACCCCAGCGACCAGACGCTCTTCGCCACCTGCCAATCGCTCGGCTTCCGCCCCCGCATCGTGCTTCGTACGGACAACTACAGCGTGATCCACGGCTTCGTGGCCGCCGGCGGCGCGGTCGCGTTGGTGCCCGAGCTCGCGCTGGAGCAGGGGCACGACGTCGTCGCCCGGGAGACGGCGCAGGACATCGGCGCGCGCAGCGTCCTGTTCGTCACCCCTGCCGGCCCGCAGCCGCCCCTCGTCGAACGGCTTCGCGCGCAGCTCCATAGCCACTATGGAGGCGCTGCCTAAAACCATGGCATTCCGGCCATGTCGCCTGGCTGACACGATGGTCGACATGACCCGTTACGGCGCCATGTACGGCCCTGACCTCACGTTCCTCGGCGTGCCCGCCTGTGATCTCGACCAGCCCGAAACCTGGAGCGAGGCCCAGGTCGTCATCCTGGGTGCTCCATACGACGGCGGCACCTCCTACCGGGCGGGCGCCCGATTCGGTCCCGGCGCCATCCGCCAGGCCTGCTACCTCGGGCACGACGGCACCCGGCCCTCTCTGGCCCTGGGCGTGGACGGCCTGCTCGACCTCAAGGTCAAGGACGCCGGAGATGTGGAGATGTTCAGCGGCGACGCGCACGGTGCCCACGCGGCCCTGGAGCGGGCCGTGAACATCGTCTCGGCGGCCGGGAAGATTCCGCTCGTCCTGGGCGGTGATCACTCCATCGCCCTGCCGAACGTCACGGGCGTCGCCCGCGCAGTCGGCTGGGGCCGGGTCTCGATCATGCATTTCGACGCCCATGCCGACACCGGAGACAGCTCCTTCGGCTCGCTCATCGGCCACGGGCAGCCGATGCGCCGCCTCATCGAGTCCGGCGCCGCCAGGGGTGACAGATTTCTGCAGATCGGGCTGCGCGGCTACTGGCCCGGGCCCGAGACGCTCACCTGGATGGCCGAACAGCGGATGCGCTCCTACGAGATGACCGAGGTCGTCGAGCGCGGCCTGAACACCTGTCTCGACGAGGCCGCGCAGATCGCCGTCGACGATTGTGACGGCGTGTATCTGTCGATCGACGTCGACGTGGTCGATCCCGGAATGGCCCCGGGCACCGGCACCCCCGAGCCCGGCGGACTGACCTCACGCGAGCTGCTGGACGCCGTCCGACGGCTTGCCTACGAGTTGCCCATCGTCGGCGTCGAGGTGGTCGAGGTCGCTCCTGGCCACGATCAATCCGACATCACCGCCATGCTCGGCAGCCGGATCGTGCTGGAAGCGCTGTCCGGTCTCGCCCGCCGGCAGGCGGAGAAGAACGGCGGGCTCGAGCCATGGGATCGCAGCCGGCCGTTGCTCGACAGGTACTGACGCACGAACGCGCCCGACAGGCCGAGAACGCGCAACTGAAGGTCGCCTTCGATCGGCCGCGGGCCCTGCGGGCGGCCGTGTCAGGGTCTCGCCCGGCGGGATCGCAGCACTTCACCGCGCTTCCCGGTACGCCGATGACCCGCGAAACGAGCAGGACGTCCGGGGTGATCCCGGTCCAGCCTTGAGGGGTTCGATAGACGACGACGTCACCCAGGCGGGGGGAGTAGTCTCCATCGGTCCGGCGCACCGGCAGGCGCGCGCCCTGCGTGATCGTCGGTTCCATGGACTTGCTCGACACGCTGATCCTGAACGTGCCGAAAACCGAGTCGGCCACTCCACAGCCCGCAGTGGACGCCAACAGCAACAAGAGGGACAGAACGGCTATTCGTCCGCGAATCACCCAGGCATTATCCCGAACCGCCGAACGTGTCTGACCTCGGCCCGGGCGTCCCGCTGTTGTCCGCGGCCGTCACGTGTTCTTCTTCGATCGCACTCGTGCACCCCCTCAGGACGCAACCGGCGGCGACCGAATCGCCCCGAAAACGGTGCGTATGGCCAGCTCCGCCCCGCGGCCAGGCCGGGCCCTGCACCGGCGCTTCGAGCGCGGCGTGCAACGCGTCGATGCCCCGGTGGAGGCGCGACACCCGTTCGAGCCGGAGTGCGAAGGAGAAGTGCACGTGGACGGCGGCAGACCGGCTGGTCGGGCCCTCCAGCGCGGTGGCCGCGGGCCCGGCGGGCGTTCTCGTAGGCGACGGCCAGGCCGAGACCGCTGCCCTCGCTGCGGGTACGAGCCGCGTCGCCCTTGGTGAACCGGTCGAAGACGTAGGGCAGCAGGCCGGCGGCGATGCCGGTCCGTCGTCGGTCACGGTGAGGGCGACGCCGCCGGGGTCCGCCCGGGCCCGCAGCCGTACCGAGGCCCGCGGGTGCCGCGCCTGGCCGGACACCTTTCCAGCCATCGCGACATGAGCGCCATAGGGTGGACTTTCACACCAGACCGGTCGAATCAGCCCGGTACAAGGCCCGCGTAGCGAGGGTCTCGGGCGCCGGCATAGACCACGACCATCGTGAAGTGGGCCGGCTCCGGGCCCTGGCTGCTGTAGGCGTGCGGGCGGTCGCCTCGCATACGGAGCGCGTCTCCCGCAGCGAGCTGAAAGAGCGCCCCGCCGACAGTGACCGCGATGCTGCCCGAGTGGAGCTGCAACAGTTCCCGGGTGCCGGGCGGATGCGCGGGCGTGGAGATCTTGTCGCCGGCAGGCAGCCGGAACTCCCACAGCTCGGTGAAAGGCGGCTGGCTGTCGTTGATCAAGAGCCTGGCGCGGCCTTCGGAGCGAATCACGGCGTCGGCGGCACGGGAGACGCGGCCGAGCTCCTCCGGAGGCTCCACCAACTCGCCGATCGAAACGCCGAGCGTGGCGCTGATCCGGGCGAGCGTCGCGATGCTGGGGTTGGTGCGCATGGTCTCGATCTGCTGGAGCATGCCGCGGCTGACACCGGACCGGGTGGCCAGCTCTTCCAGCCGCCAGCCTCGGTCTTGACGTGCGGCGCGCAGGTTCGCGGCGAGGGTGTGGCCCACGGCCTCGGCGGGATCGTTCATGGCGCAATGCTGCCCTAGGGTGCAAGATAGTGCGACTATGACACAACATATTGTTCACGCCGAGCGTCGAGCGGTGCGGCGGCTGCTCGGCGCCAGCTTCGTCGACTTCCTCGGCTCGGGGCTCTTCCTGGCCTTCTCGGCCGTCTACTTCACCGGCGTGGTCGGGCTCGCCGCAGGTCAGGTCGGGCTGGGCATGAGCATCGCGGGCGCCGCGGCCATCGCCGCCGCGGTACCGCTGGGGCGGGCGGCCGACCGCTACGGCGTCCGGCGGGCCCTGGTGCTGGTGCACGCCCTACGCGCTGCCGGAACCGCCGCCTACGCCTTCGTCGGAGACTGGTGGGGGTACCTCGTGGTCGTGACGGTCATCACGGTCGCCGACCAGATCGCGACTGCACTGACCCAGGCGTACGTGGCAGAGATCGTCGAAGGGGACAGCCGGGTGAGGGTGCTGGCCTCGTACCGGACGGTGATCAATCTGGCGATCAGCATCGGCGGCCCACTCGGAGGGCTGCTGGCCGGCACCGGTCTCTTCCGGACCATCATCCTGGCCAACGCGGCGGCCTATCTTCTGGTCACTGCGGCCTTCGCCACCCTGCCCCAACCGGTTCGGGCCGAAGCGCCCGCCCCGGTCCGGCGAGGCTGGGGCGTGCTACGTGACCTGCGACTGCTCTCGCTGGCTGGTGTGGACGGCGTGCTGCAGCTCTGGCAACCGATCCTCAACCTCGCCTTTCCGCTGTGGCTCGCCCGAGCGACCACATTGCCGGACGGCTTACTCGGGGCGCTGTACGCCATCAACACAGTCCTCGCGCTCGTCTTCCAAGCTCTCGTGGCACGCCACATCACAAGCCTCAGAGCTGCCCGGCGATCTCAGCCCGCCGCTGCGGCAATCGCTGCTGCCGCCTGTCTGTTGTTCTGGTACGCGGCCCAGTCGATGCCTCTTGCGCTCTTCTGTGCCGCGCTGGTGCTGCTCACCGCGGCGGAACTGATCGCTGTCCCCGCGGCATGGACGTTGTCGTACGCCTTCTCTCCGGACGACCAGAAGGGCGAGTACCTGGCGGCGTTCGGCATGGGTCGCTCGGTCAGCCGCTACGTTCTCGGCCCCATCCTGATCACCGGCATGCTCGAACTGGCGGGCGGTTGGACCTGGGGCGTCCTGGCGCTGCTCTTCGTCGCCGCAGGCGTCATCGCCCCCCTGATCGTCAGGAACGCAGACGCAACGCGGTCGGCCGCAAGCTGACCGACATCTGCCCCCACCTGACGCTCCACCCCTGCCCGTCCTTGTGCTCGTCGTCGGCGTCCGGTTTCGGGCGCTGTGCGTTCCTCGTCGGACTTATTGTTCCCGTCATTGGAGGGATCATGGACGCGTGAGGGCGGAGATGCTTGCGCGTCTGTCGGCGGCCGATCCCGGTATGCGGGCCGAGGCGCTGCGGTGGTTCGCGGCGCACGGGGACTCCGGCGACGCGGCGGCCGTGGCATCTCTCGTGCGGGATCCGGGCGAATTCGATGATCGGGATCATGACGATCCGCCCGAGTCGGCTCGAACGCCCGTCCGGATGGTCGCGCTCGAAGCGCTCGCCCGGCTGGGGGCGCCGGAGATGTTCACCGGGGTGTTCGACGACGCGCTACAGGACGGCGATCTCCGGGTCCGGGTGCGGGCCGCGCTGGGCGCTTCGGCCGGGGCGCTGCTGGCGCGGCTCGCCGTTGAGGGCGACCGGGGGGTGCGGTACCGGATCGCGGTCGGGCTGCTCGCCGGTGACGTCGGCCGAGACCAGGCGGTTGCGGCCCTCGGACGGCTGCTCGGCGGCGACGATCCGGCAGCGGTCGCCGCCGCCTCCGTCCTCGCCGCGCTGGCGTGACGGAGTCCGCCGCGCTCAACCTCGTCACCTCAGCCGTCGTGACCGGTTCCGCCCCGAGCCCGGCCGACCAGCGAAGCCAGGCTTGCGTCTCGTACGAGGACCTGGCCGAAGCGGTCGTACTGGTCAGCGGCCCGTCGGGGTCGGGCAGGTCCACGCTGCCGGCCTGCCTGGGCGGGCGTGGCCGAGTGAGCCGTCCGGGGGCGAGCCGGCTCGGGCGGGGGCTGGGGGTGGCGCCGGCCAACCGTCCGGCGCTGCTGCCGGCCGACAGGTTGTGGGCCGCGGGCGTTGTAGTGCGGACGGGGCCCGCCACCAGCGGTTTGTAATGACCTTGTAGTGACTGTGTAGGGGCTCTCTGGCAGCGGCTCCCACTCTTGATCTCAGAGGGCGCGATCGGTGCGCCCCCTGAAGAACTGGGAGTTCGTCATGGTCAAGACCGCCCGTCGTTACGCGAAGTACGCCGTCAGCACCCTGTCCAGCGCCATCTTCGGGCTGCAGGTCTGACGAACAGCGAGTGATCCCCCGGGAGCCCGCTCCCGGGGGACACCACGACGGGAGGAGAGCGGCGTGTTCGGCACCGCGGTACGCCAGCTCGGCTACGCCTGGTCGATGATGTCGGGGCGCAGGTTCCGGCTGCGGGACGTCCACACGCTGGTCGACGACATGCGCGAGACGCTGGAGACGTTCGGCTCGCCCGGCGAGGGCGCCGACGACCTGATCGCGGGCAACGACCCCGAGCTCCAGGAGGACCTCGCCCGACGGCGGCTGCGGCGCACGGTGGCCCACGCGGCGGCCGAGAGCCCTTACTACCGGCGGTGGTTCGCGGAGCACGGCGTGGACCCGGCCTCGATCACCCCGCAGACCCTGTCCTCGATCGCCCCCACCTCCAAGGCCGACCTGCGCGGCAGGCCGGCGGCGTTCGTCTCCGACCGGGCCAGGCCATCCGTGCTCGCGCACACGACGGGCACGACGGGCACGCCCACGCTCGTGTGGTTCTCCGCCTACGAGATCGAGCTGCTGTCGTGCCTGTCGGCGCTCTCGCTCATGATGTCCGGGAACGTGCGCACGGACGACGTGTGGGCCAACGCGAGCAGCTCGCGGTCCGTCGCGCAGATCCTCACCGAACGGGCCGTCACCCGTACCGGGGCCGTGTTCGCCCACCTGGGCACCATCGACCCGGCCGCCACGCTCGACCGGCTGGCCACTCCGCTGCACGTCCCGGGCAAGCGCGCGCAGATGTCTCACCTCAACGTGCCGGCCTCCCACCTCGCGGCGCTCGTGCAGGAGGCCGAGCGGGGCGGCTGGCGGGCCGCCGACTTCGCGCTGACGACCATCTGGTCCGGCGGCGAGGTCCTCACCGACGCGCTGCGCGAGCGGGCGGAGCACGCGTTCGGGGCCGAGGTCCGCGACGGGTACGGCATGACCGAGATCGCCCCGGTGTCCGGCCGCGTGTGCTCCGACGGTCATCTGCACCTGTCCGCCGACCAGGGCCTGGTCGAGATACTCGACCCCGAGACCCTGGCCCCCGCCGCTCCCGGCGAGGTCGGCACGATCGTCGTGACGCCCTACTCCGCGTTCCGCGACACCACGCTCCTGCTCAGGTACGTCACCGGCGACCTCGTCCAGGTTCTGGCCGAGCCCCCGACGTGCGCCCTCGCCGCCCTGCCCGCCACCTCGCGGGTGCTCGGCCGCAGGTCGCCCGGCGGGCTGACCACGCGTGACGTGCTGGACCTGCTGCAGGCCGAGCACGCGCTGCCGCTGCCCACCCGGTACGCCCTGGAGGGCACCCTCCTGTACGTCGTCGCGGGCAAGGCCGAGCAGGGCCTGCTCGGCCGGCTGGAGGAGCGCGCCCACGGGCTGCCCCTGACCGGCATCGTCCTGGTCGAGAGCGCCGAGGACCTGCCCACGCCCTGCCGGCTGCGCACGGACCTGCTGGAGATCAGCTTCGAGCGAGGACTGTGATGACCCCGTACGTGCTCGCCCTGTACGCCCTCGTCGCTCTGGCCGTCGCGCTCACCGCCGCGTACCTGCGCCGATACGTCATGCCCAGACCGCCGGTCGGCCGGATGGTGGGCGCGGACATCGCGGTCATGGTGGTGACGCTGGTCGTGATGCCGTTCGCGTACCTGCACCTGCCCACGGGCGTCGTCGTGTCGATCTTCGGGCTCGTGGTCCTGACGTTGACCCAGCTCACCCTCGCCCCCGTGCTGGGCGGCCGGTGGGGCATGATCGCCGCCCTGCTCCTGTGCGCCGCCGACGTCACCGCCTTCGCGCTGGCATGGCCGGCCGCACTCCTTGTGATCAACGACGCGCTGCTGATCCTGCTCGTCGTCGGCGTCGTGAACATGTGGGTGCAGGCGGCGATCACGCCCGCGCAGGTGGCCGCCCTGGCCGCCGCCCTCACCCTGTACGACACGCTGGCCACCGGGCTGACGTCGCTCACCGCCGACTTCGTCCAGCGGATGCAGGGGCTGCCGTTCGCGCCCGTGCTGGCCTCCTCCTATGGCGACGATCCCGCCCTCATCGGGCTCGGCGACTGCCTGATGTTGTCGATCTGGCCGGTGGTGGCGCTGCGGGCGTACGGGAAGGCGGCCGCGTGGTGTGCCGCCGGCCTGGAGGCCGTCCTGCTGGCGCTGTCCATCGCCTTCGTCCTGTCCCACGGCCGGCTGCTGCCGCTGCTGACCGTGCTCGGGCCGCTGATCGTCGTGCAGTGGCTGTACTGGCGGCGGTGGCACGCGCGCCGGACGCCCGTCCCAGCCCGGCCGGAGGTGAACCGGGCGCTGGAGGTGGCCGACGCGCCCGCCGGGATGTGGGCCGCCCTGTCGCCCGAGGGCGTGCTGGTCGCCGAGGGCGCCACACCGGGGCTGGCGCGCAAGGAGGCCAGGCTGGCGGGAACGCAGGGCGTGCCGGTCGTGTGGCGGCTGGGCGAATAGCCTCGGTCAGGGCGTCGGGAACGCGGCCACCTCCCGTCTCCGGCGAATGGCGGTGGTCAGGGCGTCAGGAGCGCGGCCACCTCCTGTCCCTCGGCCGCGTCGCCGAACAGGACGAGGGAGCCGCGCCACGCCGCCGCCGCCTCCTCGTGCCGCCCCAGCAGCTCGTAGGCCCGGCCCAGCTCCCTGAGAACGCGGGCTCGCCACACCGGAGGCCCGTCGCCGCCGAGCCGTTCCAGCGCGGCCCGCAGGTCCGCCACCGCCCGGCGGGGCTCGCCCTGGCGCAGGTGCACGACGCCGAGCGTGTGCCCGGCCAGCGCCTCGCCCAGGGTGTCGCCGCTCTCCACGAACAGCCGCAGGCTCGCCGCCAGTGTCTGGGCCGCCTCCTCGAAGCGGCCCAGCGCACCCAGTGCCTCCCCCAGCCTGCGCAGCGCCTTGCTCGTCTCGGCGCGATCGCCGAGCGCCTGCGCCGTCAGCAGGCCCTCCCGGTAGCGGACGACGGCTTCCGCCGTCTCGCCCCGCTGGTAGAGGGCGGTGCCGAGGCCGCGCAGCAGGTTGCCGCGGATGGCGTAGTCGTCCTTGTCGGTCACCTCCAGCCGCGCTCTGGCGATCTCCACGGCCCGCCCGTTCTCACCGCGCTCGACGTGGATCCAGACAGGCCAGGTCCACGCGTACGCCAGCCCGGCGGCGTCGCCGTGCGCCGCCATCAGGTCGAGGCAGGCGTACGCGTCGGCCAGCGCCTCGTCCAAACGGCCCATGCCGTGCCGCGCGGCGGCCCTGACGATCAGCGCGTACGCCGCTCCATGCCTGTCACCCACGCGGCCGAACTCCGCCAGCAGCACGCCGCACATGCTCTCGGCCGACGGGAACCGACCCCATTCGATCTCCACCGTGGCCAGCAGCAGCCGGGCCCGCAGCGCGGCACGCCCATCGCCCAGCCCGATCACGATCCGCTGGACCCGCTCGGCGTCGGCCAGGAACCGATCCATGATCAAATAGCTGGTGAGGTGGTGCCCCAGCTCGGCCGCCACGTCGTTCAGGCCCAGCTCGGCGGCGGTGCTGAGGGCCAGCATCAGCGTGCGCCGCTCGGCCGCCAGCCACATCTCGCTCGCCCGCACGTCGGGCGCCGGTCCCTCCTCCGGCTCGCGCTCGTACGGCGGGGCCAGCAGGATCGGCAGGCGGCGCGTGGCGGCCCGGGTACGCCGCAGGCATTCCAGCACGTGCCAGGTGAGCGCCGCACGCCGCCCCTCGGGGGTCTCCTCCGCCTGTGCCCGTTCCCGCGCGTACACCCGCAGCAGGTCGTGCAGCCGGTAGCGGGGCTGTCCGGCCCCGTCCACCTCGGTCGAGGTGAGCATGCCACGCGCGACCAGCGTCTCCAGCGCCGCATCCGCCTCCAGCGCGAGCTGGTCCGGATCCCCGTCCGAGCCGGGCGGTCGGGCGGGTGCCGCGTCCGTTTCCGTGGCGGGTCCTTTGAGGAGGGCCGCGACCGACCACTCCGCCACGCTGTCCAGCCCGGCCAGGCCCAGCAGCCGGAACGCGCGCCTGGCCGGCTCCGGCAGCGCCGCGTAGCTCGGCTCGAACGTCGCGCGCACGTCCAGCCCGCCGACGACCAGCTCGTCCAGGCCCCGTCCGGCCAGCCGGGTGGCGAATTCGCTGACCGGCCAGACCGGCCGGGTGGCCAGGCGGGCTCCCGCGACCCGGATGGCCAGCGGCAACCGGCCGCAGGAACGCAGGATCTGCTCGGCCGCGCCGGGCGCCGAACCGATGCGGTCCGGGCCCGCCACGCGTTCCAGCAGCAGCCGGGCGTCCTTCTCGTCGGGGAGGTCGAGCGTGAGCCGTACGGCGCCTTCCAGGGCGGGCAGCGGAGAGCGGGAGGTCACCAGGACGGCGCCGCGTGCGGTGCCCGGCAGCAGGTGGCGGAGCTGATCCTCCTCGACGGCGTCGTCCAGCACGAGGAGCACCGCCCGGTCGGCCAGCCGCTGACGCAGCAGTCCCGCACGTTCCTCGACCGGGACGGGGATGAGCGCGCCGTCGAGGCCGAGCGAGCGCAGCAGCACGTCCAGCAGCTCGCCGGGCTCCCGGGGGCCGCGCGCGTCCCGTCCGAGCCGGACGAAGAGCTGCCCATCGGGATAGTCGGCCCGCAACAGGTGCGCCAGTCGTACGGCGAGCGTGGTCTTGCCCACGCCGGGCAGACCGGACACGACCACGATGGGCGGACCGAGCCGATCCACGCCCGCCCGCAGCAGCTCCAGCAGCTCGGCGATCTCTCCCTCCCGCCCGACGAAGTCCGCGGTGTCGCCGGGTAACTGGCACAGCCCCCGGAACGCCATCGGCCGCACGCCCGCTTCGACGCCCGCTTCGACCCCCGTTGCGACGCCCGTTGCGACGTCCGGGGAAGGCGGCATGCCGTGCCGGTCGGCGGCTGCGGCCGGCGGTGGCGAAGGACGGCCGCCCTGTCCCGTCGGTGGCGGCGAGTGGCGCCCGGCCTCCGCGGCCGGCGGCGAGTGATGATCCGTCTCGCCGGGGAGCAGCGGCGAACGGCGATCGGCGTCGCCGGACAGCAGCGCGGCGTGCAGGCGGCGCAGTTCCGGGCCCGGCTCGATGCCCAGCTCGGCCACCAGCAGCTCACGCGCCTCGCGGAAGGCGTCGAGCGCCTCGTCCCGCCGACCGCTGCGGTGCAGGGCGACCACGAGCTGCTCTCGTAACCGCTCACGCAGCGGGTGGGCGGCGACGAGGGTACGCAGTTCGGCGGCGAGGCCGTCGTGGCCGAGCGCGAGCCGTACGTCGATCCACTCCGATCTGGCCACCGCGAGCTGCTCCTCCAGCTCGGTGATCCGCGGCGCCACGGCCCCGCTGAGCGGTACGTCCTCGGCCGGGGTTCCGCGCCACAACGCGACCGCGGCCGCGTACTCCCGCTCGGCCGCCACCAGGTCGCCGTTCGCCCGTTCCCTGCGCGCCCGGCGTACGCCCTCCTCGAACACCAGCAGGTCCAGACGCTCCGGCGGGACCTCGCAGGCGTACCCTGACCCCTCGGTCCCCAGCCACAGGCCGCTGCCCTCCAGGGAGCGGCGGAGCTGATGGACGTAGGTCTGGACGTTGGACAGTGCCGAGCGGGGCGGGTCGTCCCAGAGGGCGCCGATCAGGCGTTCGGTGGACACGGTCGCGTTCGGGTGGAGCAGCAGGACCCCGATCACGGCCCGCTGCTTGCGGCTGAGACGGATCCGGCCGCCGGGACCATTGAGGCGAATGGTGCCCAAGATCGCGAAGTCCACCGGTCCTCCCTCGTGCGTGATCGGATGATCAGCTTTCCGGATGGCAGTACACCTCTGCTGACGCCCATTTGACAAACGCGGCAAACCAGACGCGACCGTGAGCGCATGCCGCAGACGTCAGCCGCAACATCACGCGAGAGTCAGAGGCGAAACGTCGAGCACGCCCCGGGCGGCGCGCCGCGCCGGCGAGTCGAGCCTGCTCAACCCGCGCGACTGCGCTGTCCTTGGCCTCGGCCCCCGCCCAGGCCTCCGTCACGCAGCAGGCTCCAGCCGCCGCCGCGCCGGGCACGGTCCAGAGGGCCATGGTGGCCGAGGGGGTCTTCAACCAGGCGACCGCCAAGTGGGTCACCCTCAAGCACCAGTCGAAGCGGGTCAGTAACTGGAGCGTGACCTGGGACCGCAAGTACGGACACCGGGTGATGCAGGTCAAGGCGCGCTGCTGGGGCAAGGGCCAGACCATGAACACCGGGTTCGAGTACCGGAACCGCTGGGGGGCCTGGAGGATCATGAAGAGCGCCAAGTGGCCCTGCGACGGCACTCCCCGCTACCTGCGCGTCAGCAACGCCGGGCACAAGAAGTACGGCGCGACCTTCACTGTCTCGGGTCGGCAGACCGTCGAGTACTGGGCGCAGTCCTACGGCTGAGGTGGCCGCTGATGGCCGTCGTGCCGGTTCTCGGCCTCGTAGCGGGTCAGGGGGCGCTCGAAGAAGCTCGCGCTTGTCGGTGAAGGCGTTGGACACGCTGCTGCGGTCGAGGCCGAGCGCCGCCCACAGGTCTCTGGTGAAGGTGGACTACCGGTTTTGCGGCGCTTGGTGCGACACGCCGGACGCCGTTCCGCGGGTGAAGGCCGCGCGGTAGGCGGTGGGCGACAGGCCGGTGCGGTGGGAGATGTGCTGGCGCAGCGAGTCCGTGGTGACCAGGCCGCTGAGCTGGGCCACCTGGCCCATGGGCAGGTCCGTGCTCTCCAGCAGTTCCCTGGCCTGCTCCACCCGCTGGTGGAGGAGCCATTGCAGCGGGCTGTGGCCGGTCTCTGCGTGGAAGCGGCGGGTCAGCGTGCGCACGCTGGTGCGGGCGTGGGCGGCGAGGTCGGCGCGGGTGAGGGGTTCGTGCAGCCGTTCCAGCGCCCATGCCCGGGTGGCGGCGAGCGAGAGCCCGGTCTCGGGCGGCAGCGGGGAGGCGATGAACTGGGCCTGCCCGCCGGGACGCACCGGCGCGGCCACGACCAGCCGGGCCACGGCGTTGGCCGCGGCGGCGCCGTAGTCGCCGCGCACCATGTGCAGGCACAGGTCGATGCCGGCGGACAGGCCGGCGGAGGTCCAGATGTTGCCGTCCTCGACGTAGAGCACGTCAGGACGCAGGTCGACGGACGGGAAGCGGCGGCGGAACTCCTCCGACCTGGCCCAGTACGTGGTGGCGCTGCGGCCCTCCAGCAACCCAGCCCGCGCCAGGACGAAGGCCCCGGTGCAGATCGAGGCGACGCGCCTGCCGGCCTCCGCCGCCCGGCGCAGCGCCCGCAGGACCCGGGGGTCGACGTCGTCGCGGGCGCCCGTTCCGGTGACGATGACGGTGTCGGCGTCCTCGACGATCTCCAGCCCGTGCGGGACGGTGACGTGGAGGCTGCCGCCGGTGACGACGGGACCTGGTTCGGCGGTGCAGATCCGGACGTCGTAGCCGGGCCGGCCGTCCACGGTCATCTCGCCGAGCACCAGCTCCGGAATGGACAGGTCGAACGTCGTGGCCGGCGGGACGGCGATGACGGCCACCCGATGCATGGCCCGAACCTCCAGATACTTGGCATTCGGGCCACTATCGTAGCGATCGCCGGCGGTACAGGGTGGGCAACCGGTGTCACTGTCCCCCTGTGTTTGGAGAAGATCGTGTCCTTTCATGTCGTCGTCGGCGCCGGAGCCACCGGATCGGCCACCGCCCGGCTGCTGGCCGAAGACGGGCAGCAGGTCCGCCTGGTCACCCGGAGCGGCAGTGGCCCGCTCCATCCCCGGATCGAGCGTGTGCCCGCCGACGCCGGCGACGCCGCCCGGCTGGGGGAGCTGGCCGAGGGGGCCGCCGTCCTGTTCAACTGCGCGATGCCGCCCTACGACCGCTGGCCGGCCGAGTGGCCGCCGCTGGTCGCCGCGTTGCTGGACGCCGCCGGGCGCAGCGGGGCCGATTACGTCATGCTGGGCAACACCTACGGGTACGGGCCGGTCGAGGGGCCCGTCGCCGACGGGGCGCCGATGGCGCCGACCAGCCGTAAGGGCCAGGTCCGGGCGCGGATGTGGCAGGACGCCCGCGCCGCCCACGAGGCGGGCCGGGTGCGGGTGACCGAGGTCAGGGCCGCCGACTTCCTCGGCGCGGGCGCGTACTCGCCGTTCACGCTCATGGTCGGGGCGCAGGTGCTGGCCGGCGCGCCCGTCTCCTATCCCGGTGATCTGGACGCGCCGCACAGCTGGTCCTACACCGGCGACACGGCCCGCACGCTCATCGCCGCCGCGGGGAACGAGGCGTCCTGGGGACGGGCCTGGCACGTGCCCTCCACCAGCGAGCTTCCGGTGCGCGCGCTCGCCCGGCGGCTGGCCGAAGCAGCCCGGGCGCCCGAGCCGCGGCTGGGGCGCATGTCCCGGCGCGAGCTGGAGGAGATCGGGCGCACCGACTCGATCATGGCCGAGTTGCCCGAGATGTTGTACCTGTACGACCGGCCCCACCTGCTCGACGCGTCCTCGACGGTCGAGATGCTCGGCGTCGCGGCGACACCGGTGGACGACGTCCTGATGGAGATGGCCGCCGCGGCGAGGAACGTGCCGACCGCGCGATGACCTAACCCGCGAGTTCTTCCAATGCGGTGGTGGCGAAGCCGTGGTCCTGCTCGGGGGCGCCGCCGCCGAGGCCGATCGCGCCGATCAGGCGGCCGTCGCGGTGGATCGGCAGGCCGCCGCCGATGAACAGCAGCGGCCGGTCGAGCGCGGTCGGCAGGGAGTGGAACGGCCCGTCGGGCTTGACGAGGTCGACCAGGTCGGCGGTCGGGGCGTTCAGCTGGAGGGCGGTGTAGGCCTTGCGGGTGCTGGTCTCGCCGGAGATCAGCACGGCGCGGTCGTCGCGGCGGAAGGCCAGCAGATGACCGCCCGCGTCGAGGACGCTGACGCTGACCGCGACCCCGGCCGTCTCGGCGGCGGCGCGGGCGGCCGAGATCAGTGCCTCGGCGTCGGCGGTGGTCAGCGGGGTGACGGTGGTGGCGTTCATGATGATTCTCCTACGGTGAGGCGACGGACGTGCGGCCAGGACGTCAGTCGTGGACGAGAGCGGAAACCGGGACGGCGGCGCTGGCCGGTTCCCGCGCGGGCCCCCGGCGCTCCAGGACGGCGGACCAGAACGCCAGGGCGAGGGCCGCGGCGGCGAGCAGGGCGCCGACCCAGTTCGGAGCGGTGTAGCCCAGGCCCGCGGCGATGACGAGGCCGCCCAGCCAGGCCGCGAGCGCGTTGCCGAGGTTGAACGCGCCGATGTTGACCGCGGAGGCCAGCGTCGGCGCGCCGTGCGCCTGGTCGAGGACGCGCTTCTGCAGCGGCGGCACGGTGGCGAAGCCCAGCGCCCCCACCAGGAAGATGCTCACGGCGGCGGCGACCTTGTCGTGCGCGGTCAGGGTGAACAGCGCCAGCACGACCGCGAGGCCGCCGAGGGTCGTGTAGAGCAGGGGCATCAGGGCCCGGTCGGCGAACCGGCCGCCGAGCAGGTTGCCGAGGAACATGCCGACGCCGAACAGCACGAGCAGCCAGGTGACCGCGTCGGCGGAGTAGCCGGCGACCTGCGTCATCATCGGCGCGACGTAGGTGATCGCGGCGAAGACGCCGCCGAAGCCGAGCACGGTCATCGCCATCGCGAGCAGCACCTGCGGGTTGCGGAACGCCGTCAGCTCCGGGCGCAGGCGGGTGCCTTCGGGCCGGGGGACGGCGGGCACGAGCACGGCGATGCCGAGCAGGCCGACCAGGCCCAGCACGGCGACGAGCGCGAAGGTGGTGCGCCAGCCCACCGCCTGCCCGATGAAGGTGCCCAGCGGCACGCCGACGATGTTCGCGACGGTCAGGCCGGTGAACATGGTGGCGATGGCGCCGGCCTTCTTGTGCGGGGCGACCAGGTCGGCGGCGGCCACCGAGCCGATGCCGAAGAACGCGCCGTGGGCCATCGAGGCCACGATCCGGCCGCCGAGCATGACGCCGAACCCGGGGGCCAGCGCGGACACCAGGTTCCCGATCACGAACAGGCCCATCAGCACGAGCAGCATCGTCTTGCGGCTGATCCTGGTGCCGAGCACCGTCATCAGCGGCGCGCCGATGACCACGCCGATCGCGTAGCCGGTGACCAGCAGGCCGGCGGTGGGGATGGAGACACCGTAGTCGCCGGCGATCTCGGGCAGCAGGCCCATGATCACGAACTCGGTGGTGCCGATCCCGAAGGCCCCGATGGCCAGGGCGAGGAGTGCGAGAGGCATCGCGCGACCCTTCTTACTATTGCCACTGCTTCTTGCAGGCTTCGACAATAGTTGCACACGCGCTATAAAGGCAAACGCTGGCATTCGGCTTGGGCGCGTCGATCTCGCGGGGTCCCGGCGCCTGGGGGAGGGGCGAGGGGCCGCCGGCCGGGCGTCCGGACTGGAGCTGGGCGCTACAAGGGACGGGTGCCGCAGCGCGGCAGGCGGACCATGAGGGGCAGGCTGGCGCGGGAGCCGGCACTGAGCTCCTGGGACGTTCCGGGGGCTCATCGCCTGGACCCGGATGGAGCCCCGCCGAGGCGTTCACCACCGGCGGACAGATCTTGGTGCAATTGCACCGCCGACCGCTCCGACTTCATGATTCTGCACGAAGCACTCCCGGGTGAGGTGGTGGAGGGTTGCTGGAACATTGATCTAGCTCCTGGAGGCCTGTGAATGGGACTCGCCGAAGGCACCCACACCTTGGCGCCCGCGCACGTACGTAAAACGGCTACCGTCACTGTCGGCCTGCTCATGGGCGTCTGGGTGATCGACTATGTCGATCGGGTGATGATGGCCGTCGCGTTGCCGTTCATCGGCGAGGAGTTCGCCCTCACCAAGACCGAGCAAGGCTGGCTGATCACCGCCTTCTCCCTGGTCTATCTGCTGTGCCAGGTGCCGGGTGGCATCCTCGCCGACAAGTTCGGCGCCCGCCGCCAGCTCATGGTCTCCATGCTGCTCTGGTCGGTCTTCACCGCGCTCACCGGGATCGCCTGGGGCCTGGCCTCCCTCCTCGTCATCCGTGCTCTCTTCGGCGTCGGCCAGGGGCTCTTTCCCGGCGCGTCCTTCAAGGCCATCGCGGAACGCACCACCCCCGCCATCCGCGCCACCGCCGCCGGCGCCATGCTCGCCTCCAACCAGCTCGGCGCCGGAGTCGCCCCGCTCCTCGTCGCGCCGCTCATCCTCGCCCTCGGCTGGCGCCACACCTTCTGGGTCACCGCCGCCGCCGGCGTCGCCATCGGCGTTCTGCTGTGGAAGCTGCTGCCCAAGGCGCTGCCCGCTCACCTCAACGGCTCCGACGTCGTTCAGGACGAGGGGACCAGCCTCGGCACCGTCATGCGCTCGCCGTCGGTCTGGAAGTTCGCCGCCCTCTTCTGCACCACCAACATGCTCGGCTACGGCCTGATCACTTGGGTGCCCAGCTACCTGCTGGAGGAGCGCGGCATCTCCCTCATCAACACCGGTGTCATGTCCGCCATCCCCGGCCTGGTCGCGTGCGCGACCGCCTTCCTCGGCGGCTGGCTGTTCGACCGCTTCTTCCACGACAGGGCCCGGCTCTACGTCATTCCCCTGCTCCTGGTCACCGCCGTGCTCCTGGTGCTCATGCTGATGGCTGACTCCGCTGTCGGGTTCACCGTCTACCAGACGCTCGCCATGGGCGTGGCGGGCCTTTCCACCATGGGCATCCTCGGCATGCCCGTGCGCGCCCTGCCGCCCGCCTTCATCGGATCCGGCATGGGCGTCGTCAACGTCGGCGGCCAGATCGCCGGCGTGCTCGCCCCCGTCCTCATGGGCTTCCTGGTCGACCGGTTCTCCTACACCGCTGCTTTCGGCCTGCTCATCGCCACCACCGTCCTCGGCGCGCTGATCGCGTTGATCGTGCCCCAGCGCCCTGAGCAGTTCAGCCTCGGAACGAAGGAGCTCGCGTGACGACGTACGATCTGGTCCTCACCCGCGGCCGGGTCATCGACCCCGAGACCGGCCTGGACGCCGTACGCGACGTCGGCGTCAGCGGCGGGGTCATCCAGGCCGTCTCCGACCAGCCGCTCGACGGCGTCACCACCGTCGACGCGACCGGCCTGGTCGTCAGTCCGGGCTTCATCGACCTGCACAGCCACAGCATGGACGTCGCCGGCCACCGCCTGCAGGCGCTCGACGGCGTCACCACCGTCCTGGAACTCGAGGCCGGCGCCTACCCGGTCGCCGCGGCCTACCGCAGGGCCGAGATCGAGGGCAGGCCCCTCAACTACGGCTTCGCCACCTCCTGGGCCGTGGCCCGGATGTCCGTCCTCCTCGGCCTCGACACCAGCGGCGACCTGGACGACTTCCTCGCCAACATCGGCCGCGAGGAATGGCAGCGCGCCGCTCCGCGGAATGTCATCGACCGCATCGTCGGCATGCTGGAGCGCGACCTCGGCGATGGCGCGCTCGGCATCGGCATCCTCATCGGCTACGCGCCCCGCGTCGATCCCTCCGAGTACCTCGCCGTGGCCGCCCTGGCCGCCCGCGTCGGGCTGCCCACCTACACCCACGCCCGCGAACTCGTCGAGATGGATCCCACCACTCCCGTCGACGGCGCCGAGGAGGTCGTCCGCGCCGCCGCCGAGACCGGCGCGCACATGCACTACTGCCACGTCAACAGCACCTCCATCCGCCATGTCGACCGCGTGCTCGGCCTGGTGGAGAAGGTCCGCGCCGAAGGCTCGCGCGTCACCACCGAGGCCTACCCCTACGGCGCGGGCATGACCGGCGTCGGCGCGGCCTTCCTCGCCCCGGAGCTCCTTCACCGGCGCGGGCTGACCCCGCACTCCATCGGCCTGCTCGGTGCCGAGGGCCGTGTCCCCGACGCCGACACCCTGCGTCGAATCCGCGAGAGCGAACCCGGCTCGGCGGCCTTCGTCCACCTGCTCGACGAGGATGACCCCGCTCAGTTCGACTACATCCAGCGGGCCCTCACCTTCACCGACGCCGCTGTCGCCACCGATGCCGTCCCCCTCCTGTGGCGCTCGGGGACGCCCGACCCGCTGTCCTGGCCGCTTGGGCCGGACGCCGTCACCCACCCTCGTACGGCCGGCACCTACGGCCGGACGCTGCGCAGGCTCGTCCGGGAGAACGGGGTCCTGTCACTGCCCGAGGCCGTGCGCCGGTGCACGCTCGTCCCCGCCGACGTGGTGGGCTCAGGTGTTCCGGCGATGCGGCGCAAGGGTCGTGTTCAGGCGGGCTGCGACGCCGACCTGACCGTTTTCGCCCCCGAGACCGTCAGCGACCGTGCCACCTACACCGAGACGGTCAGGCATTCATCCGGGTTCGTCCACGTTCTTGTCGGCGGTCAGTTCGTCGTCCGTGACGAGCATCTGGTGCCGACCGCCCTGCCCGGGCGCGCTGTCAGAGCCTGACGCCCGGTCCGGGGCGTCCACCGGAGCCTTGGCCTCGGGGTCGAGCAGGCCCAGCCGGGTGCGGGCGACCTGCGCGAGGACGGCAGGGGCCCGTCTCATTTCTGCGTGTGCCAGGCTCGCCTCCCTCGACGGGGAGCGCGAGCCTGGTCTCGGAGTCCGCGACCTCGGGAGCTCACGTCGTGCCGGTCGGCGCGGGCGTCGCCGCGGCCCCCGTTCTCGCGGCCGGGTCAGTGCTTGCGGACGTGCCAGACCTGCTCAGGGGCGTTGCCCCCGTAGCAGCGCCACTGGATGGCGATGGTCCCCTTGACCTTGCTGCCCTCTCCGATCGCCAGGCATCGGCCGGAGGCCAGATTCTTGATCCGCGCCGCCTTCGTTCGCCAGACCTGCTCCGGCGCCTTGCCCCGGTAACACGGCCACTGAATGGCCCGCTTGCCCTCCCTGCTGGTCCCGTGGGCGATGGCCAAGCACTGTCCGGATACCGCGTTCCGGAAATTCACGCCGCCCTCGGAGTCCTTGACGACGTACCAGCGCTGGCGCCTGGAACCGTCGCAGGGCCACTGGATGACCGGGGCGCCGTTCTTCTTCACTTCGGTCGCGGCCACGGTGAGACACTGGCCGGACGCGCCGTTGACGAGCTTCACCCCCTTCACCGACGCGGCCTGAGCGGGAGAGGGAAGCAGAACGGCTCCCGCGACCACGGTCAGCGCTAACGCGCGAAGACGAGACATGTCATCCTCCATCTTCTTGATCAAGAATGAAGGGGACAGTTTAGTGGCCGCTGCCGGGCGCGCTCAGGGGGTTTCTTGCCGGGCCTGGTTCGCCTTCGCGTTGGACTGCCGCATCAGCAGATCGGTCGCCAGTTCCACCTCCACCTCGACCCGCCGCAACGCCCGCAGCGCGTCGCCCAGGTCGGTGAGGTCATCGTCCAGGGCCGCGGCGGCGTCCCGTACGGGGCGGAGAACGTCGGGGATGCTCTGGCGGTGCTCGTCCATGATGTGACGGTATGACACCGGCGGCCGGGTCGTCACCAGCGACCTCGGCCCCGGCCCGTCAGCGCATCGCGCTCAGGGCACGTTCGATCTTCTCGCTCGGACAGGGCGTCGTCCTGCTGCCGAGCCTCCTTGATCGACGTCGTGGGGCGGACCCTACCCGGCGGAGGAGGGCCGCGCGGTGTCGGATCCGGGGCGTCGCTCCCGGTGCCTGGCCAGCATCTGGCCGCCGACGTCGACATAACCGACGAACAACCCGATCACGTCCCGCAGCCGCTCCTGCGCGGGTCCGGGGTGCACCAGCGCCTCGCCCTCGCGCAGCGCGGCGATCAGGGTCCTGGCCCGCGCCTGGCTCGCCTCCAGCAGCGACTCGATCCCCCCGGTGGCCTCCACCAGGAGCCGCCGGCTGCCGGGCTGCGGGATCACCTTGGCCAGCCCCCAGGAGTCGAGCTGCCGTACGGCGGTGCTCACCGCCCCCTTGCTCAGCTCCAGCTCGGCGGCGATGGTGTCGAGCGAGATCGGCTGCTCGGTGAGGAGCAGCAGCCCGTAGACGCGCCCGGTCGCGTGCGGCAGGTTCCACGAGGCCAGCAGGTCGCCCACCGAGGTGACGAACGTGTGCCGCGCGCTCATCGCCGCGCCCGCCCCGGCGCCGGGAGCGTGCACAGGAACGCCTCGATCGCCTCGTTGACCGCCCGCGGGTCGTCCTGGTTGGCGATGTGGCCGGCCCCGGGGACGACGATCTCCTCGACGCCTTCGGCGCGGGCCCAGGCGGGCATGGCCGAGGCGATGTTGCCGGTGGTGTCCCGCTCGCCGCGGATCAGGCACAGCGGCACCGGCGTGCGGTAGCCGGGGTCGGGGGAGAGGAAGTCGACGGTGGCCCGCCACACCTGCACGAACTCCTTCTTCGGCACCTGGCCGAAGGCCCGCCGGGCGTCGTCCCGGGCGGCCCGGGTGGTCGCGGAGGCGTCGGCCATCAGCCGCGGCAGCCTGCCGGCGGGGATCATCGTCAGCATCGGCGCGGCCGCCCTGAGCAGCAGGCGGTCCCGCCGGGACAACGGCGCCGTGTTCGGCGTGGCGCCGATGACGACCAGCGCGCGGGCGAGGCCGGGGTGCCGCCGCACGACGGCCTGGCTGAGGTTGCCGCCGAGGGACTGCCCCACGAGCACCGGCCGGTCCAGCGCCAGGTGCTCGACCAGCGCGCGCAGGTCGGCGATCGCCTGCTCGGCGGTGAAGCGCACGCCGGCCGGGCGTGAGCGACCGTGGCCGCGCAGGTCCCAGGTGACGACGCGGTACCCCCGGGCCCGCAGGTGGCGGGCCTGGGCGTCGAACATCACGTGGTCGGCCCCGGCGCCGTGCGAGAACACCACCGGCACGCCGCCGCCCCCGCTGTCGGCGTAACGCAGGTCGCAACCCCGCAGGGAGAGGACGGACGGCAGATTCACCATATTCTGAATATAGCGAACCTCAGGCGGGACGGGCGACGTACAGGATCCGGTCGTGGGCCTCCTCGTCGGCCGGGTCGCGCACCGTGGTGCCCACCAGCCCGTGGGCGGCCACCACGCGCAGCCCGGCCAGCTCGGCGGCCCGGCGCACCGTACGGTCGGAGTGGTGGCGCTGCACGTGCCGCATCGACAGCCGCTCCCAGCCCGCGCCGGCCCGTTCGAACAGGTCGAACTGGGTGATCACCATCTCGTCGGCCTCGATCCGCGGCGAGTGCGCGAACCAGGCCACGTACCGGTCACCGCGGTCGGCGACCACCGGGACGCCGAACGTGCGCCGGTAGTAGCCGATGGTGTTGAGGTCGAAGACCACCAGCCCGCCCGGGGTGAGCCGGTCACGCGCCGCGGCCAGCGCCTGTCGCAACTGGCCGGCGCTCGTCAGGTACGTCAGGGGCACGTCCACGCAGGCGACCACGTCGAAGCTGGACAGTTCGGGCGGAGGGCTCAGGAGTGATCCGACCAGGAACGGGATGCCGTCGGCGCCCGGTCGCCGCCGCGCGGTCGCCGCCATCGCCGGGGACAGGTCGTAGCCGGTCACCTCGAACCCCCGCTTCTTGAACGCCGTGCTGCTGCGGCCGGTGCCGCAACCGGCGTCCAGCAGCCGCCGCCCCCCGCCGCCGTGCCGCTCCACCGCCTCGGTGAAGCGGTCCACCAGCGCCTCGGTGTCCATCTGCGCGTTCAGCTCGTCGTAGCGGGCGGCGACGCCTTCGTAGGCCGCCAGGGTCTCCTCGACATGCGACATGCGTGCCTCCTGAACGGCCGGCGGGCCGGGTGACCGCGCCGGGCCCTCGGCCCGGCGCGGCCGCTCGGACTCGGTTACCAGATGTACCAGGCCTGCCGGTTGACCCGGCGGCCGGTGACGCGGCGCAGCAGCTTCCTCATGGGGGATCACCTCCTTCCTCGACGAACCGCTGGTGGTCAGGTCTGGCGTGCCGTGCGGCGCAACCGGAAGGGCGGGGGCGTGATGATGCCCTCGACGTGCGGCCGCCCGGTGCCGCCGCGCACCTCCAGGCGGGCGTGGTCGGTCAGGGCGGCCAGCAGGTCGGTGGCCAGCGCCTGGGCGACGCCCGCTCCCGCGCAGGTGAACGG
The DNA here is from genome assembly GCF_040675255.1 of Nonomuraea sp. NPDC049624. Taxonomy (NCBI): domain Bacteria; kingdom Bacillati; phylum Actinomycetota; class Actinomycetes; order Streptosporangiales; family Streptosporangiaceae; genus Nonomuraea; species Nonomuraea sp. NPDC049624. Next base: position 14,903 of record NZ_JBFAOR010000014.1, on the reverse strand, counting down.
GCCGCCGCCGAAGGGCAGGTAGGGGCCGCGGGGCTCGGGGCCGTCCCAGCGGCCGGGCCGGAACGTGGAGGCCCGCGGCCAGTGCCGCTCGTCGCGGTGGAGCAGGTAGGGGCAGACGGACACGCTGTCGCCCGGCTCCAGCGGCACGCCGCCGACCTGGTGGGCCCTGCGCACCGGGCGGCCGAGCAGCCAGGCCACCGGCCACAGCCGCAGCGACTCGCGTACGGCCGACTCGGGCGGCACGGCGGCCAGGTCGACGCCGTGGGCCGCCGCCGACAGCAGCGCCCAGGCCACCGCGTGGCCCACCGGCGCGATCGAGGTGCGGAAGAGCAGCAGGTACACCTGCGCCACGTGCTCGGCGGGCGTCTCGGGCGGGGTGGCGCCCAGGACGGCGTCCAGCAGGTCGCCGGGCCGCGCCGCGCCCGCCTGCTCGCTCCGCCGGGCGCGCGCCTCGGCGGCGACCGTCCGCACGACGCGGGCCCACAGGGCGCGCCGCGACAACCGCGCGAGCCGGCCGGCGGGACGGATCAGCACCTCGCGCCGCACGACGTGCGCCATCAGCTCCCGCAGAGCGGGCGGGCTGTCCGGCCGCAGCAGGGCGTCGGCCAGGAACCGGTGCACGGCGGCCCGCCCGGCCGACGGCCACTCGCTGACCTCGCCGAGCTCCGCCACGACCGCGGGCAGCCGTTCGCGACGGGCGGCCACGTGGGCGCGCAACGTCGTGCGGGCCGCCCGGCCGATCGCCACCTGCGTCGCCCGCGGCCCGAGCAGCCCGCCGCCGACGTGGAAGAACCCGGACACCTCGTCGTAGTCGCCCGCCTCGTCGTGCAGGATCCGCAGGGCCTGCGCGGGGTCGGCCACGCACAGCGACCCGTCGTCGGGCAGGCGGAACACCGGCCCGCGCGCGTCCGCCGCCCGCTCCACGAACCCCAGCGGGTCGCGACGGTAGTGCCGCGCCGCGCCGCGCGGCCACGGGCGCTCCTGTTCGGGCACGATCCGATCCGGTTCTCCGACCGTCGTCATCCCACCTGCCCCATGCCATCCGTGAATCGGGTGTACACGCAGGCGGCGCAGGCGCGCCCCCCAGGAGAACGGTGCCGCACGGCCGCCCCGGCCGGACGCCACGAAAACCAGGAACAGCGGCAGTGTACAGGCCGGGTCCCGGCACGCCGGTGGCCAAGTGATCAATGGGATCAGCGTGATCACATTGACCAATGTCACCGGCGTGCCGAGCCCGTCACCTCCGGGTCGGGCGGGTGTCTCCCCGGCTCAGATCCAGCCGAGCTTGGCGGCGCGGACGCCTGCCTGGAAGCGGCTGTCGGCGCCGAGCTGGGCGGTCAGCTCGGCCACGACCCTGGTCACCGTGCGGTTCGAGACGCCCAGGGCGCGGGCGATGGCGTCGTCCTTGGCGCCGGTGGCCAGCAGGCGCAGCACCGCGCGCTGCTGCTCGTTGAGCTCTTCGCCGTCGGCCGCCCTGGGGACGTCGCCCGGTTCCGAGGCGGTCATCCAGCAGTAGTCGAACAGGGCGGCGTAGGAGGCGACCAGCCCGCGGCCCTCGATGAGCATCGCGCCCGCCATGAGGTCGCCGGGCATCACCTCGACCACGGCCAGCTCGCGGTCCAGCATGATCAGCCGTACCGGGACGAACGGCATGGTGCGCACCTCGACCCCGCCCTCCAGCATGCCCTGGACGTGCTCGCGCACCGCCGGCTGGGCCAGCTGGCTCTGGGCGTGCATGATGCGCACCCGCACGCCGCGGGCCACGGCGCCGACGTCCTCGGCGCGGGAGTCCCGCAGCCGTTCGGGCTCCCAGGCGTGCGGCATGTGCATGCCCATGATCTCCTCGCGGGCCCGTTCCGTCGCCGCCCGCAGCTTCACGCGCAGGGCCTCCACGTTGGAGCGGGGGAAGAACTCGACGCGGGCGTCCTGGGGGTCGCCGTCCAGGCGCAGGTAGTGCTCGGTGAGCTCCCTGGAGGCCGCCCGCTGCTCGGCGAGCATCCCGAGCAGCTCCTCGCCGCCGAGCAGCATGCGGCTGAGCGCCGCCATCGCGTCGACGGCGATCTCGGCGCCGGGGTTGAGCAGGCCGAGCCGGGTCAGCCGGTCGCGTGCCCGGTCGACCTCGGCGCCGCGCAGCCCGAGGCCGGCGGCGGCCGCGCCGAACGACTCCCGGTGCCGGCGCATGCGCGTGTACACCCGCCTGGCGGTGGCCTCGTCGCTCACGTGCCTCTCCTGTCCGCTTCCCGCCATGGCGGGAAGGGGAAGTCGTTTTCGCTGTCGTCGCCGCTCGCCGTGCGGCAAGCTCAGAAAAGGGTACGGCGTGGTGAAACGGACCCCATACCCAACCCCTGTACGGCACTTCCGGAGGACTAAATGATCACCCTTGTCCACGGCCTCGTCACCTACGGCATCCCCGACCTGAACACCGGGAGCTGCGCCACCTGTGTGGAGGCGGTGAAGCGGGAGCTGGCCCTGATCCCGGGGGTGGTGGGCGTGGACGTGAACCTGGCGGCCGGCCGGGTGAGCGTGCTCACCGAGGGCCCGGTCGAGGAGAGCTTCATCGTGGCGGCCATCGAGGACGCCGGCTGCGAGACCGACCGCTTGCCCGGCTGGCGTTCCTAGGGCGGGTTTGAGAACCCTGTCGCGTTGATCGCACTGCACCGGGATGATCTCGGTGTGGCGCGTGGGGACTTGAGTGATGCGCAGTGGGCGGTGCTGGAGCCGTTGTTGCCGGTGGCGGCAACGGGCCGACCGGCGTCGTTCCAGCGCAGGCTGATCGACGGGGTCCGGCATCGCGTGCGGACCGGTGTGCCCTGGCGTGACCTGCCCGAGGAGTACGGTCCATGGCAGACGGTGTACTCACTGTTCCGGCGCCGGCAGCGTGGGGGCGTGCGGGCGGCGCGGCGACGGTCCACAGCTTGTGCCCGTGGCCGCGACCAGACGGCCGGGCGGAGACGTCTACTTGGCCACCGAACAGATCGCGGCGACGGGTGAGTGGCTGTGATCCCCGGCGACCGGTTCCGCTGTCATGCCGGCCACGCCGGCCTCGAACGCCTACTCGAAGTCGATCTGGGCGGTCGGGTGTGCGGCGGTGATCCGGTCGCGGACCGCCCCTGGGAACAGGTTGCCGTACAAGTTGGCCACCGCCAGATCGGGGAGCGTGTCGAAATCCGCCGGCAGGTCGTTGAGCTGATTGAACCTCAGGTCGACGATCCGCAGCCGACGAAACGTCCCGATCCCGGCGAAGTGCTCGGGCTTGAGCTTCAGGCGCTTGGTGTTCCGCTGCCACCGGCTGATCCGGAGCTCCTCCAGTCCGGGCAGCTCCATGGCGAACAGCTCCCGCAGGAAATCATGCGACGGCAGGGGCGTGCCAGTGCGGCGGCTTTCTCCGCCGAAGCCGAGGACCCGCAGCGCGGGCAGGCGGCCGAGGTCGGGCAGCGGGTCGCGCAGCAGACCGAGGCTGTCGCCGAGGTCGAGCTCTTCGAGGCGGGTCAACCGCAGCAGGCTGTCGGGGACGGTGTCGAAGTAGTTGCCGCTCAGGTCGAGCCGGCGCAGGTTCGGGAAGGTGGTGACGGCCTCGGGGAAGGTCCGCAGGAAGTAATGACTCCCGCCGGTCATGGACACCTCCTCGACGGCGGCCAGCCCGTGCGCGGAGTCGGGGAACACGACGTCGGTCCCGTCGGCGACCAGCTTGCGCAGCGCGACCAGGTCGCCGAAGGCGTCCGGCAGGACGAACCGCGTCACCTCCGGCAGGTTCCACTCCGACCCCGACTCCGACTCTACGGAGACGGACAGATAGGAGATGTCGAGTTCCTCCAGAGCGGTGAGCCGGCCGATGGCGGCCGTCGGGACTGTGACCCCGGCGGGCGCGGTCAGGCGCGCCACACGGCCGTCGCGGCCTCGCGAGCACGCGCTCGAGTGCGCGCTGCCCGGCGCCGAGGTCGAGCCCGACCGCGTCGGGACGGCGGGCGACGAACCGCCGCACGGTGTCGTCCATGACCAGGGAGCGGTGGGCGATGCCCACGACGGGGCTGGCCGAGAGCTGGAACCGGGCGGCGTCCAGGTCGAGTCTCGCGGCCAGGTCGTAGGCCGTCCGGTCGCGCAGGATCGGGTGCTCGGCCCGGTAGTCGAGCGCCTTGCCGGCCAGGGTGAGCCAGAGCGTGTTCTCCAGCGGCGTGAGGCCGGGGAGGGGGATGGTCATCGTGTCAGTCCTCTTCCTGTGGTGAGTCGTCGAGGGCGGCCCGGGCGGCCTTGAGGGCGGCGTCGTCGGTGAACAGCCCGTGGGTGTAGAGCTCCAGCGTGGGCAGCGCGAGGCGGCGCAGCACGTCGGGCCCGAACTGCTCGTGGCCCAGCGCGCGCGCCAGGGACGGCGGCATGGTCAGCGTGGCCACGCTGTTGAGCACGGTCAGCACCGCCAGCGCCCGCACGTCGGAGGACGGCCGCATCGAGCCGTCGGCGATCCCGGCCCGCAGGACCTGCTCCGACTCCTCCACCAGCGTCTCGACGAACGTGGCCGCGGCGGGTGTGTCCTCCTCGATCGCGCGCAGCATGTACCGCACCTGGAGGCGGTACTCCTCCGGGTTGGACAGGTACTCGCGGAAGAGGTCCTGCATGCCGCTCGGGCGGGCGCGGCCGGCGCGCCGGACCAGGATGCCGAGCACGTGGTCGTCGCAGGCGCTCCGGAGCTTCTCCTTGCTGCCGAAGTGGTGGATGACCAGGGCGGGGCTCACCCCGGCGGTCGCGGCCACGGCGCGCAGGTTGGTCCTGGCGAAGCCGTCACGGGCGAAGTGCGCGATGGCCGCGTTGCGGATCTTGGCCTGAGCGGTCAGGTCTGAACACATGTTCAGTAGACTAAACACATGTTCAGTGGCTGGCAAGCGGCACGGGAAAGCCCCGTGCCCGAGTGGGCACGGGGCTCGGGGCCGACGACGGAGCTAGTTCCGGCGGGTGAGCACCCACTGCCAGGTCTCGTCGCCGCCGCGGTCGCGGCTGCCGGTGAGCTGGATCATCCGCTCACCGTCGGCGCTCGCCAGCGCCAGGCCGTTGTCGAACTCGTTCTTGCACGCGCCCGCGCAGCCCAGCACCACCACGTTCTCGTTGTCGGCCCAGGCCAGGTGCTGCAGCACCAGCTGCCGGCCCGGCACCGACGGCGGCAGGTCGCGGTCCAGCACCAGCCTGCCGTCGGGCGAGACCTTCGACCAGCCCGAGTAGTCGATGTACCGGTCGCCGGCCGGGCCGTCGCGGCGGGCGCCGTCGAGGCCGAGCCACAACCTGTCGGGCATGGTGTCGGTGGGCTCCCAGAGCATGGACCCGTCCAGGCTCCAGCCGAGGTCCTGGCGCGCGTTCATGTTCCCGGGGTTGCCGTCGCGGTCCAGCGACGGCAGCGGGTGGTAGGCGGCCTGGCCGGTGGCCACGTCGATGACGTAGTAGCCGATCCGGGGCTGGACGAACTCCTCGACGGTGTAGGAGTTCTTGTCCATCTGCTTGCGGCTCCGCTCCGGGTACTGCGAGTACGCCGTGGCCAGCACCCTGGTGCCGTCCGGCGACCAGACCAGCGAGCCGACGTCGTGCTCCAGGTCGATCCAGGCCAGGGCCTGCCGGGTGTTCATGTCGACGATCCCCACCCGCCTGCCGATCCGCTCCCCCTGGAGCACCGCGGCGAGCTGGAGCCCCGGCGCCACGTCCAGCCAGGCCCACGGCGTCTTCTCGTAGCCGTCGGAGCGGGGGTCGTACAGGTGCCAGGTGCGCCGCACGCGCTCGCCGCCGCCGGGCGTCTTCTCCAGCCAGGTGGTGAAGTAGGCGGAGACGGCCACGTCCCCCGCCGCCACGAACTTCTTCGGCGGCGCGTTCTCGACGTCGGCACGCACGTCCGTGGACGTCACCGAGGGGCGGACGGGCACGGTGACCCCGTTCGCCGGGCGTACGGTCGTGCTTCGGCCGTGCAGCCCGACGGCCAGCACCGCCACGACGACGGCCAGCCCGGCGGCCAGCGCCACCGCCATGACCGGCGGCCGGGCATGCCGCCGTAGCGCCCGGTCGGCCAGGTCGTGCGGCAGCCGCACCTCGTCGGCCCACTCCTCCATGGTGTCGCGAAGCAGCCGGTTCATATGGTGACCTCCAGTTCCGCAGCCAGTTCCGGGGCGATCTGCCGCAGCCGGGCGAGCGACCGGAACGTGGTGCTCCGCACCGTGCCGACCGAGCAGGACAACAGGGCGGCGATCCGGTCCTCCGGCAGGTCCTCGAAGTAGCGCAGCACCAGCACGGCGCGCTGCCTCGGGGTGAGCCGGGCCAGGGCGGCGCGCAGCACCATGCGCAGGTCGCTCTGGTGCGTGCCGTCGGCCCCCGGCCGGTCGGGCAGCTCCGCCTGGACCACCTCGCCGCGCCGCCCGATCGCGCGCCACCAGTTCACCTGCTGCCGGTACATGATCTGCCGGACGTACGCCTCGGGGGCGTCCACCTGCCGCCACCTGGCCGCCAGCTTGGCCAGCGCCGCCTGCACGAGATCCTCCGCCGCGTGCTGGTCGCCGCCGCTGAGCATGAAGCCGAGCCGCATCAGGGCAGGCGAGCGCGCAGAGACGAACTCGCGGAAGCCTTGCTCGTCCGCAGGGTCCACGACCACCTCCAAACGTGTGAATGACACCCCTGAGACGCGCGCGGGGCACTCCCGCTATGCCTGTCCGGCCGGACGATTCCCGGGCCGCCCACGTTCAGCGGCCGGCCGCCTTCAGGTCGATCACCACCTGGGTGTCCTGCGCCGTCCGGAACCAGACCACGTCCTCCTGGGTGTGCAGCGTGGGCGGGGCCTTCTCGCCCCGGCGCGTCGGCACGGGGAAGAGCAGGCCGGTGCGCCCGGCGGCGACGTCGTGCAGGGCCAGGGAGCGGCCGCCGCCCGCGCCCCCCTGGTGGAGCAGGACGAAGCGGCCGGAGATGAGCGTTGTCGAGGCGTTCCCCGGCAGGTCGCGGCGGTCCGTCCCGTCGCGCCGCCAGGCCGTCGTCACATTGATGCACCACACCGGGCCGCAGTCGGTCCACGACGAGCGCTTCCTGGCCGCGACCGCGTTCCTGGACCGGCCGGTGAGCACGTTCTTCAGGTGCTCCAGCGGCCGGGCGACGGGATGGTCGACCCCCGGGTCGCGCACCGGCCATCCGGCCCACGGCCACTCGACCAGGTAGTAGCCCTTCGTCCCAGTGATCAGGGACACGTTCCCGCCCTTGAGCGGGGCCCGGTAGACGCCGCCGTCGGGGGGCGACCACACGGCCATGCCGCCCGCGACGGCCAGCTTCCTGATCCCGCTGTAGGAGTTGTCGCTGGACAGCACGGCCCTCAGTGCCGCGATCCGCTGCGGCACGCCCCCGGCGACGGGCACCGCCCAGATCTCCGACCGGTCGTCCCGGACGGCCGACCACACCAGGTAGCCGTCGCCGAAGACCAGCGGCTCGTTCGCGACCTTGACGTCCTGCAACTGCGCGACCTGGGTGAACGCGCGCTTGTCGAGGTCGTACGACCAGATGCCGTCGAGCCGGTTGCCGGTGAGCCCCCGGCCGGCCACCACCCGGTCGGCGACGAACACGTCCGGCAAGAAGACCCGGCCGCCGGGGCCCGTCACCGGGATCTCGTGCACCGCGCCCGGCCACACCTGCCGGACCGGCGGCGACAGGCGGCCGGCGGCCGCCGCCGGCGGGGCCGCGGCGGACGGCGGCGCGGAGCCGATCGTCCGGGTCCCCAGGACGGTGACGCTCACCACGGCGGCGGTCGCGGTCGCCACCGCCACCGGCGCCCACCACCAGCGGGCCGCCACCCGCCCTCGGCACGGCGACGGCGCGGCCCTCGGCAGCCCGTCGTCCTGCACGGTCTCGGCCCTGGCCGCCATCGCGTCCCTGAGCCGGTCCTCGATCGTGGTCATGCTCGGCCTCCCAGCTCGCGCTCAAGCCGCTCCAGGGCTCTGGAGGCGGTGGACCGTACCGTGCTCTGCCGCAGGCGCGTCGCCTCGGCGATGTCGGCGTCGGACAGGTCGAGGTAGTAACGCAGGACGAGAACCTCGCGCTGCCGTGCGGGCAGGCGGCTGAGCGCCGCCAGCATCTCCTGCCGCGCCTCGCCCAGGAGCGCGGTCGTCTCGGCCGAGTCCACCGGGTCCTCCCGCCGCCGCAGGAACGCCCGGGCGGCGACACTCCGCCTGCGCAGCAGCGAGCGTGCGGCGTTCAGCACGCAGACCCGCACGTACGGCAGGGTGAGGGTTGCCGGGCTCTTGCCGTGCAACCTGGAGAAGACGTCCTGGACGACGTCCTCCGCGCTCTCCCGATCGCCCACGAGCAGCAGGGCCAGGCGGACGAGGGCGAGCCGGTGCTCCCGGTACAAACCGGCCACCACCGCGTCGGCGGCGCCGGCCGGCGGCGGGGACGCGCGGGCGACGATCTCAACATTCATGCATAGGGAACGCGCGCCCGCCCCGATCCGCTGCGCGCCGGGCACGCCCCGGTTCAGGCCGGGGCGGAGCGGCCCGGCAGGTACGGCCCGACCAGGTCGGCGACCCCGGCGGACTGGCGGCGTCCCTCCAGGTAGACCCGCCCCCACCGGCTCCGGTCGCCGAGGTCCGGGCCGAACGCCTCCAGCGCCGCCCGGTCGGGCACGATCCGCACGCCCCGCTCGACCTCCGGGCCCGGGAACAGGTGCCCGAGCGGCTCGACCAGGACGATCGCGCCCGCGCCCGCGGCGAAGTGCGCGTTGGACCCGCCGCCGAGCGCACCGTCCATGTACCGGCGGGCGCCGACGGTGATCGGGACGGCGTGGCCGGGCGCGGCGCTGCTGGCGGCGACGGCGGCGTGCAGCGGGACGCCGCTGTCACCGCCCCAGACCACCGGCTCGCCGCTGACGGCGTCCACGGCGGTGATCAGCAGCGGGCGGGCGGGCCAGGGGCCGGTGCCGACGAGCCGTCGCATGGCGGTCAGGTGGTCTTCCTCCGGCAGCGCGTCGGCCTCCAGGGCGAGCGCGCCGGCCTGGCGCAGCGCCTCCCGCGGGTCGGCGCCGGGCGCGTTGAGGATCTGCAGGACGCGGGGCATCACGGTCGGGTCCCCGGCCCGCCGGCCCGGAGGCGCGGGCGGCAGGTCGGCGAGCTCGTCCAGGTCTCGTCCGGTGGCCAGGGCGGCGGCGGTGATCGCGCCCGCCGAGGTGCCGACGAGCAGGTCGGCGTCCGCGAGCTCCACGCCCGCCGCGCGCAGGCCCGCCGCCAGACCGAGCAGCCAGGCCGTGCCCACCGGACCGCCCGGCCCCAGGACGACGGCGACGTCGGCGGCGCTCGCTGTGAAGATCATGCCCCGATGCTACAAGGCCGCGTGCGGCCCGGGTCGTGCCGATTCGTCCGGACCGGCGCGGGGGCTGCCGGACAATCGGCCGGTCACCGAGACCGGGACCCCGCCTGGCTTCACGAGGCCGGCTTCCACTCCTCGGCCAGGAGCCCGAGCAGCACCTGGTCCAGGAACTCGCCCATCACCCAGGCGGAGGAGCGCAGCACGCCCTCGCGGACGAACCCGTTGCGCCCGGCCGCGCGCAACATCGCGACGTTGTCCGCCAGCGTCTCGATCTGCAGCCGATGCAGGCCGCGCAGGACGAAGCCGTAGTGGCACAGCACCGCGACCACGTCGGTGTCGTCCACCACGAGCCGCGGGTCCTTCGTGCCGGGCGCGACCGGCCGCCACGGACGGTTCCCGGCCCGCGAGGAGTAGACCGGGTCGTCGTAGAGCTCGGCCCGCAGGATCGGGATGTCGTCCTCGTGGCGGGCCCGGAGCCCGACCTTGCTCCCCTTCAGCACCCGAGCTTCCTATCCGTCCGGACCGCGTCGGCGCAAACGATTTCGCGTCGGCGGGACGGCGGTCAGGCGTCCACGTCGCACCAGCCGCGGCGCGCCGCGAGCAGGCCGGCCTGGAAGCGGGTACGGGCGCCGAGCCGGTCCATCAGCTCGCTGACCCGGCGGTGCACCGTGCGCAGGCTCACCCCGAGCTGGCGGGCGACCGCCTCGTCCTTGAGCCCGGCCGCGAGCAGCGTGAACAGCTCGGGGTCCGGCAGGTCCGCCGGGCGGGAGCGCGCGTCGTAGAGCGGGAGCGGCAGCGCCGTCCGCCACAGGACCTCGAACAGGGTGACCAGCGCGTCGAGCAGCGACGAGGAGTGCACGATGACCGCGCTGCCGGAGTGGGCCGAGGCGTCGGCGTTCAGCGGCAGGATGGCGGTCCTGCGGTCGGCGATGGCCAGCTTCATGGGCACCTCGGGGCTCACCCTGGCCTGCTCCCCGGCCGCCGCCGACTCCTGGGCGAGACGGAGCTTGCCGGGGATCTCCAGGGCCGAGGCGTCGTAGATGCCGCGCACCACGAGGCCGTGCGCGAGGCGTTCCATCTCGGGGGCGTTCTGCTGGGAGGGGTCCTGGGCGTACGGGGGCCGGTCGAGCACCAGGAGCTCCTCGGTCGCGGTCTGCTGCAACTGGGTGAACCGCTGCACCACGGCCGCCTGCCCCTGGACGACCTCGACCAGCTCCTCGGGGGCCAGGTTCTCCGTCCGCGGCGTCTCGGCCAGCAGCGCGAGCGCGGCCAGCCTGGCCTGGGCCAGCCCCTCCTCGCGGCGGGAGATGAGGGCGGCCACCGCCACGTCGGGCCTGGTCGGCACGTACCGGACGGGGCGGCCGGCCATGCGGCTGACCAGGCCGAGCGCCTCCAGCCGGGAGCACGCCCGGCGCAGGGCCACGGTGCTGCGGCCGGTGTGCGTGGCCAGCTCGGGCAGCGTGGTGCGCGGCCGGCGCAGCAGGGTGCGGTAGATCTGCTCGTCCTCGGCGTCCACGCCGACGGCGGCGAGGGCGTTGTCATCCGCGTTCATGATCGAACAGTGTGTCAGATACCTGCCATGGCGTGAACCAGCCGCGGGCAGACCTAGCCTGAGCATCGAATTCACCGATAGGAACGAACGCGTACCAGATTCCTGTCGGGGAGGCAGTGTTGAAGAAGGCGTTCACCATCGGGCTCGCGACCGCGCTGACGGTCTTGTCCGCCGCCACGCCCGCCATGGCGAGGACCTCCAGTGAGGGTTTCGACGGCTCGGGCTGGAGCCGGCCGGTCTGCCAGACGGTCGCCGGTGACGGCTCCGTGACGTACGCGTGGAACGACGGCAAGAAGATCGCGTCCACCAGCAAGGTGCTCGGCCCGGTCGTCTACACCACCGGGCTGGTCGCGCTCGACCGGCCGAACCAGTTGCTGGCCATGTCCAACAGGCAGTTGCTGGCCTCCAAGGACGCGGGTTGCACCTGGAACGTGGCCGGCGAGGTCAAGGGCTCCTACATCGAGCTGGTCGCCGCCCGGGGCGGCCGGGCCTACGCCTGGGACCGCGACGGCAACCTGGCGCTCGCCACGCCCGAGGGCGTCACGCCGCTCAGCGGGCCGGGCGGCGACCTGATCGGAATCGGCGTGGACCGGGGCGACGGCGACCGCCTGCGGGCGTCCGACCTGCAGGGCCAGCTGCACGAGTCGCGGGACGGCGGGCGCACCTGGCAGCCCGTCGGGGTGCCGGCCTGGTCACCCAGCGACACCCGCATGTCCTACACGGCGGTGTTCGACCCCCAGGACCTGGACCACGTGGTGCTCGGCGCCTCCGACACCGGCGCCCGCGTCACCTTCGACGGCGGCCGCACCTGGACCTCGGCCGCGGGGCTGGCCGGGAGCGGCGAGCGGGTCAACGTGTTCAGCGCCGCGATCTCCCCGGCCGCCGGGAACGTCGTGTGGGCGATGGGGCTCAACCTGGCGGAGCTGGACGCCGGCGTGCCGTCCGGCGGCCGGCACATCTACCGCTCGGACGACGGCGGCCGGAACTTCACCCCCGCCGTGGACCAGGACGCGGTGGTGACGATCCCCAACGGGCCGCTGCTCGCCCCGCACCCGAAGGACGCGGACGTCCTCTACTTCGACTTCGGGACCGGATGGTCGGCGATCGGCACGGACATCTACAAGTACGAGTCCCGCAAGGACCGCGTCACCGTCAACCACAACGCCTACGACCGGGTCACCTCGATCGCCTTCAACCCCGCGCACCCGAGCGTGATGTACCTGGGGGTCTCCGAAGAGGCGTAGCGGCCGTCCCGCCCTCGCGTCCCATGGGACCGCAGCCGTCATGGGACGCGAGGGCGGGCGTCACTCCGCCTGCCGGGCCGCCGGCTGGAGGGCGGGCGCCACGTTGCCGCCGGAGATGATCGCCACGACCGGCCCCTCGGGCAGAAGCGCCTGATGGGCCAGGTAGGCGGCGGTGGTCACGGCCCCGCTGGGCTCGGCCCGCTCGCCCAGCCGGTGCCACAGCAGGTCGGCGGCGGTGTCGATGTCGTCCTCGCGAACGGTCAGCATGTCGTCGACGTGCCGCCGGATGTGCTCCCAGGCCAGTTCGCCGAGGACGGGGCCGCGCAACCCGTCGGCCCGGGTGCGGTAGGTCAGCTCCACCGGCCAGGCCGTCCGGCTGCCGCTGCGGAAGCTGGCCGCGCCGTCGGCGGCGAGCTCGGGCTCGACGCCGATCACGGTGATCGCGGGGTCGGCGGCCTTGGCCGCCACCGCGACGCCGGCCAGCAGGCCGCCGTTGCAGACGGGCACCAGGATCGTGCCCGCCTCCGGCAGGTCGAGCGCGATCTCCGCCCCGGCGCTGCCGTGCCCGGCGATCACGTCGAAGTCGTCGGAACGCACGACGGTCGCACCGAGATGGTCGGCCAGCGCCAGGCAGGTGATCTCGCGCAGCGCCGGCGGCACGATGACCACCTCGGCGCCGAGCCCGCGGGCGGCCTCCACCTTGAGCTCCGGCGCGGTGTCGGGCAGGACGACGGTGGCCCGCAGGCCGTGCCGGGCGGCGGCGTAGGCGATGGCCTGGGCGTGGTTGCCCGAGGACTGGGCCACGACGTGCGTGATGCCCCGCCCGGCCAGCCGGGCCACCGCGTTCGCGGCCCCGCGCACCTTGAACGAGGCGGTGGGCTGCCGGTTCTCGGGCTTGAGCCACAGGCGTTCGCCGGGCAGCCGCAGCAGCGGCGTGCGCCGGACGAACGGGGCGATGCGGGCCGCGGCGGCCCGCACGTCGGACGCGGATACCAAGGTCATCCGTTCAGCACCTTCTCCTGGATCGCGTTCAGGTCGGCGGCGGCCTCCGAGGGCGGCGCCGCGTCGGGGATGAGGTCCTCGATGTGGTGCAGCTGCCGGTGACGCAGCCCGAGCAGGCCCCAGATCACCAGCAGGACGCCGCTGGCCAGCAGCACCGCCGCGCCGCCGCCGCCGGGCCGTGATGTCAGCGGCTCGGCCCATTCGGCCAGCGGCCCGGCCGACAGGAAGCCCAGCGGCTGCATGGCCGTGGCCAGCATGACGTTCACCGCCAGCACCCGGCCCTGCAGATCCGGGCCCACCTTGGTCTGGATGACCGACAGCCAGTGCGCGTTGCCGATGCTCATGCAGGCCAGCCGGACGAACAGGCCGACCGCGACCAGCCCCACGACCGGCCACGCGCCCATCAGGACGACACCGACCCCGGAGCCGATCACGAAGGCGATCATGCCGGTCGCCCGGCGGCGGCTGCCGCCCCACACCAGGATCACGCCCGTGCCCACCGCCACGCCGAGACCTCCGGCGGCCGTCACCACGCCCAGGTCGGCCGAACTGCCGATGGACAACACGATCGGGGTGATGAGCACCCACATCAGCGCGGTGCAGAAGTTGACCACCGCGAAGAAGACCGCCATCACCAGCAGCGGCCGCCGCCGGCGGATGAAGCGCCATCCGCCGCTCAGCGCGGCCCGGAAGCTCTCCTCACGCCGGTGGAACAGCCGGTCGGGGAACCTGACGGCGAGCAGCGTGCCCACGCCGATCGCGAAGGTGGCCACGTCGATGGAGATCACGGCCGACAACCCGAACAGGCCGATCAGCGCGCCGCCCGCGAGCGGCGCGACCACGTTGCCCGCGCCGAACCCCAGGTTGGCCATGGCGTTGGCCTGCGGCAGGTACGGCTTGGGCACCAGCTGCGCGATCGCGGCCAGGTAGGCGGGCTGGTGGAACGCCGTCACCATCGAGGTGACGGCGACGACGAGACAGACGTTCCACAACTCCAGCCGGCCGGTCGCCATCAGCAGCACCAGCGCCCCCATCGCCAGTCCGGACAGGGCGTCGCAGGCGAGCATGATCCGCCGCCGGTCCACCCGGTCGGCCAGCGCGCCGCCCAGCGGGGTGAGCAGCACGGCCGGGATCTGCGCCAGCATCGTGACCAGCGCGAGGTCCAGGATCTCGCCGCTGCGCTGGTAGGCCCAGATGCCCAGCGCGAAGGCGCTGAGCGCGTTGCCCACCGCCGACGCGAACTGCCCGCCGGCGACGGTGTAGAAGGAGCGCAGGCCGGTCCGGTCCGGCGCGCGCACCGGATCCGGGAGCTCACCGCCCGACCAGCGCCGTAGCTGGTCGAACAGCAGGGCGGCCAGCGGCTCGGCCTGATGACGCAGGAAGTAGTGACCGGCCCTGGGCAGCACGACGTGCGCCACTCTCGACGCGAAGGCCCCCCATTCGGCGTAGCGCTCCTCGTGCAGCTGGGTGGCCCGGTCCCGCTCGCCCACCAGGCACAGGATCGGCGCGGCCAGTCGCGGGCCGTCGGCGGCCAGCTCCCGGGTGAACCACTCCTGCGCCTGCGTGGAGTCGTGGCGCATGGCGCGCACCGCGGTCGCCTTGGCGGCCTCGTCCATGTCGTCGAGCAGGCCGCCCGAGGCGCGCAGCGCGTCGCGGAACAGCCGGTCGGAGACCAGACGGTCGCCGCGGAACAGCTTCCTGGCCAGGCCGGGCAGCCGTGCGGCCGGGAAGCTGGCGGCGGCGATCACGCCCAGCACGGGCACGCCGTCGGACTCCAGCTTCCGCGCGAGCGCGACGGCGGG
>NZ_JBFAOR010000013.1:0-207422 GCF_040675255.1 Nonomuraea sp. NPDC049624 | reverse complement strand
GGTGACACGGGTCTGCCGGCGGCTGGCAAGCCGATGCAGAAGGGTCTGGCGGCTTCGCCGTCGTGGCCGCTGATGACCGAGGGTTACGTGGTCTACCAGGGTAAGAAGCTGCCGTTCTTCGTGGGTGACCGTGGTCCTGGTGACCCCTCCAGCCGTGGGGTGATGCTGGACCTGGACGCCAAGACGTTCGCGGAGCTGACCGGTGGCCGGTTCAACCCGGAGACGCTGGGTGTGGACGGTGTGAAGGGCGAGGGTCACATCAAGATCCAGTACGTGGTCACCAAGTGGGGTGACGGTGTGGGCCGCAAGGCGGCTCCGGTGGCGTTCGACACGGGCGCCTGGCGTCAGCAGGACACCGGCACGGCCCCGCTGTCGGTCAAGAAGTAACACACGCGCGCGAAGTGAAGGGCGTTCCCCGCGGGGGACGCCCTTCACGCGTGTTCAGAGCACCGAACCTGACGGCCCCGTCGTCATCGTGACCCCCGACCCGGCGAACTCGCCCACGTCGGCGACCGCCGCCTGCCCCTCCTCGCTGCTCATCGCCGCGAGGAACGACTGCTCGTCGTCCCAGGTCAGCACCGCGACCAGGTGGTAGGCGGGCCGCTGCCCGCCACCGGCCACCGGCCGCTGGACGGTGTAGGCCCGCAGGCCCGGAAGCTTGGCCGCCAGGGGCGCGTGGATCTCGTCGTAGTGCCGGTCGAAGGCCGCGACGTCCTCGGGGTGGTGGTAGAGAACGATGAGCTGGAATGCCATGGTCCGCCTCCGGATCGTGATGTCCTGTCACGAAACCACACCCCGGCGTCCCCGTGGAAGGCCGCCGGACGGCGACGTCAGACCGGTACGCGGGTGACCAGGATCCCGTCGTCGTCGCTGAACAGCTCGGCCCCCGGCGAGAACGTGACGCCGCCGAACGTCACCGGCACGTCCCGCTCGCCCGCGCCCGTCTTGCCGCTCTTGCGGGGGTTGGAACCCAGGGCCTTCACGCCGAGGTCGAGCTCGCGCAGCGCCGTCACGTCCCGGACGGCGCCGTGGATCACCACGCCCGCCCATCCGGCCGCCACCGCCGCGCCCGCGATCATGTCGCCCATCAGCGCGGCGTGCAGCGAGCCGCCGCCGTCCACCACCAGGACCCGGCCCTCGCCCGGCTCCGACAGGACCGCCTTGAGCAGGGCGTTGTCCTGGTGGCAGCGCACGGTGGCGATCGTGCCGTGGAAGGCGCGGCGGCCGCCGTACTGGCGCAGCTGCAGGTCGCAGGAGTCGAGCTCGTCGCCGCGCTCGTCGTACAGGTCCGCGGTGTTCATGGGGGCCCTTCCCGGCGGGGGTGTCAGCGGTCGCGTTCATGCTGCCACGCGCGGCCCGCCGGGCGTCGGCCCGGGCGGGAAGCGTTTCCCACGTTTTCCCAACCGGCGGCCGCGCCCTACCCCGGCGGCCCGGGCCGATCGATGCTGTGGCGGAACGCACGCCACGCGATCGTGTACCAGGGGAGTACGCATGGGGTTACGAAGGTGGACGGCCGTCCTGGCAGCGGCGTCGCTCGCCGTGGGCGGCCTGGCCGGCACGGTGTGGACGCCGCCGCAGGCGGTCGCCGAAGCGGTGGACGCCGCCACCGCGTGGATGGTCAAACCCCTGTTCCGGCTACGGGGCACCACCGGCACCGACAACACGCTGTTCACCTCCTGGGAGACGGAGTACGACAGCGCGGTGACGAAATGGGGTTACACCCCTGAGGGGCAGGTGCTGCACGTCTCGCGCGAGGCGGTGACCGGGCTGTCCCCGGTCACCGGCCTGCGCAAGGCGGGCGGCGACCGCATCTTCACCATCGACCAGAGCGAGCGCGACCAGGCCGTCGCGCAGGGCTACGTGGACGAGGGCGTGCGCTTCCACGCGCAGGCCGCGGGCGGGGACGGGCTGCTCCCGGTCCACCAGCTCGTCAAGGGCCCCTCCCACCGGTACGCGATCGGCGAGGCGGAGAAGGCACGCGCCCTCGCCGAAGGCTGGACGTACCAGAAGGTCGCCTTCTACGGACGGGGCTCGTTCAGCAAGAAGCTGCTGCTCAACGGGGAGTTCACCACGGACGCCGCGTCATGGGAGGCCGCCGGGCCGACCACGACGGCGGTCGAGAACGGCGTGCTCAAGGTCACCGTGGCCGACGGCACCACCGAACCGGGGCAGGCCCACCTGCGCCAGCTCGGGCGCACGCTGCAGGCCAAGAAGACCTACACGCTCTCCTTCGACGCCCACGCCAGTGCCGCGGCGACCATCAGGGCCGTGCTCTGCGAGGACGTCGAGACCTGCCCGGAGATCTTCGCCACGGACGTGGAGCTGCCGGACCAGCCGCAACACTTCTCCTACACCTTCGACTCCACCGCCGACACCACGACGGCGGCGCTCACCTTCCAGCTCGGCGGCCAGGGCGCGCTGACGGCCTTCCTGGACAACGTCTCGCTGACCGAGCAGAAGTGGACCGTCTCCACCGATCCCAAGCCGACCGAAGCCGAGGCGCTGGCCGCCGCCGAGGCCACGGGGCAACTGGTGGAGGTGCTGGCCGAGCGGGGCGAGACACGCGAGGTGTACGCCACCCCCGAAGGCACGATGTACGTCAACGACCGGCTCGCCCCGATCAGGAAGAAGCAGGGCGACACGTGGGTCCCCCTGTACAACGGCCTGCGGTTCCAGGACGGGACGGTCCGGCCGTACTCCTCGCTGGTGGACCTCAGGCTGTCGGCCGGCGGGACGGGGCCGATGGCCACGCTCACCCGCTCCGGCCACACCATGTCGCTGACCTGGCCGACCGCGCTGCCCACGCCGACCCTGGACGGCGACACCGCCGTGTACGCCGGCGTTCTCGGGCCGGACGTGGACCTGCGCGTGCGGGCCACCGCGGACGGGTTCGCCCACACGCTGGTGGTGAAGACCCCCGCCGCCGCGCAGAACCCCCGGCTGGCCGGCCTGACCCTCGGCCTGTCCGCGCCGACGCTGACGGTGAGCACCGGCGCCGACGGCACGCAGGAGGCGGTCGACCCCGACAACGGCGCGGTGATCTTCGAGGCGCCCAGGCCCGTCATGTGGGACTCGGCGCCCGCGCCCCCCGCGGCGGGCACGGGCACGGTGGGCGAGGACGGCCCCGTCGACCCGCCGACCACCCACGCCACGGACGGCGCCCCCGGCGACGCGTCGAAGATCGCCACGATCGGCACCGAACTGGGCCAGGGACAGCTCACGCTGACCCCCGACCCGGCCATGCTGGCCGCGGCCGACACGACGTTCCCCGTCTACATCGACCCGATGTACCGCACGCCGATGAGCTCGGCGAACCTCATGGTGGCCAGCAGCGGGTTCGAAATCTACAACTTCACCAAGGACCAGGGCATGGGCCGATGCCCGATCGGCCTGCCCTCCAGCGGCAAGAGCTGCGGCTCCCCGCACAAGAAGCGGCTGTTCTACCGCGTCCCCACCGGCTGGCTGGCCGGCAAGCAGGTCCTGTCCGCCGAGTTCCACGTACGGGAGGTGTGGGCCGCCTCGGGCAGCAAGCGGCCGGTCAACATCCACCTGGCCAAGGCGTTCGGCAAGCACTCCACCTGGAACTCCACCTCCGACAACTGGCTGCGCAAGCTGGACAGCCGCAACGTGGCCAAGGGGTGGTCGGGCTGCGCCGCCAAGTCCTGCCCGGCCGGTGACGTGCTGTTCAACGTGACCTCGGGCGTCAAGGAGGCGGCGCAGAAGGGCTGGCGGGACACCACGTTCGGCCTGCGCGCCGCCGACGAGGGCGACCAGCTCGGCTGGAAGCGGTTCGAGTCGCGCGCCTACCTGCGGGTGCACTACAACCGGCCGCCGCTGCAGCCGAAGATGAGCCAGCTGGAGATGGAGCCGGGCGGGCCGTGCAAGGGGCCGGGCAACCCGTCGGTGTTCAACTGGTCCACGCCGAAGCTGATCGCCAAGAACCTCCGCGACCCCGACACCTACAACCGCACGGCCGACAAGGTGCAGGCCGAGTTCCTGGTGTCGTGGAAGAACGCCGCCGGCCAGAACAAGGAATGGCGGTACCTCACGCCGGCCAAGAGCGCCAGGTCCGGCAAGGCGGGCAACAGCTTCATGGCGCAGGTGCCGCGCGGGCTGCTGCCGGAGAACACCGTCGTCAACTGGCAGGTCCGCGCCCAGGACAGCCGCAAGGGCAAGGGGCCGTGGAGCTCGGCCGGGGCGGCGACCGCCTGCTACTTCGTCTTCGACACCAAGGCGCCGCCGCTGCCGGTGATCACCTCGTCCGGCGCCGACGGGTACGTCGCGGAGAACCCCCTCGACCCGGCGCAGACGCCGCAGGACGGCATGGGCCGCTACGGCCGGTTCGTCATCACCTTCGACCCGTCGGTGACCGAGTGGGCCTACGCGGTCAACGACGACCCCGCCCAGTTCCGCAAGAGGACCGCCGGCAGCGCCACCGAGACGGTGCAGATCCTGCCCAAGGTCGTCGGCAGCAACAGCCTCTACGTCCGCGTCAAGGACCAGGCGGGCAACTACTCCAAGGGCTCGGCCGTCTACCGGTTCCGGGTCGCGCCCGGCCGCGGGCCGAAGGCCCACTGGAAGCTCAACGACCCGGCCGGCGCCACCACCCTGGCGGAGACCGGCGGCCGCTACCCGGCCCGTACCGCGGGCACGCCGCAGCTCGGCGTGGCCGGTTCCCGCGGCACGGCGATGGCCGGCAACGGCACCACCGCCTACGCCCGTACCGACGCCGCGGTGCTGGACACCACCAAGAGCTTCACGGTGACGGCGTGGGCGAAGCTGCCGGACGTCCTGCCCTCGTCCTACGCCACCGTGCTGGCCCAGGACGGCGGCAACGTGTCCGGCTTCTGCCTGCGCTACGACGCGCCGAACCGCAAATGGGTGTTCTGGCGCATGAACGCCGACTCGACCTCGGCGGCCTCGGCCAGCGCGTGGTCGGCGAAACAGGCCAGACCCGGCGAATGGACGCACCTGATGGGCGTCTTCGACTCGGTGGCCAAGAAGGTGCGCATCTACGTCAACGGCGAGCCCGGCACCGAGATGGACTACACCAGCGCCTGGGCGGCCAACGGCCCGCTCACCATCGGCCGGGTCCTGTGGGGCGCCCAGCCGCTCGACCACTTCCCCGGCAAGATCGACGACGTCCGCGTCTACGACCGGGTCGTCAGCGTCGAGGAGGCGGCGGCGCTGTCCAAGGAGATGCTGACGGTGACGCACAAGTGGCACCTCAACAACGTCCCCGACGACAGCGGCGAGGCGCCCAGAACCCCCGTCAAGCTGTACGGCGCGGCCCGCTTCGTGGCCAGGACCCCCATGAGCAACAGCGTCGTGCCCGGCTCCCTGCGCCTGCCGGGCGCGACCGGCGACTACGCGGCCGTCGAGTCGGCCGTGCTCGATCCGCGGGAGAGCTTCACCCTCTCGGCCTGGGTGGAGACCAGCGGCCAGGCGCGCAAGGCGATGACCCTGCTGAACCTGCCCATGGCCACCGGCAGCGCGCTGACGGTGAAGTTCGACCCCGCCCGCGGCGACCCGGACATGGGCGAGACCGGCCGGTACGTCGTGGAGATCCCCGGCGGCGCCGCCGTGGAACACCCCGCCTTCCACACCGGGTTCGGCGACTGGGACCACCTGGCGATCGTCTACCGGGCCCGGGAGAAGACGCTGGAGTTCTGGGTGAACGGCACCCTCGAAGCGGCTCCGGAGGCCGAGGTCACGTCCTACCGCAACGACGTCGCCCTGTCGGGCCCCATCACCTCGGCCCAGCTCGGCCGTGGCGGGACGGGCCTGAACTGGTCGGGCCACGTCGACGACGTGTGGGTGCTGCGCGGCCCCGCCGACGAGAGCCTGATCGACCTGCTGGCCCTGTGGTCGGAGATGTCGGTCGTCTCCGAAGACGCGCTCAACGACAACACCCCCGACTGACCCGGTGCGGGGGCGCCGCGCCGGCGCCCCCGCCGTCCCTGCTGCCGCTTCCGCTCTCTTCCCTGGGAGGTACGGCATGCGCGTCCATGCCGCACGCCGACGTCGCTCTTCCTGGTCCCGGCTGCTCCGCGCGGCCCTCACGCTGCTGCTCACGGTCGGCCTGATGGTCGTGCCCGCGACGCTCCCCTCCGCGAGCGCCGCCGCCGAGCGGGACCGGCCCAAACCGGTCGACCGGGAACGGGTCGTGCCCGGCCGGCCCGCCGCGGTGAAACCACGGATCACCGAGCCGAAGGCCCCCGACCCCGTGGCGGCCTGGCCCGCGCCCGGCACGGCCGAGGTGGACCTGGCCGCCGCCACAGCGTCCGCCCCGCCCGCCGCACCCGCCGGAAAGGCGGGCGCGCTGTCCGCGACGCCCGCCGACGCCGCCTCCGCCGCCGGGCGGGTGCGCATCCAGACCCACGACCGCGCGGCCTCGCAGCGCGCGGGGGTCGGCGGCCCGATCTTCACCGCGGCCCGCACGTCGGGACCGCCGGGCAAGGTCACGATGAAGGTGGACTACGCCCCCTTCGCCGAAGCCTACGGAGGCGGCTTCGGTTCCCGGGTGCGCCTGGCGGCCCTGCCCGCATGTGCCCTGACCAGCCCGGACAAGGCCGAGTGCCGCCGGGCCGTGCCGCTGAAGGGCCGCAACGACACCGCGACCAGGACGCTCAGCGCCGACGTCGACCTCGCCGCCGAGCCGATGGTGCTGGCCGTCACCTCCGGGACGTCGGGGGACAAGGGCGACTTCGGCGTCACCTCGCTGTCGCCGTCGGCGACCTGGCAGGTCAGCCCGCAGACGGGCGACTTCACCTGGTCCTACCCGCTGCGGGTGCCCCCGGTGCCGGGCGGGCTGGTGCCGAACCTGGTGGTCAACTACTCCGCGGCCTCCATCGACGGGCGCACCGCGACCACCAACAACCAGGCGTCCTGGCTCGGCGACGGCTTCGAGCTGTCGCCCGGGTACATCGAGCGCAAGTACAAGTCCTGCAAGGACGACGGCGTCCCCAAGGACCCGACCTACCAGGTCGAGCCGATGGACCAGTGCTGGGCCTACGACAAC
This sequence comes from Nonomuraea sp. NPDC049624, assembly GCF_040675255.1. Classification (NCBI taxonomy): domain Bacteria; kingdom Bacillati; phylum Actinomycetota; class Actinomycetes; order Streptosporangiales; family Streptosporangiaceae; genus Nonomuraea; species Nonomuraea sp. NPDC049624. The sequence continues at coordinate 200,401 of NZ_JBFAOR010000013.1, read as the reverse complement.
GCCACGCTCGCCCTCGGCGGATCGGGCGGCGAGCTCGTCCCGACCGGCCCCGACACCTGGGTCCTGGCCAGGGACGACGGCACCCGGGTCCAGCGCCTCACCGGCACCGCCGCCGACACCGCCAACGGCGACGAGGACAACGAGTACTGGCGCGTGACCACCGCCGACGGCACGCAGTACTACTTCGGCAAGAACCGCCTGCCGGGCTGGACCTCCGGCAAACCCCAGACGAACTCCGCCTGGGACGTCCCGGTGTTCGGCGACGACGCCGGCGAACCGTGCCACAAGGACGCCTTCAAGGACTCCTGGTGCCGTCAGACCTGGCGGTGGAACCTCGACTACATCGAGGACACCCACGGCAACGCGGTGACCTTCTACTACGCCAAGGAGCAGAACCGCTACGGCCGCAACCTGCGCGCCGCCGACGACACCGCCTACGACCGCGGCGGCTACCTCACCTCCATCCAGTACGGCCTGCGCACCGGCGACCTGTTCCCGGCCACGCCGCCCGCCCGGGTCGACTTCACCAACGCCGAGCGCTGCCTGCTGACCGCGGCCGAGTGCGCCGACATCTCCGCCCATCCGGTCCGCTGGCCGGACGTGCCCTGGGACATGAACTGCGACGAGGGCACCGAGTGCAAGGACGGCAAGGGCACGGCCTCGCCGAGCTTCTGGACCCGCAAGCGCCTGACGAAGGTCACCACCAAGGTCGTCAACGCGGCGGGCACCGGCCACCGCGACGTGGACTCCTGGGAGTTCAAGCACCTGTGGGGCGTGGCCGACGTGGACCGGCAGCTCAAGCTCACCGACATCGTCCACACCGGGCACGCCGGTGCGGCGCCGGTCACCATGCCGCCGGTGAGCTTCGTCTACCAGCAGCTGGCCAACCGGGTGGACAAGCTCGGCGACGACGTCGGCCCGTTCGTCAAGGAGCGGGTGGCCTCGATCCAGAACGAGACCGGCGGCAAGCTCGACGTCACGTACTCGGGGATGGACTGCAGCCCCTCCGACGTGCCGCAACCGGCGAGCAACCGGCGGCTGTGCTTCCCGACGTTCTGGCAGAACTCCAACGGCGGCGCCGACCCGAGCCTGGACTGGTTCCACAAGTACGTCGTCCGCGAGCTGATCCAGACCGACCTGACCGGCGGCGGCTCGGACATGGTCACCCGCTACGACTACAGCATCGGCAAGCCCGCCTGGCACTACGCCGACGACGACGGCATCACGCCGGAGAAGTTCAAGACCTGGTCGAACTGGCGCGGCTTCGACAAGGTCCGGGTGATCGGCGGGGCCACCAGCGCGGCCAGCGGCGGCACGCCGTCCCAGACCGACTACTGGTACTTCCAGGGCATGAACGGCGACCGCGCGTCGGTCTCCGGCGGCACCAAGACCGTCACCGTGGACGACGGCGAGGGCGGCACGTACACCGACCACGAGTCCCTGCACGGCACCACCCTGCGCACCGTGACCTACGACAAGGCCGGCGGCGTGCCGGTGAGCAAGTCGATCAGCACGCCGTGGTACCACCAGACGGCCTCCAGGTCCCGCCCGTGGGGCACGATCACCGCCAACCTGACCGGCACCAGGTCCACCCGCACCTTCGGCCTGGTCGGCCTGTCCTGGCAGCAGACCCGCTCGACCGTGACCGAGTTCGACCTGACCACCGGCGCCGCGCTGACCACCGATGACGAGGGCGAGGTGGGCGTCGCCGGCGACGAGGAGTGCACCAGGACCGAGCTGACCGCCGACGGGGCGCGGGTGCTGCGCCTGCCGGCCCGGGTGACCACGGTGGCCCGCCGCTGCGCCGACACGCCGAACCTGCTCACCGACCTGATCGCCGACGCGCGCACCTACTACGACGACAAGGCGTTCAAGGCCGCGCCCGTGCACGGCGACGTGACCAGGACCGAACGCGGGAACGCCGCCTCGGCGACCGCGATCACCGGCTACCAGGTGATCGCCCGGTCGACCTACGACGACCTGGGACGCCCCAAGACCGTCGCCGACGCCGCCGGGCTGACCACCTCCACCGACTACACCGAGGCGCACGGCGTCACCACGCAGGTGGTCACCACCACCCCGCGGGCCCGCGCCGACGACCCCGACTCGGCCATGGTCACGACCCGGGTGCTCGACCCGGCGTGGGGCCTGGCGACGCGGGAGACCAACGCGGCCGGAAAGGTGACCGTCGCGCAGCGGGACGCGCTGGGCCGCACCTCGAAGGTCTGGGGGCCGGGCCGCACGACCAGCATGACGCCCGACAACGAGTACCAGTACCTCGTCAACGCCGGCGCTATCGTGGCCGTGGGCGCGAAGACGCTGACCGGCGAAGGCGGCCAGCAGACGTCGTACACGCTGTTCGACGGGTGGCTGCGGCCCAGGCAGTCGCAGGCCCCCGGCAAGAACGGCGACACCAGGGGCCGGATCGTCTCCGACAGCGTCTACAACGGGGCCGGGCAGGTGCACTACACCTTCGCGCCCTACTACGCCGACGGCGACCCCGAGCCCAAGCGGTTCGGGGTGGCCACCGTGGGCGCGGTGGAGTCGCAGCTGTGGAACACCTATGACGGCCGCGGGCGGCTGCTGGCCGAACGGCTGCTGTCCGGCAACAGCGACGGCGACGTCAACGAGCTGTGGAACACCCGTTACGAGTACGGCGGCGACTGGACCAAGGTCGTGCCCCCGTCCGGCGGCACCCCGGTCACCACCTACACCGACGTGCACGGGCGTACCCGTGAGATCCAGCAGCAGACGGCCGCCGGGCCGGTCGTCACCAAGTTCGCCTACAACCACCGCGGCCAGCAGGAGTCGGTGACCGGCCCCGGCAACCAGGTCTGGTCCTACAGCTACGACCTGCTCGGCCGCCGGGTGCAGTCGAACGACCCCGACCGCGGCGTCGAGAGGACCGCCTACGACAACCTCGACCGGCCGGTCCTGACGACCGACGCCCGCAACCAGAAGATCGGCATCGAGTACGACGGGCTCGACCGCATGGTCGCCAAGTACGACGCCACCACGTCGTCGCCCGGCACCAAGATCGCCGAGTGGGTGTACGACACCGTCCGCAAGGGCCAGCTCACCAGCTCCACCCGCATCGTCGGCACCGACCGGTACACCACGCAGGTGGAGGCGTACGACAACCTGGACCGCCCGCAGCGCAGCCGGGTGGTCCTGCCCGCCGTCGAGGGCGGCCTGGCGCCCGCCCAGGGGTACGTCTTCGACACCAGCTACAACCTCGACGGCAGCGTCGCCGCGAGCAGCAGCCCCGCCGTCGGCGGGCTGCCCGCCGAGAACATCGCCTACACCTACGACGACCTCGGCCGCCTGGTCTCCACCAAGTCCCAGCTGTCGACGTACCTCGTCGGCACCGACTACACCAAGACCGGCCGGGTCATCGGCCTGCGCATGCAGTCCGGCGGCGACGGCAAGCAGATCGACCAGACCTTCGACTACGAGTTCGGCACCGGCCGCCTGGCCAAGGCCACCACCTGGCACTTCGGCATGGCCGGCACCGACCGCAGCACCCAGTACGCCTACCAGCCCGCCGGGAACATCACCCAGATCAAGGACACCTCCCGCGACGGCGTCGACAACCAGTGCTTCCGCTACGACGAGCTGTCCCGCCTGTCGGAGGCCTGGACCCAGGACGGCGACGCGGCCTGCGCCACCACCGGCGCGAACGCCACCGTCGGCGGCCCGGCCCCCTACCGCGCCGCCTACACCTACGACGACACGGGCAACCGCCGCAGCGAGTCCCTCTACGGCGCCGGCCCGGCGGGCGGCGTCCAGCAGTCGGACCGGACCTACGTCTACGACCCGGCCAAGGCCCACCGCCTCACGACGGTCCCCGGCGCCGCCTCCTTCGCCTACGACGCCTCCGGCAACACCGTCGAGCGCCGCACCCAGGCGAGCAACCAGACGCTGACCTGGGACGCCGAAGGCGAGCTCGTCAAGGTCAACGACGACAAGAAGGGCGAGACCCGCTTCCTCTACACCGCCGACGGCGAGCGGCTCATCCGGCGCGACAAGGACGGCACCACCCTGTACCTGCCCGGCCTGGAGGTGCACCTGGTCAAGGGGGCCACCAGCCCCACGGCCAGCCGCTTCGTCGGCAACGCCATGCGGACCACCACCGGGGTCACCTACGTCCTCGGCGACCACCACGGCACCGCCGAACTGGCCATCAACGCCGAGACCGGCGCCCTCAGCCAGCGCCGCTACACCCCCTTCGGCGCCCTGCGCGGCAGCCAGGGCGCCTGGCCCCAGGACCACCAGCGCGGATTCGTCGGCGGCATCAACGACACCAGCACCGACCTGACCACGCTCGGGGCCCGCAGCTACGACCCGCTCACCGGCCGCTTCATCTCCGTCGACCCCCTCATCCAGATGGGCGACTCCCAGCAGATGAACGGCTACAACTACGCCAACAACAATCCCCCCACCCTGGCCGACCCCACGGGCCGGAAACCCTGCTGCACCGGCGTCGGCTGCTTCCACTCCATCGCGCCGCCCTGCGCGCCCGGGGACTACGACAACCCCGAATGCGAGGGCCCCTGCGATCCGGGCGGAGCCAGGAAGAATCTCGGCAACGCCCGCGACTCGCAACAGAACGAGCGGCAGCAACAACAGCAGATCGCCAAACGGAACGCGGTGCTCGAAGCCTTGAAGGCCGCAGGCATCGGATTCATCAAAGATTTCCTGAAAATAGATGACATAAAAGGCTGTTTAGGCGGCAGCGTCGGCAGTTGCGTCAGCCTGATCCTGGAATTCGTGCCGGCCAAGAAGATCGGCGGCCTGATCTGGAAACTGGCCACCAGGGTCCGGATGGGCATCAAGATCTACAAAAAGGTCCAGGGCATCATCACGGCGGCCCGCCGCGCCATCGAGGCCATCGACGCCAAGATCGACGACATCAACAAGAAGATCGCCGCCCTGGACGGGCTCCTCGCCCGCGTGGCTAAACGCAGCAAGAATCCGTCGGCGGGCGGCTCCTGTCCCTTGTCCAACAGTTTCGTCCCGGGAACCAAGGTCCTGCTCGCCGGCGGCCTGACCAAACGCATCGACCAGCTGAAACCCGGCGACAAGGTCATGGCCACCGACCCTGAGACCGGTCGTACCGAGGCCAAGGAGATCACCGCCACCATCGCCGGTGAGGGCCCCAAGAACCTGGTCACCGTCACCGTGGACAGTGGCGGCGGCAACACCCGCGACATCATCGCCACCGACGGCCACCCCTTCTGGGTGGCGGACGCGGGCAGCTGGCGCGAGGCCAAGGATTTACGTCCCGGCCAACTCCTCCGTACGGCCGCCGGCACCTACGTCCAGATCAAGGCGGTCAGGGCATGGACAGCCCAAGCCCGCGTCCACAACCTCACCGTCGCCGACCTCCACACGTACTATGTGGTGACCGGGGACACCTCGGTCCTCGTTCACAACTGCGGAATCATCGCCGACAACGACCTCATGGTGAAGGCGATGGGGGGCCACACACAGGCGTTGGCCGAGATCCAGAACGCCTCGACGGTGTACATCACGCCGAACCAGCGGCACGAATTCCTCAATGTCACCAATGGGCTGAACGCGAGGCGTCGTTTCCTCGAGGAGAACAACATCCAGACGATCACCGGTCAGCAGGCCGAGGCGTGGGCCTCCTCCGCGGAGTTCCGGGCGGCCTTCAATGCCGTGGTAGGAGCGAAGGGACGGGGTGACGCCGCGTTGGTGGGCTTCGCGGCCGCCAGCGGTATGACAGCAGTGACGATGGAGCGAAACCTGACCAACTTCGTCACCCAGACCCTCCGGCTCCCGGGGGTGCCCCTCCGTAGGGTGATGCCCTAGTGAGCAGCTACAACCTGCTGTCCTTCACGGAGACGTGCCCCAGGTGCGGACATACCGGCGAGGCCGAGGCGGAATTCCAGTTCGGGCTCCTCGAACTGCGGCCTTACCGGGTGGGAGACCGTGTCGAGTGGGGGGCGAAGGGCCTGCGTTTTCCCTCGGCGCGCCCCGAAGGGGGCGACTTCGAAGGCGCCGGCTATGTCGAGTGCGAGAACTGCCGGAAGGATTACTGGGTCGTCATATCCGTCGAGGCGGACATCATCTCCGCAGTGCGCATCGACCATGGCAGAAAGGGCTACGTGGATTAGTGCCCGCCCAGTACGCCGGAGAGACCGGCTTCACCCCCCGTGAAGCCGGTCTCGGGTACCGGGAATCGTCTTCGGGATGGGTCCGTGACGTGCTTTTATGTTTGAGTAGGCGTTACGGAATGCGACTTGCCTCATACCTGAACGCTTATTTGTCTCGTTCGCATATCGGCCAAGCCTCGGTGGGACCAAGATTTTCGCCGGAAACAGCGGGATTTGTCTCGGTTGAATATCGGTTGACCGTGGGCTTCGACAGTCGGTCAATCATGGGGACGTGATCAATTCACCGTACGACGGCGTTCGGGTGCTGGGGGCGGTCGAGTTCCGGTGGGCGGGCGCGCCGGTGGTGTTGCGCAGGCGGCAGCAGCGGCTGCTGCTCGGCGTGCTGGCTCTGTCGGCCGGCCGGGTCGTCCCGCTCCAGCGCCTGGTCCAGGTGCTCTGGCCCGAAGGGGCGCCGCAGGGCGCGCGCAGGCAGGTCCAGGTGCTCGTGTCGCGGCTGCGCGGCCTGCTCGCCGGCGTGGCCGGAAGCGACGTGGAGGTCTTCGCCACCGGCTCCGGCTACGGGTTGCGCATCGATCCCATGGCCGTGGACGCGCACCGGTTCGCCGTGCTGAAGGAGCGGGCCGGGGCCAGTGACGACGACGAGGAGAAGGCCGGGCTGCTGCGGCAGGCGCTGGAGTTGTGGCGTGGCCCGGTGCTCGACGAGGCGGCCGTCGGCGCCGCCCGCGACACGCTGTGCGTCCGGCTGGAGGAGGCGCGGCGCGAGGCGATCGAGGAGCACGCCGAGGCGTCGTTGCGGCTCGGCCGGCACCGGCAGGTCCTCGGCGCGCTGGCCGAGGAGGTGGCGACCGCGCCCACCCGGGAACGGCTGGCCGGCCTGCTGATGCTCGCGCTCTACCGCTCCGGCCGCATCGCCGAGGCCCTGGACGTCTTCGAACGGTCACGCGCGCACCTGAACGAGGAACTGGGGCTCGATCCCGGCCCCGCCCTGGTACGGCTGCGCCTGGACATCCTGCGCGGCGACCCCCGCCTCGGCGGCCGGGCCGGGCCGGGCGGCGTCGGCGGCCCCGAGACCGTCAGGAGGTCCGGCGACCTGGAGGGGGAGGGGCTGGTGATGCTCGGCCTGGGCCGGATCCGCTTCGCCCAGGACCGCTTCGCCGAGTCCGTCGCCGCCTACGAGGAGGCCCGGCGGGCCTTCCAGCGGCTCGGCGACCGGCGGCACCTGGCGGCCGCCCTGTCCGGGCTGGGCACCGTGCGGGCCGAGGGCGGCTGGTTCGCCGAGGGGGAGACCGACCTGCTGGAGGCGGCCTCGCTCTTCTCCGCCCTCGGTGACCAGGCCGGGCACGCCCACGCCATCTACATGCTGGGCTTCGTGGAACGCGAACGCGGCGACGACGAACTGGCGTTGTGGCTGCTCAGCCGCGCGCTGCGGACGTACCAGAAGATCGGTGACCTGCGCTGCCAGGCGCTGCTGCAACGCAGCATCGGCCTGGTGCACCGGGCGAGGGGCGAGTACGGGCACGCCGCGACCAGGACCCGCGAGTCCCGCCGCCTGTTCGCCGCCCTGTCCGACCCGCACGGGACGGCCTACGCCGACCAGTCCCTGGCCAAGATCCGGATCCGCGTGGGGGACCTGCCGCAGGCCGAGCGGGCGCTCCAGGCGAGCCTGCGCGTCTTCACCCGCCAGGACGACCGCTTCGGCCGCGCGCTCGGCCTGCGGACGCTCGGCGAGCTGCGCCTGGAGCAGGGCGCGGCGGCCGAGTCCAGGGCCGCGCTGTCCGCCTCGCTCGACCTGTGGGACACGCTGGAGCTGCCGCTGTGGCGCGCCCGCACGCTCTCCGTGCTGGCCCGCCTGGAGTCGCGCAACGGCGAGGCCGCGCACGCCGGCGCCGCCCGCCAGGAGTCGACCGCCATCTTCAGCCGCATCGGCAGCCGCGAAGGCCGCTGACGTCCCCGGCTTCCGTCGGATATCCCCGGCATTCCCGACGCAAGGGCGCTGACGTCGCTGGCAAACGGGTGGCAACAGGGGCCGCGTACATTGCGCGGGCATCTTCCTCCCGCGCCGAAGGAGAGCCTCATGAGGCGATCTTCCACCGTCACGGTGGCCATCCACCGGGTGCTCGTCCTCACGGCGATCCTGCTCTCCTCGCTCGCCGTCGCGACCGGCTCGCCGGCCGCCGCGGCGGGGCAGCCGGCGGACGCCGGGCAGCGAGGGAACGGCCCGTGGGTGGAGCCCGGGCTGGCCCGCAAGCTCGACTCCGGAGGCAGGATCCGGGTCAACGTCGTGACCAGGGATCGCGACGAGCTGGCCGCCGTCTCCGGCTCCGGCGCCGGCCAGGTGCTCCAGACGCTGTCACGCCTGCCCGTGGTCACCTTGCGGACCGACCAGGCGGGCCTCCAGCGGCTCGCCGCCCGGCCGGGTGTGCTCAGCGTGTCCGAGGACCGGCCGGTGCCGCCGGCCCTCGGGCAGAGCGTCCCGCTGATCGGCGGCGACCGCACCAGGGCGGCCGGGCTGACCGGCGCGGGCACCGCCGTGGCCGTGCTGGACACCGGCGTCGCCACCGGCCACCCCTTCCTCGGCGGCCGCGTGCTGGCCGAGGCGTGCTTCTCGCCCGCCGACCCCGACTACTCCGCCACCAGCCTGTGCCCGGACGGCGCCCCCAGGCAGGACGGCCCCGGCTCGGCCGACGCCGAGAGCGGCGGCTGCTCCGACGAGCTGCTGGACTGCTCCCACGGCACGCACGTGGCCGGGATCATCGCCGGCGACGGCGAGGGGATCGACGGCGACGGCGGGAGCGGGGTCGCGCCGGGCGCCGGCCTCGTGGCCATCCAGATCTTCAGCAGGTTCGACTCCGACGACTTCTGCGGCTCCGGCGGCGCGCCGTGCCTGCTCAGCTTCTCCAGCGCCCAGCTGGCCGCGCTGGAGAAGGTCCAGACGCTGAAGGCGACCCTGCCCATCGTGGCGGTCAACCTGAGCCTGGGCAGCGGCATGCACACCGCGGCCTGCGACACCGACCCGCGCAAGGCCGCCATCGACGCCCTGCTGGCGGCCGGGGTCGCCACCGTCGTCGCGGCCGGCAACGACGCCTACCCGAACGCGGTGGCCGCCCCCGCCTGCATCTCGTCGGCCGTCGCCGTGGGCAGCACCACCGACGCCGACGTCCTGTCCTCCTTCAGCAACCGCGGCCCGCTCCTGGACCTGCTGGCCCCCGGCAGCGACATCGTCTCCTCCGTGCCCGGCGACCGCTGGGCGTCGATGAGCGGCACGTCCATGGCCGCGCCGCACGTCGCGGGGGCGCTCGCGGTGCTGAGCCAGGCGTTCCCCGGGGCCGGCCCCGCGGCGCTGGAGGCCAAGCTCAAGGAGACCGGGCGCCCGATCGCCTACACGGGCGCCACCACGCCCCGCATCCAGCTCGACGCCGCCGCCCTGGACGCGACGCCCCGGCCGGGGCCCGACCAGTACTTCCATTCGCGGGGCAGGATCCTGGACAACGTCCGGATCAGCGCCAACTCCACCATGGCCGTGCAGGTGGCGGGCGTGGCCGGGCTGCCCGCGCAGGGCGTGCGGTCCGTCGCGCTCAACGTCAGCGCCAAGGGCGACTTCTTCAACACCGGGACGATCACCGTGCACGCCTCCGACGAGCAGGAACCGGACGGCAAGGTGCTCGCCTACGACACCTCCCGCTACGCCTCCACCATGATCATCGCCAGGGTCGGCGCGGACGGGAAGGTCAAGGTGGTCAACCGCGGGACGGGACCCGTCAAGGTGACGCTCGACGCGCACGGCCACACCCTCGACAGGGCGGCCGCCGCCGTGGGCGGCACCTACTTCCCCGTCACGCCCGCCCGGGTGGCCGACCACACCGTCATCCCCGCGCTGGGCAACTACGAGCTGTCCGTCGCCGGCATGAACGGCCTGCCCGCCGCCGGCGTCGCCCAGGTCGCCCTCACCGTGGTGCTGAAGAGCCCGTCGACCGGCACCGTACGCGTGTACGCCGCCGGCGAGGCCTACCCCGTGGACGCCAACATCGACTACCCGGCGAACCTCACCACGCAGTTCCACACGATCGTCAAACCGGGCCAGGACGGCAAGATCAACGTGCACAACCTCGGCTACGACAACGTCGAGATCTCCGTGGACGTCACCGGCTACTTCTCCGCCGAGCGGCGCGGCGGGCTGGTCAAGGCCGTCCGCCCCACGTCCGCGGGACGGGCCCTGGCGATCCCGGCGGGCGGCACCAAGGCCGTGCGCTTCACCGGCCTGCCCGCCTCCGGCGTCACCGCGGTCGCGCTGACCGTGGCCGCGCGGGGGGCGGCCGCCGGGACCGTCTCGATGCTGCCGCAGAGCGGGCCCTCGACCGCCCGCGTCGTCTCCTACCCGGCGGGCAAGGACGCCGTCGGGTCCGCCATCGCCGCCGTACGCCCCGACGGGTCGGTGGTGCTGAAGAACGAGGGAACCGGGCAGGTGAGCGTCGACGTCGACCTGTACGCCTACTTCGCGAACGCCTGACCCCCGGTCACCCACGCCTGGAACGTCCTGCGAACCCCGGAAAAGGAGGCGGGCGGATGAGCCCCGCAGTGGTGAACGGCATCCACGCCCGCATGCTCGCGGCCGAACTCAGCCTGCTCAAGGCCGCCTCCGGTCTCGGGCTGGTGCAGCTGGCCGGGCACACGCACTGCAGCAAGTCCTCGCTCCAGCGCTACCTCAGCGGCAAGCTGCTGCCGTCCCGCCAGGCCGTCGAGGCCATCAGCAAGGCGTGCTGCGGCGACACCGCGCGCCTGGTGGCGCTGTGGGAGCTGGCCGTGGCCGGTCCTCCCGAGCGGCCGCGTCCGGCGCAGCTCCCGCACGACGTGCCGGGCTTCACCGGCCGTTCCGCCGAGCTCGCCCGCCTCGCGGGCCTGATGCCGGACTCCGGCAACGCCATCGCGATCGCGGTGATCGACGGCGTCGCCGGAGTCGGCAAGAGCGCGCTCGCCGTGCACTTCGCGCACCGCGTGGCCGGCCTTTTCCCGGACGGCCAGCTCCACCTCGACCTGCGCGGCTCCGACGCCGAACGGGGGCCGCTGCCGCCCGCCGAGGCGCTGGCCCAGCTCGTCCGGGCCCTCGCCCCGGACCTGCGGCGCCTGCCCGGCGACGTGGGGGAGCGGGCGGCCCTGTTCCGCAGCCTGATCGGCGGCCGGCGCATGCTCGTCCTGCTGGACGACGGCGCCTCCACGGACCAGGTCCGCGCGCTGCTGCCCGGCAACCCCGGCTGCCTGGTGCTGGTGACCAGCCGCCACCGGCTGGGCGGGCTGGTCGCCCGGGACGGCGCCCACCACATCGCCCTGGGCGCCCTGACCGCCGCCGAGTCCGCCGAGCTGCTGGCCGCCGCCGCCGGCGCGGAACGCGTGGCCGCCGAGCCCTGGGCCGTCGCCGGCATGACGCGGTTGTGCGGATATCTCCCGCTGGCGCTGCGCATCGTGGCCGAGCACCTGGTGGTGAACCCGTCGCTCACCATGACCGACCTCGTCGGTGACCTGGCCGCCGAACAAGGAGGCGCCGACCGGCCCGCCGCCGTACGGACGGTGTTCCCCGGGTCCTACCGCGCCCTGCCGCCGCCGGCCGCGCGGGCGTTCCGGCTGCTGGGCAGGCAGGGCTGCCTGGACCGGCGCTGAGCAGCCGCCGGGTGCCACGTGCGCCCCGTGCGGCCGGGCGCGGTCAGCGGGCGTGTCCCGCGCGCAGCCAGGAGACGTAGTCGGCGATCCCGGAGCCGGTGTCGTAGGCGGGCTCGAAGCCGGTGTCCTCGCGCAGCCGGGTGATGTCGAGGCACAGGTCGCGGCCGGGGCCGGCGGGGTCGCGGCCCTCCCGCAGCTCGACGTCCGCGCCGGGCACGGCCCGCCGGATCGCCGCGGCGACCTCGCCGTTGGTGGTCATCCGGCCGGTGGCGACGTTGTACGTGCGGTGGCGCAGCCGCTCGGCCGTCTGGAGCAGGGCGATGGCCCGCCCGCAGTCCTTGACGTAGCACAGGTCGCCGCCGTCCCCGGCGTACGCGCCCCACGCGGGGCTGGCCAGGTCCGGCGCGACTCCCTGGACGGCGGCATGCACGAGCTGCGGCAGGAGGAAGAACGGCGAACGCGCGTGGCCGAGCGGCCCCCAGATCGCGCCGATGCGGAGGTTGACCACCTCCAGCCCGGCGGTCTCGGCCAGATGGCCGGCCATCAGCTCGCCGATCTTCTTGAACGTCGGGATCGGGTGGCCGGCCGACATCGTCAGCGGCAGGTCCTCGGCCAGCGGGCCCGGGGCCTCGACGCCGCCGTAGACGCCGATGGTGCTGGCCAGGCCGAGCCGGGACACCTGCCATTCGGTGGCGGCGTGGAAGACGTTGAGCAGGCTCGCGACGGACTTCTCGACCCCCTCGACCGGCTCGTACGCGTCCACCGGCCAGGGCATCGAGCCCGCCAGGTGCACGATTCCGGTGATCTTGTGCCGGTCGCCCAGGGCGAGCAGCGCCGCCCGGTCGGTCAGGTCGGCCCGCTCGACGACGAGCCGTCCCTCGGCCTCGCCGGCCAGCGGCGCGGGCACCTCGGGGGCCCGGCGCTGGACGAGCACCACGGACTCGCCGAGGTCGAGCAGCGCTCGCGCGGTGTGCATGCCGATGAAACCGAGCCCGCCCGTGATGAGGATCATTACCGCAACTCCTTGTCATCAGTGCCACTGATCGTCAGTGACACTGATGATTAACGTAGTACGAGGACCCGGCGGCTGTCCAGCGCGGGGCTCGCACGCCCGACGGCGAGGTGAATTTGGGGGCGGCGGATCCTCATTCATCCCGCTAAAGTTCATGATTCGGTACCGCTGCTGTCCCAGGAGTCACCGCCTCATGCCGAACGCCGAGCCCTTACGTCCTGGCGATCCCACGTCCTTGGGGGCCCACCGGATCACCGGATGGCTGGCCTCCGGCGGGCAGGGGGTCGTCTACCTCGGCCAGGGGCCGGACGGGCGGCCCGTGGCCGTCAAGGTCCTGCACGGGATCGTGGCCGGTGAGCGGTTCGCCGCCCTGACGGAGGCGGCCCGCCGGGTGGACTCGCCGGGCGTCGCGCGGGTGCTCGACGCGGCCTGGGGCCGGCTGTCGTACATCGTGAGCGAGTACGTGGAGGGGCCGTCGCTGGCCGAGGTGGGCCGGCTCGGCGGCGGCAACCTGCGGCACCTGGCGGTGGGCACGGCCGCGGGGCTGGCCGCGGTGCACCGGGCGGGGCTCACGCACGGCGACCTCAAGCCGTCCAGCGTGCTGCTCGGCCGGGACGGCGCGCGCCTGGTCGGCTTCGGCACCGCGGGAACCGGCCCGGGCTCCGGCCGCGCCGGCGCGGGCACCGGGCCCGGCCACGGCTCCGACGGCGGCGCGGTGGCGTACATGGCGCCGGAGCAACTGGACGGACGCGCGTCGGTGGCAGCGGCGGGGACGACGTCGGGGGCAGCGTCGGGAGCGGCGTCGGGAGCGGCGTCGGGAGTGGCGTCGGGAGTGGCGTCGGGAGCGGCGGCGGACGTCTTCGCCTGGGCGTCGGTGATGGTGTTCGCCGCAACGGGCCGGCCGCCGTTCGGCGACGACGCCCCGCCCGCGGTCGCCGGCCGCATCCTGCGCGGCGAGCCCCAGCTCGGCGACCTGCCCGAGCCGCTGCGCGACATCGTCCGCGCCTGCCTGGCCAAGGATCCGCAGGCGCGCCCGCCCATGGCGGCGGTCCTGCCGCTCGTCCTGGGCGAGCCCCGCCCCGCCCCGCCGGAGCCCCCTGAGGGCCGTCGGGGCGCTCCCGCGGTGACGGTCGCGCCTCCTGGGGACCATGGGGGCTCTCCCGCGGTGACGGCCGCGCCTCCTGGGGATCGCCGGGGCGCTTCCGCGGTGACGGCCGGGGAGCTTCCCAGGGATCACCGAGACGCTCCGGCGGTGCCGGCCGACGGTCCGGTCGCCTCGCCGGCGGGCCGGTCCAGGTGGGCGGTGGGACGGCGGTCGCCGGTGCTGGCGCTGGCGGCCGGGGCGGTGGCCGTGTCGGTGGCGGCCGGCGTCGTGGTGTGGAACTCCGGCAAGCGGCAGGCGGACGCCGAGGTGCGCTCCGCCCATGAGCCCGTGCGCACGTCCGCCTCGGCGGGACCGTCCCGGCACGGCACGGCCGCGTCGAGGCCCACGAGGACGCCGCAGCGCCGCGCGACGCGCCCCACCCCCTCCGCCACGGGCCCGTCGGAACGCTCCACGACGCCGCCCGCCACCACCGGGAGGGCCGCGTTCGCCCTGGCGTACGTGCGGGTCCAGGGCTCCTCGACGATCAACTCCGCCGGGGTCACCTGCTACACCGGCGCGGTGAACTTCGCCGCCGGAGTGAACGCCACCCGCCCCGGCGCCGCCTACACCTACCAGTGGCTCTACGACGGCAGGGTCATCGAGCGCGGCTCGTCCCGCTTCCCCGCGAACAGCCGCAGCGGCTACGTCAGCTCCCGGAGGCTCGTCACCCCCTCGGCCGGCAGGCACACCGTCGCCTACCGGATCCTGACCCCGTCGCCCAGGACGAAGGCGGTCAGGTTCACCATGTGCGCGCCGTAGGCGGGCACGAGAAGGGCGGGCCCGCGTGGTGCGGACCCGCCCTGATGGCAGCCACGGGCATCACAGCCCGTAGCTGACCACCCAGTATCCGTTGTACCGTCCGCCGTAGCAGGCCAGCCTGGTCGGGCTGTGCCAGCTACGTACGACGGCGCCACCGCCGAGACGGCAGCGCAGCGAGGTCACGTACCGGTAGTTGTAGCCCCAGTCGCGGTCGCCGTCCCGGTAGCGGTCGTCGTCGTCGCGCTCCTCGTTCCGGTAACGGTCGTCGTCGCCGTCCTCGTCGCGGTAGCGGTCGTCGTCCTTGTACCGGTCGTCGTCGTCCTTGCAGTGGTCGTCGTCCTTGTCGCCGTCCCAGCGGTTGTCGTCCCAGCGGTGGTCGCCGTGGTGCCGGTCGTCGTCGTCCTTGCAGCGGTCGTCGTCCTTGTCGCGGTCGCCGTCCCAGGGGCGGTCGCCGTCCCAGGGGCGGTCGCCGTCCCACTGGTGGTCGCCGTGGTGCCGGTTGTGGTGGTGGCCGTGCCACCACGGGTCGTCGGCGCCGATGTACGGACCCCTGATGTCGTACTCCGGAGCCACGTACGAGAACGGCTCGGGACGCGGGTCGGCGGCAGCCGGACCGGCGGTGACGAGCGGAAGGGCGCCGGCGGTGGCGCAAGAGACAAGTGTTGCGATGAGTCGTCGCATCACACCGATCCAATCACTGTCGATGATCTAACCGTTACAGATAGTAACCGCAGGTCAGCGACTTGAAACGCGGGCCGGAGGGCTCCGGGACACCCCGTCGGCAGCCCTTTGCGCGCCGAACGACAGGCAACAGAATCCCTCAAGACCCCTTGACTCCGCACGCAAATCGACGGACGATCCTGTTCGATTCGGTCGGATCATGTTGGGTCCTCACCCCTCGGTGTTGAAGGAGTCCCATGCGTGCGATCCTTCGGTCAACCCTCGCCCTGGCCCTCACCGCGACCTGCCTGACCGCCGTCGCCGGCCTCGCGCCACCCGCCGTCGCCCTGGACAACGGTCTGGCCAGAACGCCCCAGATGGGGTGGAACGACTGGAACAGCTTCGGCTGCTCGGTCAGCGACACCCTCGTCAGGCAGACGGCCGACGCCATGGTCGCCTCCGGCATGGCCGCGGCCGGCTACGCCTACGTCAACATCGACGACTGCTGGTCCACCAGGACCCGCAACGCGGCCGGCGACCTCGTCCCCGACCCGCAGAAGTTCCCCGGCGGCGTCAAGGCCGTCGCCGACTACGTGCACGGCAAGGGGCTCAAGCTCGGCATCTACTCCTCGGCCGGAACCACGACCTGCGCCGGCTACCCGGCCAGCCTCGGCAACGAGCGCAGGGACGCGGCCCTGTGGGCGTCCTGGGGCGTGGACTACCTCAAGTACGACAACTGCGGCGACCACCTCGGGCAGAGCGCGCAGCAGCGCTACACCGCCATGCGCGACGCGCTGGCCGCCACCGGCCGGCCCATCCTCTACAGCCTGTGCAACTGGGGCCAGGACAACGTCTGGACCTGGGGCATGCCGGTCGGCAACTCCTGGCGCACCACGGGCGACATCCAGGCGAACTGGGGCTCGGTCATGGGCATCCTGGACAGCCAGGCGGGGCTCACGGCGTACTCGGGGCCGGGCGGCTGGAACGACCCCGACATGCTGGAGGTCGGCAACGCCGGGCTCACGGCCACCGAGTCGCGGGCCCACTTCAGCCTCTGGGCGCTGCTCAACGCGCCGCTCGTCGCGGGCAACGACCTGCGCTCGATGAGCGCCGACACGCGGGCGATCCTGACCAACGGCGAGGTCATCGCCGTCGACCAGGACTGGGGCGGCCGGCAGGGACACAAGATCGCCGACAGCGGCGACCTGGAGGTCTGGCGCAAGCCGATGGCCGCGACCGGCACGGGCACGGGCTCGGTCGCCGTCGTGCTGCTCAACCGGGGCGGCGCCGCGGCCACCGTCTCCACCACCGCCTCCGCGCTCGGCCTCGGCGCCGCCGCCGGCTACTCCGTACGCGACCTGTGGGCCCACACGACCGGCTCGTCGGCGGGCACGATCAGCGCCTCCGTCCCGGCCCACGGAGCCGCCATGTACGTCGTCACCGGCGGCGGCACGCCCCCCGCGGCCACCGCGCTCAAGGGCGCCGGCTCCGGCAGGTGCCTGGACGTGCCCGGCGCGTCCCAGACTGGCGGCACCCAGGTCCAGATCTGGGACTGCAACGGCGGCGCCAACCAGCAGTGGACCCCCACCACCGCGGGCGAGCTGCGCGTCTACGGCGGCAAGTGCCTCGACGTGTACGACCGCGGCACCGCCGACGGCACCCGCGTGATCATCTGGGACTGCAACGGCCAGAGCAACCAGCAGTGGCGGCTCGGCGCCGACGGGACGGTCACGGCCGTCGGCGCGAACAAGTGCCTCGACGTGCCGGGCAACGCCACCGCCAACGGCACCCGGCTCGTCATCTGGACCTGCCACGGCGGCGCCAACCAGCGGTGGACCCGGGCCTGACCCACGCGGGCCGCGCCGCGGGCAGGCCCCCCTCAGGCCCCCCTCAGGCCACGCGCAGGACGATCTTCCCCTGGATGTGGCCCCGCTCGGCGCGTTCGTGCGCCTTCGGGGCCTCCTCCAGCGGGAAGACGCTGTCGACGCCGACGCGCAGCCGCCCGGCGTCGATCAGCTCGGCCAGCGCGGCCATCTGGGCCCCGTCGGAGTGCACCTGGCCGCCGCGGCGCTCGATGCCGCGCCGGGCGAGCTCCTCGTCGTGGTAGTCGCCGAAGAAGACCGGGCTGAGCGTGCCGCCGTCCTTTAGCGCGGGCAGCAGCGTGTGGCCGCCGGGGCCGCCCACGGTGTCGATCAGGCAGTCAACGTCGCGCACCGCGTCCTGCGGCCGGACCCGGGTGTAGTCGACGAACTCGGCCACGCCCAGGTCCTTCAGGAACGCCTCGTGCCGCCCGGAGGCGACGCCGATGACGTGCGCGCCCAGGTCCGCGGCGAGCTGGACGGCGAAGTGTCCGACGCCGCCGGCCGCGCCGTTGACCAGCACCCGGCTGCCGGGCCGCAGCCCGATGATGTCGTGGACGTACTGGTAGGCGGTGAGCCCGGCCATCGGCACCGCGGCGGCGGTGACGTGGTCCACCGAGGCGGGCTTGCGGGCCAGGTGGCCGGCCGGGGCGGTGGTGTACTCGGCGTACCCCCTGCCGCCCTCGTCGCCGACGCGCGGGAAGCGGACGAGGCCGTACACCTCGTCGCCCTCCCGCCACTCGGTGACGCCGGGGCCGACGGCCGTCACGACGCCCGACACGTCCGAGCCGGGGGTGAAGGGCAGCGGGATCTCCGGCCGCATCGACGGCGGAATGTCGGCGAACCCCCGGCGGGCGTACCAGTCGGGCGGGTTGAGCGCGGCGGCGCGCACCCGCACCAGGACCTCGCCCGGCTGCGGCACGGGCCGGGGCACCTCCTCCAGGCGCAGGACCTCGGGGCCGCCGGTCTCGTGCACGCGGATGGCCTTCATCATCGATTCTCCTCGGGGAGACGGGCGCCGCTATGATGCGGAGCAGTGTTCCGGATCATAACCGGAGCACTGCTCCGCTTGTCAATCGCCGGAAGGTATCGGATGACCTCCACACCCCGGAACCAGCGCGCCGACGCCCAGCGCAACCGGGAGCGCATCCTGGCCGTGGCCGCCGCCGTCATCGAGGAGCAGGGCACGGAGGCGTCCCTGCGCGACGTCGCGCGCCGCGCCGAGGTCGGCCTCGGCACCCTCTACCGGCACTTCCCGACCAGGGAGGCGCTGCTGGAGGCGCTGCTGCGGCAGCGCTTCGACCTGCTCGCCGAACGCGCCAGGGCGCTGGCCGGCGCCGCCGCGCCGCACGAGGCGCTGGTGGAGTGGCTGCGCTCGTTCGTCGAGGGCGCGGGCGCCTACCGGGGGCTGGCCGCCTCGATGATGGCCACGATCAACGACGAGGGCTCGCCGCTGCACGCCTCCTGCCACGCCATGCGCCAGGCGGGCGGACGGCTCCTGGAACGCGCCCAGGCGACCGGCGAGGTGCGCGCCGACGTGACCGGGCTCGACCTGTTCGCGCTGGCCAGCGCGGTGAGCTGGATCGCCGACCAGGCACCCTCGCTGGCCGCCCGCGGCGACCACCTGTTCGGCCTGATCATGGACGGCCTGCGCCCCCAGGAGCGGCTCACCGGCCCGGCGCCCACCCCAGCGGCGCCAGCCTGACGTCGAACTCGACCTCCTCGTACGGCCCCTCCATCCCCCAGCCGCCGGCACCCGGCACCGGCCGCCGCACCAGCTCGTCCTTGACCGCGAACGCGGCGTCGGAGCCCAGGTAGGGGTCGCCGGCCAGGAACACGTGCGTGGTCAGCGGCCGGTGGCCGGGCGCGGCGACCTGGTAGTGCAGGTGGGCCGGGCGCATCGGGTGCCGCCCGATCGCGGCCAGCAGCCGGCCGGCGGTGCCGTCGGTCGGCACCGGGTAGCTGCTCGGGCGGACCGTGCGGAACCAGTAGCGGCCCTCCGCGCCGGCGGTGAACAGGCTGCGCAGGTTGCCGGGCCGCTGGGCGTCGTCCTGGCTGTCGTAGAGGCCGTTGTCGGCCGCCTGCCACACGTCCACGGTCGCGCCGGGCAGCGGCGTGCCGTCGCAGGACAGCACTCGTCCGTGCACGACCATCGGCGTCCCGCGACCGCGCTCGGGGCCCTCGCTGATCCACGCGCCGGGCTCGCGCTCCGGGGCGGGGGAGTGGAAGGGGCCCTCGACCGAGGAGGGCGTCATGTTGTCCGGGCCGGCGTGGTTGACGTCGTCCACGGCGGAGGTGAGGCCGAGCATGTCCGACAGCAGCACGAACTCGTCGCGGTCCGGCGTGCACCACCGGCCGGTCTCGGCGAGGAAGGCGAGCCCGGCCCGCCACTCGGCCTCGGTGGGACGCACCTCGTCCACGAACGCGTGCAGGTGGGCGATCAGCGCGGAGACGATCTCGCCGACCCGCGGGTCGGGGGCGTCCACCTGGTCGAGCACCTGCCGCACGAGCTTGTCTGTCATGGCGACCGTCCTTGGCGGGGACCGTGGGGTTCATTATCGGCCTCCGGCCGGGGCCCGGGGAAGGCTCAGGCCAGCCCGGGGAAGGCTCAGGCCAGCACGCGGACCACGCCGGCGAACAGGCGGGGCAGCCGGCGCGCCGCCGGGACCACCAGGCGGGCCGTGCCGGGGCGGCGGGCGGCCTGCACCAGCGCCGCCGTCAGCAGCCGGTGCGTGCGCGACAGGCGCAGCCACGCGCCGTCGTAGTCCTGCGGACGGTCCGCCGCCAGGCACCCGACCAGCAGCTCCGCCGAGCGCACGGCCAGCGAGACGCCCTCGCCGGTGAGCGCGTCCACGTAACCGGCGGCGTCGCCCACCAGCAACACGCGGCCGGCGCGGCGGGAGCGCACCGCCTGGCGCAGCGGGCCCGCGCCGCGCACCGGGGTGACGGCCGGCCCGCTCAGGCGGCGGGCCAGCCCGGGGAAGCCGCGCAGGTGCTCCTCGAAGCCGCGCCGCGCCGAGCTGAGCACCGCGACGCCCACCAGGTCGTCGCCGACCGGCGTGACGTACGCCTCGCCCGCCCCCGACCAGTGGACCTCGACGAAGTCGCTCCACGGCTCGATCCGGTAGTGCCTGCGCAGGCCGTACCGGCGGGGGCCGCGTGCCGGCAGGTCGAGGCCGAGCGAGCGGCGCAGCGGCGAGTGCAGGCCGTCGGCGGCCACCAGCCAGCGGGCCCGCAGCCCGATCGCACTCACGCCGTCGCGGTCCTGGTCGGCGCGGGTGATCCGGCCGGTGACCGTCTTGACGCCCAGCTCGGCGGCCCGCTGCCAGAGCGCGGCGTGCAGGCTCGTGCGCCGGACGCCGAGCCCAGGCCCGGCGGCGAACGCGGCCCGCGCCTCCCGCCGCCCGTCGAGGTAGTGGATGCCGCGGAAGCCGCGGCCCTCGACCGGCGCGCCCATCGCCGCCAGCGCGGCCACCCCGCCCGGCATGACGCCCTCGCCGCACGCCTTGTCCACCGGCGCGGCGCGCGGCTCGACGACGACCGCCTCCATCCCGGCCAGCGCCGCGTGGATCGCCGTGGCCAGCCCCGCCGGCCCACCACCCGCCACCAGCACGTCGATCACCGGCCCGCCTCCCGGCCGTCCGCCGCCGGCACGTCGATCACCGGTTCACGCCTTGGTCGCGAGGGTGAGCGCGGCGTTCTCGCAGCGGATGCGCACCACCATCAGCGCGGCGTTGAGCAGCGTGAACGCCAGCGCCGTCAGCCACGCCGTGTGCACCAGCGGCAGCGCCAGCCCCTCGGCCGCCACCGCCACGTAGTTGGGGTGCCGCAACCACGCCAGCCGGTACGGCCCCCGCCGCACCAGCGGCAGCCCC
This sequence comes from Nonomuraea sp. NPDC049624, assembly GCF_040675255.1. Classification (NCBI taxonomy): domain Bacteria; kingdom Bacillati; phylum Actinomycetota; class Actinomycetes; order Streptosporangiales; family Streptosporangiaceae; genus Nonomuraea; species Nonomuraea sp. NPDC049624. Next base: position 179,300 of record NZ_JBFAOR010000013.1, on the reverse strand, counting down.
GGCACCACGATCACCTGCGTGTTCCACCGCGGCCCGAGCGCGGTGATGCACCACCACCGCAGCCCCTGGGCCGCCACGACCACCGCCAGCATCGGCCAGCCGAGCGCGGGCACGAACGGCCGCCCGGCCAGGGCCACCTCCAGCGGCGCGCACACCAGCAGCCCGGTGTGCAGGGCCACCATCCACGGATAGTGCCCCCGCCCGGTCACCACGCCGCCGCGCGCCATGCTCCACGCGGCGTTCCGCCTGGCGACGACCAGCTCGGCCAGACGTTCCAGGCCGACGAGCACGATGAGCACCAGATACCAGGTCACAGGCCAACCACCAGCCGATCGCAGGGACGGGGGACTACCAGCGCAGCAGCACGAGCTCGGAGCAGAAACCGGGGCCCATCGCGATGACCAGCCCCCAGCTCCCCGGCGCGGGCGGCTCCCCGGCCAGGGTCTCGCCGAGCACGTGCAGGACCGAGGACGACGACAGGTTGCCGTTGGCCGCCAGCGAGCGCCATGTCACGTCGAGCGCGCCCACGGGCAGCTCCAGCACCTCCGACACCGCCTCCAGCACCTTCGGCCCGCCCGGATGGCACACCCACGCCGTCACCTCCCCGGCGGTGATCCCGTGCTCGGCCAGGAACCCGTGCACGTCGTCGGCCAGGTAGCGGCGCACCACGGCGGGGACGCTGGCGTCCAGCATGACGCGGAACCCGGTGTCGCCCACCTGCCAGCCCATGACGTGCTCGGAGCCGGGATACAGGTGGCTGCGGGTGGCGACGACCGTGGGCCCGGCGGGCCCGGCGGGCCCGGACGTGCCCCGCCCGCCGCCGCTGGCGACCACGGCCGCCGCGCCGTCGCCGAACAGCGCGCTGGCGACCAGGTTCGCGGGCGAGGAGTCGCCGCGCTGCAGGGTCAGCGAGCACAGCTCCACCGACAGCAGCACGGCCACGTGGTCCGGCCAGCCGCGCAGGTAATCGTGCAGCCTGGCGATGCCCGCCGCGCCCGCCACGCAGCCCAGGCCGAAGACGGGCACCCGCTTGACGTCGGGACGCAGCCCGAGCCCGGCGGCCAGCCGGGCGTCCACGGACGGCGCGGCGATGCCGGTCACCGACGTGAACATGATCAGGTCGACGTCGGTCGGCTCCAGCTCGGCGGCGTCCAGGGCGGCCTTCACGCTCTCCAGCCCCAGCTCGACCGCGACGGAGACGAAGGCGTCGTTGGCCGCGCCGAAGCCGTTCAGCTTCTCGTAGCGGTCGATGGGCAGGGCGAGGTTGCGGTGCTCCACGCGGGCGCTGCGGTGCAGACGGTCGAGCAGGCGGCGGTCGGCGCCTTCGGGCAGGCACAGGCGGGCGGCCATGTCGGTGAGCTCGGACTGCGGGTAGCGGTGGGGAGGGAACGCACAACGGACTGCGGAGATTCGGGTCATGCAGTGCTCCCTCGACAGGTCGCCCACAACATCCACTCCCCGCACGCTTCCCGCAAGGATGGTCATTTAAGCCATGGGCGGCGCGTGGGAATTCTCGTCCGGGATCTCCCGGTCTACGATCACCGTGTGACCGACCCGGATCCCGCGGCCGCCGCCGTCGTGCGCGGCGGGCCGGTCCGCACGGCCGTCGCGCTGGCGCTGGCCTGCCATCCGGGCCCGACCGTGGCGGTGACCGCCCTGGTCACCGCGCTGGCCGTGGCGGCGGGCCGGGATCCGGCCGGCTGCGTCCTGGTGGCCGCCGCGGTGCTGGCCGGGCAGTTGTCGATCGGCTGGTGCAACGACGCGCTCGACGCCGGGCGCGACGCCGCCGCCGGTCGCACGGGCAAACCGGCCGCCGACGGCACGGTGAGCGTGACGGCCGTTCGGGTGGCCGCGCTGACGGCCCTCGCCCTGTGCGTGCCGCTCTCCCTGGCCTCGGGCCGTACGGCGGGGCTGGCGCACCTGGCGGGCGTGCTGGGGGCCTGGGGGTACGACTTCGGCCTGAAGGCCACCGTCCTGTCGTGGGCGCCGTACGCCGTCGGGTTCGGGGTGCTGCCGGCGTTCGTGACGCTGGGCCTGCCCGGGGAGCCGTGGCCGGCGTGGTGGGCGGTCGCTGCGGCGGCGCTGCTGGGCGTGGGCGCGCATCTGGCCAACGTGCTGCCCGACATCGAGGGCGACCTGGCGACCGGCGTGCGCGGATGGCCGCAGCGGCTGGGGACGGCGCGCGTACGGCTGCTGGCGCCGGTGCCGCTGCTGGCCGCCACCTGCCTGCTCGTCCTCGGGCCCGCGGGCGGCCCGGGGGGGGTGGGGTGGGCGGCCATGGCGGCCGCGGTGCTGCTCACGGCCGGGGGAGCGCTGCTGGCCGGCCGGTCCGCGCGGGCGCCGTTCGTCACCGCCGTCGCCGTGGCGGCCGTGGACGTGCTCCTGCTGCTCGCCAACGGCGCCACCTTGACAGCCTGACCCTTGGTCAACCGTGGCGGGGCAGGCGTGCCGCGCCGCGCAGCCAGCGCAGGCCCACCGCCAGGGCCAGCGGCGCGGGCACCGTCCCGGCGCCGAGCCCGACCTCCACCAGCAGGTCGAACACCTCCTTGCGGCGCGCGGCGGTCGCGATCGCCGCGTCGATGAACCCCGGCGACTGGGCCAGCCGGGCCAGCACGTCGGTCGTGCGCAGGTGCCGCCCCAGCGCGCCGCGCAGCTTGGCCCGGTACCGCGCCAAGGGGTCGCCCGGCGTCTCGGCCGCCGCCTCGACGACAGCCTCGGCCGCCAGCCGTCCCGACAGCAGCGCGTAGTAGATGCCCTCGCCGGTCAGCGGGTTGACCAGCCCCGCCGCGTCCCCGGCGAGCAGCACCCGCCCGGCGCCCGGCGCGGGCCGCCCGGTCGACAGCGGCAGGTGATGGGCGCGCAGGTCGCGCGCGGGCCGGTCGGGCAGCAGCTCGGCCAGCCTGCCGTGCAGCACCTGGCGGCCCGGCGCCCCCGCCGCCCGCAGCCGGGGCAGCAGCATGCCGAACCCGACGTTCGCGGTGCCGTCGCCGATCGGGAACGACCACGCGTAGGCCGGCCAGCCCGCCCGCTGCATCGCGATGAGCTGCACGTCGTCGGCCTCGGGCACGTCGGCGTAGCCGCGCACGGCCAGGGCGGTGTGCCGCTCGCCCGCCGCGGGCAGCCCGATCAGCCGGCGCACCGCCGAGTAGGCCCCGTCGGCCGCCACCACCGCGCGGGCCCGCAGCCGCCCGTCCAGCACGACCCAGGACCCGTCCTGGGCCAGCTCCCTGACGCGGTGGCGGCGCACCTCGACGCCCCTGGCCCCGGCCGCCGCCACCAGCCGCGCGTCGAACACCCGGCGCGGCACCACGTGGTTGGGCCGGGCCGCCTCGGCCGAGACGCGCAGCCCGCCCGGCGAGACCACGGTCAGCCGGGGCGTGGGCCGGTAGTCGTCGATGAGGTCCGGCAGGCCCAGCCGGGCCAGCTCGTCGCGCCCGTGCGCGGCGATGCCGTCGCCGCACGGCTTGTCGCGGGGGAAGCCGGCCCGGTCGAGCAGCACCACCCGCAGGTCCGGCCGCAGCTGGACGGCCCGCAGCGCCGCCGCCGAGCCCGCCGGTCCCGCGCCCACGACCGCCAGGTCCCATTCCTCACCCATGCGAGGTCTAGTCCCACCCGGCACGGTGAAGGAAACCCGTTCCCGTCGGTGTCCCATCCGGCGCGGCGGGGGAAACCCGTTCCCGCCGGTGTCCCGTCCGGCACGGTGGGAGACCCGTTCCCCGCCGGGTCAGGCCCGCGACAGCGCGCGGGCGGCGTGGATCAGGGGCACGTGGCTGAACGCCTGCGGGAAGTTGCCCACCAGGCGCCCGTAGCGCGGGTCGTACTCCTCGGCCAGCAGCCCGACGTCGTTGCGCAGCTCCAGCAGGCGTTCGAACAGCTCCCGCGCCTCCTCCTTGCGGCCCTGCATCGCCATCACCTCCACCAGCCAGAAGCTGCACGCCAGGAACGCGCCCTCACCGCCGGGCAGGCCGTCGACGTCGTTGTCGGCGGCCAGCGGATAACGCAGGACGAACCCGTCGGACATGAGCTCCTTCTCGATCGCCGCCACCGTGCCGGTCACCCGGGGGTCGTCGGGCGGCAGGAAGCCCACCACCGGGATCATCAGCAGCGCCGCGTCCAGCTCCGACGACCCGTACGACTGGGTGAAGGTGTTGCGGTGGGGGTCGAAGCCCTTGTCGCAGATCTCGGCGTGGATCGCGTCGCGCAGCGTGCGCCACCTGTCGATCGGGCCGGTGCGGCCGAAGCTCTCGACGTACTTGACGGCCCGGTCGAGGGCGACCCAGCACATCACCTTGGAGTGCACGAAGTGCCGGCGCGGGCCGCGCACCTCCCACAGGCCCTCGTCGGGCTCGTCCCAGTGCTCCTCCACGTAGTCGAGGAGCTGGCGCTGGATCGACCAGGCGCGCTCGTCGGCGGCCAGGCCGCGGGTGCGGGAGACGTAGAGGCAGTTCATCACCTCGCCGTAGACGTCGAGCTGGAGCTGCTGGACCGCCTCGTTGCCGATGCGGACCGGGCGGGAGCCCTCGTAGCCGTCCAGCCAGTCGAGGCGCAGCTCGGGCAGCCGGCGCTCGCCGGCGACGCCGTACATGATCTGCAGGTCCTGGGGACGCCCGGCGATGGTGCGCAGCAGCCAGGACCGCCAGTCGGCGGCCTCGTCGAGGTAGCCCGAGCTGATCAGCGCGTCGAGCGTCATCGTGGCGTCGCGCAGCCAGCAGAACCGGTAGTCCCAGTTGCGCACGCCGCCGATGTCCTCGGGCAGGGACGTGGTGGGCGCGGCCACGATGCCGCCGGTCGGCGCGTACGTCAGCCCCTTCAGCGTGATCAGCGACCGGGTCACCGCCTCCCGGTAGGGGCCCTGGTAGGCGCACTTGCCGACCCACTCGGTCCACATGGTCTCGGTCTCGGCGAGCTGCTCCTCGGCGTCGATGCGCGGCGGCATCGGCTCGTGGGAGGGGTGCCAGGTGAACACGAACGGCAGCCGGTCGCCCGCGTTGACGGTGAAGGTGGCCCGGTGGGCGTAGTCGCCGCCCTTGAGCGGGACGGGGGAGTGCAGCCACACCGAGTCGGGGCCGCCGACGGCCTGCAGGTGGCCGTTCGTCCGGCGCACCCACGGCACGATGCGCCCGTAGTCGAAGCGCACGCGCAGCTGGGTGGAGACCTCGACGCTGCCCGAGACCCCCTCGACGATGCGCACGACGTCGGGGTTCCGGTCGCGCGGGGGCATGAAGTCGATCACCCGGACGGTGCCGGTCGGGGTGTCCCACTCGCTCTCCAGGATGAGCGTGTCGGGCCGGTAGCGGCGCCGGGTGGCCGGCCGCCGGGCCGCCGGGCCCGCCGGCCCCAGCCACCAGTGGCCGTTGCGCTCGCTGCCCAGCAGGGCCGCGAAGCACGAGGGGGAGTCGAACCTGGGCAGGCAGAGCCAGTCGATGGAACCGTCCCTCGCCACCAGTGCGGCCGACTGCATGTCTCCGATCAGCGCGTAGTCCTCAATCCGCATGCCGAAGACGCTACTCGCGCGCGGGTGATCCCGCGCCGGGTCGGCCCTGTCGCGTCAGGACGGCCCCGGCGCGGGATCACGACAAGGGGAACCAGCGGGTGAACAGCTGGGTGAGCGGGCCGATGGCGAGGGCGAAGACCAGCGTCCCGACGCCGACGCTGCCGCCGAGCAGCCAGCCCACGGCCAGCACGGTCAGCTCGATGAGGAAGCGGGCCAGCCGGACGGACAGCCCGAGCCGCACCAGTCCGGTCATGACGCCGTCGCGCGGCCCCGGGCCCAGGCCCGCCCCGATGTAGAGCACGGTGGCCAGCGCGATCGCGACCACGCCGAGCGCCACGTACAGCGCCTGGACGGCCAGGTGGGACGGCGTGGGCAGCAGCAGGATCGCCGCGTCGGCGAACAGGCCGAGGAACACCACGTTGCTGATCGTGCCCAGGCCGGGCCGCTGGCGCAGCGGGATCCACAGCAGCATCACCAGGGCGCCGACGCCGATGATGACGGTGCCGATGGACACGTCCAGCCGCAGGGCCAGGCCCTGGTGGAAGACGTCCCAGGGGTCGTTGCCGAGGCCCGACTCCACCTGTAGCCCGATGCCGGCGCCGTACAGGGCCAGGCCGCCGTAGAGGCGCAGGAGGCGGGAGGGGAGGGAACTCAGGCGGGGGACGGTTGCTTCGCTCATGATGGCCTCATGGTGGCAGGCCACCTGGTTGCCAAAACAGGGCCAATCAGCGAAAGTGGCCTTATGAGGCATTTGTCGGCTGTGCAGGTGGCCCGGCTGGTCGACGTCGATCCGGCCGCGCGCCCGTACTACCGCGCCCTGGCCGACGGCGTGCGCGCGCTCATCATGGACGGCCAGATCCCCGTACGCGTGCGCATGCCCGCCGAGCGCCACCTGGCCGAGACCCTGGGCGTCAGCCGCACCACCGTCACCTCCGCCTACGACCTGCTGCGCGAGCGCGGTTACCTGGACAGCAGGCAGGGCTCGGGAAGCTGGACCACCCTGCCCGACCCGGCCACCACCCGCGAGAACCCCTGGTTGTCCACCGGCGACGACGGCCTGATCCAGCTCCACTGCGCCGCCCCGCCCGCGCCGTCCGCGTTGCGCGAGGCCATGGCCGAGGCCCTGGACGACCTGCCCAGGTACGGCATGGGCAACGGCTACGACCCCATGGGCCTGCCGGTCCTGCGTGAGCGCGTCGCCGCCCGCTACACCGAGCGCGGCCTGGCCACCCGGCCGGACCAGATCGTCGTCACCACCGGCTCCCAGCACGCCATCCAGCTCGTGGCCGGGCTGCTGATCGGCCCCGGCGACCCCGTCATGGTCGAGTCGCCGACCTACCCGCACGCCATCGACGTGGCCCGCCAGCACGGCGCCCGCATCGTGCCCTTCGGCATCTCGCACGAGGGCTGGCAGCCCGACCTGATGGCCGCCACGATGCGGCAGTCGGCCGCCCGCCTGGCCTACCTCATGCCCGACTTCCACAACCCCACCGGCGCGCTCATGGACGACGCCACCCGCGCCGCCGTCGCCGGCGCGGCCCGCCGCAACGACGTCGTCCTGCTGGTCGACGAGACCTGGAGCGAGCTGGCCCTGGACGACGTGCCGCGCACCGCGCCGATGGCCGCCTTCGACACCGACAGCCGGGTGATCAGCATCGGGTCGGCGTCCAAGTTGTGGTGGGGCGGCCTGCGCATCGGCTGGATCCGCACCACGGCCGCGCTGGCCCGCCGGCTGGCCCGGCACCGCGCGGTCGTCGACATCTCCAGCCCCGTCATGGAGCAACTGGTCACCGCCCGCCTGTTCGAGCGGATGGCGCAGACCCGGGCCGAACGCCTGCGCGGCCTGCGCGCCTCGCGGGACGCGCTGACCGCCGCGCTGGCCCGGCACCTGCCGGAGTGGACGTACACGCTGCCCGGCGGCGGCGGCACGCTGTGGGTGCGGCTCAACGGCGACACCTCCACCACGCTCGCCGACGCGGCCTTCTCCCACGGCGTGCGCCTGGCCCCCGGGCCGTGGTTCGGCCTGGAAGGCACGCTGGAGGGCTACCTGCGGCTGCCGTTCACCCTGCCGCCCGAGACCGTGGCCGACGCCGTCGCCCGCATCGCCCGCGCCCGTGCCCAGGGCCCCACCGGCGCCCGCCGCCACCCCGACTCGCTCGTGCCGATGGTGTGAGCGACTCGCCCGCGCGTGGTGCGGGGGCTAGGAGTGCTCCTCGGCGCCCTTGGCCAGGGGAGCCCGCCAGTTGCGGCGCATCGCGGTGATGCGCAGGCCGAAGGCCAGCAGCGCGGCGGCGAGCGTGGCCGGCCAGCCGTGCATCCCGGCCGTGGACAGGCCCGCCATCACGGCCGAGCCCAGCAGGGCGGGCACCGCGTAGAGCTGGCGGTCGTACAGCAGCGTGGGGATCTCGCCGGCCAGCACGTCGCGGATCACGCCGCCGCCGACGGCCGTCGTGACGCCGAGGATGGTGGCGTGCAGCGGGCTGAGTCCGTACTCCAGGGCCTTCTCGGTGCCGACGGCCGCGAACAGGCCGAGGCCGGCCGCGTCGAGCACCATGATGACCGGCATCACCCGGGCCACGTGCGGATGCCAGAAGAAGACGATCACCGTGGCGGCCACCGGCACCAGCACGTATCCCAGGCTCTGGAAGGCGGCCGGCCGCACGTTGAGAATGAGATCGCGGACCAGGCCGCCGCCGAGCGCCGTCATCTCGGCCAGGACGCCCATCCCGACCACGTCGAGCCGCTTGCGCACACCCATGAGCGCACCGGTCAGTGCGAAGACAAAAATACCGACAAGGTCGAGAATTTCAGACACGTTGGATGTTTTTACCGGATCGGCGGCATGGCCGCGGCATGGTAGTGCTCGGCCATGAGCACCCGCAGTTTCCGCGTGAACAGGAACAGCGCCGCCCCGGCCGCGATCGCCATGATCGCCAGCACCAGGTAGTACATCGGGTCGGACAGGTAACGGGTGAGCCGCCCCGTCTGGCCGCCGACCGCGTCGCCCACCGACACCGCGATGAACCAGATCCCCAGCATCTGCCCCTTGAACGCCTCCGGCGCCAGCTTCGTCGTCACCGACAGCCCGACCGGGCTCAGCGACAGCTCGCCGAACACCTGGATCAGGTAGACCAGCACCAGCCACCACACCGACACCCGCCCGCCGGTCGCCAGCCCGGCGGCGATCGCCATCACCACGAAGCTCAGCCCCACCATGACCAGCGCGAACCCGAACTTCTGCGGCGTGCTCACCCGCACCCCGAGCTTCACCCACAACGCCGCGAACACCGGCACGAAGATCATGATGAACAGCGGGTTGAACGACTGCGTCGTCGCCGCCTGGATCGGCACCCCGAACAGCTCCAGCCGGGTGTGGTCGGCGGCGAAGAACAGCAGCTTGCTCGGCGCCAGGTCGTAGATCATCCAGAAGATCGCCGCCGCCACGAACAGCCAGATGTAGGCCTTCATCCGGCTGCGCTCCTCGTCGGTGAGGCTGTGGCTGCCCAGCAGGATGTAGGCGAAGTAGACCACCGGCACGATCAGGATGACGATCGTGATCGCCAGCGCCAGGCGGTCGATGGTGAGCGTGCCCGTGGCCGCCCACGCGCCGAGCGCGACGGCGGTCACCGCCACGCCCGCCGCGGTCGCCCGGCCGAACCGGCGGCGCTCGGGCGGCGTCAGCCGCACGCCGGGACGCTCCCCGACGCCGCGCAGGTTCCGGCCGCCCCAGACGTACTGCAGCAGGCCGAGGGCCATGCCGACGGCGGCGGCGCTGAAGCCCAGGTGCCAGCGGTCGCCGTCGGCCAGCCAGCCGACGACGAGCGGCGCGAAGAAGGCGCCCAGGTTGATGCCCAGGTAGAACAGGGAGAAGCCGGCGTCGCGGCGGCCGTCCTCGTCCTCGCCGTACAGGCGGCCGACCATGACCGAGATGTTCGGCTTGAGCAGGCCCGTGCCGCTGATGATGAGCAGCAGCCCCAGCCAGACGAAGAACGACGTCGTCACCGGGATCGCCATGCTGATGTGGCCCAGCATGATGACGAACCCGCCCCAGAACACCGACCTGCGCGCCCCGAGCACGCGGTCGGCGATCCAGCCGCCGGGCAGCGCCACCAGGTAGATCAGCGCCCCGTAGACGCCGACCACCGCCTGCGCGGTCTCCTGCGACATGCCGAGGCCCTTGTGGGCGGGCGAGGCCGCCATGAACGTGGCCAGGATCGCCCGCAGGCCGTACCAGCTGAAGCGTTCCCACATCTCCGTGGAGAACAGGGTCGCCAGCCCCCAAGGATGCCCGAAGAAGGTCCTTCCGCCCTTGCTCATGCCCGTCCCCCCGAGACACGTACGGCACCTGAACGATCACTCTACGTGACCGGGCCGACTGTTTCCCGCGGGGGTCTTGCCGCTGCCCAGAGGGTGTGGTGCGATGCATGCCACCTGTGCAAGTGATTACTGACTGGAGGCGGGTGCCATGGCCGAAGTCCTCGACGTACGGGCCGACATCGAGCGGGAGATCGCCGGTCGCACCGTCTGCGAACAGCTCAGGCAGGTCGCCGCCGAGCACCCCGACGCACCCGCGTACTCCGACCCCGAGGGCTCCGGCGGCTGGACCACGGTGACCTACGGCCAGGCGCGGCGGCGCATCCTGGAGATCGCGGCCGCCTTCGCCGCGCTCGGCCTGGAGCGCGGCGAGTCCGTCGCGATCATGATGGTCAACCGCAGCGAGCACGTGCTGGCCGACCTCGGCGCCGTGCACGCCGGCGGCGTGGGCTGCACCGTCTACTCCACCTTCGCGCCCGACCAGATCGCGTTCGTGGCCGCCGACGTGGGCGCCCGCTTCGCCGTGCTGGGCGGCCCCGCCGAGCTGGCCCGCTGGCGGCCGGTGCTCGACCGGCTCGACGGCCTGCGCCGGATCATCATGCTCGACGGCGCCCCCGACGACGAGCGGTTCCTGTCCTGGGCCGACTTCCTCGACCTGGGCCGCGCCCGCCTGGCCGAGGACGAGGCCGCCGTCGAGGCCCGCGCCCGCGAGGTGGCCGCCGGCGACGTCGTCACCGTGCTCTACACCTCGGGCACCACCGGCATGCCCAAGGGCGTGCCGCTCACCCACACCAACGTCTTCTACGAGGCCGCCGCCACCGACCGCATCACCTCGCTGCCGACGCACGGCACCCAGATCTCCTACCTCACCTACGCCCACATCGCCGAGCGCATCCTCAGCCTCTACCTCCCGCTGGTCAAGATCTCGCACGTGCACTTCTGCACCGACCTGGCCAACCTCGGCGCCACGCTCGGCCAGGTCAGGCCGATGATGTTCTTCGGCGTGCCGCGCGTGTGGGAGAAGATGATGGCCCGGCTGCTGGCCGTGCTCGCCACCCAGCCGCCCGAGCAGCAGGCCGCCGTACGCGAGGCCATGGCGGCCGGCGCCGCCTACGTCGAGGCCGGCCAGTACGGCGGCATGATCACCCCCGAGATCCAGGCCGCCTACGACAAGGCCGACGCGGCCCTGCTGTCCGTCGTCCGCGGCATGATCGGCTTCGACCGCGCCGAGTGGACCGCGACCGGCGCCGCCCCCCTGCCCGCCGAGGTCCAGCACTTCTACGCCGGCCTCGGCCTCAAGGTCATCGACGTCTACGGCATGACCGAGACCACCGGCGCCTTCACCGGCAACAGCCCCACCTGCTACCGCCTGGGCACCGTCGGCAGGGCCGAGCCCGGCGTCGAGGTCCGCATCGCCGAGGACGGCGAGATCCTCACCCGCAGCCCGCTCAACACCGGCGGCTACCTCAACCGCCCCGAGGCCACCGCCGAGCTGCTCGACGACGACGGCTGGCTGCACACCGGCGACATCGGCACGGTCGACGACGACGGCTTCTACCGCGTCGTCGACCGCAAGAAGGAGCTCATCATCACCGCCGGCGGCGAGAACGTCTCGCCCGCCGAGATCGAGAACCACCTCAAGGAGCACCTGCTCATCGGCCAGGCCCTGGCCTACGGCGACAACCGGCCGCACCCGGTGGCCGTCCTGACCCTCGACGGCGAGACCGCGCCGGGCTGGGCGCAGGCCCGCGGCATCGCCTTCACCTCCCTGGCCGAGCTGGCCGAGCACCCCGACGTCCTGAAGGAGGTCGCCGCCGCCGTCGAGGCCGCCAACGCCAGGCTGGCCAGGGTGCAGCAGGTCAAGCGGTGGGCGCTGCTCGGCACCGAGTGGACCGCCGAGACCGAGGAGCTCACGCCGAGCCTGAAGCTGAAGCGGCGCGTCATCCACGCCAAGTACGCCGACGTCATCGAGTCCCTCTACGGCGAGGCGGGCTGACCCGCGGCCCCGGCGGCCCTGTCGGCTTTGCCATAAGGGGTGCGTGTCGCGGTCCTGGTCATGACCGGGCGGTTCCTAGCGTCTCGCTCATGACCAGAAGCCTCCTTCTCGTCTCGCTCGCGGCGGGGTCGCTCACGGCGCCCGTGCCTGCGTATCCCGCCGCGACCGAGCTCGCCATCCGCGCCATCACCGTACGGCCCGCGAACCCGGTCGTGGGGGCCCACGACTCGGTGAGCCTGGTGATCGACGTGATCGCGCGGGGCGCGCGCGGCAAGAACGGCGTCACCGTCAAGGTCGAGCCCGGCGCCCCGCCCGGCCCGCTGCTGTCGGCCAAGCCCCCGGTGGAGGACGCCTCCGACCTCCCGCCCGCCGCCGAACCCGGCCTCCAGCCGCCGGTCGTTTCCTGGCCCGAGTCGTCCTCCTCGCCCTCGGGGCCCGGGTCGTCGTCGGCGCCCGCCGAACCCGCCGAATCCGCCGGGTCCGCAGAGCCAGCCGGGTCCGCAGAGTCAGCCGGGCCCGCGGGGCCGTCCGGATCGTCGGCGTCGCCGGCCGGCCCGGCCGCCGCCGCGCCGGGGAGCGCGTACGCGAACCCGGCCTCCGGCGGCCCGGTCGAGGGGCTGCGGGCCCTGATGCCGCTGCCCCTGACGGTCGCCGCCGAGCCCGGCATCGACCTGCAGAAGACCCCCTCCACCGGCGCGCCGCCGCCCCGGCTGGTGTGGCGCCAGGGGGCGGTTCCGCCGGCCCGGATGGCGGCCGACTGGCAGACCTGGCGTTTCCTGCCCGACAAGAAGCTGAACCGCTTCTACCCGACCGGCACCTGGACGATCAGCGCCACCGCCAGGGACGCCGACGGCGCCACGGTCACCGAATACGCCTCCTTCGAGCTCAGGAGGGCGACCAGGCTGTCGTCCGTCCGGGTGGAGAGGTCGCCGAAGTCCGCCGGGGGTGTGCGCCTGCGCGGCTCGCTGACCAGGATCGACCCGCGCGGCTTCACCGACTTCGGGCCGTACGCCAAACAGCGGCTGCGCCTCCAGTGGCGTGGGGAGGGCTCGCCGGCCTGGGAGGACGTGGCCGAGACGACGACCGACGCGGCCGGGGCCTTCGTGCAGACGGTGCCGCCCAGGAGAGGCGGCCTGTGGCGCGTGCACTTCCCAGGAAACCCCCACTATGCGCCATACACCACTAAACCCCGACAAATCGCCAGTTAGCGTAATAAAACACGCGCAAAAAGCTGCCGGGGTATTTGTCGTTATCCAATTGTGATGTGTCGTATCGCAACTTTTCTTTACCCTTCAGCGTCATTAGGCGTTGACGTGTCCCGTCCCTGGGGCGCGTCCGAGACGGGGAAGGATTTGTTTTTGATGATGCGACGTCTAGCCGCCGGACTGGCCGCGGCAGCCCTGGGCGCCACGATGGTGGCCACGGCCGCCGCGCCCGCCCTGGCGGACCCGGACCCCGATCCCGACTTCGCGGGCGGGAGCACGAGCCTCCAGCTCGACGTCAACCCCGAGCCGGCGCGGCGCGGCAGGGCCCTCGACATCCAGGGCAAGCTGTCGGTGTCCTGCGACGAGGACTACATCAGCGGGTTCGTCGCGGTGCACCACGCCGACTACTGCAAGGACAGCGAGCGCTGGCACCGTCTGGCGTGGAAGCGGGTCGTGATCCTCTTCCAGGCCGACGGCAGCGGCGAGTGGGACTACGTCGAGACGGTGCGGACGAACCGGGACGGTTCCTTCCGCACCAGCGAGCGGGCCTACACCTCGGGCACCTGGCGTGCCGTCTTCGAGGGCTCCAGGTACCTGGCCCCCTCCGAGGGCAAGGACTGGGTGAAGGTCTACGGCGGCCGCCGCCACTAGCGACACCAGGCGCAAGCCGCCACTGGCGACACCAGGCGGAAGCCCGGCCTCGCGGCCGGGCTTCCGGCATGTCCGGGGTGGTTCCCAGGCCCGCCGTCGCCGGGCGGCGGGGAGCTGCGGACGGCGCGTGCCCTGGCGGCGCCAGTTCAGTAACCCACGGCGACCTGAACCCGGTGGTGCCGCGGGTCCTCGATCTCCGCCACCACCGCCGCCGCCAGATCGGCGTAGGAGAACACCGGCCCGCCCTCCTCGGCAGCCATGACCTGGTCCCCGCCGAACCGGTGCCGTCCGCTGCGCTCCGCCCGGTCGTCCAGCACCACCGGCGGCGGCGCGATCACCACCCAGTCCAGCGCCCCGCCCTCCTCGCGGAACACCTCCAGCTCGGCGGCGTGCCCGAGGGAGAACGTCCGGGCGTCCTCGGGGAAGCCGGGGGTGTCCACCAGCCGCGTGCCCGGCGCGACCTCCAGCAGGGTGCCGATGCCCACCGCCACCAGCCGGGGCACGCCCGCCGCGGCCAGCCCGCCGGTCAGCGCCCGCGCCGCCGCCGTGTAGAACTCCGCGGACGGCACGTCCAGCCGGACACTCGCCTGCACCGCCACGTCGTGCCCCGCCGCGACCGCCGCCACGCTCTCCCGGTCGGTCACGTCACCGGCGACCACGCGCACGCCGTCGCCGGACGGCCCCGCGTACCGGGCCGGGTCGCGGACCACGGCCGTCACCTCGTGCCCGCGCTCCAACGCCTGCCCGACCACCCGCGCGCCGGTCCGTCCACCGCCGCCGAAAACCACGATCCTGCTCATCGTCCACCATTCCGTCCAGCGGCCGGCACACCCGGCCGCCCGGCAGACGGTAGACGCCCGACGGTCACTTCCCGCAACGATAGTGAGCCTGCGCCGCCTAGCATGGACGCCATGGCCGAACCCCTTGACCCCGACATGTTCGCCGCCTGTACCCACGTCGCCCCCGTCCGCGTCGGCGACAAGTGGACCGCCAAGATCATCCGCTGTCTGGAGCAGGGCCCGAGACGCTTCACCGAGCTGCAGGTCCCGCTGCGCGGCATCACCCCGAAGGTCCTCACCGCGTCCCTGCGCGCCATGGAACGCGACGGCCTGCTCACCCGCACGGCCTACCCCGAGATCCCGCCCCGCGTCGAGTACGCGCTGACCCCCCTCGGCCGCAGCCTGCTCGCGCCCATGGCGGCCGGCTGCGAGTGGTCCAGGCGGCACCTGTCGGAGCTCATCGACGCCCGCGAGTCCTGGCACGCCGCCCACCCCTGACGGCCCCCGCGGAATCGATCACCGGCGCGGCGCGTTGCCCGCCAGGGACGGGCGGGCGGTTTTGAGCGCCGCGCGACACCCGTCGTAGTCTGGCTCTCTGGCGAAACGGACAGGAGGTGACGCCCCATGTTGCGAGACTCGTTCGGACGGGTGGCCACGGATCTGCGGGTGTCCCTCACGGACAAGTGCAATCTGCGCTGCACGTACTGCATGCCGCCCGAAGGGCTCGACTGGCTGCCCAACGCCCAGCTGCTGACGGCCGACGAGATCGTCCGGCTGGTGCGCGTCGGCGTCGAGCGGCTGGGCATCACCGAGGTGCGCTACACCGGCGGCGAGCCGCTGCTGCGGCGCGAGCTGGTCGACATCGTCGCCCGCACCACCGCCCTCGGCCCGCGTCCCCAGGTGCTGCTGACCACCAACGGCATCGGCCTGGCCCGCCTGGCCGAGCCGCTGGCGAAGGCCGGCCTCGACCGGGTCAACGTCTCCCTCGACACGCTCGACCCGGCCACGTTCAAGCGGCTCGCCCACCGCGACCGGCACGCCGACGTCATCGCCGGGATGGCCGCCGCCGACGCGGCGGGCCTGCGCCCGGTCAAGGTCAACGCGGTGCTCATGCGCGGCGTCAACGACCACGAGGCCGTGCCGCTGCTGCGCTTCTGCCTGGAGCGCGGCTACGAGCTGCGCTTCATCGAGCAGATGCCGCTCGACGCCCAGCACGGCTGGACCCGCGAAGGCATGATCACCGCCGACGAGATCCTCGAACGCCTCTCGGCCGCCTTCGACCTGACGCCCGACGACACGGAGCAGCGCGGCAGCGCCCCGGCCGAGCGGTTCCTGGTCGACGGCGGCCCGGCCCGGGTCGGCGTGATCGGCTCGGTGACGCGCCCGTTCTGCGGCGCCTGCGACCGCGTCCGGCTCACCGCCGACGGCCAGGTGCGCAACTGCCTGTTCGCCACCGAGGAGTCCGACCTCAAGACCGCCATGCGCGCCGGCGCCTCCGACGACGACCTGGCCGCCCGCTGGGTCGCCGCGGTCGCCCGCAAGCGCGCCGGGCACGGCATCGACGACCCGTCCTTCCTCCAGCCGTCCAGGCCGATGTCGGCCATCGGCGGCTGACGTGCCCTTCGACCCCCTCGCCCCCCTCGACTTCTTCGACGCGGTCGTCCTGGCCGGGGGAGCGGCCCGCCGGCTGGGCGGCGCGGACAAGCCCGGCCTGGCCGTCGGCGGGCGTCCGCTGGTCGAGCGGGTGGTCGCGGCGGCGTCCGGCGCGCGCCGCACAGTCGTCGTCGGGCCGCGCCGGGAGCTGCCCGGGGTCGTGTTCACCCGGGAGGACCCGCCGGGCGGCGGGCCCGTCCCCGCGCTGGCCGCCGGGCTGCGCGAGGTCGACGCGCCGTGGCTGGTGCTGCTCGCGGGCGACCTGCCGTTCCTGACGGCCGCGCACGTGCGGGAGCTGCTGGCGGCGGCCCGTCCCGGCGCGGGGGCGGTCATGGTCGACGACGACGGCCGCGAGCAGTGGCTCGTCGGCGCCTGGCCGGTTGCGGAGCTGCGGGCGGCGCTCGCCGCCTACACCGGGCGTTCCCTCAAGGGCCTGCTGGGCCCCCTGACCGGAACGCGGCTGGCCTCGCCGGGCCGGCCGTGGTTCGACTGCGACACGATGGACGACCTGAAGGAGGCTCGCATGAACGTACTCGCCGAGTGGACGGCGCTGGTGTGCAAGGAGCTGGGCGTCGACCCCGCCCGGGTGGACCGCGACCTGGTCCTCGACCTGACCAAGGAGGTCGCCCACGGGGTGGCCAGGCCCGCCGCGCCGCTCACCGCCTACCTGCTCGGGCTGGCCCAGGGCGCGGGAAGCGCCCCCGAGGACGCCGTCGCCAGACTGATCACATTGGCGAAGAACTGGGAGCAGGCGACCACCGAGACGCTGACTGACGGCTGACACTCGAACGAACTCTTGAAGTCAAGCCGACCGCTTCCTCCAGATTTCCTGTGAATTGCGAGGAGGAGGCCGGTGTAAACGATTTCGGGAAAGCGGTCCTATCGGACTCCGGCCGGCGCGGGGGACTGATCGTCCAATGCAAAGGGCTGGCCAGGAAAAGGGCGACGCCGGGTGGTTACGGGGGCAAACCACCCGGCGTCGCTTCATCGGCGTTCCGACGGGGGCCCGGAACGCCGGCACCAGCACTCCGACGGGGGACCGGAGCGCTTGCCTAAAGCGTACACCTACAACCCATGGGATGCGTCAAGACTTAGTCACGACCCGATCTCGCGTCGATGCAGCGGTATCTCGGTTTGGTTAGCCTCGGGGGACTGAAAGTCGGGCGGCGGCGCGCCCTCGCTGCGCTCATTGGCCCCGATTACGGCAATGTATGGCAAAAACACTGCCCCGGCGATGAACAGCAGCCGGTAGGGCCACGGCACCGGCACCACGACCGCCAGGATCAGGCAGATCGTCCGGATGCCCATCTTGATCAGGTAGGCGACCTCACGCTTGCGGATGTCGGCCGTCAGCGAGGGTCTGGCGTCGGTGACCTGGTGGACGTCCGGCTTCTTGCGCCACCCCTTCATACCTTCCACGGTAGACCTCGTACGGGCAGGGCGCGACGGCGCGGCCGGGCGATGAGGAGGGTCATGCGATCATGGCCTTCGAGTAAGGAGGATGGGGAGATGACGGATCGAACGTATCGGGTCACTGAGATAGTCGGCACGTCGGGGGAGAGCCTTGACCAGGCCATCCGCAACGGCC
The DNA here is from genome assembly GCF_040675255.1 of Nonomuraea sp. NPDC049624. Taxonomy (NCBI): domain Bacteria; kingdom Bacillati; phylum Actinomycetota; class Actinomycetes; order Streptosporangiales; family Streptosporangiaceae; genus Nonomuraea; species Nonomuraea sp. NPDC049624. The sequence continues at coordinate 161,620 of NZ_JBFAOR010000013.1, read as the reverse complement.
TCCAGCGGGCCTCGCAGACCCTGCGCCACCTGGACTGGTTCGAGGTCACCGAGATCCGCGGCCACCTCGACGGCGGCGAGATCGCGCACTACCAGGTGGGCATGAAGGTGGGCTTCCGCCTGGAGGACTCCTGACCGTCCCCGGACGGCCCGGGGCCGGCGCCCCGGCCCGCTGACAGCCGTCCCGGCCCCGGCCCGCCCTCCGGCCCGCTGGGAGCCTCACGGACGGCCGCCGGCACGACGACGCCCGCCGCCCCGCTCGATTCGCGGGACGGCGGGCGCGTACGGCCGTGATGGACGGCCGTGATGGACGGCCGTGATGCGGGCGAGGGTCAGCTCGCCTGGCTGACCGTCGACATGTTGAAGTCCGGCACCCGCACCGGCGGCATCACCGTGCGCTGGAAGTAGTCATTCCACTCGCGGGGCAGCGTGCGCTCGGCCGCCCCCACCTCCGTGACGCGCCCGAGCAGGTCGACCGGGCTCTCGTTGAACCGGAAGTTGTTCACCTCGCCGACGACCTCGCCGTGCTCCACCAGGTAGACGCCGTCGCGGGTGAGGCCCGTGACCAGCAGCGTCTGCGGATCGACCGCCCGGATGTACCACAGGCAGGTGACGAGCAGCCCGCGCCGGGTGGAGGCGATCATCTCCTCCAGCGAACGGGCGCCCTCCGCCGGGCCGGACATGACCAGGTTGTCGATGCCGGGCGTCACCGGCAGCCCGCTCAGCTCGGCCGAGTAGCGGGTCTGGAGCAGCGACTCCAGCCGGCCGTCCCGGATCCAGTCGGTCGGGCCCAGCGGCAGGCCGTTGTCGAACACCGAGGCGTCGCGGCTGGAGGCGTGCGCGGTGACGAACGGCGCGCACGAGATGCCCGCGGCCCGTGGATCGCTGGACAGCGTGATCGGCAGCGTGGCGAGCTGCTCGCCCACCCGCGTGCCGCCGCCCGGCCCGGAGAACACCGAGCGGCCGTCGAGCGCGTCCCTGGCGCCCGCCGACCAGTACAGGTAGATCATCAGGTCGGCCACCGCGCTCGGCGGCAGCAGCGTCTCGTAGCGGCCCGCGGGCAGGTCGACCCGGTTCTTGGCCCACTCCAGGCGCTGGGCCAGCGAGGCGTCGAGCGCGGCCACGTCGACGTCGGCGAAGTCCTCGGTGAACACGCCGGTCCAGGCCGACCGCTTCAGGTCGCCGGACTTGGCGTTGAGCTCCAGGCGGCCGGTCGGCTGGTCGTGCCGCAGCCGCACGCCGGTGGAGGTGCCGAGGAAGGTCGAGGTGAGGGAGTGCTCGGCGAAGCCGTAGAGCTTCCTGTCGCCGGACTCGGCGGCCGAGAACGCCTCGCCCAGCGCGGGCGCGAACCGCTCGAACACCCCGATGTCGGTCGGCCGCACCTCGTCGTCCCAGCCGGGGGCGGCCGGGCCGCCCTCGACCAGCGGGCGGGCGTCCTCGGCCGGCCGGGCCTCGCGGGCCGCCCGGTCGGCCGCCGCGACCACGTCGGGCAGCTGGTCGGCGCGCACGGCCGAGCGCGAGACCACGCCCACGCCCTGCCCGGCCACCGAGATCACGGTCAGCCGGGACGACCGGGCCACGCCGTTGGTGGTCAGCGTGTTGCCCGCGAAGCGCAGGTTGGCCGTGGAGCCCTCGTCCACCAGCACCACGCAGCCGTCGTTCGCGGAGAGCTCCAGAGCCCTCTCCACCATCTCCTGCGGAGTAGTCACTTGCCGCCCTCCTGCACCGTGTTGAGCACGCGCACGCCCCTGAACAGCGCCGACGGGCATCCGTGGCTGACCGGCGCGACCTGCCCCGGCTGGCCCTTGCCGCAGTTGAAGGCGCCGCCCAGCACGTACGTGCCCGGCCCGCCGACGCCGTCCATCGACTGCCAGAAATCGGTCGTGGTGGCCTGGTAGGCGAAGTCTCTGACCTGCCCGGCCAGCTTCCCGTGCGAGATCCGGTACGCCCGCTGCCCGGTGAACTGGAAGTTGTAGCGCTGCATGTCGATCGACCAGCTCTTGTCGCCCACGATGTACAGGCCGCGCTCCACGCCCGCGATCAGCTCCTCGGTGGAGGGCCCGCCGGGCGCGGCGGCCAGCGACACGTTCGCCATGCGCTGGATCGGCATGTGGCCGGGGGAGTCGGCGAAGGCGCACCCGTTGGAGCGCCCGAACCCCTTCATCAGCGCCATCCGCCGGTCGAGCTGGTAGCCCACCAGCACGCCGTCCTTGACGATGTCGAAGCTCTGCCCGCGCACGCCCTCGTCGTCGTAGCCGACCGTGGCCAGGCCGTGGGTGACCGTGCGGTCGCCGGTGACGTTCATCAGCGGCGAGCCGTAGACCAGCTCGCCGAGCTGGTCGAAGGTGGCGAAGCTGGTGCCGGCGTAGGCGGCCTCGTAGCCCAGCGCGCGGTCGAGCTCGGTGGCGTGGCCGATCGACTCGTGGATCGTCAGCCACAGGTTGGACGGGTCGATCACCAGGTCGTAGTCGCCCGCCTCGACCGAGGGCGCGGCCAGCTTCTCGGCCAGCAGCTCGGGCAGCCGGCCCAGCTCGGCCGGCCAGTCCCAGCCCGTGCCGGTCAGGTACTCGTAGCCGCGGCCGACCGGCGGCGCGATGGTCGACATGTCGTCGAAGCCGCCCTCGTGCGCCTTCATCGCGTTGAGCGACGGATGCACCCGCACGCGCTGCTGCGTGGTCACGGTGCCCGCGGTGTCGGCGTAGAACTTCTGCTCCTTGACCTGCAGGAGCCGCGCCGAGACGTGGTCGGCGCCCTTGAGCAGCCCGGCCGACCAGTCGGCCAGCAGCCCCACCTTGTCGGCGGAGGGCACCTCGAACGGGTCGACGTCGTAGTCGGAGACCCACACCGCGTCGGCGTGCACCGGCTCGGGCGCCAGCTCGATGGGCTCCCGGTTGACCGGCGCGCTCACCTCGGCCACCCGCACCGCCTGCTCGGCCACGGCCGCGGCGGCCTGCGGGGTCAGGTGGATGCCGGCCGCGAACCCCCATGTGCCACCCTTGACGACACGGACCGCGTAACCGAGGTCGTCGGCGTCGAGCGCGCCTTCGAGGCGGGCGTCGTACAGGCGCAGCGTCTCGGCCCTGACGCGTTCGAGCCGGAAGTCGGCGTGCTCGGCGCCGAGGTCGCGGGCGCGTTGCAGGGCCGCGTCCGCGAGCTGCCGCAGCGGCAGTTCCAGGAAGTCGGGATCGATCTGGCGCATGTCCACGATCCTAACCCTGTGATCTTGTACCACCCGGACAAGCGGATACCCGCAAGTAAGAGATAGCGTCAGATGCCATGGCACGCTCTGTACTCGTCACCGGAGGCAATCGCGGCATCGGCCTCGCGATCGCCCGTGAACTCGCCGCGGCCGGCGACGCCGTCGCGGTCACCTACCGATCGGGGGAGCCGCCGGAGGGTCTGTTCGGCGTCCGCTGCGACGTCACCAGCACGGCCGAGGTCGAGGCCGCCTTCGACAAGGTCGAGGCCGAGCAGGGGCCGGTCGAGGTCCTCGTCTCCAACGCGGGCATCACCCAGGACACCCTGCTGGCGATGATGAAGGAGGAGACCTTCACCGACGTCATCGACGCCAACCTGACCGGGGCCTACCGCGTGGCCAAGCGCGCCATCAGGCCCATGATGAAGATGAAGCGCGGCCGCATCATCCTGATCTCCTCCGTGGTCGGCCTGTCCGGTCAGGCGGGCCAGGCCAACTACGCCGCCTCCAAGGCCGGCCTGGTCGGCTTCGCCCGCTCCCTGGCCCGCGAGTACGGCTCGCGCAACATCACCGTCAACGTGGTCGCGCCCGGCTTCGTGGCCACCGACATGACGGCCGGCCTCGACCAGGAGGCCATCGTCAAGAACATCCCGCTCGGGCGGCAGGCCGCCCCCGCGGAGATCGCGCGCGTCGTCCGCTTCCTGGCCGGCGACGACGCCTCGTACATCACCGGGGCCGTGATCCCGGTCGACGGCGGACTCGGAATGGGGCACTGACGTGGGAATTCTCGAAGGCAAGCGGATCCTCGTGACCGGCGTGCTCACCGACGCCTCCATCGCCTTCTCGGTGGCCAAGCTGGCCCAGGAGGAGGGCGCCACGGTGGTGCTCACCGGGTTCGGCCGGCTGAGCCTGGTCGAGCGCATCGCCAAGCGGCTGCCCCAGACCCCGCCGGTGCTGGAGCTCGACGTCCAGGACACCGACCAGCTCGACACGCTGGCCGCCCGCGTGGGCGAGCACGTCGACGGGCTCGACGGCGTCGTGCACTCCATCGGGTTCGCGCCGCAGAGCGCCCTCGGCGGCAACTTCCTCAACACGCCGTGGGAGGACGTCGCCACCGCCCTGCAGGTCTCCACGTACTCGTTCAAGTCGCTGGCCGTGGCCTGCCTGCCGCTGATGAAGGAGGGCGGCGCGGTCGTCGGCCTCGACTTCGACGCCTCCAAGGCCTGGCCGGTCTACGACTGGATGGGCGTGGCCAAGGCCGGCCTCGAGTCGTGCAGCCGCTACCTCGCCCGCGACCTGGGCAAGCACAACATCCGGGTCAACCTGGTCTCGGCCGGGCCGCTGCGCACGATGGCCGCCAAGTCGATCCCGGGCTTCAAGGAGTTCGAGGAGAGCTGGCCGGAGCGCTCGCCGCTGGGCTGGGACCTCACCGACACCGTCCCGGCCGCCAAGGCGTGCGTGGCGCTCATGTCCGACTGGTTCCCCGCCACCACCGGCGAGATCGTGCACGTCGACGGCGGCGCGCACGCCATCGGCGGCTGAGTGCGCCTCACGCCAGGCGGTGCCTGCCGCTGCCCGCCGGGGCCGGCTCGAACGGGATCGACTCGCTCGGCTCGGCCCGGTGCCGCCGCTGCTGCACGATCCGGGTGGCCAGCACCGCCGACCCCAGCAGCACGATCGTCAGCACGGTGCCCAGCACGTCGTGAGCCGGCGGGCTGGGCCGCACCACCCGCTGGTCGCGCAGCGGCACGGCCAGCTCGCGCCCGAACGGGTTGGGCCACAGCAGCTCCACCCGCGAGTCGTCGGGATCGGCGGTCGGCTCCTCGGCGGTGACCGGCCGCTCGTCGTCCAGCGTGTACGGCGTGGGCCGCGGCTGCGCGGAGGGCGGCGTGGGCGGCTGGGTCGGCAGCGGCGCGGTGGCCTCGTCGGTCTCGCGCTCGCGCGGCCGGTCGCCCCGGCGGTGCCCAGCCTCGGTCTCGGGCCCGGTGTCGGTCTCGATCCCGGTCGAGGCCGTCGGGGTGGATCGGGGTGTCAGCGACCGGAGCACGCCCTGGTCGCCGCAGGCCAGCACCGGCAGGCACACGTCCTTCAGCGTCTCGGGCACCAGGTCGGGGTGGCTGGGGCTGGGGGAGGGGCGGTCCGATCGGGACGGTTTACCGGGCCTGCCGGTCGGCACGGCGTCGCCGACGGTGCCGAGCACCTCGCCGGTGGTCTTGTCGACGCCCTTGGTCACCGGGTCGGCCTTGCCGCCGGTCACGTCGTCGACCGTGCCCGTGAGCGCGCCGACGACGTCGCACAGCGTGTCGGTGACCCCCGAGAGCAGGCCCCCCTCGCCCGGGCAGCCCTGGACGGCGGCGGAAGCGGCCGGCGCCCCCACCGGGATCGCCCCCAGCGCCACCGCGAGCACTCCGGCCGAGATCGCGGTCCTGCTCCCCATCCGTCCCCTCCTGTATCGCTTCAGGAGGAAATCCTTATGGACAAGGCCCGTCAGACGCAGGCTTTTTCCCGGTAAAGTTGCGATTCGGTATCGACTAGTGATACGCGAGTTGCACTCTCGTTCGTCGTCAGTCGAGCGAGGACACGTCATCGAGCGCCTCCCGGATCTCGATCGGGAGCACGACGTCCTCGGCCGACAGTATCCCTTTGAGCTGCGTGTGGGTGCGGGCGCCGACGATCGCCGAGGCCACCCCCGGCTGGTCGCGCACCCATGACAGCGCCACCGCCAGCGGCGAGACGCCGAGCCCGTCGGCGGCGGTGGTGACCGACTCGACCACGCTGCGGCCGCGCTCGTCGAGATAGGGCCGGACGAAGTCGGCGAAGTGCGGCGTCGCGGCGCGGGAGTCGGCCGGGATGCCGGTGCGGTACTTGCCGGTCAGCACCCCCCGGCCGAGCGGCGACCAGGCCAGCACGCCGACGTCGAGGTGGGCGGCGGCGGGCAGCAGCTCGCGCTCGGGCTCGCGGGCCAGCAACGAGTACTCGACCTGGGCCGAGGTGATCGGGATGCGGCCGGGGACCGACTTCTGGGTGACCGCGGCGGCGGCGAGCTGCCAGCCCGCGTAGTCGCACACGCCGGCGTAGACGGCCCGGCCGGAGGAGACGATCGCGTCGAGGGCGGCCAGGGTCTCCTCCAGCGGCACCTCGGCGTCGTAGGTGTGCAGCTGCCACAGGTCGACGTAGTCGAGGCCGAGCCGGTTGAGCGACTCGTCGACGGCGGCGATCAGGTGGCGCCTGGAGGCGTCGCGCGGCCGGCGGCCGGTCGGGGTGACCACGGCCTTGGTGGAGATCACCAGCTCCGAGCGCGGCACGGAGTCGCGCAGCATGCGGCCGAGCAGCCGCTCGGAGTCGCCGCCGGTGTAGACGTCGGCGGTGTCGACGAGGGTGCCGCCCGCGTCGAGGAACGAACGGAGCTGGGCGGCCGCCTCCTCCGGGTCGGTGTCACGGCCCCAGGTCATCGTGCCGAGCCCCAGCCGGGACACCGACAGGCCGCTGCGGCCGACATAGCGCTGCTCCATGATCCCGCCAGGTTACCAAGAACGGGCCCGCCCGCCAGTCCGCCGCTCCAATGTCCTGCCTGGTGAGGAGCGTGGCGGCGGGTGGATGCGAAGTTTTCTCGCAGGTGCGTGAAACATGGTGATCCGCGCCTGCGACACTTGCTGGTGTGACCACCCTTCTGCTGGCCCGCCACGGGCTGACCGACCTCACCGGGCCGGTGCTGGCCGGGCGCACCCCGGGGGTGCACCTGAGCGAGGCCGGGCGGGCGCAGGCCGAGGCGCTGGCCGGCCGCATCGCCGGGGTCCGGCTCGACGCCGTCGTCTCCAGCCCGCTCGAACGCTGCCGGGAGACCGCCGAGGCCGTCGCCAAGGGCCGCGGGGCGGACGTGCTCGTCGACGAGCGGCTGATCGAGTGCGGCTACGGCACCTGGACGGGCCGCCCGCTCAAGGAGCTCGCGCAGGAGCCGCTCTGGCAGACCGTGCAGGCGCATCCCAGTGCGGTGACATTTCCGGAAGGGGAGTCGCTGGCCGATATGCAACATCGGGCGGTCGCCGCGGTCCGGGAGTGGAATCGACGCCTCGGGTTGAAGGGTGTCTACCTGGCGTGCACCCACGGAGACGTCATCAAGGCAATCGTGGCGGACGCTCTGGGGCTGCACCTCGATCATTTTCAGCGGATAACAGCCGATCCTGCGGCCCTCACCGTGATTCGCTATGCCCCCTTGCGTCCCTTTGTTCTCAGGATTAACGATATGGGGGAATTGCGGTTGCCCGAGGATTCGGAGGAGAAAGACGGGGGAGAAAACATCACCGGGAGCGATGCCGCCGTCGGCGGTGGACCCGGGACCACGTAAGGTCAGGCTATGCCGGTCTTCGACTACGACCCACCGGAGAGGTTCGTCGCCGGCGCCCTGGGGCAGCCGGGCGCGCGGGTCTTTTTTCTGCAGGCCAGGGCCGAGGGCAGACTGACCACCGTGGCGCTGGAGAAGCTGCAGGTGGCTGCGCTCGCGGGCAGGCTCGACGAGCTGCTCGACGAGGTTCTGCGGCTGAGCGGGGGCACCGCGCACGTGCCCGCGCTGGCTCCGGCCGACCTGGCCGACGACGGCCCCCTCGACGTGCCGGTCGCGGAGGACTTCCGAGTCGGCACCATGGCGCTGGCCTGGGACGACGACAAGTCCCAGGTGGTGATCGAGGCCCAGGAGGTCATCGACGAGGAGGACCTCGACGGCCCCGACCCCGCCGTGCTGCGGGTGCGGATCAGCGCCGGCGCCGCACGGGCCTTCACCCGCAGGGCGCTCCAGATCGTGGCGGCGGGCCGGCCTCCCTGTCCCCTGTGCGGGCAGCCGCTCGACGCCGAAGGCCATGTCTGCGTCCGACTCAACGGCTACCGCGGGGGTGAGGCGGCTTCATGACCGCTCCTGAGAGCGAACCGGCCGTCAAGCCACCACAGGGGCCGATCATGCAGGAGGAGGAGGCGCTCACGCTGCTGCGCGACGGGCGCCTGGAGGTGGCCGGCCGCCTGGTCGAGGCCACCAACATGACCCTCTACTGCTCGATCAAGCTGGGCGGCCGCAGCGCCGCCTGCGTCTACAAGCCCGTGCGCGGCGAGCGCCCCCTGTGGGACTTCCCCGACGGCACCCTCGCCGCCCGCGAGGTGGCCGCCTACGAGGTCTCCCAGGCGACCGGCTGGCGCATCGTGCCGCCGACCGTCTACCGCGAGGGCCCGTTCGGGCCCGGCATGTGCCAGCTGTGGATCGACACCGAGCGCGAGATCGACCTGATGCGGCTGGTCAAGAGCCGCAACCCGGTGGTGCGCCGGATGGCGGTGTTCGACGCGGTGGTCAACAACGCCGACCGCAAGGGCGGTCACCTGCTGCCGCTGCCCACCGGGCACGTCTACGGCGTCGACCACGGCGTCTGCTTCTCGGTCGAGGACAAACTGCGTACCGTGCTGTGGCAGTGGCGGGGCAAGCCGCTGGCGCGGGAGGCGGTGGCGGTGCTGGCCAAGCTGGAGCGCGATCTGGAGTCGGGCTCGCTGGGGCGGCGGCTGCGCGAGCTGCTCACGCTGGCCGAGGTGGAGGCCACCTGGCGGCGGGTCAGGCGGCTGCTGGACACCGGCGTGCATCCGTACCCGTCGGAAGGGTGGCCGGCCGTTCCCTGGCCCCCCATCTGAGAACTGGCGCGGGTTTTATACCCTTTGCCGCATGTGCACGCTGATCGTGAGAACCGGGGAGCCGCTGACCCTCATGGGCGTGCGGGACGAGCTCACCGACCGCCCCTGGGAGGCGCCCGGGGAGCACTGGCCCGAGCATCCCGGGGTGATCGGCGGCCGTGACCTCAAGGGCGGCGGCACCTGGATGGCCGTCTCCCCGTCCGCCTGCCGCGCCGCCGCCCTCCTCAACGGCCACGGCAGGCAGGCCCCCGAGACCACCCGGGTCTCCCGCGGCGACCTGGCCCTGCTCGCGGTCTCCACGGGCGGCGTCCCGGACGTCGACCTGACCCGCTACGACCCCTTCCACCTCGTGCTCGCCGACCTGTCCCAGGTGCGGCTGTTCAGCTGGGACGGCGACCGCCTCACCGCCTCCGCCCTGCCCGAGGGCACCAGCATGGTCGTCAACACCGGCCTCGACCCGGACGCCGGCCGCGTACGGGCCCACCTGCCGCGCTTCGCGAGCGCGCCCGACTGGGCCGAGCTGATCACCGGCGCGCACTCCGACCGGCCGGACGCCCTCCTGGTGCGCAACACGCTGCCCGACGGCCGCGTCTACGCCTCGCTGTCGGTGATGCGGGTCACCCTGGGCCAGGACGACACCGCCTACGAGTTCACGGACCTTACGGCACGGATAGGCTCAAAGGCATGAGATCGTGGTCTGCCCAGAACATCCCCAAGCTCCCAGGTGAGAGCATTCCGCTGCGTCTCTACGACACGACGACGAGGCAGGTGCGGCAGACCGATCCCGGCCCCACCGCCCGGATGTACGTCTGCGGCATCACCCCCTACGACGCCACCCACCTCGGCCACGCCAACACCTACCACGCCTTCGACCTGGTGGGCCGGATGTGGCGGGACGCCGGGCACGAGGTCCACTACACCCAGAACGCCACCGACGTGGACGACCCGCTGCTGGAGCGGGCCGCCCAGACCGGCATCGACTGGCAGGAACTGGCCGAGCGCGAGATCGAGCTGTTCCGCACCGACATGGAGGCCCTGCGCATCCTGCCGCCGCGCGAGTACGTCGGCGTCACCGAGGTCGTGGGCCACGTCGCCGACCTGATCACCGAGCTGGCCGCCAAGGGCTGCACCTACGACCTCGACGGCGACGTCTACTTCAAGGTGGCCGACGCCCCCAAGTTCGGCCAGGTGTCCGGCTACGACGAGGCCGAGATGCTGGCCCTGTCCGCCGAGCGCGGCGGCGACCCCGACCGGCCGGGCAAGCGGCACCCGCTCGACTGGCTGCTGTGGCGGGCCGAGCGGCCCGGCGAGCCGGCCTGGGAGAGCAGCCTGGGCCGGGGGCGTCCCGGCTGGCACATCGAGTGCACCGCGATCGCGCTGCGCAACCTGGGCCCCGGCTACGACGTGGCGGGCGGCGGCTCCGACCTGATCTTCCCGCACCACGAGTGCGGCGCCTCCGAGGGGCACGCGGCCACGGGGGAGTGGCCGTTCGCCAAGTTCTACACGCACGCGGGCATGGTGGCGCTCGACGGCGAGAAGATGTCGAAGTCCAGGGGCAACCTGGTGTTCGTCAGCCGGCTGCGGCAGCAGCACGACCCGATGGCCGTGCGGCTCGTCCTGCTGGCCCACCACTACCGGGAGGACTGGGAGTACACGCCCGGCCAGCTCGCCGCCGCCGAGCGCCGGCTCGCGCTGTGGCGCTCGGCCGTCGCCCTGCAGGGCGCGCCGCGCGCGGAGGAACTGCTGGCCACGGTCCGCGAGCGGATGGCCGACGACCTCGACTCGCCGGGCGCGCTGGCCGCGATCGACGCCTGGGCCGAGCGGGCGCTGGCCGAGGGCGGGCCGCAGCAGCCCGGCCTGGTCAAGGACCTGACCGACGCCCTGCTCGGCATCGCCCTCTGACGAACCGCCTTCCGCACGACCTCCTTCCGTACGACCTCCTTCCGTACGACCTCCTTCCGTACGACCGCCGCCCGCTCACGCCGGGCCGCGCGCACCGGCCGGGCACGGTCGTGGGCCGGGGCTTTCGCGCCCGGCCCACGACTTCCCGTGGAGTCGCCGATCCCTCGGCGTTCTCCGTCACACACGCAGCTCCTCGAACCTGTCGTTCGCGGCGAGCTCCGCGGTGAACCACTCGATCGTGCGCCGCAGCCCCTCCTTGGCGGGCACCTCCGCCCGCCAGCCCAGCCGCTCGGCGGCCAGGGTGGTGTCGGGCCGGCGCACCTTCGGATCGTCGGCGGGGCGGTCGATGAACTCGATCTCCGAGGCCGAACCGGTCAGGTCGCGGATGAGGCCGGCCAGCTCCAGCATGGTCAGCTCGTCCGGGTTGCCGATGTTGACCGGGCCGGTGAAGTCGCTGCGGGCCATGGCCAGGATGCCCGAGACGGTGTCGTCCACGTAGCAGATCGACCTGGTCTGGGAGCCGTCGCCGGTGATGGTCAGCGGCTCGCCCTTCAGCGACTGGCGGATGAAGGTCGGGATCGCCCGGCCGTCGAACGGGCGCATGCGCGGGCCGTAGGTGTTGAAGATGCGCACTATCCCGGTGTCGGTGCCGCGCGAGTGCCGGTAGGCGGTGGTCAGCGACTCGGCGAAGCGTTTGGCCTCGTCGTACACGCTGCGCGGGCCGACCGGGTTGACGTTCCCCCAGTACGTCTCCTTCTGCGGGTGCTCCAGCGGGTCGCCGTACACCTCGCTGGTGGACGCCAAGACGAACCGGGCGCCCTTCTCCCTGGCCAGCCCGAGCGCGTGCAGGGTGCCCACGCTGCCCACCCGCAACGTCTCGATCGGGTAGCGCAGGTAGTCGGCCGGCGAGGCGGCCGAGGCGAAGTGCAGCACCAGGTCCACCCGGCCCGGGACGTGCACGTACCCGGTCAGGTCGCTCTCGATGAGCCGGAAGGCCGGGTTGTCCAGCAGGTGCTCGACGTTGCGCGGGCCGCCGGTCAGGAAACTGTCCATGCAGATGACCTCGGCGCCCTCCTCCAGCAGGCGTTCGCACAGGTAGGAACCGAGGAAGCCGGCTCCGCCGGTGACCAGAGCCCTCATGACGTGACCTCCAGAGCTGCGTCGACCACTTCCGACACCTCGATCCTGAGCAGGCCGGGATCGGGGCGCAGGCCGTGCGGGTCGCCCTTGCGACCGGCCCACAGGGCCACGTGCCGCCAGCCGGGCGGCGGCCCCCACTCCGACGGCGGCACCGGGCCGAACAGCACCACCGACGGCACGCAGAACGCCGTCGCCAGGTGCGCGACCCCGGTGTCGCCGCAGACCACCAGCCGGGCCCGGCTGACCAGGTCGATCAGGTCGGCCAGCCGGGTACGGCCGGCCAGCATGCGCTCCGGCGGCAGCCCGGCCAGCTCGGCGACCTTGCTGGCGATCGGCACCTCTTCGGCGTTGCCGGTGACGACCACGTCGTCCAGCGCCGCCGCGACCTCGGCGAACCGCTCGGGCGGCCAGCGCCGCGCCGGGTAGGCGGCCCCCGGATGCACGATCACCGGGCCCGTCCGGTCGGAGATGCCGAGCGTCAGGTCCTCCGGGTCGGCGGGGATGCCGTGCCACTCCAGCAGGCCGCACCAGCGCCGCACCTCGTGCACGCCGTCCTGCCACGCCGGGCCGACGCCGAAGCTGATCAGCCGCCCCGGGTCGGTGGCCCGCAGCGCCTCGATGCTCTGCGGCCCCTTGCCGTGCAGGTTGACCGCGATGTCGGGCCGCCGGAACGGCACCGGGCCCGGCCCGGACACGTCCACCTGGGCGTCCACCGCGCCGATCAGCGGCAGCAGGGCCTCCAGGGACTTCGGCGCGGCCAGCGTGATCCGGTGCCCGGGAAACGACTGCCGCAGCGCCCGCAGCGCGGGGACGGCCGTGAGCAGGTCGCCCAGGCCGAGCCCGCGCAACGCCAGCAGTTCTAGGGCCATGACGTCTCCGTGGAGGGGCAGACGACCAGCTCTCTGACCTCGCACCCGGCCGGCTGCCGGAGCGCGAACACGACGGTCTGGGCGACGTGGGCCGGGTCGTTCAGCCCCGCCTCCGGGCCCGGCTTGTACTGCTCGGGACGCCCGTCGAAGAAGCTCGTCCGCATGCCGCCCGGGATCAGCAGGGTCACCCCCACCTCGCCGCGCAGCTCGACCGCCAGCCCCCTGGTGAAGCCGACGACGCCGAACTTCGAGGCCGAGTACGCCGAGGCGTCGCTCAGCGGGCGCAGCCCGAGCGTCGAGGCGCAGGTCACCACCTTGCCGCGGGTGCGCTTCAGGTACGGCAGCGCCGCCCGGACGACGGCGGCCGTGCCGAGCAGGTTGACCTGGATCACCCGCTCCCAGTCGTCGGCGGGCACGTCCTCCAGGCGTCCGCAGGCGTCGATGCCGGCCGCGGTCACCACGCCGTCCAGGCCGCCGGCCCGCTCGGCGAGCTCGTGCACGGCCCGTTCGGCCTGCCCGCGGTCGGCCAGGTCGGCCGTGACGTGGTCGAAGCGCTGGTCCGGCTCGCGCACGTCCACGACGAGCGCCCGCCAGCCCTCCTTCTCGACCGCTTCGGCGGTGGCCAGGCCGAGACCGGAGGCGCCCCCGGTGATCAAAATATTCACTGGATCTCCCTGATCAGATTGCTGGTCGAACGTCCCGGCAGCGTGCTGAGCGCGACGAACTCGGCGCCGAGCCGCTCCAGGACCTCTGACTCGGGCAGGACTTCCCCCTCGTAGTCCCCGCCCTTCACCCACACGTCGGGCCGCAGCAGCTCGATGGACTCGGCCGGGGTGTCCTCCTCGAACACCAGGACCGCGTCCACGCAGCTCAGCGCCCGCAGCACCTCGACCCGGTCACGCGCGTCGACGACGGGCCTGGACGGCCCCTTCAGCCTGCGCACCGAGTCGTCGGAGTTGACGCAGACGACGAGAGCGTCGCCCAGCGCCCTGGCCCGCCGCAGGAGGCTCACGTGCCCCGCGTGCAACAGGTCGAAACAGCCGCCGGTGGCGATCAGCCGGCCGCCCTGCGCGCGGGTGAGCCTGGCCACCTCCAGCGCGGTGCGCGGCCGGTCGCCGAGCCGCTGTTCCTGGGTCCTGACGGTGGCGGCCCCGCCGCGCTCGACGAAGCGCGAGGCCTCGCCGACGCCGATGGTGACCGCCTCCTCGACGTCCGCGCCGTCCCGCAGCGCGAGCGCCGCGGCGCCGGCGAGCCGGTCGCCCGCGCCGCACGCGTCCTGCCCGGCCGCCGTCACCGGCGGCGGCACCCGCGTCAGCGGGCCGCCCTGGACGGCCAGCGTGGCGCCGTTGCCGCCGGTGGTGACCGCCACGGCTGCCGCGCGCAGTTCCCGCACCAGGCGGCGGGCCGCGTGGTCGGGGCCGCGGTAACCGTCCGGGCACAACATCCGGGCCTCCGCCTCGCTCGGCGTCACCAGCGTGCAGCCCGGCATGGGCGGCCCGCCTCGGGGGTGCGGGTCCCACACGACCGGTACGCGGGCCCCGCGCAGCAACTCCCGGGCCAGGCCGGCCACGCCCCTGCCGTAGTCGGAGACCAGCACGGCGCCGGCGCGGGCCAGCACGGCCGTGATCTCCTCGGGGATCTCGCCGGGCGGGTCGGACCGGGCGACGCCGTCGCCGCTGTCGAGCCGGAGCATGGTCTGGCCCCTCGACCTGACCCTGGTCTTGCGCACGGTCCCGCCGTTCAGCGGCAGGCGTACCAGCTCGACCTCCTCCGACAGCAGCGCGCACAGGCGGTGACCGTCGGTGTCGTCGCCGATCGCGGTGATCAGCACCACCTCCGCGCCGTCCCGCGCGGCCAGCAGCGCGGCCAGCCCGGCGCCGCCCGGACGGGCGCGCTCGGCCGCGATGTCGACCACCGGGACCGGCGCGTCCGGGCACAGCCGCTCGCTGTCGCCCTCGACGTCCACGTCGAGCAGTGTGTCGCCGATGACGACGAGGGGGCCCATCAGACGGCCTCCTCTATGGCGTCGCAGAGCAGGTGGATCATGGCGAGGTGCACCTCCTGGACGGTGGCCGTCTCCTGCGCGGGCACGGCCACCGCCTCGTCGCACAGGTCGGCCAGCGGGTTCGGCGCGGGCCCGGTCAGCGCCCAGGCGACGACGCCGACCTCCTGCGCCGCCCTGGCCGCGGCCAGCACGTTCGGACTGCCGCCGCTGGTCGACAGGCACATCAGCACGTCACCGGGACGGCCGTGCGCCCGCACCTGGCGGGCGTAGACCTCCTCGTGGCCGAAGTCGTTGGCGATCGCGGTCATCGAGGAGCTGTCGCCGTGCAGCGGGATCGCCGCGTACGGGGGCCGGTCGTCCCTGAAGCGGCCCACCAGCTCGGCCGTCAGGTGCTGGGCCTCGGCCGCCGACCCGCCGTTGCCGCAGGCCAGCAGCCGGCCGCCGGCCGACAGCACGCCGGCCAGCTTGCCGCCCCAGGCGCGGATGGTGACCGCGTGGTCGTCGACCTTCTCCAGCGTGGTCCAGAGCTTTTCCAGATGTCTGTCCATGATCAACCCCCCAGAGCGGCCAGGCGGCAGAGCTTGCCGTCGATGACCTGCGTGTACACCGCCTCGGTCTGCTCGGCGATGCGGGACCAGCCGTACCGCTCGCTGGCCCGCCGCGCTCCCGCGGCGCCCAGCGCCGCGCGCCTGCCCGGGTCGGCGAGCACGTCGCGCAGCGCCCTGGCCAGCGCCCGCGGGCGGCGCGGCGGGACCAGCACGCCGCAGCCCGCGACCGTGTCCAGGTGGCCGCCGACCGCCGAGGCCACGACGGGCACGCCGCAGGCCATCGCCTCGATCGGGACCATCCCGAACGGCTCGTACCAGGGCACGGTGACCACGACGTCGGCCGAGCGCATCAACGCCGGCACGTGCGTGCGCGGGACGCTGCCGATCAGGTGCACCCGGTCCTGGAGCCCGTAGGCGAGGGCCAGGTCGCGCAGCCGCGCGGTCTCCTCCTCGTCGTCCGGGCCGCCGCCGGCGATCACCAGGTCGGCGTCCGGGAGCTGGCGCAGCGCGGCGATCAAGGTGTCCACGCCCTTGCGCGGCACCATCCGGCCGATGCTGAGCACCACCTTGGCGCCCGCGCGCGGCGCGACCGGCCCCTGCGGGCGGAACGCCGTCAGGTCCACCCCGCAGGGCACCACCGTGACGCGCCGCTCGGGCACGCCCATCGCGCACAGCTCGCTCACCTCGTCGCTGCAGGTGGCCAGCACCGCGTCGGCGCGCATGCCGATCTCGCGCTCGGTGTCGATCCGGTGCGCCGGGCTGGTGTCGGCCTCGCCCTGCCAGCGCCGCTTCACGGTCCCGAGCGCGTGGAAGGTCTGCACCACCGGCACGCCCCTGGCGGCCCGCAGGGCCGCCTGGCCGCTCATCCAGAAGTGCGCGTGGGCCACGTCCGGCGGGTCGGCCGCCCAGCGGTCGGCCAGGCGTTCGGTGAACTCCGGCATGTACGGCGGCAGCTCGTCCTTCGGCACGACCGCGGCCGGGCCCGCCGTGACGTACTCGACCGTGACGCCGGGCGCCATGGTCACCGCGTCGGGCTGCGACCGCGCCGAGCGTCTGGTGTGGACGACGACCGTGTGCCCG
This sequence comes from Nonomuraea sp. NPDC049624, assembly GCF_040675255.1. Taxonomy (NCBI): domain Bacteria; kingdom Bacillati; phylum Actinomycetota; class Actinomycetes; order Streptosporangiales; family Streptosporangiaceae; genus Nonomuraea; species Nonomuraea sp. NPDC049624. The sequence goes on along the minus strand of NZ_JBFAOR010000013.1, from coordinate 145,217 downwards.
CGCTCGGCCAGTGCGACGGCCAGGTGCGCGACGTAGACGTTCTGCCCGCCCGCGTCCACGCCACCGATCGCCGCCAGCGGATCGGCGTGTTCGGAGATGAGATCGACCTTCACTGCGTCAGCTCCCTCACTGCCTTGACCACCTGCTCACTTGTCACCAGGGACAGGCACGGGTGCCCGGCCACCGGACAGGTGCGCGCCCTGCTTCCCGAGCAGGGCGCCTGCTGGTCGCCGAGCAGCACCGTGGGTACGCCGTACGGGGCCCATCGAGCGGCGGGGACGACAGGGGCGAACAGGCTCACGACCGGCGTGCCGACCGCCGCGGCCAGGTGCGCCGGACCGGTGTTGCCGGCCACCAGCACACTGGCGCCTTCGATCACGGCGGCCAGCTCGGCGAGCGTGGTCCTGCCCCCGAGGTCGACTGCCGCGTCGCAGGCCACGTAGGCGGTGAGGTCACGTTCCTTGCCGGTCACGACGACCCGGTGCCCGTCGTCCACCAGCTCCCTGACGGCCTGCCGATGCCTGTCGGCCGGCCACGTTCTGGCGGGGGCTGACGTCCCTGGATGCACCACGACGTACGAGCGTTCATCGGCAGCGCCGCCGACGCCTAGGAGATGCCCGCTTTCCCGGCCGATATCCGGCAAGGGCCGCCGAACAGCCAGTTTGCCGTCGTCGCCGGGTGGCAGATCGAACCCGGCCGCCCGCGCGACGGCCAGCATGCGCTCGGCCTCGGGCACGTCGATCGTCTCGTCCACGACGTGCCGGACGTCCAGGAGCGAGCCGGGGTAGTCGTTGCTGATCGCGCAGACGCGCCGCACGCCGGCCATCCGCAGCAGCAGGGCCAGCGGCAGCGCCGACTGGTGGAAGGAGGTCAGGATCAGCGCCTCGTCCACGCCCTTGACCCGGGCGATCAGGTCGGCGACCTGGGCGTTGGACACGGCGGCGGGGGAGTGGTCGATCCACGGCGCCCGCCACTCGATCACCCGGTCCACGCCGGGCAGCAGCTCGGCGGCGGCCCGGCCGTTGGGACCGGCCAGGAAGACCAGCTCGTCGGCGAGCGTGCGCACGGCCCGGGTGGCGGGCCCGGCCAGCAGGACGTCTCCGGCGTCGTCGAGCCGCGCCACCAGGACGCGCCCCCGGCCGCCGCCGTGCTCCCCGGCCGCCTGGCACACCGCCGCCTCCAGCGTGCCGGCCGCCGCAGTGGTCTGCGCCGTGCTCTCCGCTGTGGTGGGTTCCGCGGGCTTGCGGGCGGCGGCCCGTCCGGCCTTGCCGTGGCACTGTGTGGCCTTCGTACGGCCGCGGCCGCACCGATGCGCCGGATCGCGACGTCTCATCGCCGCCACCTCCATTCCCCCCGAAGCCGGTGCACACAGGCGACCGGCGGGATCACCACGCTGGTGACGGCCATGCGCCACACCTCGCGCGGGGTACGCGGCCCTGGGGCGATGCGCCGCCAGGCGAACTCGGCGGTCATCGCGGCCCACAGGGCGCCGGCGACCGCGGCCAGCACCGGCAACGCCCGCCACCGGTCGAGCCGCTTGACGGAGCGGCCGTGGGGCCGCCTCCCGGCCCGTACGCCCGCGCGCCCTCTCCCGGACGGGCGGGCCACGGTGGCGGCCAGGCCGAGGGCGGCGGCGGTGAGCGCGGCGGCCGAGGTGGCGGCGTGGCGGCGCAGCCGGCCGCCCGAGCCGCCGATGGCCTGACGCCAGCCCGGCCCGTGCAGGCGCCGCATCAGCGCGTCGTCGGCGTTGCCGCGCTGGAAGCGCACGCTCGCCCAGAACCCGTCCTGGCGCACCGGGTGCGTGGTCACCCGCTCGCCCGCGACCAGCCGGTGGCCCGCCCGCGTCACCCGCAGCGCGATGTCGGCGTCCTCCCGGTAGGCCCGGGGGAAACGTTCGTCGAACCCGCCGGTCTGCTCCAGCACCGAACGCCGGTAGGCCATGTCGGCCGTCACCCACAACGCGTCCGAGAGCCCCAGCGTGTGCCGCTCGGCGTCGGTGGGCCGCCGGCCGGCCGGTCGCGGCACCTCGATCCGGCCCTGGCTGCCGCCCACGTCGTCGGGCAGGTCCACCAGGTCCTTCCAGACCGCCTCGGCCCACCCGGGCGCCGGGATCACGTCGTCGTCGAGGAACACCACCCAGGGCGTCCCGGCGGCCCGCCAGCCGGCGTTGCGCGCCGCGGCCGGGCCGCGGCCGCCCGAGCGCACGACCCGCACGTGATCGGGCAGCTCCAGCGCGGCGGCGTCCGCCGGCCGGTCGTCCACCACGATCACCGGCAGCGTCCGGCCCACCGCCGCCAGCGTCTCCCGCAGCGTGGCGCGGCCGATGGTCGGGATCACGACGGTGATCACGACGCGAACACCTCCCCGCGCCGCACCAGGTACGGGCCCAGCGCCAGCACGTCAACCGGCGAGGAGCCGAAGCACTCCAGCGCGTCCCGCGGGTCGTCGACCATCGGCCGGCCCGCGGTGTTCAGGCTCGTGTTGACCACCACCGGCAGCCCCGTGCGCGCCTCGAACTCGGTCAGCACCCGCGCCATCAGCGGGTCGTCGGCCGGCGAGATCGTCTGGATGCGCGCGGTGCCGTCCACGTGCACCACCGCCGGGATGCGGTCCCGCCACGGCTCGCGCACGTCGTGCACGAACAGCATGTACGGCGAGGGCACCGGCCCCCGCCCGAAGATCTCCGGCGCCCTGGACTCCAGGACCATGGGCGCGATCGGCCGGAACTGCTCCCGGCCCTTGACGTCGTTGAGCCGCTCGGTGTTGCCCGCGTGCCCCGGATGGGCCAGCAGCGACCGGCGGCCGAGCGCCCGCGGCCCGTACTCGGAGCGGCCCTGGAACCAGGCCACGATCCGGTCGGCGGCCAGTTCGGCGGCCACCGCCGCGCCCAGGTCGGCCGGCCGCGTGTACGGCACCCGCGCCACGTCCAGCCAGGCGCCCAGCTCCTCGTCGGTGAACCCGCGCCCGAGCGCCGCGCCCGGCATGGGACCGGCCGGCTCGCCATAGGTCTGCGCCAGGTGCAGCGCGCCGCCCAGCGCCGTGCCGGAGTCGCCGGCGGCCGGCTGGGCCCACACCTCCTCGAACGGACCCTCGTCCAGCAGCCGGGTGTTGGCCACGCAGTTCAGCGCCACCCCGCCGGCCAGCGCGAGCCGCCGTTCGCCGGTGCGCTCGTGCAGCCAGCGGGCCAGCTCCAGCAGCACCTCCTCCAGCCGGGCCTGCACGCTGGCGGCCAGGTCGGCGTGGTCGGAGGTCCACGGCTCGCCCATGGCCAGGGCCTTGACGTAGACGTTCCAGTCGACCGGCTCGACGCGGAAACCGCCGTCGCCGGTGGTGTAGATGATCTCGCGCAGCGACTCCAGGTGGCGCGGCCGGCCGTAGGAGGCCATGGCCATGACCTTGTACTCGTCGCTGGAGCGCAGGAAGCCCAGGTGCTGGGTGACGTCCTCGTACATCAGGCCGAGCGAGTGCGGCAGCTCCTGGGCGGCCAGCACCTCCAGCTCGCCGTCGCGGTAGCGGCCGGCCAGGTGCGAGACGTTCTCGCCGCGCCCGTCGCACACCAGCACCGCGCAGTCGCGCCAGGGGGAGGCCAGGCCGGCCGAGGCGGCGTGCGCCACGTGGTGCGGCACGTACGTGACCTGCCCGGCGTCCAGGCCCGGCAGCGCGGTCGCCAGGAAGGCGGGCGCCCGGACGGCGTACTTCGTGCGCAGGTCCTCCCAGTCGCCCTCCGGCCGCTGGACGACCAGCGCCGGGTCGTAGGAGTAGGCCACGGCGTCCAGGTCCTCGGGGGACAGGCCCGCCTCGTGCAGGCACCAGGCGGCGGCCTGCTCGGGCAGCTCCCACGCGGAGAACGCCAGCGGCCGTTTGCCGTGCTTGCGGCGGCTGAAGCGCTCCTCCTCCGCCGCGGCCACGATCCTCCCGTCGACGACCAGGGCCGCGGCCGGGTCGTGGAAGATCGCGTTGATGCCGAGAAACTTCATCGTTTCCTCCCCCGCAGATGTCGAGAACCGCTACCGAGAGAAGCGGCTCTCAAACCTGGGGCTACCTCAGGAGATGCGAAAACGGGCGTAACCGCCTGGGGTTGGTCGCTCTCCGTAGTTGTTTGCCGGGTGACGGCCCGGGTAGCTGCCGGACCGGCGACGGAGGTGAAAGGTGTTCGAAAAGCGACGTCCCGGGGCCGTCCTCTTCGACCGGGACGGAACCCTGATCAAAGACGTGCCGTACAACGGCGACCCGCGCCTCGTCGAGCCCATGCCGGGAGCGGTCGAGGCGCTCGGCAGGCTCCGCCGGGCCGACGTGCCCGTCGCGGTGGTCACCAACCAGTCCGGCGTGGCCAAGGGCCTGCTCTCGCCGGACGAGATGGACCAGGTGAACGCCAGGGTGGAGGAACTGCTCGGGCCGTTCGACGCCTGGGCCATCTGCGTGCACGACGACGCCGACGGCTGCACCTGCCGCAAACCGGCGCCGGGGCTGGTGATCAGGGCGGCCGCCGTCCTCGACGTCAGCCCGCGCGACTGCGTGGTGGTCGGCGACATCGGCCGCGACATGGAGGCGGCCAGGGCCGCCGGGGCCCGGGGCATCCTCGTGCCGACCGGGCAGACGCTGGAGGAGGAGATCGAGCAGGCGGCCGAGGTCGCCGACGATCTCACCGACGTCGTCGACCGGGTGCTCAGCGCGCCCGAGGTGCCCGTGGCGGCGGCCTCGTCCGCGCCCTGGGCCCGGGCCATGGGCTGGAGCCGCTGGTGAGGATCCTCATCTGGCACGTCCACGGGGCGTGGACCAGCGCCTTCGTCAGCGGCGGCCACGACTACGTGCTGCCGCTCGTCCCCGGCCGCGGTCCCGACGGCAGGGGGCGCGCCGCCACCTACGACTGGCCGGACAACGTCCGCGAGGTGGCCTACGACCGGCTCCGCGACGAGCCGATCGACGTGGTCGTCTACCAGCGGCCGCACGAGATCGACCTGGCCCGCGAATGGCTCGGCCGCGCGGTGCCCGGCGTGTACGTCGAGCACAACACCCCGGCCGGCGACGTCCCCCGCACGAGGCATCCGCTGTCCGGCCAGAGTGACATCACGATCGTCCATGTGACCCACTTCAACGAGCTGTTCTGGGACAACGGCCGGGCGCACACCCGCGTGATCGAGCACGGCGTCCCCGACCCCGGCCACCTGTACACCGGCGAGCTGGCCAGGGCCGGCGTCGTGGTCAACGAGCCGGTACGCCGTACCAGGGTCGCCGGCACCGACCTGCTGCCGCGCTTCGCCGAGCGCGTCCCGCTGGACGTGTTCGGCATGAAGGTGGACGGCCTGCCGTACGGCACCTACGAGGACCTCGCGCAGCACGTCATGCACGCCGCCCTGGCCCGCAGACGCGCCTACCTGCACCCCTACCGCTGGACGTCGCTGGGCCTGGCCCTCATCGAGGCCATGACCCTCGGCCTGCCCGTCGTGGCGCTGGCCACGACCGAGGCCGTCGAGGCGGTGCCGCCGGAGGCCGGGGTGATCTCCACCAGGGTGGACGTGCTGGCCGACGCCCTGCACGCCTTCGTCACCGACCCCGAGCGGGCCGCCCAGGCCGGCAAGGCCGCGCGGGCCGCCGCCCTGGCCCGCTACGGCCTGCCCAGATTCCTGCGCGACTGGGACCGGCTGCTGGCCGAGATCTGAGCCGGGATCCTGTCCGCGATCCGAGCCGCGATCCGAGCCGCGATCCGGGCTGCGGTCCGAGCCGGAATTCGAGCCGGAATTCGAGCCGGGATCTGACAGGTATGACGCCGGAAGGCATGGGTAGGCGCGATGGGCATGATGATGCTCAACTGGTCACGCAGGGCAGCCTGCCTGGAACTGGACCCCGAACTGTTCTTCCCGATCTCGCTCGAAGGCCCCGGCCGCTCGCAGGTCGAGAAGGCCAAGACCATCTGCGGCCGGTGCCCCGTGCGCCGGCCCTGCCTGCAGTACGCGCTGGACACCCGTCAGGCGCACGGCGTGTGGGGCGGCACCGACCCCGAACAGCGGCGTGAGCTCAGCGCGCCGGCAGTGCCTCGGCAAGAAAGCGTTCCCGCTCCTCAGCTTCGAGGTGGTCGCTGAACAGCACCCCGTCGAGATGATCGGCCTCGTGTTGCAGCACCCTCGCCAGCACGCCCAGCGCCCGTAGCGTCACCGGCTTGCCGAACATGTCGCGGCCGCGCGCCGTGACCATGTAGGAGCGTTCCAGCGGACGCCACAGGCCCGGCGCCGACAGGCACGCCTCGTCGGCGGTGATCCGCCGCTCCGACAGCTCCAGCCGCGGGTTGACCAGATGACCGGAACGGCCGTCGTAGGAGTAGACGAGCACCCGCACCGGCTCGCCGATCTGCGGGGCCGACAGGCCCGCCCGGCCCGTCCCCGCCCGCAGGGTGAGCGTCAGCGACTTCACCAGGCGCCGCAGCTCCCGGTCGAAGTCGTGCACCGGCTCCGCCACCACGCGGAGCACCGGATCGTCGAACACACGAATAGGGACCGTCACCCGCAACTCCCCGAAACGCCGCGATCATCATGCGGAACGGTTCCCGTCGCCGGATCCCCTCAACCCTGAAGGCCGTGCCTTGTAGCACAGCGGTAACAGCGGAGACCCAAGGGTGAAATCAGCCGAAAGCAGGATCGGAGGGTGATCTCACTTGCGTCGCCCGCGCCTGTGACGCCCGGCCGAGCGCTCGGGGCCCGGCCGGGCCCCACCCGCCCGGAGGCACCGGCATGACCGCCCCTCCCGAAGGACCCCCCATGACGGCCCCCGTCTTCATCCAAGGGTCTCCCGAGACGGCGCCCGACGCGCTGGCCGGGTTCACCATCGGGGTGACCGCCACGCGGCGGCGGGAGGAGTTCGCCGCGCTGCTGGCGCGGCGCGGCGCGCGCGTCGTCAGCGCCCCCGCCATCCGCCTGGTTCCCCTGGCAGAGGACGCCGACCTGCTCGCCGCCACCCGGCACACCCTCCAGGCCCCCCTGGACGACGTGGTCGTCACCACCGGCGTCGGCTTCCGCGGCTGGATGGCCGCCGCCGAGGGCTGGGGCCTGTCCGCCGACCTCGGCGACCACCTCGGCAGGGCCCGCCTGCTCACCCGCGGCCCCAAGGCCAGGGGAGCCGTACGGGCCGCCGGGCTGACCGACCACTGGACGCCCGTCACCGAGTCCTGCGACGAGGTCAAGGAGTACCTGCTCGCCCAGGACCTGCGCGGCCGGCGCATCGCGGTCCAGCAGCACGGCGAGCCGCTCACCGCCTTCGTGGCGGCCCTGCGCGCGGCCGGGGCCGAGGTGATCGAGATCCCGGTCTACCGGTGGCTGCCCTGGCGCGACGGCTCGCCTCTGCGCCGCCTGATCAGCCAGGCCGTCTCCGGCGCGGTGGACGCGGTGGCCTTCACCAGCGCGCCCGCCGTCCACGCCATGCTCGGCGCGGCCCGCTCCGACGGGCTGGAGGACGCCCTGCTGGCCGCGTTCGGCGGGTCCGTCGTGGCCGCCTGCGTCGGTCCCGTGACGGCCGAGCCGCTGACCTCGCGCGGCGTACGCGTCCTGCAGCCCGACCGTTCCCGCCTCGGCGCCCTGGCCCGCGCCCTGGCCAGGCACCTGCCCGAGCACGGCGTCACCCGGCTGGTCGCGGGCGGGCACCGGCTGGAGGTGCGCGGCCACGCCGTCGTCGTGGACGGCGACCTGCGCCCGCTGCCGCCCGCGCCTATGGCGGTGCTCAAACGCCTGGCCGACAAGCCTGGGCACGTGGTCTCCCGCGCCGACCTGCGTACGGTCCTGCCGGGCAGCCCGGCCCGCGACTCGGCCGAGCACGCGGTGGAGATGGCCGTCACCCGGCTGCGCCGAGCCCTGGGGCCGGCCGGCATCGTCGAGACGGTCGTCAAACGCGGCTACCGCCTGGCCTGCCCCCACGACCCCACCCCATGACCTCCGACCAGCCCACCCACCGCATAACTCCCGACCAGCCCGCCCACCCCATGACCCTCGACGAGCCCACTCACCTCATGTCCCGTCTGGTAAGTGCGCCGGCTCAGGTGGGGGCGTCCCGTCTGGTGGGGGCGCCCGTCCAGGTGGGTGGCTCCCCGCTGGTAGGGGCGTCCGGGCTGGAGGGCGGGACGCTGCCAACGCTAGTGCTGGCCGCGCACGGTACGCGGAGTGCGTCGGGGGAGCGGGCCTTGGCGGCACTCGCCCGCTCGGTCCGCAGTGCGCGCCCCGGGCGCCGGGTCGAGCCGAGTTTTCTGGAGATCAGCCCGCCGCTGCTCGCCGACGTGCTGCCCGCCGTGCCGGGGCCGGTGGTGGTCGTGCCGTTGCTGCTGGCCGGGGGCTACCACGTGCACGTCGACCTGCCCGAGGTGGTCGCCGCCCACCGTCCGGACGCGCTGGTGGCCGGCCCGCTGGGGCCGCACGACCTGCTGACCTCGGCGCTCGTCCGGACGCTGGCCCAGGCGGGGCTGCGCGCCGACGACACGGTGATCCTGGGCGCGGCGGGCTCGTCCGACCCCGCGGGGCTCGCCGACGTCCGGGCCGCGGCCCGGCGGCTCTCGGTACGCCTGTCGCGGCCGGTCACGGCGGCCTTCGCCGCCTCGGGGACGCCGTCGCTGCCCGACGCGGTGGACCAGGCGCGCAGGACGTCCCGTGGCCGCGTGGCGGTGGCCTCGTACGTGCTGGCCCCCGGCTTCTTCCACGACCGGCTGGCCGCCTCGGGCGCCGACCTGGTCACCGCCCCGCTCGCCCCGGACCCCGCCGTGACCACCCTGATCTGGCACCGCTACGACCAGTCCCTCGCACACCGCCACTCGCACCCGGCCCCCACCGCCCGGCCGTAGCCCCCGACCTGCTCAGGGAGGAGGCCACCGGATGGGGAACCGTGCCACGGGACCGCTCCGGGAACCGGCCTGTCGGAGCGTGACGGCCTGAGGTGGGATGGACCCCGACACCTGGCCGTCGGGTGTGGCAGCGGGGATGGGCCCGGGAGTCGACCGCCGGGTGGAAGGGAGCCTCGGGATCAGCTGTCGGTGTCGCGGTCGCGGCGGCGCAGGTAGCGTTCGAACTCGGCGGCGATCGCGTCGCCGCTCGCCTCCGGCAGCTCGGCCGCGTCCTTGCGCTCCTCCAGCTCCTTGACGTATTCGGCCACCTCGCTGTCCTGCGAGGCCAGCTCGTCGACGCCGCGTTCCCAGGCGCGCGCCTCCTCGTCGAGGTCGCCGAGCGGCATCGGGATCTCCAGCACGTCCTCCATGCGGCGCAGCAGCGCGAGGGTCGCCTTCGGGTTGGGCGGCTGGGCGACGTAGTGGGGCACCGAGGCCCATAGCGAGATGGCGTCGAGCCCGGCCTCGCCGAAGGCGTGCTGGAGCACGCCGACGATGCCGGTGGGGCCCTCGTAGCGGCTGAGCTCCAGGTTGGTGGAACGGGCCAGCGCCTCGTCGGTGGCCCCGCCCAGGATCGGCACCGGACGGGTGTGCGGGGAGTCGTTGAGCAGCGCGCCCAGCATGACCGCCAGCTCGACGCCCAGCTCGCGGCAGACCTGGATGATGTCGGCGCAGAACGAGCGCCAGCGCATGTTGGGCTCGATGCCGCGCAGCAGCACGACGTCGCGCTCGCTGCCCGGCGGACGGGCGTGGAACAGCCGCGTCGTCGGCCACACGATGGACCGGGTCAGCCCGTCGCCCATCTCCACCACGGGACGGGTGACCTGGAAGTCGTAGTAGTCGTCGGGGTCGAGCGCGATCAGCGGCTCGGCCTTCCAGGACGACTCGAGATGGGCGATCACACCGCTGGAAGCCTCGCCCGCGTCGTTCCACCCCTCGAACGCGGCAATGAGCACCGGGTCGACGAGCTCGGGGAGCCCTTCGAGCTCGATCACGTGTCGCCTCCTCTCTCCCTCATCGCGCTAAGCCTATGCGGTAAGCAGGCGTCGGCGTCACCGATCTCCCCGCGAACGCTCCGAGCCACCGGCCCACCCCTTTCGCCCAGCCCACCACGCGACTATCCCCCGTCCCACCGCGCTCACCCCTCCCTTTCGTTCGCCCCTAGCGGATCACCCCGAAAGGGGGCGGACCGCCCACCGGGACGACGCCGGGAGAGCCGGACGGGCCCACCGGTATTGGACGCCGCGTCAATTGACAGGCGGAAGAATAAGCGGTCGGGACTCAGCCGATAAGCTCTACGGCATGAGCATCTCCCCGTCCTTCCGAGAAGTGTTGTCCCAGCGCGTGATCGTGGCCGACGGGGCTATGGGCACGATGCTCCAGGCGCAGGACCCGACGCTCGACGACTTCGAGGGGCACGAGGGCTGCAACGAGGTCCTCAACGTCACCCGTCCCGACATCGTCCAGGGCGTGCACGACGCGTACTTCGCCGTCGGCGTCGACTGCGTCGAGACCAACACCTTCGGCGCCAACCTGGCCGCCCTCGGCGAGTACGACATCGGCGAGCGCGTCTTCGAGTACTCCGAGGCCGGCGCCCGCATCGCCCGCGAGCGGGCCGACCACTGGTCCACGCCCGAGCAGCCGCGCTTCGTCCTCGGCTCGATGGGTCCCGGCACCAAGCTGCCGACGCTGGGCCACCTGCCCTACCGCAGCCTGCGCGACGCCTACCGCGACAACGCGGCCGGTCTGATCGCGGGCGGCGCCGACGCGCTCATCATCGAGACCTGCCAGGACCTGCTCCAGGTCAAGGCCGCCGTCATCGGCGCCAAGCGGGCCGTCGAGGCAGCCGGCCGGGACGTCCCGATCATCGCCCAGGTGACGATCGAGACCAACGGCGCGATGCTGCTCGGCTCGGAGATCGGCGCCGCGCTCACCGCGATCGAGCCGCTCGGCGTCGACATCGTCGGGCTCAACTGCGCGACCGGCCCGGCCGAGATGAGCGAGCACCTGCGCTACCTCGCCCGCCACTCCCGGCTCAAGCTGTCCTGCATGCCCAACGCCGGCCTGCCGGTGCTCACCTCCGACGGCGCGTACTACCCGCTGTCGGCGCAGGAGCTGGCCGACGCGCACGAGACCTTCGCCCGCGACTACGGCCTGTCGCTGGTCGGCGGCTGCTGCGGCACCACCCCCGAGCACCTGCGCCAGGTGGTCGAGCGGGTGCGTGGCAAGGAGCCGGTCGCGCGCCGCCCCCACCCCGAGCCCGGCGCCTCCTCCCTCTACCAGACGGTCCCCTTCCGCCAGGACACCTCCTACCTGGCCATCGGCGAGCGCTGCAACACCAACGGCTCCAAGGCCTTCCGCGAGGCGATGCTGGAGGGCCGCTGGGACGACTGCGTGGAGACCGCCCGTGACCAGGCCCGCGACGGCGCCCACATGCTCGACCTGTGCGTCGACTACGTCGGCCGCGACGGCGTGGCCGACATGAAGGAGCTGGCCTTCCGCTTCGCCACCGCCTCCACGCTGCCGATCATGCTCGACTCCACCGAGCCCGCCGTGCTCCAGGCGGGTCTGGAGATGCTCGGCGGCCGGGCGGCCGTCAACTCCGTCAACTACGAGGACGGCGACGGCCCCGACTCCCGCTTCCAGAAGATCATGCGCCTGGTGCGCGAGCACGGCGCGGCCGTCGTCGCGCTGACCATCGACGAGGAGGGCCAGGCCCGCACCGCCGACTGGAAGGTGCGCGTGGCCACCCGCCTCATCGAGGACCTGACCGGCAACTGGGGCATGCGCGTCGAGGACATCATCGTCGACTGCCTGACCTTCCCCATCGCGACGGGCCAGGAGGAGACCAGGCGCGACGGCCTGGAGACCATCGAGGCCATCCGCGAGCTCAAGCGCCGCTACCCGGGCGTGCAGACCACGCTGGGGCTGTCCAACATCAGCTTCGGCCTCAACCCGGCCGCCCGCATGGTGCTCAACTCGGTGTTCCTCAACGAGTGCGTCAACGCCGGCCTCGACTCCGCCATCGTGCACGCCTCCAAGATCCTGCCGATGGCCCGCATCCCCGACGAGCAGCGTCAGGTGGCGCTCGACATGGTCTACGACCGCCGCCGCGAGGGCTACGACCCGCTGCAGCGCTTCATGGACCTGTTCGAGGGCGTCGACGCCGCGGCCATGCGCGCCGGCAAGGCCGAGGAGCTGGCCGCGCTGCCGCTGTGGGAGCGGCTCAAGCGGCGCATCATCGACGGCGAGCGCAAGGGCCTGGAGGCCGACCTCGACGACGCGCTCACCCAGCGGCCCGCGCTGGAGATCATCAACGAGGTGCTGCTCGACGGCATGAAGACGGTCGGCGAGCTGTTCGGCTCCGGCCAGATGCAGCTGCCGTTCGTGTTGCAGTCGGCCGAGGTGATGAAGGCCGCCGTGGCCTACCTGGAGCCGCACATGGACCGCGTCGAGGGCGAGACCAAGGGCCGCATCGTGCTGGCCACGGTCAAGGGCGACGTGCACGACATCGGCAAGAACCTGGTGGACATCATCCTGTCCAACAACGGCTACCAGGTGGTCAACCTCGGCATCAAGCAGCCGGTCTCGGCCATCCTGGAGGCCGCCGACGAGCAGAAGGCCGACGTGATCGGCATGTCCGGGCTGCTGGTGAAGTCGACGGTCATCATGAAGGAGAACCTGGAGGAGATGAACTCCAGGGGCCTGTCGGAGAAGTACCCGGTGCTGCTCGGCGGCGCCGCGCTCACCCGCGCCTACGTCGAGCAGGACCTCGCCGAGCTGTTCGAGGGCGAGGTGCGCTACGCCCGCGACGCGTTCGAGGGGCTGCGGCTGATGGACTCGTTCATGGCCGTCAAGCGCGGCGTCGAGGGCGCCACGCTGCCGCCGCTGCGCGAGCGGCGGGTCAAGACCGGCGCGGTGCTGCAGCGCACCCCGGTCGAGGAGCTGCCGGCCCGCTCCGACGTGGCCGCCGACAACCCGGTGCCCACGCCGCCCTTCCACGGCGACCGCGTGGTCAAGGGCATCTCGCTGAACGAGTACGCGGCCTTCCTCGACGAGCGCGCCCTGTTCCTGGGCCAGTGGGGCCTCAAGCCCACCAGGGGCGGCGACGGGCCCGGCTACGAGGAGCTGGTCGAGACCGAGGGCCGGCCCAGGCTGCGCATGTGGCTGGAGCGCATGCAGACCGAGGGCCTGCTGGAGGCGGCCGTCGTCTACGGCTACTTCCCGTGCGTCAGCGACGGCGACTCGCTGATCATCCTGGGCGACGACGGCAACGAGCGCACCCGCTTCACCTTCCCGCGCCAGCGCCGCGACCGGCACCTGTGCCTGGCCGACTTCTTCCGCGGCAAGGACTCCGGCGAGGTCGACGTCGTCGGCTTCCAGGTGGCCACCATGGGGGCCAAGATCTCCCAGGCCACCGCCGAGCTGTTCGCCAAGGACGCCTACCGCGACTACCTCGAGCTGCACGGCCTGTCGGTGCAGCTCACCGAGGCGCTGGCCGAGTACTGGCACGCCCGGGTGCGCTCGGAGTGGGGCATCGGCGGCCAGGAGACCCTCGACGACATGCTCAAGGTCAACATCCAGGGCTGCCGCTACTCCTTCGGCTACCCGGCCTGCCCCAACCTGGAGGACCAGCAGCAGCTGTTCGAGCTGCTCGACCCGGGGCGCATCGGCGTCAGCCTGTCGGAGGAGTTCCAGCTCCACCCCGAGCAGGCCACCTCGGCGCTGGTCGCGCACCACCCCGAGGCCAAGTACTTCAACGTCTAGTTCGTCATCGGGGGAAAGCACGTGGAAGCGGTCTTCTTCGACATGGACGGCCTGCTCGTCGACAGCGAGAAGGTCTGGCTGGAGATCGAGACCAGGGTGATGGCCAGGCTCGGCGCCGAGTGGACGCCGCAGCACCAGGCCCACCTGGTCGGCGGGTCCATGGAGCGCACGCTCGACTACATGCTCGCCGTCTCCGGGGCCGACGTGCCGGCGCCGACGGTGCAGGAGTGGATGGTCTCCGGCATGGTCGAGCGCCTGGCCGAGGGCGTCGCCGTCATGCCGGGGGCCGCCGAGCTGCTGGAGGCGCTGCGCGACGAGGGGGTGCCGGTCGGCCTGGTCACCTCGTCGATGCGGGAGATCGCCGACGCCGTGCTGAAGGGCTTCGGCGAAGACCGCTTCGACCTCGTCGTCACCGCCGCCGACGTCGAGCGGACCAAGCCCGACCCCGAGCCCTACCTCAAGGCCGCCGGGCTGCTCGGCGTCGAGCCGGTGCGCTGCGTGGTGCTGGAGGACTCACCCAACGGCGTGGCGGCCGCCACGGCGGCCGGCTGCGCCGTCGTGGCCGTGCCCAACCTGCTGCCCGTCGAGCCGGCCCCCGGCCGTCTGGTGGTCTCCTCGCTGGCCGACGTCGGCGTCGCCGATCTGCGCACGCTGATCCCCTAGGGGGCGTCTGGTCCTCGCGGAGGAGGGGCCCCCGTCGTTTCGCGTGCCAGGATGGAAGGCGTAGTCGAGACGAGGGGCGGCCTTAATGTTCAATCAGATCGCCTGGTTGCCGCTGTGCGCCGGGGTGACGGCGGTGGGGCTGGTGCTGAGCTTCCTGGCCTTCAGGCGCCGGGGAGCGGCCGCGGGGATGCGGCTGGCGGCCTGGTCCCTGCTGCCGGTGGCGGCCTACCTGACCGGCGCGCTCAGCGCGCTGTGGACGATCGGGGCGACCGCGGTGGGGTTCGTCACCGGGCTGGTGCTCAACCCGATGGTGTGGGCCGGTGTGGCCGTGGCGGGCCTGGCCGCCGTGCTGTTCGTGGTGTCCGGGGTGATGCGCGGCCGCAGGCTGTCCGTGGGGCGCAAGAAGAAGGCCGCTCCCGAGCCGGGCGGGAAGCCGCCGGTTCAGCCCGTAGCGAACAAGACCCAGCCGTCGGTGGCCCCGAAGACCGCCAAGAACGACGATGACTTCTCCGATATCGAAGCGCTTCTGAAGCGCCGCGGCATCAGCTGATTTCGGACGGAAACGGTCGTGGATCGGCACTGTCACAGTTCCGAGACCCAACCGGGACGGCCCGTAGACATTCACATCAAGATCGATACGAATAAGTTTCGCGTCAATCACAGTTGAGCCACATCGAGCGCTGAGGGACTGGTCATACCAGCTCAGGCCATAGATTCTGCCTCCTGGGGCCGCGACTCTGCGGACTCGCCTTGCACGGGCGCACTACCCTGACCGGGTCGCGCCGACACGGACGACGTCGTCTGGAATCCAGGGGGCCACTGGCATGACCGCACCGCTCGATCTTCCTGACTCGGCCGTCGAGGCCGGGCCGGAGACCGTTCTTGAGGGGGCGGAGTCTTCAGTCATCCGGGGGCGTTCCCTCGGGCAGATCGCCTGGATGCGCCTCAAGCGCGACCGCATCGCGATGACCGGCGGCATCGTCATCGTCCTGCTGATCCTCGTGGCGATCTTCGCGCCGCTGCTGGTGTCGTGGCTCGGTCACGACCCGGCCGAATGGCACCGGGAGAAGATCGACCCGGCGATCCAGGCTCCGATCGGCGCCTTCGGCGGCATGAGCTGGGACTTCCTGTTCGGTGTCGAGCCCACCACGGGCCGCGACCTGTTCAGCCGGATCCTGTACGGCGCCCGCATCTCGCTGCTGATCGCGTTCTTCGCGACGCTGCTGTGCGTGGTGATCGGCACCGTGCTCGGCATGATCGCCGGCTTCTTCGGCGGCTGGATCGACACCATCATCTCCCGCCTGATGGACATCTTCCTCGCCTTCCCGCTGCTGGTGTTCGCGCTGGCGCTGGCCGGCGTCATCCCCGACAAGGCGTTCGGCATGTCGGGCGACACCCTCAGGATCAGCCTGCTGGTGTTCATCATCGGCTTCTTCAACTGGCCCTACATCGGGCGCATCATCCGGGGCCAGACGCTCTCCCTGCGCGAGCGGGAGTTCGTCGACGCCTCCAGAAGCCTGGGCGCGCGCAACCACACGATCCTGTTCAAGGAGATCCTGCCCAACCTGCTCGCGCCGATCCTCGTGTACTCGACGCTGCTGATCCCGTCGAACATCCTGTTCGAGGCCGCACTCTCCTTCCTCGGCGTGGGCGTGCGGCCGCCGACCCCCACGTGGGGAGGCATGCTGGCTGAGGCGGTCCACAACTACGACGTGGCGCCCAACTTCATGATCTTCCCCGGCCTCGCGATCTTCATCACCGTGCTGGCGTTCAACCTGCTCGGTGACGGCCTCAGGGACGCCTTCGATCCCAAGGCCCGATAAGGCCTCGTGAGTAGTTATCCGCAAGTTCTCTCAACTCCTAGATTCAAGGGGTGTGTCAGGTCGATGAAGATGAGATCTAAGGCGTCGGCGATCGCGGTGACCGCCGCTCTCGCCGTGGTCGTCTCCGCGTGCGGCGGCGGCGGTGGCAGCAAGAACACCAGCGGCTCGGGCAGCGACGACAAGCCGTCCAGCAAGTACAACGCGGGTGTGACGGCGGTCATCAACCCGTCGGACAAGGTCGGCGGCACCCTCCACATGGGCATGCCCGGCGACTTCGACTCGGTGGACCCGGGCGACATGTACTACGGCTACGCCTGGAACTTCGCCCGCCTCTACACGCGCGCGCTCACCATGTTCAAGCCGGTCCCCGGCGAGGAGGGCCTGCAGCTCGTCGGCGACCTCGCCGAGGGCCTGGGCACGCCGAGCGACGGCGGCAAGACGTGGACGTACAAGCTGCGCAAGGGCGTCAAGTTCGAGGACGGCACCCCCGTGACCTCGAAGGACGTCAAGTACGGCGTGGCGCGCTCGCTGGACAAGGACATCCTGCCCAGCGGCCCGACGTACTTCAACGACTGGCTCGACGTCGGCAGCTACACCGGCCCGTACAAGATGAAGGGCAAGCTCGACGACTTCAAGGCGATCGAGACCCCCGACGACCAGACGATCGTCTTCCACCTGAAGAAGGCGTACGGCGGTTTCGACTACTTCGCCATGCTCCCGCAGACGGCCCCCGTGCCCGAGGCCAAGGACACCGGCTCGAAGTACAAGGAGCACCCGGTCGCGACCGGCCCGTACATGTTCAAGTCGCACGAGCTCACCAAGCGCATCGAGCTCGTCAAGAACCCGAACTGGGACGCGGCGACCGACCCCAACCGCAAGCAGCTCAACGACTCGATCGAGGTGCTGCTCGGCCAGAACGAGGACGACCTCGACCAGCGTCTGCTCTCCGGCAAGATCGACGTCAAGGTCAACAGCACCGGTGTCGCGGCCAACGCCCGCAAGACCGTGCTGACCGACGACAAGGTCAAGCAGTACGCCGACTCGGCCCCGATCGACCGCACCTGGTTCACCAACATCAACGGTGACGTGCCGCCGTTCGACAACATCCACTGCCGCAAGGCCGTGCTGTACGCGACGGACCGCTCGGCCATCCAGGGCGCCTACGGCGGCCCGGACGCCGGTGGCGACGTGGCCCTCAGCCTCATGCCGGCCAAGATGACCGGCTACGAGAAGATCGACCCCTACGGCGTCGAGGCCAACCCGACCGGTGACATCGCCAAGGCCAAGGAAGAACTGGCGGCCTGCGGCCAGCCCAACGGCTTCAGCACCACCATCTCCTTCCGCAACGAGCGCTCGGCCGAGAAGCAGACCGCCGAGTCGCTGCAGCAGTCGCTCGGCCGCGTGGGCATCAAGCTGGAGCTCAAGGGCTTCCCGCAGGGTGACTACTTCAAGCTGTACGCCGGCAAGCCCGACTTCGCCAAGAAGAACAACCTGGGCCTCATGGTCTACGGCTGGGGCGCCGACTACCCCGAGGGCTTCGGCTTCTTCCAGCAGATCGTCGACAGCCGGGTCATCCGTCCCGCCGGTAACACCAACCTCGGCGTGAAGGACCCCAAGATCGACGAGCTGATCGACCAGGCCGCGGGCGAGACCGACGCGACCAAGCGCAACAGCATCTGGGCCGCCGTCGACAAGCAGGTCATGGAGTCGGCCTACATCCTTCCCTACGTCTGGGCGCACGGCCTGTTCTACCGTCCGCCGCAGCTGAAGAACGTCTTCGTCTCCCAGAACTGGGGCATGTACGAGTTCCTCACGCTGAGCACCCAGTAGCAACGGCGCTAACTGCCGGAACGTCACGTACCGAAAGCAGGTGAAGGCTTCGGCGGCCGGGCTCACAAGGCCCGGCCGCCATGGCCGAGATCAGTGTTCACATACATTCTCAGACGGTTGATAGCGGCCGTCATGCTGCTCTTCGTGGTGAGCATCGCGACGTTCGCCATCTTCTTCCTCGTGCCTCGGCTCGCTGGGATGTCCGCTGACGACCTGGCCTCCCGGTACGTGGGCAAGGCGGCCAACGCCGAGGTGATCCACGACACGGCTGTGCGCCTCGGCTTCTACGACCCGATCCTGGTCCAGTACGGACGTTTCGTGCAGGGCATCTTCGTCGGCGTCGACCGCAACTACGGCCCCGGCATCGAGCACTGCCCGGCGCCCTGCTTCGGCTACAGCTACGTCAGCCAGAACCCGGTCCTGCCCGACCTGCTCAACCGCCTGCCGATCACCTTGTCGCTGGCGCTGGGCGCGGCCGTGGTGTGGGTCATCTTCGGCGTGGCCACCGGCGTGTTGTCGGCGCTGCGCCGCGGCAGCTTCTTCGACCGCCTGTCCATGGGCATCGCCCTGGCCGGCGTCTCGCTGCCGATCTTCTTCACCGGCATCGTCTCCCTGGCCATCTTCCGCGACCAGCTCGGCCTGGTCGGCGACGTGGCCGACTGGGTGCCGATCAGCGAAGACCCGCTCACCTGGGCCAACAACCTCATGCTGCCCTGGGTGACGCTCGCCTTCCTGTACGCCGCCGGCTACGCCCGCCTCACCCGCGCGGGCATGCTGGAGACCATGTCGGAGGACTACATCCGCACGGCCAGGGCCAAGGGCCTGCCCGAGCGGAAGGTGGTGGTCAAACACGGGTTGCGGGCCACGCTCACCCCCGTGGTCACCATGTTCGGTCTCGACCTGGGGCTGCTGCTCGGCGGCGCCGTCCTGACCGAGAGCACCTTCTCGCTGCCCGGCATCGGCAAGTACGCCGTCGACGCCATCAGCAACAACGACCTTCCCCAGGTGATGGGCGTCACGATCGTCGCGGCGGCCTTCATCATCCTGGCCAACCTGATCGTCGACCTGCTCTACGCGGTCGTTGACCCGAGAGTGAGGCTGGCGTGAGTCCCTTTCTCGACGTCAAGGACCTGAAGATCCACTTCCCGACCGACGACGGCCTGGTCAGGTCCGTCGACGGGCTGACCTTCAGCCTCGAACGCGGCAAGACCCTCGGCATCGTCGGCGAGTCCGGCTCGGGCAAGTCGGTGACCAGCCTCGGCATCCTCGGCCTGCACAAGGGCAAGGGCGCCAACGTCTCGGGCGAGATCTGGCTCGACGGCGAGGAGCTCGTGGGCGCCTCGCAGGAGCACGTGCGCGGGCTGCGCGGCAAGAAGATGGCGATGATCTTCCAGGATCCGCTGTCGGCCATGCACCCCTTCTACACGGTCGGCGACCAGATCGTCGAGGCGTACCGGATCCACCACAAGGTCACCAAGGCCGTCGCCAAGAAGCACGCCGTGGACATGCTGGGCCGCGTGGGCATCCCCGAGCCGCAGCGCCGCGTCGACTCCTACCCGCACGAGTTCTCCGGCGGCATGCGCCAGCGCGCGATGATCGCCATGGCGCTGTCGTGCGACCCCGAACTGCTCATCGCCGACGAGCCGACCACCGCGCTCGACGTGACCGTGCAGGCCCAGATCCTCGACCTCATGGTCGACCTGCAGCGCGAGTTCAACTCCGCGCTGATCATCATCACCCACGACCTGGGCGTGGTGGCCGAGCTGTCCGACGACATCCTGGTCATGTACGGCGGCAAGTGCATCGAGTACGGCACCGCCGACGACATCTTCTACCGTCCCGAGCACCCCTACACATGGGGTCTACTGGGATCGATGCCCCGCCTCGACCGGGAGCCCACCGAACGGCTGCTGCCGATCAAGGGCTCGCCGCCGTCCCTGATCAACGTGCCTCCGGGCTGCGCCTTCCACCCCCGCTGTCCCTACGCCGAGCGCACCGGGGGCAAGTCCAGCGGTGAGGTGCCCGGCCTGATCGAGACCGAGGGCGGCCACCTGGTGCGCTGCCACATGAGCAGGACGGAGCGGCGGGAGCTGTGGGAGAACGAGATCAAGCCAGTGCTGGAGAGCCAGTGAGCGAGACGGTGACCGCGAACGAGCCGCTTCTTTCCGTCCAGGGGCTGGAGAAGCACTTCCCGGTGACGAAGGGCCTGCTCAAGCGGCAGGTCGGCGCCGTCAAGGCGGTCGACGGGGTCAGCTTCGACGTCTACAAGGGCGAGACGCTCGGCCTGGTGGGGGAGTCCGGCTGCGGCAAGTCCACCACCGGCCGCCTGGTCACCAGGCTCCTTGAGCCGACCGGCGGCAAGGTCGTCTTCGAGGGCCAGGACATCACGCACATGGGGCAGGGCAGGCTCAGGCCGCTCCGCCGCGACATGCAGATGATCTTCCAGGACCCGTTCTCGTCGCTGAACCCCCGCCACACCGTCGGCACCATCGTCGGCGCGCCGTTCCGCATCCAGGGCGTGCAGACCGAGAACGGCGTCAAGAAGGCGGTCCAGGACATCCTCGCCCTGGTCGGGCTCAACCCCGAGCACTACAACCGCTACCCGCACGAGTTCTCCGGCGGTCAGCGGCAGCGCATCGGCATCGCCCGCACGCTCGCGCTCAAGCCCAAGCTCATCATCGCCGACGAGCCGGTCTCGGCGCTCGACGTGTCCATCCAGGCCCAGGTCGTCAACCTGCTGGAGGACCTGCAGAACGAGCTCGACCTGACCTACGTCGTGATCGCCCACGACCTGTCGGTGGTGCGCCACATCAGCGACCGGGTCGCGGTCATGTACCTGGGCAAGATCGTCGAGATCGCCGACCGCAAGAGCCTCTACAGCTCGCCGATGCACCCCTACACCAACGCCCTGCTGTCGGCCGTGCCCGTGCCCGACCCCAAGGCGCGCAAGGAACGCGAGCGCATCCGGCTCACCGGCGACGTGCCGAGCCCGCTCAACCCGCCGCCGGCCTGCCGCTTCCACACCCGCTGCTGGAAGGCGCAGGAGATCTGCAAGACGGTCGAGCCTCCGCTGGAGGAGCTGGCCGGCGGCCACCGCGTGGCCTGCCACTTCCCGGAGAACGCGCCCGCCGCCGCGACCGCCGCGGCGACCCAGGCCTGAACCGAGCCTGATCGGGCCTGAACGCGGGCCTGACCTTGCGGCCGCCGCCCTCCTGCCGGGGCGGCGGCCTCAGGACATCGCGCCGGGCGTGATCAGCCCGGTCTCGTACGCCAGCACCACGGCCTGCACCCGGTCGCGCAGCCCCAGCTTGGTCAGCACGTTGCCCACGTGCGTCTTGACCGTCGTCTCGCTCACCACGAGCTTGGCCGCGATCTCCGCGTTGGACATGCCCTTGGCGATCAGCCGCAGCACCTCCAGCTCCCGCTCGGTCAGCCGGTCGAGACGGGCCGGCGTGGCCTGCTCGTAGGCCGAGGGCAGCCGCTTGGAGAACCGGTCGAGCAGCCGCCTGGTCACGCTCGGCGCCACGATCGCGTCGCCCGCCGCCACCACCCGGATCGCCTGCACCAGCTCGTCGGGCGGCACGTCCTTCAGCAGGAAGCCCGACGCCCCCGACCGCAGCGCCTCCACGATGTACTCGTCGAGGTCGAACGTGGTCAGCACCAGCACCTTCGGCACGTGCGCGGTGGGCGCGGCCTCCCGCACGATCCGGCGGGTCGCCTCGATGCCGTCGACGCCCGGCATGCGGATGTCCATGAGCACCACGTCCGGCAGCAGCGCCCTGGTCTGCTCCATCGCGCCGTTGCCGTCGCCGGCCTGGCCGACCACCGTGATGTCGGACTCGGCCTCCAAGATCAGGCGGAATCCCGTGCGCAGCAGCGGCTGGTCGTCCACCAGCAGCACTCTGATCGTCATTGGCCGTCCTTCAACGGGAACCTCGCCCGCACCTCGAAACCGCCCCCCGGTCGCGGACCGATGTTCAGAATTCCACCATAGAGTGCGACCCGCTCGCGAATGCCGACCAGGCCGTGGCCCGGCCGGTCGGCCGCCGGCGCCGTGCCCCGGCCGTCGTCCTCGACGCGTACGTCAAGGCCCGAGGGGTCGTGGGAGACGGTGACCACCGCCTCGGCCCCGGCCCCCGCGTGCCGCAGGCTGTTCGTCAGCCCCTCCTGGACCAGCCGGTAGGCGGCCAGGTCGACCCCGGCGGGCAGCGGCCGCGGCTCGCCCTCCACCTGCAGCCGCGTGGGCAGCCCCGCCTCGCGCATCTGCTCCACCAGCCCCGGCAGGTCGCCCACGCCGGGCTGCGGCCCCAGCTCGGCCCGCGCGTCGGTACGCAGCACGCCCACGATGTTGCGCATCTCGGACATGGCCAGCCGCCCGGTGTTCTCGATCGCCGACAGCGCCTCCCGCGCCAGGTCGGGATCGGCGGCCAGCACCCGCCGCGCCGCGGCCGCCTGCACCGTCATCACGCTCACGTGGTGGGCCACCACGTCGTGCAGCTCACGGGCGATGCGCGAGCGCTCCTCGGCCCGCGCGGCCCGCGTGTCGGCCGCGTGGGCCCGCTCCAGCCTGGCCGCCCGGTCGCGCAGCTCCTCCAGGTACGCCCGCCGCAGCCGCAGGCTCCTGCCCGCCCCCCAGACCGCCAGCAACACCAGGACCGCCACCACGTGCCCGCTCACGCCCGGCGGCGTGACCGGGCCCGCCAGCGCCCCCACCGCGTACGTCAGCAGCGAGACCAGCAGCCCGCCCAGCGCCACCGCCAGCCCCCGGTTGGAGGCCACCGAGTACACCAGCACCAGGCTGGACACCCCCGACGCGCCGGTGCCGTAACCCAGCGCGGTCAGCGCCGTCTCGGGGATCAGGCCCGCGCACAGCGCCGCCAGCGGCCAGCGCCTGCGCACCGCGATGGGCGCGGCGGCCAGCACCAGCAGCGACGCCCCGAGCCCGTCGGGCGCGCGCATGCTCACCGTCGTCAGCTCCGCCGGCTCCAGGCGCTCGGGCCCGTAGAGGAGGAAGAGCGTCACCGAGGCCGCGGCCACCACCACGGCCAGGACCGTGTCGTGGAACAGGGGTCGGTCGATCCGCACCGCTTCACTGTAGGCCCAGGTGAGAGCCTTGAACTCCTCCCTCCGGAGGATAAGGGGCGGCCTGTCGGAGGGCTACAGCTCGTCGGTGGCCGCGCGCCGGTTGCTGCGCACCGTGTCGCCCGGCTGGCGGTCGGGCACCGGCGGCGGGGTGCCGCCGAACTCCGGGCACAACGCCTGGTGGTCGCACCAGTCGCACAGCTTGCTGCGGCGCGCCCGCCACTCGCCGGTCTCCAGCGCCCGCTCGATCGCCGTCCACAGCGCCATCACCTTGCGCTCGGTGGCCAGCAGGTCGGCCTCGTCGGGGGCGTAACGCAGCACCTCGCCGCGCCCGCCCAGGTAGACCAGCTGCAGCAGCCGGGGCACCTGCCCGCGCAGCCGCCACAGCACCAGCGCGTAGAACTTCATCTGGAACAGCGCCTTGGCCTCGAAGTCGGGGCCAGGCGCGCTGCCCGTCTTGTAGTCGACCACCCGGACCTCGCCGGTGGGCGCCACGTCGAGCCGGTCGACGTAGCCCCGCAGCATCAGGCCGCCCTCCAGCACCGCCTGCACGTAGAGCTCGCGCTCGGCCGGCTCCAGCCGGGTCGGGTCCTCCAGCGTGAAGTAGCGCTCCAGCATCGCCCGCGCCTGCGCCAGCCACTCGGCCTGCTCGGCGTCGTCGGCGAACATCCGCGCGTACTGCTCGTCCTCCTGCAGCAGCCGCTGCCACTGGGGCTCCAGCAGCTCCAGCGCCGCCTGCACCGACCGGCGCGGCGCCGGCAGGTCGTAGAGCCGCTCCAGCACGGCGTGCACCACGGTGCCGCGCACGGCCGCGGGGGAGGGTTTCTCGGGCAGCTGGTCGATGACCCGGAACCGGTAGAGCAGGGGACAGGTCATGAAATCGCCTGCCCGGGACGGGGAGAGAGCTCCGATGATCACCGGTTCGGTCAACGTCATGCACCGCACTCTAGGTCAAGAGCCCGACAGAATAACCCTCGCCGGGACGAGGATCACGTGATCCGGCGCGTAGCATCGAGGCAGCAACAGCACGTAATGGACGTACGAGGAGTGCGGTGAGCGAGCAGAGCCCGCGTCAGGAGTTCCCCGGCCTTCGGATGGGGCGGCCCTTCGGCATCCCGGTGTACGTCTCCTGGACGTGGTTCATCGTCGCTGCCTTCATCACCGTCATGTTCGGCCCCCGCATGCGCGACATGCTGCCCGAGCTGGACAACACCGTCGCCTACGCGGTGGCCTTCGTCTTCGCCGTGCTGCTCTACGTCTCGGTGCTGCTGCACGAGCTGGCCCACAGCGTGCTGGCCAAGGCGTTCGGCCTGCCGGTGCGCCGGATCACCCTCTACTTCCTCGGCGGCGTGTCGGAGATCGAGAAGGAGCCGCCCACGCCGGGCAAGGAGTTCCTGGTCGCCGCCGCCGGGCCGGCCCTGTCGCTGGGCCTGGCCGGGCTCGGCCTGCTCGCCGACACGTACGTGATCAACGACGGCGGCATCGCCGAGGTGCTCATCTGGCAGCTGTGGGTGGCCAACCTCATCGTCGGCGTGTTCAACCTGCTGCCCGGCCTGCCGCTCGACGGCGGCCGGATGCTGCGCGCGGGCGTGTGGAAGCTGACCAGGAACCCCGGCTCCGGCACGGTCGTGGCCGCCTGGGGCGGGCGCGTGCTGGCCGTGCTGCTGGTCGTCCTGCCGTTCGCGACGTCGATGACGAGCGGGCAGGAGTTCGACCCCGTCGAACTGCTGTGGCCGGTGGTGCTGGCCTCCTTCATCTGGATGGGCGCCACCCAGTCGCTGCGCGTGGCCCGCATCCGCGCCCGCATCCCGCAGGTCAACGCGCGCGCGCTGGCCCGCAGGGCGATCCCGGTGGCGGCCGAGACGCCGCTGGCCGAGGCGCTGCGGCAGGCCGCCGAGCAGCGGGCCGGCGCCATGGTGGTGGTCGACCACGACGGACGGCCGGTCGCCATCGTCAACGAGGCCGCCGTCCAGGCCACCCCCGAGCACCGGCGCCCGTGGGTCGACGTGGGCTCGCTGGCCAAGGCGCTCGAACCGACCATGGTGCTGGCCGCCGACCTGACCGGCGAGCCGCTCATCGACGCCATGCGCTCGGCTCCCGCGGGGGAGTACCTGCTGGTGGAGCACGGCGGCGACATCTACGGCGTGCTCGCCACCGCCGACGTCAACCGCGTCTTCACCGGGGTCTGACATGCCCGGCGCGTTTGCGGCTAAGGTCTTGTCCGGCCACTTCCCGTAGCCCGGCGATTTCGATGCCAGGACGGCAGGCCGATAGTCTTCTGTTTGGCCGAACTTGCACAGTTGACGGGTTGGTCGTGGTCCACCGGTTCATCGAATCGAGACGCCTGGGCCGCGACACGGCGCCGTCGTCTGGGTATGCGTATGGCTGGTGGCCGGCACGGCAGTGCGGGTGCCGTAATATCGCCGGCTTCCGGGGAGGAGAGTTGAGTGACCGAGCGCAGCGAGGGCACCGATGAGCGCAGCACGGTCGTCATGGGGGAGGGCGCATGAGCGGCCAGGGCTTCGGAGTGGTGCGTCCCCTTCCCGGCGACGGGCTGGTCGCCTACATCGGCGGCCTGCTGCTGGTGTGCGACGCGGGCGAGGCGGCCGCCGACGGCCTGATCGAGGCGCTGCGCGAGACGGCGGCCTCCGGCGGCGACGGCCGGGCGCTGGCCCGCCGCGCGGCGCAGGTGCTGGCCGCCAACATGGCGGGCGACCCGGCCACGTGCGCGGTCGCCGGTCCCGTGGGCGGTGGCGTGGCCGTGCTGGTCAGCGGTTCGGCCTCGGCCTCGGTCAGCACCTCCGGCGGCGAGACGCGCCTGGCCGGCAGCGACTCCCTCACCTGGGCCGACCGGCTGATCAGCGGCCCGGTCGAGCGCGTCGAGCTCACCTTGCCCGGCGCCGGCAGTGCGCATCCCGCGGTCGGCTTCGAGGGGGGCGTCGTCCACGGCGGCGGCCTGATCGGCGACCTCACCGACCAGCCGTCGCACGTCCGTCCCCAGGGGCAGGCGGCCGACCGGTCCAGGCCGCTCACCAGCGAGATGCCCAACACGGCCCTGCACATGGAGCCCGACCTGGCCCCGCCTCCCGAGCGGCCGGTCGAGCGGCCGGTGGAACGGCCCGTCGAACGGCCTCCCTACCCGCTGGCCGACCAGCCGCCGATCGTCCAGGGTCCGCCCTCGGGCGCGCAGGCCGGCGTCCCACACCCCGGCCCCCAGCCCGGTGCCCACTCCGGCCCGCCGTCGCTGGACCAGCCGCCCTTCGGCCAGGAGCAGGCCCCGTTCGGCCACGAGCAGCCGCCCTACCTCCCGCCCCAGGACCAGCCGCCCTTCCTGCCCGCGCAGGAGCAGCCCCACCCCGAGCCCCAGCAGCAGTTCCCGTCCTACGACGAGCTGCCGCCGTCCGGCAACGGCATGGCCGACCAGCCGCAGCAGCACATGGGCCCGCCCGATCACTTCGACCAGCCGGCACCGCCCGTGCTCGGCCCGCCGGAGCACTTCGACCACCCGGGGCCGCCGCCGCAGGAGCAGCAGGGCGACCACGGCGACCGCCCGCTGGTCTACGGGGTCGACTGCAAGAACGACCACTTCAACGACCCCAGGGTGCCCTACTGCGCCGTCTGCGGCATCGCCCTGGTGCAGCGGACGCTGGTGCCGTACAAGGGGCCGCGGCCCTCGCTCGGGGTGCTCATCCTCGACGACGGCACGGCGCTGCCGCTGGAGAGCGACTACCTGCTGGGCCGTGACCCCGAGCGCGCGCCCGAGGTGGCGGGCGGCTCGGCCAGGCCCGCCAAGGTCACCAGCCCCGACGGCTCGGTCTCGCGCCGCCACCTGCGGGTGGCCCTCGACGGCTGGGACGTCAACCTGGTCGACCTCGGCTCGGTCAACGGCACCCAGATCCAGCCGCCCGGCGACCCCAACTTCTACGACATCCCGCCGAACGAGCCGGTCACCATCGCCCCCGGCACGACGGTCCGGGTGGGCGTCTCCCGCACCCTCCGTTTCGAGGCCCATCGGGGCTGATCCCGGCATCCGTCCGCCCGCACCTCTTTCCCGGGGTGCGGGCGTTCGTGTTTCCGGAAAACGCCTTACGGAAATGCGTCGGGAAGGTCTGCTGTCGAATAGCTGAATGGGAATTGCCGGGGTCGGGGGAGTGGGCAAGTAAGGGTATTTCGCGGGTGCTGGGCGATATTTCGGGAAAAGTCAGGACCCTGTCTGCGGCCCTCTCGGAAAGAGAGATCCAGGCCGCCCCAAAGGGGCCGGCCGTGCGAACGGGCCGGCCGTCCCGAGGCGGCGGTGTGTCCCGAGGCGGCCGGGCGTCCCGAGTGGGCTGTTGGGGCGGAGGGTCAGGTGGGGCGGAGGGGGCGGACGCCGCGAAGCAGTCGCACGGCGGCCTCCAGTCCGCGGACCCCCTCCACCGCCCGTCCCGCCGCCGTCGCGTACCGGCTCAACAGGTGTTCGTCCCGCTCCTGGAAGCCGCGTCCTGCCACCCACACGAACGCGTGGTCGCGGACCTGCGCCGGCACCGGCACGGCCAGGAAGCCCGGCTCGCCCATCGTCTCGTCCCGCGCCAGCCGTAGCGCCCCCTCCGCGACGGCCAGCTCCTTCAGCACCCCCGACCCCGACAACCACCGCCGCACCCGCAGCGGGTCTCCCGGCGGCGCGTGGACGTGCAACGGACGGGCGTCCCGCCGCAGCACGTCCACGTGGACGAACCCGGCGTACGCGGTGCCCGCCACGGCCGCCGCGCCGCGCGCGAGCCGTTCGATCACGTCGGCGACCTCCAGGCAGGAGAACGCGGTGATGAGTTCACGCATGGCGATATCGACACGGTTGTTTGGCATCGCGGTGATTCCCTCGGTTGGAGGGGGAAGAGATCGCGCGGCCCGATCACGCGAAACTCCGAACGGTGCCCCGGAGTATCACCCTCGACGCGGCTCCTGACTAGCCCTCAACAGGAAATTGCGATTTTTCCGCATTTCGCAGGCAGAGCCGGTGGAGCGGTTCACGACGGGCGCAGCCGCACCCACTCCACGTCGTCCGCCCGCGTGCCGTCCGGCTTCGGGAACAGCTCCCGGTGCAGGCTCTCCCTGCTGAAACCGGCACGTTCCAGCACCGCGTGCGAGGCCGTGTTCTCCACGTCGGTGCCCGCCACCACCCGATGCAGGGCCGTGCGCGCGAACGCCCAGTCGACCAGCAGCCGCACCGCGCGGGTCATGAACCCCCTGCCGCGGAAATCCGGCACCAGCGAGTAGCCGATCATGGCCTGCCCGAGCACGGGGACGACCTGCATGAGCTGGAGGTGCCCGGCGAACGCGCCGGTGGCGGCGTCCCTGACCGCCAGCTCGATCCGCTGCCCGGTGACCCACCAGTAGCCGGTGCAGCGGCAGCGCTGCTCGTCCTCCTCCAGGGAGCCGGGCGGGGTCAGGGAGTAGGCGGTCACGCTCGGGTCGCACATCATCCGGTGGTACTCGGGTGCGTCCTCCACCGCGAGCGGCACGAGCCGCACCACGCCGTCGGTCAGCTCGCCGCCGTCGAAGAAGGGCAGGTACGGCTCCTCGGCCACCGCCGGCTCCCCGGCGATCCGGGCGAAGGACACCAGGTCGACCCACCGCCCGTCGCGCAGCCGCTTGGCCCTGCGCCGCCGGCCCTCCTCGCGGAACCCGGCCCTGAGCGCGACCCTGAGGCTGGCCACGTTCTCCACCTCGGCCTGCAGCTCCACCCGGTGCACGCCCTGGTCGGCCAGCCAGTCGGACACCGCCCTGGCGGCCCGGGCGGCCACGCCCCTGCCGCGCGCCCACGGCGCCACCACGTAGCCGATCTCGACCGTGCCCCAGCGGTCGGGCGGCTGCACCCCGATCGCGCCGCAGTAGCGGCCGTCCTCGGTGACGGCCCACTCCGCGCCGCCCGAGGCCCACTTGTCCTCGGCGAACTTCAGGTAGGCGCGGGCGTCCTCGACCCGGTACGGCGACGGCACCAGCGGCAGATGCCGGGCGGTGACGGGATCGTCCATCATGCGCGCGATCGCCTCGGCGTCGGGGTCGGCGGGCATTCGCAGGATCAGGGGGCCGGTGGAGATCACGTCGCGCGGGAGCATCCCCCATAGATACCGTGCGTCCGGAGGCGTGAGAAACCCATATAACCTTGCCGACATGGGTTTCCGCAGGCATGGGCCGTTCCAGGCAGGGGATCAGGTGCAGCTCACCGACCCCAAGAACAAGCGCCACACGATCACGCTCAAGCAGGACGGCGTCTTCCACACGCACAAGGGCGCCATCCCGCACAGCGAGCTGATCGGGCAGCCTGAAGGCTCCGTCGTGCGGTCCTCCGGCGGCACCGCCTACCTCGCCTTCCGCCACCTGCTCCAGGACTACACGCTGGCGATGCCGCGCGGCGCGGCCGTCATCTACCCCAAGGACGCCTCGATGATCGTCGGCATGGCCGACGTCTTCCCCGGCGCCCGGGTGATCGAGGCCGGCGTCGGCTCCGGCGCCCTGACCTGCTTCCTGCTGCGCGCCGTCGGCCCCGAGGGCCACGTCACCTCCTACGAGCGCCGCGAGGAGTTCTCCGAGGTGGCCCGCAAGAACGTGGAGAAGTTCTTCGGCGACCCGATGGAGGACAACTGGCGCCTGGTCGTCGGCGACCTGGTCTCCTCGATCGACGAGGCCGACGTCGACCGCGTCATCCTCGACATGCTCGCCCCCTGGGAGTGCGTCGACGCCGCCGCCAAGGCCCTCACGCCCGGCGGCGTCATCTGCTGCTATGTCGCCACCACCACCCAGATGTCCAAGACCGTGGAGGCCATTCGCGATCACGGGTGTTTCACCGAGCCTCATGCGTGGGAGACCCTGGTTCGCGACTGGCATGTCGAAGGGCTCGCGGTACGTCCCGATCATCGGATGATCGGCCACACCGGCTTCCTCGTCAGCGCCCGCCGCATGGCAGACGGAGTGACGCCGCCACCGCGACGCCGCCGACCGAAGGGAACCACCGAGGAACTATGACAATTTGGCCACGAGGGTGCGTTGGTGCGTGACACGGGAACAGATCGCCGTGTTCATATGCTGGGAGTATTAAACGCACCATTGGGAATTATTCACCGAATACTGCATGTCACTCGACGAACACTGCCCGGCCAGGTTACGGAGGGGCCCGAGATAGGTAAGGTCCTTAGTAGTCGCCCTCGACTGGGAAGGAGGTGACGGGGCGTGGCAGCTCGCGATGATGCTGAGGCTCGAGCCGCGCAGCGCGAACGGGAGGTCGCTGATCTTTCAACACAGGTCTCCTTCCTGCAGGAGGAGATCACCGCGCTGAGGCGGAAGCTGGCCGAGTCACCCCGTCAGGCCAGAGTCCTCGAAGAGCGTCTCCATGAGGCACAGGCGAATCTCGCGGCCGTGACAGGCCAGAACGAGCGCCTGGTGGCCACACTCAAGGAGGCCCGGGACCAGATCGTCGCTCTCAAGGAGGAGGTCGACCGGCTGGCGCAGCCGCCGTCCGGCTTCGGCACCTTCCTTGAAGCCCGAGAAGACGGCACGATCGAGGTGTTCACCGGAGGGCGCAAGCTCCGGGTGAACGTCAGCCCCGCCGTCGACGTCGACTCGCTGAGGCGTGGCCAGGAGGTCATGCTCAACGAAGCACTCAACGTGGTCGAG
Organism: Nonomuraea sp. NPDC049624; assembly: GCF_040675255.1. Taxonomy (NCBI): domain Bacteria; kingdom Bacillati; phylum Actinomycetota; class Actinomycetes; order Streptosporangiales; family Streptosporangiaceae; genus Nonomuraea; species Nonomuraea sp. NPDC049624. The sequence goes on along the minus strand of NZ_JBFAOR010000013.1, from coordinate 114,548 downwards.
GCACTCGGCTACGAAGAGGTCGGCGAGATCGTCATGCTCAAGGAACTGCTGGACGAGGGCAGGCGTGCCCTGGTCATCTCGCACGCCGACGAGGAGCGCGTCGTGCGACTGGCCGACTCGCTGGTCGGCCAGCCCATCAGGGCCGGTGACTCGCTCCTGCTCGAACCCCGCTCCGGCTACGTCTACGAGCGCATACCCAAGTCCGAAGTCGAAGAGCTCGTGCTCGAGGAGGTCCCCGACATCTCCTACGAGGAGATCGGCGGGCTCATGCGGCAGATCGAGCAGATCAGGGACGCCATCGAGCTGCCCTACCTGCACGCCGACCTGTTCCGCGAGCACAAACTCCGTCCCCCGAAGGGCGTGCTGCTCTACGGCCCGCCCGGCTGCGGCAAGACGCTCATCGCCAAGGCGGTCGCCAACTCCCTGGCCAAGCAGGTCGCGGAGAAGACCGGCCAGTCCGGCAAGAGCTTTTTCCTCAACATCAAGGGCCCGGAGCTGCTCAACAAGTACGTCGGCGAGACCGAGCGGCACATCCGCCTGGTCTTCCAGCGGGCCCGTGAGAAGGCCTCCGAGGGCACCCCGGTGATCGTGTTCTTCGACGAGATGGACTCGATCTTCCGCACCCGAGGCTCCGGCGTCTCGTCCGACGTGGAGAACACCATCGTCCCTCAGCTGCTGTCGGAGATCGACGGCGTCGAGGGCCTGGAGAACGTCATCGTGATCGGCGCCTCCAACCGCGAGGACATGATCGACCCCGCGATCCTGCGGCCGGGCCGCCTGGACGTGAAGATCAAGATCGAGCGGCCCGACGCCGAGGCGGCCAAGGACATCTTCTCCAAGTACCTGCTGGCCGACCTTCCCCTGCACCCCGACGATCTGTCCGAGCACGGCGACTCTCGCGAGGCGACGATCCACGGCATGATCCAGAGTGTGGTGGAGCGCATGTACACCGAGAGCGAGGAGAACCGCTTCCTCGAGGTGACCTACGCCAACGGTGACAAGGAAGTCCTCTACTTCAAGGACTTCAACTCCGGCGCGATGATCCAGAACATCGTCGACCGGGGCAAGAAGATGGCCATCAAGCAGTTCCTGGAGAGCGGCCAGAAGGGCCTGCGGGTGCAGCACCTGCTCACCGCCTGCGTCGACGAGTTCTCCGAGAACGAAGACCTGCCCAATACCACCAACCCCGACGACTGGGCCCGCATCTCCGGCAAGAAGGGCGAGCGGATCGTCTACATCCGCACGCTGGTCTCCGGCAAGCAGGGCACCGAGGCCGGCCGTTCGATCGACACGGTCGCCAACACCGGCCAGTACCTGTAGGGAACGTCTGGAAAGGGCCGCGCGGCCGTCCGCGCGGCCCTTTCCATGCCCGCCGGCGGAGCTGGGCACGTGACTTCCTGAGAGGAAGGCCGCGACACGCGTCATCCGGCGTACAAGCCGGCCCGGCGAGGCGCACACTGGGGCCTGTGACCGTCCGTAAACGGGTGGACGTCCGCGTCGAAGGCGTCGTGCAGGGCGTGGGGTTCCGTCCCTTCGTGTATTCGCTGGCCAGCAGGCTCGGCCTGGCCGGCCGCGTGCGCAACGACGTCGAGGGGGTGTTCATCGAGGTCGAGGGCGCTCTGGCCGGGGTCGAGGAGTTCCTGACCGCGCTGGAGCGCGACGCGCCCGCCCTGTCGGAGATCGAGAGCGTCACCGTCGTCAGCGGCCCGCCTGCGGGCCACCGGGGCTTCAGCATCGCCGCCGGCGACCCGGCCGGCCGGCGCCGCGCCCTCGTCCCGGCCGACCTGGCCACCTGCGACGACTGCCTGCGCGAGCTGGCCGACCCGGCCGGACGCCGCCATCGCTACCCGTTCATCGCCTGCGCCAACTGCGGGCCGCGCTTCACCGTCGTGCGCGGCGTGCCCTACGACCGGCTGCTGACCACCATGGCCGGGTTCGCGATGTGCGCCGACTGCTCGGCCGAGTACCACGACCCCGGCGACCGCCACTTCCGCGCGGAGTCCACCTGCTGCCCGGCCTGCGGCCCGTCCCTGCGCCTGCTGGACGCCCGCGGCGCCGAGCTGTGCGGCGACCCGGTCAGCGCCTGCGCGACCCTGCTGCGGGCCGGCCGCGTCGTCGCCGTCAAGGGGCTGGGCGGGTTCCACCTGGCCGTGGCCGCCGCCCACCAGGAGGCCGCCGCGGCGCTGCGGGCCCGCAAGCACCGCGCGGAGAAGCCGTTCGCCGTCATGGTCGCCGACCTCGACCAGGCCGGCCGGCTGTGCGCGGTCGACGGGCAGGGCGCCGCGCTGCTCACCGGCCGCGCGCGCCCGATCGTGCTGCTGCCCCGGCTGCCCGGCGCGCCCGTCGCCGACGCCGTCGCGCCCGGCAGCCGCGACCTCGGCCTGATGCTGCCCTGCACGCCGCTGCACCACCTGCTGCTCGCGGAGCTGGCCGAGCCGATGGTGCTGACCAGCGGCAGCGTCGGCGACGAGCCCATCGCCTACGAGGACGCCGACGCGATCACCCGGCTCGGCGGCATCGCCGACGCCTTCCTCGTCCACGACCGGGCCATCCACGTCCCCGCCGACGACTCGGTGCTGCGCCCCTGGTCCGGGGGGCACACCGTGCTGCGGCGCGCCCGTGGCCACGCGCCCGAGCCGCTCACGCTGCGCCGTCCCGCGCCCCGCCCGGTGCTGGCCTGCGGCGCCGAGCTGCGCAGCACCTTCTGCCTGGTACGCGGCCGGCGCGCGTTCCTGTCCCAGCACATCGGCGACCTGGACGACCAGGAGACCCTGCGCTCCTTCATCGAGGGCATCGACCACTTCTGCGGCCTGTTCGACATCCGTCCCGAGGTCGTCGCCCACGACCTCGACCCCGGCTACCTGTCCACCAGGCACGCCCTGGAGCTGACCGGCGTCGAGCTGGTCGGCGTCCAGCACCACCACGCCCACATCGCCTCCTGCCTGGCCGACAACGGCGAGACGGGCCCGGTGATCGGCGTGGCCCTCGACGGCCCCGGCCACGGCCTGGACGGCACGCTGTGGGGCGGCGAGTTCCTGCGCGCCGACCTGACCTCCTTCCACCGGCTCGGCCACCTGGCCCTGGTCCCGATGCCCGGCGGCGCCGCCGCGCTCCGCCAGCCGTGGCGCATGGCCGCCGCCTACCTGCGCGACGAGCACCCCGGCCTGGACGTCGTCCGCCGCAACGCCGCCCACTGGCCGGACGTGCTCGCCCGGACCCGCACCGGGCTGGGCGCGCCCATGACCTCCAGCGCCGGGCCGCTGTTCGACGCCGTCTCGGCGCTGCTCGGCATCCGGGACGCCGTCACATACGAGGGGCAGGCGGCCGCCGAGCTCGAACAGCGCGCCGACCCGGCCGAGAGCGGCTCGTACCCGGCGACCATCACCGAGGGCGACCTGCTCGTCGTGCACGCCGCCGACCTCGTCCGGGCCGCCGCCGCCGACGTCGCGGCCGGGATCGCCACCGGCTCGATCGCGGGCCGCTTCCACAACGGCGTGGCCGACGCCGTCGTGCGCTGCTGCGTCATGATCAGGGACGGCGCCGGCCTGAACACCGTGGCGCTGTCGGGCTCGGTGCTGCAGAACGCGCTGCTGCTCGAACGGGCCGTCGAGCGCCTGCGCGGGGCCGGGTTCCGGGTGCTCACCCACACCCGGGTGCCGCCCGGCGACGGCGGTCTCAGCCTCGGCCAGGCCGCCGTGGCCGCCGCCCGGGACCGCTCCTCGTGACATGCGGCCGGGCGCGCCCGCCGGGTGCCGGGGAACGCCGCCCGGCCCGTCCTAGCATGGCGATCATGCACTTCTTCAACCCCGGCCGCACGCCCTACGCCGAACGCGACCGTGAGCTGATCGGCGTGGAGCACGCCCGGCTCGCCCGCGCCCACTTCGCCCGGCACCCCGCCTACCGGCCCACGCCCGTGCACACCCTGACCGATCTGGCCGGGGCGGGCACCGTGCACGTCAAGGACGAGAGCGGACGCATGGGCCTGGGCAGCTTCAAGGCGCTCGGCGGGGCCTACGCCGTGCACCGGCTGTCCGAACGCGACGGCGGCGGCACGACGTACGTCTGCGCCAGCGCCGGCAACCACGGCATCTCGGTCGCGGCCGGGGCCAGGGAGCTCGGCGCGCACTGCGTCGTCTACCTCAGCGAGCAGGTGCCCGAGCCGTTCGCGCACCGGCTGCGCGCCCTGGACGCCGAGGTCCGCCGCGAGGGCGGCGACTACGACGCCAGCCTGGCCGCCGCCCTGCACGCCTCCCAGGAGCACGGCTGGCGCCTGGTCGCCGACACCTCCTGGGAGGGCTACGACGACATCCCCCTGGACGTGATGCGCGGCTACACCGTCCTGTTCGACGAGATCGAGATCCCGCCCACCCACGTGTTCGTGCAGGCCGGGGTGGGCGGGCTGGCCGCCGCCGCGGCCGGGTACACGCGCGACCGCTGGGGCGAGCAGCCGACGATCGTCGTCGTCGAGCCCGACGGCGCGCCCTGCCTGCTGGAGAGCGCCCGCGCGGGACGGCCGGTGCACGCGACCGGCTCGCCCACGCGCCTGGGCCGGCTCGACTGCCTGGAACCGTCCCTGATCGCCTTCGACCTGCTGAGCCGCCAGGCCGACCTGTTCGTCACCGTGGCCGACGAGCAGGCCGCGCAGGCCGCCGCGCTGCTGGCCGAACGCGGGGTGGCGCTGTCGGAGTGCGGCGCGGCGGGGGCCGCCGGGCTGCTCGCCCTCGACCCGGGCACCCGCGAGGCGATCGCCCTCGGCCCGGCCGCGCGGGTGTTGCTGGTGGGAACGGAGGGACCGGTGGAACCAAAGTGATCAGCGGGTCGTCAAAGGGGCGTGCATCAAGCTAACCGGCCAAAGCATGCTCGGGGAGACGGCCGGTTGGCCGAGCTCGACCTGCTGCGCTTCCTCGCCGCCCTGGCGGTCGTCGCCTTCCACTACCTGGTGGCCTTCGCCTCGGTCTGGGGGGCCAGGCCCGCCGCGCTGTTCCCCGCGCTGGCGCCCTTCGCCGGGCTGGGCATCCTCGGCGTGGAGCTGTTCTTCGTCATCAGCGGGTTCGTCATCCTCATGACCGTGTGGGGGCGGGGGCTGGGGGCGTTCGCCCGGTCGCGGCTGGTGCGGCTCTACCCGGCGTACTGGCTGAGCCTCGGCGCGGTGGCGGCCCTGTACGGGCTGACCGGCGCGACCGCGCTGGACCCAAAACTTTCACCAGGCCAGTACCTGGTGAACGCCACCATGTTCCAGCGGCTGTTCAAGGTGGCCGACGCCAGCGGCGTCTACTGGTCGCTCTGGGCCGAGCTGCGCTTCTACCTGCTGATCGCGATCCTGGTGATCGTCGGCGTCACGTACGGGCGCGTGCTGGTCTTCTCGGGCGTCTGGCTGGCCGCCGCGCTGGCCGCCAGGTTCGTGGAGAACGATCTGCTCAAGGAGATCGTCATGCCCGACTACGCCCCCTACTTCGTCGCCGGCATGGCCCTGTATCTCATCCACCAGAACCGCAAGGCCCTGCTCCCGTGGCTGTACGTGGCCGCCGGATACGCCATGGCGGTCCCCGCCGCGCTGGGCCGCGTGCACCGCCGGATCGACGCCGCCGGGTTCAAGAACATGCCCGTCACCGACACCAGCGTGATCGTCACCCTCACCCTGATCTTCGCCGCCATGGCCCTGGTCGCCCTCGGCCTGATCCGCCTCAAACCCTCCAGGACGCTCACCGCGCTGGGCGCCACCACTTACCCGCTTTACCTCTTCCATGGGGTCGCCGCGGCGGCGCTCATCCCGCTGCTCACCGGCGACCTGCCCCCCTGGGCGGTGGCCCTGGTCACGACTCTGGCCGCCGTCGTGCTGTCGTATCTGATCTACTCCTTTGCCGAACGGCCGATCCAGCGACTCCTCAAGCCCCGCAGATCACCGCAAACCACAACAAGCTCCGCCGTACAGATTCAGAAGGCGTCGGTGCCATAACTCTGTGGCCTCGGGGCACTGTGAAGGGCATAGGCTCGGGCATATAAACGGCGGATAGGCAGATCCGGACGAACAGAGGGTGTTGCATGACGGTGCGTCGGGTGATGGGCATCGAGACCGAATACGGCATCTCCGTACCAGGTCAGCCAGGCGCCAACGCGATGGTGACCTCCTCCCAGGTCGTGAACGCCTACCTGGCCGCCTCGGCGGCCCGCGCGCGCAGAGCGCGCTGGGACTTCGAGGAGGAGAACCCGCTGCGCGACGCGCGCGGCTTCGACCTGGCCCGCGAGGTCGCCGACCCCAGCCAGCTCACCGACGAGGACCTCGGGCTGGCCAACGTCATCCTCACCAACGGGGCCAGGCTCTACGTCGACCACGCCCACCCGGAGTACTCCTCGCCGGAGTGCACCAACCCGCGGGCCGCGGTCATCTGGGACAAGGCCGGCGAGCGCGTGATGTACGACGCGGCCACCCGCGCCTCGGCGATCCCGTCCAACGCGCCGATCCAGCTCTACAAGAACAACACCGACGCCAAGGGCGCCTCCTACGGCTGCCACGAGAACTACCTGATGCGGCGCGCCACGCCGTTCGCCGACATCGTCCGGCACCTGACGCCGTTCTTCGTCTCGCGGCAGGTCGTCACCGGCGCGGGCAAGGTCGGCATCGGCCAGGACTCCCGCGGCGAGGGCTTCCAGATCAGCCAGCGCGCCGACTTCTTCGAGGTCGAGGTCGGCCTGGAGACCACGCTCAAGCGGCCCATCATCAACACCCGCGACGAGCCGCACGCCGACCCGGAGAAGTACCGCCGGCTGCACGTGATCATCGGCGACGCCAACATGTCGGAGATCTCCACCTATCTCAAGCTCGGCTCCACCGCGCTCGTCCTGGCCATGATCGAGGAGGGCTTCCTGACCCGCGACCTGGCCGTGGAGAACCCCGTCCAGTCGTTGCGGGCGGTCAGTCACGACCCGACCTGCCGCTACGAGATCCCGATGCGCGACGGCCGCAAGCTCACCGCCGTGCAGCTCCAGATGGAGTACCTGGAGCAGGCCCGCAAGTACGTCGAGGAACGCGGCACCGCCCAGGACGAGATGAACAAGGACGTCCTCGACCGCTGGGAGTCCGTGCTCACGCGCCTGGCCGAGGACCCGATGCAGCTCTCGCGCGAGCTCGACTGGGTCGCCAAGCTGGAGCTGCTGGAGGGCTACCGCACCCGCGACAGCCTGCCCTGGTCCCACCCGCGGCTGCAGCTCGTCGACCTCCAGTACTCCGACATCCGCCCCGACCGCGGCCTGTACAACCGGCTCGTGGCGCGCGGGCGCATGCAGCGCCTGATCAGCGAGGAGGAGGTCGAGCGCGCGATCGAGCTGCCGCCGACCGACACCCGCGCCTACTTCCGCGGGCGCTGCCTGAGCCAGTACAGCGAGTCGGTGGCCGCCGCCTCCTGGGACTCGGTGATCTTCGACATCCCCGGCCGGGAGTCCCTGCAGCGCGTGCCCACGCTGGAACCGCTGCGCGGCACCAAGGCGCACGTCGGCGAGCTCTTCGACCGCTGCCGCACCGCGGCCGAGCTGGTCGCGGCGCTGACCGGCAACGGGGAGTAGCCGGAGCCCAGGGCCGTCCCGGGGCTCACAGCAGGCCGATGCCGAGCGTCAGCGTGCCCGCGGCCAGTGACGCGCCGCCCACGGCGGTCAGCCAGATCAGCCGGTTCGGCTTGGTGTCGCGCGGACGCAGCACCGACAGGAAGAAGCCCAGCGGCATCAGGATGGGCGCGGCCACGATGAGCGTGCGCGTCAGCGCCTTCACGCCTTCGGACAGGCTCGCCTGGTCCACGTACACCATCGCGACCAGGCTGAACAGCACCAGGACGCCCGCGTGCGCGTGCCCGGCCCGCCACAGGCCCCTGCGGACGGGGTTGTCCAGATAGCCCGGCTCGTTGCGCATGAGGAACCGCAGCAGGGTCACGCCGCCGAACGCGACGCCGGGGACTGTGATGAGGAGCACACCTGCCGTGTGCAGCGACGAAGGTGACATGTCGGGATCTCCTTGTGTATAGGTGGATCCATTATTGGATAGGAGTGCTATCCAGTCAAGCCGCCAAGATCGCAGGGTGTTCGACGCGAAATGTCGTCCGGTTCGGGGAAGATATGCCTTGGAGGCAGTCCCCCAAGCGGAGGTAGGACATGGCAACCAAGGACACCGGCGGGCAGAAGCAGACCGGCCGGCGTGAGGCCGAAGTTGAGGAGACCGAGGCCTCGGCGGCGCCGGACGTGCAGGAGCGACAGGAGAAGCTCACTGACGATGTGGATGCGATCCTGGACGAAATCGACGAAGTGCTCGAAGAGAACGCAGAGGAATTCGTGCGTTCCTATGTGCAAAAGGGTGGCGAGTAGGGCCAGTAGGGCTTTGTCCTCACCGCTCTGACCATGGGGAAGGATGAGCCCCGGCCGATGCGGCCGGGGCTCACTCCTCGGACCAGCCCAGTGCTGTTCAGTCGGGCGCCGTGTAGTCGACCGCCACGCCGAGCAGCCGGACCGGGCGGTCCAGGTCGAAGCGGCCCAGCGCGGCGAGCGCCGCCTCGGTCAGCATGCCGGGGTCGGCCGTGGGCTCCGGGAGCGTGCACTGCCGGGTACGGGTCAGGAACGGGGTGAAACGCACCTTGACCGTCACCCGCGCGCAGAGACGCCCCGCCGCCACGGCGTCGCGGGCGACCTGCCCGGCCAGATCGGCCACCTGCCCGGCGACGGCCTCACGATCGGTGAGGTCGCGGGGGAAGGTGATCTCGCGGCTGTGACCGCGGGCCACCCAGGGAGTGGTGTCCACCTCGGCCTCGCCCTTGCCGAGGGCCAGATAGCGGTACCAGGGGCCGTTCACCGGACCGAAGGCGCGGGCCAGCTCGGCGGGGTCGGCGGCGGCCAGGTCGGCGACCGTGCGCAGGCCGAGCCCGGCGAGCTTCTTCGCCGTCCGGGCGCCGATGCCCCACAGCGCGTCGGTCGGCCGGTCGTTCATCACCTCCGCCCAGTTCTCGCCGGTCAGGCGGTAGACGCCGGCCGGTTTGGCGAAGGCCGAGGCCAGCTTGGCCTGGTGCTTGTTGTCGCCGATGCCGACCGAGCAGCTCAGCGTGGTGCGGTCGAGCACGACCCGCCGCAGGTCGGCCGCCAGCGCCTCGGGGTCGTCGGTCGTGGCGCCGACGAACGCCTCGTCCCAGCCCCAGACCTCCACCAGCACCGGCAGCTCGCGCAGGGCGGCCATGACGCGCTCGGAGGCGGCCTCGTAGGCGGGCGGGTCGCTGGGCAGGAAGACGGCGTCCGGGCAGCGCCGCAGCGCCGTGCGCAGCGGCATGCCGGAGCGCACGCCGTGCGCGCGGGCCTCGTAGGTGGCGGTCGCGGCGACCGTGCGCGGCTGGGCGGGGTCGCCGGAGCCGCCCACGACGACGGGCCTGCCGCGCAGCTCGGGATGGCGCAGCAGCTCGACGGCGGCGATGAACTGGTCGAGGTCGACGTGCAGGATCCAGGCCCTGGCCATGGGTCCAGTATGCGAGGCGGGCCGCCCCGGGGTCACAGCAGCCGGTCGTCGCGGTAGACCAGGGCGCGGCGCGGCACGGCCCAGCGGGCGGCGCCGAGCGGCGGCTCCTCGCCCTCCGGCACGACGGCCTGGATGAGCGCGTCCGGGGACTCCAGGGTGATGAGGGTGTGGGTGCCCATGTTCTCCAGGACGGAGACGACGCCGGGGAAGGCGTCCGGGCGCTCGGCGGGGGACAGGTCCATGTACTCCGGGCGTACGCCGTACGTCACGGGGACGTCGTCGTCCGGCGTCAGGCCCTCGGGCAGCGGGAGCAGGGCGCCGGCCACTTTGAGCCCGGAGCCGGTGACCTCGGCGGGCAGCAGGTTCATCGGGGTGGAGCCGATGAAGGAGGCCACGAACGTGGTGGCCGGCCGGTGGAAGATCTCCGCCGGCGTGCCCACCTGGATCATCGAGCCCCTGGACATGACGGCGATGCGGTCGGCCAGCGCGAGCGCCTCGGCCTGGTCGTGCGTGACGAACACGGTGGTGACGGCCAGCTCCCGCTGCAGCCGCTTGAGGAAGGTGCGCGCCTCCAGGCGCAGGCGGGCGTCGAGGTTGGACAGCGGCTCGTCGAACAGGAACGCGGCCGGGTGGCAGGCGATCGCGCGGGCCAGCGCCACCCGCTGCTGCTGGCCGCCGGACAGCTCGGACGGACGCCGCAGCAGCAGCTCGGTGAGGCTGAGCCGGGCCGCGACCTCGGCTGCCTTCTCCGCCCGCCGGGCGCGGGGCACCTTCCTGATGCGCAGCGGGTAGGCGATGTTGGCGGTGACGTCCATGTGGGGGAAGATCGCGTAGTCCTGGAAGACCATGGCGACGTCGCGCTCGCCCGGCGGCAGCGCGGTGACGTCCTTGCCGTTGATGGCGACGGTCCCGGAGGTGGGGGTCTCCAGGCCGGCGATGCTGCGCAGGAGGGTGGTCTTGCCGCAGCCGGAGGGGCCGAGCAGGGCGAAGAACTCGCCGTCCTCGATGGTGAGCGCGAGGCCGTCGAGCGCGCGTACGCCCCCGGGGAACACCTTGGTCAGGCCGTGCAGGGAGATCAACGCTTGATTCCTCCGTGGAAGCGGAAACCGTACCGCTGGGAGACGAACAGGTACATCAGCACCACCGGCAGGGAGTACAGCAGCGAGAAGGCGGAGATGAGGTCGAGCCGGGGCGCGCCGCCCTCGGTGTAGAGCGTGTAGAGGATGATCGAGCCGGGCGCCTTCTCGGGGTCGCGCAGCAGGATGAACTGGAACAGGAACCCGCCCCACACGCTGGCCAGCGCCCACACGGCGATGGTGGCCAGCCCCGGCCGGACGAGCGGGACCACGATGTGCCGCAGGATCTGCAGCGACGAGGCGCCGAAGACCCGGGCCGACTCCTCGTAGGAGGTGGGCGTCTCGTCCATGAAGTCCTTGAGGATGAAGATGGCGGCCGGCAGCAGGCCGGCCGAGACCACGAGGACGACGCCGAGATGGGTGTCGATGAGGCCGAGCCGGGTGGCCAGCTCGAAGATCGGCACCATCGCCGCGGTGCCGGTGACCACGGACGACAGCAGCAGGAGCAGGTAGAGCAGCACGTCGCGGCCGGGCAGCCGGACCCGCGACAGGGCGTAGGCGGCCAGCGCCGACAGGACGACGACCAGCACCGCCGCCCCGCCCCCCTGGATCAGCGAGTTGCGGATCGAGCCCAGCGCGTACGGGTTGTCCAGGACGGCGGCGAAGTTGCGCAACGTGAACTCGGGGATCGACGTGGTGATCGTCGGCGTGGCGTCGAAGGGCGCGCTGGCCAGCCAGAGCATGGGCAGCGCGAAGAAGGCCAGGACGACGGCGACGAACACGGTGGCGGCCAGCCGTCCGAGCGTGTGGCGGATCATGCGGGCGGTCCTCCGGCGGCGGCGACCTCCCGGGTGCGGCGGCGTCCGCGCAGCAACCGCAGGTAGGCCAGGGCGAAGACGAGGTTGATCAGCAGGATGAGGAAGGAGATGGCGGCGCCGACGCCGAGCCGGCCGTCCTGGAGCGCGACGCGGTAGACGTACACGGGCAGGATCTCCGAGTGGCCCTCGGGCCCGCCGCCGGTCAGCACGAACGGCGTGAAGTCGTTGAACGTCCACAGGCTGATCAGCAGCAGGTTCGTCAGGACGTGCCGTCTGATGGCCGGCAGCACCACGTCGCGCAGCTGCTGCGGCACGCTCGCGCCGGCCAGCCTGGCGGTCTCCAGGTGCGAGGGCGGCACGTTCTCCAGGGCTGCCGAGTAGAGCATCATCGAGAACGCGGTGCCGCGCCACACGTTGAAGACGATGATCGACAGCAGCGGGTAGTCCAGCAGCCAGGCGAACCCGGGCGTGTGCAGCAGGGCGTTGAGCGTGCCGTCGTCGCGGTCGAGCAGCGCGAACCACAACATGCCGACCACGGTGCTGGGCAGGATCCACGACAGCAGCACCGCGCCCTCGACGACCCGGCGCAGCGGGCCGGTGCGCGAGCGCAGGATCCAGGCCAGGGCGAAGCCCAGCCCGGCCTGCCCGACGACGGCCGAGCCGCCGACGTACAGCAGGGTGAGCCACAACGAGGACAGGAAGCGCGGGTCGGCGAGCGCGGCGGTGTAGTTGTCCAGGCCGACGACCCGGGGGTCGGCGGCGGCCAGGCCGGTCAGCCGGTAGTCGGTCAGGCCGAGGTAGATGGTCCACAGGGCCGGGAAGAGCAGGAAGACGCCGATCAGGACCAGGGCGGGCAGGACGAACGCGACCGCCCTGCCCCGGCCCAGCCCCGCGGCGTCAGCCGCCGACGTTGGCCGCGCCACCGACCAGTCCCTCCAGCTTGCTCCGGTACGCCGCGGCCGCCTCGTCGGCGCTCTTCCCGGCCACGACGGCCGCGGTGGCCTCCTGCAGGGCGGTGGAGACCTGCGGGTAGACGGCCAGGCCCGGCCGGTAGGCGGTGATGGGCAGCACCTCGTCGGCGACGAACTTGAGCATGGGGTCGGCGCTCAGCACGTCTTCGTTGACGTCGGTGCGGGCGCTGACACGGGCCTGCCCGGCCAGCTGCGACTTGGTCGCGGCGGCCGAGTGCATGAAGGCCAGCAGCTCCCAGGCCGCCTTGGGGTTCTTGGAGAAGGGGTTGAGCACGCGGACGGCCCCGCCGGACATGCTGACGAAGTCCTGGCCGCGGATGCCGCCGCCGGGCTGCCTGGCCGGGATCTTGGCGTAGCCCACGACCTGGTCGCGGTCGGGCATGGGGGCGACCCCGGCCTTGGGCTCGATGACCGAGCGCCAGAAGTAGTCGCTCTCGGCCAGGATGGCGATCTTGCCGGCGGCGAACTGCGCGAAGGACTTGTCGCGGCCCTTGGCCTCCTGCTGGAGCTTGGGGTCGCCGAGCCCGCTGCCGCCGTAGATCTGCTGGTAGAAGCCGAGGACGTCCTTGACGGCCTGGGAGGCGCCGGTCCACTTGCCCGCGGCGTAGATCTCCGCCCCGGCGCCGGCCAGCAGGGGCAGCACGCCCTGCATGGTGGTGGCCTCGCCCATGGCGGTGCCGGCGTCGATCTGGACGGGCGTGGGCACCCCGGCCGCCTTGAGCTTGACGCCGGCGTCGATGATCTGCTGCCAGCTGGTCGGCTGCCAGGTCTCGGACAGCCCGGCCTTCCTGAACAGCGCCTTGTTGTAGAACAGCACGCGGCCGTCGGTGCCCTGGGGCAGGCCGTACTTCTTGCCGTCGAAGATGCCCAGGCCCTGGACGGCCTGCGGGATCTGCGACCAGCCCTCCCACTGCTCGACGCCGGCGCCGCCGACCTCGGTGAGCGGCTTGATGTATCCGGCCTGGGCGAACTCGCCGACCCAGATGCCGTCGAGGTCGATGACGTCGGCCCCGGTCCTGGACTTGAGGTCCAGAGCGATCTTGGTCTTGTACTGCTCGTCGTCCACGCCGTTGCCCTGGAAGAGCACCTTGACGTTCTGGTGGGTCTTCTCGAACTCGGGGATGACCCACTTCTTGATCCAGGTGGCGGACTCTGAGTTCTTGCCGCCCTCGATGGAGTTGGCGGTGATGGTGAGGGTGATGCTGCCCCCGGACTGGTCGCCGGAGCCGCAGGAGGTGAGGGCCAGGACGGCTGCTGCCGCGACGAGCGCGGGCCGGCTGGGGAGTCGCAAGTCGGCCTCCTGTTCAGGACGTGCAGACATACCGACAATCGCACGGGGTGTGGCGGGCGTAAAGAAACGATCTGATGAACGGTTCGCCGTGAGCTGATCGTGGGAAGTGCAGACAGCAGCGCAACATGAGTAGGGTCGGCCTAGAGACACTGATGTTGGGAGGGAGTCGCGTGGCACCGAACAGGGATCTGCCCGTCGGCCTGGTGGACCAGCTTTTCCGAAACTCAGGGAACTCCTCGTTCACCGAGTTCGTCGGCTCGTACGCGCCCGAGTTGCTGCCGCAGCGTCACCAGGCGCTGGCCACTCCGATCGGCGACCAGGTCCCGCACGCGACCACGATCGTGGCCGCCACCTTCGCCGGCGGCGTGGTGATGGCGGGCGACCGGCGGGCCACGTCGGGGAACATCATCTCGCAGCGTGACATCGAGAAGGTGTTCCGCGCCGACGACTACTCGTGCATGGGCATCGCGGGCACGGCCAGCACCGGCATCGAGATGGCCCGCCTCTACCGCGTGGAGCTGGAGCACTACGAGAAGATGGAGGGCCGCACGCTGTCGGTGGCGGGCAAGGCCAACCGCCTGGCCACCATGATCCGCGGCAACCTCGGCATGGCGATGCAGGGCCTGGTGGTGGTGCCGCTGTTCGCGGCCTACGACCCCGACCGCGACGAGGGCCGCATCTTCAGCTACGACGTGGCGGGCGGCCCCTACGAGCGCGACCGGTTCGACGCCATCGGCTCCGGCTCGATCTTCGCCCGCGGCTCGCTGAAGAAGCTCTACCGCGACGGCGCCTCCGCCGACGACATGGTGATGACGGTGATCCAGGCCCTCTACGACGCGGCCGACGACGACTCGGCGACCGGCGGGCCCGACGTGTCCAGGAAGATCTGGCCGATCGTGTCGGTGATCGACGCCGACGGCTTCCGCAGGCTGACCGACCAGCAGGTGGCCGCCAAGGTCGAACAGATGCTGGAGGCCCGGATGATCTCGCCCGACGGCCCCATCGCCCCGCTGCGCTAGAAAGGACCACTGCCCGTGTCCATGCCTTTTGGATATGCGTCCCCTGAGCAGATCATGCGGGACAAGGCCGACTACGCGCGCAAGGGCATCGCGCGGGGCCGGTCGGTCGTCGTGTTGCAGTACGTCGACGGCATCCTGTTCGTGGCGCCCAACCCGTCGCGGGCGCTGCACAAGATCAGCGAGATCTACGACCGCATCGGGTTCGCCGCCGTCGGCCGCTACAACGAGTTCGAGGAACTGCGCCTCGGCGGCATCCGCTACGCCGACATCAACGGCTACACCTACGACCGCTCCGACGTGACCGGCCGCGGGCTGGCCAACCTCTACGCCTCCAACCTGGGCCGCATCTTCACCGAGTCGATCAAGTCGCTGGAGGTGGAGGTCGTCGTCGCCGAGGTCGGCGACAGCCCCGACGGCGACGCCATCTACCGGCTGACCTTCGACGGCTCGGTGTTCGACGAGCACGGCTTCGCGGCCATGGGCGGCCAGGCCGACGCCGTGGCCGGGCGGCTCAAGGAGCGCTACCGCGAGTCGATGTCGCTGGCCGACGCCCTCGGGGTGGCGCTGACGGCGCTCACCGAGCCGGGCGGCGAGCGGCCGCCGGTCGCCCAGCTGGAGGTCGCGGTGCTCGACCGCAACCGCGAGCACCGCAAGTTCCTGCGGCTGACGGGCGCACGTCTGGAGCGCCTGCTCGCCCAGACGACGACGTCCACCACGCCGTCCAGCACGCCGTCCGCCACATCCGCCACGCCGCCCGAGGCCCCGGCGACCGGGCCCGCGGCGGAGTCGTCCGAGACGCCGGAGACCCCGCCCACCACGCCGCCCACCGCGCCGCCGACCGGTCCGCCCACGGGCCCCGAGGGCGACGTCGACGACGGCTCCGGGCCGCTCTGAGCCTTCCGAGACCGCCGGGACAGGGCGGGGGCCGCCATGGCGGCCCCCGCCCTGTCGCATGAGCTCACCGCGCGCCACAGGGGCCCGTGCTGTGTGACCTGTATCACTGGCGCGGCGGTGAACCGCGGGGCGCGAGGTGGGATCTCAGCAAGCGTGAACACAACGATGCGCACCCTCCTCGCCGGCGGCACCGCCGCCGCCGCGCTGCTGGCCTCCGGCGTCGCCGCCCACGCGGCCACCGCCGCCACCGCGGCCACCGCGGGCGCCACCACGGCCGGTAAGACGGCCACGGCCTACCCGGCGTACAAGAAGCCCGCGATCTTCGGCACGAGCTTCCAGGCCGACCCCGGCCACGACTTCACCAAGGGCATCTCCTCCCGCCACAGCGGCATCCTGCGCGGCTGGATCACCGACGTGCGCGACGGCGTCGCCGAGTACGAGCCCATCAAGTGGAAGCGGTCCAAGACCACCGAGGGCTACTTCGTCGGCCCGCCCGAGGGCGACGTGACGGCCTACGCCTCCCCGATCGCCAAGGACGTCGTCTTCCTGTCGGCCTACGGCTGCAAGCCGACGATGGCGGCCATGACCGTCGACCGCAACACCGGCCTGGGCGCCAAGCGCTGCCCCACGTCGGTCCTGGTCAAGCGGCACGACAAGCAGCGGCAGCCGTCGCTCATCACGGTGCACAAGGGCAAGATCGTCAAGGTGCAGGAGATCTACACCCCGTGATCCCGGCTCCGCGCTTCGCGGGGGCGGGCGCGGACCTGGTAAAACCCACCCAGCAAATCTGGCAAATGGGACGTCCGCCGGAAAACACCTGTGAAGATCTCTCCCGATCGCCGATCTGTGGGCATAGTGTGAGGTGATGGATCGTCGCATCTTCGGGCTGGAGAACGAGTACGGCGTGACCTGCACGTTCAGGGGACAGCGCAGGCTGTCCCCCGACGAGGTCGCGCGCTACCTGTTCCGGCGGGTCGTGTCCTGGGGCCGATCGAGCAACGTCTTCCTCCGCAACGGCGCACGTCTCTACCTCGACGTGGGCAGCCATCCTGAGTACGCAACACCCGAGTGTGACAACGTCATCGAACTCGTCACCCACGACAAGGCGGGCGAGCGCATCCTTGAGGGCCTTCTCGTCGACGCCGAGAAACGCCTGCGCGAAGAGGGCATCGCGGGTGACATCTACCTGTTCAAGAACAACACCGACTCGGCCGGCAACTCCTACGGCTGCCACGAGAACTACCTGGTGGGCCGGCACGGCGAGTTCGGCCGCCTGGCCGACGTGCTGATCCCGTTCCTGGTGACCCGGCAGATCGTGTGCGGGGCGGGCAAGGTGCTCCAGACGCCGCGCGGCGCCGTCTACTGCGTCTCGCAGCGGGCCGAGCACATCTGGGAGGGCGTCTCCAGCGCCACCACCCGGTCCCGGCCGATCATCAACACCCGCGACGAGCCGCACGCCGACGCCGAGCGCTTCCGCCGCCTGCACGTGATCGTCGGCGACTCGAACATGAGCGAGACCACGATGCTGCTCAAGGTCGGCGCGACCGACCTGGTGCTGCGCATGATCGAGGCCGGCACGGTGATGCGCGACCTGTCCCTGGAGAACCCGATCAGGGCCATCCGCGAGGTCTCCCACGACATGACCGGCCGCCGCCGGGTGCGCCTGGCCAACGGCCGGGAGGCCTCCAGCCTGGAGATCCAGCAGGAGTACCTGTCCAAGGCCCAGGACTTCGTCGACCGGCGCGGCGGCGACGCCATCACCCGCCGGGTGCTGGAGCTGTGGGAGCGCACGCTGCGCGCGGTCGAGACCGGCGACCTCGACCTGGTCTCGCGCGAGATCGACTGGGTGACCAAATACCAGCTGATCGAGCGCTACCGCAAGAAGTACGACCTGCCGCTGTCCTCGCCCAGGGTGGCCCAGCTCGACCTGGCCTACCACGACGTCCACCGCAAGCGCGGCCTGTTCTACCTGCTGCAGAAGCGCGGCTCGGTCGAGCGGGTGGCCTCCGACCTGAAGATCTTCGAGGCCAAGTCGGTGCCGCCGCAGACCACCAGGGCGCGCCTGCGCGGCGAGTTCATCCGCAAGGCGCAGGAGAAGCGGCGCGACTTCACCGTCGACTGGGTTCACCTGAAGCTGAACGACCAGGCCCAGCGCACGGTGCTGTGCAAGGACCCCTTCCGCAGCGTGGACGAGCGCGTCGACAAGCTCATCGCCGGCATGTGAGGCAACGGCCGGGGTGTGGTGTTTACCTCGGCCCTACCTCGATGTCGGGTAGGGTGACGCGAATCTGACGTCTTTTCCGAGGGAAATCCATGCGCCGCGCTCTGGCCGTACTGGCAGCCGTGCCTTTGATCTTCTTCGCCGCAGCGTGCGGCGACACCGACGCCGGGGCGAACGGAGGCGCCGCCACCAGCACCGGCTCGGCCGGGCTCACCGTCACCGGGAACGTGGGCGTCAAGCCCACGGTGACCTTCCCCGCCGGCTCGCCGGCGACGAAGTCCTCCTACCAGGTGATCCAGCCGGGCACCGGCCCCGAGGTCAAGACCGGCGACAAGCTGATCGTCAACCTGACCGTCTACAACTGGGACGGCAAGGGCAACGCGATCCAGGGCTCCTCCTACGACACCAAGCAGCCCGAGACGGTCCCCGTCAACGAGCAGCTGCCGCAGGTGTTGCGCGACGGCTTCACGAAGGTCAAGCACGGCGGCCGGCTGCTGGCCGTGCTGGCCAACGACTCGGCTCCGGCGGGCCAGGCCACGGCCGGCGCCGAGCCGACGAAGGTGTTCGTGCTCGACGTGGTCGGCGCCCGGCCGCCCGCGCTGAAGGCGGCCACGGGCAAGGAGACCGGCCAGACCCTCAAGGGCGTCAAGGTGGACAACCCGGGTGGCGAGAAGGCCCCGACGCTGACCACCAAGACCGACGAGAAGCCGTCCAAGGAGCTGGTGGTCAAGACCCTCATCGAGGGCACCGGCGCCAAGGTGCAGCCCACCCAGACGCTGACGGTCCACTACACGGGCAAGGTCTGGGGCACCGACAGCCAGTTCGACTCCAGCTGGGAGCGCGGCGAGCCGGCCGAGTTCCCGCTTGCGAACGTGATCCAGGGCTGGCAGAAGGGCCTGGCCGGGGTGCCGGTCGGCAGCCGGGTCGTGATGAGCATCCCGCCCGACCTCGGCTACGGCGACCAGGCCCAGGACAAGATCCCCGCCAAGAGCACGCTGGTGTTCGTGGTCGACGTGCTGGCGGCCTCCTGACCGGGTGATCTCCTGACGGGCCGTCCGACGAGGCGGTAGCATCTCGTGGCCCGGTGGCCTCTCGCCGCCGGGCCACTTCGTCGTGGGAGGGCAGATGCGCCGCCGTACGATCGTGCCGTCGCTGGCGCTGCTGCTTCTGCTGGCCGCCGCCTGCACGGGCCCGACGGCCGGCGGCCCCGCACCCGAGGCGGAGCGGAAACTCGACCTGAAGGTGGGCGGCGCGTTCGGCGCCCGGCCCACGATCGTCTTCCCCGCCGGCCGGCCCGCCGCCGATCTCCAGGTCGCCGAGCTGACCACGGGCGGCGGCGACCGGCTGAGCGACGACGACGTCGCGGTCGTCCAGTACACCGCGCACGTCTGGGACGGCCGTGACAACCGCCTGGTCGACTCCAGCTTCAACCGGGGCGCCCCGGCGGCCTTCCCGGTGGGCTCGCTGCTGCCGGGGCTCGGCAGGGCGCTGCGCGGCCGTACGGTGGGCAGCAGGGTGCTCGCGGCCGTCCCGCCCGACCAGGGCTTCGGCGGCGCCCCGCCGCGTGGCCTCGGCCCGGCCGACGACCTGGTCTACGTCGTGGACATCCTGGGCGCCCACCGCAAGGGCGCCTCGGTCGAGGCGGCCGGCGGGTCGCTGGCCGGCGTCCGCGTGGCCGGCGGCGAGCGGCCGAAGGTGTCGATCCCGGACGCCGCGCCGCCGCGCGCCTTCACGGCCAAGGTCCTGCGGCGGGGGAGCGGCAGCCCGGTGCGGGCCGGCCGGCTCCTGGTCACCCAGTACGAGGGCGCGATCTGGGCCCGGCGCGAGGTCTTCGACGCCACCTGGTCGACCGGCCTGCCGAAGGCGTTCCGGATCGGCGACGGCACCGTGATCAAGGCGTGGGACAAGGCGCTGGACGGGGTGCCGGTCGGCAGCCGGGTGCTGATGATCGTCCCGCCCGCCTACGGCTACGGCGCGCCGGGCCATCCCGCGTACGGGATCAAGGGCTCCGACACCCTCGTGTTCGTCGTGGACGTCCTGGCCGCCTACTGAGGCTCCGTAGACTCCGGCTGTGAGCAGTGACGACGACCTGCAGGCGCTCGGCCTGCTGCACGACCCCGTGCGCCGCAGCCTGTACGAGGCCGTGACGGCCGGCGGCGGCGACGTCGGCAGGGGCGAGGCGGCCGAGGCGGCCGGCGTGTCCAGGACGCTGGCCGGCCACCACCTCGACAAGCTCGTCGAGGCCGGGCTGCTGGAGAGCGGCTTTCGCCCCCAGGACAGGAAGGGCCCCGGCAGCGGCCGCCCGGCCAAGGTCTACCGCAGGGCCAAGGGCGAGCGCACGGTCAGCCTGCCCCCGCGCGACTACGCGACGCCCGCCTCGGTGCTGGCCGACGTGGTGGAGCTGCTCGGCGCCGAGGAGCAGGCCGAGCAGGCGGCCCGCCGGGCGGGCGCGCGCATCGGCAGGGGACGCGGCGGTGAGCCCGTCGACCGGGTGCTGCGCGAGCGCGGTTACGAGCCCTACGACGAGGGCGGCGCGCTGCGGCTGCGCAACTGCCCCTTCCACCTGCTGTCCCAGGAGCAGCCGCTGCTGGTGTGCTCGATGAACCTGGCGCTGTGCCAGGGGCTGCTGGAGGGCATGGGGGAGGACCCGGGCAGGGCGCGGCTGGATCCGCGGCCGGGGGAGTGCTGCGTCTCGCTTTCTAAAACAAATGAAGATTGACATAGAAGCCGCGAGAGTGATGTGCTGAGCCCCATGCATCTGGCCCAGCTCAACGTCGCGCACCTGCGCGCGCCCATCGACGCCCCCGAACTCGCCGAGTTCGTCGCCCTGCTCGAACCCGTCAACGCCGTCGCCGACGAGGCCCCCGGCTTCGTGTGGCGGATGAAGGAGAGCGAGAGCGACCCCACCGCCACCGTCACGCACGACTACGGCGACCACCTGCTGATCAACTTCTCGGTGTGGGAGTCGCTGCAGACCCTGTGGGACTTCACCTACCGCAGCGTGCACCTGGGCGTGCTGCGCCGGCGCAGGGAGTGGTTCCTGCGCGTGGCCGAGCCCTACATGGTGATGTGGTGGGTGCCCGAGGGGCACATCCCCTCGCTGGCCGAGGGCATGCGGCGGCTGGAACGCCTCAGGACCGAGGGGCCGAGCCCCGAGGCGTTCACCTACAAGGACTCCTACGACAGCAGCGAGGCCGCCAGCCTGCCCGCCGCCGCCGAGGTCAGGAAGTAGGGCAGGTCCTCCTCCAGGCCCCTGCCCATGGTGGACAACTTCACGGGCGCGGCGCGCAGCGCCTCGTGCAGGCCGTCCACCGGCACCGGCACCAGCCGGTGCCGGGCCGCCAGCGGCCCGGCCTGCTCGCGCACCCGCTCGCCGAACGCGCCGGGCAGCCGCGGCACCGCCACGTCGGCCGGCGACAGCGCGACCCGGCCGTAGGCGGTCAGCGAGTGGTGGGAGACGCCGACGTGCCGCTCGCGCGCGTCGCCCTCGCTGACCCGCAGCGCCGCCACCGGACGGCCGCCCAGCACCCCGGCGGCGTTGACCGCCTCGCCCGCCGCCACGCCCGAGAAGCCCCAGCGGGTGCCCGTGCCCAGGTTGCCGGGGCCCTGCGTGACGATCGCCACGTCGGCCCGCAGCACGTGCCTGGCCGCCAGCAGCCCGGTGTGGACGGTGACCGTCTCGACGTCGCCGCCGAATGCCTGACCCGTCGTCACCACGCCGGCCAGCCAGCCGGTCTCGCGCAGCCGGGCCGCCGACATCGAGAACCAGGCGGGCAGCGCGCCGCCGTCCTGCATCACGTACGCCACCCGCAGGCCGGGGGCGCCGTCGTACAGGCCGGACAGGATCGGGGCCAGCGCGGAGTGCAGATCGGCCACGATCACCGGCATCCCGGCCAGGTCGTCGGCCTCGCTCAGGACGTCGTGGAACGGCGAATCCTGCTCGTCGGCGCCCAGCACCGTGGCCTGCAGCGGCGTGTAGCGCGCCTTCACCAGATGCCCGGGACCCACCGGATCTTGCGGCAAACGGTTCGGGACGGCCACCACCATGGCGTAACCTCCCGTACCGAGACCCATCGCGAGTGCGGTCGTGTTGAGCAGCACCTCGTCACCGGGTTCCGGGCGGCCCACCAACGGGGGGTAGGCCAGTGCCCGGCACTCACCTTCGGGGACGGCGACATCCAGCTCCACCGCTCCCGGCCACTCGCGTCGGATCCGGACAACCTCGCCCTTGCGCCATCTGATCACGGGGGCAGGGTAGCGTCGATGAAGGAGGAGTGAGGCAGATGTCGCGCCGTAAGACCGAGCGGTTGCTGAATCTGGTGATCTGCCTGCTCGCCACCCGTCGCCCGCTGTCGGCCGAGCAGATCCGCCAGGCGGTTCCCGGCTACGACCGCGACGGCGACGAGGCGTTCCAGCGCATGTTCGAACGCGACAAGAACGAGCTGCGCGAGATCGGCATCCCCATCGACGTCGTACGCGACCCGTGGGAGGACGAGCCGGGCTACCGCATCGACCCGCAGTCCTACGAGCTGCCGGAGATCACCCTGGAGCCCGACGAGGCCGCCGTGCTGGGCCTGGCGGCGCAGGTGTGGCAGCGGGCCAGCCTGGCCGAGGCCGCCTCGGGGGCGCTGCTGAAGCTGCGCGCCGCCGGCGTGGCCACCGACGAGCCGGTCGGCGGCCCGATCGGCGGCGGCGCCCTGGAGCTGCGCGTCGACACCCGTGACCCGGCCTTCCCCGCCCTGTGGGACGCCGTGCGCGACCGCCGCGTGGTGCGCTTCGACTACCGCGCCTCCGGCAGCGAGACCGTGCGCGCCCGCACCGTCGAGCCGTGGGGCGTGGTCAGCCGGCGCGGGCGCTGGTACCTGGCCGGGTTCGACCGCGACCGCGCCGCGCCGCGCGCCTTCCGCCTCAGCCGCATCGCCGGGCCGGTCACCGCCCTCGGCCGTCCCGGCGCCGTCGAGGTGCCCCACGGGGTCGACCTGCGGGCCATGGTCGGCTTCCCCGAGGAGCCCGTGGACGAGCGCGTCGCCGTCATCCGGGTGCGCCGGGGCACCTGCGAGGGCCTGCGCCAGCTCGCCAGGGCCGTGCACCCGCGCGCCGACGGCTGGGACGAGGCCGAGCTGGCCTTCGCCGACCCCGAACGCCTCGCGGGCTGGATGGCCAGCCTCGGCGCCGACGTCGAGGTGGTCGGGCCGCCCGACGCCCGCGAGGCCGTCATCCGCCGTCTGAAGGGAGCCCTGGCATGAGCGGTTCGGCTGACCGGCTGCCCAGGCTGCTGGCGCTGGTGCCGTACCTGATGTCCCACCCGGGGGCCCAGGTCGGCGAGGTCGCCGAGGTGTTCGGGCTGAGCGAGAAGCAGCTCATCGACGACCTGCAGCTGGTGTGGATGTGCGGCCTGCCCGGCCACACCCCCGGCGACCTCATCGACGTCTCCTGGGACGGCGGCGAGATCATCATCGACAACGCCGACACCATCGCCCGGCCGCTGCGGCTCGGCATCGACGAGGCCAGCGCGCTGCTGGTCGCGCTGCGCATGCTGGCCGCCACGCCCGAGCTGGCCGACGTGGCCGCCGGCGACGCGCTGCCGCGCGTGGTGGCCAAGCTGGAGCGCGCCGCGGGCGAGGGCGCGGCCACCGTCAGCAGCCAGGTCGCCTTCGACGTCGAGGCCGCCCCCGACGCGCTCGGGCGGGTGCGCGAGGGGCTCACCGCCCGGCGCCGGCTGTCGCTGCGCTACTACGTGCCGGGGCGCGACGAGGTCACCCCGCGCGAGGTCGACCCGACCCGGGTCGTGGTCGCCGACGGCCGCACCTACCTGGAGGGCTGGTGCTACCGGGCCGAGGCGATGCGGCTGTTCCGGCTCGACCGGGTGCTCGGCGTCGACGTGCTCGACGTGCCGGCCGACCCGCCGGCCGAGGCCGAGCCCATCGACGTCACCCGCGGCGTCTTCCGTCCCTCGCCAACCGACGAGCTGGTGGAGCTGGAGGTCAGCGCCGCCGGGCGGTGGGTGGCCGAGTACTACCCGTGCGAGGAGGTCACCGAGCTCGGTGAAGGACGGCTGAAGATCTCGTTGCGGGCGCGTGACGAGGACTGGATCGTCAAGCTGGCGCTGCGGCTCGGCGACACCGGCCGGGTCGTCTTCCCGCCCGCGATGGCCGAGACCGTGCGCGAGGAGGCCGAGCGGGCCCTGGCCCTGTACGCTCAGCACCCATGACGTGGATCTTCTTGGCCGCCGGGCTGGTCCTGGCCGGGCTGGCCGTGCTCGGCGTCGCGGGCGCCAGGGCCGTCGCCGCGGCACGCACCCTGACGAGGGAGGTCGCCGCGGCGAAGGCGCGTCTGGAGCGGGGGCAGGTCAGATTGACGCCCCGGAAGGATGAGACCACGGCCCCTGGGGGCGTACCATCGGGGCTGAAGACCGGCACTCGCTGATAAAGGACGTTTCATGTCGAACCTTGGAGTTCCCGAGCTCCTGATCATCGCAGGCGTGCTCGTCCTGCTGTTCGGTGCCAAGAAGCTGCCCGACGTGGCCAGGGGCGTCGGCAGGTCGCTGCGCATCTTCAAGTCGGAGACCGCCAAGCTCCGCGATGACGACGACGACACGCCCCACACCACGGTCCAGGCGCAGCAGGCTCCGGCTCCGGCCCAGCAGCCCGCACCGCAGCCGATCACCCCCGCTCCCGCCCCGGCCCCCGCCGCCGCCCCGGCGCTCTCGGCCGAGGAGCAGGCCCGCCAGCTCGAGGAGCAGGCCGCCCGCCTGCGCGCCAGCGCCGCCCAGGCCGACAAGCAAGGCTGACCCCCCTTCCTCCTCCTTCACCCCTGGACGTGCGAATGGCGCTGCTCAAACGGTCGAGAGAGTCCGGATCGGCCCCCGACCCCGAGGGCCGGATGCCGCTCATGGAGCACCTGCGCGAGTTGCGCAACAGGCTGCTCATCTCGGTTCTCGCGGTGGTCGTGGGCATCGTCGTCGGCTGGATGTTGTTCGACCCGGTGTGGGAGGCGCTGCGCGCGCCCTACTGCGAGACGGTGCAGTCGCGCCAGCTCAACGGTCACTGCAGCCTGGTCTACAACGGCATCTTCCAGTCCTTCTTCATCACCCTGAAGGTCTCGGCGATGGTGGGCGTCGTGGTGGCCTCACCGGTCTGGCTCTACCAGATCTGGGCCTTCGTCACCCCGGCCCTCTACCGCAACGAGAAGCGCTACTCCATCGCGTTCCTCGGCCTGGCCGTCCCGCTGTTCGTGTTCGGCGCGGGCCTGGCCTACGTCATCATGGACACCAGCCTCGGCATCCTGCTGAGCTTCTCGCTCGAGGACACCGTCGCGACGATCTCGATCGACGAGTACCTCGACTACGTCCTGATCATGTTGTTGATCTTCGGCGTGTCGTTCGAGCTGCCGTTGCTGCTGGTCTTCCTCAACGTCATCGGCGTCCTGTCCCACGCGGCCGTCAAGAAGCACCGGCGTACGGTGATCTTCGCGATGTTCGTGTTCGGGGCGGTCATCACCCCCGGTGGCGACCCGCTCACCATGATGGCGCTGGCCGCGCCGATGATCATCCTGTACTTCCTCGCCGAGCTCTTCATGTACGTGCGGGAGCGCCGCAGGCCCGCGGGCGAGGACTTCTCGCACCTGTCCGACGACGAGGCCTCGCCGCTGGCCGACGCTCCGTCCGACATCGCGTCCGACGCCGCGTCCGACACCGAGGATTCCGACGGCGCCCGATAGGCGATAGGTTCCGGGCGTGGCCCCCCAAATCGCCCTGCTCGTCAACCCCGCCGCACGCGGCGGGCGCACCCTGCGACTGCTCGAACCCGTCGCCCGCCGGTTGCGGGCCGGCGGCGCCGAGCTGTCGGTGATCGTCGGCACGGACGCCGCCGACGCCCTCGAACGTGTCTGCACCGCCGTCGCCGAGCGCCCCGACGCGCTGGTCGCCTTCGGCGGCGACGGGCTGGTGCACCTGGCCGTCCAGGCCGTGGCGGGCACCGACGTGCCGCTGGGCATCATCCCGGCCGGCACCGGCAACGACTTCGCCGCCGCCCTGGGGCTGGCGCGCGATCCGCTGGCCGCGGCCAGGACCGTGCTGCGGATGCGGGCCCGGCCGGTCGACGCGGCCCGCGTCCGGGCGGGGGAGTCGGAGGAGCTGTTCGCCGGGGTGCTGTGCTGCGGCTTCGACTCGCGCGTCAACGAACGCGCCAACCGGCGCACCTGGCCGCCGGGCAAGGGCCGCTACCTGGTGGCGGTGGCCGAGGAGCTGCGCGCCTTCCGGCCCATCCCGTTCCGGGTCACGCTCGACGACGGCGAGGTGGTCGAGCAGGAGGCCATGATGGTCGCCGTGGCCAACACCCGCTCCTACGGGGCCGGCATGCGCGTGTGCCCCGACGCCTCGCCCGACGACGGCCTGCTCGACGTGATGATGGTCGGCGCGGTGTCCAAGGGAGAGTTCCTGCGCGTCTTCCCGGGCGTCTACCGGGGCACCCACGTGGGGCACCCGGCGGTGTCGGTGCGGCGGGCCCGCCGGGTCACGCTGGAGGCGGCCGACGTGGTGGCCTACGCCGACGGCGAGCGCGTGGGGCCGGTGCCGGTCAGCTGCGAGATCCAGCCCGGCGCGCTCCGCGTGCTCACCTGAGCCGCGACGTGAGGGCTGTTCGCCGCGGGCCGAGTCCGCCAGGACGGACCGGAATGGCGATTTCGGTAGGCTGACGGGTATGACAACGCCAGCGGAACGCTACGCGGCCTTCCGTCAGAAGCACGGAGACGACGGAGGGGCGCTGAGATCGTTCCGCGGTCTCTACGACTTCGAGCTCGACGACTTCCAGCTCGACGCCTGCCGGGCCCTGGAGGCGGGCGACGGCGTCCTGGTGGCCGCGCCCACCGGGTCGGGCAAGACGGTCGTCGGCGAGTTCGCCGTGCACCTGGCCCTGGAGCAGGGCCGCAAGTGCTTCTACACCACCCCCATCAAGGCGCTGTCCAACCAGAAGTACAACGACCTGGTCAAGCGCTACGGCACGGCCAAGGTCGGCCTGCTGACGGGCGACAACAGCGTCAACGGCGAGGCCCCGATCGTGGTCATGACCACCGAGGTGCTGCGCAACATGCTCTACGCCGGCTCGGCCACGCTGGCCGGGCTGGGCTTCGCCGTCATGGACGAGGTCCACTACCTCGCCGACCGCTTCCGCGGCGCGGTGTGGGAAGAGGTCATCATCCACCTGCCGGAGTCGGTGCGCCTGGTGGCGCTGTCGGCCACGGTCAGCAACGCCGAGGAGTTCGGCGAGTGGCTGGGCGAGGTGCGCGGCGACACCACGGTCATCGTCGACGAGCACCGGCCGGTGCCGCTGTGGCAGCACATGATGGTCGGCAACCGCGTCTACGACATGTTCATGACCGACGACCTGACGCCGCGCATCAACCCCGCGCTGATGCGGGTCACTCGCGACGCCGAGCGGCTGATGGCCGGGCGGCGCGGGCGCGGCGGCTACGGCAAGGTCCACCGCTCGCGTCCGCCCGACCGCGTCCAGGTGATCGAGAAGCTCGACTCCGAGGGGCTGCTCCCGGCGATCACCTTCATCTTCTCGCGGGCCGGCTGCCAGGCGGCCGTGCAACAGTGCCTCTACGCCGGCATCCGGCTGACCACCGACCGCGAGCGCCACGAGATCAGGCAGCTCGTCGACGAGCGCACCGCCCACCTGCCCGACGAAGACCTGGCCGTGCTGGGCTACCTGGAGTGGCGCGACTGCCTGGAGCGCGGCCTGGCCGCCCACCACGCGGGCATGCTGCCGGCCTTCAAGGAGGTCGTCGAGGAGCTGTTCACCCGCGGCCTGGTCAAGGCCGTCTTCGCCACCGAGACGCTGGCGCTCGGCATCAACATGCCCGCGCGCAGCGTGGTGATCGAGAAGCTCGACAAGTGGAACGGCGAGACCCACGCCGACCTCACCCCGGGCGAGTACACCCAGCTCACCGGGCGGGCCGGGCGGCGCGGCATCGACGTCGAGGGGCACGCGGTGGTGCTGTGGCAGCCGGGCATGGACCCGCTGTCGGTGGCCGGGCTGGCCGGCACCCGCACCTACCCGCTGCGCTCCAGCTTCCAGCCGTCCTACAACATGGCCGTCAACCTGGTGGGCCAGTTCGGCCGCGAGCGCGCCCGCACGCTGCTGGAGGAGTCCTTCGCGCAGTTCCAGGCCGACCGGGCGGTCGTGGGCCTGGCCAAGCAGCTGCGCAAGCACGAGGAGGCCCTGGAGGGTTACCAGGAGGCCATGACGTGCCACCTGGGCGACTTCCCCGAATACGCCGCGCTGCGCCGGCGTCTGTCCGACCGCGAGGCCGAGCTCTCCAAGCAGCGCGGCGCGGCCCGGCGCGCGGCGGCGGTGCGCTCGCTGGAGGCGCTGCAGCCCGGCGACGTGATCCGGGTGCCGGGCGGGCGCCGGGCGGGCCTGGCGATCGTGCTCGACCCGGGGCGCAACCCGCGCGGGCACGGCCCGAGCCCGCTGGTGCTGACGATCGGCAAGCAGGTCAAGAAGCTCGACCCGGCCGACTTCCCGGTGCCGGTCGAGCCGCTGGAGAAGCTGCGCATCCCGAAGAACTTCAACGGCCGCTCGCCGAAGGAACGCGCCAACCTCGTCTCCACCCTGCTGGCCAAGATCGGCGACCGCGACCTCGGCAAGCCGGCCAGGGCGCGCGACCACTCGATCGACGACGACGAGGTCATCGAGCTGCGCCGGCGCATCCGCCAGCACCCCTGCCACGGCTGCGACGAGCGGGAGGACCACGCCCGCTGGGCCGAGCGCTACTACAAGCTGCAGCGCGAGACCGAGGGGCTGCGCCGCCGCGTCGAGGGCCGCTCCCACGTCATCTCCCGCACCTTCGACCGCATCTGCTCGGTGCTGGAGCAGCTGGGCTACCTCGACGGCGAGGCCGTCACCGACGAGGGCCGCCGCCTGGGCCGCCTCTACACCGAGCTCGACCTGCTGACCGCCGAGTGCCTGCGCGGCGGCCTGTGGGAGGAGCTCGAACCGGCCGAGCTGGCCGCGTGCGTGTCGGCGCTGGTGTTCGAGTCGCGGCAGTCCGACGACGCGCGCCGTCCCAAGATCCCGGCCGGGCGGGCCCAGGACGCGCTGTCGTCCATGATCCGGCTGTGGGGCGAGCTGGAGGGCATCGAGTCCGACCACGGGCTGTCCACCATCCGCGAGCCCGATCTGGGGTTCGCCTGGGCGGCGTTCCGCTGGGCCAAGGGCCACAGCCTCGACGCGGTGCTGCTGGAGGGCGTGGCCGGCAACGAGCTGGCGGCCGGCGACTTCGTGCGCTGGATCAAGCAGCTGATGGACCTGCTCGGCCAGCTCGGGAACGCGGCCCCCGAGGGCAGCAAGATCAAGCAGACCGCGGGCAAGGCGATGGACGCCATGCGGCGCGGCGTCGTGGCGTACTCGTCGCTCACCTGAGGGCTCGCCTTGAGGGCTCGCCTGAGCCGCGGGAATGCGCGCGAAGGGCGGGCGGATCCGGCCGGATCCGCCCGCCCTTCGGGTTTTCCGATGAGGTGAGAACCAGTTCTGAGGAGCATCTTTGAGCGTTTCGTGACCGCCATAAGCGCATTTGGCGATTTACGGCGCATTTAAGCGGCCGGCAGAACTGCCTTTGTGGCCGGGATTCACCGGTCAATTCTCCCTTTAACGGCCGAAGTTCGGGTGATTTGCGGCGAATTCGTGGGTATCGTCCCATTTGTCGAATGGAACAGCCATACGGGGGAGGAAGAGATGGCTAACAACCAGCTGACCCAGCCCGGCTTCCAGGAGTCCTGGCGCTGCCGCCGTCGTCGGTGGTACCGCCGTCGCTGCTGCAACTACCGCAGGTGGTGGGGCTGGGGGTGGTAGAGCAACCCCGTGAGAGCCGGCGGCCCAGCCGCCGGCTCTCCCTTACGCTCTCCGGCCGTGAACTCGCTCCCGCCGTTTCCATCCGTCGAACCTTTCGCGAGTTCTGGCCGGACACCAAAGGTCTGCGCCGGTTCTTCGCGTGTGGCGTGGTGTTCGCCGTCCTCGCAGCACTCTGCGAGGTCGCCGCGATCCGCCTGTTCGGGCACATCACGGACGACGTGCTCGCCACACGCGATCTGGACGCCTTCTGGGCGCCCGCCTTCACCTGGCTCGGCCTCGCCGCCCTCGCCGGGCTGACGTCCTTCGTCGGGACGTACGCCACGGCCTACGGCGCGGAACGTTTCCTGCTCGCCCTGCGCGACCGCGTGTTCGCGCACATCCAGACCCTGTCGCCGGACTTCTCGGAGAACCGGCGGCTCGGCGACCTCATGGCCCGGCTGACCGACGACATCCAGGCCATCGAGGAACTGGTCGGCTCCGGCCTGGTCAAACTGTTCACCACCGCGGCCAGCGTGGTGTTCTTCGCCGGCGCCGCCTTCCTCATCCGGTGGGACCTCGCCCTCGTCACGATGGCGCTGATCCCGGCGTTCCTGGTCGTCTCGAAGCTGTTCGCGGCCAGGTTCAGGACGGCGGCGGCGCGCGAGCGGCTCAGCAACGGCGCCATGAACAGCGTGCTGGAGGAGGGCCTGGCCAACCAGGCGCTCGTCCAGGCCTACAACCGGCAGGCGGCCGAGTCCGGGCGCCTGCACGGCGAGGGCCGCCGCTGGCTGCGCGCCAACCTGTCCCAGGCCTGGCTGTCGGGGCTCTACCAGCCCGTCGTCCAGGTCATCGAGACGGTCTGCCTGATCGTCATCATCGGGTTCGGCGCCTGGGAGATCGTCTCCGGACGGCTCACCCTGGGCGGCCTGCTCGCCTTCGCCGCCTACCTGGCGATGCTCTACCCGGCCGTGCAGAGCCTGGGGGAGCTCGCGCTGACGGTGTCGGAGGCGGCGGCGGGATCGGACCGGGTGATCGAGGTCCTGCGCGTCCGGCCCCTCGTCACCGACCCCGAGGGGGCGGTGGCGCTGCCCGGCCGGGCCGAGGGACGGGTGGAGTTCGACGGCGTCGGCTTCACCTATCCGGGACGCACCCGGCCCGCCGTGCGCGATGTGTCGTTCACCGCCGGGCCCGGCGAGCTCGTCGTCTGCACCGGGCCCAGCGGGAGCGGCAAGTCGACGCTGGCCAAGCTGCTGCTGCGCTTCTACGACCCGGAACGCGGCCGCATCCTGCTCGACGGCCGCGACATCAGGGGCCTGACGCGGGAGTCGCTGCGTGCCAACGTGGCGATCCTGCACCAGGAGACGCTGCTGTTCTCGGGGTCCGTACGCGACAACATCGCCTACGGCCGGCCGGACGCCTCGCTCGGCGAGGTGATCAGGGCGGCCGAGGCGGCGGGCGTGCACGACTTCGTCAAGCTGCTGCCCCAGGGGTACGACACCCCGGTCGGGCAGCGGGGCCGGCTGCTGTCCGGCGGCCAGCGGCAGCGGATCGGGATCGCCAGGGCCATCCTGCGCGACGCGCCCGTCCTGGTGCTCGACGAGCCGATGACCGGGCTGGATGACGCCACCGTCGCCCAGGTCATGAAGCCGCTGCGGCGGCTGATGGCCGGGCGCACGACCATCCTCATCACCCACGACCTGCGTCACGTGCCGGAGGGCGCGCGAACCGTGGAGCTGGAGCCGGTGCCCCGCGAGGAGCGCATCAGGCTCAAGCGCGTCGGCTCGTTGGGCCTCCGGCCGCCGCTGGCGGCGCCGCCCTGAGCGGCGGGTGCCACAGGTCCGCCTGCGGCCGCCCCTCCTGGCTCCGGCCAGGGCGGGCGGCCGCGCCACGCCGGGCTACCGCCCGGTAGAATCGGAGCCCTCCCTCCGCTTGCCGAAGGCAGGTTCCCCATGGGCGACCACAGCTCCGCCCGGCCGTTACGCGCCGACGCCCGCCGCAACCGCGAGCGGGTCCTGCAGATCGCGCAGGAGGCGCTGACCGCCGACGGGCTGACCATCTCCCTCGACGAGATCGCCCGCCGCGCCGGGTTCGGGGTCGGCACCGTTCACCGGCACTTCCCCACCGAGGAGGCGCTGCTGGAGGCCGTGCTGCTGGGCCGGGCCGAACGTTTCGTGGCCGACGCCCGCGCGCTGGCCACCGCCGAGGACGCCGGGCGGGCCTTCTTCGGCTGGTTCTGCCGGGTCGCCGAGCAGGCCGCGGCCCACCAGGCGCTGTGCGACCTGCTGGACGGCGGCGCGGAGCCGGCGCCGCGGCCCGGCCCGGGGCTGGAGGCCGACCTCGCCGACGCGATCGGGCGGCTGCTGGCCCGCGCGCAGCGCGCCGGGGCCGTGCGCCGCGACCTGTCCGCCGACGACGTCCGCGACCTGCTGCGCGGCGCGGTGGCCGCCGAACGCCACGCGCGGGGCAGGGGCGCGGCCGGGCGGCCGGCCGCCGTGATGTGCGACGGCATGCGCGCCGGCGCCCACTGACGCCGCCGTGAGGTGCGGCGGGACGGGCTGACGCCGCTGTGAGGTGCGGGACGTGCTGACGGACACGACGTGCGGCGGGACGGGCTGGGCCGACTTGACCGGCCGGTCAAGGGGGTGTCGTCATATGGCTACACATCGTCACCCTCGGGGCAGTTTCTCCGCCGAATCCGGCGGACATCCCCAAGACGTAGGAAAGGGATCCCCTTCAGGCCCATCAGGCCGGGGTCCGGTCAGCTCGGGAGGTAACCCGTGTTCGCTCTCATCGCCGCCCTGTTCTTCCTGCTCGCCCTGATCTTCGACATCGCCGGCACCGCCGTCGGCAACGTGCTCACCGCGGGCACGCTCACCACGGCCGGGCTGCTGTGCGTCGCCCTCCACCTGCTGGGGGTCGGCGCGGGATGGTCGCCGCTCAAGCGGTGAGGGCAGGTCCGCCCCCGGGGCCGCGCGCGAGCACGTCCGGCGCGCGGCCCTCGCCGTGCCCGCGGTCGCCCGGGGCGCGGCGACTCGCCGTGCCCGCGAAGGGCGGCCTCGCGGCGGGCTTCAGGCCAGGGTCGCGGCGGGCTTCAGGCCAGCGTGAAGCGGACCTCGCGGGTGGCCGGGTCGGCCTGCGTCAGGCGGACGGTGACCCGCTCGCCCAGCGGCAGGACGCCGTCGCAGCGGGCGATCACGGCCGGTTCGACGAGCTGCACCTGACCGCCGCCGCGGCGCTCGTCCACGTCGATCACCATCGCCTCGAACGACTGGCCGATCCGCTCGCGCAGCAGGAACGCCTCCACCAGGTCCACGCAGGCCCGGTCGACCGCTCCGGCGCGGCGGCCGGTCGCCGACATGATGTCGGGCAGCAGCGGCAGCGCGGCCCGTATCTCGGAGGGCACCGGCTCGCCCGCCGCGACGGCCAGGCACACCTCGGTCGCGTACCGGTCCACCAGGCGCCGCAGCGGCGCCGTGACGTGCGCGTACGGCGCGGCCACCGCCGCGTGCTCGGCCAGCTTGGGCGGCGCGCCGTCGAAGGCCGCGTACCCGGCGCCGCGCAGCAGCACCTTCGACTCCTGCAGGAACGCCGCCTGCTGCGGATTCTTCGGGTCGAGGTCGTGCACGACCTCCCCGTAACCGGCGCCCTCGGGCCACGGCACGCCGAGCGCCTGCGCGACCCTGCGCACCTTGGCCAGGTCGTCCGGCTGCGGCGCGGGCAGCACGCGCAGGATGCCGACCTCGGCGTCCAGCATCATCGAGGCGGCGGCCATGCCGGTCAGCAGCGAGATCTGGGCGTTCCACGCCTCGGCGGGCAGTGGCACGCGGAACTCCAGCCGGTAGCCGCCGTCGGCGTCCCGGACGACCTCCTGCTCGGGCGTGGGCAGGGTGACGCCGCCGCGCGCCCGCTCCAGCCCCAGCCGCAGCGCGCCGATCTCGGCCAGCAGGCTCAGGGTGCCGTCGGCGGTGCCGGTGTCCACGGCCGCCTGCACGTAGGCGTAGTCGAGCCGCTCGCGGCTGCGCACCCGGGCGCGCTGCACGTCGGCGCCGACGATCCGGCCCTCGGCGTCGAGGTCGACGCGCCAGACCGCGGCCGGACGGATCGCGCCCGGCAGCAGGCTCGCCGCGCCCTCCGAGAGCACCTTGGGATGCAGCGGCACCCTGCCCACCGGCAGGTACACCGTCTCACCCCTGGTACGGGCCTCGGCGTCGATCTGCCCGCCCGGCCGGACGAAGGCCCCGACGTCGGCGATGGCGTACCAGACGCGGTAGCCGTCGCGCAGCCGTTCCAGGTGCAGGGCCTGGTCGAGGTCCATCGAGCCCGGCGGGTCGACGGTCACGAACGGCACGTCGGTCAGGTCTTTGGCGTCAAGCCTGGGCACCTGCGCCACCCAGTCGGCCTCGTCGAGCACGTCCTGGGGGAAGCCGGCGGGCAGCCGCTGCTCGCGCAGGACGCGGTCGAACCCGTCCTCCAGCCTGGCGGGGATCGGGCCAGGAACCTGAATCATCGACACGCCCACAACCTACTCAAGGCGGGCGTAACGTCACGACTGGGGCGTCAAATGGGCGTCGAGGCCGGTGATGCGCAGCAGCCGCTTCATGTTGGGCGGGACGTTGGCCAGCCGCAGGCTGGTGTGCCCGCGGGCGGCCTGGTTGTGCAGCGAGACCAGGATGCCGAGCCCGGCCGCGTCGATGAAGGACAGGCCGCCCACCTCGATCACCACCGACATGTCCGGCCGCCGCGCGCGCCCGGCCTCCTCCAGCACGCCGAGCAGGTGGCCGCGGACGGCCTCGGTGGTGGCGATGTCGAGCTCGCCGCTCAGGGAGACGGTCACGGTCGTGTCGTGGCGGCTGGTGGTCAGGTGAAGAGAATCCATGTCGGCTCCCCGCTGTTGGTCCGGGCGGAGGAAAGTGGTGCTGACTACGGGGACCCGCCCCTGGCCGAAGGCGCCGGATGCGACGATCGTCACGCAGCGCTACGGTCTGTTTCCGAAGAGGAGTGTACATGCCCTCCTGTCCGGGCTCGCGGAGCAGGCCCCCTCCGTGCGAGGAGCCCGCCGCGACCGGCCCCACGGGTCTTGCGGGCGTTGCGGGCGGGGGTGTACTGCCCGGTAACGTCTCGTTCCACGTGATCCACCGACTTCGAGGAGCGTGACGTGCCCCCCGTCATCCTTTCCGCCGCCGGCTCGGCCCTGGTGCTCGACGACTCCGGCGCCGGGCTGCCGCGGGTGCGGCACTACGGCGCCGACCTCGGCGCGGTCACCGGCGCCGACCTGGCGCCCGCACTGCTCTCGCTGACCCCCGCGCTGGCGCTGCTGCCCGGCCAGGACGAGTCCTGGTTCGGCCGGCCGGGCCTGTCCGGTGACCGGGCCGGTGAGCACTGGCCGGTGCGCTGGAGCGCCGAGAGCGTCGAGACGGCGGCCGAGCCGGGCGCGGGCGGCCGCGTGACCGTCGCCGCCGTGGACGCCGAGGCGGGGTTGCGGCTGCTCAGCGAGCTGGTGATGGACGCCTCCGGCGTCGTCATGATGCGGCACACGGTGACCAACACCGCCGCCTCGCCGTACCGGCTGCAGGGGTTGACGTGTGCGCTGCCGCTGCCCGCCAGGGCCGGGGAGCTGCTGGACTTCACCGGACGGTGGGCGCTGGAGAAGGTGCCGCAGCGCAGGGAGTTCGGGCAGGGGGTGTGGTCGCGGGAGAGCCGGCGCGGCCGTACCGGGCACGACGCGACCGGCCTGCTCGTCGCCGGCACGCCCGGATTCGGTTTCCGGTCCGGCGAGGTGTGGGCCGTGCACGCCGGCTGGAGCGGCGGCCACGTCCACTACGCCGAACGGCTCGTCGAGGGCCAGGCCGTGCTGGCCGCCGGCGAACTGCTCGAACCCGGCGAGATCACCCTCGCCCAGGACGGCGCCTACAGCACCCCGTGGGTCTACTTCACCTGGTCCGGCAGCGGCCTGGACGAGGCCGCCGGCCGCCTGCACGACCATCTGCGGGCCGCCCGTCCCCTCCCGGTGCGCCCGGTCACCCTGAACAACTGGGAGGCCACCTACTTCGACCACGGCCTCGACCGGCTGCGCGAGCTGGCCGACAAGGCGGCCGCCGCCGGCGTCGAACGGTTCGTGCTCGACGACGGCTGGTTCCGCCACCGCCGCCACGACCGCGCCGGGCTCGGCGACTGGTACGTCGACGAGGACGTGTGGCCCGGCGGCCTGCACCCGCTGGCCGAGCACGTACGCGGGCTGGGCCTGCAGTTCGGCCTGTGGTTCGAGCCCGAGATGGTCAACCCCGACTCCGACCTGGCCCGCGCCCACCCCGACTGGATCCTCGCCCGCGCCGCCCGTCCGCCCGCGCTCTGGCGCAACCAGCAGGTGCTCGACCTGGCCCGGCCCGAGGTCTACGACTACCTCCTCGACCGCCTGGACACGCTGACCCGCGAGTACGCGCTGGACTACATCAAGTGGGACCACAACCGAGACCTGGCCGAGCCCGTCCACGACGGGACGCCCGGCGTGCACGCCCAGACGGCCGCGGTCTACCGGCTGATCGACGAGCTGCGCCGCCGCCACCCCCGGCTGGAGATCGAGTCGTGCTCGTCGGGCGGCGCGCGCATCGACTACGGCGTCCTGGCCCGCACCGACCGCGTGTGGGCCTCCGACAGCAACGACGCCCTCGACCGGCAGGCCATCCAGCGCTGGACCGGGCTGCTGGTGCCGCCGGACCGCATGGGCTGCCACGTCGGCGCGCCCCGCGACCACATCACCGGCCGCGCGCTGCCGCTCGCCTTCCGGGCGGCGACCGCGATGTTCGGCCACATGGGCGTGGAGTGGGACCTGACCTCGGCGAGCCCGCAGGAGCTGGCGGAGCTGGGCGTCTGGATCGCGCTGCACAAGCGGCTGCGGCCGGTGCTGCACGCGGGCCGGGTCGTGCGGGCCGACCATCCCGACCCCTCGACGCTGCTGCACGGGGTCGTGCTGCCCGAACGGGCCGTGTTCGCCTGCGTCCAGCTCACCAGCCGCGTCACCGTCAGCCCCGATCCGTTGCGGCTGCCGGGGCTCGACCCGGCCGCGCTGTACGAGGTGCGCGCCGCGGGGCCGCTGCCGGAGGGCGCGGGGTTGCCGCAGTGGGTGTTCGCGCCGGCGCGGCTGCCGGGGGCGGCGCTGGCCGAGCTCGGGTTGCCGGGGCCCGCGCTGCGCCCGGCCTCGGCGCTGGTCTTCGAGGTCGAACGGGTGGGGCGGCACGGCTAGCCGAGCGCTCGCCGTGCCCCGGCGGTCAGTGGGCGGCCGGGCGCCAGGGGGCGTCGGCGGGGGAGGGGCGCCAGGCCGCCCAGTCGATGCGCACCCGGTCCGGGCGGGCCGGGTCCACCTTCACGGGCAGCACCGCGCCCGGGACCACCAGGCCCATGGGGATGCGCGGCAGCGTCTGGCGGTGGGCGACCCGGTAGGCGGGGCCCTCGTGCGGCTGCACCACCAGCCCGAAGCTGACGACGGGCTGGTCGTTGACGGACATGTGGGTGTCGGCCATCGACTCCACCACGGCCTGCGCGGGAATCCCGGTCGCCAGGAGCCGCCGGCCGTTCCTCGCCATGATCAGGAACGGCACGCCGACCGCGGCCGTGATCAGCGTCGTCCCGGCGGTGATCGCCACAGCCAGCAAGATTCCCGTGGTCACTGTGCTTCCCCAGTTCTGTCCTCCGCCCGGCGTCCGGGCGGCTCGTCCCGTCTGTTCTCGAAGGAGTTTCTAGCCGGGACGGCTTGACCGCCGCTTGATCGCCGGTTGCAAGATCCCGTCGCCGACCTGGTTTATTTCACGGGTAAAACACCTGGTAACCTTTTGGGGATGACCAGCGCCCGCAGACCCCGAGCCCGATCCCGGTCGTCCCGCCTCCCGCCGTCCCCTGTGGCGTCGGCGGGGTGGCGTGCGCGGCTGCCCGTGCGTGCGGCGCTGCGGCTGGGGCCCGTCGGCGACATCTGGCACAAACCCGCCCTGAGCGCCGTCGTCGCCCTCGCCGTCCCGCTGCTGGCCCTCCTGTGGGCCGGACGGCTCGACCTCGTGCCCTACGCCGCCGCCGGCTCGATGTGCGCCCTGTACGGTCACGGCTTGCCGTACGCGGCCCGTGCCAGGGCGCTGGCCTGGGTGGTGCTGGGCATGACGGCCGGCACGGCGGTCGCGCTGGCCGCCTCGGCCCTCACCGGCTCGGTCGCCGTCCGGGTGGCGGTGGCCGCCCTGCTGGCCGGGCTGCACAAGGCGGTCTGC
Organism: Nonomuraea sp. NPDC049624; assembly: GCF_040675255.1. Lineage (NCBI taxonomy): Bacteria > Bacillati > Actinomycetota > Actinomycetes > Streptosporangiales > Streptosporangiaceae > Nonomuraea > Nonomuraea sp. NPDC049624. Next base: position 76,694 of record NZ_JBFAOR010000013.1, on the reverse strand, counting down.
GACGCCACCCGGATCGGGCCGCCGGGGAACGTCGTGCTCACGTTCGTCGCGGCCGGCGCGGTGTTCGTACCGCAGGAACTGGGCGACGTGCCCGCCCACGTCGGCCTCGGGCTGCTCGGCGGGCTCCTCGCCTGGACGGTCGGCATGGCCCCGGGCCTCCTCCGCCCCGACGGCCCCGAACGCGTCGCCGTCGCCCGCGCCCTCGAATCCACCGCCCACCTCCTGCGCACGGCCCCCGGCCCCTGCGCCCTCCGCGAGGGGCGCGAGGCTGCCGCGGACCACCGGGCGCGCCATGCCGCTGCGGCGGCGGTCAACGCCGCCTGGCAGACGCTGCTGCGCTCCGGCGTCCCCGCCCGGCGCCGCGACGCGCTGGCCCGGCTGCTGGTCCGCGCCGAGTCGGCCGCCGCCGGGATCGCCGGGATCGCCGGGATCGCCGGGCAGACCGGTCCGGGCGCTTCGGGGGGCGTGCGGCGGGTCGTCGCGGGAGAGCTTGGCGGATGGGCGCGGGATCTGCGTAAAGGTCGTCCGCTGCCGTCCCCGCGCGAGGTCGTGCCCGCCGCGGGCGAGCGGGCCGAACTGGCGGGCGTCGCGGGGGAGTCGGCGGAAGGTTCCGGCGTCGCGCGGGTGGTGGCGGAGGTGGCGAGGCGGTGGCGGGTCGTCGGGATGGTGTTCGCCGGGGCCGCGGTGGCCGGGTGGGGGTCGATGGCGCTGGGGGTGGGCAGGCCGTACTGGGCGGTGGTGACGGCGGCGGCCGTGTTCGCGGCCAACACCACCCTGTCCTGGAGCCGCGCGATCCAGCGCGTCGTCGGCAACCTGCTGGGCGTCGGGCTGTTCACCCTGGTCGCCCCCGTGACCCGGCTGGGCGCGGCGGCGCTCGTCGTGGCCGTCCTGGCGTTGCAGTTCGCGACGGAGGCGGCCATCACGCGCAACTACTGGCTGGGAAGCGTCTTCGTCACGCCGATGGCCATCCTCATGGGGGAGTTCGCCGGGACGCGGCCGGTGGCCGAGCTCGTGGCCGATCGCTGGCTGGACACGTGTCTCGGCGCCGCGGCGGGGCTGCTGGCCTGCGTGCTGGTGCCGGACCGGCGGGCGGCCCGGCGCGTACGGGCGGGGCTCGTACGTCTGGAACGGATGCTGGCCGGGACGCCGGAACCGGGGGAGCGTGACCGGCTCCGCGCGGCGCTGGTGGAGGTCCGCGAAGCGGCCGACGTCGCCGCGGGCGAGTGGTGGCCCGCGGCGCTGCCCCACGAGCGCATCGCCGCCGCCGAGCGCGCCGGCCACCGCAGACTCGCCACCCTGTACGCCTGATCGCCCCGCCCGGGGCCGGGGCGGCGCCGCCGGCGCGTACGATCGGAGCCACCGGAAGATCGGCACGATGAGAGGAACGAGCACGTGGAGGACGCCGTCGCGAAGGCGTTGCGGCAGTGGCGGCAGGTCCTTCCCGACGCCGACCTCGACCCGATCGCCGTCATCGGCAGGCTCAACCGCTGCGCCGCGCTCCTGCAGCAGGCCGCCGACGCCCCGCTCGGGCGTGCCGGGGTCAGCCGTCCCGAGTACGACCTGCTGTGCGCCCTGCTCAGGGTCGGCGGCGAGCTGACGCCGGGCAGGCTCGCCCGCGAGACGTTCGCCTCGGGAGCCGCGGTGACCAAGCGGGTCCGGCGGCTGGAGGAGATCGGCCTGGTCGCCCGGCGGGTGGACGAGCGGGACCGGCGCGTCGCCCACCTCTCGCTGACCGGCCGCGGCAGGGAGCTGATCCTGCGCCTGCTGCCCGAGCAGCTCGACTACGAGACCGAGCTGCTGGAAGGGCTTCCCCGCGACCGCGAACGCCAGCTCGCCGACCTGCTGGCCGAACTGCTGCTCGTCCTGGAGGGCCGCCTCGGCGGCCTGCTCGGCTGAGCCCCCGCCGCCTCCGCACGCCGGCCCCGGGAAGCGCGGCCCGGCAAAGCGGTCCGGGCGTGCGGTCCGGGCGTGCGGCTCGGGCTGCGGCGCGGGCGTGAGGTTCGGGTGGCGGAGGGATGGAGGAGGCGGGGAGCGGGGTTAGGGTGGCCGCGTGCATATCGACGAATGGCTGCAAGCGATCCCCGCCGCCTGGTTGTGCGCGATGGTCGCGCTCGTGATCGGCCTGGAGAGCCTCGGCATCCCGCTGCCCGGCGAGATCGTGCTGGTCAGCGCCGCCATTCTGTCCGCCAAGGGCGTGGTCAGCCCGGTCGCCGTCGGCGTCTGCGCGAGTGCGGGGGCGATCGTGGGCGACTCCGCCGGCTACGCCATCGGGCGCAAGGGCGGCCGCCGGCTGTTCGAACGGCTGGGCCGCCGCTTCCCCCGCCATTTCGGCCCCCGTCACGTCGCCAAGGCCGAGAACTACTTCCACCGGTACGGCGTCTGGGCCGTGTTCGTCGGCCGCTTCATCGCGCTGCTGCGCATCCTGGCCGGGCCGCTGGCGGGGGCGCTGCGCATGCCGTACTGGCGGTTCGCCGTGGCGAACGTGCTGGGCGGCATCGTGTGGGCGGGTGGCACCACCGCGGTGATCTACTACCTCGGCATGGTGGCCGAGAAGTGGCTGAAGGGCTTCTCGTGGGTCGGGCTCGGGGTGGCTGTGCTGTTCGGCATCGGCACCACGCTCTACCTCAAGCGCCGCGCGGCCTCAGCGCTCGATGAGGGTGACCTCGAGGGAGTAGTGAGAGGCCCGATAGACGTGTGAGCCGTGCTCGACGGCCCGGCCCTGGTCGTCGTACGTCGTCCTGATCATGGTGAGCAGCGGCGCGCCGCGGCGCTCGTCGAGCAGCTTGGCCTCGACCTGGCCGGCGGCGCGGGCCCCGATGCGCTGGTTGGCCACCCGCATGCGCACACCCGCGCCGCGCAGCAGCTCGTACAGGCCGCGGCCCTCCAGGTCGGCGGCCGAGAGCGGGGCCAGGCCCAGCGGCAGCCAGTTGTGCAGCACGGCGAGCGGCTCGCCGGCGGCGAAGCGCAGGCGTTCGAGGTAGAGGATCTCGGTGCCGGGCTGGACGCCGAGGATGGCCGCCTTGTCCTCCTCGACCGGGCGCGGCTCCAGCGCGAGCACCTGCGTGGCCGGCTCCTGGCCCGAGCGGCGCAGGTCGTCGTAGAGGCTGGTCAGCTCGACCGAGCGCTTGACCTGGCCGTGCACCACCTGGGTGCCGACGCCGCGCTTGCGCACCAGCAGGCCCTTGTCCACGAGGTATTGGATCGCCTGGCGGATCGTCGGCCTGGACAGGCCGAGTTTGTCGGCGAGCAGGATCTCGTTGTCCAGCCGGGAGCCGGGCGCCAGGTCGCCGCGCCGGATCGCCTCGGCGATCTGCTCGGCCACCTGGAAGTAGAGCGGCACGGGGCTGGATCGGTCCAGGTCGATGGCCAGGTTCGGGGTCATGCTGATCAGCCTAACCGAGGTCAGAATGTCAAGACAAATAGCGTGTGGCGAGCAGTGCGGGCAGCCCGGCGAGCGAGGTGAGGCGGGGGAACCCGGCCGGCGCCGCCTCGACTCCCAGCCGGTCGATCCACACCGAGGGCATGCCGGCCGCCGCCGGGCCGCGTACGTCGTTGTCGAGGTCGTCGCCCACCAGCAGCACCTGCCCGGGCGGCAGCCCGAGGGCCCGCGCGGCGGCGGCGTAGCAGGCGGCGGACGGCTTGAAGTGCCCGCCCAGGCACTCGCCGGTCAGCACCGGGCCCACGTCGAGGCCGAGCGCCCGGATCTTCGCCTCCTGCACGCCCTGCGACCCGTTGGTCAGCACGCCCAGCGGGTAGCCGCGCAGCTCGGCCAGCGCCGGGGCCACGTCGGGGTAGGCGGCCCAGCCGCGCCGGTAGTGGTCGGCGTAGCTCGCGAAGGCGGCCTCCAGGTCGGCGGGCGCCTCGACGGACAGCTCCCGGCACAGGGCGCGCACCCGGCGGCGGCGCTGCTCCTGCCAGGAGCACTCGCCGGCCTGCCAGGCGGCCAGGTGGGGGATCTCCAGCGCCGCCCACAGCGCGGCGACCTCGGGCAGGCGGGGATGGCCGGGGGCCAGCTCCGACGCCCACGCGGTGATCGCGGCGTCGGCCGCGCCGCGATGGTCGAGCAGAGTGCCGTCGAGGTCGAACAGGATGCCCTTGATTCCGCCGCTCACCCGGCGAGCATATCGGCGGCGACGCGGGCGGCCGTCTCGCGCGGCGGGTAGCCCAGGGTGAGGCCGCGCACCGAGCGCGGCGCGGCGGCGAAGCGCGCCTCGGCGTCCTCGCCCAGCACGTAGGCCAGGGCGGGGGACAGGCCGCGATGCGCTTCCAGCGCCGCCACCTCGGCCGCGGCCCGCGCGGGGGGCAGGGCCTCGTGGTAGTCGGCGATCAGGGAGTCGAGGTCGAAGAGCCGCTCGTAGGGCTCGGTGGTGCCGGCCACGACCCGGACGGCCGCGCCTTCGGCGCGCGCCCGGTAGACCAGGCCGGTGCCGCCGCTCCTGGCGAACCAGCGCAGCGCCTCCTCGGCGGGCAGGGTGAAGGTGCCGTACGGCTTGCGCCCGTACAGCAGGGCCTCGGCGATCCAGCGGTCGCACCAGTGCTCGTCGCGGTACGGCGTCGGCGACCCCGGGTCGCAGCTCAGGCCCTGGGCCAGCACCGGGTTCCAGGCCGAGACCAGCGGGCTGCTGAAACGCGGCATGCGGGGGCCCAGGCAGCGGCTCAGCGCGTAGCCGTACCAGACGGTGACGACCTCGGTGCGCCGCCTGGGACGCCTGCGCTCGTAGGCGCCGTTCATCACCTGGCCGTCGGGGTGGCGCCAGGGGCCGGGTTCGGTGGCCTGGTCTGTGGGGACCCGGGGGGTGCGGTAGTCGGGATTGAGCGTCCACACGTCCGCCACAGTGTCGGCTCCTTCGGCGTCGGGGTCGCGGCAAGACCATCAGAGTGACTCATCGTGCAACACCCGTCACGCTGAATCAATGAACCGGTGGTGAACGATGATGTTTGTCATCAGTGGTGCTTGCGGTACTCGCCCGCCTGCCGGATGTGGTCGATCATGACGCGTTCCGCGGCGTCGGCGTCGCCCGCCTCCAGGGCGGCCAGCAGCCGCTCGTGCGCCTGGAGCTGCCGCCCGACCTGCTCCGGGTCGAGCCACAGCGACGCCTCGGCGGGCACCGGGACGCCGTTGCGCACCGACCTGGCGTGGGCGCCGAGGAAGGCCGGGCCGCCGATGTCGACGATGCGCAGGTGGAAGCGGCTGCTCTGCTCGGCCAGCCGGTCGTGCCTGCCCTGCTCGGCGTCGGCGGCCATCTCGCGGTGCAGGTCGCGCAGCCCGGCCAGGTCGCCGGCGGTGATCCGGGCGGCGGCCAGCCGCGCGCCCAGGCCCTCGACGACCGCGCGCAGCCCGTAGTACTCGGCCAGGGCGTCGTCGCCGAGGTCGATGACGGTCGCGCCGTGGTGGGCCTCGTAGCTGATCAGCCGGTCCTTCTCCAGCCGCCGCAGCGCCTCGCGCACGGGGGTGACCGAGACGCCGAGCCGCCGGGCGACGGCCCCGGCGCGCAGGGCGGTGCCGCCCGGGATGCGGCCGCCGCGGATCTCGTCCAGCAGCACGCTGTAGACGTAGTCGGCCTTGCTCATGGGCGGCGTGGGCTCGCTCGCTGTCATGTCTCCAGTCTCTCGCACGGCCGGTCGCGGCTATTACTTATTTCTTATAACTTACAAACTATGACAAGTCTCGCCGACCTGCGGGTCATCGACGCGGCGACGCTGTTCGCCGGTCCCTCCGCCGCGATGATGCTCGGCGACTTCGGCGCCGACGTGATCAAGATCGAGCACCCGCGCCGCGGCGACCCCTCGCGCGGCCACGGCGCCTCGGTGGACGGCGTCGGCCTGTGGTGGAAGTCGTTGTCCCGCAACAAGCGCACCGCCGCCGTCGACCTGTCCCGCGCCGAGGGCCAGGAGATCCTGCGCCGCCTGGCCGAGCGCTCCGACGTGCTGATCGAGAACTTCCGTCCCGGCACCCTGGAACGCTGGAACCTCGCGCCCGAGGACCTGCTCAAGGCCAACCCGCGGCTGATCGTGGCCCGGATGACCGGGTTCGGGCAGATCGGTCCGATGGCCGGGCGGCCGGGGTTCGGCACGCTGGCCGAGGCCATGAGCGGGTTCGCGGCCATGACCGGCGAGCCGGACGGCCCCCCGACCCTGCCGCCGCTGGCCCTGGCCGACGGCATCGCCGGTCTGGCCATGTCGTACGCGATCATGGTGGCGCTGCACGCCCGCGCGGCGACCGGCCGCGGCCAGGTGATCGACCTGGCCATCATCGAGCCGATCCTGGGCCTGCTCGGGCCGCAGATGACCGCGTACAAGGCGCTCGGGGTGGTGCCGCGGCGCACCGGCAACCGGTCCAGCAGCAACGCCCCGCGCAACACCTACCGCACCCGCGACGGCCGCTGGGTGGCGATCTCCACCAGCGCCCAGCCGATCGCCGAGCGGGTCGTCACGCTGGTCGGGCGGCCCGACCTGGTCGAGCAGCCGTGGTTCGCCAGCGGTCACGGCCGCGTCCAGCACGTGGACGAGCTGGACGAGGCGGTCGCCACCTGGATCGCCGCCCGCGACGCCGACGAGGTGATCGCCCGCTTCGAGGAGGCCCAGGCCGCCGTCGCCCCCATCTACGACGTCACCGACCTGGCGACCGACCCGCAGTACGCCGCGCTCGGCACGTTCGTCGAGCTGCCGGACGAGGAGCTCGGCACGGTCACCCTGCAGAACGTGCTGTTCCGCCTGTCGGAGACGCCCGGCGAGATCCGCTGGCCGGGCCGCCCGCTCGGCCACGACACCGACGAGGTGCTCGGCGAGCTGGACTACCCGGCCGAGACCGTCGCGGCCCTGCGCGCGGCCGGGGTGATCGCGTGAACGCCCCCGTCACCTGGCTGTACGTGCCCGGCGACCGCCCTGAGCGCTTCGCCAAGGCCGCCGCCTCGGGCGCCGACGTCGTCATCGTCGACCTGGAGGACGCGGTCGCGCCCGCCGCCAAGGACGCCGCCCGCGCCCACGCCGTCGCCTACCTGCGCGGGCCCAGGCAGGCCGGGCCGGCGATCCACGTCCGGGTGAACGACGTGACGACCGCGCGCGGCCTGGCGGACCTGGCGGCCGTGGGCGAGCTGGCCGACGCCGTACGGCTGCCCAAGGTCGAGTCGGCCGCCGCGCTGGACGCCCTGCCCGGCACGGCCCCCCTGTACGCGCTGCTGGAGTCGGCGGCCGGGATCGTCGAGGCCCGCGCCGTGGCCGCGCACCCGCGGGTGGCGGGCGTGGCGCTGGGCGAGCAGGATCTGGCCGCCGAGCTGTCCCTCACCGACGAGACCGCCATGAACCAGCTCAGGCTGCAGGTCGTCCTGGCCGCCGCGGCGGCGGGCCTGCCGCCGGTGCCCATGTCGGTCTACCCCGACATCAAGGACGAGGACGGGCTCCTCGCCTCCTGCCGGGCCGGCCGCGCGCTCGGCCTGTTCGGCAGGACCGCCATCCACCCCGCACAGCTCCCGGCCATCCGGCGGGCCTTCCGCCCCACCGAGGAGGAGACGGCCAGGGCCGCCGAGATCGTCGAGGCGGCCGAGCGGGCGGGCACGGGCGCCGGCGCGGGGGCGGTCGCCCTGCCCGACGGCCGCTTCGTGGACGCCCCGGTCCTGGCCAGGGCCCGCCGCGTGCTGGACCTGGCCCGCCGGCTCGCCCCCGCCGACCGGCCCGGACCCGGTTAACGGGAGGGGTACCAGCGGACCTGCAGCTCCTCGTCCGCCGGGGCCGGGCCGGGCAGGTCGCGGTGGGCGGGCGGCACCCGCAGCGAGTCCATCATCAGCGTCAGGTAGCGGTGGCGGAGCTGGGAGGTGCGCTCCTCGTCGCCCAGCTTGATCGAGGCGATCTGCTCGAACAGCAGCGCGATGTCGGCCACCGTGACGTCGGCCCGCAGCACGCCCGCCTCGACCGCCCGGCGGTGCAGCCGGGTGGCCAGGTCTCCGGCGTGGACGGCGTCGTGGTAGAGCTCCTCCGTCGGCTGGAAGGTGCCGGCCAGCTTGATCGTCAGGGAGTTGGTGTCGGCGTCCACGATGCCGCGCAGGTAGGAGGCGAACGCCTCCCAGGGGTCGCCCTCGTCGTCCATCGCCCGCTGGGCCACGGCGGCGTAGAGCTTCAGCCCGTCGCCGCACAACTTCTGCAGCAACGCCTCCTTGCTGGGGTACCGGCGGTAGAGCGCGCTGATCCCGACACCCGCCTTCTCGGCCACGGCCGCGATGGGCGCGCCCGGATCGGCGGTGAAGACCGCCCTGGCCGCCTGGAGGATCAACTCGTCGTTGCGGGCCGCCTGCGCCTTGCGGCCGCTCATGGGTGCGCTGGTCATGCCTCCAGCATACGGGAACGAAAGATTCCGTTCTACTTCCGAGAGTGATCGAGGCGCTGGTCCGTATGTCTATACAAAGAGATCACATTGCGGTAGAACCAGGCTAGCCCGTTGGTCTTGGAGGTATTCGATGAGACGTACCCCGATCGTGCTGGCGCTGGCCGGCGTACTCGCCCTGACCAGCTGTTCCTCCTCCGGCGAGCAGGGCGCGCAGAGCGCCGCCCCAGGCTCGGCCGCCGCCCCGGCGGGCGGCGGCGGCCGCTTCGCCGTCATCACCCACGGCGGCGCCGGGGACGCCTTCTGGGACGTCGTCAAGAACGGCGCCGAGGCCGCCGGCAAGCAGTACGGCGTCAAGGTCACCTACCAGGGCGACGGCGACCCCGCCAAGCAGTCGCAGCTCATCGACCAGGCCGTCGCGGAGAAGGTGGACGGCCTCGTCGTCTCCATGGCCAACCCCGACGCGCTCAAGGAGGCCGTCGGCAAGGCCGTCGCGGCGAAGATCCCGGTCGTCACCATCAACTCCGGGGCCGACTCCTCCAAGGCGTTCGGCGCCCTCACCCACGTCGGCCAGTCCGAGGACGTGGCCGGCCGCGGCGCGGGCGAGCAGCTCAGGGCCGCGGGCGTCACCAAGCTGCTGTGCGTCGTGCACGAGGCCGGCAACGTCGGCCTCGACCAGCGCTGCAAGGGCGCCGAGCAGACCCTGGGCGGCACGGTCGAGCGCCTGCAGGTGGACGTCGCCAACCTGGCCGACGTGACCTCCAAGGTCACCGCCAAGCTGCAGTCGGACAAGCAGGTCAACGGCGTGCTCGCGCTCAACCCGGCGGTCGCCGTCGCGGCCAGGGACGCGATCAAGGACTCGGGCTCGCAGGCGAGACTCGCCACCTTCGACCTGTCGGGCGACGTGGTCACCGCGATCAAGGACGGCGAGATCCTGTTCGCCGTCGACCAGCAGCAGTACCTGCAGGGCTACCTGCCGATCACGTTCCTGAAGCTGTACAAGGACAACCTCAACACCGTCGGCGGCGGGCTGCCGGTCAACACCGGGCCCGGGTTCGTCACCAAGGACAACGCCGAGCAGGTGGCCAAGCTGGCCGAGGCGGGCACCCGATGAGCGGCCGCCGGCATGAAGGCGGGGAGGGGCGCCGATGACGGCCGCCCCCGCGCGGGCCGACGAGCGGGTCGCCCGGGTCGGCCTGGCCCGCCGCCTGATCGTCCGGCCGGAGCTCGGCGCCGTGGTGGGGCTGGTCGTGGTGTTCGCGTTCTTCGCCGCGCAGTCGGAGGTGTTCCGCTCGCCGGCCGGGATCGCCAACTGGCTCGACCCGGCCGCCACGCTCGGGATCATGGCGGTCGCGGTGGCGCTGCTCATGATCGGCGGCGAGTTCGACCTGTCGGCGGGCGTGCTGACCGGCACCAGCGGGCTGATCCTGGTCACGCTGGCCACCCGTTACGGGTTCGGGGTGTGGCCGGCGATGCTGGCCGGGCTGGTCGTGGCGCTCGCCGTGGGGTTCGCCAACGGCCTGGTGGTGACCCGGACGAAGCTGCCCAGCTTCATCGTCACGCTGGGCACGTTCCTCATGCTGCAGGGCGTCAACCTCGGCGTCACCAAGGCCATCACCGGGACCGTCCAGGTCGGCGGGCTGCGCCGGGCGGCCGGGTTCGACGGCGCCAGCGCGCTGCTCGCGGGCACGATCCAGATCGGCGGCACGTCGTTCCGGGTGGCGATCCTGTGGTGGATCGCGATCACCGCGCTGGCCACGTGGGTGCTCATGCGCTCCAGGCCGGGCAACTGGATCTTCGCCGTGGGCGGCGACGAGCAGGCCGCGCGGGCGGTCGGGGTGCCGGCGGCCCGGACGAAGATCGCGTTGTTCATGACCACGGCGGTGGCCGCCTGGCTGGTCGGCTCGATCCTGGCGCTGCGCTACACCTCCGTCCAGGCCAACATCGGCATCGGGCAGGAGTTCATCTACATCATCGCGGCCGTCATCGGCGGCTGCCTGCTGACCGGCGGGTACGGCTCCGCCGTCGGCGCCTCCATCGGCGCGGTGATCTTCGGCATGGCCGACAAGGGCATCGTGTTCCTGGGCTGGGACGCCGACTGGTTCAAGTTCTTCCTCGGGGCCATGCTGCTGCTCGCCACGCTGGCCAACCGGATGGTCCGGCGCTACGCCGAGGAGGTGCGGCATTGATTCTGCAGACCCGCGACATCGGCAAGACGTTCGGCTCGGTGCTGGCCCTGCGCGGGGTATCGATGGGCGTGGAGGCGGGCTCGGTCACCTGCGTGCTCGGCGACAACGGCGCCGGGAAGTCCACCCTCATCAAGATCCTGGCCGGGGTGCACCAGCACGACACGGGGACCTACCTGGTGGACGGCGCCGAGGTGCGCTTCTCCAGCCCGCGCGAGGCGCTCGACCGCGGCATCGCCACCGTCTACCAGGACCTGGCGATGATCCCGCTCATGTCGGTCTGGCGGAACTTCTTCCTCGGCTCCGAACCCCGCAAGGGGATCGCCTTCGACGTGGCCGGGGCCCGGCGGACGGCGGCGGAGGAGCTGCGCGCCATGGGCATCGACATCCGGGACGTCGACCAGCCCGTCGGCACGCTGTCCGGCGGCGAGCGGCAGTCGGTCGCCATCGCCAGGGCCGTGCACTTCGGCGCGCGCGTCCTCATCCTGGACGAGCCCACCTCGGCGCTGGGCGTCAAGCAGGCGGGCGTGGTGCTGCGCTACATCGCCCGCGCCCGCGACCGGGGGCTCGGCGTGGTGTTCATCACCCACAACCCGCACCACGCCTACCCGGTCGGCGACCGGTTCCTGCTGCTCAACCGCGGGACCGGCATGGGGGAGTACGCCAAGTCCGACATCGGCAAGGACGAGCTGACCGCGCTGATGGCCGGCGGCGCGGAGCTGGCGGAGCTGGACCACGAGCTCCGGCGCGAATGAGCGCCGCTTGATGGGAATTTGACGCAACCGGGCGATCGGATCGAGGCAGGCCAAGGCAGGAACCGGGGTGGACCACACTGACGACCGGGGACGGCCACCGTGACGACGATGATCAGCAAGCAGATCGTGCTGGAGAAGGCGGCGCAGGAGTTCGCCGACGCCAACGCCAAGCGCCCCTTCATCTACGAGCTGCCGCCCGAGCAGGGCCGCGAGGTCCTGGAGAAGCTGCAGTCCGACCCGGGCGTGCCCAAGCCGGAGATCGACGAGGAGTGGATCCAGGTGCAGGGCGGCCCGACGGGCATCGTCCCGGTGCGCATCGTCAAGCCCAAGGGGGCCACGGGCACGCTGCCGGTCATCTTCTACATCCACGGCGCGGGCTGGGTGTTCGGCTCGGCGCACACGCACGACCGGCTCGTGCGCGAGCTGGCCGTGCGCACCGGCGCCGCCGTCGTCTTCCCCGAGTACGACCGCGCGCCCGAGGCGAAGTACCCCACGCAGATCGAGCAGAACTACGCCGCCGCCCAGTGGGTGGCCGAGCACGGCGCGGAGAAGGGCCTGGACCCCTCCCGCATGGCCGTGGCCGGGGACTCGGTGGGCGGCAACATGTCGATCGTGCTCACGCTCATGGCCAAGGAGCGCGGTGACGTGCGGCTGCTCGGCCAGGTGTTGTTCTACCCCGTCACGGACGCGAACTTCGACACCGAGTCCTACAAGCAGTTCGCCACGGGCTACTACCTCAACCGGGACGGTATGAAGTGGTTCTGGGACCAGTACACGACAGATCCGGCGCAGCGCGCGGAGAGCCACGCCTCGCCGCTGCGCGCGAGCGACCAGGAGCTGCGCGGCCTGCCGCCGGCCCTGGTGCTGAACGGCCAGGCCGACGTGCTGCGGGACGAGGGCGAGGCGTACGCGGCCCGGCTGCGGGAGGCGGGCAACGACGTCACGGCGGTCGAGCTGGCGGGGATGGTGCACGACTTCGCCATGGTGGACCTGCTGCGCGACACCAACGCCAACAAGGCCGCCATGAGCCTGGCGGTCGGCAAACTGCGCGAGTGGCTGAACCCCTGATCTACAAGGTAAAGACGCCTGCGTTCCACGCTGCCCATACGGTGAGAAAGAACGATATTTCTCCACCAAGCCAAAGGAGTACGGAAGCGTGGCACGCGACGCTGTCTGGGCCGTTATTACCGGCATGTACGACGCCTACGCGCGAGGCGACAGGCAGGGCATCGACCGGCTCCTCCACCCGGAGGCCACGATCTGGGACTCCGCCGAGCCCGGCCTGATCACCAGCAGGCGGCAGCTCGACAGAGTGCGCGACGCGCGGCCGTCGGACGGCCCGGCGGAGACCTCCGTCCGGCCCATCGACGAGATCGTGGACGTGTGGGGCGACACCGCCCTGGCCAGGTACCTGCTGCAGGTGGATTTCGAGCAGGGCGACCCCGAACTCGTCCGGACGACGAGCGTGCTGCGGCTGGTGGACGGCGAGTGGAAGATCGTGCACGTGCACGAGAACACGCTCAGCTCGTGCACCAGGCCGCACACCGACGACGTGCGCGCGGACACGCCCTGACGACGTGACCGGACGCGGGCACGCCGCGCGACGGCACCGGCGGTGACAGCGGCAGTGCCCCGGCAGCGACAGCGGCATGATTCCGGCAAGCGACCCCGGCAGTGCGCCGCGCACAGCCGGGCCGGCCCCGGCCGGGCGTCGCGCACACCGAGGCGGAAGGGGGACGGCCCTATGGTGCGGCAATACTTCGCGCCCCCCTCCGAGGAGCTTGCATGACCGCCACCGACGCACCGACGCTCCCCATCGGGGCGGCGTTCGACCGGATGCCGTTCTCCCGCCGGCACGTGCTCATCGCGCTCGCCCTGTTCATCGCCTTCGTCATCGAGTCCTGGGAGCAGCTGGCCCTGGTCTACGTCTCCGGCGACCTCGGGCCGGCGTTCGGCATCGACGAGGCCGGGATCGGCGTCGTGCTGTCGGCGGTGGCCTTCGGCATGATCCCCGGCGTGCTGGTCTGGGGGCCGCTCGCCGACCGCGTCGGACGCCGGCCGACCGCGTTCTGGTCGCTGCTGGCCTACGGCGTGATCGCGCTCGCCTCGGCGTTCGCGCCGAACATGGAGACCCTGGTCGCGCTCCGCGTCTGCTCCGGGCTCGCGCTGGCCGGGGTCTACACGATCACCTTCCCGCTCTTCCTGGAACTGCTGCCGACCAGGCACCGGGGCCGGGCCGCGGTCTACCTGTCGATCGGCTGGCCCATCGGCATGCTGGCGGCCATCGCCGCCTCGGTGACGCTCGGCGGGCTCGGCTGGCACGTCGTGGTCATCGCCAGCGCGGCGGCCGGGCTGTGGGCGTTCGCGATCAGGGCGTGGGTGCCCGAGTCGCCGTACTGGCTGGCCGCTCGCGGGCGGCAGGAGGAGGCGCGGGCCGTGCTCCGTCTCCTGGGCAGCCCCGACGCCGAGGCCACGTTCACAGTCGCCGGGACTGTGGCGAGCGAGCGCGCGGGCAACCCCATGGACCTGTTCCGCGGCCGGCTGGCCCGGATCACCGTGCTCATGCTGCTGCTCAACTTCGTCTTCAACTGGGGCTACTGGGGGCTGCAGACCTGGCTGCCGACGCTGCTGCAGGCCAAGGGCCTGTCGCTGTCGGCCTCGCTCGGCTTCGCCGCGCTCAGCGCGCTGATGATGATCCCCGGGTACGTGAGCGCGTCCCTGCTGACCGGCCGGTTCGGCCGCAAGAAGGTCTTCCTGTTCTACGTGGTCGCCGCGGTGCTGGGCGGCCTGTGGTTCGCCACCGCGAGCAGCCTGACCGGCCTGTACCTGGGCAACTTCGTCCTGTCGTTCTTCAGCCTGGGCGCGTGGGGCGTCTGGAACACCTGGAACGGCGAGTTCTACCCGACCGCCCTGCGCGGCACCGGCTACTCCTGGGCCACGGCCTCCCAGCTCGTGGCCACCACGGTCGCGCCGTCGGCCGTGGGCGCGCTGCTGGCCCACGCCACCGGCTTCACCGCGACGATGCTGGTGATCAACGCGTTCATGGTGGCCACGGCGCTGCTGGCCATGCCGCTGCCCGAGACCGAAGGGCGCGAGCTGGAGTGATCCTCGGCGTCGCGCTGGACGGGCCGTCGCCGGCGGTGGTGGCCGTCGGCGACGGCGCGCCGCCGTCGCAGGCCGTACGCGCCTGCGTGGCGGTCGACCTCGACGGGATGCCGCGCGCGCCGGTGGCCGCGATCCGCGTCGGCGGACCGTGCCCGCCGGTGCTGCGGCCGGTGGCCGACCCGGGGGTGGCCACGATCGTGCGCGGCGGGCACAGCCTGACCGGCCGCCCGCTGGCTCCGCTGGACACCGGCGCGGTGCGCGCCTTCGCCGCCGGCTGCGGCCTGCTCGACTTCGCGGTGACGGCGACCGGCTCGCCGATGCTGGCCGACCACGAGCTGGCGGTGGCCGCGATCATCGCCGCCGAGGTGCCCGCGGCCAGGATCACGCTGTCGTACGAGTTCGGCCGCCCCGGCCTGCGGGAACGTGAGGCGCACGCGATCCGGAACGCGGCGCTCGGCCCCGAGGCGGGCCGGATCGCCGACCGGGTGGCGCGGGAGCTGCCCGGGGTGCCGGTGTTCTTCGCCCGCACCGGCAGCGGCCTGGTGTCGGCGCACTACTTCCGCAGGTACCCGCGGGCCTGCGACCGCGGCGGGACGACCAGCCTGCGCCGCGGCCGGGCCGCCCTGGCCACGGCGGACGTCCCGGCGCCGTTCCAGGTGATCGAGCCGGCGGGCGAGGACCTGCTGGCCGCGGCCTACGGGGCGGCGCTCGCCCGTCCCGAGGCCCAGGTGGAGCGCATCGTGCAGGCCCGCGGCCGGGCCGAGCTGGACCGGGCGCTGCAGGACGCCAGGGACGAGGCCCTGACCCGGGTGGTCAGCGCCGGCGCCGCGCCCGGCTTCGCCCGGATCGCCGAGACCACCGTCAACCCGCTGTCCTACCTGCCCGACGGCTTCTACCGGGTGCGCGTCACGGCCGAAGGCGCGACGCCGTGACCCGGCTCGTCGGCCCCGATGAGCTGCGCCGCTTCTCGGCGGGGTCGCGGCTGTTCGCCACGGGCGCGGGCGAGTCGTCCTACGGTCTCACCCTCGCCTGGGCGGAGTCGGTGCTCGGCGACGGCGTCGAGCTGGCCGCCGCGCACGAGCTGGACCCGGGGACGTTGTGCATGGTGGTCAGCCTGGTCGGGTCCACGACCGCGCTGGGCGAGCAGCTGCCCGCGGGCGACGAGCCCGTACGGGCGGTGCGGGCGCTGGAGCGGCGGCTGGGGGAGCGGGCCGGCGCCGTGGCGGCGCTCAACCTGGCGGCCGAGAACGCGCTGATCCCGCTGGTCGCCGCGGCGGCCCTGGGCGTGCCGCTGGTCGACGGCGACGGGACGGGCCGGGTGTTCCCGCTGGTGGAGCAGACGACGTACACGCTGGGCGGGCTGAGCGCGTCCCCGATGGCGCTGGCCGGGGCGTCGGGGGAGCTGGTGCTGCTGGAGACCGCGGGCGGCCGGGTGGAGGAGCTGCTGCGTCCCGTCGTGCTGGCGGTGGGCGGGTGGGCGGTGGCCGCCTGCTACCCGATGGCGGCCCGGGACCTGGCACGGGTGCTGGTGCCGGGCACGGTCAGCCTGCTGCTGGCGGCCGGGGTGACCGGCGCACCGCGCTCGGCGGCGGCCCCGTACGGGGTGCGCACGCTGTGCGCGGGCCGCATCCTGGCCGTCGAGGGCAGCACGGGGCACGGCGCCGACGTGGCCATGCCCTCGCTGCCCTCCAGCATCGTGGTGCAGGAGACGGGCGGCCTGCGCAGGCTCGTCCGGCTGGAGGCGCACAACGAGATCGTGCTCGCCCTGGCCGACGGGGCGCCGGTGGCGATGGCGCCGGACCAGATCTGCATGATCTCGTCGGCCGACGGCCTGGTCGTGGACGTCGACAAGGCGGCGCCCGGCATGGAGGTGGAGATCATGGTGGTCAAGGCCGCGCCGGTCTGGCACACGGACGCGGGGCTCGCGCTGGGCGGGCTGCGGGCGTTCGGGATCCCGTTCGAGCAGCGGGCGGAGTCGCCGTGAGCGGCCTGCGCGAGCCCGGCTGGGAGGCGCCGGTCACGGTGGCGGAGCTGGTCAACGCGGGCCCGCTGGCCGGGGCCCGGATGTACGGCAGCGGCGACAACCCCGTGCACCAGGTCCGCATCGTGGACGACCTGTCGGTGTTCGGTGCGGTGACGCCGCACACGGCGGTCGTGCTGATCGGCGCGGCGGCCGGCGGCGGCTGGGCGGTCGAGATGGCCATGCGCCGGGCCTGGGAGCAG
This sequence comes from Nonomuraea sp. NPDC049624, assembly GCF_040675255.1. Classification (NCBI taxonomy): domain Bacteria; kingdom Bacillati; phylum Actinomycetota; class Actinomycetes; order Streptosporangiales; family Streptosporangiaceae; genus Nonomuraea; species Nonomuraea sp. NPDC049624. The sequence goes on along the minus strand of NZ_JBFAOR010000013.1, from coordinate 60,108 downwards.
GCGGCGGCCTGCGTGATCGCGCCGTCGGGCGGCCTGAGCGCGGGGTCGGGCGAGGTGCTGGCCGAACGGCTCGGCGTCACCCTGATCTTCGTGGACGAGGACCCGCTGATCGTCGCCGTCCGGGTCGCCTCGGCGGCCTCCAGGCCGGAGGCGGCCCGCACCCAGCTCGTCGCCCGCTGCGCGACCCGGCTGGCCGACGCCGGCCCCTCGGCGCGGCGGGTGCTCGGGGTGCTCAACGCCGAGCTGCCCGGCACGTCGGTGGCCTTCCTCGACCGGTACGGCCTGCACGTCGCCGGCCGCCAGAGCGCCGCCCGCGCGCCGGGCGAGCACGAGCCGGCCCGGCCGCCGGGGTCCCGGTGGGCGGCCGAGGTCGAGGTGCCCGGACAGGAGGGCCCGGCGCTCGGGACGCTGGTGGCCGCCGGCACGTCCCGCTCGCCCGGCTGGCCCGCGGTGGTGCGGACCGTGCTGGGCCTGGCGGTGGCCCCGCTGGCGGCGTGGGCGGCCCAGGAGCGCCTGCGCGCCTCGCGCGACTTCGCGCTGCAGTCGGCGCTGGCCCGGCGGCTGCTCGCGGTCGGCCGGCCGGCCCACGAACCGGCCGGCGACGGCGGCATCTGGCTGGAGGGAGCCCCCGCGGAGGCGGTGGCGCTGGGGTGGGGGGTGCGCGGCACGCTGACCGCCTACCACGTCCGCCCGATGGGGGCGCTGGCCGACGACGGGCCGCTGGTGCAGGCGCTGGTCACCGCGGCGCTGGGCCAGGTTCCGGTGCTGCGGCGCGGCGAGGGCTGGGCCGGGTGGTCGCCGGAGCCGCCCGGCGACCTCGCCGAGCACCTGCGGCGCTGCGTGCACGGCATGCCCTGGCCGTGCGCGGCCGGGGTGGGCGCGGCGGTGGAGGGGCTGGAGGCGGTGGAGGAGTCGCTGCTCGGCGCCGAGGCGGCGGCGTTCGTGGCCGGGGCGGGCACGGTGGCCCGCGCCGACCGGATGGGACCGGCCGAGCTGCTCGGCGCGCTCCCGGCGGGGGTGCTGCGCGCGCCGGCGACCGTCGTGCTCCAGCCGCTGCTGGCCGTCGACAAGGACGGCACGCTGCTGGTGACGCTGGCCGCCGTGCTGGACGAGGGCGGCGCGCTCAAGGCCGCCGAACGCCTGGGCGTGCACCGCAACACGGTCACCACCCGCCTGGACCGCATCAAGGCCGCCGGCTTCGACCTGGACGACGCCGCCACCCGCCTGGCGCTGCAGCTGGCCTGCCACGTGCTGCTGCGCTGAGCCGGGGGCGGCGTCGCCGGATCAGTAACCCCTGCTCAGGTGGACGCCCGCGCCGACCTTGCGCCGCTTCCCGACGCCGTCGAGGAGGTTGCCCGAGGAGGCGACCGACATCGACTCGCCCTCGCCCTTGGCCAGCAGGATGCCGGTCTCGCGCTTGGTGTCGTGGCCGACGACGGTGTTGCCGGTGATCGCGGCGTGGCCCGCGCCGTAGTTGACCGCGTCCAGCGCCAGGTAGACGAAGTCCACGCCGTCGGGGAGCGGGCCGGTCGCGGCGATCTTGCGCTCGGGCGGCGCCGCACCGCTCTGGCGGGCCTTGCGCAGCTCGGCCAGCGCGTTCGGGGGCGGCAGGAACTTGTGCACGCGGTTGCCGGTGATCGTGGTGGCGGCGTCGCCCTGCAGGTCGCAGCGGATGCCGTAGTACGTCTGGCCCGTCGTGCTCTCGGCGCCGAAGTCCTCGATGTAGTTGTCCTGGATCGAGGTGCCGAAGCAGCGGTGGGCGTCGATGGCGTTCTTCGGGGTCGCGTACAGGTGCAGGCCGCTCATCGTCCAGCCGGCCGCGTTGTCGCTCTGGATGGCGTGGGTGCCGCTGAAGCCGATCCAGGAGCGCTGCAGCGTCCAGTCGGTGACGGAGTTGCCGGGGTCGACGACGCGGATCCCGGCCTCGGCGGCGCCCTCGATGTAGACGTCGCTGATGACGCTGTTGACCATCGTGTTGCGCAGCGTCGTGCCGTTCCTGGACGGGTTGCTGATGCGGATGCCGTCGGACGGCGTGCCGTAGATGTCCACGTCGTAGACCCGGGTGTTCCACGAGCGCAGCAGCAGGCCGACCGTGCCGGTGTTGTGGTCGCGGTTGCCGTCGATGGTCAGCCGCTCGACGCGCACGCTCTCGCCGCTGAACTCGGTGTCCTCCAGCCAGCCCTTGGAGGCCAGCACCGCGGGCAGGTTGGCGCCGTCGGCCTGCTTGAGCACCGTGCCGGCCTTGGCGTCGCCCCGGTAGGTGCGCCGGTCGGCCAGGCTGATCGTGGTGTTGATCAGGCACGGCCCCTTGATGACGATCTCGTCGCCGTCCTTGGAGGAGTCGATGGCGGCCTGGATCGCCGCGGCGTCGCCGGGGGCGTCGGAGCAGGCGGCCTCCACCCGGGCGGCCGAGGCGGGCGCGGCCGGCGTCAGCACGGCGACCGCGGCCAGGCCCGCGGCGAGCGCGGCCGAGCCCGCGAGAAGGCGCGTTCGTAACGCAGTCATGAGAGTCCCCTCGTGAAGATGGTCATGACGGGGACACAGCCTCCCCAGGCTTCGCGTGCCCCCGCGTTGTCGATCATCTTCACAGACCGGAGAACAATCCGTGCGATTTTCGGTCGGATGCGGATCAGTTCGTGATCATGCCCTCGGCCAGGTCGGCCGCGCGCGCCTGCGGGGAGCGGCGGTCGGCCGGGCCGTAGCCGCCGCCTCCGCCGGACTCGCAGCGCAGCACGTCACCGGCCGACACCGGCAGGGCGTTGACCTTGAGCATCCGGCGCTCGCCCGCCGTGCCCGGGTTGAGCGTCACCCGCGGGGGAGCGCCCGCCGCGCCGCCGGCCAGCCCCCACGCCGGCGTGACCGAGCGCTCGAACCACAACGACAACGAGGTGTCGCCGCAGAACTCGTACTCCCGCACCACGCCGTTGCCGCCGCGCCACTGACCGGCGCCGCCGGTGTCCGGGCGCACCTCGTACCGGCGCACCCGGACCGGGAACAGCGTCTCCAGCACCTCGATCGGCATGTCCCGCAGCGAGCCGTTGACGTTGTTGATCAGGCACGACTCGCCGTCGCCGCCCTCCCACGCCCCCCAGCCGCCGACGGTGGCCTCCTGGGAGACGTACAACTTCCCGGTACGCGGGTCCGTCCCGGTGAACTGCACGATCATCGAGTCCCCGTACGAGGCCGCCGCCGCCTTGCCCGGCAGCGCCGGGGCCAGCGCCTTGACCACCAGGTCGATGAGCAGCCCGAGGTGGGAGTAGTAGTACTGGCAGGCGGCCGGCGACCGCGCGGCCAGCATCGAGCCCGGCCGGGTCTCGACGCTCAGCGGGCGGAAGGAGCCGCCGTTGAGCGGCACGTCCCCCGACACCAGCAGCTTGTACCCCACCCGCACCGCCGCCACGGCCTGCGCCGCGCCGCAGTTGACCGGCCCGCGGGCCTGGTCGGCGCAGTCGGTCAGGTCCACGTGCATCGACTCGCCCGACACCGTGACGCGCACGTTCACCGGCAGCGGCGTGGCCAGGTCGACGCCGTCGTTGTCGAGGAAGCCGGACGCCTCGTACACGCCGTCGGGGATCGCGGCGATGGCCTGGCGTTCCATGCGCTCGGTCTGGGCGAAGATCTCGTCCCGGGCGGCCATGACCGTCTCCAGGCCCCAGCGCGAGACGATCTCCTGCAGCCGCCGCTGCCCGGTCATCGCGCAGCTCACCTGGGCCCGCATGTCGCCGAGGGTGGCGTGCGGGAAGCGCACGTTGCGGGCGATCACCTCGTGCAGGTCGCGGCACGGCCGCCCGCCCGCGTACACCTTCACCGGGCCCAGCCGCAGGCCCTCCTGGAAGATCGAGGTGGAGTCCATCGAGCCGCCCGGGTCCTTGGAGCCGACGTCCAGCCAGTGGGCGCGGGAGGCGGCGAACCCGGCCAGCTCGCCGCCGGCGAAGATCGGGCCGTAGACGGTGACGTCGTTGAGGTGGGTGCCGCCGACGTAGGAGTCGTTCAGCACCCACACGTCGCCCTCCTGCCACACCTCGCGGCCGTACATGCGCTCGGTCTCGCGGGTGCACACCTCCAGGTTGCCCAGGAAGATCGGCAGGCCGGACGACTGCCCCAGCACGTTGTGGTCGCGGTCGAGCAGCGCCACCGCGCAGTCTTTGGCCTCGTAGATCACCGGCGTGTACGAGCTGCGGATCAGCGTGGTGTTCATGTCCTCGGCCGCCTGCAGCAGAGCACACCGGATGATCTCGGTGGTGACCGCGTCGATCATCGGGTCGATCATTGGACGTCCACCTTCACGATGAGGAAACCGTTGTCGTCGACGGCCGCCAGGCAGCCCGGCGGGATGACCGTGGTCGCGGTCTCCTCGACCACGATCGCGGGCCCGGCGAACGAGCCGGACAGGCCCGCCCGCCGCAACACGGGCGTGCGGTGCACCACCCCGTCGAAGATCACGTCCCGGACGTTCCCGGACGTCTCCTCGCGCGGCTCGGCGGCCCCGGCGGCGGCGCGCGGGAAGGAGCCGAACCCGGTGCTGCGCAGCATGACGAACTCGACCGGCGCCTCGGGGGTGGCGTGGCCGTACCGGCTGGTGTGGGCCTCGGCGTAGCGGGCCGCGACCGCGGCGAGGAAGCCCGGCTCGCCCGGCTCGGCGGCGTCGCGCAGCGGGACGGTGAGCGTGTAGTCCTGGCCCTCGTAGCGCATGTCCACGGCGTGCTCGACCCGGCGCCGCTCCTCCGGGACGCCCTGCCCGGCCAGCGCCTCCAGCGCCTCCCGCTCCAGTCTCGCCAGGTTCGCGGCCAGGTCGTCGCCGTCGAGCGTGTCCTGCGGCCGGAAGTACGGGTGCGTCAGGTCCCGCCGCACGTCCGCCTCCAGCATCCCCCAGGCCGAGAACGCCCCCGGGAAGCGCGGCACGACCACCTCGGAGATGCCCAGCTCGCGGGCGATGAAGACGGCGTGCATCGCGCCCGCGCCGCCGAAGGCGACCAGCGCGAACTCCCGCGGCTCCACCCCGTGCTCGACCGTCAGCGTGCGGATCGCCTGGGCCATCTTGGCGTTGGCCACGTCGCACACGCCCTCGGCCAGCCGCAGCGGGTCCAGGTCCAGCTCCCGCGCCAGCGTGACCACGGCCGCGCCCGCCGCCTCCTCGTCCAGCGTCATCAGCCCGCCCGCGAACCAGGCCGGGTCCACCCGGCCGAGCACCACGTTCGCGTCGGTCACGGTGGGCCGGGTGCCGCCCCGGCCGTAGCAGGCCGGGCCCGGCACGGCCCCGGCCGACTCCGGGCCGACGCGCAGCGCGCCCGCCTCGGCGTAGGCGATCGAGCCGCCGCCCGCGCCGATGGTGTGCAGGTTCACGATGGGCATGAGCACCGGGTAGCCCTCGATGCGGGCCTCGGCGCTGACGTCGGGCCGTCCGTTCACCACGAGCGAGACGTCGAAGGAGGTGCCGCCCATGTCCACGCAGATCGCGTTCTCCCGGCCCAGCATGCGGGCCGCGGCGACGCCGCCCATCGTGCCGCCGACCGGCCCCGACAGCAGGGTCTGCAACGGCCGCCGCATCGCGTACGAGGCGTTGACCAGCCCGCCCGACGACTGCATCACGTGCACCGGCACCGACAGGCCGCGCTCGGCGAAGCGCCGCTCGATCCTGGCCAGGTACCTGCGCACGACCGGCCCGGTGTAGGCCTCCAGCACGGCCGAGGAGGTGCGCTCGTACTCGCGCCACTCCCGCGCGACCTCGTGCGAGAGCACCACGAGCACGTCCTCGCCCAGCTCGGCCCGCAGGATCTCGCCCGCGCGCAGCTCGTGCGCGGGGTCGGCGAAGGAGAACAGCAGGCACACGGCGACGGCTTCGAAGCCCTCCTCGCGGGCGCGCCGCGCGGCCCGCCGCACCGCCTCCTCGTCGAGGGGCTCCAGCTCGCGGCCCCGGTGGTCGAGACGGCCGCCGGCCTCCATGACGTCCTGACGCGGCACGAGCGGCGACGGCTTGCGGTAGCGCAGGTCGAACATGCGGTCGCGGTTGCCGCGGGCGATCCGGTAGACGTCCCCGGCGCCCCGGCTCGCCAGCAGCAGCACCCGCGCGCCCTTGCGCTCCAGCAGGGCGTTCAGTCCCTGCGTGGTGCCGTGCACGAAGAAGGAGATGTCCGCGGGGTCGTCCACGACCCGGCCGAGCGCGGCGAACACGCCCTCGGCCAGGTCCCCCGGCGTGGTGGGCGCCTTCGAGGCGGTGACGGCCCCCGTGCGCTCGTCGTAGCAGACGACGTCGGTGAAGGTGCCGCCGATGTCCATGGCGACGCGATAGGTCATGCGCCGCACCGTACGCGCGGGACGGCGCCGCGATCATGGGCGTCCTGCACAGGGAAGGGCCGCCTCCCGTGCATCGCGCTCAACCCGGTGCACCCGCTCAGAAATCTACAACGTAAAGGCGGTAGCCTGGCGGGCGTGTCCCAGTCGTACCTCACCCTCGCGACCGGCGTCGAGCACGAGACCGAGGTGCGCCGCTCCCGGTTCGTCTGCGCGCTGGCCCCCGCCCGTACCGTCGAGGAGGCCGCCGCCTTCATCGCCGCCCGCCGCCGCGAGCACGCCGGCGCCACCCACAACTGCACCGCGTACGTGATCGGCGGGCGGCTGCAGAAGGGCGACGACGACGGCGAGCCCGGCGGCACGGCGGGCACGCCGATGGTCCAGGCGTTGGTCGGCCGGGGGTTCAACGACGTGGTCGCGGTGGTCACGCGCTATTTCGGCGGCGTCCTGCTGGGCGCGGGCGGGCTGGTGCGCGCCTACGGGGGAGCGGTGACCGAGACGCTCGACCTGGTGCAGCCGGTGCGGATGGTCCCGGCCAGGCTGGTGAGCGTCTCGGTGGCCCACGACCAGGCCGGCCGGGTGGAGAACGACCTGCGCGCCTCCCGCTACGCGCTGCGCGAGGTGACCTACGCGGCCGGGGTGACGTTCTCGGTGGCGGTGGGGGAGGACGAGGTGGCGGCGTTCGGCGAGTGGGTGGCCGCGCTGACGGCCGGCCGGGCCCGCGTCGAGGTGGGCGAGGGCGTGCACGTGCCCGGCTGAGGCCGCTCAGCCCTCCAGGGCGTACTGCATGACGCGGAACTTGGCCTGGGCCTCGGCCAGCTCGGCGGCCGGGTCGGAGTTGCCCATGATGCCGCCGCCGGCGAACAGCCGGGCGCGGTTGCCCTCGATCAGCCCCGAGCGCAGGGCGATGCCCCATTCGCCGTCGCCGTGGGCGTCGATCCAGCCGACGGGGCCCGCGTAGCCGGCGCGGTCCATGCCCTCCAGCTCGCGGATGACCTTGATGGCGGTGTCGGTCGGGGTGCCGCCGACGGCGGCGGTGGGGTGCATGGCGGCCACCACGTCGAGCACGGACGCGCCGTCGGCCAGCCGCCCGGTGACGTGGCTGGCCAGGTGCTGGACGTTGGGGAGCACGAGGAGTTCGGGCTCGTCGGGGGTGTGCAGGGAGGAGCAGAGGGGGGCGAGGGTCTGGCGCACGGAGGCGATGGCGCACTCGTGCTCGTGGCGGTCCTTCTGGGAGGCGAACAGCGCGGCGCCGCGGGCGACGTCGTCGGCCGGGCCGGTGCCGCGGGCGGTGGTGCCGGCCAGGACGAGGGACTCGATCTCCTGGCCGGTGCGGCGGATGAGCAGTTCGGGGGTGGCGCCGACGAGGCCGGCGACGGAGAAGGTGTAGCACTCGGGGTAGCGCCGGGCCAGCCGGGTCAGCAGCAGGCGCACGTCGATGGGGTGCTCGGCGGTGGCGAGCAGGTCGCGGGCGAGCACGACCTTCTCCAGCTCGCCGTCGCGGATGCGGCGGGCGGCTCGGGCGACGACGTGCTCCCATTGGGGGGCGGTGAGGCTGCCGTCGCCGTAGCTGATGCGGCCGGGCTCGCGGATGGGGCTGAAGGTCTCCAGCGGGGCCTCGCCGACGGTGGTGAGCCAGGCGCGGCCGCCGCGGCGGGCGAGCACGGCGCGGGGGACGACGAGCACGGACCCGGGGGCGTCCTCGTCGAAGGTGAAGCTGCCGAAGGCGACGGGGCCGGAGCCGGAGCCGGGGGCGCGCCCGGCGTCGTCGGCGGGTGCGTCGCCGAGGACGGTGCGCAGCCACTCGCGGGCCCAGGCGAAGCGGCCGGGGCCCGGCGGCACGGCGACGCGGGCGGCCTGGCCCCATCCCACCAGGCCCTCGCCGTTCCTGATCCAGGCGTAGGGCGCCGTCTTCGGGAGGGATGCCAGCAGGTCACCGGGGTCGCCGACAGGGGTGGTGCGAACCGGTAGCGGGCGGGTTGTTCCGAGCGCGACACTCACTCAAGACACTCTATGCGGGAACTGAACACGTTCGACTCGGACCCCCGTTAATGCGGTGTTACTGCCCACGAGCCAGGAAATAACCGGATCTTGACGTTTATTGAGGGCGCCCAGGTCGCGGACGCACTGTCAAGCGGCGATAGGAAGACGGTCCTGAAATGGCAGACCTCCCCTGAAGGTCATGGTGCGGCCATGATCGACTCCCTACCTTTGGGGCCATGATCGGTCGTCTGTCCCCCGTCGTCACCGCCCTCCTCGTCCTGGCCGCCTCGGGCCCCGCGCAGGCCGTCGTCGCAGCTCAGCCCGTCCCTGAGACGATGGCGGCGCTGGGCGACTCGATCTCCACGGGCTTCAACGCCTGCGGCTGGTACGTCTCCTGCGCGGCCCGCTCCTGGGCGGCCGGCGACAACGCGCAGGTGGACAGCCACTACCTCCGGCTGCGGGGCCTGGCTGGAACGCTCCATCGGGAGAACTTCGCGGTGCCCGGTTCCACGAGCGCCGACCTGCTCGGTCAGGTCAACCAGGCGATCGCGGCGAAGGCCGATTATGTGACGATCCTCATAGGCGCCCAAGACGCGTGCAAGCGCACCGAGCGGGAGATGACGCCGGTCGCGCTCTACCGCCGGCGCATGGACGCCGCGCTGTCGGCCCTGCGTGCCGGCATGCCGCAGGCCAGGGTGTTCATCGCCAGCGTCCCCGATCTGCGGCGGTTGTGGCAGGTCGGCAAGGGCAACCCGCTGGCCCGTACGTTCTGGACCGTCGGGAGGATCTGCCAGACGATGCTGGCCGACCCGGCCTCGGTGAAGAAGGCCGACGTCGAGCGGCGGGCCCGGGTGCGGGCGCGGGTGATGGCCTACAACAGGGAGGCGGCGCTGGCCTGCGCGGCGATGGGGCCCTCCTGCGACACCGACGAGGGCGCGATCTTCTCCTTCCCGTTCACGCTCGACCACGTCAGCAAGTGGGACTTCTTCCACCCCAACCTCGCCGGGCAGAAGGCGCTGGCCGAGCAGACGTTCGAGCACGGCTTCGTCTGGGAGGACCCGCGCTAGGTCGCCCCTGCTGAGTGGCCGCCTTCCGGCACGCGGGAAGAAAAGCCGCGTACGCCGCGAAGGATGGGTGAAAGTAATGATCACCCACCGGAAGGCACACTCATGACGGAGACCGGCACATGACCGCCGACGTGGGCGAGCAGGTGACCGACGCCGCCCTCGTCGCCGGCTACCGGCGGAACCCTGAGCTGTTCACCGCCGTGTACGACCGGTATTTCCATGACGTCTACCGGTACGTGGCCGGACGCCTGGGCGCCCAGGTGGCCGAGGACATCGCCGCCGAGACGTTTCTGCTGGCGTTCGACCGGCGTGACCGCTTCGAGGTGGAAAGAGGTGCTCTGCGGCCCTGGCTGCTCGGCATCGCCACGAACCTGGTGGCCCGGCATCGTCACAAGGAGGCCCGCCGGTACCGGGTGCTGGCCCGGCTCGGCCCCGTGCCGGTCGTGGAAGGGCACGAGAACCGGGTCGTCGCCGCCGCGACCGCGCAGCCGTACCTGGCCATGGCGCTCGCCTCGCTGAACGGCGGCGAGCGTGACGTGCTGCTGCTCCTGGCGCTGGGCCAGCTCAGCTACAACGAGATCGCCCAGGCGCTCGGCATTTCCCTCGGCACGGTGGGGTCGCGGCTCAGCCGGGCCCGCGCCAAGATCCAGGCCATCACCGACAAGGAGACCCACCCATGAACGACCTGGACGAGATCGCCACTCTGCTGGGCGAGCCGGAGCCGTCCGCCGGGGCGGTCGCGCGCGGCCGGGAGCGCCTCAGGCGACGGGCGCGGTCGGGCCGGGCGCGCCGGCGCATGGGCTGGTTCGTCGCGGGAGCCGCCCTGGCCGCCGCCGCCGGATCCGCCGCGGCGGTCGTGTTCACCGCGGGGGCGCCCGCGAGTGACGGCGCGTCGGTCACGGGCAAGGAGGTCCTGCTCATGGCCGCCGTCACCGCGGAACGCACGCCCCAAGGCTCCGGGACGTACTGGCACGTCACGCACAAGGGGTTCGAGACGGGCAGTGCGCCGATGGAGAGCTGGACCAGGCGCGACGGCAGGCGCTGGACCAGGGGCATGGCGGACGGCCCCCCGGACGCCGTCGTACCGGCGCCGGCCGGGCGGACGCTCAGCCTCAAGGGCGCCGAGGTGAGCTTCGAGGAGCTCGAAGGGCTGCCGACGGACCCGGAGGCGCTGAAGGCGTGGATCGTCGCGCGCAAGGGCGAAGAGGCGAACATGTCCGCGTCCGAGATCCGCGGCGATCCCACCCTCACCCTGCTCGCGCTGATCACCGACCTGCCGACGCCCACGGCGGTCCGCTCGGCCGCGTTCCGCGCGCTCGCCGCGACACCGGGGCTGGTGGACGTGGGCGCGGTCGAAGGCGGCCGGCATCTGCGCTTTCCCGACCCCGACGGCGGTGAGGACGACCTCGAACTGGTCGTCGATCCCGACAAGGCCCGGGTGGTCCGCGCCGACCTCGTCATCCTCGACGACGGCAGCGTGGCGTTCAACGCCGGCTTCTTCTCCGTGGACACCGAGTGGACCGACCGGCTCCCTCGGTGAATCGCAGGTCTGCCCGCGACCGGGCACGGGCCGGGGGGACGCCCCGGCCCGTGCCCGGTCCGCCCGCTTGACCGGCGGCTCGGCCGTCAGCCGACAGCGTAGGCGCGGGTCACGGTCTGGGTGACGCCGTCGCCCGCCTGGTCGGTGACGGTGGCGCGCAGCGAGACGTACCCCGGAGTGGTGGGGTTGTCCAGCCGTGCCGTCCAGCCCGATCCGGTCGCCAGGACGCGCACCGGCCGCCACGTCCGCCCGTCGTCGGCGGAGGCCTCCAGCGTGATCGAGGAGACGGCCGCCGCTCGGGCGCCGGGAGCCCGCTCGACCCGGATCGGCACGGTGGTCCGCGAGCCCGGCTCGGCGCGGTTGCCGTCATCGAGGCCCTGCGGTGCGTAGCGCACGGCCATCAGCGGCAGGGGCCGGGCCTTGGCCGTACGGGCGGAGCGGAACGTCCAGACGGCGTCGACGCCCGTGGACAGCCCCGCCTCCGGCCGCCGGGAGGAGGCGGTCAGCGTGTAGGCGGTGTCCGCCTCCGGCAGCCTGGCGGTGAGCACGCACCTCGCGCCCGGGTAGGGGGTGCAGCCGGAGATGCCGGTCCTGGCGATCTCCTTTCCGTTCCCGGTCAGGGTGAGGGTGCCGGTCGCGGTCTCGTCCATGCCGGTACGGCCGGGGACGCCGCTGGTGTACATGCCGTCGATGGGGAAGTCGAGCCTGTCGCCGGTGCGGCTGCCGCCGGTGGCGGCGAACGAGGGGCCGGTCACCGCGGCGTTCCAGAGCTGGGTGAACTTCCTGTCGCGCACCGGGCCGGTGCCGAGCTCGGTCAGGCCGCCCGCCCTGAACTCGTCGTTCCACGCCAACCCCGGCGTGAGGTACCGCGTCAGGCCGCTCGGCAGCGGGATGTCCCAGGTGGTCAGCCCCGCCGAAAGGGCGCCGCCGGGCGGCACCGGCCCGGAGGTCAGCGTGCCGGTGGCGCCAGGGACGGCCGAGCGGTAGGTCTCGCTCGCCTTGACCATGTCCCGGGTCCGCGCGGCGTACCCGGGGGCGTCGGGGAAGCCGTCCGTACGGCGGTCCACGAGGTCGTAGCGGTACGGGCTGGGCGTCGTGTCCTTCTTGGTCCAGACGGTCTGGGCCAGGTAGGCGAACCCCGGTTGCCGCATCGGGAGGACGTGGAAGCCGCCGCGGAAGTTGAACGCGGCCATCGTGGCGTTCCAGGGGCCGTTGACCATGGTGAGCGCGAACGCGGGAGCGGGGACGGCAGTGGGGTCGTCGACCGTGAACGTGAACCGCTTCGCCTCGCGGCCGTCGACCGTCAGCGACACGTCGGCGTCGCCGACCTCGAACGGCCGGTGCGCGAGCGTCAGGCTGTGCTCCGCCCTCCCGACGATCTCGGTGTAGAGGTTCCAGTGTCCCTTCGGCAGCCTGATCCTGGCCGTGCCGCCGTGGAGGACGAGGGTGCGCTGCGCGCCGGTCGCCTGGTCGTAGACGACGCCCTGCACGTCCTCGGCGGCGGCCCCGTCCCTGCCCAGGACGGCCACCGTGACGTCATAGGACTCCGGCTCCACGTACGCCCCGGCCGGGGTGCGGACCACCGTGTCACCGGCCGTGGCGGTGACGATTCCCGGATGGTCGCCGGGGCTCTCGCCCTCGGCGTCGATCGTCACCACGACCGACGCCTGCCCGCCCGCGGGCACCTCCAGCCGCTGTGGCGACAGCGTGAGCACGTCCGAGTCGGTCGCGAGATCCAGGGTGACGGGCGCGGTCCCGGCGTTGGTGTAAGTGATCTTCCCGGTGGCCCGCCGCTCGCCCGGCTGCCCGTACGGGAACGCGGCCCACACGCCGGTGGGAGCGGCGATCACTTCCTGGTCCAGCGAGCGCGGCACGTCCACCCGCCCGGTGCCCTGCTGGTACGGCGTGGCGCCGGCGGTCGGCCGGGCGCTGCCGACGAGCGCCGCCTTGAGCTGCTGCCCGCTCCAGCCGGGGTGGCGCTGGGCGAGGATGGCCGCCGCTCCCGCCACGTGCGGGGCGGCCATCGACGTGCCGCTCATCGCCACGTGGGTTCCGTCGGCGGTGTCCGCCGCGGCGGCGGCCACGATGTCCACGCCGGGGGCGGTGACGTCCGGCTTGACCGCGTGGTCGCCGCTGCGCGGGCCCCTGCTGGAGAAGTCGGCCAACTGGTCGGAGCGGTCCACCGCGCCGACGGTCAGCGCGGCGTCCGCGCTGCCGGGGCTGTTCACGGTGCCCTCGCCGCCGTCGTTGCCCGCGGCCACCACGAACAGGGCGCCCGTCTTCTGCGACAGGGTGTTCACCGCCTGTTCGACGGGGTCGAGGCCGGGTTCGTCGGGGCTGCCGAAACTCATGTTGACGATTCTGGCCTTGACCTCCGTGGCGGCCCACTCCATGCCGGCCAGGATCGCGGAGTCGCTGATCTGCGTGCCCAGCTTGCCGAAGGCGATGCGGGCTCCCGGCGCCACGCCGCGGTACTTCTCGCCGGCGCCGGCGATGATCGAGGTGACGTGCGTGCCGTGCCCGAGACGATCAGTGATGTCGGGCTCGTCGGAGAAGTTCCGCGACTGGGTCACCACGTCCTTCAGGTCGGGATGCGTGGGGTCGTACCCGCTGTCGAGCACGGCGACCGTGACGCCCTGTCCGGTGAGACCCCGCTGCCACGCCTCGGTCGCGCCGATCTGCCGGGTGCTGCGGTCCAGGGTGTACGAACGCCGGCCGTCCAGCCAGACCCTGCCCTTGCCCGCGGCCAGCGTGGACGCCCCGCCGACCAGGCTCCGCCACGTCTCGCTGGCGCTCTTCTTGGCCACCCGCTGCGCCGTCATGCCCAGGCTGGTCAGCCGCCGGGTCGTCGCGGAGCCCTGGAGCGCCGGGGCCGTTCCCGCCGGCGACTGTGTGAGCAGCGGGATGTCGGGCGTGTCCGCGTCGCCGTAACGCCAGGCGAGCAACTGGGTGACGTCGAACAGCCGCTCGTCCAGCACTCCCCGGGCGACCAGGGGCCCGGCGTCGGACGGGACGACGTACAGATGCCCGTCGCGGTATCCGGAGGAGAAGTACACCTCCCGGCCCGCACCCGGCTCCACCCGGAAGCTCCTGCCCGTGACCACGACACGGTCGCCGGTCAGCAGCGTCACGCCCCCGGTCGTGCCGGGGCGCGGCTGTCCGGGGGCTGCCTGGCCCGCGTCGGCCGGGCGGGTTCCCGTGGTCGCGCCCACACTCAGCGTGCCTGCCAGGACCGCTGCCAGCAGTCCCTTGCCTAACGTCATTGATCCTCACAAGAAGAGAAATCGAGCGTTTCTCCTCTTGTTCACAGAAGGGTGGATTCTTCTTCCCTGAGCCCCGGGGCTAGCGGCACTGCGCGAGCATGGCGTTCTTGTCGGCCCTGGTCACGGGCAGGTCGTACTTGAGCGCGACCTGGGCGAACCGGGTGACGTACGCGCAGCGGACGCGGCGCTGGGGAGGCAGCCAGCCGGCCGGGCCGGAGGCGTCCTTCTCCTCGTTGGCGCGGCCGTCGACGGGTAACAGGTTGAGCGGGTCGTTGGCGAAGTCCAGGCGTTTCGCCATCGGCCAGCGCGGCGCGCCCATGCGCCACCCGTAGTTGAGCGGCACCACGTGGTCCACCTGCACCTCGTCGGCCTCGGACTTGTGCCAGGAGATGAGCCGGCCGGTGTAGGGGTCGGTCAGCTCCATGGCGACGACCTCGCAGCTCGACCCGGGCCGGTACTCGACGCCGGTGCCGTCGCGGGCGAGCAGGTCGTCGCGGGTGCGGCAGCCGTTGCGGGCGTAGGGGACGCCGGTGGCGGTGTCGGCCCAGTTCTCGCCGTACCGGCTGCGGGCGTAGCCGGTGTTGGGGCCGCGGCCCTTGACGCGCAAGCGGCCGATGAGGCCGCGCGCCCTGGCCTTGTCGCCGTCGGACAGGATCGGGGCGAGGCCGGGCAACGTCCCGCTGGCGTTGCTGAGGGGGCTGGCGGCGGTGGCGGCGGGGCTCTTGGCGCTGCCGGCGAAGGAAACGACGATGACGGCTCCGGCGAGGATCGCGACGGCGACCTTCGTGCTCAAGCGGCCCTCCGTGGTTCCCGCGGGCGAAGTTGTCTAGAGAATTCCCGCCATCGCCGGATTTGACACAGGAAGGCTTCCGTCACTGATCACCCACACCAGGCGGTTCACGCCGCACCGGTGAAGCGGCAATGACGGCCGCTCGGGATCCCCGGCGCGCGTCTTCGCCGAGCCGGTGGAAGTCCGGCTCGGCGACGTGACGCCCGTTCCGTCAGGCCCGGGGGCCGGCCGGCTCGGTGGCCTCGGCGGGCGTGGCGGCCTCGCCGGGTCCGGTGGCGGCTTCCGGGGTGGCTTCGGGGGCGGCTTCCGGGACGGGGCGGAGCGGGCGGACGTACGTGCCGTTGCGGCGGGCCACCAGTTCGGCCAGCAGCTCGTCCCACTTCTCGCCCACCGCGTTCACGTCGTACGTGCGCGCCGTCTCCAGCGCGGCCGCCGCCAGCGACCGGCGCAGCGGCTCGTCCTCGATGACCCGCATGATCGCGGCCGCCAGGTTGGCGTTGGTGCGCGGCTTGACCAGCAGCCCGTCCACCTCGTCGGTGATCATCTCCTTGGGGCCGTGCGGGCTGTTGAAGCTGACGATGGCCAGCCCCTTGGCCATGGCCTCCAGGATCGTCATCGGGAAGCCCTCGTGCCGCGAGCTGAGCACGAAGATCGACGCCTTCTCCAGCTCGGCCCCCACGTCGCTGGTCGGCCCCGGCAGCTCCACCTTGCCCTCGAGCCCGGCCTCGACGATCTGCGCCGCCAGGTTGTCCTGCTGCGGCCCGGCGCCGAAGATGCGCAGCTTCCAGTCGGGGTGCGCGGCGGCGACGGTCTCCCACGCGGTGATCAGCCGGTGGAAGCCCTTGAGCCGGGTCATCCGGCCCACGGCGACGACGACCTTGGCGTCCAGCCTGGACACCTCGCCGCTCATCGGCGGGACGGCGTTGGGGATGCGCGCCAGCTTCTTCGGCTTCTTCGGCAGCGTGCTGCGGTAGTCGCGCAGGTCGGCCTTGGTGAGGGTGACCAGGGCGTCCATCCGCCGGTACCGCCACTTGATCAGCTTCTGCATCGGCTCGGCCTGGGTGCGCAGGGCCACGTGCTCCTGCCCGATGGTGATCACGCCCGGCTGCGCTAACTGCGCCATGGCCAGGTTGAGCCCGGGACGGGTGGCCATGAGCACGCCGCTGTCGAGCGAGCGGATGTAGCGGGCCAGCTTGTAGTCGGTCCACAGGGTGAAGCGGTGGTAGGCCGTCTCCTCCGGCGGGATCAGCTTGCTGGGGAACTTCGACAACATCGCCCGCAGCGGATCGGGGCTCGGCTTGAGCCGGTCGTCCAGGAAGCGGAAGCGCACCCGCGGGTCGATCGGGAAGAACGGCTCCTCGGCCTCCTTCAGGATGCTGACGATCTCGACGTCGTGCTTCTCGGCCAGGTAACCGGCCAGGTTGAACACCGTCCTGATCGTCCCGCCCATGCCGTTGGCATGCAGGAGCAGGATCCTGATGCGGTCGGTCGACGGCGGCGGCGCGTTGCGTGCCTTGCGGCGGTTGTACCCCCGGTACAACCGGACCATCGCCGACTTCCCCCTGCGTGCCAGTGCGCGCACCTGGACGATCCCCCTTGTGCTCGGTTGCATTCGCGTACGCGCGAGGCCGGTCGTCAGGCCGCGCGCGAGCGGAGTGCACATGTCATCCCCTGTGCGCTTTCCCCGCCTATGATCTTTAGACGCCCAAGAGGATCCTAAGGTTGCATACCTGGCCGATGCGACGGATCCGGCGTATGCGGCGAATGCTCGGCAAGCAGGCCCAGGGCGACGTCGATGGCCCGCTCCAGCTGCGTGTCGATGCCTTTGGCGTAGTCCTGCGGGGTGATGTCGACCTCGATGTCGGGATCCGTGCCGTAGTTCTCCACCTGCCAGCCGACGTCGTCGAAGGCGAAGGAGAACTCCGGCTGCGTGGTCACGGTCCCGTCGGCGAGCCGGTGGCGCGGCCAGATGCCGATCACCCCGCCCCAGGTGCGCTTGCCGACCAGCGGGCCCAGCTTGAGCAGCTTGAAGGTGTGGCTGAAGATGTCGCCGTCCGAGCCCGCCCACTCGTTGGTGATGGCCACCAGCGGCCCGCGCGGCGACTCGGGCGGGTACGGCTCCGGGTCCCCCCACCGCGGGTAGTCGTAGCCGAGCCGCCGCCTGGCCAGTTTCTCCAGCAGCAGCGCCGAG
Source organism: Nonomuraea sp. NPDC049624 (assembly GCF_040675255.1). Classification (NCBI taxonomy): domain Bacteria; kingdom Bacillati; phylum Actinomycetota; class Actinomycetes; order Streptosporangiales; family Streptosporangiaceae; genus Nonomuraea; species Nonomuraea sp. NPDC049624. The sequence continues at coordinate 42,983 of NZ_JBFAOR010000013.1, read as the reverse complement.
ACGTGCCCGCCGCCGTTGAAGCGCACGTCCACGATGAGGGCGTGCCGGTCGTACTCGGCCAGGAAGCCCCGGTGGAACTCGCCGAACCCCTCGGTGCCCATGTCGGGGACGTGCAGGTAGCCGATGCGCCCGCCGGACCGCTCGTGGCACTCGGCGCGGTTGAGGTTCACCCAGTCGCGGTAACGGGCGGGCTGCTCGTCGGCCAGCGCGCGCACGGTCACCGTGAACACCCGCTCCTCGCGTCGCAGGGTCAGCTCCACCTCCTCGCCGGCCTGGTTGACCAGCCGCTCGTTCGGGGTGGCCGCGCGGCCGATGGGCGCGCCGTTGATGGCCAGCACCGCGTCCCCCGGCCGCACGTCCAGCCCCAGGCGGTTCAGCGGCGAGGTGGCCTCGGGGTCCCACGGGTCGCCGGTGACGATCGCGCGCACGTGGTATACGCCGTCCCGGTAGTCCCAGTCGACGCCCAGCTTGCCCTGGCTGTAGTCCGGCCCGGGACGGTACTCCCCGCCGCTCTCGTAGGCGTGGCTGGTGCCCAGCTCGCCGTGCAGCTCCCACAGCAGGTCGGAGAACTCGCCCCGGGTGGTGACCCGGTCCACCAGCGGCTCGTAACGCCGGTAGACGCCCGGCCAGTCGATGCCGGCCATGTCCTCGGTCCAGAAGTTCTCCCGCTGCAGCCGCCACGCCTCCCGGAACATCTGCCGCCACTCCGACTCCGGCGCCACCGACACCTTGATGCGCGACAGGTCGATCCAGCCGCTCTCGCGGCCCGGCGGGTCGTCGTCGTGCTCGGGCACCTCGCCGGCCCTGACCACGCGCAGCCGGCTGCCGGCCCGGTACAGCAGCGTCTTGTGGTCGCGGCCCAGCTCGAACGCGGTGACGCCGTCGGCGAACGTCTCGTTCCTGCCCTTGGCGAAGTCGTACAGGTGCAGGGTGTTCTCGCCCTCCAGCGGGCTGGTCAGCAGCAGCGCCTTGCCCTTGAGCCCGGCCACCCCCTCGTAGCGGCCCTCCGGCAGCGGGAAGGCGGTGACGCGGGCGGCCAGCCCGTCCAGGTCCACCCGGACGGCCTCCGCCGGCTCGTCCTCCTCCTCGTCCTTGCCGTTGAGCGGACGCCGTCCGGGCACGAACGGGTCGGGCGCGTCGGCCCGCAGCGCGATCGCGTACGGCCGGGTGCCCAGCGGGAAGCCCAGGTCGAACTGCAACTGGTCGTAGACGGGCGAGAAGACCCGCTGGCCGATGAAGTACAGGTAGCGGCCCTGGGGGTCGAAGGCCGGCATCGAGTCCTTGAGCACCGGCTCGGAGGCGGCCACCGTCCGGCCGGTCTCCGGGTGGTGCAGCTTGATCGCGGTCGTCTGGGCGTTGAGCGGCCCGGCGTAGGCCAGCCACTGCCCGTCGTGCGACCAGGCCGGGTCCTCGGGCGGCCCGTGCGGGTTGCGTTCCACCAGGGTGGCCGCGCCCGTGGCCAGGTCCAGCAGGTACAGCTCGTGGCGATGGTTGACGACGGCCACGCGGTCGTGCGCGGGGTCGGGGACCAGCTCGTTGATCCGGCCCAGCCGGGCCACCTCGACGCCGCAGCCGCCCTCGTGGCCCTCCAGGACGACCAGCGTCTCCTCGTCGGACTCGCCGCTGGCCGCGGCGATCAGCCGCACGCCGTCGTTCAGCCAGGTCAGGAAGCGGTAGCGGACGCCGTCCGGCTCGCCGTGCTGGCTCACCGGGCCCTCCCAGTCGGCCATCGCGTACGCCTTGCCGCGCGAGGTGATCGCCAGCGCGCTGCCGTCCGGGCTGAGGGTCGCGCTGTCGAGGTAGTCCTCGGCGTCGACGAACCGGCGGTTGCGCTGCGTCCTGGAGCTGGCCAGCCGCACCTCCAGCCGCCTGGGCCCGTCGTCCGGCCCGTCGTCCGGCTCCTCGTCCGGCTCCAGCAGGTACAGGTCGGCGCCGGCGTGGTAGACCAGCCGGTGGCCGTCGCCGGACAGGTTGCGCGCGTAGTAATCCTCGTGGTGGGTGTGCCTGCGCAGGTCGCCGCCGTCCGGAAGGCAGGAGTAGACGTTGCCGACCCCCTCGTGGTCGGACAGGAAGCAGACCCGCCGGCCGCTCCAGCACGGCGAGGCCAGGTTCCCCGGCAGCCGGATCAGCCGCCTGAACTCGCCGTCGCCGTCGGTGTCGATCCACAGGTCGCCGACCGTGCCGCCGCGGTAGCGCTTCCAGCGCGCGGGGTCGGCGGTGTTGCGGCCGAGCACGATCATCCCGTCGGGGCCGTGGGCGATCGAGTTCGCCGGTCCGTACGGCAGCCGCTGCGGCACCCCGCCCGGCGCCACGCGGTGCAGCCATTTGCGCCCGGCGAACGGCTGGGACTGGTCGCTGGCGTACAGGATGCGGCCCTCGTGGTCCCAGCCGGTGACCGTGCAGCGGGCGCCGTGGAAGGTGACCCGGCGCGCGGCGCCGCCGACGGCCGGCATCACGTAGACCTCCTCCGGGCCCTCCTCCCGGCCGACGAACGCGATCTGGTCGCCACGCGGGGAGATGCGCGGGTAGCCGGCCTCGGCCGCGCCGGCGGTCAGGCGGAACGCGCGGCCGCCCTGGGCCGAGACCATCCACAGGTCGTCCTCGGCGGCGAAGACCACCACGTCCTGAAAGACAGTGGGAAAGCGGAGATAGGCCGACATGTGCGCAGCTCCTCTTCCACCGGACAGCCGGGGGCCGCCGGCCCCCGGCTGCGCGATTCACCTCACGGGGTCATCCCTCGTCGGTCCTTCTGGTTTCCTTCTTGGTCTCCTTGGCCTGGCGGCTCGTCTTGATCGCCTGCTTCTTGGCCTTGCCCGACTTGGTGGCCGGTTTCTTCTTCGTGTCAGCCATCGTTTCCCCCTGAAACGGTTGCGCCCGATTGGCACACTATGGCGGATTAATACCCATCTATCCCAGATAACCGACATACCGCCTATCGCACACTAATCGGGCGATCTCCGGACGGACGTGACCACCACACCCCCTCGCCGCGCGACAGCCCCGGCAGCCGCCGCTCGGCCTCGTGCACGGCCGCCGCCGGGATCTCCCCTTCGAGCACCCACGTCCCGTCCCGCCTGCTCGTGCCGTCCAGGACCGCGCCCAGCCCGGCCAGGCGGGACGACACGGCGGCGAAGGCGTCGGCGGGCACCTCCGCCTCGAAACGGTGACACGGCTCGTACACCCTGGTGCCGGCCCTGCGCAGCGCCGCGGCCAGCACGGCCCGCGCCTGCCCGCGGAAGTCGCCGGCGGTCGTGACCGGGGAGGCGTAACCCGTCGCCGTCAGCGTGACCAGCACGTCGGTGACCGGCCACCCGTGCGGGCCCGCCCCCAGGCCGCCCCGCACGCTCTCCTCGATCGCCCGGTGGAAGGCCATCGGCAACGAGCCCAGATCGACCTCCAGCCGGTAGAGCACGCCCGAGCCCGGCGCGGCCGGCTCGACCCGCAGGCCCACGGTCGCCATGAACGCGTCCCCGGCCTGGCGCATCTCCTCACGGGCCGTCCCGGTGCCCGCCGGACGCTCGAAGTACACCGGACGGCTCGGCTCGAACTCCGCCTCCACGCCGAAGTCCCTGGCCAGGGTCTCGCCGATGACCTCCTTCTGGACCTCGCCGTACAGCAGGACCGACGTCCGGCCGCCGGGCAGCGTACGGGTGCCGATCAGCGGGTCCTGCTCGGCCAGCGCGACCAGCGCGGCGTGCAGGCGCGGCTCCTGGCCGGGGACCCGGGGGCGTACGACGGTCTCCAGGCTGGGCGGCGTGAAGTGGGCCTGCCCCGCCGGGCCCGGCTCGCCCAGCCGGTCGCCGACCCGGATCCCGGGCACGCCCCGGACCGTGGCGATGTCGCCCGCCACCGCCACCCGCGCCCCGGACCCGACGACGACCACCCCACTCGGCCGCCCCTCGTACGCATGGACGCCCCCACCCGGCTCCCGCCGCAGCAACGTCAGCCGCTCCCGCGCCCGCAGTTCCCCGCTCCACATCCGCAGATACGCCACCTTCTCCCCACCCCGCCCCCGCTCCACCACAAACACCACACCCACCGCCGTCGTTGCAGCCACCGTCGTTTGTGTAGCCGCCGCCGTCGTGGGTGTCGCCGTTGCTGGCGTGGTCGTCGCGGGCTCGGCCGTCATGCCGCGACCCCCATGACGGTCCAGCTCCACGGCCCCCGCCAGCCCAACGGCCCCACCTCCGGCCGCCGCCGGTCCGACAGGCCCGCCTCTGGGCGTCACCGGTTCGACGGGCCTGCCTCCGGCTTTCGCCAGCTCGACGGGTCCGCCTTCGGCCGCCGCCGTCATGCGGCCGGCGCTTCTACCCGCGCCGGCCGGCGGCTGGGGAACCGCGGGCAGCAGCCGGACCGCCCCGAGCAGCTCGGCCACCCCCTCGCCGGTGATCGCCGACCCGAACAACACCGGATGCGCCTCGCCCGCCGCGCACTGCGCCGCAAGCGCCTCCCGCACCCGCCCCGCCCCCGGAACCACGTCATCGACGAGCAACTCCAACAGCCCGTCATCCCCCTCAGCCAACAGCTCAGCCGCCACCATCCCAGCCGCCTCCAAGCCGTCCCCTGCGTCGGCCCCTGCCTCCACGTCGGCCCCCGCGCCGGCCACTGCGTCGGCTCTGAGGTCGGCCCGCGCGCTGACCCCCGCCTCAGGCCCTGCCTCGGGACTCGCGTGGGGCCTCACGTCGGGCCTCGCGTCATGCGCCGTCTCGGGCTCCGTACTGGCGGGATCGGCATCGACGGGCCCAGTGGCCCGCACCACCTCCTTCGAGCCGCCGCCCGCCACCCCTGAGCGGGGAGCACCCCCAGAGGCCGGGGGAGCGACGACGGGGGAGCGGGATGCGACGGCCGGGTCGCCGGAACCCGCCCCGGACGTCGAGGAAGTCAAGGGGAGGGGTCGGGTTGCGGGGGCCGGGTCCCTGGGAGCGGCCCCGGAGGACGGGGAAACGGAGGCGATGGGCTCGGAGGGAGCCGGGCCGCGGGAAGCGGGCCCGGACGCGAGGGGCCCGGAGGTGATGGGCTCGGAGGGAGCCGGGCCGCGGGAAGCGGGCCCGGAGGCGAGGGGAGGGGAGGCGAGGGGGTGAGGGGGCGGGGCGCTCGGGGTGGTGCTGAAGGGAGGTGGGGCGAAGGTGAAGGAGTGGGTGGTGGCGGACGGGCCGCCGATGCCGCTCACCGTGTTGAGCGCGACCGCTCGCGGCGACAACCACCGCCGGACCTCGGCGAGCACCCCCGCCTCCCGGGCCCCCATCCGGTCGATCTTGTTCACGAAGATCAGCGTGGGCAGCCGCAACCGCCGCAGCGTCTTCATCAGGACGCGCGTGTGCGGCTGCACGCCTTCCACGGCCGACACCACCAGGACGGCGCCGTCGAGCACGCCGAGCGCGCGTTCGACCTCGGCCACGAAGTCGGCGTGGCCCGGCGTGTCCACCAGGTTGACCCGCAGGTCGCCCATGGTGAACGAGGCCACCGCCGAGCGGATGGTGATGCCGCGGCGGCGTTCGATCTCGCCGCTGTCGGTCTGCGTGCTGCCGTCGTCGACGCTGCCGAGGCGCGCGATGACCCCGGTCTCGAACAGCAGCCGCTCAGTGAGGCTGGTCTTGCCCGCGTCTACGTGCGCGAGGATGCCGATGTTCAGGATGTGCATGAGTGGTGGAGCCCTCGAGAACTCTCGTGCCAATGGGGCGCTGGAAGATCTCTGGGCGGCGCCGCATCTCGTGCTCCTGAACGTCGTCCGGCTGGTGCCCGGTCATCCTGCCAGCGGGGCGGGCCGGCGGGCCACCGATTTAAACCGGCTCATACCAGTCATACGGGTCACAACAGGCGAAGCTGCTCCGGCTCGGCGACGGCCGGGACGGCGCCGGGCGTCCGGCGGGGCGGCACGCGGCGGGCCATGGCGGGCGTGGCTCTGCCGACCCCGTGGCGCCGGGCCAGCTCCTTGACCTGGGCGACGACGCGGTCCTGGTAGGAGGCGGGGGCGTAGGCGCCGCGGCCGTACAGCTCCAGATAGCGCGGCACCAGTCGCGGGTGCTCGCGCCCGAGCCAGCTCAGCCACCACTCGCGCGCCCCCGGCCGCAGGTGCAGGACGATCGGGGCGACGTGGGTCGCGCCGGCCTCGGCGATCTCCTTGACGGTGCGTTCGAGCTGGGCGGGGGAGTCGGTCAGGTACGGCAGGATCGGCGCCATCAGCACCCCGCACGCCACGCCGTTGTCGTTGAGCGTGGCGCACGCCTCCAGCCGCCGCCGCGGGTTGGGCGTTCCGGGCTCGGCCCCGCGCCACACCGTCTCGTCGACGAAGCCGACCGACATGCTCGTGCTGACGTCGGTGACCTCGGCCGCCTCGGTGAGCAGATCGAGGTCGCGCAGGATCAGCGTGCCCTTGGTGAGCACCGAGAACGGGTTCGCGGCGTCGCGCAGCGCGGCCAGGATGCCCCGCATGAGCCGGTAGCGGCCCTCGGCGCGCTGGTAGCAGTCGACGTTGGTGCCCATGGCCACGTGGTGGCCGCCCCAGCGGGCCGCGGCCAGCTCCTTGCGGGCCAGCTCGGCCGCGTTGACCTTGACGACGATCTGCGAGTCGAAGTCGGCCCCGGCGTCGAGATCGAGGTATTCGTGCGTCTTGCGGGCGAAGCAGTAGACGCAGCGATGCCCGCACCCGCGGTAGGGGTTGATCGTGTACTCGAACGGCACCCGGCTCGCCCCCGGCACCCGGTTGATGACGGACCGGGCCTGGACCTCGTAGAAGGTCATCCCCCTGAACTCGGGCGTGTCGAACGTACGGGTGACCGCGCCGCGGGCGAACAACGGCACGGCTGGATCGGCCTGACCAGGCCCGGTCAGGCGCAGGTTGTCCCAGCGCATCCCATGATTAGAACAAAGGTTCGAGCGTGATCGCAAACCGAAAAGAGGCGGTAATTAGGGGGTCACGTCAAGGCTAATGATCTTCATGGTTGGGGAGGAATACGCCACAGTGCTTGCGTTCCGGAGGTGCGTCTATGGCCTGGTCGCAGGACGAGGAGCGAATGCTGGCCCAGATCGAGCAGCACCTCGTCGACGACGATCCGCGGCTCGTCGCCCGGCTCGAGTCGTTCAACGAGCGGGCCCGTCGCAGCGAGGCGCGGGCGAAGGGGCAGCCGGGCCACAGGCGGCCACGCCGGTCGACGGTCATCATCGTGATCAGCTGGGTGCTCATCGCGACGCTGGTGGCCACCCTGCTGATCATGGTGCTCCAGCACGAGGCCGCCACCGCCGTGGCGCTGGCCGCCTCGCGCTGACCTCTCCCGGATCGTCGGCCTGCCTCAGGCCGTGCGGACGGTCGGCTCGTGGCGTACCGGGAAGTTGACCGAGGCGGCGATGAAGCACGCCTTGTGGGCGTCCTCGTGCAGGCGGGCGGCGGTCTCGGCCATCTCCGGCGCGGCCACGGTCACCTCGGGGCGCAGCACGACCTCGGTGAAGTGGCCGCCGGTCCTGCTCTCGGCCATGGTGCCCGCCGCGTGGTCGGCGTACGAGGTGACCACGACGCCCGCCTCGGCGCACAGGTGCAGATACCACAACATGTGGCACTGGGAGAGCGAGCCGACCAGCAGCTGCTCGGGGTTCCAGCGGGCGGGGTCGCCGCGGAAGGCCGGGTCGGAGCTGCCCGCGATGACCGGCGGGCCCTCGGCGGACAGGTTGTGGTCGCGGTCGTAGTCGCGGTAGCCGCTGGTGCCGGTGCCCCGGTTGCCGGTCCAGGTCACGGTGGTGGTGTACGTGTGGTGGCGGGTCATTCGGGTTCGTCCTTGCTGTGAGTGACGGCGCGGGTGTCGAGGACGTGCGCGCGGGCGATGGCCGCGGCGTCCTGCGGCCGGGCCTCGCTGATCGCGGCGAGAAGCTGTTCGTGCTGGCCGGAGACGTGCGCCGGACGTGACGGCGGCGCCAGCGAGCGCAACGTGGACACCTGGATCTGGTCCCACACGCGCTCCAGCGTGTGCAGCGCGACGGCGTTGGCCGCCAGTTCGGCGATCCGCCGGTGGAAGCGGCGGTTGAGCCCGACGGCCTCGCCGAGCCGGCCCTGCGCGGTGGCGGCCGCCGTAGCGTCGGCGACCTGCCGCAGCGAGGCCAGGTCGGCGGGGGCGATGCGCCCCTCGCCCTGGCGGGTGGCCGCCAGCTCGGCCGTGAGCGCCTCCAGGGCCGCCCGCACCTGGTAGGCGTCCTCCAGCGCGGACGGCTCCAGGGCCACGACGACCACCCCCCGCCCGGCCGGGCGCACCAGCCCGTCGGCGGTCAGCGCCCGCAGCGCCTCGCGCACCGGGGTGCGGCTCATCTCCAGGCCCGCCGCGACCTCCGTCTCGGTCAGCCGCGCCCCTGGCGGGTAGGTGCCGTCGAGGATCAGCTCCCGCAACCGGCTCCAGGCCACATCGCTCTGCACGGACACGACTCTAGCTCTTTGCATACATTGCATGCAATGCACGACCGGCCTTGGGAGAGGAGGCACGAGCTGTCCTTGAGGAGAGGTCAGAGGCCCTTGAGGAAGGTGGCCGCGACCGGGGCAGCGACCTTGCCGCCCGTGCCGCCCCCCTCCACGACCACCGCGAAGGCCACGTCGCCCTTGAACCCCATGAACCAGGCGTGGGTGTCGAGCTTGTCGCCGGTGCCGAACTCGGCCGTGCCGGTCTTGCCGTGGGTGCCGGCGGGCAGGCCGCTGCCCCTGGCGGTGCCCTTGGAGACCACGGCCGCCATCATGCTGTGCAGCTGCTCCTTGACCCCCTTGGGCAGCGGCTGCTCGTCGGCCTGCTGCTTGAGCGAGGGCACCAGCGTGGGCGGCCGCCACGTGCCGTCGGCGATGGCGGCGGCGACCGAGGCCATCGACAGCGGGCTCGCGGTGATCCTGCCCTGGCCGAAGGACTCGGCGGCCAGCTCGGCGTCGGACTGGGCCCGCGGGAAGCTGGCCTTCGTGGCCGGCACGCCGATGTTGAGCGGCTGGTTGAAGCCGACGCCTTCTGCCGTCTTGAGCAGCTTGTCGGCGCCGAGCCGCTGTTCGGCCAGCGGCGCGAAGGTGGTGTTGCAGGAGTGGGCGAAGGAGTCGAGGAAGGACAGCGAGCCGAACTCCTCCTTCTCCGAGTTGCGGATCTTCAGCCCGCCGACGGTGGCGTACATCGGGCAGGTGACCTTGTCGGCGGGCGACAGGCCGGCCGCCAGCAGGCCGATCGCGGTGACCGCCTTGAACGTGGAGCCGGGCGGGTAGCGGCCGTCGAGGGCCCGGTTGAAGCCGCCCTGGTTGTTGACCACGGCCAGGATCTCGCCCGTGGAGGCCCGGATGGCGACCATGGAGGTGGGCTTGGTGACGTCTTTGACCGCGGTCACGGCCGCCGCCTGCGCCCGCGGGTCGAGCGAGGTCTCGACGGGCTTGCCGTCGGTGCCCTCGATGGTGCCGAGGGTCTTGCCGCCGAGCTGGATCTGCGTGGTGGGGGTGCCGGCCAGCCGCTTCTGGAACGTCTCCTGCAGGCCGCCGCGCCCGATCGCCTGCCCCACCTTGTAGGAGGTGCCGAGCTTGGCGACGTCCTTCTTGGTGGCCTTGTCGAGGTAGCCGACGAGCTGCTGCACCGAGCCGCCGGACGTGCCGGTGTCGATGCGGCCGCCGTCGGCGTCGGTGATCTTCGCGCGCTGCGGCCAGCTCGTCTTGAGGGCGAACGCCGCACCCGCGGTCAGCTGCGGGTGCAGCGTGGCAGGCCGCCAGTCGACCTTCCACGTGCGGTCGGCCACCACCAGGTCGAGCTGCCCGTCGTAGGACCAGGAGCCGATGTTCTTCAGCGCCAGGGTCGCGGTGTAGGGCACCTTGGCCCGGCCGTCGCCCTCGACGACGCGCCCCAGCTTGACCGTGGCCGACTCGACGCCGAGCGCGGCGCGCTGCTGGTCGTAGGCGGTGAGCTGCTGCCGGGCGGCCAGCTCGGCGGTCATGGCGGCCTTGTCGCCGGCCTGCCAGGCGGCGGCGAAGCGCTGCGCCGTCTCGCCCGGCGTGCCCTTGGTGCGCAGCAGGTAGTAGGCGCCCCCGCCCGCGGCCCCCGCCACGAGCACGGCGGACACCGACACGATCGCGATGGTACGGCCCCGCGCCACTGGTCAGCCCCCCGGTCCTCGACGTCAGGTGTCAGAGCCTAGCGGTGACCGGTCACGTCGTTCCATTGGCGGTCTTGAAGCTGGAGGCGTACGCGGGCACGTACTCCTGGCCGGACAGCTTCTGGACGGCCTCCATGACCTCGTCGGTGACCCGGCGCCGGTCGCGCGCCTTGGTGTGGTCGCCCTCGAAACGCATGGGCCGGCCGATCGAGATGCCGATCTTGGCGGGCCTGGGCACCTTGGCCCCGACCGGCAGCACCTTCTCGGTGCCCTTGAGCGCCACCGGCAGCACGGGCGCGCCCGTCTTGAGCGCCAGCCAGGCCACGCCGACCTTGCCGCGGTAGAGGCGGCCGTCGGGGGAGCGGGTGCCCTCGGGGTGGATGCCGAACAGCTCGCCGCGCTCCAGCAGCTCGGCGGCGGCGTCGAGCATGGCCTGGGCGGCGTGGGCGCTCTCGCGGTCGATCGGCAGGCTGCCGCCCAGGCGCATGAAGAAGCCGGAGACGGGGTTGCCGTCGAAGTACTCGTTCTTGGCGGTGAACGTGACGCGCCGGGGGAGCAGCGCGGGCAGCAGGAAGGAGTCGAGCACGGAGAGGTGGTTGGCCGCCAGGATGGCCGGACCGAGCCTCGGCACGTTCGCGGCGCCGGTGATGTGCGGCCGGCACATCGCGTGGGCGAGCGGCGCGGCGGCGAACTTGACCACTTCGTACAGCAACGGGCTCTCCTGGATCATGGGCAGTCAACCTTGCCACCCTAAGGCAGCGGGACGCCCGGAAAGCTTTAAGGCCGATGTGGTGGTCGCCTCCTCGGCGAGGTGCACAACACGGTTCCAGCCGAACGGTATTCCGTGAAGGCGGTAATTTGCGGCCCGGGGGACACAGCCACATCGGCATTTCCGAGTTAAGCACAGCCTCTGGCGTTGGAGGTAATCGTGCCCGCCGGATGGGGCGCGCGTGACCTGGACGCCGGAGCTCAGGGGCCGGCGGGGCCGTCCATGAGCAGCGCGAAGGCGTGTTCGGCGGCGCGCACCGCGTCGGCCTCGGCCTCGGCCAGGGGGCGGCCCCCGGCGAGCTGCGCCCAGGTGCGGCGGGCCAGCACCCGCTGCACGGCCAGCGCCTGGGCGGCCAGCAGCGCGGCGGTCAGCTCGTCCATGCACTCGGCCAGGGCCTCGGTCAGCTCGGCCTCGTCCTGGCTCATGTGGTGGAACAGGCGCACGGCCAGGCTGGGCGTGTCGAACACCATGCGGTGGAAGGCCAGCACCTCGGGGTCGTCGTTGAGGCCGGTGACGGGGTCGTGGGCGGCCAGGCCGTCGAGGTGGTGGCGGCGCAGCGCCGCGACCGGGTGCTCGCCGGGCCCCCGCCCGCGCACGACGCGGGCCGCCTCGCCCTTGTGGTCGGCGAACCGGTGCAGGACGAGGTCCTCCTTGGTCGGGAAGTACTTGAACAGTGTCGGCTTGGACACACCGGCCGCCGCCGCGATCTCGGTCACCGGCACCTCGTCGAAGCCGCGTTCCAGGAAGAGCGCGATCGCCGCCGTCGAGATGGCCTCGTGCACCCGCTGCCGCTGCAGCTCCCGCAGTCCCGTCATGACCGCACTCTATCAAAGTGTTAACCTGGTCAATGTCTTAACCGAGTTAACGCTTTGGGGGTGGGCATGGGCACGCTCGACGACGAACGGCGTCACGTCGAACGATGCAGGGCGGGGCTGCGCAGGATGCTGGAGGGCGCGCGGGAGAACGTGATCGTCGGCGAGACCGTCGCCGGCGACCGCTACAGCGCGGAGCGGCTGGGCCGCCATCTCAAGAGCCTGGCCAAGGAGCTGAGCGAGGAGCCCGACGGGCCGCCGTTCTTCGGCCGGCTCGATTTCGGCCAGGCCTCGGCCGAGCACCGCGGGCGGGCGTACCACATCGGCCGGCGGCACATCGCCGGCGAGCACGGCCGGCTGCCGGTGGTGATCGACTGGCGCGCGCCCGTGGCGCGCGCGTTCTACCGCGCCGGCGCCCGCGACCCCCAGGGGGTCGAGGTGCGCCGCCGTTTCGGCTGGTCGGGCAGCACGCTGACCGGCTACGAGGACGAGCTTCTCGGCGCGGGGCAAGAAGGCGGCGGCGCGCTCCTGGCCGCCGAGATCGAACGCCCCCGCGTCGGCCCGATGCGCGACATCGTCGCCACCATCCAGCCCGAGCAGGACGACCTCGTCCGCGCCGACCTCGACACCACCATCTGCGTCCAGGGCGCCCCCGGCACCGGCAAGACCGCCGTCGGCCTGCACCGGGCCGCCTACCTGCTGTACGCCCACCGCCGCCGCCTCGAACGCTCCGGCGTCCTGGTGCTCGGCCCGAACCGGACCTTCCTCGGCTACATCTCGGCCGTGCTGCCCGCGCTCGGCGAGGTGGACGTCGAGCAGACCACCCTGGAAGGACTGCTCGGCGCCCACCCCGTACGGGCCGTCGACTCCGCGGCGGCCGCGGCGGTCAAGCACGACGTCCGGATGGCCGAGCTGCTGCGCCGCGCGCTGTACGGCCGCATCCGCAGGCCCGCCGAGCCCGCCGTGGTGGCCGACGGCTCCTACCGCTGGCGCGTCGGCGAGGACGAGCTGCGCCGCATCGTGGAGGACACCAGGCGGGCCGCCCTGCCGTACGGGATCGGCCGCGAACGCGTCAGGGCCAGGACGGTGGCGGCGATGCGGCGGCAGGCCGAGGCCCGCGGCCGGACCTGCAACGCCGCCTGGGAACGCCGCATCGGCCGGGCGCTCGCCCCGGCGCTCGACGCGACCTGGCCCGCCGTCCGCCCCGAGGACGTGCTGAACGAGGTCCTCAGCGCCCCGCCCGAGGGCCTGCTGACCGACGCCGAACGCGCCGCACTGGCCAGGCCCGGCCCGCCGCGCGGCGCCAAGAGCGCCGCATGGACCGAGGCCGACCTGGTGCTGCTGGACGAGCTGGCCTGCCTGCTGGAACGCCCCCGCGGCTACGGCCACGTCATCGTGGACGAGGCCCAGGACCTGTCGCCCATGCAGTGCCGGGCCGTGGCCAGGCGCAGCGAGCACGGCTCGCTGACCGTGCTCGGCGACCTGGCCCAGGGCACCACGCCGTGGGCGGCCAGGTCGTGGCCGGAGCACCTGGAGCTGCTCGGCAGTCCCGGCGGCCGGATCGTCGAGCTGACCACCGGCTTCCGCGTGCCCGGCGTGGTCGTGGAGCTGGCCAACACGCTGCTGGCCGCGCTCGACGCCGACGTGCCCCCCACCCGCTCCCACCGCTCCGACGGCAGGCTGCGCGTCATCGCGACGGCCGAGCTGGAGAAGGGGGTCGTGGCGGCCGTCCGGGAGGCGGGCGGGTTCGAGGGGTCGATCGGGGTGATCGCGGCCGACGCCCACGTCGAGGCGATCACCTGCGCGCTCTGGAACGAGGGGCTGGACCTCGGCGAGCGGCTGAGCGTCATACCCGCCTCGATGTGCAAGGGCCTGGAGTACGACCACGTGGTGCTCGCCGAGCCGGCCGCCGTCGTCGCGGCCGAGCCGCGCGGACTCAACCGCCTGTACGTCGCCCTCACCCGCGCGGTCTCCCGGCTCGACGTCGTCCACGCCGAACCCCTTCCCCCTCAGCTTTCCCGCCCGTCAAAACCCTTCTGAAATGGGCAGATGTCTGGACTCGGCGGCTCGACAGGCCCACGGCTCTGGTGTGTGATGTGATTCACTTCACGAGGGAGCCGGAGAATGACCGCTTCGCAAGAACCGCCCCCGGGCGACGACGAGCACACCCGCGAAGGGCGCCGGCCGCAGCCGCCGCCCTATGACCGGCCGCCGCAGCGGCAGGGCGCCCAGATCCTGTCGATCATCGGGTTCGTCAGCGCCGCGGTGGCCATCCTGTTCATACCGATCCTGTTCGGCCTGGCCGGCATCGTGCTGGGCATCGTCGGCCACACCCGCGGCGAGTCCCTGGGCAAGTGGGCCGCCATCGCCGCCGCGGCCTGCATGGTCGTCGGCATGGTCCTCGGCGCGCTGGCCACGCGCGCGCTGGGCTCCTGACCCGCTGTGCCCGCGTGAGATCCGCCGTCGCGCGGGCACAGGGCCGCGTCCCGGAATGAAGCGCGCCTGCCGGGTGCTGTCAGGGACGCAGTCGCTCATGGAAGAAGGCGTTAACCATGTCCCCGCAGGTGTCCTCGCAGGCGGACGCGGCCCATCTGATCGTGCGAGCCCTGGAGGCGGAAGGCGTCGAGTACGTCTTCGGCATCCCCGGCGAGGAGAACATCCACTTCGTCGACGCGCTCAACGACTCCTCCATCCGCTACATCCTCGTCCGGCACGAGCAGGGCGCGGCGTTCATGGCCGAGATCTACGGCAGGCTCACCGGCAAGGCGGGGGTGGCCTCGGCCACGCTCGGCCCCGGCGCGATCAACCTGCAGCTCGGCGTGGCCGACGCCACCACCAACAGCACCCCCGTCGTGGCGATCACCGCCCAGGTCGGCCTCGACCGCATCTACAAGGAGTCGCACCAGGTGGTCGACCTGGTGTCGCTGTTCCGGCCGATCACCAAATGGGCCGACCTCGCCCCCACGGCCCTGGCCCTGCCCGAGATGATCCGCAAGGCGTTCAAGACCGCCCAGACGGAGCGGCCCGGCGCCGTCTACCTGGCCATCCCCGAAGACGTCGAGTCGGCTCCCGTGCCGGCCGGCCTCGGGCCGCTGCCGGTCAACGTCGTACGTCCCCAAGACCCCTCGGCCGCCCAGATCGCCCGCGCGGCCGACGTGCTGGCCCGCGCGCGCAGGCCGATCGTGCTGGCCGGGCACGGCGCCGTCCGGGCCGGGGCCGCCGCCGCGCTGGTGCGCTTCTCCGAGCGGCTCGGGCTGCCGGTGGCCACCACGTTCAACGGCAAGGGCGTCTTCCCCGACGACCACCCGCACGCTCTGGGCGCGGTCGGCTTCATGCGCCACGACTACGTCAACTTCGGCTTCGACGAGGCGGACGCGCTGATCAGCGTCGGCTACGAGCTCCAGGAGTTCGACCCCGTCAAGATCAACCCGAACCGCGACAAGGAGATCATCCACCTCCACCGGTTCCCCGCCGAGGTCGACGACCACTACCCGGTGGCCGTCGGGGTGCACGGCGACATCTCCCGGTCGCTGGACGCGCTCGCCGACGCCGTCCCGCGCCGTTTCGAGCTCAACGGCACCGGCGAGAAGATCCGCCGGCTGATGCGCGAGGAGCTGGAGCAGGGGCGCGCGGAGGACGGCTTCCCGCTGTCGCCGCGGCGCGTGGTCGCCGACATCAGGCAGGCCATGGGCCGCGAGGACATCGTGCTGGCCGACACCGGCGCGGTGAAGATGTGGATGGCCCGCATGTACCCGACGTACGAGCCCAACACGATGCTGGTCTCCAACGGGCTGTCCTCGATGGGATTCGCGGTGCCCGGGGCGCTGGCCGCCAAGCTGGCCTTCCCCGACCGCAGGGTGCTGGCCGCCACCGGCGACGGGGCGTTCCTGATGAACTCCCAGGAGCTGGAGACGGCCGTTCGCGAGCGCGTCCCGATCACGGTCCTGGTGTGGGTCGACGACGCGTACGGGCTGATCGAGTGGAAGATGGACCTGGAGCTCGGCCGCCACTCGGGCATCCGCTTCGGCAACCCCGACTTCGTCGCCTACGCCGAGAGCTTCGGCGCCCGCGGCTACCGGGTCACCAGCGCCGGGGAGCTGCTGCCCACGCTGCGCAAGGCGCTGGCCGACGAGACGGTGTCGGTGATCGCGGCGCCCGTCGACTACGCGGCCAACCTGGAGCTGACCGGCAAGCTCGGCGAACTCACCGGCCCCTTCTAGCCGGCGGGGGCGGTCGGGTCAGGTTCTCGTCCAGTGGGGCTGCGCGACGTCGAACACCCGCTGTTCGCGCCCACGCAGCGCCACCTCGGCGAACTGCCACAGGATCGCCCCGGTCGGCGCGTGGATCACGATGTCCGGACCGAGCGGCATCTGCAGCAGCTCGCCCTGCCAGCGCGGCACGCCGGGCGCGAGGAACCGCTCCAGCGGCACCGCGTGCACCGAGGCCACCTCATGGGCGTCGCCCACCGGCTCCTGACGGCCCCCGAACGCCACCACGGGAGTGATCACGAACCCGGAGTCGGCGACGAAGTCGTCGAGCAGCCCGGCCACCGCCACGCCGGTCACCCCGACCTCCTCGGCCAGCTCGCGCAGCGCCGCCTCCACCGGCAGCTCGCCGTCGTCGAGCCGCCCGCCCGGCAGCGCCCACTGCCCCGGGTTGCGCCCCCGCGCCGCCCTGCGGATCAGCACCGTGTACGGGACGCGCTCGGCGTCCTCCAGCACGCACACCGTCACGGCCGCCCGGCGCACCCCTGAGACGGGCGGCACCTCCCGGCGGTCGAAGGCGGCGAGACGAGCGGCGACCTGCTCGCGCAGCACGTCGATCGGGGGCAGCATCCCCTCAGGATCTCACGCCCCGCCCGTACGGGCCGAGGGCCCGTCAGGAGAGGGCGGCCACCCCCTCCAGCAGGCGGTCGACGTCCGAGCGGTCGTTGTAGTGGACCAGGCCCGCGCGGACGGCGCCGCCCGAGTCGCGCACGCCGAGCGCGCCGGTCAGCTCCCAGGCGTAGTTGTGGCCGTTCCAGACGTTCACCCCCAGCCCGGCCAGATGCTCGGCGACCTGGCGCGGGGTGTGCCCGGCGACGGTGAAGTAGGCGGTCGCGGTGCGCCTGGCGGGCTTGCCGAGCAGGGTGACGTGGGGCATCGTCTCCAGGCCGGAGATCAGGCCGGCGAACAGCTCCAGCTCGTGCTCTTCGGCGGCGGCCATCGAGGCGAGGAGACGTTCGCGGCGGGTGCCGGCGCCGGGGACCATGGCGGCCAGGTGGTCGACGGCCGCGGTGACCCCGGCCAGGTCGGCGAACGCGGACGTACCCGTCTCGAACCTCTCCGGCACGGTGTCGGGGGAGGGCCGCAACTTGGCCGGGCGGACCGTCTCCAGCAGCGCCGGGTCGGCGACGACGGCCCCCACGTGCGGCCCCGACCACTTGTAGGCGCTGGTGGCGTAGAAGTCGGCGCCCAGCGCCCGCATGTCCACCGGGCCGTGCGGGGTGGCGTGCACGCCGTCCACGTACAGCAGGGCGCCCGCGCGGTGGGCCAGCTCGGCGATGGCGGCCACGTCGGGACGGGTGCCGAGGATGTTGCTGGCCGCCGTCACCGCGACGACCTTGGTCCGCTCGCCGATCAGGTCGGCGTACTGGTCGACCGGGAGCTCGCCGGTCACCGCGTCCACCTCGGCCCAGCGGACGGCGGCGCCCGTCTGGGTCCAGGGGCGCACGTTCGCGTCGTGGTCCAGCCTGGAGACCACCACCTCGTCGCCGGGCCCGGTCAGCGCCCTGGCCAGCCGGTACGTCAGCGTCGTCATGTTCGGGCCGAGGATCACGCCCTCGGGACGGCCGCCGACCAGGTCCGCGACGGCGGCACGGCAGGCGGCGACGATCTCGTCCGCCCGGCGGCTGGCGGGGAACGCGCCGCCCACGTTGCCGAGCCCGGCCCGGTAGGCGGCGGAGATGGCGTCGATCACCGACTGTGGCGTCTGGGTGCCGGCCGCGCCGTCAAGGTAGGCGAAACCATCGGAAAGCGCAGGATAGGAGGAACGTACGGACTCCAGGGGGAAAGGCATGATAAGTAGATGCTCACCCTCAGAGACCTCAACCGCGCCACCTTGGCCCGGCAGCACCTCCTCGCCCGGCACGAGGGCCGCCCGGCCGACGTCGTGCACCGGCTGGCCGGGCTGCAGGCCCAGGAGCCGCGGCCGCCCTACCTGGGGGTGTGGACGCGGCTGGCCGGGTTCCGGCGCGCCGACCTGCACGACTCGCTGCACGCCGGCGACCTGGTGCGGGCGACGATGATGCGGGCCACGCTGCACCTGGTGACGGCGGAGGACTACGCGTCCTTCCGACCGCTGCTGCGTCCCATGCTGGCCGCCGCGGCGCTCCGGTTCGAGGGCGTCGACTTCGAGGCCGTCGCCGCCGTCGCCGACCGGCTGCTCGCCGACGGGCCGCTCACCTTCAACGAGCTGCGGCCGCTGCTGCTGAAGGAGTTCCCCGGCGCGGACGAGCGGGTGCTCGGTTACGCCGTCCGCATGATGACGCCGCTGGTCATGGTGCCGACGCAGGACCGGTGGAGCTTCCCGCGCGAGTCCGCCTTCGGGCTGCCCGCCGTCGAACTGGACCCGGCGTCCAGCGTGGAACGCCTGGTCGAGCGGTACCTCGCCGCGTTCGGCCCGGCCACGCCCGCCGACGTCCAGACCTGGTCGGGACTGGGCGGGATGCGGGCCGTCATGAAGGGGATGGAGCTGGACAGGCTCGCCGACGAGACGGGACGCGAACTGTTCGACCTGCCCGGCGCGCCGCGGCCGGGCGGCGACGTGCCCGCGCCGGTGCGCTTCCTGCCCGACTTCGACAACCTCGTCCTGGGGCACGCCGACCGTACGCGGGTGCTGGCGGACGAGTTCAGGCCGCTGGTGGCGACCAAGAACCTGCGGATCAAGGCCACGTACCTGGTGGACGGGTTCGCGGCGGGGACCTGGCAGATCAAGCGGTCCGGCAAGAAGGCCAAGCTCCTCATCAGCCCCTTCGCCGCGCCGACGCCACTGGACGTGCTGGAGGAGGAGGGCCTGGCACTGCTCGCCTTCGCCGAACCGGACGCGACCACCCACACCCTCGAACACACCCCACCCAACTGAAGAGGGTCTGCCAGTCGCGTCGGTGAGAGCGGTGAGAAATCGAGGTGCCGGAACCGGGTGCATATCCCTACCCTCGGGCCATGCGCCGCCTGTTGAACGTCATCGACGTGGAAGCCACCTGCTGGGACGGACAGCCGCCGCCCGGCTCCGTCAACGAGATCATCGAGATCGGCCTCACCGTCGTGGACGTGTCAGCACGGCGCAGGGTCTCCCGGCACCGCATCCTGGTCCGGCCGGTCCGATCGGCGGTGAGTGACTTCTGCACGGAACTGACCGGCCTGACGCAAGCCGAGGTGGAACAGGGTGTCACCTTCGCCGAGGCATGCCGGATCCTTGCCGAGGAGCACGACGCCGGGGAGCGTCCGTGGGCGAGCTGGGGCGAGTACGACCGCCGGCAGTTCGCTCGGCAGAGTCAGGCCGACGGGGTGGCTTATCCGTTCGGCTATCCGACGGAACGCACCCACACCAACGCCAAGGCCGTGTTCGCGGCGGCGTACGGGCTGCCCAGGAAACCCGGCATGGATCACGCTCTGCGGATCGCCGGACTGCCGCTGGAGGGACGCCATCACCGCGGCGAGGACGACGCGTGGAACATCGCGGCACTCGTCCTCGACCTGTTGGGCCGCGGGGCATGGCCGGCCCTCTAGGTCCCGGTGCGACCGACCCCGTCGCGGCGTTGTGTCGGTGTGACCTCGTAGACTCCCCGGCCACGTCGTCGAAGGGATTGCCGTGGAAGACCCGACAGGCATCGCAGCGCTGACCGAGATCCTGCCTCCGGATCTCGGCGCGGACGAGGAGATCGACTGGTCGGCGGCGGAGGCGCGGTGGGGCACGCGGTTCCCGCGTGACTACATGGCCTTCATGTCCGTCTATGGCGCCGGCTCGTTCGCCGAGGTCGGCATCCTCATGCCGCTGCCCAAGGAGTACATCCAGTGGGACCCCGGGACGTTCGAGGAGGAGACGGAGAACGCCCGTGACATCTGGAAGATGCTGGGCGGTCAGGAAGGGCTCGACATCGACCCGGACCACATCCTCGCCTGGGGCATCACTTCGGGCCCCGACATCCTGTGCTGGCTGACCACCGACCCCGACCCCGACCGGTGGCCCGTCCTGGTCTGCGGCCGGCACACCCGCGAGGACTTCACGCTCTTCCCCTGCGGCATGGTCGAATTCCTGCGCATGCTGCTCCTGGACGAGCACGACCCCTATCCCCTCAGCGTCGACCTGCGTAACGCCTCGCCGCGCTACGTGCACTGGCTCGAAGAACAGAAGCGCTGGAAGGCGAGATCGGACGCCGGCTTCGGTTCGCCGCGGTCAGCCGGCCAGTAGGGCTGGTCGCGAGAGCGCTGGTCGCAGCCGCGAGCCTTCCGGCTCCGCTGGTGGCGCTGTGGCGGGTGCGGGACGGCCTGCACACGGAGTCCGGTGTGGTGGTGTACTCGGCGGGGGACATCGGTGAACGCAACGCCACTCACGAGGTCGCGCGGTATGCGCCAGGATTCCTCCTCGTCGGCGACGACAGCGGCGGCTGCGGATTCCTGCTGCGTGCCGACGACCCGGACTCCGCCGTGTTCTCCTCCGATCTGGGCGATCTGGACCCTGCGGGCTTCGACGTCGTGGCCGCGGACTTCGCGTCCTGGATCGAATCGCTCGAAACAGCCGTCAGCGAGTCGCTCTGACCGGAGGCGAAAAGGCTTCGCGATGTGAGTGCGCCTGATGGCAGGGTGCAGCGCATGGCACCCCAGTACCAGATTCGCGCGGACTACGACGCTGACACGATCGTGGTCTACCAGGCGTACGCGCCTGCCATCGCCGACGCGGCGCTGCGAGCGGGCCGTTTCGTTGCGCCGTTCTCGTTTCACCGGATGACCTGGATCAAGCCCTCGTTCCTGTGGCTCATGCATCGCAGCAACTGGGCCCGCAAACCCGGTCAGGAGCGCGTTCTCGCAGTGCGGATGACCCGGCAGGGGTGGGAGGAGGCCTTGTCCCAGGCCGTGCTCACGACCGCGGATCCGGCGGCTGTGGCCGAGGCGGCCGTACATGTCCAGTGGGACCCGGAACGTTCGTCGCGCGGCGCGGCACTGAACCACTACAGCATCCAGGTCGGCATCGGCCGCAGGCTGATCCGCACCTTCACCGACGACTGGATCGTCAGCCTCACCGACCTGACTCCTCAGGTCCGCAAGGCCACGGTGTTGACGCAAACCGGACACGCCGCCAAGGCCCAGCGGCTGCTCCCCGCCGAACGGGTGTATCCACTGCCGCGGACACTGGAAAGCCTCCTTTCCCCGGGCAAATGACGGCCAGCCGGAGAGAGGCACATGGGTGTGCCGTTCGCCGCGGTTCTGGCCGGTCGCGGACGCCGTGGGGTGATGCCGCCGGGCAACACCGTGAAGAGTCCGTCACCGGCTGCGGCAGGCGCGAGTCAGCTGCCGCTCCTGCCGCGCGAGTAGACCTGCTTGGCGGGTGGGGCCGTCACCCGCACCTTGCCGCCCCACCTGGTGAAGCGCTCGCGCCTCCCTCGACCCGCGAGCGCTGCTCACGCTCAGCGGGCGCGCGGGCGTGCCAGGCTAGGCGAGGCCGAGGTCCCGCCGCACGCGGGCGTAGTGGCGGCCCGGCAGCAGGCTGCCGACCGCCCACGGCTGGGTCTCCGGCATCCGCCTGCCCACGCCCTCCAGCAGGCGCTGCGCGCCGGTGAGGTGGCCGCCGTGGTAGAGCGCCGCGCCGAACAGGTGCGCGGCGTCCAGCGCCCGCGGATGCGGCCGGCCGCCCTCGCGCCACTTGCCGGCCGCCGCCACCAGCGGGCCGGCCACCTCAGGGTCGCCGAAGTAGCCTTCGAGAACCTGCCGCGCCGTACGCTCCGACTCGCCGATCCGGCTCCACACGACCTCGAAGTGGGCCAGCGCCAGCGTCGCCGTCACCGGGTCGCCCGGCGGCGCCGCGTCCGCCGCGTGGCGGGCGAAGGCCAGCACCTCGCCGTCGGAGCCGTGCCACTTGGCGCACAGCACCTGGACGCGGGTGCGGTGCCCGGCATACAGGTGCGGGGCGCGGGCGGTCAGCTCCGTCCAAAGGCGGTCGAGCTCCTGCCGGCCGGCCTGCGCGCCGAGCGCGTGCCACTGCAGCCGCTCCCACGGAACGGGATCGTCCGGACGGGCCTCGGCGGCCTGCCGCAGCGGGGCGGCGGCGTGCGCCAGCACCTCGTGGAAGCGGGCGAAGCGCTGGTCGCTCACGTGCGCGGCGGAGGAACCGCCGCGGATCGCCCACGCCTGCTGGATCCGGGCGGCGCCGAGCCAGAGCAACGCGTCGGGGTCGTCGCCGGCCAGCCGGAGCAGCGCCTCGGTGTGCGCGCGGGCGGCGATCCCCAGTTGCTCGACGCGCAGCGCACGCGACTCGTGGTCGTCGCGCGCCTGGCGGACCAGCTCCAGGCCGGCCTCCAGCCGCCCGGCCCGCACCTGGCGCAGCGCCTGCTCCAGCGCGGGATCGTCCCACGAGCGGCCCGGACGCATCCGCGAGGTCTTGTCGAGCAGCTCGGCCACGGCCGTGATCACCCGTATCAAGGACATCCGTGATCAATACCGCACGTGATCATGGCGTCGCAACGGGGATGTTCAGGTGGGGCGCCCGTCGCCATGAACCAGGGCGAGAGGGCGGGCGTCTTCTGGAGTGCCGTCGATCGGAGGAGGTGAAGGCGAGGGGACGGGGTCGGGGCGCTGGTCAGGGGGTGGATGTGGGCGGCGGGTCAGCGGTGATCGTGTTTTCGTCGAAGCCACGTTCGAGGAAGTGTTGGGTAGCCTGGTCAGAGACGGCCCTGCCAGGCCCCGCTTCTTCCGTTCCCTCATGCCCTGAAGGTCCCGACGCCTATCGGCCCGCTACGTTTCCCGCCGGCCCTGCCCGCAGGCCGGCTCAGTCACTGAGCGTCCACCCAACGCGAGCGAGGAGAGAATTTTGTCCCAAGCAGCAGAGGTTCTCGAACTGGACGACACCATCGCCGACGGTGGCACGGCCGTCGGCGCCGACTCGGTCAAGACCTACCTGAAGGAGATCGGGCGCGTCCCGCTGCTCACCGCCGAGCAGGAGATCGAGCTCGCCAAGCGCATCGAGGCCGGCCTGTTCGCCAGGGAACGGCTCGACAGCGAGCCTGGCCTGCCCTCCGACCTGCGTGCCGACCTGGAGTGGATCGCCGACGACGGCCTTCGTGCCAAGCGCCGCATGCTGGAGGCCAACCTCCGGCTCGTCGTCTCCATCGCCAAGCGTTACACCGGCCGCGGCATGCTCTTCCTCGACCTGATCCAGGAGGGGAACCTCGGCCTGATCCGGACGATCGAGAAGTTCGACTACCGGCTCGGCTACAAGTTCTCCACCTACGCCACCTGGTGGATCAAGCAGGCCATCACCCGTGCCATGGCCGACCAGGCCCGGACGATCCGCATCCCCGTCCACATGGTCGAGCTGATCAACAAGGTGGCCCGCGTGCAGCGCCGCCTGCAGTCCGACCTGGGCCGCGAGCCCACCCCCGAGGAGATCGCCGCCGAGACCGATCTCGACGTCGAGCGGGTGTCGGAGGTGCAGAGCTACGGCCGGGAGCCGATCTCCCTCAGCACGCCGCTCGGCGAGGAGGGCGACAGCGAGTTCGGCGACCTGATCGAGGACACCGAGGCCGTCTCCCCGGCCGACGCGGTCTCCTTCACGCTGCTGCAGCAGCAGTTGCACAGCCTGCTCGACCAGCTCTCCGAACGCGAGGCGGGCGTGATCACGATGCGCTACGGCCTGGCCGACGGCAAGCCGCGCACCCTCGACGAGATCGGCCGCGTCTACGGCGTCACCCGTGAGCGCATCCGGCAGATCGAGGCCAAGACCATGTCCAAGCTGCGCCACCCCTCCCGGGCCATGGCGCTGCGCGACTACCTGAGCTGACAGCCCCGCCCACAACGCCGCTGCCGGAGCCGATCGTTGGCGCCCGGGAGCAGCATCACGCGACACGCCGAGCACGGCTCGCCGCGTGGACGTGGAGCGTCACCGCCTCGTCGACCGAACCAGCCGCCGCGACGCCGGCGCGACCCGCGACAGGCACGACCTCCGTCCACCCCGGCGACGGCCACCCGAGCACCCGCGTGCCGCGGCGACGTCCCCCGTCGCCCACGGGGAGAGCGGTCCAGGGGTGGGAAAGGGCAGGTAAAGGGGCGCTCTGGAGTGTGTGGAGCCTGGAGCGGGCCGGGTGGGCCGGACCTACTCTGCCCAACGTGAAACGCTCCCGTACGAGCCTCGTCCACCAGGCCGCCTACGCGTTCCGGCACCCCCACAGGATCGCTCCCCACCTGCGCCGGCTGGCCCGCGACACCTGGTTCCGGCTCCGCAGCCCCGACCACGTCACCTACTACCGCGCCGTCATGAGGTCCGACACGGCCCGCGACCCCGAGGGCGCCGTGGGGTCGCACCGGCACCGGCGCTGGCTCGCCCTGGGACGCATGCAGTTCGACTACCTGGTGGAGCACGGGCTCAAGCCCGACTGCCGGATGCTGGAGATCGGCTGCGGCAACCTGCGCGCCGGCCGGCTGTTCATCGGCTACCTGTTCACCGGCAACTACTACGGCATCGACATCTCGCCCGACATCCTGCTGGCCGCCCAGGACACGATCGAGAAGCACGCCCTTCAGGACAAGCTGCCCTATCTGGCGCCGGTGCGCGACCTGCGGCTGGCGTTCCTGCCGGACGAGTACTTCGACGTCGTGCACGCCCACAGCGTCTTCTCGCACTCGCCGATCGAGGTCATCGAGGAGTGCTTCGCCAACGTGGGCCGCGTCATGAAACCGGACGGCTGGTTCGACTTCACCTTCGACCGGACCGAGGGCGAGGAGCACCACGTCCTGCGCGAGGACTTCTACTACCGCACCGAGACGCTGGTCGAGCTGGCCCGCAAATACGGACTGAAAGCGACGTTCATGGACGACTGGGAGCAGGGCCCGCATAAGCAGTCGAAAATCCGCATCACCCGGCGCTAACCTCCCGGAGAGTGAGAGACCTCCGCCTGCTGCCCAAGGCCCACCTGCACGTCCACCTGGAGAGCACCGTACGGCCCGCGACCGTGCGCGAACTGGGCGGCCCGCCCGAGCCCGACGGCCCGTTCGCCGATTTCCGCGAGTTCGCCGACCAGCGGGCCAAGGTGCGCAACCTGCTGCGCACCCCCGAGCACTTCCGGCGCCTCGCCCTGGAGTTCTGCGAGGACGAGGCCGCCCAGGGCACCCGCTACGTAGAGGTCACCTTCACCGCCGCCGCCCACGGCGAACGGCTGGG
The DNA here is from genome assembly GCF_040675255.1 of Nonomuraea sp. NPDC049624. Classification (NCBI taxonomy): domain Bacteria; kingdom Bacillati; phylum Actinomycetota; class Actinomycetes; order Streptosporangiales; family Streptosporangiaceae; genus Nonomuraea; species Nonomuraea sp. NPDC049624. Next base: position 17,906 of record NZ_JBFAOR010000013.1, on the reverse strand, counting down.
CGCTCCGGAGATGCCGCTGGAGGCGGTGCTCGACGGCCTGGCCGAGGGCAGGCGGTACGGCATCGAGGCCCGCGTGCTGCTCGACCACTCCAGGCGGCGGCCCCTGGAGCGGCTGTGGCGGACGTACGAGCTGGCCACCCGCTACGACGAGGTGATCGGGCTCGGGCTCGCGGGCGACGAGGCCCATCCGCTGGCCCCCTTCGCCGAGGTGTTCGCCGCGGCCGGGGACGCGGGCCTGCACCTGGTGCACCACGCGGGCGAGGCGGCCGGGCCGGCGAGCATCCGCGAGGCGCTGGACCTCGGCCGCACCGAGCGGCTCGGCCACGGCATCCGGGTGCTGGACGACCCGGCGCTGGTCGCCGAGGTGCGCGAGCGGGGCGTCCCGCTGGAGGTCTGCCCCACGTCGAACGTGCTGCTCGGGCTGGTGCCGTCGCTGGCCGAGCACCCGCTGCCGCGCCTGCGCGAGGCCGGGCTCGCGGTCACGGTCAACACCGACGGCGAGACGGGGCTGGCCGAGGAGTACCTGCGGCTGCGCGAGGTCTTCGGGTACGGCGACGACGTCCTGGCCGAGCTGGCCCGCGCCTCGATCAGGGCCTCCTTCGCCCCGGACGCCCTCAAGGCGGACCTGCTGGCCGCCGTCGACGCCTGGCTGCGCTGACCCGCCCGGCCCCCGCCGGGCACGGCGATCTCCGTCACATCGTGGAATAGTTGGCGAATCGCCGACCGTTGCGAACGGAGGTGGCGCGAACGCCACGCCAGTGGCAGCCCGCGGCATTGACGGGCCGGGGCCGACCGCCCGACCGAAGGAGCAGCGTTTGCGCACCGACTCGGCAGACTTAGGATTCAGGACCGCGTCGGCGGTCTACCCGGCGGGCGTGCTGGCCGCGCCGCCCCGCACCCTGATCGACATCCTCGACGAGACTACCCGCCGCCACCCCGGCGCGCCCGCGCTGGACGACGGCGCCGTCTGCCTGGACTACCGGTCGCTGCGGGCCGAAGTCGGCCGGGTCGCCGCCGAGCTGGCCGCGGCCGGCGTCGGGCGCGGCTCCCGGGTGGGCGTGCGCATCGCCTCCGGCACCGCCGAGCTGTACGTCTCCATCCTCGCCGTGCTCGCGGCCGGCGCCGCGTACGTCCCCGTGGACGCCGACGACCCGGACGAACGCGCCGAACTCGTCTTCGCCGAGGCCGCCGTGGACGCCGTGCTCGACGGCGGCCCGGTCCCGCGGGTCCGCCGGGCGGCCACGGCCGCCACGCCCGAGCGGCCCACCCCGGACGACGACGCCTGGATCATCTTCACCTCCGGCTCCACCGGCAGGCCCAAGGGCGTGGCGGTGACGCACCGCTCGGCCGCCGCGTTCGCCGACGCCGAGGCCGGGCTCTTCCTCCAGGAGCGGCCGCTCGGCCCGGGCGACCGGGTGCTGGCCGGATTGTCGGTGGCCTTCGACGCCTCCTGCGAGGAGATGTGGCTGGCCTGGCGGCACGGCGCCTGCCTGGTGCCCGCCCCCAGGGCGCTCGTGCGCACCGGCATGGACCTGGCCCCCTGGCTGGCCGGGCAGGGCGTCACCGCCGTCTCGACCGTGCCGACGCTGGCCGCGCTCTGGCCCGCCGCGCACCTCGACGGCATCCGGCTGCTCATCTTCGGCGGCGAGGCCTGCCCGCCCGAGCTGGCCGAACGGCTGGCCGTGCCCGGCCGCGAGGTGTGGAACACCTACGGGCCCACCGAGGCGACCGTGGTGGCCTCGGCCGCCCGCCTGACGGGCGAGGGGCCCGTACGCATCGGCCTGCCCCTGGACGGCTGGGACCTGGCGGTCGTGGACGGCGCGGGCGAGCCGGTCGCCATGGGCGAGACCGGCGAGCTGATCATCGGCGGCGTGGGCCTGGCCCGCTACCTCGACCCGGCCAAGGACGCCGAGAAGTACGCGCCGCTGCCGTCCCTGGGCTGGGCGCGCGCCTACCGCAGCGGCGACCTCGTCCGCGCCGAGCCCGAGGGCCTCGTCTTCGCCGGCCGCGCCGACGACCAGGTGAAACTGGGCGGACGCCGGATCGAGCTCGGCGAGGTGGACGCCGCGCTGAACGCGCTGCCGGGCGTCACCGGCGCGGCCGCGGCCGTCCGCACCGCGGGCGGCGGCCACCAGGTGCTCGTCGGCTACGTCGTCACCGGTCCCGGCTTCGACGCCGGACGGGCCCGCGAGCTGCTGGCCGGCTCGCTGCCCGCCGCGCTCGTGCCCCGCCTGGCCCCCGTGGACGCCCTGCCCACCAGGACCTCCGGCAAGATCGACCGGGACGCGCTCCCGTGGCCGCTGGACGGCCCGGCCCCCGCGGACACCGCCCTGACCCCGGCCGAGGCGCTGCTGGCCGCGCAGTGGACCGAGATCCTCGGCGTGCGCCCGGAAGGGCCCGGATCGGACTTCTTCGCCGACGGCGGCACCAGCCTGGCCGCCGCCCGCCTGGTCTCCGTGCTCCGGGCCACCCACCCCGACGTGGCCGTCGGCGACGTCTACGCCCACCCGACCCTCGCCGGGCTGGCCGAGCTGCTGGCCGCCAGGGGCGGGACGCCGGCTCCCGCGCACGCCGCGGCCGCCCCCATGCCGGCCCGCGCCGCGCTGGCGCAGACCGCGCTCATGATCCCGCTGCTCACCGTAGGCGCGCTGCGCTGGGTCGTTCCGCTGGCCGCCCTCGGCAATGTGCTGGCCCCGCCGTGGGCGCCGCGGCTGTCGTGGTGGTGGGTGACGCTCGGCGCGCTGGCGTTCGTCACCCCCATGGGACGCATGGGCCTGTCGGCGGCGGTCGCCCGGCTGCTGCTGCGCGGCGTGCGCCCCGGCGCCCACCCGCGCGGCGGCGGCGTGCACCTGCGGTTGTGGTTCGCCGAGCGGTTCGCCGAACGGCTCGGCGTGCCCGACCTGGCCGGCGCGCCGTGGATGGCCTGGTACGCCCGACTGCTCGGCGCCACCGTCGGCCCGGACGCCGACCTGCACTCGCCCCCGCCGATCACCGGCCTGCTCAAGCTCGGCAGGGGCGCCTCCGTCGAGCAGGAGGTCGACCTGTCCGGCCACTGGTACGACGGCGACGTGCTGCACGTCGGCGAGATCCGCATCGGCGCGGGCGCCACCGTCGGCTCCCGCTCCACCCTGCTGCCCGGCGCGCGCGTCGGCAAGAACGCGCAGGTCGCCCCCGGCTCCGCGGTGGCCGGGACGGTCCCGTCGGGTGAGCGCTGGGCCGGCGTCCCGGCCTTCCGGCAGGGCAAGCCGCGCCGTTCCCGGCCGGCCGAACGCGCCGCCCGCTCGCGCCCATGGGTCGCGCTGTACGGGGTGAGCGCGATCGTGCTCAGCCTGCTCCCGGTGGCCGCGGCCGGTGTCGCGCTCGCCGTCCTGGCCGCCTTCGCCGGGGACGAGCCCACGCTCGGCGGCGCGCTGGCCGCCGCCCTGGCCGCCGTGCCCCTGGCCACGGTCGCCGGCATGGCCTTCTTCGCGCTGGTCACGCTGGCCGGCGTGCGGCTGCTCGGCCTCGGGCTGCACCCCGGTCACCACCCGGTGCACAGCCGTCCGGCCTGGCAGGCGTGGGTGACCGGCCGGCTGATGGCCTCGGCCCGGGTGTGGCTGTTCCCGCTGTACGCCAGCGTCCTGACGCCCGTCTGGCTGCGGGCGCTCGGCATGAAGGTGGGCCGCGGCGCCGAGCTGTCCACGGTGCTCGCGCTGCCCACGATGACCTCCGTCGGCGACGGCGCCTTCCTGGCCGACGACACCATGGTGGCCCCGTACGAGCTGGACGGCGGCTGGATGCGCCTGGCCTCGGCGCGGATCGGCAAGCGCGCCTTCCTCGGCAACTCCGGGATGACCGCCCCCGGCCGCAAGGTGCCCAAGGACGGCCTGGTCGGCGTGCTGTCGGCGACGCCCAAGAAGGCCAAGTCGGGCTCCTCGTACGTCGGCATGCCGCCCATGGAGCTGCGCCGCACCGCCGAGGAGGCCGACCGCAGCAGGACCTACGACCCGCCCGCGCGGTACCGGGCGGCGCGGGCGCTGGTCGAGGTGTGCCGGGTGGTGCCCGCGATGGGCGTGGTCGCGCTGGCCGTGCTGGCGGTGGCCGCGTTCGAGTGGCTGGCCGCGGGTCACGGCTTCGCCGTGGCCGCCGCGCTGGGCGGGCTGGTCGTGCTGGCCGCCGGGGTGCTCGCCGCGGCGGTCGCGACGGCCGCCAAATGGGCGCTGGTCGGCCGGATCAGGGCCGGGAACAGGCCGCTGTGGAGCTCGTTCGTGTGGCGCAACGAGCTGGCGGACAACTTCGTCGAGGTGCTGGCCGCGCCCTGGTTCGCCCAGCCGTGGCTGGGAACCGCCCCGCTGAACGTGTGGCTGCGCTCCCTGGGGGCACGCATCGGACGTGGGGTCACCTGCGAGACGTACTGGCTGCCGGAGGCGGATCTGGTGACGCTCGGCGACGGCGCGTGCGTCAACCGGGGATGCGTGCTCCAGACGCACCTGTTCCACGACCGGGTCATGAGCATCGACACGGTGACGCTGGAGGCCGGCGCGACGCTCGGCCCGCACGGCGTCGTCCTGCCCGCCGCGCGGGTGGGCGCCGGCACGACGGTCGGGCCGGCGTCCCTGGTCATGCGCGGCGAGGCGCTGCCCGGCGGCAGCCGGTGGTTCGGCAACCCCGTCTCGGCGTGGCGATGACGGCGTACTTCCCGGGGCACGGCGACCACCGGTACGCGGTCGAGGACTACGACCTGGCGCTGCACTACCGGGTCGCGGCCAACCGGCTCGACGGCACGGCCCGCCTGACGGTCCGCGCCGCCGAGCCGCTGGGCGAGCTCGGTCTCGACCTCGGCCACTTCCGCGTGCAGGGCGTCACGGTGGACGGCCGGGCCGTCCGCCACACGCACGGCCAGGGCAAGCTGCGCCTCACCCTGCCCGGCCCGCTGGCCGCCGGGGAGCGGGCCGTCGTCGAGGCGCGGTACGCGGGCACGCCCGTCCCGGTGCGCAGCCCGTGGGGCGGGCTCGGCTGGGAGGAGCTGACCGACGGCGCTCTCGTGGCCGGTCAGCCGATCGGCGCGCCCTCCTGGTTCCCGTGCAACGACCGGCCGGACGACAAGGCGGCCTACCGGATCTCGGTGACCACGGCGCCGGCGTACCAGGTGATCGCCAACGGCGTGCTGACCGCCCGGCGGCGGGCGTCCGGGACCACGACGTGGGTCTACGAGCAGGCCGAGCCGATGGCGACGTACCTGGCCAGCGTGCAGATCGGCCGCTACCAGCTCTCGGAGGCGGGCGGCACGCGCCTGGCCCATCCCGCGCGGCTGGCCGCCCGCGTCCGGCACGACTTCGGCCGCCAGGGCGAGATGATGGCGCTGTTCGGCGACCTGTTCGGGCCCTACCCGTTCAGCGGCTACACCGTCGTCGTGGCCGACGACGACCTCGACATCCCGGTCGAGGCGCAGGGCATGTCGATCTTCGGCAGGAACCACGTCGACGGCGCGCGCGGCTGCGAGCGGCTGGTCGCGCACGAGCTGGCCCACCAGTGGTTCGGCAACAGCCTCACCGTGGCGGGGTGGGCCGACATCTGGCTGCAGGAGGGGTTCGCCACGTACGCGGAGTGGTTGTGGTCGGAGCGCTCGGGCGGCCCGCCCGCGGACGAGCACGCGCTGCGCTGGCACCGCAGGCTCGCCGCGCTGCCGCAGGACTTCGTGCTGGCCGACCCCGGCCCGGCCACGCTGTTCGACGACCGTGTCTACAAGCGCGGCGCGCTGACCCTGCACGCCCTGCGCCGGACGGCCGGCGACCAGGCGTTCTTCACGATCCTGCGCTCCTGGGCCGACAGCCGCCGGTACGGCAGCGTCACCACGCGGGAGTTCGCCGCGCACGCCGAGCGGCACGTCCCGGCCGGCGCGCTGCTGACCGCGTGGCTGCACGACCGGCCCCTGCCGCCGATGGCGGGCGGCGCCCTGACCCGCGACCGCGGCGCCTGACCGGCCCCGAGCCGCGCACACCGCGCCGACCTGCCGGACGGTCGCCGGGGTGGCGTCTCGGGGACGGGCGCGTCCGCTCATAGCCTGGTCACATGGTGACCCGGCTCGCGACCTGCAACCTGTGCGAGGCCATGTGCGGCCTGCGCGTCGACCTGGACGGCGACCGGATCACCGGCATCCGCGGCGACGAGGACGACCCGCTGTCGGCCGGGCACCTGTGCCCCAAGGCCGTGGCCCTGCAGGACGTGCGCGAGGACCCCGACCGGCTGCGCCGACCCGTGGTCCGCACCCCGGACGGCTGGCGCGAGGTCTCCTGGGCGGACGCCTTCGACCGGGTCGCCGCCCGGCTGGCCGGGACGCGCATCGTGCACGGCCCCGACGCCGTCGCCGTCTACCTCGGCAACCCGGTGGTCCACAGCCTGGGCGCGCTGACGCACGCGCCGCCGTTCGCCCGCCTGCTGGGCACCCGCAACCGCTACTCCGCCGCCTCCCTCGACCAGCTCCCGCACCAGTACGTCGCCCGCCACCTGTACGGCAGCCAGTGGCTGCTCCCCGTGCCCGACATCGACCGCACGGCCTACTTCCTGGCCTTCGGCGCCAACCCGGCCGTCTCCAACGGCAGCGTGATGAGCGCGCCCGGCGTCGTCCGGCGCATCCGCGACCTGCGCGCCCGCGGCGGCCGGATGGTGCTGTTCGACCCGCGCCGCACGGAGACCGCCCGCCTCGCCGACGAGCACCACTTCGTCCGCCCCGGCACCGACGCCGCGCTCATCCTGGCCATGGTCAGACTGATCGTCGCCGGCGGCGCCGCCCGTCCCGCGCCCTACGTGGACGGGCTCGACCGGCTGGCCCCGGCGCTGGAGGCGTTCACGCCGGAGCGGGCCGCGGCCGTCACCGGCGTGCCGGCCGAGGTGATCACCCGGATCGCGGCCGAGTTCGCCGCCGCCCCCGGCGCCGCCGCCTACGGCCGGATCGGCGTGTCCACCCAGCGGTTCGGCACCCTGTGCCAGTGGGGGATCCAGCTGCTGAACCTGGTCACCGGCAACCTCGACCGGCCCGGCGGCACGCTGATGAGCAGGCCGGCCGTCGACCCGGTGCGCAACCGCCTGATCGACCCCGGGCACGAGGGCAGGTGGCGCAGCCGGGTGCGCGGCCTGCCGGAGTTCGGCGGCGAGCTGCCCGCCGCGGCGCTGGCCGAGGAGATCCGCACGCCCGGCGAGGGGCAGGTGCGGGCGCTGGTGACCATCGCCGGCAATCCGGTGCGCTCGGCCCCCGGCGGGCACGAGCTGTCGCGGGCCCTTTCCGGGCTCGACTTCATGGTCAGCCTCGACTTCTACGTCAACGAGACCACCCGGCACGCCGACGTCATCCTGCCGCCCACCGACCTGCTCGAACGCGACCATTACGACCTCGTCTTCAACCTCGTCGCGGTCCGCGACCACGCCCGCTACACCCCGGCCGTGCTGCCCAGGACACCCGGCGCCCGGCACGACTGGGAGATCCTGCGCGAGCTGGCCCGGCGATACCGCCGCCTGGTCCGGGCCGGGTCGCTGTCCGACCGGCTCATGTTGCGGCTCTCGCCGGAGCGGATCGTGGACCTCGGGCTGCGGGCGGGGCCGTACCGGCTGAGCGTGGCGCGGTTGCGCCGCCACCCGCACGGGCTGGACCTGGGCCCGCTCAAACCGAGCCTGCCCGGCCGGCTGCGCACGCCGGGCCGTCGCGTCCAGGCCGCGCCGCCCGTCCTGCTCGACGGGCTCGACCGCGCCCGCGCCGAGCTGCTGACCGCCGCCCCTCCCGGGCTGCTGCTGATCGGCCGCCGGCACCTGCGCGACGACAACTCCTGGCTGCACAACTCCGCCCGGCTGGCCAAGGGCCGCCCCCGGCACCACCTGCTCATGCACCCCGCCGACCTGCGCGCCCGCGGGCTCACCGACGGCGCGCCGGTCCGGGTGCGCTCCCGCAGCGGCGAGGTGACGGTGGAGGTCAGCGCGAGCGAGGACGTCATGCCCGGCGTGGTCAGCCTGCCCCACGGCTACGGCCACGACGGGCCGGGCGTGCTGCTGTCGGTCGCGGCCACGCTCGGCGGCGCCAGCGCCAACGACCTCACCGACCCCCGCCTCCTGGACGAGCTCACCGGTACGGCGGCGCTCAACGGCGTGCCCGTCACCGTCGAGCCGCTCAGCTGACGGGCACGATCTCCGCGCGGGTCAGCACGCCGTCCTCGACGGTCAGCAGCCCGATCGTGCCGTGCGGCTGGCGGCGGCGGTCGGTGGGGGAGCCGGGGTTGAAGATGCGCAGCCCCTCGCCCGACTCGTCGAGCGGGATGTGCGAGTGGCCGAAGACCACCAGGGCGGCCTCGGGGAAGCGGCGGCGCAGCCGGGCCAGGCGGCCCTTGGCGGGCCCGCTGTCGTGGATCATCCCGATCCGCAGGCCCTCCAGGGTCAGCTCCAGCGTCTCCGGCGCCACCACGTCGGGGCCGTCGTTGTTGCCCTTCACCACGTGCACCGGGGCGTAGGCGGCCAGCTCGTCGAGCACCGAGCGCACGCAGACGTCGCCGGCGTGCAGGATGACGTCGGCCCCGCGCAGGTGCTCGGCCACCCGGGGCGGGCAGGCGCGCCACCGCCGGGGCGCGTGGGTGTCGGACAGCGCCACCACGTTCATCCGGAAGTCATGCCCGATCCGCGGGCAGATCCTCCAGCCAGGCCCGCCAGGCCGGAGCCTGCCCCGCGGGGTCGCCGAACAGCAGGTGCATGGCCAGCATGCTGCCGCCCATGCCCTGGACGAACCGGTAGAGGGCGTCGGGGGCGCGCACGCCGACGGTCTGGGCGTTGCGGAAGTAGACCACGCCCTGCACCGGGGGCAGGCCGGGCGGCGCGAGCCGGACGGCGTCGCCGGGCTCGGGGCGGCCGCCGAGGGCGGCGTACAGGGCCCGCCAGGCGCGCGGCCAGTCGCTCACCGGCGGGCCGGCCTCGGTGAGCGGGGTCGCGGCCCGGCCGGCGAAGTGGCCGAGGTACTCCGTCAGCGTGGCGAAGAACAGGGCCACGCCCGTGGACATCGCCTCGTACTCCTGCTCCCAGTCGTCGCCGGGCAGGAAGCCGCTGGTGACCATGCGGAGCAGGGTGCTGCCCTGGCCGCGGCCCTCCAGCAGGAACTCGTAGGCCACGAACCGGCCGTCGGGGCCCGGGACGCCGGAGTGGGCGAAACGCTTGAGCGGGTCTTCGGCGGTCACCCTGGACTCGGGCAGCTCGGCCCCGGCGAAGGCGGTGCGGATCGCGCCGCCCTCGACCTCGTTGCGGCCCATGAACCACGAGTCGATGCCCGGCCCGGTGGTGATGGCCGCCCACACCTGCTCGGGCGTCGCCTCGACCAGGGACTCCAGGGGGATCTCGAACTCGTGCCCCACCTCAGGAGCCCTTCTTCACGGACGGGTGCACGGCGACGATCAGACGATGGTCCCGCCCGCCTTCCGCGGACTCGTCATGATATTTGCTGACCAGCGAGGTCACGCACTGCGTCAGCTCCTCGGCGAACGCGGCCCGGTCGGCGGCCGAGGCGAAGCGCACCTCGCCGTCGATGGCGAACGTGGCCACCTTCTTCTGCGCCTTGGCCGCGCCGGTGATCAGCGTGCCGACGTCGCGGACGAGCTGCGCCGCCAGGGCCAGCAACCAGCGCGCCGACAGCCGGTCGGGGGACCGGGCGGGATCGGGCTGCACGGCGGCCAGGGCCGTGGGGGAGATCACGAAGGAGGCGGCCGCGGCCTGCATGACGCGCTCGGTGACGTTGCCCTTCCTGCGCTCCTCGACCAGCTCGACCAGCCCGTGGCGTTCGAGGGTGCGCAGGTGGTAGTTGACCTTCTGCCGGGCCAGGCCCACCTTGGCGGCCAGGGACGTGGCAGAGCCCGGCTCGACCAGCTCGGCCAGCAACTTCGACCGCATCGGGTCGAGCGACGCCTCGGCGGCCGCCGCGTCTTCGATCACTGCCACTTCGTGCATGCCTGAAACGATCGCACCGAAAAAAATCGTTGTCAAGCCAGCCGGGCGGCCTTGCCCTCCAGATAGCGCTGCTCAGGCAGGCTGAGCGTACGCCGGGCCGCCTCGCGGAAGGCCAGCGCCGCCCCCTCCGCGTCGCCCTCCATCTCCAGCAGGTGGGCGCGGACCGCGGCCAGCCGATGGTGGCCCGCGAGCCGGTCGTCGGCGGCCAGGCCGTCGAGCAGGTCGAGCCCGGCCCGCGGCCCGTGCACCATGGCCGCGGCCACGGCCTGGTTGAGCCGGACCACCGGGTTGTCCTCCAGCCCGGCCAGCACGCCGTAGAGCGCCAGGATCTGCGGCCAGTCGGTCTCGGCGGCGGTGGGCGCCTCGTCGTGCACGGCCGCGATCGCCGCCTGCAACTGGTACGGGCCCAGCGCGCTGGTGGCCAGCGCCTTGCTGACCAGCTCGACGCCCTCCTCGATCAGCCGCCGGTCCCACGACGAGCGGTCCTGCTCGGCCAGCGGCACCAGCGAGCCGCCCGGCCCGGTGCGCGCCGCCCGCCGCGCCTCGGTCAGCAGCATGAGCGCCAGCAGCCCGGCGACCTCGCCGTCGCCGGGCAGCAGCCGGTGGACGAGCCGGGCCAGCCGGATCGCCTCGCCGGTCAGCTCGGGCCGCTGCAGGTCGGGCCCGGAGGTGGCGGTGTAACCCTCGTTGAAGATCAGGTAGAGCACGTGCAGCACCACGCGCAGCCGCTCGGCCCGCTCCGGCTCCGGCGGCGGCCCGAACGGCACCCCCGTGGACCTGATGCGCTGCTTGGCCCGGCTGATGCGCTGGGCCATCGTCGCCTCCGGCACCAGGAACGCCGCCGCGATCTGCGCCGTGGTCAGGCCGCCCACGGCCCGCAGCGTGAGCGCGAGCTGCGAGGGCTCCGACAGCGACGGGTGGCAGCACAGGAACAGCAACGTCAGCGTGTCGTCGCCGGACGGCGTGCGCTCCTCGCCCGGCGCCGGCTCGACGAACTCGTCGGCCGGGACGGCGACCGCCGCGCTCTCCTCCCGCCGCCGGCGCGCGCTCTCGCTGCGGAAGTGGTCGATGACCCGGCGGGAGGCGACCGTGATCAGCCAGGCCCGCGGGTTGTCCGGCACGCCCTGCTCGGGCCACTGCACGGCGGCGTCGAGCAGGGCCTCCTGGACGGCGTCCTCGCAGGCGTCGAACTGCTCGTAACGGCGGACGAGCACGCCGAGCACCTGCGGCGCCAGCTCGCGCAGCAGCCCTTCGATCACTCCGCCACCTCGTCGATGACGGGCCGCACCTCCATGGCGCACAGTCGCGCGTCCGGCCAGCGCGCGGCGATCTCGGTGGCCCGCTCGACGCTCGCGCAGTCGACGATCAGGTAGCCCGCCAGGTACTCCTTGGCCTCCAGGAAGGGGCCGTCGGTGACGGCGGGCACGCCGTCGCGCACCATCACGGTCTTGGAGGAGGCGGGGTCGCCCAGCGCCTGACCCCCGGCCAGCTCGCCGTTGGCCTCCAGCTCGGCCATGAGCGCGTCGACCTCGGCCATGACCTGGTCGAACCCGTCGGCGACGGCCTGCTGGGCGGCGGGGTTGCTGTAGATGAGCAGCATGTATTTCACCTGCCTCATCCTAGGGTTCCGGGAAATTGCCTCATCCTAGGGTTCCGGGAAATCCGGCCGGGCCGGGCCGGGCTCGGCGGGGTCGCAGCCCTGATGGACGAGGGTGCCGGGCGGCCGGTCGTGGGCGGTGCGCACGCTCATGTGCAGGCGTAACCGGGAGCCCCGCGGGCTCTGGTCGAGCTCGACGCGGTCGCACAGGTGCTGGATCAGCCACAGGCCGAAGCCGAACCCCGCCGAGTGGGCGCGGCCGTGTTCGGCCGCGGCCAGGTGGGCGGCGCTGAGCCGGCCCGCCTCGTCCGAGATCTCCACCGTGACGCCGCCGGAGCCGGTGCGGGCCACCACGGTGCCGGTGCCGCCGCCGTGGTCGAGGACGTTGGTGACCGCCTCGTTGACCGCCAGCACGAAGTTGTCCAGGCGCTCACCGGACAGCCCGGCGCGGCCGGCGTGGTCGCGCACGAGGCGGCGGATGGCGTCGAGATCGGTGCTGATGGGACAGCGTAGCTCCGGTTCCATGCCCATGGTCTGATCAGTCCTGCCTGGGTGTGGCGTGGCGGGGGACCCGGCTACGGTTGCTTACCAGACGAAAGCCCGGCAAACGCCCGCCCCGGCCGGCGTCCCGGGGCGCGGCCGGGGCGGGCGCGGCGCGGACGGCTACTGGAGGCGGGCGCCGATGATGCACGTGTCGTCGTCGGTGTCGGAGTTGCTGTGCGTCAGCAGGTGGTCGAGGCGCTGCTCCAGGGTGGCCGCGGGGTGCCGGGCGGTGTCCAGGAGCCGCTGCTGGGACTCGTGCAGGTTGACGTCCCGGCGTTCGATCAGGCCGTCGGTGTACATGAGCAGGATGTCGTCGGAGGCGAGCTGGACGTGCGTCTCCTCGTACTCGGCCTCGGCGACCGCCCCGAGCAGCAGGCCCTTGGTCAGGTCGAGCTCCCTGGCCTGGCCGTCGCGGACCAGGATGGGCGGCAGGTGCCCGGCCCTGGCGTAGCGCAGCACCCGGGTGCGGGGGTCGAACAGCCCGCAGATCGCGGTGGCCGTGACGTTCGCGGTCAGGTGGTGGGCGACCAGGTTGAGCCAGGTCAGCAGCTGGGCCGGCCCGGCGCCGGTGGCGGCCAGGCCGCGCAGCGCGTTGCGCAGCACGACCATGCCGGTGGCCGCCTCGATGCCGTGCCCGGCGACGTCGCCGACCGACAGCAGGATCTGCTTGGTGGGCAGCACGACCGCGTCGTACCAGTCGCCGCCGACCAGGTGCTCCTTCTCGGCCGGCCGGTAGCGTACGGCGATCTGCAGGTCGAACGCCTCCAGCGGCTCCCGGCTCGGCGGCATGATCGCCTGCTGGAGCTGCAGGGCCAGCCGGTTGCGCTCGGCGGCCTGCTGCTCGGTGTGGGCGAGCTGGTCACGGGTGGCGGCCAGCGCCACCTCTGTCCAGTGCTGGGAGGAGATGTCCTGGTAGGCGCCGCGGATGGACAGCAGCAGGCCGCTGTCGTCGAAGACGGGCTCGGCGACCACCCTGATGTGCCGGACGGTGCCGTCGGACCGCTGCAGCCGGTAGGCGGTGGAGGCCGGACGGCGGTGGTGCAGCACGGCCCGGACGAACCGGCCGATGGCCACGGCGTCGTCGGGGTGGGCGTGCGAGGCCAGGCGTTCCAGCGGGATGGGCGGCTCGTCGAGGGACATGCCGTACAGGTCGTGGAGCTGGGCGCTCCAGACGATCTCGCCGGTGAGCAGGTTCTCCTCGAAGCCGCCGATGCGCCCGAGACGCTGGGCGTGCTGGAGCAGGTTGGCGAGCTGGGTGTCCTGGTCCTGCAGCCGCCAGATGAGCAGCACGCTGTCACCGAGCCGGATGATCGCGACGCCCGCGACGGTGTGCAGCGGGATCTGGTCCACCATGGCCGTGAGCGTCATCTTCTCGGCCCTGAAGGTCTCGCCCGTGGCGTGCACGTGCTCGATCCTGGCCAGCAGCGCGCCCTCCTCGGCGGCCAGCGGGTACGCCTCCAGGAACAGGCTCCCGACGACCTCGCCGCGCGGCCGCCCGGCCGGGTCGAGGAAGCGGGGGTTGGCGTGCACGATCCGGAAGTCGGTCAGCCGGCCCTCGGTGCCCAGCTGCGGGCGCAGCACCAGCGTCGAGTCCGGCAGCGCGTCGGCCAGGTCGACCAGCTCGGGCACGACCTGGGGCTCGGGGACCGCCTGGTCGGCGGTCTCGAAGGTGTGGGCGCACAGGTCGGCCAGCACCTCGATCTGCTTGATGACCCGCGGGTCGGGCTGCGGCCTCGCGTCCGGCCAGCCGATCTCCAGCACGCCCAGGATCCGGCCGCCCGTGCCGGCCGGGGCGGTCGCCCGCGCGCCGGGGGTCTGTCGCTGCCCGATCGAGGGCAGGCCGACGGCGGCCAGGTCGTCCAGCCACACCGTGCCGCGGGCCAGCAGCGCGCGGCGGGCCGGCGTGGCCACGCCCGGCGGCACGTAACGCCAGCGCCTGGCCTCCTCGTCGGCCAGCCCCGCGTACCCGGCCAGGGTGAGCGACGCGTCCGGCCCGGCCTCCCAGATGGCGACCGTCGTCGCGCCGAGCGCGGACAGGGCGTGCTCCAGCAACGACTGCGCCACGGCCTGCGCGTCGGTGGCGGTCAGCGCCCCGTTCTCGGCGGTGCGCAGCCGCACCGCCACCTCCGCCGACTCCTCGGCGCGGGTCGAGTCCAGGAAGTCGCGGGCGGCCTCGCTGATGCGGTCATGGGCGGCCTGGTTGATGATGTCGGCGGCCAGTTCGAGCTGCGTCACGCCCGCCTGTTCGGCCAGGGTGGCGAGCTGTCTGGCGGCGGTGGCCAGACTGCACTGCAGGCGCTCGACGAGCACGCCCTTGGCCACCTCGACCAGGGCGCGGCCCTCGGCGGCCCGCTGGGCCTCCAGGATCTGGTTGTGCAGGCGGGCGACCGTCGCGGCCAGACGGCCGAGGTTGGGCGGCTCGGTACGCTCCGGCGGCACGGCGGCCGCCGGATCGTGCTGCTGGTGCACTGCGTTGCTCCTTGAGGGGGACGGGTCAGGCGCCGAGCCAGTGGCGGATGCGTTCGACGAGATGGTCGGCCTCGACGGGCTTGGTCACGTAGTCGCTCGCGCCGGCCGCCAGCGCCTTCTCCTGGTCGCCCGGCATCGCCTTGGCCGTGACCGCGATGATGGGCAGGTCGGCGTACTGGGCCATCGCGCGGATGCGGGCGGTGGCGGTGTAGCCGTCCATCTCGGGCATCATCACGTCCATCAGCACCAGGTCGATCTGCGGGTGGGCGACGAGCGTGTCGATGCCCTTGCGGCCGTCCTCGGCGTGCAGCACGTCGATGCCGTGCACCTCCAGCATGCTGGTCAGCGCGAACAGGTTGCGGGCGTCGTCGTCGACGATCAGCACGGTCCGGCCCGTCAGCGAGGTGTCGATCTCGGCCCCGGCGACCTGGTTGACGTTCCCGGCCCGGATCAGCGGCAGCACGTCGCCGGGCTGGTCGGCGGTCAGGTGCAGGGCGATGCGCTCGCGCAGCTCGTCGAGGCTGGACAGCAGCTCCAGCGGCTGGCCGCCCTCGCGCGTCTGCAACGGCACCGCCTGCTGGGAGCTGGCCCGCCAGTTGTTGTAGGCCAGGACCGGCACCGAGTTCAGGCCCTGGTCGCCGTCCATGGCCTCCAGCAGGCGGTAGGCGCTCTGGTCGGGCAGGTCGAGGTCGAGCACGATGCAGTGGCAGGGGTCGGCGGCGAGCGTGGCCGCGGCCTCCTGCGCTCCGGCGGCCGTGACGATCTCGATCGTCTCGTCCTTGCTCAGCGCCAGCTCCGTCACCACGCTCTCGGCCACGTGCGAGAGCAGGCCCTGCGGCCGTTCCTCGATGACCAGCAGGCGGCGCGGCTGCGGCTGGTGGGGCCTGGCCGGCGCGGCCGCCTCCTGCTCCGGCGTGGCGACGCGGGCGGCCTCGACGATGACCGAGGGGTCGGCCAGGGCCTTCTTCGGGGAGAGCCCGATGAAGTCCGGCCGGGCGATCGGCAGGTAGAGGGTGAACACGCTGCCCTGGCCCGGCGTGCTCTGCGCCCCGATCGCGCCGCCGAGCAGGTGGGCGATCTCGCGGCTGATGGACAGGCCGAGGCCGGTGCCGCCGTACTTGCGGCTGGTGGTGCCGTCGGCCTGCTGGAACGCGCCGAAGATGGCTTCCAGCTGCTGGGCGGCGATGCCGATGCCGGTGTCGACCACCCGCAGGGCGATGGCCGCGCCGTGCTGGCGCACCGAGGCGGGCAACTCGTCCTGGGCGGCCGGCTCGATGCGCAGCTCGACGCTGCCGGTCTCGGTGAACTTGACCGCGTTCGACAGCAGGTTGCGCAGCACCTGGCGCAGGCGCGAGTCGTCGGTCACGACCTCCACCGGGATGCCGGGGGCGTTCGTGATCGTGAAGTCGAGGCTCTTCTGCGACGTCATCGGCCGGAACGTGGCCTCGACGTAGTCGAGGAGCTGGCGCAACGGCACGCGTTCGGGGTTGATGTCCATCTTGCCCGCCTCGACCTTGGACAGGTCGAGGATGTCGTTGATCAGCTGGAGCAGGTCGGAGCCGGCCGAGTGGATGATCTCGGCGTACTCGACCTGCTTGGGCGTCAGGTTGCGCGTGTGGTTCTGGGCCAGCAGCTGGGCCAGGATGAGCAGCGAGTTGAGCGGCGTGCGCAGCTCGTGGCTCATGTTCGCCAGGAACTCGCTCTTGTACGTCGAGGCCAGCGTCAGCTGGTGGGCGCGGTCCTCCAGCTCCTGCCTGGCCTGCTCGATCTCCAGGTTCTTGGTCTCGATGTCCTGGTTCTGGCGGGCCAGCAGCGTGGCCTTCTCCTCCAGCTCGGCGTTGGAGCGCTGCAGCTCCTCCTGCTGCTGCTGCAACTCCTCCGACCGGGCCTGCAGCTCGGCCGCGAGCCGCTGCGACTCGGCCAGCAGCTCGTCGGTGCGGGCGTTGGCCACGATCGTGTTGAGGTTGACGCCGATCGTCTCCATGAGCTGGTCGAGGAAGGCCCGGTGGACCGGCGTGAACGCCTGCACCGAGGCCAGCTCGATCACGCCGAGCACCTGCTCCTCGACCACGATCGGCAGCACCACGACCGAGGCGGGCTCGATCGTGCCGAGGCCGGTCGAGATCCGGACGGAGCCGGAGGGCACGTCGTCGACGGCGATGACCCGGCGGCTGCGGGCGGCCTGGCCGACCAGCGCCTCGCCGAGCCGGAACCTCGTGGGCCTGCCGGGGTCGGCCGGGTAGCCGTAGGCGCTGATGAGCTGGAGCTCGTTCTCCTCGGCCAGGAAGAACGCGCCGTACTGGGCGCTGACCAGCGGGGCCAGCTCGTTCATCACCAGCTCGGCGACGGCCGCCAGGTCACGGTGGCCCTGCATGAGACCGGACATGCGGGCGAGGTTGGACTTGAGCCAGTCCTGCTGCTCGTTGGCGGTCGTGGTCTCGCGCAGCGACTTGACCATCGAGTTGATGTTGTCCTTCAGGTCGGCCAGCTCGCCCTCGGCGTCGACCGTGATCGAGCGGGTCAGGTCGCCGGAGGTGACCGCGCTGGTGACCTCGGCGATGGCGCGCACCTGCCGGGTCAGGTTGGCGGCCAGCTCGTTGACGTTCTCCGTCAGCCGCTTCCAGGTGCCGGACACGCCCTCGACCTCGGCCTGGCCGCCGAGCCGTCCTTCGCTGCCGACCTCGCGGGCCACGCGGGTGACCTCGGCGGCGAAGGAGGACAGCTGGTCGACCATCGTGTTGATGGTGGTCTTCAGTTCCAGGATCTCGCCCCGGGCGTCGACGTCGATCTTCCTGGTCAGGTCGCCGCGGGCGACGGCCGTGGTGACCTGGGCGATGCTGCGCACCTGGTTGGTCAGGTTGTCGGCCATCGAGTTGACGTTGTCGGTGAGGTCCTTCCAGGTGCCGGCCACGTTCGGGACGCGGGCCTGGCCGCCGAGCTGGCCTTCGGTGCCGACCTCGCGGGCCACGCGGGTGACCTCGTCGGCGAACGCGCTCAGCGTGTCGACCATGGTGTTGATCGTCTGGGCGAGCGCCGCCACCTCTCCCTTGGCCTCGACGGTGATCTTCTGCGACAGGTCGCCGCGGGCGACGGCGGTGGCCACCTGCGCGATGCTGCGCACCTGGCTCGTCAGGTTCGACGCCATGACGTTGACGTTGTCGGTGAGGTCCTTCCAGGTGCCCGACACGCCCCGGACCGTGGCCTGGCCGCCCAGGTTGCCCTCGGTGCCCACCTCCCGGGCCACCCGCGTGACCTCGTCGGCGAAGGCCGACAGCTGATCGACCATCGTGTTGATGGTCTCCTTCAGCTCCAGGATCTCCCCACGGGCATCCACCCGGATCTTCTG
>NZ_JBFAOR010000012.1:64180-221018 GCF_040675255.1 Nonomuraea sp. NPDC049624 | reverse complement strand
GTGGTGGCCCACGAGTTCGGCCACGCCATCTTCCAGACCACTCCCGGCGGCGCCGGGTCGGGCAACGAGAACGGCGGCATCAACGAGGGCACCGGCGACATCTTCGGCGCGCTGACCGAGGCCTACGCCAACAACCCCAACGACCCGCCGGACTACCTGGTGGGCGAGGAGGTCGACCTGGTCGGCCAGGGCCCGATCCGCAACATGTACAACCCCAGCGCGCTGGGCGACCCCAACTGCTACTCCTCCTCCATCCCCAACACCGAGGTGCACTCGGCGGCCGGGCCGCTCAACCACTGGTTCTACCTGCTGGCCGAGGGCAACAACCCCGGCGGTGGCAAGCCCTCCAGCCCGATCTGCTCCGGCGGGCCGTCCTCGGTGACCGGCATCAGCATCCAAAAGGCCGGCAAGATCTACATGGGCGCCCTCAACCGCAAGACGTCCTCCTGGCGTTACGCCAACATCCGGTCGGCCTCGGTGGCCGCGGCCATCGAGCTGTACGGGGCCAACAGCGCCGAGTGCAACAGCACCAAGGCCGCCTGGAGCGCCGTCAGCGTCGCCGCCGCCTCCGGCGAGCCGGCCTGCGGCACCGCTCAGCCGGACTTCTCGCTCACGCTGAACCCGTCCTCCGGCAGCGCCCAGCCGGGCGGCACCGCCACCACCACGGTCAACACCCAGACGACCTCGGGCAGCGCCCAGACCGTCAACCTGACCGCCTCCGGACTGCCCAGCGGCACCACCGCCAGCTTCAACCCGGCCTCGGTGACCTCGGGCAACTCCTCCACGCTCACCCTGTCCGTCGGCGCCTCCACGGCCCAGGGCACCTACCCGATCACCATCACGGGCACCGGCTCGACCACGCACACCGCGACCTACACCCTCACGGTCGGCACCGGCGGCCCCGGCGGCCAGGACCCGCCTGACGTCAGCGTCGCCAACGTCAAGACGCACCTGGCGCAGCTCCAGAGCATCGCCACCGCGAACGGCGGCACCCGCAGGTCCACCGGCCAGGGCTACCTGCAGTCGGTCTCCTACGTCGAGCAGAAGCTCCAGGCGGCCGGGTACACCGTGACCCGCCAGGCCTGCAGCGTCTCCTACTGCACCAGCGGCGCCGGCCCCAACCTGATCGCCGACTGGCCCGGCGGCGACGCCAACCAGGTCATCATGTCCGGCGCCCACCTGGACAGCGTGGCCGCGGGACCGGGCATCAACGACAACGGCTCCGGCTCGGCCACCCTCCTGGAGGTCGCGCTGACCCTGGCCCAGAAGAACCCCACGCTCACCAAGCACGTGCGGTTCGGCTGGTGGACCGACGAGGAGCAGGGCCTGAACGGCTCCGAGGCCTACGTCGCCTCGCTCAGCTCGACCGAGCGGTCGAAGATCAAGGTCTACTACAACTACGACATGGTCGGCTCGCCCAACGGTGGCTACTTCATCAACAACATCACCACCACCGGCGCGTCCTACCTGAAGGAGTTCTACGACAAGCTGAACCTGCAGCCCGAGGAGAACACCGAGGGCGCCAACCGGTCCGACGACGCCTCCTTCCGCAACGCCGGCATCGCCAGCTCGGGCGTGGCGGCGGGCGCGAGCGCCATCAAGACCTCGGCGCAGGCGACCAAGTGGGGCGGCACGGCCAACCGGGCCTACGACTCCTGCTACCACTCCTCCTGCGACACCACCTCCAACATCAACGACACCGTCCTCGACCGGGCGGCGGACGCCGCGGCGTACGCCATCTGGAAGCAGGCGGTCGGCGGCACCACCCAGCCGCGTGACTTCTCGCTCTCCGCCAACCCCGGCTCGGGCACGGTGCAGGCCGGCTCCACCGCCACCACGACGATCGGCTCGACCACCACGAACGGGACCGCCCAGACGGTGAACCTGTCCGCGAGCGGCCTGCCGACCGGCGCCACGGCCTCGTTCAACCCGGCCAGCATCACGTCGGGCGGCTCGTCCAGCCTGTCGATCGCGACCTCGCCCACCACCCCGGCGGGCAGCTACCCGATCACCGTGACCGGCACCGGCGAGACGACGACGCACACCACGACGTACACGCTGACCGTCCAGGGCACCTCGGGCAACCGGACGTTCACCAACGACACCGACTACCAGATCAGGGACTACGCCAACACCCAGAGCTCGATCACGTCCACGGCGACGGGCACCGCGGCCTCCCCGGTCAAGGTGTCCATCACGATCAGCCACACCTGCGCCGAGGACCTCGACATCTGGCTCCGCGGCCCGAGCGGCACCTGGTACGTGGTCGACGCCTACGGCGGCACCACCTGCACGCAGTACGGCACCAGGACCTTCTCGATCCCGGTCAGCCAGCAGGCCGCCGGCACCTGGACGCTCGACATCGAGGACGTCTACGCCGGTGACACCGGATTCCTGGACTCCTGGAGCATCACGGTCTAACCATCGGAATCAGGAGTAGCGAGCCCCGGCCGGTCATCCGGCCGGGGCTCCTTCACGTCGTTGCGGGTGCGCACGCCGAGCTTCTGCAGCACCCGCGCGACGTGCGTGTCCACCGTCCGCCGGGACAGGAACAGCACCTCGGCGATCTCCCTGTTCGTCCGGCCCAGCGCGACCAGCCTGGCCACCTCGGCCTCCCGCGGCGACAACACCCCGCTGCGGCCCTTCCTGCCCCGGCGCGGCGCGCTGCCCGGCCCGATCTCGCGCAGCAGGTGGCGGCAGCGGGCGGCGTCGTGGGTCGCGCCCAGGCCGGCGTACCGCTCGCAGGCGTCCGCGATCAGGTCGGCGGCCCGTGCCCGGTCGCCCGTCGCCAGCCGGGCCGCCGCCTCGGACTCGGCCGTCCTGGCCACGCTGTAGGGCCTCGGCATCGCCTCGTACGCGGCCCGCGCCCTGGCGAAACACCTGGCCGCCTCCTCGTACGCGCCCCGGTCCAGGGCCAGCGAGCCGGCCGCCGCGTCGAGGCCGGCGTGCGCGGAGGGGGCGTCGCGGCCCTCGATGCCCGCCGCGAACTCGGCCACCAGGTCCTCGGCCTCCTCCGCCCGTCCGGCCTTCAGCAGCGCCGCCACGGCCGGCGGCACGAGCTGGTCGCCCCACACCCACATGCCCTTGCGTCGCAGCCTGGCCACCGCCCGCTCGGCCTCGGCCAGCGCCTCGTGCGGGCAGTCGCGGGTCAGGTGCAGCTCGATCAGGCCGCCGGAGGCCACGGCGGCGACCGGCAGGAACCCCGACTCAAGGTCGTTGACCCCCGCCGCCACCAGGTGCTCGGCGGCCTCCTCCCACTCGCCCCTGGCCAGGGCAAGCATGCCCAGCGCGAGCCGGGCGTCCACGGCCAGCAGCGGCGCCTCGGCCGTCATCTCGACCGCCGCGACGGCCCGCTCCCGCAGGCCCTCCCAGCGGCCGGTGAGCAGGGCGAGCCGGATCGAGGACATCTCCACCAGGAACACCGGGTACTGGGCGCCCGTCTCCTCGGCGATGCGCCTGCTCTGGTCGGCGAAGCGCTCGGCCGCCGCGTAGTGGCCGAGCGCGATGGCCGCCTCGAACAGGTTGGAGTAGCCGCGTGCCACCTGCCGGCGCACCGCCGCGGACGGGTCGTTCGCGGGCAGCGTCGCGGCCAGGTCGAAGGCGTCCGGCGAGCCGAGCATCATGGCCAGGCTGATCTTGTTGGCGTGCACGGCGGCGGTCAGCTCGGGATCCTGGTCCTCGACCGTGGCCAGCAGCTTCTCCGCCTGGTTCATCCACTCCTCGTGCACGGCCAGCGGCTCGTCGCCCCAGGCGGGCATCGCCAGCAGCGCGAGCCCGCGCGCGGCCAGGCTCGGCCGGTCGTGCAGGTCGGGCAGGGCCAGCAGGATCTCCTGGCGGCCGGCGGCGACCAGGCCCGCCTGGTTGGACAGCAGCACGCCCAGGTTGAGCCGGGCGGCGCCGCGTACGTGCCGGGACAGGAAGTCCTCGGCCAGCAGGTGACGCAGCGAGCGCACCACCCGCCGGTAGGAGAGCCCGATCGCGGCCACCCGGCTGAGCCGCAGCGCGAGCGGGCCGCGCGCGTCGTGCGGCAGCTTCGGGTCGGCCAGCATGCCGGCCAGCACCTCGACGGCGAGCGGGATGTCGCCCATGGCGGCGGCCTGGTCGGCCGCCGCCGGCCCGTGCCGCTGCCAGGACTCGAAGTCGCCCGCGCGCCTGGCGTGGTAGGCGAGCTGGACGAGCGGCGGCGGTTCGAGTGCGGACAATGCGGTCACCGCCCGCTGGTGGGTGAGCCGCCGGTCGGGGCCGGGGATCGCGTCGTAGACGGCCTGCTGGGCGAGGGCGTGGCGGAAGCCGTACTGGCCGTCGTGCTGTTCGAGCAGCACGCCCGCCTTGAGCGCCTGGCTCAGCCCGTCGCCGAGGGGGTGGCCGGAGACGGCGGCGATGAGCTGCTCGTCGGCGGGCAGCCCGAGCACGGCGGCGGCGTGCACGGCGTGCAGCGCGGCCGGCGTGAGCCCGGTGAGCTGCTCGGTCATCGCCTCGCGCAGCAGCAGCGGCACCGCCATGCGCTCCAGGACCTCCGGCTCCTCCTCGCCGCCGAGTAGCTGGCCCTCGTCGTCGAGCAACGAGCGCACCACCTCCTCGATCACGAACGGCACCCCCGCCGTGCGGTCGTGCAGCTTCGTGACGAAGTCGGAGGTCAGCGTCGAACGGCCGAGCAGCGCCCCGGTCAGCCGGCGCACCCCCTCGACGTCCAGCGGCGTCAGCGAGATCACCTCGCTGCGCACCCCCGGCGGACGCCGGTACGCCCGCCCGAACGGCAGCCCCGGCACCGGCAGGCCCTCCCGGCGGAACGTCACCACCAGCGCGAGCCCCGCCGGCGGCTGGTCGGTGAGGAAGCGCAGCAGGTCACGGGTGCCGTCGTCGGCCCAGTGGAGGTCCTCGATCACCAGCACCGCCGGGCCCGCCGCGGCCAGCAGCGCGTGCACCGCGCGGAACAGGCGGTGGCGCTCGGCGCGCGGGTCGTCCAGCGGGGGCGGCGACGGCACCGGCGGCAGGTGCCCGGCCAGCTCCGGCAAATAGCCGCGCAGGGCGCCGGTGACCGGGTTGAGCGTGCCCGTCTCCGGCAGCGCGCACCCGACGTGCCGCAGCGCATCGAACACCGGGCCGTACGGGAACGGCTCGCGGATCTGGTGGCAATGGCCGATCAGGACGGTGCGTTCGCCGTCGGGCAACAGGTCGAGCGCGGCCCTGACCAGCCGGGTCTTCCCGATCCCCGCCTCGCCCTGCACGAGGATGACGGCCGGAGGGCCGGTGATGGCGTCGACGAGTGAGCGTAACTGGGCGTCACGCCCGATCAACCCAGGAGAAGCCAGGCTTGTCATCGGGGTCTCCGTAACAGTGCAGGTTTACTCCCCCTGTCGGAATACTGTTATCCATCACGGGTCAGCGCGGGTCAACCCTCTGTTTTCCGGTCAAATGCCGTGCCCTTGGTGGCGCCGGTGATCCCGGCGCCCTCGGCCGCCCCGTCCCGCGCGGGCGGCGCCTCAGGGGGCGACGGTGGTCCTGCCGTCGCCCGCCGGGGCGGGTTCGGCCAGGTCCACGCTGTCGCGGAGCTTGGCCGGCTTGAGGAACAGGGTGGCGATCACGCCGATCACCGCGATGCCCGCCGAGATCAGGAAGATGTGCCCGGTGGCGTCGCCGTACGCGGCCCTGACGATGCCCTTGAACGGCTCGGGCAGCGCCGCGATGTTGAGCGTGCTCCTGCCGCCCGCGGCCGCCTTGGCCGGGTCGATGCCCGCCTTGGCCAGCCCTTCGGCGATGCCGGTCGCGACCTGGTTGGCCAGCACCGCGCCGAGCACCGACACGCCCACCGTGCCGCCCAGCGACCGGAAGAACGTCACGGCCCCGCTGGCTGCGCCCAGCTCGCGCAGCGGCACGGTGTTCTGGATCGCGAGGACGAGGTTCTGCATCGACATGCCGACGCCCGCGCCGACCAGCACCATCGCACCGGCGATGAGCACGAGCGAGGTCTGGTGGTCCATCGTGGACAACACCAGGAACCCGACGGTCAGCACGACCGCCCCGGTCACGATGTACGGCTTGACGTTCCCGCTCCTCGACACCATGCGCCCGGAGATCGCCGAGGACAGCAGCACGCCGAGCATCATCGGGATCGTCAGCAGCCCCGCCTCGGTCGGGCTGTAGCCGCGGCCGATCTGGAAGTACTGGCCGAGGAAGACCGAGCCGCCGAACATCGCCATGCCCACCGCGAGGCTCGCCAGGATGGCCAGCGCCGGCGTCCGGCGGCGGATGACGTGCAGCGGCACGACCGGCTCCTTGACCACGGTCTCCACCCAGGTCGCGACCGCCAGGACGGCGACGCCGCCGAGCACCATCGCGGCCGTCTGCCAGGACAGCCAGTCGAAGGAGTTGCCGACGAAGGTCACCCAGATGAGCAGCACGCTCACGCCGGCCGCGATCAGCGTGGCGCCGACGTAGTCGACCTTGACGCCCTCGCGGCGCACGTGGGTCACCCGCAGGGTCTTCTGCAGCAGCAGGAAGGCGACCACGGTGAACGGCGCCGCCACGAAGAAGCACCAGCGCCAGCCGAGCCAGGAGGTGTCCGCGATCAGGCCGCCGAGCAGCGGCCCGGCCACGGTCGCGACGGCCATGACGCCGCCGAGGTAGCCGTTGTACTTGCCCCGGTCCTTGGGGCTGATCATCGCCGCGATGATCACCTGGACCAGGACCTGCAGCGCGCCCATGCCGAGGCCCTGCAGGGCGCGGAAGGCGATGAGCTGGCCGGTGTCCTGGGCGAAGCCGCAGGCCACCGAGCTGACCATGAAGATCACGATGGAGATCTGCAGCAGCAGCTTCTTGCTGAACAGGTCGGCCAGCTTGCCCCAGATCGGGGTGGAGGCCGTGGACGCCAGCAACGAGGCGGTGATCACCCAGGTGTACTGCGACTGCGTGCCGTTCAGCGCGCCGATGATCTGCGGCAGCGCGACCGACACGATCGTGCCGCTGATCATCGCCACGAACAGGACGAGCAGCAGCCCGCTCAGGGCCTCCATGATCTGCCGATGGCTCATCTGGCCCGGCGGCGCGGCCGGGACGGTCGGTGCGCTCATGCGCGGCCTCCTCCTACGTTAAAACAATGCCCAATGGGAAAGTTTGCCCGCTGAGCATATATTCCCGGACGGTAGGCTTGGCGCATCATGGACAGCACCGGCGGGCTGCGCGAGCGCAAGAAGGCCGAGACGCGGCAGGCCGTGCACGAGGCGGCCATGCGGCTGGTCGGGGAGCACGGCCTCGACGCCGTCACGGTGGAGACCATCGCCGACGCCGCGAACATCTCGCGCCGCACGTTCTCCAACTACTTCGCCGGCAAGGAGGACGCCGTCCTCTACGGCGAGGAGCAGCGCATCCGCGACCTGGTCGAGAAGGTGCGCGCCCAGCCGGCCGGCCGTACCGCCTGGCAGGCGCTCTGCGGGGCGATCGACGACGTGTTCGAGGAGGTGGGGGAGCCGGCGCGGGAGTGGGCCGTGCGCGCCCGCCTGGCCAAGCGGCACCCGTCGTTGCTGGCCCGGCAACTGGCCAACCACGCGGCGCTGGAGCGCGACCTGGTCCAGGCGATCTCCGAGCGGGAGAGCCCGGTGCGTCCCCAGGTGATGGCGGCCGGGTTCCTCACGGCGTTGCGGCTCGGGTCGCACCTGTGGGTCGAGGAGCGTCAGTCGCGCTCGTTGCGGGAGGTCATGGCCGAGATGCTCGACGAGATGTCCCGACCGTTCAGCTGACCGCCCGCGTCCCGATGGGGGAACGCGGGCGGGAGTGGGAGCAGGGAACGGGGGGCGGCGTCAGGAGCAGGTGGTGTTCGCGGGGGTGGCGGCCGTGCCGTTGGCGGTGAAGCCGATCACCACCGACGCGCGCGGCGCCAGGTTCCGCGCCCAGTCGGGCCCCTTGGCGGTCCAGGTGGTGCCCGAGACCGTCACCACCGCGTTCCAGGCGTTGTTCAGGGTGACGCCCGAGGGCAGCGTCCAGGTCGCGGTCCAGGCGTTGATCGGGGACGTCCCGGTGTTCTTCACCGTCACCTCGCCCTGGAAGCCGCCCTGCCAGGCGTTGGTCTGCTTGTAGCCGACCGTGCACTGCCCCGGCGGGGTCGCCGTCGGCGACGTCGTGGGGTTGCTCCCGCCCCCGGCCGGCGGGATCAGGTACGGCTGGAGGATGTCCTGCTTGGCCTGGTTGATGGTGGTCCAGTCGTCATTGGCGATGCCGCCGGTGTCGCCCGAGTTCGGGTTCCACGACCAGTACGTGAACGACATGCCGTTCACCCCGGTGCCGGTGTACTTCATGAGCTCCTGGAGCCAGACCTTGTCGACGTTCGAGGCCAGCGTGGTGCCGAACTCGCCCATCATGATCGGCGCGATGTTCTGCCGGTACAGGTATCCCCAGTACTTGTCCCAGATGGCGGGCATGTTGGCGGGGTAGTCGGGGGCGTCGAACCAGGTCTGGTGGTAGACCGAGGTGGCGTACTCGTGCGGTGAGTAGACCAGGCGGTTCGCGACATTGAGCCGTACCGGGTACTGGCCGGCCTTCGACAGGTTGCCGCCCCACCAGCCGCAGTCCTCGTCGTTGCTGGGATCGTTGTCCCAGACGTTCGACAGGCCGCCGCTCGGGCAGCTCACGCCCTCGACGAAGATCAGCCAGTTGGGGTTCACGCCCAGGACCGCGTTGCCCGCCCGTTCGGCCGCCAGGCGCCAGTCGCGGGCCTGGTCGCCGCAGCCCCAGCAGGCGCCGGTCGCGTTGGGGTTGGTGCCCTCGGCGTGCGGCTCGTTGTGCAGGTCGGCGCCGATGACCGTGGGGTTGTTCGCGTAGTGCTGGGCCAGGGTCTTCCAGTCGTTGATCCAGGTGCTCTCGGGGGTGGTGCTGACGTACCAGAGCGGGGACTGGCCGGCCGCGGTCGGGCGGTGGCGGTCGAGGATGATCCGCATGCCCTTGACGCCCGCGTAGTCCACGACCTTGTCGAGGATCTGCATGGGGGACAGGCCGACCAGGTCGGGGTTGACGTAGTCGTTGATCCCGGTGGCGGTGGCCCCCGGCTTGAGCGCGTCGTTGGAGTACGGCACCCGCAGCGTGTTGTAGCCCAGCGCGGCCATCTTGTCGATCTGGCTCTTCCAGGGGTTGCTCGACCACAGACCATGGAAGGTCTTGTTGTCCGTTTCCATCCCGAACCAGTTGATCCCGGTCAGCCGCACGGTCGCGCCGGTGCTGTCGAGGATCTTGTTGCCGCTGGTGTGCAGGTAGCCGGTCCCTGTTCCGGTCGCCGCGCCCGCCGGGGTGGTGGTCAGCGCGACGGCGACAGCCGCTCCGGCCACCACCGTGGCCAGGGCGGTCAGTGCCGCCTTCGAGGTCTGCATGGGGTGCCCTTTCCGCGAGGGGGAACGCGGCGTCATGCTCGGCCGCCGCGTTCGGGCACGTCAATGCGAGCACCCCGGTCAACCCCTTTGACCTGCGCGAACGCCTGAAACTTTCATGCCCTGGTAGTGCCAGGTGGAGTACGGGTCCTCGCGGCCGCGCCAATGTGCCCGGACGCGTACGTCACTTGAATGGCGGGCATGACGATCACGCGCATGACCATCCCCGGGCGCTGGGTGGAGGGCGCCGGGCTGGTGCTCGCACCGGCGCTGCTGCTCGCCGGCGTCCTCGTCCGCCTCGGCGCCGACGACTTCTTCCCCGGCCAGCTCGCCGCCTACGCCGCCGACCCGGGCCGCATGGCCCTGTCCTACAGCCTGTACGCCGCGGGCGCCGTGCTGCTGTGGCCGGCGGTGACCGCGCTCGGCCGGGTGATCGCCGCCACCCGTCCGGTTCTGGCCGGGTGGGGCGTGACGCTGGCGGTGCTGGGGCTGTTCGGCAGGGTGTTCCACGCCGGGGTGAGCCATCTGGCGTTCCAGCTGGTGGACGCGCTGGGCCCGGAGGCGGCCGAACAGGTCGTCGCCGGCACGTACGGGGCCTTCCACGTGTTCAAGGCGGTCAACGTCTGCATCATGGGCGGCTGGGTCGTGCTGGCCGTCGGCGCCTTCCGTGCCCGGGCCTTCGGGGACGGGCCGGTCGGCGTGGCCAGGTGCGTCGCGCTGGCGCTGGCGGCCGGGCTGCCGCTCGGCGTGCTCAAGGGCAGCAGCGACCCGGTCTCGCTGGCCGCGCTGGCCGGGCTCGCCGTCGCGCTGGTGCCCATGGGCGTCGCGGTGCTCCGGACGGGCCCCGCGCCCCGCTGGTGGGCGCTCGTCCTCACGCTGGCGCTGGTCCCGGTGGCGTTCCTCGTGGGGATGGCGGGCTGACTCCTCTATAGTTGACATCAACTAGCCGACAATGGATAGTTGATATCAACTAAAGGGGACTCCGATGGAGAAGCGCCGCAAGGTGGCCAACCCGCTCGCGCTGGCGGTGCTGGCGTTCCTGCTGGTCGAGCCCATGCACCCGTACGAGCTGGGCCGTCGCCTGCAGGAGACGGACAAGGACAAGAGCTTCAAGTACAACCGCGGCTCGCTCTACATGGTCGTCAAGCAGCTCGCCAAGGCGGGGTTCATCGTCGAGCGGGAGACCGTCCGCGACACCGAGCGGCCCGAGCGCACGCTCTACGAGCTCACCGGCGAGGGCCGCGAGGAGCTCTACGACTGGCTGCGCGAGCTGGTCTCGACGCCGCAGGAGGACTATCCGCACTTCGGCGTCGCGTTGTCGCTGATCAGCGTGCTCGACCCGGCCGAGGCCGTCGGGCTGCTGGAGCGCCGCGCGGCGGCGATGACCGCCCAGCGGGCCGAGCTCGCCCGGACCGCCGACGCCGCCCGCGCGGGCGGCGTGGCCTGGGTGTTCCTCGTGGAGGACGACTACCGCCTCGCGGTGCTCGACGCCGAGCTGGCCTTCGTCGCCCGCCTCATCGAGTCCCTCAGCGCACCTGACTACGCCAGGACCTGGCACGAGATGTTCGGGAGTCGGCAATGACAGCAGTGAGCACGGCAGTGAGCACGGCATTGGTGATCGGCGGGGGCATCGCCGGCCCCGTCACCGCGATGGCGCTGCGCCGCGCGGGGATCGAGGCGACCCTGTACGAGGCGTACGACCGCGGCGCGGAGGGCGTCGGCGGCACGCTCACGATCGCCCCGAACGGGCTCGCGGCGCTGCGGGCCGTCGGCGCGGAGGAGGCCGTCCGGGCGGTCGGCCAGCCGGTGGCGCACACGGTCGTCCGCGACGGCGCGGGCAGGCGCATCGGCGAGCTGGCCGGCCTGCCCGACCTGCCGCCCAGCCAGGCGATGTGGCGCTCGCAGCTCTACGGCGCGGTCCGCGACCGGGCCCTGGCCGCCGGCATCCGCACCGAGTACGGCCGGCGCCTGGTCGGCGTCGATGAGCACCCGGGCGGCGTCACCGCGCGCTTCGCCGACGGCGGCAGCGCGAGCGCCGACATCCTGGTCGGGGCCGACGGCATCCGTTCCGTGGTCCGGTCCCTGATCGACCCGGCCGCGCCGGGGCCGCGCCACGTGCCCCTGCTGAACTTCGGCGGCCTGGCCGACGTCGCCGTGCCGGCCGGGAGGCAGGCGTCCTACTTCGTGTTCGGGCGGCGGGCGTTCCTCGGCTACTGGGTGCAGCCCGACGGGCGCACGGCCTGGTTCTGCAACGTCCCGCACGCCGAGCCGACGACGTCCGCGCAGGCGCGCCGGGTGCCGGCCGCGGAGTGGCTGAGCCGCCTGGGCGAGCTCTTCGCGGGTGAGGAGCCGGGGCGGGAGCTGGTGCGGCACACGTCCCCCGAGAACCTGGTGGCGCTCGGCACGGTGGAGATCATGCCGAGCGTCCCGCACTGGCACCGCGGCAGGATGGTGCTGGTGGGCGACTCGGTGCACGCGCCCTCGCCCAGCTCGGGGCAGGGGGCCTCGCTGGCCGCCGAGAGCGCCGTCCAGCTCGCCCGCTGCCTGCGCGACCTGCCCGGCGTGCCCGCCGCGTTCGACGCCTACGTACGGCTGCGCCGCGACCGCGTCGAGCGGGTCGCCGCCCGCGCCTCCCGGACGAACAGCAGCAAGACCCTCGGGCCCTTCGCCGTCACGATGATGCGGCTGATGATGCCGCTGGCCACCCGGACGTTCCTCGCCCCCGAACGCGCCCTCGGCCCCGAGCAGCGCCACCACGTCGACTGGGACGAGCCGGTGACGGCCTAGGAAGCGGTCAGCAGCTTGACGATCGCCACCACCCCGATGCAGACGACCGCACCGCGCAACACCGGCGCGGGCAGCCGGCGTCCCACCCGCGCCCCCAGGAACCCGCCGACCGTCGAGCCGAGCGCCACCAGCAGCACGGCCCACCAGTCGACGTCGGCCACCAGCGTGTACAGGACGGCGGCCGTGGCGTTGACCACGAGCGACAACACGTTCTTGGCGGCGTTGACGCGCTGCAGCTCCTCGTCGAGGAAGATGCCGAGCAGCCCGATGAGCAGCACGCCCTGCGCCGCGCCGAAGTAGCCGCCGTACGCCCCGGCGGCCAGCACGCCCAGCCACAACCAGGGCCCGCCGTGCGCCTGACGCGGACGGCTGGCCAGCAGCCGGCTGATCCTCGGCTGGGCCAGGACCAGCACGCACGACAACCCGATCAGCACCGTCACGACCGCCGTGAACGTGCGCTCCGGCAGGTTGAGCAGCAGCAGCCCGCCGATCAGCGAGCCCAGCGCGGAGGCCGAGGCCAGCCGGAGCAGGCGGCCGCGCTGACCCTTGAGCTCGGCGCGGTAGCCGAGGACGCCGGTCACGCCGCCGGGCACCAGGCCGATGTTGTTCGAGACGTTGGCGGTGACCGGCGGCAGGCCGACGGCCAGCAGCGTCGGGAACGTGATCAGCGACCCGGAGCCGACGACGGCGTTGATGCCTCCCGCTCCGACGCCCGCCGCGAAGACCGCGGCCATCTCCCAAGGTGTCATGGCGGGTGACTCTAGTGCGTGGCCCTGGTGCGCTCGCTGGTCAGGTGGGGGTCAGCGGGTGAGGGTGCCCGCGCGGACCAGCCAGTCGACCGCCTCGGCCACCGCCTCCAGCGAGGTGTGCCGGGGGCGGTGGCCGAGCAGCCGCGCGGCCTTCTCCATGCTGCAGTGGGGGCTGTGCGCGATGTGGTCGTAGGTGACGCGGGCGTGGTGCTCCGGCACGGTCTCCCGCCACTGCTCCCACGGCAGGTACGACAGCCGCGCCTCCCGGCCGGACCAGCCCGCCACCGCCTCGGCGTAGCCGCGCAGCGTCAGCGCGGTCACGGCCACCGAGTGGAAGCTCTCGCCCCTGGCGGCGGCCGGGTTGTTCATGGCGTCCACGAACAGCCGGGCGACGTCGTCGGCGTGGACGTGCTGCACGGTCTCCATGCCCAGGTTGGGCAGCCGCACCTCCTCGCCGTCGGCCAGGGCCTGGAACACGGCCGGGTCGAGGTTGCCGGCCGGGTTGACCGGGATCCAGCCCGGACCGGTGATGTGCCCGGGATGGACGATCGTGGCCGGGAAGCCCTCCCGCGCGGCCAGGTCGAGCAGGTACGCCTCGATCGCGGCCTTCTGCCGGCCGTACTCGCCGATGGGCCGCTTCGGGCGGTCTTCGGTGGTCGGGACGCGGGTGCTCGGGCCGTGCACCCAGATCGTGCCGCAGTGCAGGAACTGCCGGACCCGGCCGGCCAGCGCCCCGGCCAGGTGGCGGGCGCTCGCCTCGGTGAAGCAGATGAGGTCGACGACGACGTCCGGCTCCAGCTCGGCGATCCGCCGCCCGAACGTGCCCGCGGCCTCCTCGGCCTCCCGGTCGGCGACCACGCCGGCGACCCGCTCCCACGCGCCGTGCGGCGTGTACGGCTCCCGCTTGCCCCGGCTCACCGTGACCACGTCGTGGCCCGCGTCCACCAGGCGCGGGACCAGATAGGTGCCGATGTGCCCACTCGCCCCGATCACCACTACGCGCATGCACCCACCCTAGACCGGCTCGAACCGGCCCCCCGATCGCCGTGCCCGGCGGCGATCAGGCAGGCCGCCCGATCGCCAGGTCGGGGGCGTTCAGGCAGGCCGCCCGATCGCCAGGTCCAACGCGTGGGCCGGGTCCTGGCCCGGCGACGGGCGCCAGGCCACGTGCTGGTCGGGGCGGACCAGGGCCAGCGTGCCGGCCGCGTCCGGCAGGTCCACCTCCCGCAGCGGCACCCCCAGCTCGGCCGCCCGCTCCACCAGCACCTTGGCCTCCGGCGACGACAGGTCGCCCACCAGGCTGAACCCGGGCCCGAGCCGGTCGTAGAGCGACTCGCCCGGAGCGAGCCACCGGTGCGGCAGCCGCTCGCCGCACCCGCCGGCCACCACCGGCGACCCCGCGTACGTGTACCCCAGCACCAGGTCCAGGCTGTGGAACTCGCTGTCCTTGGTCCGCCGCACCGCCTCCGCGACGGCCGGGCGCACCCGCTCGAACTCGGCGTCCGACCCCATCAGCGCGGGATCGGCCAGTTCCGGCGCGAGCGTGGCCATGTTGGCGGCGGCGGCCTCGATCGTGGCCGCCGCGACCGGCCGGCGCTCGGCCTCGTAACTGGTCAGCAGGGCCGCCGGGGCCCATCCGTTCAGTACGGCGGCCAGCTTCCAGCCGAGGTTGACCGCGTCGCCGATGCCGGTGTTGAAGCCGTGGCCGCCGTAGGGCGGGTTCTGGTGCGCGGCGTCGCCCGCCAGGAACACCCGCTCGCCGGCGTACCGGTCGGCCAGCAGCATGCGCGCGGTCCACGGGTCGGTGGCCAGGATCTCGACCTCGACGTCGGCCCCGACCAGGTTGCGGACCAGGCGCACCGGGTCGGTCCCCTCCGCCGGGACGCCCTGGGCGATGCACCACCACAGGTCCTCCAGGTCGAGCCGGCCGAGCATGCCGGGCTGGGCCGGGTTCAGCACCCAGTAGTGCACGGCGGGACCGTGCGGGACCCGCTCGGCCAGGCCGGGCGCGCGGAAGACGACGTTGAAGTTGGGCCTGGCGTCCTGGCGGCCCTCGTAGCGGGCGCCGATGGCCGGGCGCGTCACGCTGCGGGCGCCGTCGCAGCCGACGACGTACGCGGCGCGCACCTGGCGGGTGCCGCCGTCCGCGGCGGCCAGGTCGGCGGTGACGCCGTCGGCGTCCTCGCGCAGGCCGGTCACCCGCCAGCCGGTGAGCAGCGCGTCACCGGCGGCCTCGCGCAGCACCTCCTCGACGATCGGCTGCGGCACCTGCTGACCGGGTTCTGCGGCCAGGTCGGAGCCGGTCAGGTCGAGGCCGAAGCAGCCGCCGATCCTGGTGATCTCGCGGCCCAGCAGGCCGGTCGTGAACACCGCCTCGTCCGACCAGGAGACCGCGAGCGGCGCGCGGGCGCGGACCGTCTCGGCCAGCCCCCACCTGCGCAGCAGCTCCATCGACCGCGCCGACGTGGTCTTGGCGCGCGGACGCAGCCACGACACGCTCTCGCGCGGCTCGACGACCATGCTGCGCACCCCGTGATGGGCCAGCTCCACGGCCGTCGCCAGCCCGACGGGCCCGCCTCCGGCGATCAGTACCGGTATGTCGGTCTGGCGCACGCTTGCTCCCATTCGTCATGGTGATCATCGGCATACTCCAAGCGCCGCGCGTCCCACGTCAAGCTCGGGCCGAAACCGCCCGCCGGATCACCGATCGGGAACGATCTAGAGGACGGCCGCCGGACTTGTTACGGTCGTTCCATGACTGAGTCCTCGGCGGTGCCGCTGCACATGCGGCGGTTGGAGTTCGATCCGGCCCCCGAGCTGGGCGAGGTGCGCGACCAGGAACGGATCAAGCGCATCGACACCCTCCTCGGCCTGGAGGCGTGGGTGGTGACCCGGTACGCCGACGTCCGCGAGGTCCTGGGCGACGCCGACCGGTTCAGGCTCGCCAGGCAGGGCTCCGCCCGCATGCCCGGAGCGCCCGAGCTGACCGAGGAACAGCTCGCCGAGCTGCGCGCGGGCAACCTCCTCGGCCAGGACCCGCCCGAGCACACCCGGCTGCGCAGGATGCTGACGCCCGAGTTCACGATCCGCCGGATGAAGCGGCTGGAGCCCCGCATCAGGGACATCGTGCACGAGCACCTCGACGCCATGGAGGCCGCCGGCTCCCCGGCCGACCTGGTGTCGTCGTTCGCGCTGCCGATCCCGTCGCTGGTGATCTGCGAGCTGCTGGGCGTGCCGTACGAGGACCGCGCCGACTTCCAGCGGCGTTCCGGCCGCATGCTGGACCTGTCGCTGCCGGTCGAGGAGCGGGTGGCGGCCAACTTCGAGTCGCGGGCCTACATGCGCGAGCTGGTCACCCGCATGCGCACCGACCCGGGCGAGGACCTGCTCGGCATGCTCATCCGCGAGCACGGCGACGACCTGACCACCAGCGAGCTCGTCGGCATCGGCAACCTGCTGCTGCTCGCCGGGCACGAGACCACCTCCAACATGCTCTCGCTCGGCACGCTCGCCCTGCTGCGCAACCCCGGGCAGCTCGAACTCCTGCGCAAGGAGCCCGAGCGCATCGACGCGACGGTCGAGGAGCTGCTGCGCTGGCTCAGCATCGTCCACTCCGGCACGATCAAGATCACGTCCAGGGAGGTCGAGCTGGCCGGGCGGACCATCGGCGCGGGCGAGATGATCCTGTGCTCGCTGCCC
The DNA here is from genome assembly GCF_040675255.1 of Nonomuraea sp. NPDC049624. Taxonomy (NCBI): domain Bacteria; kingdom Bacillati; phylum Actinomycetota; class Actinomycetes; order Streptosporangiales; family Streptosporangiaceae; genus Nonomuraea; species Nonomuraea sp. NPDC049624. Next base: position 204,430 of record NZ_JBFAOR010000012.1, on the reverse strand, counting down.
GCCGCCAACCGCGACCCCGGCTTCATCGCCGACCCCGACACCCTCGACATCACCCGCGGCGCCCCCGGCCACGTCGCCTTCGGTCACGGCGTCCACCACTGCCTGGGCGCGCCGCTCGCCCGCATGGAGATGAAGATCGCCTTCCCCGCGCTCTTCGAACGTTTCCCCGGCCTGCGCCCGACCGGGTCCACGCCGGAGTTCCGCTCCTTCAACGTCGTCTACGGCCTGACCGAGCTGGAGGTCGCCTGGTAGCGGCGCGCACGCGGATTTTGTCGGCGGCGGCGGATAACGTGCGGGTGTCATGCCAACCGAAGCCAGGCCACACGAGCTGATCGGCAGGGACCACCCCGCCGCGCTGCTGCGCGCCGAGGTCGCGCGGGTGGTCGACAGCCACGGCGGCCTGGTCCTCGTCACCGGCGAGGCCGGCATCGGCAAGACCACGCTCGTCACCAGCGCCGCCGCCGAGGCCAGGCGCAGGGGCGCGCTCGTGGTCGGCGGCGCCTGCTGGGATTCCGGCAGCGCCCCCGGCTACTGGCCGTGGGTCCAGGTCATCCGCGCCCTGCGCCGCTCGGCCGCCCCCCACGAGTGGGGCGAGGCCGAGCAGTCAGCCGGCGGCAGCCTGGCCGCCCTGCTCGGCGAAGCGGCGGCGCTCGCCCAGCCACACCTGGAGGTCACCGCCGCCGACACCGCCGCCGACACCGACACCGCCTCCGCGTTCCAGATCTACGACGCGGTCACCACCGCCCTGGTGTCCCTGTCCCAGCACCACCCGCTCGTGATCGTCATCGACGACCTCCACGCCGCCGACCCCGCCTCGCTGCGGCTCCTCGAGTTCGCGGCCCGCCAGACCTGGTTCGAGCGCCTGCTCCTCGTCGGCACCTACCGCGACGCCGAGGTCGAGCCGGTCGACCACCCGCTGCGCGACCTGCTGTCCCCGCTCGTCGCCAAGGCGACCACCATCACGCTCACGGGCCTCGACCAGGCCGGGGTGGGCGCCCTCATGGCCCGCACCGCCGGGCTCGACCCGCCCCCCGACCTGGTGGCCGAGGTCCACGTGCGCACCGGCGGAAACCCGTTCTTCGTCGAGCAGACGGCCCGGCTGTGGCGCAGCGGCGGCTCGGCCACGGCCGTCGCGCCCGGCGTCCGCGACGCGCTGCTGCGCCGGCTGTCCCTGCTGCCGCGTCCGGTGTCGGAGCTGCTGCCCGCCGCGGCCGTGCTCGGGCGCGAGTTCCACCGCCAGGTGCTGGCCGCCACCGTGGCCGCGCCCGTGGCGCACGTCGACCGGCTCCTCGACACCGCCGTGATCGCCCGGCTGGTGGTCACCAAGGGCGGCGGCCGGTTCGCCTTCGCCCACGACCTCGTCCGCGAGACCCTCTACGACGCCGTCCCCGACGTGCGCGACCTGCACGCCGCCGTGGTGCGCGCCCTCGACGGCGCCCCCGACCTGGCCCGCCGCGTGCTGCCGAGCGACCTGGCCCGGCACGCCTACCTCGCCGGCGACCGCGTCGACCCCGAGCGCGCGATCGACCTGCTGCAGGCCGCCGCCCGCGCCGCCCGCAGCCGGCTCGCCGGCGAGGAGGAGCTCGGCCACCTGCGCCGCGCCCACGAGCTGAGCGCCGCCGCCGCGCCCCGCCGGCGCGTGCTGGTCTGCCTCGACCTCGGCCGGGAGCTGCACCACCGCGGCGATCGCGACGCGGGCCGCCGGCTGTTCGAGGAGGCCGGCGCCGTCGCCGCCGAACTCGGCGACCCAGAGCTGACCGCCCGCGTCGCGCTGGTCTTCCGCTCCCACTACGGCCACGACGACTCGCTCGACCGGTTGCGCCGGGCCCACGCCGAGCTCGTCGGCGAGCCGGCCCCCGACGACCGCCTGGCCCTCGACCTGGTCTTCCACCTCACCGCCCAGGCCCGCCAGGGAGGCGACGACGACGTCCTGGCCTTCAGCCTGTGGGCCCACCACGACATCATCTGGGGCCCCGGCACGGCGGGCGAGCGGGTGGCGCTGACCGGCGAGCTGCTCGACGTCGCCCGGCGCACCTCCGACCGCGAGCTCGAACACCTCGCCGGCGCCCTGCGCTGGGTGGCCATGATCGAGGAGGGCGACCCCCGCTACCTCGACCGGTTCCACGACTACGCGGCCAGGGGCCGCAGCACCGACGACGCCCACCTCAACCTCACCACGTCCGTCGACGCCAGCATCGTCGCCGCGCTCGCCGGCCGCTTCGCCGAGGCCGAGTCGCTGATGACGGGCCTGTCCCTCGACGGCAAGGACCACGACTTCGACGTCATGCTCGACCACCACCGCTGGGCGATCGCCTGGCTCCAGGGCAGGGTGGAGGAGCAGGAAGACGTCCTGCGCAGGCTCAGGGCCGGCCGCCACCCCGACCGCGGCCTGCTGGAGGCGCTGACCGCCCTGCAGGCCGGCGACGTCGGCACCGCGCTGCGCCACCACGCGGCCGGCGCGCGGGTGGGGCGCATGGCCGAGCCGCTGTGGCTGCGTTTCCAGGCGGAGCTGGCCGCCGCCACCCACGACCGGGAGCTCGCCGCCGGCGCGCGGGCCGCGCTGCTGCCGCACCGGGGGCGGTGGGCGGTGTCCTACTACGGCTGGGACATCAGTGGCCCCTACGACCTGTGGATCGCCCTGCTCGACCTGGCCGAGGGCCGGTGGGCGGAGGCGGCCGAGGGGTTCGCGCGGGCGTACCGGTCGGCCGACCGCATGCGGGCCCGCCCGTGGTCGGTCCTGGCCCGTGCCCGCCTGGCCGAGGCCCTCCTGGTCGGCGGCGACACCGCCGGGGCCCGTCCGCTGCTGGAGGAGGTCCGGCGCGAGGCGGCCGAGCTCGGCATGCAGCACGTCCTCGACACCCTCCCGTCGCGGGGCGGCGCCGCCGACGAGCCCGCACCCCCGCGGGCCCCCGCACGTGACGAGGGCCCCGAGCCGGCCACCGGCGACTTCCGCAAGGACGGCGAGGTCTGGGCCCTCAGGTTCGCCGGGCGGCTGGCCCACATGCCCGACGCCAAGGGCCTGCGCGACCTGCACCACCTGCTCGGCCACCCCGGCGCCGACATCCCCGCCGTGGCCCTGCTCGCCCCGGAGGGCGGCGACGTCGTGCTCGCCGCCCGCGCGATGGGCGGCGACGCCGTGCTCGACGAGGAGGCCAAGGCCGACTACCGCCGCCGCCTGTCCGTCCTCGACGACGAGATCGACCGGGCGGCCGAACGCGGCGACGACGACCGGGCGGCCGAGTACGACCGCGAACGCGCGGCCCTGCTGGAGGAGCTGCGCACGGCCGCCGGGCTGGGCGGCCGCTCCCGCCGTCTGGGCGACGAGGCCGAACGGGCCCGCAAGACGGTGACCGCCAGAATCCGCGACACCCTCCGCAAACTCACCCAGACCCACCCCGAACTCGCCACCCACCTCCGCGCCACCATCTCCACCGGCGCCACCTGCCGCTACCAGCCCACCACCCCCATCACCTGGCACCTCTGACCGAGCCGCCCCGTCCCGCGCCGCCGGCACCGCCGAGTTCACTGCCCGCGTCCCGCACTACTGCTAGCCGGGGGGCAGCCGCACTTACCGAAGCAGCACGGATCGGGCGCGAAGGCAGGGATGCCTGCTTCGCGCCCGATCCGTGCGGTGGCGGGCTACTTGCGGTTGTAGAGGCGCATGGTCAGGGTGCCGAAGACCGCGATGAGAAGGACGGACGCGATCAGCACCCAGGTCAGTTCACCCACGTCCGGGCTGCCCGCCATCAGCGAGCGGACGGCGGCCACCAGGCGGGTGATCGGGTTGACGTTGACGAAGATCTGCAGCCAGCCGGGCATCGTGGCCGGGTCGACGTACACGTTGCTGAGGAAGGTCAGCGGGAACAGGACGAGCATGCTCATGCCCATCACCGACTTCTCGCTCCGCATGAGCAGGCCGAACATCGTCCACACCCACGAGAAGGCGAAGGAGAAGCCGAGCAGCAGCACGATCCCGGCCAGCACGCCGGTGACGCCCCCCTGCGGGCGGAACCCCAGGGCCAGGCCGACGGCGAGGATGACCGTCGAGGCCAGGGTGTAGCGCAGGACGTCGCCGAGCAGGTAGCCCACCATGGTCGAGGGACGCCAGATCGGCAGGGTGCGGAAGCGGTCGAACACCCCCTTCTCGATGTCCTTGTTGACCTCCACCCCGGTGTACATGGTGATCATCACGACGCTGCTGACCATGATCCCCGGCAGCAGGAACTGCAGGTAGTCGGTCGGCGAGCCGGCCAGGGCGCCGCCGAACAGGTACGTGAACATCAGCGTCATCATGAGCGGGAACGCCGTCACGTCGAACAGCTGCTCGGGCACGTGCTTGATCTTCAGGATGGCCCGCCAGCCGAACGTGACCGACGCCGACCACGCGCTCGGCCGAGGGGGCTTCACCCCGGGGGCCAGGACGGTGCCGAGCACGTCGGCGGCGGGGGAGTAGGTCGTGGCGGTCTCGGTGGTGGCGGTCATGCTGCGGCCTCCTGCGCGGTCGCGGACTCGGCGGTCTCGGTGGCGGGGTGGTCGGTGAGGGCGAGGAAGACCTCGTCCAGGCTGGGCTGGCCGAGGGAGAAGTCGTCGACGACGATCCCGGCCTCGGCCAGGCGGCCGAGCGCGCGCGAGGCCTGCTCGGCGGCGGCGGCCTCGCGGCCGTGGCCGGTGATGCGGGCGGTGAGCGACACGGGGTCGGCGTCCAGGTAGACGGGCGCGTCGAGGACCTGGGACAGCAGCCGTTCGGCTTCGGGACGGGTGGCGGGGTCGCGCAGCCGCACGTGGACCGAGCCCGCGCCGACGGACGACTTGAGCTCGCCCGGCGTGCCCTCGGCGATGACCCTGCCGTGGTCGATGACCGCGATGCGGCCGGCCAGGCGGTCGGCCTCCTCCAGATACTGGGTGGTGAGCAGCACGGTGGTGCCGTGGGCGACGACGATGCGGACGATGTCCCAGACCTGGTTGCGGCTGCGCGGGTCCAGGCCGGTCGTCGGCTCGTCGAGGAAGAGCAGGTCAGGCGTGTTGAGGATGCTGGCGGCGATGTCGATGCGCCGCCGCATGCCGCCCGAGTACGTCTTGACCTGCCGCCCCGCGGCCTCCGTCAGCCCGAACGCCTCCAGCAGCTGCGCCGCCCGCTCCCGGGCGGCCGGCTTGCGGTGGCCGAGCAGGCGGCCGAGCAGGATCAGGTTCTCGGCGCCGGTCATGTCCTCGTCGACGGAGGCGTACTGGCCGGTCAGGCTGACGCGGCCGCGTACGGCGTCGGCCTCGCGCACCACGTCGTGCCCGAACACGGTGGCCTCGCCGCCGTCCGGCCGCAGCAGGGTGGCCAGCATGCGGACGGCGGTGGTCTTGCCCGCGCCGTTGGGGCCGAGCACGCCGTAGACGGTGCCGGCTGGCACCTCCAGGTCGAGGCCGTCCACGGCGCGGTTGTCGCCGAAGACCTTGACCAGGCCGGAGGTCTGTATCGCCAGGTCTCGCATGGGTGTTCCTCTCATGAGCAGTACGGCTGGGCGCGCCGGGCGTCGCGCAACGCCCGGCCCCACCAGGTGAGCTGGTCGAGCATGGCCGCGACCGCACGCGCGCGGTCGTCGGTGTCGTACGGTTCGCCGCTTCCGGCCACGTCGTCGCCCAGCAGGTCGAGGCCGACCCAGTCGCGCATCGTCACGACGTGCAGGGCGGAGAAGACGGTACGGAGTTGCTCGACCGCGTACAGACCGGAAGATCCCGAGCCGTAGGCGACGAAGCCGGCCGGCTTGGCCTGCCATTCGTCGTAGGTGTAGTCGATGGCCTGCTTGAGCGAGGCCGGGAAGCTGCGGTTGTACTCGGGGGTGACGACGGCGAAGGCGTCGGCCTCGCCGACGGCCGCGGTGAAGCGGCGCATCGAGGCGGTGCTGCGCTCGGGGTAGCGGTCGGGGAAGGCGTAGTCGGCCAGGTCGAGCAGGCCGACCGCCAGGTCGGGGCGGTCGCGGGCGCGGCCGGCGAACCACTTCGCCACCGTCTCGCCCATCCGCCCGACGCGGGTGCTCGCGATGATCACCGCGAGCCGGACCGGTGCGGCGCTCCCGCCGGCGGTGTCGTCCCTGCCCGTCATCGTCCACCTCCCTCGGCCCGTTCCGGGCTCTCACCAAGGAGGCGCGAGACGGCCGCCAGACGGCCGCTAGACGGGATCTAGCGGGCCGTCAGGCGGCCGGTCTGAGCACGTAGCCGACGCCGCGCAGGGTGTGGATCATCGGACGGCGGTCCGCGTCGATCTTGCGGCGCAGGTAGGAGATGTACAGCTCGACGATGTTGCCCTGGCCGGCGAAGTCGTAGGCCCACACCCGGTCGAGGATGTGCGCCTTGCTGAGCGCGCGTCCCGGGTGGCGCATGAGCAGCCGCAGCAGCTCGAACTCGGTCGGGGTGAGCCGGACCTCCTGGCCGGCCCGCCGCACCTCGCGGGTCTCCTGGTCCAGGGTGAGGTCGCCGACGGACAGGGCGTCGGCCGAGCGGCGCAGCAGGCCGTGCAGCCTGATCACGACCTCGTCCACGCCGAACGGCCGCATCACGTAGTCGTCGGCGCCCGCGCGCAGCCCGAGCGCCGGGCCGGGCAGGGCGTCCGGCGCGGTCAGGAAGAGGATCGGCACGCCGGGCAGCGCGGCCCGCAGCCGGGGCAGGAACCGGCCGCCGCCCCTGACGTCCAGGACGATCGCCCCCGGACGGAACCCGCGCGCGGTCCTGATCGCGTCGCCGCCGTCCAGGCTGCGCACGTCCCAGCGGCGCATCGCGCGGGAGAGGGACTCGCCGAGCGGGCCCTCGTCCACGACGAGGACGGCGTACGAGTCGCGCGCGGATCCGGGCGCGACGGTCGGACCGGTCGGGTGCATGCCGGAAACGATGCCGGTCGTGCATGAGGTTTGTCTGAGGACGGCTTGTGACGTGGATGAGGACCGGATGGGGACCCTCGCGGCGGGTACGGGGGCGCCCGAAAGGCCCGGGAAAACGGAAGGGCCCGGCCGCAGCCGAGCCCTTCCCATCCCTTGAAGCGCGATCACCGTTCCTGCCGCTACCCGGAATGTGCGGCTTATCACTTCACCGAGTCAGTTCTGTCACTAGACCTTGAGTGCGGTTGAGGTTCTAGGCTGCCTTCCATGAGCGGAATTCTGGTGACCGGCGCGACCGGCAACGTGGGCACGCATGTCGTCTCCTCCCTGGCGGAGGCCGGACATGACGTGCGGGCGCTGGTGCGCGACCCGGCCCGGGCGGTGCTCCCGGAGGGCGTCGAGCCCGTACGCGGCGATCTGGCCGACTCCGGCAGCCTTGAGCCCGCCCTGCGCGGCGTCGACCGGGTGTACCTGATGTGGCCCGGCATCCCCGTGGATCCCCGGGTGGTGACCACGATGGCCGGACGGGCCGAGCAGGTCGTGTACCTGTCGGCGGACGTGCCCGACCTGGCGGACGGCGAGCCCGCCACGATCTACCACCAGGAGATCGAACGGCTGATCCGGGCCTCAGGGACGCGGTGGACGTTCGTCCGGGCCATCGACTTCGCCACGAACACGCTGGCCTGGGCCGCCCAGATCCGGCGAGGAGTGGTCCGGCTCCCGTACGGCAAGGCCGCCCGATCGCTGATCCACGAGCGGGACATCGCGGACGTCGTCGCCCACGTGCTCACCACCCCCGGCCACGACGGCGCCAAGTACCTGATCACCGGCCCCGAGTCGATCACCCAGGAGGAGCTGGCGCGGACCGTCGGCGAGGAGATCGGCCGCGAGGTGCGCTGGGAGGACCTGCCGCCGGAGGTCGCCCGCGAGCAGCTGACGGCCGCCTGGGGGGATCCGGCGTTCGTCGAGGCCCGGCTCAGGGCGTGGGAGTCGTTCACGCACACGCCGGAACGCGTGACCGCCACGGTCCGGGAGCTGCTGGGCCGGCCCGCGCGCACGTTCCGCTCCTGGGCCCGCGACCACGCCCCCGACTTCCTCACGGCCTGAAGCCCACGCCCACGCACCCGGCCTGGTCGCAGCCTGGAGCCCGCCTACGCGGTCAGGGTCACCGCCGCGACCGTCTCGCCCATGTCGTCGAGCAGGTCGGCCACCACCGGGCCGGCCTCCAGCCGCCAGGCGAGCGCCTGCAGGCCGTGTCCCGGCACCGGCACCTCCCGCCCGGCCAGCCTGACGGTCTCCACCTCGGCCGACAGCCGCAGCAGCCCGTAGGCCACCCATCGCTTCGGCCGGGGGAACCAGCGACCCGCGTTGGTGTCGAAACGTCCGTTCTCGTCGGTCAGCCCGTGCTCCTTGAGCACCGCGACGCCCTGGCGGTGGGCCAGCAGGTCGTCGCTGCGCGCGGCGGACATGCTGTCGCCGGCGCGAAGCGCCCAGCGTCCGCGGCGGAACGACAGCAGCCAGACGTCCACCCAGGACAGGCCGAAGCCGTCCAGGCGGGCGAAGGCGGTCGCCGCGATCCGGTCGCCGACGTACAGGGAGGCAGGGGTGAAGCGGAAGCGTCCGCTCAGGTTGCCGGGAAGGGACCTCGGCAGCCCGTGATCGATGAGTCGCAGGCTCTCGACGGCGGGGTTGTACCCAAAATCATGAGTACGTTCCACAGCCTCACCATACACACGGACGGCCCGGATGAGACGCGCGTTTTGTTCCTGTTGGGTGAATGATGAGGCTCATGGATCGAATCGAAGCTTCTGACCGCCGCCGTGCCCTCGTTCTCGGGGGCGGCGGCGTGGCCGGCATCGCCTGGGCGACCGGCGTGCTGGCCGGGCTGGCCGAGGAGGGCGTGGACGTACGGGACGCCGACCTGATCGTGGGCACCTCGGCCGGCTCGGCGGTCGGCGCCCAGGCCCGCAGCCGGCTGACCGTCGAGGAGCTGTTCCAGCGGCAGGTCGATCCCGCGCTGCAGGCCAGGGAGATCCCCGCGGTGTTCGACGCGGCCTCCTTCGCGGCCGCCCTCCAGAGCATCCTGACCGGCGCCCACGACCGGGACGAGCTGCACCGGCGCATCGGCGCCTGGGCGCTGGAGGCCCCCACGGTCGGCGAGCCGGAACGGCGTGCCGCGGTGGCCTCGCGCCTGCCCGAGACCGACTGGCCGGAGCGGCCGCTCGTGCTGGTCGCGCTCGACGCGGCGACCGGAAAGACCCGCCTGTTCGACCGGGCGTCCGGGGTGGACCTGGTGGACGCGGTGGCGGCCAGTTGCGCCGTGCCGGGGGTCTGGCCGCCGGTCACCATCGAGGGCCGCCGCTACGTCGACGGCGGCGTGCGGTCCAGCGACAACGCCGACCTGGCCGCCGGCTTCGAACGGGTGCTGGTGGTCTCGCCCCAGCCGCCCGGCGCCCCCGCCTCCCCCTGGACGTCCCTCGAACAGGAGGTGGCCCTGCTGCGCAAGGAGGGCTCCGCGGTCGAGGTCGTCAGCCCGGACGAGGGGGCCGTCGCGGCCATGGGCGCCAACCCGCTCGACCCCGCCGTCCGGTCACCGGCGGCCCACGCCGGCCGCGAGCAGGGCCGGCGGGTGGCCGCCGTCGTCCACAGCCTGTGGACCTAGCCGGCCGCGGCGCGCTCGGCGAGCGGGCGGCGGCGCAAGGCCGGGTCGGTCAGTGAGGCCGGACGCCACGCGCCGTCCGGCTGGTACATGTCACGGCCCGGCGGGACGATCTCGTCGATCCGGTCGAGCGCGGCGTCGTCGAGCGTGAGCGCGGCGCCCTTCAGCAGGTCGTCGAGCTGCGCCATCGTCCGGGGCCCGGTGATCACCGAGGTGACCGCCGGGTGTGCGGCGGCGAAGGCCACGGCGAGCTGGGGGAGTGTGCAGCCGAGGTCGTCGGCGAGCTCGACCAGCTTCTCGACGGCGTCGAGCTTGGCGGCGTTCTCCGGGATCGACGGGTCGAAGCGGTGGGGGGTCAGCGCGGCCCGGCCGGTGGTCAGGTCGATGTCGCCGTTCTTGCGGTAACGGCCGCTCAGGAAGCCCGACGCGAGCGGGCTCCAGGTCAGGACGCCCATGCCGTACCGGCGGCAGACGGGCAGCAGGTCCTTCTCGATGCCGCGGGCGAACAGCGAGTACGGCGGCTGCTCCGTCCTGAACCGGTGCAGCGCCCGCCGCTCCGACACCTGGTGGGCCTCGACGATCTCCGCCGCCGGGAACGTCGAGCAGCCGAACGCGCGGATCTTGCCCTGCCGTACGAGGTCGGTCAGCGCCGACAACGTCTCCTCGATGTCGGTCGTGTGGTCGGGCCGGTGGATCTGGTAGAGGTCGATCCAGTCGGTGCCGAGCCGCCGGAGGCTCTGCTCGACCTCCTTCATGATCCACAGGCGCGAGTTCCCGGACCTGTTCGGCCCCTCGCCCATCCGGAAGTGCACCTTGGTGGCCAGCACGACGTCGTCGCGGCGGCCCTTCAGCGCCTTGCCGACGATCTCCTCGGACTCGCCCGCGGAGTACATGTCCGCCGTGTCCACGAAATTCACGCCCTGGTCGAGCGCGGCGTGGATGATGCGGGCGCAGTCGTCGTGGTCGGGGTTGCCGACGGCGCCGAACATCATCGCCCCAAGGCAGTGGACGCTGACCTCGATGCCGGTGCCGCCGAGTACGCGGTAGCGCATTGTCATAGTCTGCGACTTTAGGACCTGGAGTCCACTCCACCTCAAGGGCTCGCGGCCCTGCCGGCGGCAGGTGTGACAGGAGCGTCCAGGGGCACCGGAGGCGGATGGGGATGGTGACGGTGTCGTCCTGGCGCGAGCTGGACGACGCGATCAGCGCGGCCGGCCACACCGAGGGCCCGGCCCAGGCGCACTCGACGCTGGTCTTCCGCGGCCTGGCGAAGAGCACGTACTCGCACGTGCACAGCCTGGCGCGGCTGGCGGGCGACTACGCCACCCTAGAAACCCACTTGATACGAAATTTTAGGAAATACGCGCATAGAGCGGCCCCTGGCCCTTCCGTCTGGGACTGGCTGGCTCTCGGCCAGCACCACGGCCTGCCCACCCGCCTCCTGGACTGGACGTTCTCCCCGCTGGTCGCGCTGCACTTCGCCACGGCGTCCTGGCCCGGCGACGACGCCGTGCTGCTGGCCGTCGACTGCGCGGGCGCGCACCGCCTGCTGCCCGAGCCGCTGCGCGAGGTGCTCGACGGCGAGGGCGCGCTGCTGTTCAGCACCGAGATGCTCGCCGAACGCGCCGCCGGCCTGGCCGGCTTCGACGCGCTCGGCCGCGACCGCCCGTTCGTCGCCTTCTTCGAGCCGCCGTCGCTGGACGAGCGCATGGTCAACCAGTCGTCGGTGCTCTCGGCGATGTCGGGGGCGACGTACCAGCTCGACGACTGGCTGGCCGAGCATCCCGGGCTGTGGCGGGGCTGGTCGATCCCGGCCGGGGTCAAGGTCGAGATCCGGCGGCGGCTCGACCAGGCCGGGATCACCGAGCGGGTGCTGCTGCCCGGTCTCGACGGGCTGGCCGAGTGGCTGCGCCGCTACTACTCCCCGGGCAGCGTCGACGTGCCGGCCGGCGGCTCCAGCATGTCCGGGCCCGAGCGCCTCGGCCAGCAGGAGGGCCGGATGAACGACTGACCGCTCATCCGGGCAGCGTGCCGCGCACGGCGTCCTCGGTGCGGCCGATCACGGCGCGCCCGTCGTCGGCGGTGATGATCGGCCGCTGGATCAGGATCGGGTGCGCGGACAGCGCGGCGATCCAGCGCTCGCGGGCGTCCGGGTCGCGCGGCCAGGCGTCGAGGCCCAGCTCGGCCGCGACCGGCTCGCCCGTACGGGTGATGTCCCACGGCTCCAGCCCGAGCCGGGCCAGGACAGCGCGCAGCTCGTCCGGCGACGGCGGGTCCTCCAGGTAGCGGCGGACCTTGTAGTCGGCCGATTCGGCGTCGAGGATCGACAGGGCCGAACGGCACTTGGAGCAGTCGGGGTTGATCCAGATTTCCATGACGCCGAGGCTCTCACGCCCGGGGCGCCCGGCGCCGGTCAGCCGGCCGATGCGTCGAGCCGGGCCTGCAGGCCGTCGAGCACCCGGTCGAGGCCGTAGCGGAAGTCCTCCTCCCGGACGCGCTCGGGGTCGTCGAACCCCTTGGCCGCGTACTCCGCCCGCATCCACGGGTGGTCCTCGAACGCCTGCTCGGTGGTCGGCCGCACGGCGTCGATCCACTCCTGCTCGGTGCGGCCGCTGCGGGCCAGCGTCGACAGGTAGGCCGCCTCGGCGATGGTCACGCCGATCACGTACGCCAGCACGGTGTTGACCGCCCGGTCGGCCTCGCCGGGGACGAACCCGGCCGAGTGCGCCAGCGCCAGCAGGTCCTCCGAGCGCCGCATCACGTTGGGCCCCAGGCTGGTGAGCCCGACCTGGCCGAGCACGGCCGCCATCCACGGGTGGCGCAGGATCACCGCGCGCAGGCTGTGGGCGGCCACGGCGAGCCCGTCGCGCCAGCCCCCTGCCTCCTCCAGGGACGGCACGCGCAGCTCGCCGTAGACCTCGTCGACGACCAGCTCGATCAGCTCGTCCTTGTTGGCGACGTGGCGGTAGAGGGAGGTCGCGCCCGCGTCGAGCCGGGTGCCGAGGCTGCGCATGCTCAGCGCCTCCAGCCCCTCCTCGTCGAGCAGCTGGACGGCCTCGGACACGATCCGGTCGAGGCTGAGCGCGGGCCGCTCCCGCTGCCGGCGCTGACGGACCCAGACCGAGGGGACGGGCGGCTGCGATGCTGGCATGACCCGAGCTTAGCGCACACTGTACGCATCAGCGAACACCCGATTGCGTACATCGCTTTCTTGTGCGTACAGTGTGCGCATTCCGAGAGCGACGTACGCAAGTCGAAGGGGAGAAACTCATGAACCGCCGCTGGTGGATCCTGGTGGTGTTGTGCCTCAGCACATTGGTGCTGGTCGTGGACAACATGGTGCTGACGGTGGCGGTCCCGCCCCTCGCGGCCGACCTGGGCGCCGACGCCCAGGACCTGCAATGGATCCTCGACTCCTACATCCTGGTCTTCGCCGGCCTGCTGCTGACCGCCGGCAGCCTGTCCGACCGCTACGGCCGGCGCCGGGTGATGATCATCGGCCTGGCGCTCTTCGGCGGCGCGTCCCTGCTGGCCGCCTACGCCGCCGATCCGGCGCAGCTCGTGGCGGCCCGCGCCGCGATGGGCGTCGGCGGCGCGCTGATCATGCCGAGCACGCTGTCGATCCTGATCACCGTGTTCGACGAGGCCGAGCGCCGCAAGGCGATGGCCGCCTGGAGCGCGGTGGCGATGATCGGCATGATCGGCGGCCCGGTCCTGGGCGGTGCGCTGATCGCCTGGTTCTGGTGGGGCGCGGTGTTCCTGATCAACGTGCCGGTCGCGCTGCTCGCCATCGTCGCCTCCCTGCTGCTCATGCCCGAGTCGAAGGGCCCCTGGACGAAGCCCGACCCGCTGGGCGTGATCCTGTCGGCGACCGGCATGTCCGCCCTGGTGTGGACGATCATCGAGCTGCCGCACGGCGTGTCCTGGCCGGCCCTGGCCCTCACCGTGCTCTCCCTGGCCGGCTTCGTGATCTGGGAGCTGCGCACGCCGCACCCGATGGTCCCGCTCGCCCTGTTCCGCGACCGCACGTTCAGCGGCGGCAGCTTCTCCCTGACCCTCGTCCAGATCGGCAACGGCGGGCTGCTGCTCGTGCTCACCCAGTACCTGCAGTACGTGCTCGGCTACACGCCCACCGAGGCGGGGCTGGCGTTCCTGCCGATGGCGGTCGCCTCGCTGCTCTTCAACGGCCTGGGCGCGAGCCTCGGCGCCCGGCTCGGCAACCGTCCCATGATCGTCAGCGGGCTGCTCGTCTGCGCCGCCGGGTTCGGCCTGCTCGCCGCCGTCTCCTCCGGCAGCGGCTTCCTCCTCGCCGGCACGGCCCTGTTCGTGATGGGCGCCGGCGGCGGCCTGGCGATGCCCGCGGCCATCGCCGCGCTGATGGGCACCATCCCGCCCGAGCACGCCGGCGTCGGCTCTGCGCTGAACGACACCATCCAGCAGGCGGGCGCGGCGCTCGGCGTGGCCGTCCTCGGCAGCGTCCTGGCCGGGGCCTACACCCGGGGGATGCCGGCGGGCGCGCCCGAGGCGGCCCGGCGCTCGATCGGCGACGCGCTCGCCCTCGGCGACGCCGGTCTCGCCCAGGTGGCCCGCGAGGCGTTCACCTCGGCCATGTCGGCCGCCTTCGGGATCAGCGCAGCCGGAGTGGTCGCCGCCGCCGTCCTGGCGCTGGTCGTGATGCGCGGCGAACGCAAGCCGGCCCAGGAACCGTCCCTCACCGCGACCCACTGAAACGCGACCCACTGAAACGCGACCCCACTGAAAGGGACCCTCATGAACGACGCCCCCGTCACGCTTCCCGTCGCCCGTCCCGCGGGCTGCCCCTTCGACCCGCCCGCGGGCCTGGCGGAGCTGCGTGAGCAGGCGCCCGTCACCCCGCTCGCCTTCCCCGACGGGCACCGCGGCTGGCTGGTGACCGGCCACGCCGAGGTCAGGGCGGTGCTGGCGGACCGGCGGTTCAGCTCACGCTACGAGTCCCTGCACCACCCGACCGCCGCGATCGGCCCGCTGCCGGCCGCCCCGCCCGGCGACCTCACCGGCCTCGACGCGCCCGAGCACACCCGCTACCGCAGGCTGCTCACCGGCAGGTTCACCGTCCGTAGGATGAACCTGCTGACCGAACGCGTGCGGCAGATCACCGCCGACCACCTGGACGCCATGGAACGCCTGGGCCCGCCCGCCGACCTGGTACGCGTCTTCGCCCAGCCCATCCCCGCGCTGGTGATCTGCGAGCTGCTGGGCGTCCCGTACGCCGACCGCGACGCCTTCCAGCACCACGCCGCCGCGCTGACCGGCGTGGACACCGACGAGCAGGAGCAGCTCGCCGCCTACGACGAACTCCAGCGGTACGTGGACGGCCTGGTCCAGGCCAAGCGCGCCCGGCCCACCGACGACCTGCTCGGCGACCTGACCGCCACCGACCTCACCGACGAGGAGCTGGCCGGCGTCGGCACCTTCCTGCTCGCCGCCGGGCTCGACACGACCGCGAACATGCTCGCGCTCGGCACGTACGCGCTGCTCAGCGACCCCGCCCAGCTCGACGTGCTGCGGGCGGAGCCGGAGCGGGCGGCCCAGGCCGTGGAGGAGCTGCTGCGCCACCTCACCATCGCCCACACCGGCGTACGGGCCGCGCTGGAGGACGTCGAGCTGGCCGGCCGGCTGATCCGGGCGGGCGAGTCGGTCGTCGTGTCACTCGCGGCCGCCAACCGCGACCCCCGCAGGTACGCCGACCCCGACCGCCTCGACCTGCGCCGCGACGCGACCGGCCACCTGTCCTTCGGCCACGGCATCCATCAATGTCTCGGCCAGCAGCTGGCCCGGGTGGAGCTGCGCACGGCCCTTCCCGCGCTCGTCACCCGCTTCCCCGGCCTGCGCCTGGCCGTCGCGCCCGAGGAGGTGCAGGTGCGCGCCGGAACCGACATCCACGGGGTGCTCGGTCTCCCGGTGCGGTGGTGATCGCACGGACTATCATCGTGATCATCCTGGCCGGGTACCACTGCGCGTCACCGAGGCGAAAGGACCGCCATGTCCGGGGAGACCAGCAGGCGAGAGCAGACCGAGGTCGTCGTCATCGGAGCCGGCCCCGCCGGGCTGACCCTGGCGAGCCTGCTCGGCCAGGCCGGCGTCGAGTGCGTGGTGCTCGAACGGCAGAGCCGCCCGTACGTCGAGCAGCGCCAGCGCGCGGGCATCCTCGACCACCACGGCGCCCGCGTCTTCGAGGAGTGGGGCCTGGCCGACACCGTCCTGGCGGGCATGCCGCAGGAGACCAGGTTCGAGTTCCGCGTCGACGGCGAGCGGCGCTTCCTCGACGTCCCGGCGATCACCGAGGGCCGGACGGGCCGGCTCGTGCCGCAGCAGGTGCTCGTCGGCAGGCTGCTGGCGCGACTTCTGGAATCCGGCGGCGACCTGCGGTTCGAGGCGGCCGAGGTGACCCCGCGCGGCGTCGGGGGGGCCGCGCCGACGGTCACCTACCGCGACGCCGGCGGCGTCACGCACGAGATCGCCTGCTCCTACGTCGCAGGTTGCGACGGCCACCACGGCGTCAGCCGGGCCTGCGTGCCCGCGGACGCTCTCACCACCTACTCCCACGACTACGGCATCGGCTGGCTGACGGTGCTCGCCGACGTCCCGCCGCCGAGCTACCCGCTCATGGCGATCACGGCCCACGGGTTCGCCGCCCACTTCCCGCGCGGCCCCCGGGCCAGCCGCTTCTACCTCCAGTGCGCCCCCGACGCCACCGCCGCCGACTGGCCCGACGAGCGGATCTGGGCCCAGTTGCGGCTGCGCCTGGCCGACGACGGCCTGCCGGACGGCCCGATCGGGGAGAAGGCGTTCGTCGAGATGCGCAGCCACGTCGTCGACCCGATGCGCCACGGCCGGCTCTTCCTGGTCGGCGACGCGGCCCACATCATCACGCCCATGGGCGGCAAGGGCATGAACCTGGCGGTCGCCGACGCCGACGTGCTGGCCCGCGCGTTGCGCGCCGCCCTGCGCGAGGGCGACGAGGAGCCGCTGGCCGCCTACTCCGCCACCTGCCTGGAACGGGTGTGGCAGCACCAGGAGTTCTCCCGCTGGATGACGGAGATGACCCACGAGGCCGGCGACGAGACGCTGGCCGGGCCGTTCCGCCGCCGGCTGGCCAGGGCGCGGCTCGACCGGCTGTTCACCTCGGGCCCGGCGGCCCGCGCCTTCGGCGACATGATGGCGGGCGGCTGAAGTTGACTTGAACCGCGGTTCAAGTACGACGATCGTCCCCATGAGGATTCATCACCTGAACTGCGGATCCGTACGGACGATCGAAGCCACCTACGACGGCCCGCCCGCCGCCCCCGCCGTGAACCACTGCCTGCTGGTGGAGACCCCGGCCGACGGGCTCGTGCTGGTCGAGACCGGGCTCGGGCTCGGCGATGTGCGCGACCCGGCCGGCACGCTGGGCGCCGACTGGGTGGCCATGGCCGAGCCCGCGCTGCTGGAGGAGGAGACCGCCGTCCGCCAGGTCGCCCGGCTCGGCTACCGCCCGGACGACGTGCGCCACGTCATCGTCACCCACCTCGACGTCGACCACTGCGGCGGGCTGCCGGACTTCCCCGGCGCGCGGGTGCACCTGCTGGCCGCCGAGCTGGAGGCGGCGCTGGCCGAGGCCCCGAGCTACCGCTACCGCCCGGCCCACTGGGCGCACGGCCCCGACTGGGTCACCTACACCCCGGAGGCGAACGACGACTGGTTCGGCTTCGCCTCGATCAAGCCCGACGGCCTGCCCGAGGACATCAGGCTGGTCCCCCTCGGCGGGCACACCGCCGGGCACACCGGCGTCGCCGTCCGCGAGGGGGACCGCTGGCTGCTGCACTGCGGCGACGCCTACTACTACCACCGCGAGCTGCAGCCGGACCCGCATCCGCACCCGCTGATGGACGTCGTGCAGACCCGCTCGGAGGTCCATCACGACCTGCGGCTCGGCACCCAGGCCCGGCTGCGGGAGCTGGTACGGGACCACGGCGACCAGGTGAGCGTCTTCTCGGCCCACGACCCGTGGGAGCTGGCCGCCGCGGTGGCCGGTTGATCAGACGCGGTCGGCCGCGATGAGCAGGTACTGGAAGCTGCCGTTCTTGTAGGCGTCGAGGAAGGACTGCTCGATGCCCGTGGCCAGATGGGTGCGGGCGCGCAGCTCCCAGTACGGGATCGTGGCCGCCGTCAGGTCGACGACGCTGACCGGGACCAGCCGGTTGGCCGCCATCTGCTCGAAGTACGTGCTGCGGGGGTGGATGTCGCAGATGTAGTGGGCGTTGATCTGGCTGACCGCCCGGGACGGCAGGCCGTAGGCGTCGTTGTAGCAGCCGGTGACGCAGACGTACCGGCCGCCCCGGCGCAGCAGCCGGGCGTGCTCGGCGAACAGCAGGGACAGCTCGACGTACATGGTGCTCTCGTTGTTCCAGCTGGCCTGGAACGATCCAGTCTCGAAGCCGGTCTCGAGCATGTTGCGGAAGTGGAAGCGCACCTTGTCGTCGACGCCGCGCTTCTTGGCCTGGTCGTTGGCGAAGGCGACCTGCGACTCGGAGATGGACACGCCGTCGACCTCGCAGCCGTACCGCATGTTGACCAGGAGGCTGCTGCCGCCGCGGCCGGAGCCGGCGTCGAGCGCCCGGTGGTGGGGTTCGAGCGGGCCGAGATGGCTGATCAGCAGGTCGGCCTGGGCGGTCTCCAGGCGGTGGAGCTCCTTGACGATGCGGTCCTCGCGGGTGTCCTCGGGGCCGTCGAGTACCGTCCAGTTCACCTCGCCGATGCCGTAGTGGTGGTGGTACAGGCCGTCGACGTCGCCCAGGCGCAGGTTGACCGGGTTCTTCTCGGCGTTCCAGTAGCTGGCGACGGAGTGCTGGTAGTGGCTCGTGAGGACGGGGGACTGGGTGTTGACGGTCACCTGGGAAGAGCTCCTTTCCGGCCGGGGGCGGCCGGTCGTCATCAGTGGTAGCGGCTGCTGCTGCCGTGCCATTCGAGGCAACCGGCCATCCAGCCCTGGGCGCCGCGCAGGAATCGCTGCAGTTCCACGGACGGAACGGCGGCGAGCTCGCGCTGGCTGGTCTCGAAGCCTTTGACGAAGTCGTTGTGCAGCGCGACGGCGCGTTCGGTGGCCTCGCGCGTGGAGCACTTCTCCTCGCCCGCGATGAGCAGGACGACGTTGGAGTCGGGCAGCTCGTCGGCCGCCTCCCGCGCGACGGAGTGGAGGTCGTTGACGATGACGCTGGCCGTGCCGGCCTGCATGAGCGCGGTGTGGAAGCGCCGGTCGTAGAACAGGTTGGCGGGCAGCTCGTAGGCGGCGACGACGTCGATGAGGGTCATGGAGGTGTAGAAGCTGTCGTGCTGCCGGGCCGCGAGGTAGCGCCAGACGGGCGGCGGGGTCTCCAGGTAGCGCCAGGCGGCGTAGGCGGTCCAGCTCACGTACATCTGGAAGGTGGTGTTGCAGGCCCGCATGACCTGCGACGGGGTGCCGTGGCGGGACAGGTGGCCGGTGGCCGAGCGCAGGGAGACCAGCACGGGGTCGGCCTCGATCGCCGCTTCGAGCTGCTCGGTGTACACGCCCGCGGGCGGGGGCGGGTCCATGGCCGACATGACGAGCGCGAGGCGCGGCGGCAGCTCGGTGGGGCTCGCGCCGAGGTCGGTCTCGTCGGCGTAGTAGTCGTCGGCCGCCCACCAGGCGGTGTTCATCTGCGCCGCGATCAGCAGCAGGTCGGGGTCGTCGCTGTCGGGGTGGGCGAGCATCGCCAGCCGGCCGAACCCGGTGGCGGCGAACTCGTCCATCCGCCCGGCGTGCAGGCCCACCTTCTCGGCCCACGCCACGAGCCGCCGGTCGACCTCCGCGCCGAGCGCCGGGTCGTCGCGGACCGTCTCGGGGCAGTAGAGCGGGGGGTAGGAGCCGTCGCCCCACTCCCGCTCGACATAAGGGATCGGGGCCGGGAGCTGCCTGAGGGCAGGGGGTGGAGCGGGGATCGGAAGGTGGAGCGCGGAGGTTCCGAGGCCGGTGGGGCCGGTCGGGAGCCGCGGGACCGCGGCGTACTGGGGCATGGCGCGCCTCTTCCCTGAGGAGGAGCAGGACATTACCGAAAGTAGTTATTCAGCTACTAAAAGTAGAGTAGCCAATCGGTAATGAGAGCCTTACCCTCCGGCGGGCGCACTCTGCCGGTCAGGGCCTTGTGTGCAGGCTTTCGAAGTCGTCGAGGCTCTTGCGGTAGAAGGCCAGGTCGTCCTCCAGCTTCGCCCGCGTCAGGCGCTGCGGCTCGGTCTCGCGCACGGTCCTGCCCAGGTCGCTCCAGAAGGCGTCGGGCGGCAGCTCGGCGGCCTGCGGCGGGAAGAACTTCAGCGCCTCGGCCACCGCGTCGGCGGCGAAGCGCCAGCCGGTCGCCACGGCGTCGTACCGCTCGGGGGAGGCCGGGCCGGCGGCGTAGAACAGGCCCTCCTCCAGGGCCCGGCTCGCGTACGTGGTGGCGATCAGCACCCACTGGCCGGGGTCGAGCAGCTCCGACAGGCCGGTGCCGAACGTCGCGCCGGTCTCCCTGGCCGCGCGCTCGGCCTCGACGGGGACCTCGACCTCCACGTCGCCGAGCCGCACCCGCAGGCTCCCGGCGTCCTGGTCGACGGTGGCGCCGCGCGAGGCGCCCGGCGTGCCGGAGTGGGCCACCAGGTCGATGTAGACGTACGCCTCGACGAGCGAGCGGCCCAGACCCTGCTCAGGCATACTCACCCGCCAGCGCCTGGTAGGTGTCGCGGACGACGAGCAGCCGGTCGAGCTGGAACCTGCCGGGCTCGGCCGCGCGCACCTCCTGCCCGCGTTCGGACCAGAACCCGTCGTCGGGCACCGCGTCCGCGCCCGCCGGCACGAACTTGACGACCTCCTCCACCGCCGCGGCGGCGATCCTCAGCGTGCGCAGGGCCTCGGCCCGGTCGGCCACCGGCACGTCGCTCGCCGTCAGGTCGGCCACCCACAACCACTCGCCCGCGTCGAGCAGCTCCGACGGCTCAGGGCCGCCGAACGTCGGGAACCCGGCGGGCATCACCGGACGCTCCGGCAGCCCGAACACGAACTCGCGCGGCGTGCCGCACTCCTCGCACGGGCCGAAGTACCGGTTGACCAGCTCGCCCTCGACGTCGACCAGCCCGTTGCGCCAGGTCGTGTCGGTGGACCCGCAGGCGCAGGGGTTGAGGTCGAGGTACAGGTGCGCCTCGTCCCTCGTCCGCGCCACCGCGAAAGCCATAGCCGTCCTCTCCTCGGGGTTCCCATGATGCCCGACGTCCCGCCTGTCACACCGCCACCGCCTCGGGGGCCGGCGTCACCAGCGGGGTGTCGTTCAGCCGGAGGCCGCACACGCACGGGCCGTCGGCCGGGCACACGCACTCGGCCTCGGGCGGGTTCCAGCCGGTCGTGTTCGCCGTCACGCGGATCCGGTCCAGGATCGCGGGCCAGTCGCGGGGGCGGCGACCGTCCGCCAGGGTGGCCAGCTCGGTGGCCACCTGCGGCGGAAGCAGCCGCAGGATCTCCGGACGGGCCCTGGTGACCAGGTCGAACAGCACGCCGAGGCGGCCAGGGCGCTGCCTGATGTTGGCCACGCGGGCCTGGCGCACCGCCTCGTGCAGCTCGGCCAGCTCCTGGCTGTCGGCCGGCGGCAGGCCCACCGCGCGGGCGACGGCGGCGGCGGCCGTCCCGGCGGCGGCCCGCTCGTTCGCGCCGATCGTGCGGGCCGGGTCCACCTCGTAGGTCAGCACGCCGGGGTGGGGCTCGCCGGACCCGGGCGGCCGGACGTCGACGGTGATGGGCGCCCGGCCGGGCAGCACGATGTCGAGCAGGCCAGGACCGTGGATCACGACGCGCGCGCCCATGAGGGCGGCGGCCCGTACGACGGCTCCCGCGGCGGCCGTCTCGGGGAGCGTCGCGTGCCCGCGGATCGCCGTGACGTGGGCCGGCGTGAGGTCGCCCGAGCGGGACAGCTCCACCAGCCTGGACGGCGCGCCCTGCCGGTCGCCGGTCAGCCCCAGCCGCCGGGCCTCCTCCTGGAGCGCCGCCCGTTCGGCGCGCGAGCGGATCGGGCCCGCCTCGGCGACCGCCCGTGCCAGCCCGCGCAGCCGGGCCAGCGCCGCCGCCTCGGCCGGACCGGGCCGCCCGGACTCCGCGGGACGGTTCTGCGCCGGACGGCCGGGGGCGGGGTCGCCCGAGAGTGTGGCGGCGTGGGCCGCGACGTGCTCGGCGACGGCCGTCGTGGCCCGGGAGCCGGCGTCGGCGGGCACCCGCAGCGTCAGGTGGCCGGGAGCGCCCGGCTCGACGGTCACCTCGGCCGCGCCGGGCGCGGCCTCGGCCAGCGTCAGCGTGAACTCGCCGCCGGTAGTGGTCACCGTGAACGTGTCCGCGGGCCCCACCTGCGGGGCCGCCCCGTTGACGGAACCGGCTCCCGGGGTGATGGCGGGCACGCCGGCGATCTCGGCCAGTTTGCCCAGGCCGGGCGGCGAGGTGTCCAGGCCGGTGGCCGAGCCGCCGTTGAGCAGACGGGCGATCCGGCTCTGCGGCTCGGGTGCGGCCGGCGCACGCGGCCCGGTGCCCCACGGCGGGGCCGGCGGGGTGTGGCCGCGCCGGCGGATGTCCTCGGCGACGGCGTCGATCGCCGCCGCCAGGCGTTCCCGCCGGGCCGGGTCGGTGGTGGCGTGCCACTTGTCGGACAGGTGGGCGTGCTCGTCCATGCGGGGGAGCAGGCACAGGTCGGTGCCCTCGGTCTGCTCGCCCTGTGGCGACGTCCTGAGCACGCCCTGCGGCATGCCGGCGGCCGCCGCGGTCGCCGCCTGGGTGACGTGCGAGAGGTCGTGGACCAGGACCGACGACACCAGGTCCGGATGCACGCGTCCCCAGATCCGCAGCAGGTGCGGATCCGCGGCCGTGCCCGCGCGCGGCACGGTGACCGCGTTCAGGCCCTCGCCCGGCTCGCCGACCTCCACGCGGACGTGCTGGTCGGGCGCGCCCGGCACCTGGACGGTCAGGACGTTCTCCCCGGTCCAGCCCACGTGGGCGGCGGCGCCGCCGAGGTCGACGGCGGACAGCGGCTGGCCGCGCAGCTCGTCCAGGCTCAGGTCGGGGACCCCTTCGGGGCGCGACGACCTGCTGAACGGCGTGTTCTCGATCGCCGGGGACGGCATCCCGGCGGCCGCCGTCGCGCCCTGCGCCACGCTGCCGCCCATCGGGTCCGGGTGCCCGGCGGTGGCCGGAGCCCCGGCGGGCCAGGCGGGCGGCGGGGCGGGCGCGGGAAGGGCGTCGAGGGCCCCGAGCGCGGCGTTGACCTGCTCGGTGAAGGTGCCGTCCGTGGCCGGGTTCATGAAGACGTCGCGCAGGTCGAGTCCGGCGCCGCGGGCCGCGTCCAGCAGGTCGGGCGCGAGGCCGGCGATCGACTCGGCGAAGCCGCCGTCCAGGGTCTCGCTGTACAGCGAGCCGTCGGGCATGACGCGGTAGCGGTGGAGGCCGTCGGCCTCCCGGATCGCCACCCGGGCGACCTCGCCGCGGTCGCGGGCGGCCAGGCGAGCCTCCTGGAGGGTCTGGATCGGGTTCTGGTTCGCGGAGGCGGGCACGAAGGTGAACGTCGCGGGCGGCGGGCCGTCGGCACGCGGCGGCCCGAGCCGTACGCCCGCCGCCATGCGCTCGCGCAGCTCCTCGATCTCCTCCCCGAACATGATCACGTCGACCTCGCCGGTCGAGGCGGACGGCAGGTGGACGGCGTCGCCGACCGGGTGCTCGTTGCCGTCGCGCAGCCGCGCCATGTACTGGAAGTCGAGGTCGTAGTCGACCCGGAAGCGTACGGTGTAGAGCTTGCCCTTCTCGAACATGCTGCGCTCGCGGCGCGCCCCGTGGTGGTCGCTGACGCTCTCGGACGTCTGCTCCCCGCCCTTGACACCGCCGTTGATGCCGGTCGACTTGTCCGACCCGTTGACGCCCCAGCCCAGCGGGGTCGTGTGCCCGCGGGAGACGGTCACGTTCTGGGCGTCGGCCTGGCGGTCGACCTGGCCCTTCTCCCCGTCGTACGGGCCGGCCACGATGGTCAGGTCGGACAGGCGGGCGTGAGCGGTGACCGTCACGCCCTGGTCCTTGAACTTCTGCCTGGACACCGGGACGATCGGCTCGCCGGAGGGGTCCGTCATCCGTTCGAACGCGGTCAGCAGCGCCGACGGCGCCAGCCGCCTGATCAGCTCGGGACGGCGTTCCTGCACCGCCGCCGCGCCCAGCATCTTGGTGAGCTGGGCGGTGACGACCTCGTACAGGCTGGGCTTGGCCGGGTTCTCCCACAACGACTCCGGGAAGAAGCCGGGATGCAGCTCGGCCTGCCGGGGGTCGGTGTTCATGACGACCGGCCCCGGATCCTCGGCGGCGGGCCTGGTCATGCCGGTCGGGATGCGCCGCACCAGCGTGGCGTCGTAGACGACCGGCGGCGTGGCGCGCGGCTTGCGCTGGAGCCTGTCGGCGGTCCTCTTGGCGCGGGCCGGGATCCTGCCTCCCCGTACGGGACGGCGCTCCACCTCGATGACGACCCGCATCTGCTGCTCCACCTGGGTCAGCCCGTTGAACAGGCCGACCCGCTGCAGCCGCGTGTTCTGGTGGTTGGTGGAGCCCGAGTACCCGCGTCCGCGGTCGGTGGACAGGCCGCCGCCCTGGCCGCCGGCCGGATCGCCGGTGGACGAGTCGAGACCGGCCGAATAGGACCCGTTGTACGACTCCGCATGCGTCTTGTCGGTGTACCGGTAGCGCTGGACGATCAGACCGGCCTGCGACGTCTGGCTGAGGAGCGTGGCCGAGCGCGGGTCGCCGACGGGTTCGAGGCGTACCCTGACCGTCACCTCCTCGGCCTGCGTCACCTGCGCGCCCTGCTGGACGTGGTAGCTGCGTTCGAAGCCCCGCGATGACCACATGTCGGCGACGTGGATCACCGCGGCGTCCTCGGAGAAGTCGACGTTCAGCTCTTCGCCGAGGGTGGGGCTCTCCTCCAGCGCCCCGGGCACGGCGTCCTGCACGGCGCGCCGGACCGCGTCGATCACGTCGACCGGGTCGCCGTTCTCGTCCGTCAGGGTCAGCGACTCGGTCGCGCTCGCGCCCACCGACCGGTCGTACGGCGCTGCGAGCACCACGTCCCTGGAGCGTTCGAGCTGCTCGGCGGCGTCGTCCAGGGCTTGGTCGAGCTTCTCCTGCGGGCTTCCGGGGGCGGGGGAGCCGAGGCCGGCGACCTCCTTGAGCTTGGTCAGCAGGGCCTGCGGGGTGTGGCGCTCGGTGTACTCGTTGGTGACCCCCGACTGCGCCATGTCCGTGACGTAGCGCTGCACCAGCGGGACCGCGATGCTCCGGTCGAGGGCCAGGCTGCCGTTGAGGAACCGTTCGACCGCGTCGCCGACCAGGTGGAGCGGCAGGTCGAGGTCGCCTTCCCCGTACATCAGCAGCGCGTCGTCCTCGCCGACCGCGAACAGCGCGGTGCCCGAGACGGTCTCCGTCCTGGGATCGCTGACGGTGATGCGCTCGCCGGTCGGCACCCCGTGCTCGGCGCTCTCGGAGCCGGTGAGGGTGAGATCGACGGTGCTGCGCAGCAGGTAGTGGCGGCCGAAGTTGATCAC
This sequence comes from Nonomuraea sp. NPDC049624, assembly GCF_040675255.1. Taxonomy (NCBI): domain Bacteria; kingdom Bacillati; phylum Actinomycetota; class Actinomycetes; order Streptosporangiales; family Streptosporangiaceae; genus Nonomuraea; species Nonomuraea sp. NPDC049624. The sequence continues at coordinate 179,296 of NZ_JBFAOR010000012.1, read as the reverse complement.
CAGTTCCTCGTCGCCCCAGATGTCCAGGAGCGAGGTGGACTCGGACGTGCCACCGGACCGGGAGGGCAGCGAGAGCGAGCCGCCGTCGCTGGTCGTGCCGCCGTCGTCGAGGTCGGAGGCGCTCGTCGACATCGCCGCGGACAGACCGGACGAGCCGCCCCACGAGATCCCCGCGCTGCCGATCCCGAACTTGATCTTGCCGGTGACGGGGTCGATGATGCCCAGCACCTCGGTCTCGCCGATCTCGCCGGACACCGACAACGACGAGCGCGTGGGGCCGCCGTTCGGCCGGATCGCGCCGTCCGTGGTGAACGGCTGGTTCAGCAGCTTCGGATGGCCGACCAGGTTGCGCACGTTCAGGAACGTCATGAGGTGCTGGAGGGCCACGGAGTCGGCGGTCGTGCCGCGTGGCAGCACCTGGCGGGCCGCGGCCAGGGGGCTGCCCACGTCCACGTGCAGCAACCGGGCGATGGACCTGAGCTTCGGGGACATCCGCCCGATCGGCGTGGGCGGCGTCTCCTTCGTCGACGGGAGCAGGTCGGCGGCGAAGACGAGCTGGGCCGAGCCCTCGGTGGTCGCGATCGTCGTCGTCGTGCCGTTGTGCAGCAGGTCGGCGGTCATCTTGTGGCCCAGCTTCAGGATCGCGACCGGGCCGTTGCTCTCCTCCAGGGTCACGATGTTGGTCGTGCCGCCGGCGCTGGAGCCCGCCGTACGGGTGCGGTTGCCGCCGCCGTTGACGCCGACCTCGTGCGTGAGGCCGTCGTGCCCCTTGTCCGGGCCGTCGCTCTCGCTGACCGACGCGCCGCCGCTGTACGTCCTGGACCTGCTGATGGCGCGGGCCGAGGTGTCGGAGCCGATGTCGAGGTTGACCACCGTCTGGGTGTCGGTGTGACCGACGTAGGTCACGTCCTTGAAGTCCTGCTGCAGCGACAGGCGCAGCATGAAGTGCTCGGGGGCGGCGTTGAGACCCTGCAGCGTCAGCTCGAGGACGATGCCGTCCTGAGCCAGGGAGTCGTAGGCGGCGCGGAGCCGCTGCTCCGACAGTTGCTCCATGAGCTCCTGCCGGTTGAGGATCTGGCTGGCGCGGGCGAGATCGTTGGTGGAGTACTCCGGCACGCCGTTCACGACCTTGGGGATGACCCCCCGCTTGGCCAGCTCCTCCAGGATCTTCTCCCGGAACTCCGCCAGCCCCTCGATCTCCTCCACCAGCGCCGGGCCCGCGCCGCGCATCTTCCCCGGCCCCTCGCCGAGCCATATGGGCAGCTCCGGCTTGCGGCCGGGCGGCGGGGCGGGGTCGGGGTCGCCGCGCAGGACCGGCACGCCGTTGGCGTCGATGACCGGCTGTCCGCCCTTGCGGACCAGCGCGGCGGTGTCCACGGGCAGGCCGAAATGGAAGGCGGCCTTCTCGCGCATGTCGGCCAGCACCGTGCTGCGCACCGGCGTCAACGTGACGGGCGGCTCACCGAACCGCTCCACGGTGAACGTGGTGACCACCACGAGCCGGTAGCTCTGCTTGTGGTGGGTCAGGCGGCGCACGCTGGGGTGGATCGCCTGCTTGTTGGCCGTGGCCGAGTACGACCGCGACGCCCCTCTCGCCCCGTTGGCCTTGGGGCCGATCGTGGGATGGTAGGCGCCGAGGTCCACGCCCTCCAACCCCGGAGCCTTGAACCCGGCCGAGGCGCTGCCTTCCAGCGAGGCGCCCGAGGACGCCCCCGCGGGCGTCGCGACGAAGTCGACCAGCACCTCCTCCTCCCACTCCTCGGAGGTCGAGCCGCCGACCGGCTGGGAGAGCTCCACCACGACCCGGCTCTCGGCGCGTACCCGGACCTGCGGTTTGCCGTCCTTGGTGAAGACGCGCTCCAGCCCTTCGTTGACCGCGGTCCGCAGGCTGGTGGGCAGGTTGTGGGTGACGAACCCGCGCAGCGCGTCGCGGGCCGGGGTGCCGACCTCGGCGTAGTCGCCGCCGAGCGCGTCCGCGAGCATGTCGACGGCGCCTTCCAGGTCGCTCATGCTCTGGACGATGACGTTGGGCATCTCCTTGCGGCGCTTGGCCCTGTCGATCCACTCCAGCTTGCGCGGCGTCTGGTCGGTGGCGGAGTGCGAGAACCACACCCGCTGGCTCGAGGAGTCGCCGGGAGCGCCGGAGTCGACCGTGACGGCGCCCCGCCAGTTCTCGTCCTGGCCGGTGCGGATCTCGGCCGTCCAGGTGGCGGCGGCGTCGAACAGCAGCGACTCGCTGCGGTTGTCGGAGACCGAGCCGTTCTGGGCGAACATGCCGGCTCCGCCGGTGTTCGACCAGTTGCGCCCGATCGAGGCGCCGAGGCCGACGCCCAGCAGTTGCGTCATCGTCCTGGCCACGTGGTCCTCGGGCATGAACTGGGCCAGGACGCTGGTGTCGAAGCCCATCGACAGCCCGCCGCTGCCCGCCTGGCTGACCGAGGCCATACGGCCGGCCTGGTGGAACAGGCCCACCATCATCTCCGACCCCTTGATGGTCGGGTCGAGCACCTCGACCAGGTCGGCGAGCGTCAGCTTGATGCGCACCTCGGCCGCCTCGCCGTGGTGCCCCACCTGCACGACGAGGCCGTCGGCGGAGACCACCTTGTGGAAGTCCGCCCGGATCGCCCTCTCCAGCTCGTGCGTCGTGAACCGGTGGCCGATGCCGTTGTCGGCCAGCAGGTCGTTGACGGCGGTGGTGAGGGCGGACACGTGGGCCAGCCGGCCCGTCGGCTGGGCCGCGGCCAGGTTGATCTCCTGGGGCAACGCGGCGGCCAGCGCGTCCAGGTACGCGGCGTGCTGCTGCAGGACCTGGTTGGCCAGCCGCTCGGCGACGGGCCGCATGCCGACCGGCCCGGCGGGCGCGCTCGGGTTCTCGATCTCGTTCAACGCCGTGAGCAACTGCTGGTACGTCTGCCGGGTCCGGGTCGCCTCGCGCAGCGCGACCTCGTACGCGTCGGCGATCCTGGTGTGCCGTTCCCGGGTGGCGCGATGGGTACGGCTCTCCTGCCGCGCCTTGCGCGCTCGCTCCGCGTGGCCCTGGTCGTGCTGCCTGTCAGCCTTCCGCGCCTCCTGACGCGCCTTGCGGATCGCCTCCTGGGCCTCCTCGGCGCTCTTCCGCTTCGCCGCGATCTGCTCCTGCAGCGCCTGCTCGGCCCGCTGCAGCGCGTCGATGACGGCCGGCAGCTCCTCGCGCGCCGGGCGGCCCTTCGGCACCGGCGGCGCGTGCGTGGGGCGGGACTCCTGCTTGGGGGCCCACGGCGGCGGCGGCGGGGTGTGGCCGCGCTCGCTGAGCTGGCGGGACACGCCGTCGATGTCGAGGGCGAGCAGCCGCTGCTCCTGCGGCGTCTGCGCGGCGTGCCACTGCTCGGCCAGGAACGCCAGCTCGTTGAGCTGGGCCTGGGCGCACATGTCCTGCGTGGGCTCGCTGGTCGCCGGCTTGCGGCGCAGGAAGCCCCGCCGCTTGGGGGCGGCGTCCTCCTGGAGCTTCTGCAGGGTGTCGGTGATCTCGTGCAGCCAGACCCGGGACAACTGGCTCGGGTTGACGCCGGGGGCGAAGTGCACGACGTGGGCGTGCTGCGCGTCCGCGCCCGTCGAGAGCTCGGTCTCGCCCATGAGATCTTCGCTCAGGCCGCCGATGACCGGGCGGAAGTGGTGGGTGCCGTTGTCGGTGCGGACGACGAGCGTGCTGCCGTCGGCCGACCAGGTGATCTCCTGCACGCCCTGGCCCGGGAAGTGGTCCGGGCGTACCGCGTCGGCTCCCGCACGTACCTCGTCGGGATTCAACTGGGTGCCCGGCCGGCCTTCGGTGACGTGCCGGGTGCCCGGCACCGGCCTCGACGTGACCCTGCCGGCCCCGGACCTGCGCCCGCCCGACCTGCGGCCCCCTCGCCTGCGCGGCCTCGACGTGGTCGTGCCCGGCCGGCTCGTGGGCGGCCGGCCCGGCTCCGACGCCTGGGCCATCAGCATCAGCGAGGTGGCCTCCACCCGCAGGTCCTCGGCATCGGTGACCTCTTCGGCGCGGGCGTCCAGGGCGGCGCGCACCCGTCGCATGGTCGCGGCGCGGATGAAGCTGACGCGGCCGTCGGGCAGCAGGATGAGCAGGTCGCCGTTCGGGGCCACGGCCGAGCGGGGGAAGTCCGTGGCGAGCGCGTCCATGAGCGCGGTACGCGCCCGGACGGTCGCCGGGACGGCCGCCGGGACGGTGGCGCCGTCGGGGACGTCGGCCGACATCGTGGAGGAGTCGTTCTCCGCCTGCGGCGCGACAGGCCCCTGCTGGGCGTCCTGCTGGGGTGCGGGCTGGGGCCGGCCGTTCTCCTGAGAGACCTGCTCGGGCCGGCCGTCCTGCCGCGGCGCCGGTTCCTGCTGGTCGGCCTGCTGGTCGCCCTGCTGGTCGGTCTGCTGGTCGGTCTGCTGGTCGGTCTGCTGGTCGGTCTGTTGGTCGCCCTGTTGGTCGGTCTGCTGGTCGGTCTGTTGGTCGTTCTGTGGGTTGGTCTGCTGGTTGTCCAGTTGGTTGGTCTGCTGGGCGTCCTGCCGCGGCGCCGGTTCCTGCTGGTCGTCCTGCTGGTCGTCCTGCAGGGTGTTCCGCTGGTCGTTCTGCCGGGTGTTCTGCTCCGGCGATGTGCGGTTGTTCCGGGACTGCGCGTCGGGGGACTGCGGCGTGGTCTCGTCGGCGTCGGCGCGCGGCTCGCGGTCGTCGTCCCGCTGCTGGTCGGTCCTCGGGGGCGCCTGGCGACGCGGGTTCGCGTCCGAATCGGGGGCGGGCGTGGCGGGCGTGCCGCGCCTGACGTCGTCGTTCTGGCTGGAGGAGGGCGCGCCGGAGTGTGTCGCCCCGGCGGGGACGACGGGCCCGCCGCCCGAGGGGGCCGGGCCGCCGGGCGGCGGGTTCCCGCCCCCGGCGTTGGGGTCGCCGCCACCCGCGCGGGCGGCGTCGGTACGGGCCGCGGTGTCGTAGGCCGAGGCCAGGGCGGTGACCGGGTGGGCCAGCGCGGTGACCACGTCGGTGTTGAACGGGCTCATCGACGTGACACGCCCCGCGGCGCCGAAGTAGGCGCCCGCAAGGGCCTCGGCCGTGAACGGGTTGTCCCACTGTCCGTACACCAGGCCGTTGGCGAGGAAGCTGCCGACCGGGGAGGCGATCATGTTGGTCACGCCGGTGGACATCACGCGGCCGGGGATGCCCGGCAGAGGCCGGGTGAGAAAGGAGACGGGCCCGGCCATGCCGGTGCCGACGAGCGCGCCGCTGCCGGCGCCGATGATCGCCGCCCGGGACTTCTTCCAGTCCCATTCCTTCCTGGTGCCCATCTGGATCTGCTGGTACTGGGCGCCGGCGTCGATGAAGAACTCCTCGCCGATCTCCTCGATCAGCTCCTTGCCGATCGCGGAGCCCAGCAGCCGGGCGATGACGCCGCGTCCGGTGGCGCCGCTGAGCGCGGCGACCCGGGCCAGCTTGCCGGCGCCCACCTCCCTGGCGCCGATCATGGCGAGCCGGACCAGGATCCTGCTGATGGCCGCGCGGGCCGCGGCCGCGTACGGCCCGATGATCGCCGTCGAGGAGCCGGCCGTGAAGAAGGCGACGAAGAGCGCGATGGCGATGGCGATGACCGTGACCCAGAAGGCCACGTTGACGGACAGCTTGGAGTACTGGGTCTCGACCGCGAAGTTGTCCGACTGGCCGAAGTAGTTCTGCGACTTGCCGGCCGTGCCCGCCATGCCGGCATTGTGGCCGAACAGGTACTTGGCGCGGGAGACGAAGTCCGCGCTGGCCGGCGAGGACCAGCCGGTCGCCACGGTCCGCACGGCCGAGCCGGCGCGCGGCGCGGTGGCGATCGCCCCGGCGGCGAGCGCGTGGTAGGCATGGGCGAGCTTGGACATCCCGCTCTCGCTCGCCTCCGGCCACTTCTGACCGGCCGACAACATCGGGATCAACCAGTTGACCACCCAGTCGGGCATCGTCTCGGTCTCCCAGACCGGCTCCACGTCCCGGTCGATGCGGACCGGGGGCGAGACGGTGGACACACCCGACGAATTCTGGGAAGTCGGCCCCTGGGGGCCGGTGGCGCTGTGCGTCACGCGTCAGACCTCTCGCGCTTTGAGGTCCTGCTCCATGGCGGCGTCCACGGCGAGGGTGTTGTCGATGCTCGCGCGCAGCCTGCCGCACGCGTCCAGCATCTGCTTGGAGAGGTCGACGCACTGGTTGAGCATGCGGTTGGGGCCGTCGTCGCGGAAATGGGACTCCTTGAACGCCTGGCCCTCCATGCCGTTGCCCCAGGGGGCGGCGGCCAGCGCCTCGACGACCGCGGCGACCAGCCGCTCGGACTCCTTCTCCCAGTCCTCGGCCATGGTGGTCCATTGGGAGATGCCCGAGTCCACGACGGGCTTGATGATCTGGGTGCCGTCCCAGGGCCTCATCGGGCGCCTCCCATGCGGTCGGCCAGCCGGGCCATGACGGTCTCGAGGTCGCCGCTCAGGTGCGCCTCGAAGTCCTCGCGCGGGATCACCGGCTCGAAGATCTCGGTGACGCGCTCCTGGGCGCGCTCGGCGGCCAGCCGGGTGGTCTCGGCGATGGTGTCGGCGAGCCGGCGGGCGTCGGGGCGGCGGTAGATGCGCGGGTCGAGGTCGAGCCGGATCAGCTCGCCGCGCGAGCCGACCGTCACCGACACCAGGCCGTCCTTCGAGGTCTCGGTCACCTGGACGGCCTTGGCCTGCTCGTGCAGCTCCATGCCCACGTCCTGGATCTGGCGGAACATGTCGCGCAGCTCGTCGCCGTATGCCCGCATCCCCGCCACGTCAGGAGAATCCATGACACCCCCGCCCCAATGCTGCGTGTTTCTTACGTCACATCCACCTTTCAGGTCAGTTTCTGTCACATGAACAACAGGAGACAAGAGCTAATCTTCAAAAAGGCCCATCTTGTGGACTTATCGCCACAACTTCCTCGCGAAGCTCGGTGATCTCCGTCCGCGGGGCCCACGCCCGGTACACCCCCCGCTCGACGCGCTCCAGCCCCAGCGCGAGCGCCGCGGGCGCGGAGCCGCCCAGGTATTCGAGCAGGAGCAGGCCGTCCCGCTCGTCGTGCACCTGGAACCGCTCGCCCCGCCACGTGCACTCCGTGGTCACGAACTGCAGGGACGCGCACTCGGTGAACGGCACCGTGCGGACGTGGCAGCCGGGCTCGACCTCCTCGAAGCCGTCGGCCGGGCCGGTGGTGCGCAGGCGCACCCACAGCTCCAGGGGGTGCGGCTCGGGGCTGGCCACGTAGTCGGCGCCCTGCCAGCGGGCGCGGTAGAAGTGCCAGCTCATGCCGCCTCCTTCCGGCCGATCAGCAGCCATCGCCGCAGGTCGCCGTGGTAGAGCGCACGCCGGTGCTCGGTGCCCTGGCGGGTGAGCTCCCAGATCTCCGCGCCGTGCGGCAGGCCGACGCCGTACACCTTGTACTCGCGGATGACCTGGTCGACGTTGGGCACCAGGCCCATGCCCACGAACGGCGGCTCCTCGACCACCCACCCGGCCACCGCGTCCCGGCCCTGCTCGTCGAGCCCGCCGTACGGGGTGCGGTAGAGGTCGAGGCCGACGGGGTGCCAGCGCAGGATGTTCAGCGAGCCGCTCTCGGTCAGCATGTCGGGCTGCCCCAGCGCGTCGGCCAGCACCGTGGGCGTGGCGATGTGCGAGACGTCGAGGGCGTGGTGGCAGTAGCCGGACACGCGCGGCTCGGCCGACGCCAGCAGGTCGCCGATGTCGGCCGGGGACAGCAGCTTCTGCACCACCGGCACCCCCGACCCGGGCGCGAGCCGCAGGTCCTGGACGAGCGTGGGCACCGCCAGCCTGGCCAGCGTCCCCGGCTCCAGCAGGAACGAGGCGCCGAGGCCGGGGTTGACCGCCAGGCCCCATCGCGGGTCCGGCCAGCCGGCCGCCAGCTCGGCGGGCGAGACGATCCGGCAGTGCGTGGCCAGGCCGCCGGTCGCGGTCACCATCGCCTCGACCGAGGTGAAGGCCAGCACCCACGTCCGGCCGGAGTCCGTGGCCGTCGCCCAGGCGGGCGGCTCGGTCCCGGCCGCCGCGGCGGCGGTGATCGGCAACGCCAGGTCGGCGTCGCGGAGCAGGCCCAGGCACAGGGCGGTCTGCCCGTCCTGTGCGGCCGCCCACAACTGTTCCTCGAACGGCGTGGCCGGCAGATGATCAGTGGACGTCATCCGCCCAGTGTGCCCGCTACACTTCCAGGCGCACGCCGTAGGCGGTCAGCCAGACGTTCAGATCCAGCGCCAGCTCCAGGCCGTACCTGCTCATCGTGGTCGTCACCTTCTCGGCCGGCGCGAAGGCGGCCTCGCGGACGGCGTCGGCGTCGAGCAGTTGCAGCACCGGGGCGTCCTTGTCGGCGGCCAGCTCGCGCAGCGCGTCCCGGAGCGCCTGCTCGTAGCCCACGTCCTGGGTCACCGGGTACGGGGCCTTGACCCGGCGCGCGATCGGCTCGGGCAGCAGGTCGGCCCCGGCCGCCCGCAGCAGGCTCTTCTCCCTGCCGTCGAACGTCTTCATCGACCAGGGCGTGTTGAACACGTAGTCGACCAGCCGGTGGTCGCAGAACGGCACGCGCACCTCCAGCCCGACGGCCATGCTCATCCGGTCCTTGCGGTCGAGCAGGAAGGGCAGGAACCGGGTGAGGTGCAGGTAGCAGATCTCGCGCATGCGCCGCTCGCGGGCGTCCTGCCCGGCCACGTGGGGCACCTCGGCCAGCGCCGTACGGTAGCCGTCGGCGGTGTAGGCGTCCAGGTCGAGCTGCCGGATCAGCGACTTGTCGAGTATGTCGGTCGGCTGCTGCTCGCGCATCACCATCGCCAGCCACGGGAAGGTGTCGGCCTCGACCGTCTGCGGCAGGTGGAACCAGGCGTACCCGCCGAAGATCTCGTCGGCGGACTCGCCGGACAGCGCCACGGTCGAATGTTCGCGGATGGCGCGGAACAGCATGTAGAGGGAGGAGTTCATGTCGCCCAGGAAGCTCGGCGCGTCCCAGGCCCGGACGACCGAGGCCCGCAGCCCGGGGTCGGCCAGCTCCGCCGGCCCGAGGACGATGTCGGTGTGCTCGGAGCCGACGTGCTCGGCCAGCATCCGCACGAACGGCCGGTCGGGGTCGCCGCGGTACTCGTCGGCCTGGAAGTGCTCGGCGTAACCGGCGTAGTCCACGGCGAAGGAGCGGATCGGGCCGTGCGTCCTGGCCAGCGCGGTGACGACGCTGGAGTCGAGGCCGCCGGACAGCAGCGTGCAGAGCGGCACGTCGGAGATCAGCTGCCGGCCGACGATGTCGTCGAGCAGCTCGCGCACCGTGCGTACGGTCGTGTCGAGGTCGTCGGTGTGCTCGCGGCCCTCCAGCGACCAGTAGCGGCGCAGCCGCGCGCCCTGCCGGCCCACGCGCAGCAGGTGGCCGGGCGGCAGCTCGCACATGCCCTTGTAGACCGACCGCTGCCGGACGGTGGCCATGCTGAGGAGCTGGCGCAGGCCGTCGATGTCGACCACGGGCGGGGCCAGCGGGTTGGCCAGGATCGCCTTGGGCTCGGAGCCGAACAGCACGCCGTTGGGCAGCGGGTAGTAGAACAGGGGCTTGATGCCCATGCGGTCGCGGATCAGCACGAGCTCCTGCGCGCGCTCGTCCCAGACGGCGAAGGCGTACATGCCGTTGATCCGGTCGGCGACGCCTTCTCCCCATTCCAGGTAGCCGCGCAGCACGACCTCGGTGTCGCTTCTGGTGCGGAAGCGGTGGCCCTTGGCGGCCAGCTCCTCGCGCAGCTCGCGGAAGTTGTAGACCTCGCCGCTGTAGGTGATGACGGCCAGGCCCTCGGCCTCGATCGGCATGTGGCCGCCCTCGACGTCGATGACGGCGAGCCGGCGGTTGCCGAGCGCGGCGTGCGGTTCGAGGTGCAGGCCCTGGTCGTCGGGGCCCCGGCAGCTCATGGTCGCGGTCATGGCGAGGGCGGTGGCCCGTTCGCTGGTCAGGTCGCGGTCGAAGTCCACCCATCCGGCGATGCCGCACATGCGAGGGTCCTCTCAGACGCAGTCCTGGTGGTGCTCCCCGGCGTCGTCTGACAACTTGGCTGACGCTCTCGCAACATAACCGCGCGGAGCTGATCGGTCCATACCCGATCGAATGCCCCTGAAAGCGGTCTGGGCCCGCACCCAGAGGAGGGTGCGGGCCCAGACACGGGCTGCGTGAGGTCAGGCGGGAACGATGTTCTCGGCCTGCGGGCCCTTCTGGCCCTGCACGACGTCGAAGGCCACCTTCTGGCCCTCGGTCAGCTCACGGTAGCCACCGTTGGAGACGATGTTGGAGTAGTGGGCGAAGACGTCGGCGCCGCCGCCGTCCTGCGCGATGAAGCCGAAGCCCTTTTCCGAGTTGAACCACTTCACGGTACCGGTAGCCATAACGATCTCCTTCAGATGACGTGCAGAGACGGGATCCGCACCGTGCGGATCCCCGTGTCGCCGCGATGAGCCCATCCCGGAGATGACCGGAAAACAAAAACGCACCTGAAAGTCCAGCTAGGTCAGGTGCGCACAAAGTCTTTTATGGGTACCACAACTGCAACGGGCTTAACGTTAGCACACGGTCTCCTCCGGAGGCAAACGCGGGGCGGTTCACCGCGGGTCGCGGCGCAGCGGATGGCCGGGCGGCACCTCCACCAGGACGATGCGATGGCCGTCGGGGTCGGCGATCCACATCTCGACCAGGCCCCACGGCTCCAGGCGCGGCTCGCGCAGCACCGTGACGCCCGCCTGCCGCAGGCGCTCCTCCTCGCGCCCGACGTCGCGCACCTGCAACCAGATCGACAGCGTGCCGCCGGTCGCGGGGCCGTCGGAACGCCCGGCGACCTCGAGGAACCCCTGGCCGAGGAAGAACACCACGCCGGGATCGTCGTCGGGGCCGAACTCGCGGTAGACCGCCAGGCCGAGGGTGTCGGCGTAGAAGCGGCGGGTCCGGGCGGGGTCGGTCGGCCGCAGGAGCACGCGGCTGCTCAGCACGTCCACGTGGTCATCGTAGGCCGCGGCGGGCGCAGCGACCCGGATCCGCCGGGCACGCGTCGTGGCCCCGGAACCCGTCATGGGGTTCCGGGGCCACGCATCCTGACGTGTCTGGCGGGACTCGGCTCACGCGGGCCCGTCAGGCGTTCGGGGGCTGGTCGCCGAGCCGGCGCTGGAGGTCGGCGATCTGCCGTTCCAGGTCCGCGACCTGCCCGGACCTGTTGTCCGCGGGCGGGCTGAACTGGCCGTAGCGCACGGACCTGGTCTGGTCGCCGCGGGGCTGGTCGTAGGACGGCTGGTCGTAGGAGGGCTGCTGGTGAGGGGGCTGGTGGAAGTGGGCGTCCGGAGCCGACCCGTACGGGCTCGCGGCGTGGCCGTTCGCGCCGTACCCGCCGGGGCCGTAGCCGTCGCCGCCGTGGCCGTACGGGCTCTGGGCCTGCTGCATCGGCTGCACCGGCGGCGAGAGCTGGGCCTGGGCCGCGGGGAGCTGCTGCCACGGGGGCGGCGGCACCGCGCCGTACCCGGGCTGGGGCGAGACGATGGCCGGCTGGGGCCGCCGGCGTCCGCGCAGGACCTTCACCACGACCGCGACGAGCACCAGGAGCAGCAGCACGCCGCCGGCGATCAGCACCCACATGAGGATCGGCTTGGGCGTCTCGTCCTTGCCCGCGGAGATCGCCTGCTGGGAGTCGCTGATGTACTTGGCCACGTACGGGTGGTTCGGGAACAGCGCCTGGACCTCGCGGAACTTCGGCAGCGCGTCGGAGTAGTAGTGCCGGAAGAAGTCGTTGAGCGCCTCGTTGTACCGGGTCGTCGTGACGGCTTGGGCGGGCTTGACGTTCTTCTCGCCGAGCTTCTCCTTGATGATGCCGACCGGCAGGACGAAGCTCTCGCTCTCCGACGCCTCGCCGCCCTCGCTCACCGTGCCCGCGATCAGCATGCCGACGACCTTGCCGTCCTTGCTGAACACCGGCCCGCCGGAGTTGCCGTGGTAGGACGGCGCCTGCGTCTGGATGTAGGGCACGCCGGTCTGCGTGGTGCGCTTGGCGTTGTACGGGCCCTCGGTCAGCGCCGGCTCCAGCTTCGACTCCAGGCTGAAGAACGGCGTGTTGGTGACCAGACCGGGGAAGCCGCTGATGTAGAGCGTGTCACCGGTGCGCACGTCGGCGTCCTCGCCGAGCGGCACGGTCGGCAGGTTCTGCTGGCCGTTCACCTTGAGCAGCGCGAAGTCCTTGCCCGGGTAGCTCTCGCCCACCGACACCAGCTCCGCCGGGACCGCCTTGGCCGTCTTGTCCACCCCGCCGCCGGGCAGGCTCTGCATGACCGACAGGCTCTGCTTGAGGTTGCTGAGCTGCATGTGGCTGGAGTTGAAGGTGACGTAGATCTGCTGGGCGAGCTTGAGGATCTCCTCGTCGTTCCTGAGGTCGCCCAGGCCCTTGATGATCTCCTTGGCGTCCTGCTTGTTGAACTTGGCCAGCGCCTGCTGGGCGAAGAGCTGGCTGAGCTCGGTCTCGCCGACCTGGACGCAGTGGGCGCCGGTGACCATGTAGCCGTCGGGGGTGACCCACCAGCCGGTGCACATGCCGCCGACCTCGGCCTCGACCGTACGCATCGGCGTGGTCGAGGACACGTAGGTGTCCACGTTGGCGGCGATCTGCTGGAAGACCCACTTGCCGATGCTGCGCTCGTCCGAGGAGATCTTGCCGGACTGAACGGCGGCGACGGCCTCCTGGACGATCTGGTTGTAGGCCGCCTCGTTGATCGTGTTGGACGGGACGGACACCGTCGCCGTGTAGGTGAAGCTGGTCAGCTGCACCGCGGGCTGCGTACGCGCCGCCAGCCAGGTGCCGACCGGGACGTCGGGCCGCTCGTCGGGGGCGCCGTCGGCGGCCGCCGGCAGCGCGGGCAGCATGACCGTCGCGACGACCGCCGCACCCGCGGCGACCCTCATCAGCCTTTTCCTGAAATATCCGCTCACAGGCGGAAATGATGAGTCAGCCCTCTTGTTCCTGGCTTGGAGCCGACTGGGAGCCCCCTCCAAGCCCTGCCCGAACCGGCCCTCCCGAGCCCCCGCGCTCGCCGCTCACGGCGGCCTCGCCACGCTCCCCGTTCGCCGCGAGCGGTTCCTCCGCCGCGCTCGCGGCGGAGGAGGGAGCGGGCGGTCAGGGCGCCGAAGGGCCGGTGATCACGGTGAGGTCGGCGTCGAAGTCGCGGTCGAGGGGGAAGACCGGCCGGACCAGGCGCTCGTACGGCAGGCGCTGCAGGTCCTGGTCGACCCCGCCCGGCGTGAGCGCCAGCAGCCAGTCGCCCGCCGCGTCGAACAACTCCGGCTCCAGGTACCCGATCTTGACCGTCACCAGGTCGACGTCGTCCACCTGGACGCCCAGCCGGGCGTAGGAGGCCAGCTCGCGGTACTGCATGCGCCGGGAGGTGACGAACACGCTCAGACCGCCCACCCGCACGCTGACGCACAACCCGCCGTCGGGGTCGTCGGCGACCGCCTCCAGCACGCCCTCGATCGGCAGCGGCCCCGGCTCGCGGGCGTCGATCCGGCCCCCGACGCGCAGGCTGACCGGCGAACCGGGCGCGAGACCGGCGACCTCGGCCACGGCCTCGGGATCGACCAGCGAGGCGTACACCGCGCGGACCGAGCCGCCGGCGATCTCGGGACGGGCCAGCATGCGTTCGAGGGCGAAGGTGACGTCGTCGGCGCCGCCCGCGCCGGGGTTGTCGCCCGAGTCGCTGATGAAGAACGGACGCCGGGCCGGGTCCTTGACCGCGATCAGCGCCTGGTCGAGGCATTCGTCCATGGAACCGGTGGGCGCGACGAAGGTGAAGGCGTCGCGCGCCGCCCAGAACTGCTCGCCCAGCTCGCGGGCGGCCGCGGCGGTGGCGGCGGCGTCGGTGCCGGTGGCGACGACCGCGCCGCGGCAGCGGGGCTCGTCGGCCCAGGCGAAGCCGATCCAGATGGCCGCGTCGATGACGCCGTCCCTGGCCTCGATCTCGGGGACGCGGGCGTACAGGCCCTTGGCCGGCTCGACGCGCGTGCTGGTCATCTCGCCCGGCAGCAGGATCGGCACGTGCACGAGGGCCTTGTGCGGACGCTGCCCGCGGCGCAGGGCCGCCACCAGGTTGCGCGCGGCGCGCTCGCGGGTCTCCCAGACGTCGACGTGCGGGGCGGTGCGGTAGCAGGTGAGCAGGTCGCAGCCGGCGAAGAACCGGTGGGAGACGTTGCCGTGCAGGTCCATGGCCGCCGAGACGAACGGCTGGCCGCCGGTCACCGAGCGGACCACCGTGATCAGGTCGCCCTCGGCGTCCTCCAGCCCGACCACGCTCATCGCGCCGTGGATGTCGAGCAGGACGCCGTCCACGGGGCCCGCGGCGGCCAGCCCGGCGGCGATCTCGGCCGCCCAGGCGTCGTAGGTCTCCCTGGCCACGGCCCCGCCGGGCAGGGCGCGGGCGTGCACGAGCGGGATCCACTCGACGTCGGCCGCCCACGGCTCGGCGAGCCAGCCGTACCGCGCCAGCAGGGCGTCACCGCGGGTGACCTCGAAGTCGGCGGCGGTGCTCAGGTGCGGGGAGAAGGTGCTGGACTCGATGTGCACGCCGCCGACGGCGACGCGGAGGGGACGGGACACGGGCGGGGGACTCCTTGCCTAGGAGGGACGGACGTCGGCCGAGGCGCGCACGAGGTGCCCGAGGCCGATCAGGGCGGCGTCCGGGCCGGCGGCGCTGGCCTCGATGGACAGTGACTGGGTCATGGACGGCAGGCAGCGCTTGTAGAGCATGCTCCGGGCGGCGGCCACGTAGACGTCGAGGCTGGACAGCGCGCCGCCGATGACGACGGCGTCGGGGTTGAGGAAGTTGACCAGGCCGGACAGGGCGACCCCGAGCAGCTCGCCGGCGTGGCGCACCAGGGTCACGACGGACGGCTCGGCGTCGACGGTGGCGGCGACGACGTCGCGCGGCGTGCTGACCCGCAGGCCGCGGTCCTTGAGCTGGCGGACCAGGGCGGCGCCGCTGGCCACCGTCTCCAGGCAGCCGCGGCTGCCGCAGGAGCACTCGCGCTCGCCGCTGTCGGCCACCCGCACGTGGGTGACGTCGCCGCTGAGGCCGCGGCCGCCGCGGTAGATCTGGCCGCCGCTGACCAGGCAGCCGCCGATGCCGGTGCCGGCCTTGACGTAGATCATGTCGCCGGGGTCGCGGCCCCGGCTGACGTACTCGCCGATGGCGGCGGCCTTGGCGTCGTTGTCGACGACCGCGGGCACGCCGAAGCGCTCCCTCAGGTGGGTCTGGGCGTCGAAGCCGTTCCAGCCGGGCATCCGGGCCGGGCCGATCAGCCGGCCGTGCGGGTACTCGACCGGGCCGGGCAGCGCGAGGCCGATGCCGAGCAACGTCTGGCCGGGGGCGTTGGCCGTGCTGAGCTGCTCGTAGGCCCGCCAGATGGCGTCGAAGACCTGGCCGGGCCCTTCCGCTATGTCGGTGGCGATCTCCCGTACGGCCAGCAGCCGGCCGTCGGGCGCGCACAGCCCCACGCGCGCGTGCTGGGCGCCCAGCTCGGACACCGCGAAGGCGCCAGGGACGTCGCGCAGCCGCAGGATCCGCGGCCGCCGCCCGCCGGTGGAGCGGCCGACGCCCTCCTCCAGGATCGCGCCCTCCTCCAGCAGCCGCCGGACCACGCTGGAGACCGTGGACGGAGCCACCTGGAGGGTCTCCACGAGATCGGCGCGCGACGTCGCCGCACCGCTGGCCAGGAGGCTGAGCGCCTGCTCACGCAGGTTGGCGGGACTCGATGGCTCCGGCATGCCGCTCCTCTTTCAGGCCGGTTCCCCGGCAGGCCCGTCGTCGCAACAGAGCCCCATCATGAGGCACCGGCGACTTCGACTCTAAACCGAAACAAGTCGGCGAACAAAGCGCATTAGTTCCGTTGACTTCGTGCGGGACCATCTATACATTCTCCGCATCGAACGCACCAGGCCCCCCGGTAAGCGCAGGGCGCCGTGCGACGTCAACCGAGGAGATCCCATGGGGAGCAGATTCCACCGGCGCGGGCTCCGCGGCACCGGCGCCCTGGCGGGCGTGCTGGCCCTCGGGCTGGCGCTGACCGCGTGCAGCGGGTCCGCCGGCGGCGCGCAGAAGGGCGCCCAGAGCGGGGGCCAGAGCAAGGACGGCGTGACCGTCGCCCTCAGGACCCCGAACTGGATCCTGCCGATCTCGGCACCCGGCTTCACCCAGGGCGAGAACGTCATCTTCGGCTCCGCCCAGTACCGTCACCTGTACGAGTACCTGCTGGACGGCTCGGCGAAGTACAACATCGACCCCGGGCGCTCGATGGCCGAACCGCCCGAGGTGAGCGACGGCGGCAAGACGCTGACGATCACGCTGAAGGACAACACGTGGTCCGACGGCAAGCCCGTCACCACCCGTGACATCCAGTTCTGGTGGAATCTCGTCACCGCGAACAAGGACAAGTGGGCGTCCTACCGGGAGGGCGGCTTCCCGGACAACATCGCCGCGTTCAAGGTGAAGGACGACAAGACCTTCTCCTTGACGACCACGAAGACGTACAACACCGGGTGGTTCGTCGGCAACCAGCTCAACCGCATCGTGCCGCTGCCCCAGCACGTCTGGGACAAGGACTCGGCCACCGGCAAGGTGGGCGACCTCGACACCACCCCCGAGGGCGCCAGGAAGGTCTTCGACTTCCTCACCGCCGCGTCGAAGGACCCCAAGACGTACGCGACCAACGAGCTGTGGCAGGTCAACAGCGGCCCGTGGAAGCTGGAGAAGTACGTGCCGAACGGCGAGGTCGTCCTCACCGCCCGCGCGAACTACTCCGGCAGCGACAAGCCGAAGCTCAAGTCGGTCACGCTGCGCCCCTTCACCAGCGACGACGCCGAGTTCAACGTGCTGCGCGCCGGCCAGATCGACTACGGCTACGTGCCGCCGGCCAACCTGTCGCAGCAGAAGTACCTGGAGTCGAAGGGATACCAGATCGCCCCCTGGTACGGCTGGTCCATCACCTACCTCCAGCTCAACTTCAACAACCCCGAGTCAGGCCCCCTGTTCAAGCAGCTCTACCTGCGCCAGGCCCTGCAGTCGCTCATCGACCAGCCGACCATCAGCAAGGCCATCTGGTCCGGCATGGCGGCCCCGACCTGTGGCCCCGTCCCGGCCAAGCCCGGCACGAACGGCTCCAGCGAAGGCTGCGCCTACCCCTTCGACCCGGCCAAGGCCAAGCAGCTCCTGGAGAGCCACGGCTGGCAGGTGACCCCCGACGGCCAGACGACCTGCCAGAAGCCGGGCACGGGCGCCGACCAGTGCGGCGAGGGCGTGAAGTCCGGCGCGAAGCTGGCCTTCACCGTCACCAGCCAGACCGGCTTCGCCGCGACGACCAAGATGTTCGCCGAGATCAAGTCGCAGATGTCCAAGCTGGGCATCCAGCTCACCATCAAGGAAGTGCCGGACTCGGTCGCGGTCACCCCGGCGTGCAAGTCCTCGGACTCCAACTGCTCGTGGGACATGTCGTTCTTCGGCTCGCAGGGCAGCTGGTACTACCCGGCCTTCCCCAGCGGTGAGCGGCTGTTCGCCACCGGCGCCCCGGTCAACCTGGGCAGCTACAGCGACCCCGAGGCCGACAAGCTCATCGAGGCCACCCAGTTCGCCGACGACGAGGCGACGCTCAAGGCGTACAACGACCGGCTGGCCCAGGACCTGCCGGTGCTCTGGATGCCGAACCCCGTGTACCAGATCTCGGCGTACCGCGCCGGGCTCCAGGGGGTCACGCAGGACCCGATGAACAACATGTTCTTCCAGGACTGGTCCTGGAAGAGCTGAGACCGTCCCCGACTCCGGCGGCCCGTGCGGGGGTCGCCGGGGTCCCTGGAACAAGGAGGGGCCTCGCGTGGCCCGGTATCTGATCACCCGCTTGGGCCAGGCCCTGATCATCGTCGTGCTGGTCACGATGATCACGTTCGTCATCCTGCATCTCCTGCCGGGCGGCGCGGCGCGGGCCACCCTCGGCAAGGACGCGACGCTGGCCCAGCTCGCGGCGTTCGACCACGAGATGGGCTACGACCGCCCCTGGGTCCAGCAGTACGTCATGTTCATCGGCCGCCTCCTGCGCGGCGACCTCGGCTACTCCTTCCAGCTCAACCAGTCGGTGGCCGAGGCCATCGGCCAGCGGCTGCCCAAGACCATGGTCTTGTCGTTGTTCTCGACGATGCTGGCCGTCGTCGTCGCCATCCCGCTCGGCGTCGTCCAGGCGATGCGGCGCAACCGGTGGCCCGACTACACGATCACCACCCTGTCGCTGCTGGCCTACGCCACGCCGATCTTCTTCATGGGTCTCATGATGATCATTCTCTTCTCGCAGGTCTGGCCGATCCTGCCGCCGGAGGCCTCGCAGGGGTTCACCCTCGGTGAGGTGCTGGCCGACCCGGCCGGGCTCGTCCTGCCCACCGTCACGCTCGCCATCGTGACCGTCGCCGTCTACTCGCGGTACGTGCGCTCCTCGATGGTCGACAACCTCAACGAGAACTACGTGCGCACCGCCCGCAGCAAGGGCCTGTCGGAGGCGCGCGTCGTCGCCCGGCACACGCTGCGCAACGGCCTGTTCCCGGTCATCACCCTGCTCGGGATGTACCTGCCCGCGCTGTTCAGCGGCGCCCTGGTCGTCGAGGCCCTGTTCAACTACCCCGGCATGGGCCAGCTGTTCTGGCAGGCGGCGCTGAAGCGGGACTTCCCGATCCTGTTCGGCGTCACGCTGATCATCGCGATCGCGACCGTGCTCGGCGCCCTGCTCGCCGACCTGCTGTACGCCGCCGTCGATCCGCGCGTCCGGCTCAGGACGGCGGCCCGCTCATGACCGCGTCCGCCGAGGCGACCGGCACGCCGGTCCCCGCCGAGGAGGCGCCCGTACGCGGCCAGTGGCGTCAGGCGCTGACCGTCTTCGCCGAGAACCGCCTCGCCCTGCTGGGCCTGATCATCTTCATCGTGCTCGGCGGCCTGTGCTTCCTCGGCCCGCTGTTCTACCGGACCGACCAGGTGCACACCGACCTCGCCTCGGTCTACCTGCCCCCCGGCACCCCGGGCCACCCGCTCGGCACCGACGGCGTCGGCTACGACCAGCTCGGCCGCCTGCTGCTCGGCGGGCAGACGTCCATCGTCGTCGGGCTGGCCGCCGGCGTGCTGGCCACGGTCGTGGGCACGATCTGGGGCGCCATCGCCGGCTTCACCAGCGGCTGGGTGGACGCGGCCATGATGCGGGTGGTCGACGCGATGATGTCGATCCCCTCGCTGTTCCTGTTCATGCTGATGGCGACCATCGTCACGCCGACCGTGCCGATGCTCATCCTCATCATCGGCGCCTTCGCCTGGCTGGGCCCGGCCCGGCTGGTCCGCGGCGAGGCGCTGACCCTGCGCTCCCGCGAGTACGTCCAGGCCATGCGGTCGATGGGCGGCACCGGCGGCCGGGCCGTACGGCGGCACATCATCCCCAACGCCATCGGCACCGTGATCGTCAACGCCACCTTCCAGGTCGCCGACGCCATCCTGTACGTCGCCTACCTGTCCTTCCTCGGCCTCGGCGTGCCGCCACCCGCGGCGAACTGGGGCGGGATGCTCTCCGACGGCCTCGCCAACACCTACAGCGGCTACTGGTGGCTGCTGTACCCGCCCGGGATCGCCATCATCCTCATCGTCCTCGCCTTCAACTTCATCGGCGACGGGCTGAGGGACGTCTTCGAGGTCCGCCTCCGGCGGCGCTAGGAGGAACGGAACATGAGCCCTTTGCTGCGCCTGCGCGACGTCAGCACCGACATCCCGCTGCGTCAGGGCGTCGTGCACGCCCTCGACCACGTCAACCTGGAGGTGCGGCAGGGCGAGACGCTCGGCATCGTCGGCGAGTCGGGCAGCGGCAAGACCATGACCGCCCTGTCGGTCATGGGCCTGCTGCCGTCCGGCGGCCGCGTCGTCGGCGGCGAGATCCTGTTCGAGGGCCGCGACCTGCTGTCCCTGCCGCCCGCGGAGATGCGCAGGATCCGCGGCGTCGAGATGGGCATGGTGTTCCAGGACCCGCTCACCTCGCTCAACCCGACCATGCGCATCGGCGCCCAGGTCGCCGAGCCGCTCCGGGTCCACCAGGGCGTCGGCAAGGCCGAGGCGCGCGAGCGGGCCGTGGAGATCCTGCGCCGGGTCGGCATGCCGCGTCCCGACAAGATCGCCGACGCCTACCCGCACCAGCTCTCCGGCGGCATGCGCCAGCGCGTGGTCATCGCCATGGCCCTGGTCTGCTCGCCCCGGCTGCTCATCGCCGACGAGCCGACCACCGCCCTCGACGTCACCACCCAGCGCCAGATCCTGGAACTCATCGACGACCTGCGCGAGGAGTTCCAGATGGCGGTCATCCTGGTCACCCACGACCTGGGCGTGATCGCCAGCCGCGCCGACCGGGTCGCCGTCATGTACGCCGGCCGCGTGGTGGAGGCCGCGACCACCGCCGAGCTGTTCCGGCAGCCGCGCCACCGCTACACCGAGGCGCTCATGGAGTCGCTGCCCGGCGCGGCCGAGCACGACGACGGCGCGCTCTACAGCATCCCCGGCCTGCCGCCGGACCTGTCCCGGCCGATGACCGGCTGCCGGTTCGCGCCCCGCTGCCGCTTCGCGACCGAGGAGTGCCGCACCACCGACGTGACCCTGTCCGGCGACGAGCACCAGCACGCCTGCCTGCACCCGGTGCTCCAGCCGCGGGCACGCGCCGAGGCCGCCGGGCCGCGGCCCGACCGGGCCGGGCCGCAGGCCGGGGCCGCGCCGATCCTGTCCGTCCGCGACCTGGTCAAGAACTACGACGGCACGGGCTCGCTGGGCCGCAAGGCGCCGCCGGTCAGCGCCGTCGCGGGGGTCGGCTTCGACGTGCGCCCCGGCGAGACGTTCGGGCTCGTGGGCGAGTCGGGCTGCGGCAAGTCGACCGTGGGCCGGCTGATCGTCGGCCTGGAGGAGCCCACCTCCGGCCAGATCGTGGTGGACGGCGCCGACATCGCCACGCTCGACCGGCGCGCCCGCCGCGCCATGCACCGGCGGGTCCAGCTCATGTTCCAGGACAGCTACGCGGCGATGAACCCGCGCATGCGCATCGACTCCATCCTGGCCGAGCCCCTGGAGATCCAGCAGGCCGGCGACCGGGCCGGCCGCCGCTCCCGCATCGGCACCCTGCTGGACCAGGTGGGCCTGCCGCGACGGGTGCTCGACCGCTACCCGCACGAGTTCTCCGGCGGCCAGCTCCAGCGCATCGGGCTGGCCAGGTCGCTGGCCCTGGAGCCGCGGCTGATCGTGTGCGACGAGCCGGTCAGCGCGCTCGACGTCTCCATCCAGGCCCAGGTGCTCAACCTCATGCGCGACCTGCAGCGCGAGCTGGGCCTGTCCTACGTGTTCATCAGCCACGACCTGTCCGTCGTGGACTACATGTCGGACCGGATCGGCGTCATGTACCTGGGCAAGCTCGTCGAGGTCGGGCCGGCCCGCGACGTCGTCAGGAAGGCCCGGCACCCGTACACGCAGGCGCTGATCGAGGCCGTGCCCTCGGCGGAGCCGGGCGTGGCGCCGCGTACCAGCGTCGCCATCAAGGGCGAGCTGCCCAGCGCGCAGAACCCGCCCTCGGGATGCCGGTTCAGGACGCGCTGCCCGCTCGCCCAGGAGATCTGCGAGACCGAGCCGCCGCTGGCGGGCGGCGAGCACCAGGTGGCCTGCCACTTCCCGCTGCGCACGGCGGAGTGAGGCCGGGGCGCGCCGGTCGCGGCCGTCAGCGGAGGGGGTGGGCGCCCGGGTGCTCGTCCCACCACCGGCGGAAGGTGGGGTTGTCGTCGATGTGGTCCTCGAAGGCGGCGGCGAGCCCGCGGTAGATGGCCGCCGCCGCGTCCGCGCCGATCAGGTCCCTGCGCCAGGCCATGACCAGGTGCCCGACCTGCGGTTCGCCCGCCAGCGGAAGTACGGCGGTGCCCTCGGGCACCGGCCAGGTCGGGTCCACCAGGCGCACGCCGAGCCCGGCGGCGACCAGCGGGCGGCCGGCGCCGCTCGGGGCGTCGTAGCGCACGTCCGGCTCGAAGCCGGCGGCCCGGCAGGAGGCGCGCAGGGCGGCGAGCGAGCCGTCGTCGGCGCCGGGCGGGCTGATCCAGCGCTCGTTCCTGAGGTCGGACAGGTGCACCTCGGGCTGCTCGGCCAGCGGGTGCCCGGCGGCCATGGCCACGAAGATGGGATACCTGGGCACCAGCGTGCGGGTGACCACCGGCGGCGTGAGGGGGACGTCGAACCCCTCGATCATGCCCATGAGCGCGGCGTCGAGCTGGCCGTGGGTGAGCGCGTCGGCGAGCTGCACGCTGGACGGCTCGATGCGCAGGGAGATCGACCGGCCGGGTAACGCCTCGCCGACCCGGTCCACCACGCTGGCCACGCACGCCAGGTGGCTGCACCCGAGCCGCAGCCCGGTGACGGCCGGGTTCGCGTCGTGCAGGTCGCCGAAGAGCGAGTCGATCTCCGACAGGACGATCCGGGCGCGGGCGATGACCTGACGTCCGAGCTGGGTGGGTTCGACGCCGTTCCGGCTGCGGGTGAACAGCTCACCGCCCACCATCTCCTCGATCCTGCGGAGCTGGGTGGTGATCGCCGGTTGGGACAGCCCGAGGCGCGCGGCCGCTTTGGTCACGCTGCCGGCCTCGGCGATCGTACAGACCATTCGGAGATGCCGGAGATCCAGGTCCATAGCTCAGGATTATGTGACATGTGATGGCTCTTGGCGACGTATTGAGAACGCCCATAGGCAACACTTATGCGGCGTCGTATGACCACGCCCTCCGGACGGACCGCACACTCGTACCCGACCTCGCATCCATGCGGATACCCCCCGGAGGTTCTTGTGCGCAAGGTCCTGCACGGCTGGCGGCTGATCGTCCCCCTGGCCGCATTAGCCCTACTCCCACCGTTCGCCGCGACACCGGCGAGCGCGGCGGCCGAACCGCCACCGGCCGCCCGCCTCGCGGTCCCGGCCGACGACGCCCCGCACGTCGCCAAGTCCCGGCTCGACACCCGTGACCGGGCGCCCCGGCCCGCGGCCAAGGACGCCCTCCGCCGCGACTACGACGAACCCGCCACCCGGCCGGAGCACGCCAGGCCGTCGGCGCGCAAGAGCGTCGCCGCGGCCGCCGCCTGCAACGTCTCCGACTTCACCAGCCGCACCGGCAGCGCCCTGGTCCAGCAGATCAAGGCCAGCGCCACCGACTGCGTCAACACCCTGTTCAACCTGACCGGCACGGACGCCTACAACGCCTTCCGCGAGGCGCAGATGACGACCGTCGCCTACGCCCTGCGCGACAACTCGGCGAACTACCCGGGCGACAACACCACCAGCACCGCCCAGCTCGTCCTCTACCTGCGGGCCGGCTACTACGTCCACTGGTACAACTCCGGCGACGTCGGCTCGTACGGCCAGGCGCTCACCACCGCCATCCGGTCCGGCCTGGACGCCTTCTTCGGCAACTCCCGGTCCTCGACCGTCAGCGACGCCAACGGCGAGGTGCTGAGCGAGGCCGTCACCCTCATCGACAGCGCCGAGCAGAACGACCGCTACCTGTACGTGGTCAAGCGCCTGCTCGACGGCTACAACAGCTCCTACGACGCGTCGTGGTGGATGCTCAACGCGGTCAACAACGTCTACACCGTGCTGTTCCGCGGCCACCAGGTGCCCGCGTTCGTCAGCGCCGTGCAGGCCGACCGCAGCGTCCTGGACTCCCTGAACTCCTTCGCCGCCAACCACCTCAGCATGCTCGGCACCGACCGCTCCTACCTCGTCTCCAACGCCGGGCGCGAGCTGGGCCGCTTCCTGCAGCACACGACGTTGCAGGCCGTCGTCCGGCCGCTGGCCAAGAACCTGCTCGGCCGCAGCGCCATGACCGGGGCCACCGCGCCGCTGTGGGTGGGCGTGGCCGAGATGACCGACTCCTACGACAAGGCCAACTGCTCCTACTACGGCACCTGCGACCTGGCGAACCGCCTGGCGGCCAGTGTGCTGCCGATCACCCACACCTGCAGCGCCAGCATCAGGATCCGGGCCCAGGAGGTCACCGCGAGCCAGCTCGCCGCCACCTGCGCCAGCCTGGCCAACCAGGACGCCTTCTTCCACAACCTGGTCAAGGACAACGGCCCGGTCGCGAACGACAACAACACCACGCTGGAAGTGGTGGTCTTCGACTCCAGCACCGACTACCAGACCTACGCCGGCGCGATGTTCGGCATCGACACCAACAACGGGGGCATGTACCTGGAGGGCGACCCCGCCGCCGCGGGCAACCAGCCCAGGTTCATCGCCTACGAGGCCGAGTGGCTGCGCCCCGACTTCCAGATCTGGAACCTCAACCACGAGTACACCCACTACCTCGACGGCCGGTTCGACATGTACGGCGACTTCACCGCCGGGGTGAGCACGCCGACCATCTGGTGGATCGAGGGCTTCGCCGAGTACGTCTCCTACTCCTACCGCAAGGTCGTCTACGACGCGGCGATCACCGAGGCGGGCAAGCGTACGTACGCGCTGAGCACGCTGTGGAACACCACCTACGACCATGACACCACCCGCATCTACCGGTGGGGCTACCTGGCCGTCCGGTACATGTTCGAGAAGCACCCGGCCGACGTCGCGACGCTGCTCGGCTCGTACCGGACCGGCGCGTGGAGCACCGCCCGGTCGTTCCTGACCGGCACGATCGGCAGCCGCTACGACTCCGACTGGAACACCTGGCTCGCCGCCTGCGCGGCCGGGGCGTGCTCCGGTGGCGGCACCGGCAACCAGGCGCCCACCGCGAGCTTCACCTCCACGGTCAGCGGGCTGACGGCCGCCTTCACCGACACCTCCACCGACTCCGACGGCACCATCGCCGCCCGCCGCTGGGACTTCGGCGACGGCGCCACCTCCACCGCGGCCAACCCGTCGCACGCCTACGCGGCGCAGGGCACCTACACCGTCACGCTGACCGTCACCGACGACGGCGGCGCCACCGCGACGACGTCGAAGCAGGTCACGGTCTCGACCGGCGGCGGCTCGACGCCGGAGTGCACCGCCTCCGACACCCGCAAGCTCGACAGGAACTGCAAGCGCAGCAACCTGTCGGCCACCCAGGGCAACTACGCCTACCTCTACATCTACCTGCCCGCCGGGACGGCCAGGCTGACCATCACCGCCTCCGGCGGCACCGGGAACGCCGACCTCTACTACAACGCCGCCACCTGGGCCACCACCTCGGCCTACACGCAGCGCTCCACCGCGTCCGGCAACGCCGAGACGCTGGTGATCAACAACCCGCCCGCCGGTTACAACTACATCAGCCTCCACGCCGCGCAGACCTTCTCGGGCGCGAGCGTCAAGACCGAGTACTAGACCGCCCGGGCGCCGGGGGCCGGCGAACCCTCTCCCGCCGGTCCCCGGCCCGGGCCCTCTCACCTCACTGGAGTGATCCGTGACTCTCCGTAACATGCTGACCGCGGGGCTCCTGCTCGGCGTGGCGGCCTGCGGCGGCGGCAAGGCCGCCACCCCGGCGACGGCGGCCGGGGGCGGGACCCTGACGATCCTGTCCAACCAGGACTTCTCCCACCTGGACCCGGCCCGCAACTGGACGATGCCCCAGATGGACTTCGGCATCCGGCTGCTCTACCGCACCCTCACCACCTTCAAGGCGGGCAGCCACGAGATCGTCCCGGATCTGGCCACCGACCTGGGCACCGCCTCCGAGGGCGGCAAGGTGTGGACCTTCACCCTCAAGGACGGCGTCAAGTACGAGGACGGCACCCCCGTCACCGCGAAGGACGTCAAGTACAACGTGGAGCGTTCCTTCGCCCCGGAGCTGCCCGGCGGCCCCAACTACGCCCAGCTCTACCTGGCCGGCGCCGACGGCTACAAGGGCCCGCTGAAGGGCCGGCACCTGGACTCGATCGAGACCCCGGACGACCGGACCATCGTCTTCCGCCTCAAGCGGCCGGTCGCCGAGTTCTCCTCCACGGTGACGCTGCCGACGTTCGCGCCGGTGCCGGCCGCGAAGGAGACCGGCGCGCAGTACGACAACCGGCCCTTCTCCTCCGGGCCGTACAAGATCGAGCGCTACGACCGCGGCAAGGAGATGGTCCTGGTCCGCAACCCGCACTGGTCGGCGGCCACCGACCCGGTGCGCAAGGCCGCGCCCGACCGCATCGTGGTCAAGCAGGGCCTGCGGCAGGGCGTGATCGACGACCGGCTCATCGAGAGCAGGGGCGAGGACGCCACCTCGATCGCCTACACCGACGTCAGCGCCGCCAGCCTGGCCAAGATCCTGCCCCGGCCGGACGTGAAGTCCCGGCTGGTCAACGCCATGTCGGGGTGCACCGACATGATCGGCTTCAACACCTCCAAGCCGCCCTTCGACGACGTGAAGGCCCGGCAGGCGGTGCACTTCGCCCTGGACAAGCAGGCGCTCCAGACCGCCGCCGGCGGCCCGGCCATGACCTCGATCGCCACCTCCTACCTGCCGCCGGCCCTGTCGGGCGGCACGCCGCAGGACGTGTTCCACCTCCCGCCGACCGGGGACGTCGAGAAGGCCAAGGCCCTGCTGGGCGGGAAGACGCTGAACGTCCGGATGACGATCTCGACCGGCGACAAGGCGCTCGGCGAAGCCGTGCAGGCGTCGCTGAAGCGGGCGGGCGTCGAGGTCGTGCTCACGCCGGTCGATCCCTCGGTCTACTACGACACCGTCGGCGACACCGCCAAGACGCCCGACCTGTTCACCTACGGCTGGTGCCCCGACTACCCGTCCGGGGCGACGTTCCTGCCGCTGCTGTTCGACGGGCGCACGATCGTCGAGAAGGGCAACTCCGGCAACGTCTGGCAGTTCCGCGACGAGGCGGTGCAGAAGCGCATCGACGAGATCCAGGCCATGAGCGACCCGAAGGCCGCCGAAGCCGCCTGGATGGACCTCGACCGGCAGGTCATGCAGTCCTCGCCGGCGGTGCCGTACGCGTGGGACCGCAAGCCGATCCTGGTCGGCAAGGACGTCTCCGGCGCGGTGGGTCATCCCGTCTGGTCCGGGCAGCTCGACTTCGCCGTCCTGGGGGTGAGGCAGAAGTGAGGAACGGCTACCCCGGATACCGGCGGAGCCGGACATGACGGCGACGGTCGTCACGGCGAGCCCGCCCGCCCGGCTGGTCAGGAAGCGCCTGCTGGGCGGCGCCGCCACCCGGTTCGCGCTGGTCGTGGTGGCGGTCCTGGTGCTGGTCGCGCTCGCCGCGCCGCTGCTCACCAAGCTGAACGGCTGGCCGCCGGACGCCTTCGACCCCGCCGCGATCGACCAGGAGCTGGCGGGCGTGCCCAAGGGGGCCCTGGGCGGCGTCAGCGGCGAGCACTGGCTCGGCGTCGAGCCCGTCAACGGCCGCGACGTGTTCAGCCGCGTCGTGTACGGCGCCCGCGTCTCGCTGATGGTCTCCACCCTGGCGACGCTGGTGTCGGTGCTGCTCGGCACCGTGCTCGGGCTGCTGGCCGGCTACCTCGGCGGCTGGGCGGACGCGGTGATCAGCCGGACCATGGACCTGCTCATGTCGTTCCCGAGCCTGATCTTCATGATCGCCCTCATCTCCGTCATGCCCGACGGCGACCGGATGGTCCTGCTGGTGTGTGTGATGGGCGGGTTCGGCTGGCCGTACATCGGGCGGATCGTGCGCGGGCAGGCGATCTCCGTCAAGCACCGCGAGTACGTGGACGCCGCCCGGGTCGGCGGCGCGCTGAACGGCGTCATCGTCTTCCGCGAGATCATGCCCAACATCACCGCGCCGATCCTCGTGTACGCGACGCTCGCGGTGCCCGCCAACATCGGCACCGAGGCGGCGCTGTCGTTCCTCGGCGTCGGGGTGCGCCCGCCGACCGCGTCCTGGGGGCAGATGATCCAGGAGGCGATGCTCTGGTACGAGGTCGACCCGATGTACCTGCTCGTCCCCGGCGCCTGCCTGTTCCTGACCGTGCTCGCCTTCACCCTCCTCGGTGACGCCCTGCGCGACGCCATCGACCCCAAGGGGGCGGCACAGTGACGTCGTACCTGGCCAGACGGGCCCTCGCGGTGGCCGGCGTGCTGCTGGTGATCTGCGCGGTGACCTTCCTGATCTTCTACGTTCTGCCGTCCGACCCGGCGGTCCAGGCGTGCGGCAAGACCTGCACGCCCGAGCGGGTCGCCGAGGTGCGCGCGCAGATGGGGCTGGACCGGCCGCTGTGGGAGCAGTTCGGCGGCTACGTCGCGGGCATCGTCGCCGGGCGTCCCGGCTGCCACGTGCCCTGCCTCGGGTTCTCCTACCAGAACGCCCTGCCGGTCTGGGACCTGCTGATCGACCGGCTCGGCGCCAGCGCGTCCCTGGCGGCCGGCGCGGCCCTGCTGTGGCTGGCCGTGGGCGTCACGGTCGGGGTGGTCTCGGCGCTGCGCCGGGGGAGCGCCCTGGACCGGACGCTGATGATCGCCACGCTGACCAGCGCGTCCCTGCCGGTCTACTTCGTGGCGATGGTGCTGCTCCTGTTGGCGGTACGGGTGACCGGGCTGCTGCCGTACCCGGCGTACGTGCCGCTCGCCGACGACCCCGCCGCCTGGGCCGGCAACCTGATCCTGCCCTGGGTCACGCTGGCCGCGCTCTACGCCGCCATGTACGCCCGGCTCACCCGGGCGCAGATGATCGAGACGATGGCCGAGCCGTACATCAGGACGGCCCGCGCCAAGGGCCTGCACGAGCGGACGGTCGTCGCCAAGCACGGCATGCGCGCGGCCATGACCCCGGTCGTCACCGTGTTCGGCATGGACCTGGGCGGCCTGCTGGCCGGCGCGATGATCACCGAGACCGTGTACGGCCTGCCCGGCGTCGGCCGGCTCGCCTACGACGGCATCGTCAAGTCCGACCAGCCCGTGATCCTCGGCACGACGCTGCTCGCGGCCTTCTTCATCGTGCTGGCCAACCTGCTCGTGGACCTGGTCTACGCGGTCATCGACCCCAGGGTGAGGTACTCGTGATCCTTTCCGTGCGCGACCTGTCGGTGAGCTTCGGCGACGTCCGGATCGTGGACGGCGTGTCGTTCGGCGTCGAGCGGGGGCGGACCCTGGGCGTCGTCGGCGAGTCCGGGTCCGGCAAGTCCGTGACCGCGCTGTCGCTGCTGGGGCTGCACCGCCGGGCGACCGTCGCCGGGTCGATCGAGCTCGACGGGGAGGAGCTGGTCGGGGCCCCGGCCGAGCGGCTGCGCCGGCTGCGCGGCAGCGCGGTGTCGATGATCTTCCAGGATCCGCTGTCGTCGCTGCACCCCTTCTTCACCGTGGGGGAGCAGATCGCCGAGGCGTACCGGCTGCACCGCCGGGCCGGCCGGCGGGCGGCCCGCGAGCGGGCGGTCGAGATGCTGGCCGAGGTGGGCATCCCGGAGCCGCGGCGGCGCGCCGGGGAGCATCCGCACCGCTTCTCCGGCGGCATGCGGCAGCGGGCGATGATCGCGATGGCGCTGGCCTGCGAGCCGGGCGTGCTGATCGCCGACGAGCCGACGACGGCGCTCGACGTGACCGTCCAGGCGCAGATCCTCGACCTGATCGCGCGCATCCAGCGCGAGCGGGGGCTCGCGGTCGTCCTGATCACCCATGACCTGGGCGTGGTGGCGCGCATGGCCGACGACGTCCTGGTCATGTACGGCGGCCGGACCGTGGAGCACGCCCCCGCCAGGGAGATCTTCAAACGGCCGCTGCACCCGTACACGCGGGCCCTGCTGGACTCGGTGCCGGGCGCACCGCCGGACGCGCTCACCGGCACGACGGCGGCCCCGGGCCGGGCGCGGCTGCGGGCGATCGCGGGGGCGCCGCCGTCGCTGCTCGCGCCCCCGCCGGGCTGCCGCTTCCACCCGCGCTGCCCGGCCGCCCTGGACGTCTGCGCGACCACGCGCCCGCCGCTCACCGGCGACCCCCACCGGGTCGCGTGCCACCTGGAAGGAGCCGACCACTGATGCTCTCCGTGCGCGACCTGCGGATGACCTTCCCCGGACGCTGCGGGCAACGGGTCAGGGCGGTGGACGGCGTGAGCTTCGACGTGCCGGAGGGCCGGGCGCTCGGCCTGGTCGGCGAGTCGGGCTGCGGCAAGTCCACCACCGGGCGCATGATCGTGCGGCTGCTGGAGCCCACCGGCGGGACCGTCACCTTCGACGGCCACGACATCACCCATCTGGGCCCCCGGGCGCTGCTGCCGATGCGCGGCCGGCTCCAGATGATCTTCCAGGACCCGTACGCGTCGCTCAACCCGCGCCACACCGTCCGGCAGATCGTCGCCGGGCCGCGCCGGACCGTCGACCGGGACGGCGTCGTCGAGCTGCTCCGGCTCGTCGGCCTGGACGCCGAGCACGCCGACCGCTACCCCCACGAGTTCTCCGGCGGCCAGGCGCAGCGGATCGGCATCGCCCGCGCGCTCGCCTCCAAGCCCCGCCTGGTGGTCTGCGACGAGCCGGTCTCGGCGCTGGACGTGTCCATCCAGGCCCAGATCGTCAACCTGCTCGCCGACCTGCGGGCCGACCTCGGACTCGGCTACCTGTTCATCGCCCACGACCTGTCGGTGGTGCGGCACATGTGCGAGACGGTCGCCGTCATGTACCTGGGCCGGATCGTGGAGACCGGCTCGTCGGACACCGTCTACTCCGATCCCGCCCATCCCTACACGCGCACGCTCCTGTCGGCCGTGCCGGTGCCCGATCCGGAGGTGGAGGCCACGCGGGAGCGCATCGTCCTGCACGGCGACCCGCCCAGCCCGCTCGCGCCGCCGCCCGGCTGCGCCTTCCATCCCCGCTGCCCGAAGGCGCAGCCGCTGTGCCGGACCGAGCCGCCCGTGCTCACGACGGTCAGGGGAAGGCAGGTGAGCTGCCACTTCCCGGAGGAGTGAGCGGGAGGTCCCGCAAGGCGGCGACGGCCGGAGCGGTCGTCGCCGCCAGTACTTTTCCTCTCATCGTGAACCGCCGGAGCGGAGGGACGCGACAGAGAGGCATGACACCGATGAACGGGCTCCCGTGAGCGAGCACGAGACCTGGCAGGACGCCCGGCTGCTGGAGGCCGTGGCCGACGGCGACCGGCGCGCGCTGGAAGTCCTCTATGCCCGGCACGCGCCCTGGCTGCTCCTCCGGCTCACCCGCCGCTGCGCCGACCCGGCCGTGGTGGACGAGGCGGTCCAGGACACCTTCGTCGCGGTCTGGCGTACCGCGCGCAAATGGAACGGGCGGGGCGAGGTCGCGGCCTGGATCTGGGGGATCGGCGTGCGCCGCCTGCTCGACCACCTGCGCCGCCGCCCCGCGGCGGCGCTGCCCGCCCACGAGCAGGTCATGGTCTCCGCCGAGGAGCAGGTGCTGCTCGGCATCGAGTACGGCGAGCTCGGCCGGGCGCTCAACCAGCTCTCCCCGGAGCTGCGCGCCGTGGTCCAGGCGACCGTCCTGGACGGCCTGACCACCCGCGAGGCCGGACGCCTGCTCGGCATCCCGGCCGGCACGGTCAAGACCCGGATGATGCGCGCCCGCGCGCTGCTGAGGGAGGAACTGGCGTGAGCGCCTGGCACATGGACGACGGCATGGCCGCGGCGTACGCGGCGGGCGAGCTGCCCGCGACGCCCGCCGCCTCCGTCGAGGCCCACCTGCTGGCCTGCGAGCAGTGCCGGCTCCTGCTGGCCTCGCGGGTGCCGAGCGCCCGCCTGGACCGGGTCTGGGACGACATCGCCGACGCCGTGGACGCGCCCGCGCCCCGCCCGGTCGAACGGCTGCTGCGGGCCGCCGGGGTGCGCGAGCACACCGCCCGCCTGCTGGGCGCCACGACCTCGCTGCGGCTGCCGTGGCTGGCCGCGAGCGCCGTGGCGTTGTTCTTCGCCGCGCTGGCCGCGGGGGAGACGACCCGGTGGGGCCTGCTGACGTTCCTCACGCTGGCGCCGGTCGTGCCGGTGGCCGGGGTCGCCGTGGCCTTCGGGCGGGACGGCGATCCGGCGTACGAGATCGGGCTGGCCGCGCCGTACTCGACGTTCCGGCTGATGCTGGTGCGGGCCGCCGCCGTGGTGGCGTCGTCGTCGGCGCTGGCGCTGGCGGCCGGGCTGACCCTGCCGGGCGGCGGCTGGGCGACGGCCGCGTGGCTGCTGCCCTCGCTGGCCCTGACCTCGCTGACCCTGGCCCTGTCCAGCCGGCACGACCCGCGCCGCTGCGCCGCCGCGGTGACCGTCCCCTGGGTGGCCGCGGTCGTCGCCACGAACGTGCGCGAACCGGACCTGGCCATGTTCGGGGCCGCCGGGCAGGCCGGCTACCTGGCCGTCATCGTGGTGTCCGTCGTGCTGCTCGCCGTCCGCCGCAGGGAGTTCTCATGATCGAGGCAGTCGGCCTGGTGAAGACCTACGGCCGCCACCGGGCCCTGGACGGGCTCACCCTCACCGTCGGCAAGGGCGTCACCGGCCTGCTCGGCCCGAACGGCGCGGGCAAGAGCACCCTCGTCCGGGTCCTCGCGACCGTCCTCGCGCCGGACGGCGGCGAGCTGCGGCTGCTCGGCCGCGACCCGGGCGCGGGCCGGCTGGAGATCCGGCGGCGGCTCGGCTACCTGCCGCAGGAGCTGGGCTTCCAGCGCGGACTCACCGCGTTCGAGTTCGTCGACTACGTGGCGGTCCTGAAGGAGATGACACACCGCCGGTCCAGGCACGACGAGGTGCGCCGGGTGATCGAGGAGGTCGGGCTCACGTCCGTGAGCGGCAGGCGCGTCCGTACGCTGTCGGGCGGCATGCGGCGGCGCCTCGGCATCGCCCAGGCCCTGCTCGGCGAGCCCGAGCTGATCCTCCTGGACGAGCCCGCCGCCGGTCTCGACCCGGAGCAGCGGCTGCGGTTCGGCGAGCTGGTCGCGCGCCTCGGCCAGCACCGCGCGGTCGTGCTGTCCACCCACCAGACGGAGGACGTCGCCGCCCTCTGCGACCGGGTGATCGTGCTCAAGGGCGGCCGGTGCGTGTTCACCGGCGCCCCCGCCGAGCTCCGGGCGCTGGCCGAGGGGCAGGTCTGGGTGTCGGCGGAGAAGGCGGGCGGCCGCTCCCGGCGGACCGGCGACGGCCTGTACCGCGGCCTCGGCCCCGTCCCCATCGACGCTCGCCCCGCCGACCCCACCCTGGAGGACGGCTACCTGCTGCTCCTCACCGGCGCGACCCCGGAGACCGGCGCGACCGCGGAGGCGACGGCATGATGCGCCACGTGAGCCCTGTCGCGCCGGGCGAATCGGACGAGCTGGAGAACGGCGGGGGCCTCGCGCACCTGCTGCCCGCGCTCGCGCTGGCCGAGACCCGGCGGCTGATGCTGCACCCGCTCGCGATCACGGGCCTGGTCCTGCACCTGATCGGCCTGGCCGCCACGGAATGGGCGCCCAGGCCCGCCTACAGCGCGCTCACCAGCGACCTCGTCCTCCCGCTCGGCGTGCCGGTGTTCTTCGCCGCGACGCTCACGGCCTCGGCGACCAGGCGCGCGGGCACCGACGAGCTGCTGGCCGCCGTCCCCGCCGGGCGCGAGCTGCGCACCGCGGCCTCCTGCCTGGCCGCGCTGGGGCCGTTCCTGCTGGCCTGCGCGATGCAGGCCGTCATGGTGACGGTCTACGCGGTCGCCGGCGTCGAGCTGGAGCGTTTCCCGAGCGTCCACGAGATCGGCGCCGGGCCGTTGTGCGTGCTCGGGGCCGGCACGCTGGGGGTCGCGGTGGCCCGGTGGCTGCCGTGGCCGGGGGCGTCCGTGCTGGTGATGCTGGCGCTGATCGCCGCCAACGGGGTCGTGGAGCCGCTGCACTCGACGCTGACCATGCTGGGCTTCTACGTCGAGTTCGCGCGGTGGGGGCCGCCGCCGTACCTGGAGGCCGTGGGGTTCGTGTCCGGCTCGCCCGCCTGGCACGCCCTCTACCTGCTGGCGCTGAGCCTGGGGGCGGGGGCGCTGGCGATGACCCGCGACGCTGCTCGGCGCGGGCCCTGGCTCGGCGTCGGCGCCGTCCTGGTCGCGATCGCGGTCCTGGCCGCCACCCGGCAACTCCCGTGACCCCGCTCGCCTCGCGGCCTCCGCTCGTGCGGATGCCTGGCATCGGGGGCCGGGAGCGTGCGCTGCTCGTGCGGGTGCGTGGTGTGCGTGGCCGGGTGCGGGCGTTGTTGGTGCGGGTGCCCGGTGTGCGTGGCCGGGTGCGGGCGTTGTTGGTGCGGGTGCCCGGTGTGCGTGGCTGGGCGGGGGCGTTGCTGGTCCGGCGGCTGCGGCGGGCCGTCGCCTCCACCGGGCCGCAGGCCGCGCTGGCCGCCGTGGTCGAGCTGGTACGGGACGGGTTGCCGGCCGCCGGGGTGGCCGTGGAGCTGGCCGGCGTCCGGATCGCGGCCGGCGAGCCCGGGCCGATGGCCTCCGACGTGCCGCTGGTGTGGCACGGACGCGCGGTGGGCCGCCTGCTGATCACCCCGTCCGCCGACCCGCGGGCGGTCGCCGCGATCACCCCGTACGTCGCCGACGCCGCCCACAGCCTGGCCGTCACCGCGGACCTGCGCCGGGCCCGGGAACGCGTGCACGCCATCCGCGAGGAGGAACGTCGCCGCCTCCACCACGACCTGCGCGAAGGGCTCGGCCGGGCCCTGCGCGACCTGGCCGGGACGGTCGACGCCGCCGCCACCGGCCACCGCACCGACCCGGCCGCGGCCGACCGGCTCCTGCACGACCTGAGCGCCGCCATGAACACGATCAGCCAGGAGATCAGAGCCCTCCTCCAGGACCCGGGCTCGGGCCCGCGCCCGCGTCCCCGTGTGCCGTCGCCGCGGCTCGACCGGGCGCGGGCTCATTCGGGGGCGACCGGCGTGACGTAGACCTCGCGGATCTCCGGACGCCGCCGCAGCCGGTCCTCGACCGCGGCCATGGCCCGCTCGGCCCGGGGAAGGTCGGTGGCCGAGGCGAGGGTCACCCGGGCGGCCACCATGACCTGGTGGGGCCCGACGATCACCGCGATCACCTCGCGCACCCCCGTGACGTCCGGCACCTCGACGATCGCGCGGCGGATGCGGGCCAGGTCGGCGGCGTCCACGCTGGGCGCGGCGATGAGGTTCTGGTTCAGCCGCAGCAGCAGGCCCGAGACCGCGACCAGCAGGACCCCGATCAGCACGCTGCCCAGCGAGTCGAAGACCTCGTTCCCGGTCGCCTGGTGCAGCGCGAGGCCGGCCACCGCGATCGGGCCGCTGACCACGGCCGCCGCGTTGGCCAGGGTCACGGTCTTGGCCGCCGGGTCGCTGCCGGCCAGCAGCTCCGCCCACAACGACCGGCCGGTCACCGTCGCGCGCGCGCCGAGCGCCCGTACCGAGACGACCAGGGCCCACCCGTCGCTGACCGTGATCAGCACGATCACCAGGTAGCCCAGCGCGTACGAACCGCCCGAGGCCGACGGCTCGCCCAGGCCCTCCACGATCGAGGCGACGCCCCCGCCCACGAACAGCCCCACGGCGGCGAACAGCGACCAGAAGAAGATCTCCTGCCCGTAGCCGAGCGGGTGGCGCTCGTCGGCCGGACGCGCCACCCGCGCCAGTCCGATGAGCAGGAACACCTCCACCCCGAAGTCGGCCACGCTGAACATGGCCTCGGCGTACAGGATGGCCGAGCCGGTGACCGCCGCCAGGACCCCGAGGACGACGGCCTGCGCCCCCACGACCACCATCGTGACGATCACGCTGGTCCGGCTGCTGGGCTGCGCGCTCATGCCGGCACGACCCTCCGGCCGGCGGTCATCGCTTCGGTGTCACCCGTACGACGGCGCGGCCGCGGTCGAAGGAGAGGAAGCGCAGGACGACGTCGTTCAGGGTGAGCGTGGTGACGCCCCGGATGTAGCCCGAGCAGCCCCCGCCCTCGTCGAACTTGCAGGTGGACGCGCCGCCCTGCTCGCCCTGGGAGCTCATGTCCCCGGCCCCGGTGAAGTCCGCCTCCCACGTCACCTTGTCGCCCTGGACGCTCGCGACGGCGAACCGGGAGACCCCGTGACGCTGCCCGAACTTCAGGACGTCGCCCGCCCGGAGGGTGACCTCGCACCGGGCGTCCGCGCACCCGCCGACCTCCCGCCCGCCCTCGCCCGCGGCGGCACCGGGAGACGACCCGCCCGGCGCTGATCCGTCCGGCGCTGATCCGTCCAGCGCTGACCCGTCCGGCGGGGATTCGGACGCGGCGGAGCCGGGCGGCGCGGGCGCGGACGGCGACGTGCGCCCGGCCGTCCCGACGGGACCGGCGCATCCGGTCAGCGAGCAAGCCAGCAGGAGTACAAGCCACTTGACCATGGCAAACACCCTAGGCGCCGGGACGGACCCGGCCCCGGAGCCTCGCCCGGCGCGCCGCCGCGCGTGCTCAGCGAGTGACGCGCAAGGCCCACTCGACCGAGTCCGGGGCCTGGACCCGTACCGTCAGGGTCTTCCTGCGGCCCAGGTCGAGACGGTTCATGACGGGGCTGATCAGGTCGTCGAGGCAGGTGAAGGGCATGTTGACGCCCGGCTCCAGGATGATCTCCGCCTTGCCCTCGCCCCGGCACCGGAACAACACCCACAGCTCGTCCTTGCCGGGCGGCACGTCGCCCACGACCATGCTGCCCTTCCTCGGCCCCGCCTTGAGCACGGTGGTGGTGCCGGCCTCCACGCCCGGCAGCCGCAGGGCCGCGGGCCGGGCCGGCGGCGTGCTCGCCGGGCTCTCGGCGGGGGAGGCCGACGGGGTGGCGTCCCGCCGCTCAGCCGCCGTACCGGTCGGAGGCGCGGCCGTGCAGGCCGCCGCCAGAGAAAGGAGGCAGCAAAAGCTGAGAAAGGACGCTACCTGTCGGATCGTCATGTCGAATTCACCTTTGTTTGACGTACCAGCCGACGCGCCATGGAGTCCAGGCGGTCACGTTTTTCGGCTTTTGGGGGCACACGTGATAGACGCCGTTGGTCTTCTTGCGCCAGACGCCGTACGTGGCGGTGGTGGTTTTGCGGGCGGGAGTGGGGATCGAGATGCTGTTGCCTAACGAAGCCGTGAGACTGGCGGACAGATTCACCCCTGTGGCCACTTCGGCGCCCGCGATGAGCCGGTCGACCTTCAGGCTGCCGGACACGTTCCAGGCGACCGAGACCGTACCGGAAACGGTGGCGGTGAAGGTCGACGTCGCGGTGCGGGAGGTGCCGTTGTGGTTCGACTGCGTCGGGCCGACCGCCTTGTGGCTGTTGCTGTACGTGGAGACCCGATAGCTGACGTCACCGGGACGGCAGGCCATCGCCGGCGACGAAGTGGCGGCCCTGGCACGGAAGATCTCCGTGTCGTTGTCGTAGCCGACGACCACGTCCGGGTTGCCGGGGACGGGCCGGGGGTCGTCGGCGAAGGCCGGCGCCGTGCCCAGCGTCGCGAGCGGTGCGATCAGCGCGGCTGTCGAAAGCGTGCGTTTCAACGACATTGTAGGTAGGCTCCCTCTGCATCGAATGGTGCTCCACGGGCGGGGATCGTTGGTCGCGGCACCCGTCCGTGCAGCTTGTGAGTTGTCTCCCCGGCTCTGCGCCGGGTATTGAGCGACAGTTATTCACGCCATTGAACGGCGAGCAACCTCTTGTACGGCTCAGGCTCCTGTGCTACCGGCGCTCGCATGGCTACATTCCGGCTACATTCGCCAGCTCGACGGCTCGATTGACATTGGTTTGCAACTCCATCAATCGCCCTGCCGACGGAATTGTGGCCGCGCGTTTATCGGCCGTCCATAACAAAACCACACACTGTTGCCTGAATTATTGAGCAACGTCCGCATTCTTGCCGTGGATGGCTCGGCTGGAGCGCTGGTCACCGGCGAGGAGAGCGACTCGCCTATGCTTCGCTAGATGGACGTCATCCATCCCCCCAAACTCAGAGCGGGCGACGTCGTCCGCGTCGTCGCGCCGGCCTGCTCGCGGGCCATGGTCATGGAGCACGACCACACCGCGATCATCGACGCCCGCTTCGCCGAGCTCGGCCTGACGCTCACCTACGGCCGCCACGTCGACGAGCGGGACGCCTTCGACTCCAGCAGCGTCGCCTCCCGCGTCGCCGACCTGCACGACGCCTTCGCCGACCCGTCGGTGGCGGCGATCCTGACGGTCATCGGCGGCTACAACTGCAACGAGCTCCTGCCGTACCTGGACTGGGAGCTGATCCGGGCCAACCCCAAGATCCTGTGCGGCTACTCCGACATCACCGCCCTGCAGAACGCCGTCCTCGCCCGCGCCGGGCTGGTCACGTACTCAGGGCCCCACTGGTCGACGTTCGGGATGCGCGACCACTTCGAGCAGACCCTGGAGTGGTTCGCCGCCGTCCTGTTCGGTGACGCGCCGGTCGAGCTGGGGGCGTCGAAGTACTGGACCGACGACCTGTGGTTCCTCGACCAGGACGGGCGCGAGCCGATGCCCAACGAGGGCTGGTGGCCGCTGCGGCCGGGCGCCGCCGAGGGGCGCGTCGTCGGCGGCAACCTGTGCACCCTGAACCTGCTGCAGGGCACGCCGTACATGCCGTCGCTCGACGGCGCGCTGCTGATCGTGGAGGACGACCTGGAGTCCCACCCGGCGATCTTCGCCCGCAACCTCACCTCGCTGCTCCAGCTCCCGGGCGCCGAGACCGTCCGCGGCCTGGTGATCGGGCGGTTCCAGCAGGCCAGCCGGATGACCCGGGCCCTGCTTGAGCAGATCGTCGAGACGCAGCCGGGGCTGCGGGACGTTCCCGTCCTGGCCAACGTCGACGTCGGGCACACCAACCCGCTGGCCACCTTCCCGGTCGGCGGCCGGGCCCGCCTGACGGTCGGCCCGGAACCGTCGCTGACCCTCGTCAGCCACTGACCCTCGTCAGCCACTGACCCTCGTCAGCCACTGACCCTCGTCAGCCACTGACCCTCGGCCGACCGGCGACCCGCCGTCGCTAGGACGCGGCGGCGGGCTCCCGGCGCGGGGCCGTGGCCTCGGCCAGGGCCTTGCGCTCGGCCTCGACCAGGGCGCGGCAGCGCGCCACCTCGGCCTCCACCTGGGCCTCGTCCCAGCCGAGCAGCCCCGCCATCAGCCGCGCCACCACCGGGGCCGCGTCGAGCGCGGCGGGGATCGCCTCGATGAGCATCCGGGTCCGGCGCGACAGGACGTCCTCGGCGTGCAGCGCGCCCTCGTGCGTGACGGCGTACACGACCTCGGCCCTGATCCACGGGCACCCCTCGACCAGCGGCTCGCCGAGCGAGCGGTCGTCGTCGACCAGGCCGAGCACCTCCATCGCGAGCGTGCCGTAGCGCTGGACGAGGTGCTCCACGACGTCGGCGTCCACGTCGTGGTCCTCGGCCAGCCGCCGTACGGACGCGCGCACCGCCGGCAGCCCGTCCGCGCCGATCAGCGGCAGTCGGTCGGTCACCGACTCCGGCACGTCGAAGCCCTCCAGCGCCGCGTCGACCACGTCCTTGGCCATGATCCGGTACGTGGTGAACTTGCCCCCGGCGATCGTGGCCAGGCCCGGCGCCGGCACGTCCACGACGTGCTCGCGCGACAGCTTCGTGGTCGCCGAGCTCTCGTCGGCGGCCACCAGCGGGCGCAGGCCGACGTAGACGCCCACCACGTCGTCGCGGGTCAGCGGCCGGGCCAGCACGGCGTTGGCGTGGTCGAGGATGTAGTCGATGTCCTCGCCGGTGGCGGCCGGCTCCTCGCGGTCGCCGTCGTACTCGGTGTCGGTGGTGCCGACGATCCACCGCCGCCGCGTCCAGGGGATGATGAACAGCACGCTCTTCTCGGTCGGGATGATCATGCCGGTGGACGACGCGATGGCCTCGCCCGGCACCATGACGTGCACGCCCTTCGACATCCTGACCTTGAAACCGGCCGGCGCCGAGCCGGGCAGCCCGTTGATCGGGTCGGTCCACACGCCCGCGCACACCACCACGGCGTCGGCCCTGACGTCGAGGTCGCGGCCGGTCTCCTCGTCGTGCACGCGGGCGCCGACGACGCGCTCGCTGCCCTGGTCGCGCAGCATCTCGACGACCCGCGTCCGGGTGGCGACCACGGCGCCGTGCGCGGCGGCCGTCCTGGCCAGGGTGAGGGTGAAACGTGCGTCGTCCACCTGGGCGTCGAAGTAGATCATGCTGCCCGACACCGCGTCCGCACGGAGGCCGGGCGCCATCCGGCGCGACTCCTTGACCGACAGGTACCGGTGCCGGGGCATCGGCCGGCGCATGCCCTCCAGCGTGTCGTACAAGGTGAGCCCGGCCCCCACGTACGGCCGCTCGATGAGCCCGTGCTGCAGCGGATACAGGAAGGTGACCGGCTTGACCAGGTGCGGGGCCAGCCGTGAGACCAGCAGGTCGCGCTCCTTCAGCGCCTCGCGGACCAGCTTGAAGTCGAACTGCTCCAGGTAGCGCAGCCCGCCGTGGATGAGCTTGCTCGACCTGCTCGACGTGCCGGCGGCCAGGTCGCGGCTCTCCACCAGCGCGACCCGCAGCCCGCGGGAGGCGGCGTCCAGCGCGGCGCCCGCGCCGGTCACGCCGCCGCCGATCACCAGCACGTCGAAGGACTGCTCCGCCAGCCGGTCGATGGCTGCCTGCCGGTTCCTGGCGTCCATCGCCCCGGTCATGTTCATGGATCCCCCGAACAACACTTTGTGCTCAAACGCTCACGATCCGTATACGTTTCCCCGATCAGGGAATGGCACACAACACCGACACCACGAAAGCGGGGACAGCGGTGGTCGAACGTGTCAAACGCCTGGAACTGGCCGGTGAGCTCATCGCCGAGTTCGCCGGCACGATGGTGCTCATCCTGTTCGGGGTGGGCGTCGTCGCCCAGGTGGTCGCGGCCGGCATCGGCGATCACGACAGCATCGCCTGGGCGTGGGGGATCGGCGTCGCGCTCGGCGTCTACGTCGCCGGCCGCATCACCGGCGCCCATCTCAACCCGGCCGTCACGCTCGCGTTCGCGGCCTTCCGCGGGTTCCCGTGGGCCAAGGTGCTGCCGTACGCGCTGGCGCAGACCGCGGGGGCGTTCGTCGGGGCGCTGCTGGTGCGCTGGAACTACACCGAGGTGCTGAACCAGGTGGACCCCGGGCACACGCTGAAGACCCAGACCGTCTTCTCCACCCTGCCCGGCAACGGCACGCTCCCGGTGGGCGCCTGGGGCGGGTTCCGCGACCAGATCATCGGCACCGCCATCCTGATGTTCGTCCTGTACGCCCTGTCCGACTCGCACAACCTCGCGCCCGGCGCCAACCTCGGTCCGGTGGTCATCGGCCTGCTCATCGTCGGCATCGGCATGGCGTGGGGCGCCGACGCCGGCTACGCGATCAACCCGGCGCGCGACTTCGGGCCTCGCCTGGCCAGCTTCCTCACCGGCTACTCCGGCGCCTGGCGCGACCAGTACGGCGGCCTGTACTTCTGG
Source organism: Nonomuraea sp. NPDC049624 (assembly GCF_040675255.1). NCBI lineage: Bacteria > Bacillati > Actinomycetota > Actinomycetes > Streptosporangiales > Streptosporangiaceae > Nonomuraea > Nonomuraea sp. NPDC049624. Next base: position 137,863 of record NZ_JBFAOR010000012.1, on the reverse strand, counting down.
GTGCCCATCGTCGCCCCCCTGCTCGGCGGCCTGGCCGGCGCCGGGCTCTACCAGCTCATGATCGCCCGGTTCCTCCCCGAGCCCGAGCCCGACATCGAGGACGCGGGCCGCGTCTGACCCGAACGGAGGAGAACGACCATGCCCGATTTCGTGGGGGCCGTCGACCAGGGCACCACCAGCACCAGGTTCATGATCTTCAATCACAGCGGCCTGGAGGTGTGCAAGTTCCAGCTCGAGCACGAGCAGATCCTGCCCAGGGCGGGCTGGGTGGAGCACAACCCGATCGAGATCTCGACCAGGACCTCCGCGGTGATCGAGACCGCGCTCCAGCGCACCGGGCTGCACGACACCGACCTGGCCGCCGTGGGCATCACCAACCAGCGCGAGACCACGGTCGTGTGGAACCCGCGCACCGGACGCCCGTACTGCAACGCCATCGTCTGGCAGGACACCCGCAGCGCCAGGATCGCCGCGCAGCTCGAACGGGACGGCCGCGGCGAGGTCATCCGCAGGAAGACGGGCCTGCGGCCGGACGCCTACTTCTCCGGCGGCAAGATCCAGTGGATCCTGGAGAACGTCGAGGGCGTGCGCCAGGCGGCCGGGCGGGGCGAGGCGGTCTTCGGCAACACCGACACCTGGACCCTGTGGAACCTCACCGGCGGCGTCCGCGGCGGCGTGCACGTCACCGACGTGACCAACGCCAGCCGGACCATGCTGATGGACCTGGAGACGCTGGAGTGGGACGACGAGCTGCTGTCCTTCTTCGACATCCCGCGCGAGATGCTGCCGGAGATCCGCCCGTCCTCCGAGCCCGCCTCCTACGGCACGACCAGCAGGTACGGCGCGTTCGCCGGCGAGGTGCCGATCACCGGCATCCTCGGCGACCAGCAGGCGGCCACCGTCGGCCAGGTGTGCTTCGCGCCGGGCGAGGCCAAGAACACCTACGGCACCGGCAACTTCATGCTCCTCAACACCGGCACCGACCTCGTACGCTCCGAGCGCGGCCTGCTCACCACCGTCGCCTACAAGTTCGCCGGCCAGCCGGCCGTCTTCGCGCTGGAGGGCTCGATCGCGGTGACCGGGTCGGCGGTGCAGTGGCTGCGGGACCAGTTGCACATCATCCGGACCTCCGCGCAGAGCGAGGACCTGGCCCGGCAGGTGAGCGACAACGGCGGCATCTACTTCGTGCCGGCGTTCTCGGGGTTGTTCGCGCCGTACTGGCGGCCCGACGCGCGCGGCGCGATCGTCGGCCTGTCCCGCTACAACAGGGACGCCCACCTGGCCCGCGCCACGCTGGAGGCCATCTGCTACCAGAGCCGGGACGTCGTGGAGGCCATGCAGCAGGACTCCGGCGTGGTGCTGGACGTGCTCAAGGTCGACGGCGGCGTCACCGCGAACAACCTGTGCATGCAGCTCCAGTCCGACATCCTGGGCGTGCCGGTCAGCCGTCCCGTGGTGGCCGAGACGACCGCGCTGGGCGCCGCGTACGCCGCCGGGCTGGCCGTCGGCTACTGGAAGGACACCGACGAACTGCGCGCCAACTGGGCCGAGGACCGGCGCTGGAACCCGGAGTGGAGCGACGAGCAGCGCGAGAAGGGGTACGAGGGCTGGAAACGCGCGGTGAGCCGCACCCTCGACTGGGAGTCCTGACCGCCGCCGCAGGCACACGAGCCCGTCCACGAGCTGCCCTTACCGTGCGCTTACCGGGTCGGCGCCCAGAATGAGGTCTCCAGCGGAAGGAGACAGCGTGCGATTACCGTCCCATGCCGGCCGGGCCCCCGGTGGCCACGCTCCGCCCGGCAGGGCCGCGGCGCTGTTCGGGAAGCTGGGCATCCGCGCCCGGCTGACGCTCACGTACGGATCCATGCTGTTCGTCGGCGGCACGCTCCTGCTCACCGTCGCCTACCTGCTGCTGCGCGCGGTGCTCGACGGCGTCGAGTTCTCCCTGGACGTGCCGCCGGGCACCCCCGACGAGCTGGTGACGGTCTGGCGGCACCAGATCGAGATCCAGGCCGTCAAGCTGGACGAGCAGATCCTCAGTCGCATGGTCCAGCAGTCCGTGCTGATCCTGCTGGGCGTCGGCCTGTTCGCGCTCGTGTTCGGCTACCTGGTCGCCGACCGGGCGTTGCGGCCCGTCGCCAAGATGACCGCGACGGCCCGCAAGCTGTCGGAGAGCACGCTGGCCCACCAGCGCATCGACCTGCAGGGCCCGGACGACGAGCTCAAGGAGCTGGCCGACACGTTCGACTCGATGCTGACCCGGCTCAACAGCGCCTTCAACTCCCAGCGCCGCTTCGTCGCCAACGCCTCCCACCAGCTCCGCACGCCCCTGACCATCAACCGCACGGTCCTGGAGATCGCGCTCTCCGACCCGGCGGCCTCACCCGACCTCAAGGCCCTCGCCCGCACCCTGCTGGAGGTCAACGCGCGCAACGAGAAGCTCATCGAAGGGCTGCTGCTCCTGGCCAGGAGCGAACGGGAGCTGGCGCGCCGCAAGCCGGTGGACATCGACGACGTGGCGCTGACGGCGGTGGAACAGCTGACCTCCGTCGCCGACCAGCGCGGCGTGACCGTCGTCTCCCGCCTCGGCGGCACGACCATGGCGGGCGACCCCGTCCTCCTGGAACACGCCGTGGGGAACCTGGTGGACAACGCCATCAAGTACAACCTCCCGCAGGACGGGCAGGTCTGGATCAGCACGGAGGAGACGCCGGCGGGCGAGGTCGTCGTCAGGGTGGCCAACACCGGGCAACCCGTGCCGGCGTACGAGGTGGGCAGCCTGTTCGAGCCGTTCCGCCGGCTCAACGCCGACCGGGTGGACTCGGCGAACGGCTCGGGGCTCGGACTGTCGATCGTCCGCGCAGTCGTCCAGGCCCACGGCGGTGAGGTGACCGCGCGCCCGCGCGAGGGCGGCGGCCTGTCCGTGACGATCAGCCTTCCCGGCCGCTGAGGCGGCCCGGCCTCCGATCGGGCGCGGGCCGTCCTGCGGGCGGGTCGCTCACATGCCGGGCGGCGGGTACGCCTCCGGGTGCTTCTTCGGGTCGGGCATCTGGTCCCAGGACGGGTCGTCGATCACCTTGCAGGGCTTGGCCGGCCCGTCGACCAGGAAGCCGCTGAACTGCCACAGCGCCCGCGGCTTCTCGGGGCCGGAGGTCTGGTCGGCGTTCTCGGTGAACTCCAGGACGGCGGTCTGCCCCGTCTTGATGAGCTTGGGGTCGATCCGTACCTGGCCGTCGCCCATCCGGAACGTCTTCGCGTTGGGGCTGTTCTCGATCGCCTCCCTGATCCTCTTGCGGACCGCGGGGTCCTTGCTCTGGAGCTCTTCCTTGGTGAAGGACGGGCCGGCGTCGGCGGGGGCGCGGTCGGGGGCGCAGCGGGTGCCGGGCTTGAGGTAGGAGACGTCGGAGGGCACGCCGAGCGCCTTCAGGTCCTTCTCCACCTGGGCGGGGTCGCGGAACTCGTTGATCCGCAGCGTGATCGTGCCGTCGGTGTTCTTGCTGACCGCGTAGGCGGGGGCGTCCGAACCGTTGAGGAACGGCGTCACGACCGCCGCGGCGGCCGCGACGGCGGCCACCGCCGCGCCGGTGAGCAGGCGCCGCCTGGTGCGCCGGCGCCGGGCCCCGTTGCGGGCCTCGATCTCGGCCTTCAGTTCCATCAGTACGTGCTCCTTGAAGTTCATCGGATTCCTTCCATGACGAAGGGAGCCATCTCCGGCACGTCCCTGAGCGCGTGGCGGGCGCGGTGCAACCTGGCCCGGGCGGCTCCCTGCCGGATGCCCAGGGCGGTGGCCGCCTCGCTGATGCTGAGCTGGTCGATGACGACCAGTTCGAGCATCGCGCGGTCACCGTCGGGCAGTCCGGCCATGGCCCGGAAGGCCCGTCTGGCCAGGTTCTCGGCGTCTAACCGCGACACCAGCTCGGCCACGTCGTCGGAGTCGAGATGCCGTCGTCCGCCGACGCGATCGGCCAGCCTCAGCTCCTTGTACGCCCGCCGCCGCTCGGCCGAGAGCGTGTTGCGGGCGACGCCGTACAGCCAGGCGATCTCGCTGCCGCGTCCCGGCTGGTAGGTGTGGGCGGAGTCGAGCACCGCCATGAACACCTCCGCCACCAGGTCGGCGGCGGTGTGGGGATCATCGACCCGGCGGGCGAGGAACGAGGTGACCGCATCGACGTGGCGCCGGTAGAAGGCTTCGAAAGCGTCCGGATCTGTAGCTATATCCGGCTGTTTGCGACGCACCGGCCGTGCTCCCTTCGTCGATTACACCCCTTCTTGGTCAGTAGCCGAGAAAACGTTATGAGACCCGACAGAACAGACGCCCGGCGCCGTCTCTGACGACGCCGGGCGCGGTCTTGCTACGTTGCGCGGCATGGGCCACGGAAAGAGATCACTGAACCGGGCGGACGTCACCACGGAGCTGGCCATGACCCTCGACGCCGCGGGCGCCGCCGTCCCCTACCGACACCGTCGAGCGGCAGGCCGGTACGGTCCGCTCGTCGGCCACCTGCGCGCCCACGGCTTCGACGCCGGCCTGCTGCGCCGCGCGATGGACGCCGCAGGGGTCCCGGACGCCCGCCGGCGTCCGGTCCTGGAGGCTCTCCGGTGACGGACGCCGGGGGCTCAGGACCGCGAGAACTTCTTGAACAGGAAGAAATAGAGCTTGATGTACTGCCCGACGAGGATGCCGTTGATGATGGTCCCCTCGCGGATGAACTGCGGGCCGCCCAGGAAGATCAGCCCGATCGCCGCGGAGACCACCAGCAGCGTGCAGTCGAAGCCGGTCTTCAGGTTGCCCCATTTGAAGCCGGTCCGCTTGAAGACCGTGTTGACGAACATGTCGACCGGCATGAGCACCAGGTTGGCCCGGATCATCAGGAACAGGCCGAACGCCAGCGTCGCGTCCGCGACCACCAGGAGGGCGAACTTGGCGGCGTAGGCGTCCAGCGCGATCCAGCTCGTCAGCATCAGGTTCAGATCGAGGAACGTGGCCAGCACCAGGGCCGGGATCAACGCCAGGAAGTTCCTGAGCTTGAAGTCCTTCGGCAGGACGAGATAGGTCAGCAGCAACATCAGCAGCTCAAGGGCGAAGTTGAACGTCCCCTGGCTGATCGAGGGAAAGACCAGGGTCATCGTCCGGGTGAGGCTGCTCTGCGGCGAGATGCCGATCCCCGCCCTGATGGCCAGGCTGACCCCCAGGGTCAGCAGGTAGATGCCGGCGCCGTAGGTGATCCAACGCCGCACCAGACTTCCGGTGTCGACGACTCCGGCCTCTTTTTCATGCTGTAGCACAGTTGCCTCCTTGACTGTTGGCTGTTCCGGCCGGAGCCTGCCGGATGACGGGGTGTCCGCTTCTCAGAGCACGGCTCAGACCATGAACCCGAAGCGGTCGAGTGAGATGAACAGGGTCAGCAGCTTGTTGACGACCGGCTCGCCCTCGTTGTGGTTGCCCAGCTTCTCCAGGGCGGCGTCGATCGACCGGGTCGCGTCCACCAGCTCGGCCAGGCTCATGTCGGCCATCACGCCGTAGATGTCGAGCGGCAGCGCGGCCTGCGCCCGGCCGTCCTCGGTCACGAGGCAGCCGCCGACGAAGGCGTCGAGCTGCCGGAGGTTGTCGCACATCTCGGCGCTGTCGCTGCCGACCACCACGAAGTAGGCGAAGGGCGCGGGCCAGAACGTCGACACGGCGCCCCGGTCGATCGAGACCCCCTTGAACAGCCCGTTGACGACGTGCCGGGCGCCGTCCGCGTAACGCTGGACGACGGAGATGCGGTTCAGCGTGACGCCGTCCACCTCGGGCACGACGGCGCCGTCCGCGAACGGCACCCAGACCTCCTGGGCGAACTTCAGGTGGCCGCGTCCGTAGACGTCGAAGAGCAGGACCTTCGCGCGGGTCCCGTCGTCGGAGATCTCGATCGGCGTGAGGTCGAGCTGTTCGGGAGCCAGGTCGGCGAGGCCGGGCCGGGGCTCCTGCACCATGACCGAATAGTCCAGATCGACGGGCTTGAGGAGCTTACGGTCCTTGGCGACCAGCTCGCCGCCCTTGAACACGTACCGCGGGTTGATCTTCGACAGGCTGTCGGTCAGCACGATGTCGGCGAAGCGCCCCGGGGCGAGGGAGCCGAAGTCGTGGTCCATGCCGAAGGAGCGCGCGGAGTACAGCGTGCCCATCTTGATCGCCTGGATCGGGTTGAGGCCCATCTCGACGGCCAGGGAGATCACCCAGTCGATGTGCCCCTTGGTCAGCACCCGGTCGACCGAGATGTTGTCGGCGCACATCTGGAAGTTCTCGGCCGGCCAGCGGCGCTTGACGATGGCACGCAGCATCGTCTTGATCACCTCGGGGCTGCCGACGCCGAACTTGATCTGGGTCTGGAAGCCGTACCGGATGCTCTTCTCGATGTCGTCCTCGTTCCAGACATCGTGGTTGTTGTGCGCGCCGATCGCGGGCATGTAGTTCAGCAACATGTCGGGCAGCGCCGTCACACCCCAGTGGCTGTTGACGAAGCCGCCGTTGGCGCGGCCCAGGGCGGACTTGCGGAAGTCGTCCTCGTTGCCGGTCATGTAGGACAGGTGTGCCAGCTCGCCCAGCCCGATCACCGGGTCCATCTTCAGCATGGCGTCGGTGACCTCGACCGACGTCTTCTTGCCCGGCGCGAAGGCGTAGATCCGGTAGGGCAGCTTCTCGTAGTCCTTGAACAACGCCGCGGCGGCCTCGACGGCCTCTTCACCGGCCGCGCTGGCGAAGTCCAGGGTCTCGGCGAAGATGGTGGTCGTGCCGCTCGGCACGATCGCCTCCCCGAACGCCGCCGGGTGGGCCAGCTGGGCGTCGAAGTGCAGGTGCGCGTCGATCAGCCCCGGGATCGCGTAGAGGCCCTGGCCGTCGAACACCTCGCGGACCCGCACGATCGACTCGTCCGGGTTCAGCGCGATGATCCGCCCGTCGTAGACGAGGATCGAGCCCTGGAAGACGCTCTCGCTGTGCACGTCCAGCACGCTGAGGTTGCGCAGCAGCAGGTCCGCCTCCCTCTCCCCGCTCAGGATGTCGAAGACCGCCCGCACGTGGTCGTAGTGGACCGAGACCCGGTCCGTCCCACCGGCCTGGCCCGTCTTCTCCTGTTGGAGCATGATTTCCTCGCTTCATTGCTCGGCTGTTGGATTCCGCTCGCGGAACGAGACCCGAGGACGCGGCTCCGGGATGCCGGCGGCCGGTCGCGGAGTTTCATCAGAGGGCCGCCGTGGCCGTGTCGCTCGTACGCGCTGTGGCTATGAAATGGCACGGCACCGTTGCTGACAAGCAGCCGTTTTCGCACGGACTGTACTCTTTTTGCGCACGGTCCAGCCCAGGGAGGCTCGATGCTCCACTCACGCGTGCTGCACTACATCGACGAGGTGGCCCGGTACGGCTCCATCCGGGCCGCCGGAGCGCGGCTCCACGTCGCCCCGTCGGCCATCAACCGGCAGATCCTGCTCCTTGAGGAAGAGCTCGGCGAGCCCCTGTTCGAACGCCTGCCGCGCGGCATGCGGCCCACCCCGGCGGGCGAGGTCCTCCTCGCCCACGTGCGCCGGACGCTTCAGGAGTACCGCGAGGCCGTGACCGAGATCCGCGACCTGCAGTCACTGCCGAGCGGCGAGGTGGTGATCGCCACGATGACCGGCCTGGCCAGCAGTATCGTCTCCACCGCCACCGTGAACTTCCACGCCCGCCACCCCGAGGTGCGCATCTCCATCCGCGCCCTGTCCACCCACGAGATCCTCCGCGCGGTGGCCGACAGCGAGGCCGACCTGGGCCTCGGGTTCAACGTTCCGTCCTCGCCGCAGCTCGAACTGTGCTGGCAGATGGACACCCGGCTCGGCGCGGTCATCGCCCCGGCCCACCCGCTGGCCCGCCTGGAATCCATCCCCCTGGCCCAGTGCGCGGCCTACCCGCTGATCTTCGCCGACCGCTCGATGGTGATCCACGGCATCATCGCCGACACCTTCGCCGAGGCCGGTCTGAAGGTCGAGCCCGCCTTCCACACCAACTCGATCGAGACGATGAAACGCCTGGCCGCCGCGGGCGAGGCCATCGCCTTTCTCAGCAGGTTCGACATGGCCGAGGACCACCACAACGGAACCCTCGCCTTCCGCCCGGTGCGCGACCGCGCCTTCAGCAACAACATCCTCTCGCTCGTCCGCCGCGAGAAGCACGGCCCCGGCCCCGCCGCCCTGCTGTTCGCCGAAGAAATCATCCAAACCCTGGAATCCGTCGCCCACCCACCCTTCTGACGAACTCGTCAGGGGCATTCGGCGCGCATGATCTCGTCCATGAAGCGGCCGAATTCGAGGTCGTAATACACCCGTGCGATGGGCCAGACCTCCTGGAACTCCTTTATCTTCACGTCCGCCCGCATGATGCGCTGCCAGGTGAGCCATACGTCGTCCGGCATGAGCTCAGGTGGGCGACTTCGTGCCGGGGAAACCTCGCGTGCTGAGCGCCCAGGCCAGCAATTTCGGGTCCTGGCGGAGGTGCACGGTCCTGAATTCGTTCAGCCGGCCCACGAGAGTGCGGTAGTCGCCGTATTGCATCGAGCGCGTGAGAGCCTGTGACTGGCGGGACACCAGTCTTAACTGGAGAGTCGTGAGCACCAGGGCGACCACCACCCCTGAGAAGGACGCTATCTGCAACCAGTCCGACAATCGCATGACTCTCCCCTCGGCCGGTGACCGCCCTTTTCCGGCTATTAGCCGGTCAATTCAACGAATTGCATTCTCCGGCGGTTCCGTGTTCGCCGACGCGCGGAAGAAAGAGGTCAGCGTACGATCACGCCGGGGTGTGCGGCCTCGAAGGCGGCGAGTCCGTCGGCGGTCAGCCGGAGATGCAGGCCGGCCGCGACGTCCACCGTCAGGGGCTTGTCCTTGCCGTAGAACACCAGGGAGACGTCCAGCTCAAGGTAGGTGTTGTCGTGCTGCTCCTCCAGGAAGTTGCGTTCGACGATGTTGGCGTTCCGCGACGCGGCCTCGTCCGCCGTCTTCACGCTGCCGCCGACGCCGCCGAAGCCGAGGCTCCCGTCCTGCGCCCCGGCGGACCCGCCCGCCCGGACCGCCACGCCGCGGCCCTGCTCCTGGCCGTGCCCGACCGTGCTCATGGTCTGGGCGTAGACACGCTGCTTGACCAGCGCGGTGGTGATCTCGCGCGCTCCGGTGACGTCGATGCCCACCCTGCCGATTCCCGGGAGCTCGTACTCGTGCGCGAGCAACTGCTCCAGGTGGGCGCGCATGGTCCGTTCCTTGGTGGCCTCGGCGAGTGACATGCCGGCCGGGCGGGAGAGCTCGAATCCGTCGGGCCGGTCGGCCAGGGACGGCACCTCGCCCCGCAGCCTCGGCGGCACCGCGCTCAGCGGCGCCCATTCCTCGACCAGCGAGGCGGCCGGGAACGCGACCTGGCTGACGTCCCCCCTCGGCACGCCGCCGCCCAGGGTGGCGGACATGGGGTTCGGCCCGCTCGCGTCCGCCCAGCGCGGATCCGCGGCGACGACCGGCGTACGCCCCGCGACCGGCGTGCCCTGCGGCACCTCCGTGGTGAGGTGGCCCGGCACCAGGACGCCGACCTCGCCGTCCACGACCGCCCGGGACGTCCCGGTGACCCCGGCGTGCCGGTCGAACAGCCTTCCGGCGCCGTCGTGGCCGGTCATCTCGCCCACCTTGAGCAGCACGTTGCGGGCCACGTTCTGCACCGGCTCCAGAAGCGGGCGGACCGGGACGCGTTCGAGCGTGATCTCGTACCGGACCGGATGCCTGAACTCCTGCGGGGCCTCGCGCGTCTGGTAGCGGTTGATCTCCTTGGCGATCGTCCCCTGCCCGTCCACGGTGTGGGAGTCGCGGGAGTTCGCGAACCCCGCCTCGCCTCCCCTGAGCTCGCCGCCCGAGGACTCCATGTAACGCGCGATCGCCTCCGAGCCACGGTCCGTGCCCGCCTCGCGCACGCTCAGGTCGCCGCTCAGGCGCTCGTTGCGCAGCATCAGGCCGGTGTCAGGACGCTCACCGACGTGTACGCCGTCGCCGACCTCGGCCGTGACCCGGATGCCGACGCGTTCGGTGACCCGGCCGTTCTCGTCCGTGACGAACAACCAGGAGGACACGCCGTTCCCGCGCAGCTCGCCCAGTTTGGTGCCAAGCGCGCCCTGGCCGTAGTTGCCGCGCAGGTGTTCGGCCACCGGGTGGTTGGTGAGCTCCTGGCCGGGGAGGAGGAGGCCGTCGCGGCGCAGCAGCTCCACGATCTGCGGCAGCACGCCCTCCGCGTCGAGGTGCTGGACGTAGGCGGTGTTCAGCGCCGCCTCGGGCGCCGCGTAGGCCCGCGTCGTGTCCCCGGCCGGCCTGACGGGCTCCGCGGCCTGCGGGCCGTCGAGCCCGTGCCGGCGGGCCACCTCGTCGGGCAGCACGAGGTCCACGATGTCCGCCACCCGGACGTACGTGGTCGGGCCCTGCTCGACCGTGCCTGCGCTGGTCCTGCTGGGGGTGACCTCCAGGACCAGGTCCGCGCGGTACCAGTGGGAGGTGCTGCCGTCGGAGTAGGTGACCCGGGACACGTCGCTGCTGCCCAGGTAGGAGCTCTCCACGGCACTGCGCTTGGCGGCGCCGTGCACGCCCGCCCGTGCCACGACCTTGCGCTCGGTCCCGCCGGCTTCCCCGGCTCCGTGCGCGGCCTCGCCGTCGCTCAGGGTGACGCGCAGGCCGGTCCTGGCGTGGCCGCCGACCGCGCGCCTGCCGCGTTCGCCGTCCAGCGCCCTGGAGTTGCTGCTGGAGTAGCTCTCGTGCTCCACCCCAGTCTCCGACTTGACGTGCCGCACCTCGGCCACGTGCGCCTTGACGTGCAGGTCGTGCCGCGTGCCCGCCCGGTCCGACACGGTGTAGTGCAGGCCGTCGGGATGAGACGTGATCATGGTCTCCAGGTTGATCACGTCGGTGGCGGTCTCGAACACCGGCGGCACGTCCAGCCGCTCCGCGGCCGCCGGCAACCCCGCCCACCGGTTGTAGGCCCCGGCCAGCGTGCCCGGAAGGTCGGGCATGGCCCCCATCCGGACGATGGCCGACAACTCGTCGGCGCCGGGCCGCCACAGGTCGGCGGGCCGCTCGGCGGACGACTCGACCCGTCCCAGATGCGCGACGTCCTGCGCGAGCACCGGCCGCTGCGGCAGGTGCACGTCCGGCACCAGGATCTCCGCCCTGCTGCCGCGCACCTCCCACGAGGTGTTCAGCGTCTCCGTGCCGTCCCGCGAGATCCGCATCCTGACGTCGAAGGACAGATCCCGCGTGATCGTGAAGCCGCCGCTGGTCTCCGTGCGGTCGTACCTCGTGTGACCCGAGGAGAAGCCGGTGCTCTCCGACTTCGTGCCGCTGCCGGAGAGTGACAGGTTCACCGGGTCGATCTTGAGCCGTTCCCCCACGTCGGCGCGTGCGACCCCGCGCACCTCCGCGCGGCCCGTGCGGGAGGTCTCCCGCTGGCTGGTGTCGGTGCGCGAGGTGATCCGGCGTTCGTTGACCGTCAGGTCGGACGCGCCGACCTCGTGCCGGCGGCCCAGCGTGCCCTCGGCCAGGATCTCGACGGTGTAGCCGCCGATCGTCCTGTCGTACCTGATGCCGTGGAGGGCGTGCGTCAGGTCGGCTTCCAGCGCCACGACGCCGAAGCGGCTCTCGACGTCCCGCATGATCTGCCGCCTGATCGCCGGCGGGAGGTCGGGCAGCGCCCGGTCGACGGCCTGGTGGAGCTCCGCGCTGAGCAGCGTCTCCCCATGGACCCGGACGCCGCTGCCGAGCCCCGTGCCGCGACCGGCCGCGAGCGTCTCCGGCTCCAGGACGTGCGGGTCGTAGCCGCGGTTGGGGTGCTCGCCCCTGGCCGGGTACTCGCCGACCGGTTCGTTCAGCGTGAACTCCGCCCGCACGTCGTCGATCTCCCGGTGGAGGTCGGCGAGCTTGCGCTGGATGTCGTTGAACTCGCCCGGCGGCCGCAGATCGTGCCCGAAGACGTCCTGCTCCATCCGGGACGCGTCCCGCGCCGGGACGATCAGCTCGGCGTTCACCTCCACCTCGAAGGCGCCGAGCGTCTCGGTCTCGACCTGCAGCCGCATCCGGGCGTCGTACATGGTGACGTCACCGAGCCTGGTCAGGACGGTGTGGTTGCCGTGCGCCCGGTTGGTGGAGGTGACGTGGTCCGTCCCGTAGCCGACCCCGCCGACGGCCCGCGCGACGACCTCCCCGTGCTCGCCCAGCGGCAACCCGATCTTGCCGCCCGCGTGGACGCCGACGCTCGCGCCCTGCCGGTGCGACGTGCCCTCGCTCTCGCGTCGCCCCAGGTCGTCCCGGAACATCGTCTCGACCGGCGCGCGCCCGCCTCCGTCGATCGGCTCGACCCGCGTGATCTCGCCGGTGATCCGGACGGCGTCCTCCTCCGACCCCAGCAGGGACGTCTTGTACCGGATCGCCTCGGAGGAGACCCCGCTCGACAACATCGACTGGCTGCGGTTCTTCATCCCCTGCTCGCTGAGCAGGCTGGAGGTGAGATGGCCGGTGATCTTGACCACCTCGCCCGCGGGCAGCCCCGCCGCCAGCCCCCGGCGCTGCACCTCCAGCACGAGAGGCGTGACGTCCAGCCCGGTGATCGCGATCCCGTGGTCGCGGAACTTGTGCCCCGCTCCCTCCGGCACCTCGTGGCGGGGGAGCGGCGACGGGTGGTCGGTGCTCAGCAGCGGCCCTTCCCGGGTGAACTGCTTGGGGAAGGGGACGGTCAGCGAGAGGTCCGGCACCGCCGCGGTCTGCGTGACCCGCTCGCCGTCGCGGTAGACGTCGAGGACGACGTCCGCGGCGAAGTAGTCATGGGCGGGGGAGATGGCCTTGTGCCCGCTGATGACCTCGACGCCGTTCGTGTGGGTCGTCCGGGCCGTGCTGGTGACGCCCGATCGGGGCAGGGCGTTCGCCTCGGCCTCGTCCGGCGAGTGGTAGAGCCCCTTCATCAGCCCCGCGGTCCGGTCCAGCGAGGAGCCCCGCGAGAACTTGCCGTCCACGCCGTCCCCGCCGAAGGCGACCGGCTTCTCCGGGGGCAGACTCGGCTGCTCCACGTGCGTGAACTCGTTCGGCCGGAGCTTGAGGTAGATCACCTTGTCGCCGACGCCGAGCGCCACCCCCCTTTGGAGGTGGTTGGTCCAGACCTCGCGGTCGCTGCTGGCGAGCGCCTCGGCCAGCCAGAGGCGGATCACGGCCCGTTCCCGCGGGACGATCCCCGTGATCCCGGCGGTCATGGCGTGCGCCGCCGCCCGCGGGTCCACCGGCACCCTGACGTCGTGCACGGCCGTCTCGCCCAGGGCCCCCATCTCGACGACGCGAGGCGGATGGATCTCCGGCTTCGGCAGCCCCGGGTCGGCGGACGCCAGCTGGGACGTCAGACCTTGCAGCACCTCGGACGGCAGGTCGGGGCTGTGCCAGGCGGGCGACTCGACGGTCCGCTGGTTGTGGTTCACCGCCGCCAGGAGCGTGTCGGCGCCGGTCTTGGGCCCGCCGTCCGGGCCCGACAGCGGATGTCCGGACGGGGAGGACGAGTGGGGCGCGGACGGGCCGTCGGCGCCGTGCGGCAGGGGCGAGGTCAGGTGTTGCCCGTCCGCGCCGAGCGCGCTGGACGTGATGCCCTTGGCCAGCAGGTCCCAGCTGAAGTTGCCCTGGACCAGCATGGAGCCGGCCGTCGTGATCCCGCCGGTCACGGCGAACTGCGCGGCCTGCCCGTACAACGACGAGTGCGCCGCCGCCAGCAGCTTCTCGGCCGTGGACATCTCGGCCCTGGTCAGCCCGGCCCGCAGCGTGGGCGTGGCCAGGCGGCTCAGCCCGCCCGAGACCGCCCCCATGAGCCCGCCCATGGCGGCGCCGCTCGCCGCCGAGATGACGAGCTGCCGGACGTCGATGTCGTCCCTGCGGCCCTGCACCATCTGGACGCCCTGGATGCCCAGGTCCATGCCGGCCACGATCCCGGCGAACAGCAGGATGTTGCGCCGGCACTGCCGGGCGATCTGCGCGACCGTCAGCCGGGCGAGCTGCAGCCGCGGTGGGACGAGCGCCAGACTCGCCCCGCCGGTGGCCAGGGCCGCGGCCAGCAGATACCCCAGTTGCATGATCAGCAGCCAGACGGTGACCTCGATCATGTACTTGGCGTACTGGATCTGCACGCCCACGCCGTTGAGCGCCACCGCGGCGTCCACGAGCCGCTTGACCGCGAGGGCGACCTGACCGCCCGCCACCTTGTCGACGTGGGCGGCGAAGGCGAGATGGGCCTCGCCGTCCCAGTCCTTGCCGATCCTGCGCGCGCTGCCCGGCAGGTCCGCGCCCGTGCCCTCGACGAGCCGGTGCGCGGCGATCACGCACGCGTCGGCCAGCCGGAAACAGCCGGTCTCGTCCCCTTCCGGCCAGTCCATGCCGACCACCCAGCCGACGTACGGCTTGGCGAAGTCGGGCACCAGGAACCCGTCGAACCCCATGGACGATCAGTTCCGCGTGACGGGGGGAGTGGGCTCGGCCGCCTTGTAGTTGCGGGCGCTCGCGTTCAGCCCCGAGGCGACGTTCTCCAGCTGGTCGATGTACGTCGTCAGGGCGTCGAAGATGCCGCGTTCCATCTCGGGCAGCTTCTTGGCCAGCTCCGCGCCGTACTCGTCGTCGCCCAGCGTGTTCCGGTCCCGGTTGAAGGCCGCGCGGAGGTCGGCGCGCACCTGCTCCACGTTCCCCGCGACCAGCTCGTACGTCCTGGCCTCCCGGTACAGCGCCTCCCCCTGCACGTGGTAGCCGCTCACGGGGCCGGCTCCACGGGGCCGGGGAAGAACGCGTCGAGCGTGGCCCGTTCGCCGAAGACGTCCTCGTACGGCAGGCCGTCCGGCATGAGGGGGTCCAGCAGCTGCCTGCTCTGCTCGGAGACCGCGGCGGTGGCCGCATTGGCCTGCTGCATGATCGCGTCGGCCAGTTGGCTGGGGGACAGGTTGCGATAGGCCCGGGGGTTCAGCTCGACGCCGCGCAACTGACCGTGGCGGCCGACGGTCACGGTCACCATCCCGTCCGCCGACCGTGCCGTGTGCTCCAGGGCGGAGAGCTCTCCGAACGCCTCGCGTACGCGGGCCACCTGCTGGTTGATCTCGCCCGCGAGCGCGCTGACCTCCGCCTCGAACGCGTCCGCCACCTAAGCACCTTTCGCCCGCCTAATACCGCAAGGCATCATACGTCACCCTTTTTTACAGGATTCAGGGTGTCCGTATCGTTTACCTTCTGTTAACAAAGGTGTCACGAGGTGTCTGAGTTACGTCCGCCGCGTCGTACAGAGGCGAGCACAAATCCCCGGAGCTCGCCTCCTTTGCCTGCGTCCGGACAATGGCCCGATGCCGGACCCGGGCCTGGGCCCGGGGCGCGGGTCAGCCGCGCCGGCGGAGTTCTTCGTTGATCCGCAGGGCCTCGGCGAGCTGGTCTTCCAGGATGATGATGCGACACGCCGCCTCCAGCTGGGTGCCCGCGTCGACGAGTTCGCGGGCGCGGGCGGCCAGACGCAGCTGGTAGCGGGAGAAGCGGCGGTGGCCGCCTTCCGAACGCAGCGGCTCGATCAGTTTGGCCGTGCCGAGGCTGCGCAGGAACGCCGGGGTGACTCCGAGGATCTCCGCGGCCCGTCCCATGCTGTAGGCCGGGTAGTCGTCGTCGTCGAGCCGTTGCTCAGGGCTCTGGCCGGCTGCGGCCGATACGACGGACGCGGTGGACGCGGTGGCGGGGGGCGTCGGCAGGTGATGCGGCTGGTGCCGGCTGACGGTGGCGGCGGCCTGAGCCTGGTCTGTTTGATCCATGCAACCTTCCTGAATGCGAACAGGGGCCCCGGCGCCATGATGCGCCGGGGCCCGAATGAGGTTTAACACCATCGATCGGCCTGCTGGCCGATTCTCTTGTTCCGCAATTGTCAGCCCGTTGGGGCGAAATGCGGGGATCGCGTAAGCGTGACCGTAGACCACCGTCCTGTTCGTGGAACTGCGGTACCCGTGCGGCGATACGCCGGCGACGGGCGATCCTGATGGCGTCCAACACTCCTTTCCGGTTATCTCCACATCGGCACGTCGATCTCTGTGCCGACTTCGTGCAATGGCAGCGCGTCCACCGTCACGGCCCCATGTTCGATCAGCCTGGCCGCGGCAGTCCGACCTTCTGCCTCTTCCTTCTTCTGTACTGCTCTCCACGTCGTCCGGGCGGCCCCGTCGTGCTGCTCGTCCTGCGCCGCCCTCGTGGATCCGTTCCTTGCGATGTCAGAAACTCTAGCTCGCCTCAACCGGAATGTCTACAGTGACGACTGCAGATTTTCTCCTGTGGCACGTCGAACCGTCACCGGATGGCGAGACCCTCGACGGGTTCGAAGCCGGGGATCTGGACGGTGACGGTGGACACGTCCGCAGGAGGCTTGAACATCGCCCACAGCGTGTACTCCTCACCCTTGGTCACCAGGTACTCCGGGCGCGTCACGGACAGCAGGTACGGGCCCACGGTGATGTGGTGCCGGGCGTCACGCAGCGGACGGTACCGGCGGGGGCCGTCCACGAGTGCGGCGGCGCTGGTGCTGGCCTCCGCGTACACACCGCCCGAGTCGTGGGAGGAGGTCCAGGCGTTGAGCGGTGTGTCACCGTCGTTGCGCAGGGTCCACACCAGATTCACGTAACCGCCTGCGTCCCTGGTCAGCTCGTTGACGCGTACCTCGGCCTCCTCCGGCCAGGCGCCCTCGACGCCGGGCGCCTTCCCGGCCCGGGCGCGGCCGAGCACGGGCAGCGTCGTGCCCGTCGCCGCCGCGGACGGCACGGCGGCCGGTGAGCGACTGACGGTCGCCCGTGCCTGGCCGGCGGGCGCCGCGGGTGGGCGGTCGAAGGTGATGCCGACCCGCCGGTTGGTCCTGCGGCCCTCGGCGCGATCGTTGTCGGCGATCGGATCACGAGAGCCATGGCCGTACGCGCGGAAACGCACGCCCGAGCGGGTGACCAGCTTCTTCAGGGCTGCCTGCACGCTGTCGGCGCGTCGTCGCGACAGCGGGTCGTTGACGGCGTCGGTGCCGGTGTCGTCGGTGTGGCCGTCGATGCGGACCTCGTCACCGGGGGACCGGTCGATCTGCGTGGCCACCTCCCGCAGAGCGGCGTGGGCCGCGCGCGAGAGATCGGCCCTGTTCACCGCGAACAGCACGTCGGTCGACAGCCTGACCGACACCACCCGGCCATCGTCGTCCTGGGCCGCGCCCGCCTGCTCGACCTGGTTCACGATCGACAGCGTCACCGGGTCGCCGACGCGGGCGGAGTCGGGATCCACCGGGTCCTCGCCGTCCTGCACGCGTAAGGGCGTCGGCGGCGCCTGCCCCAGAGGAACGTCCAGAAACGGCGGCGCCTGCGGGAACAGGACGTCGAGACGGGTGACGCCGGGCGGCGGCGCGGGAAAGACGGCGACCATCTCCTGCTCCTGGCCCGCCTTGACGGTCGGCCAGCCCCGGGTGCACTGGCAGTCGCCGTTGCGGTAGCCGCGCGGGAAATACCAGCGGTCGTTGCCGCTGTCGAGCAAGGAAACTCCGCCGATGGCGTTCTGGCCGAGGTTCGCGCTGTTCCACGGCACGGCCAGACTGGCGCTGAAGTAGTAGTCCTCCTTCAGGTCGTTGCGGACCCGCCAGCGGGCCACCACGGCCTGGGCCGAGACCCGGTCCAGGGCCAGCAGCCGAACGGTGATCTTGTTGCTCACCCCCAGGGTCCGGCTGCCCAACGGCCGGCCCTCGCCCCTCGGCGAGGGCTGCGACGACGTCGCGACCACGCCGGGGACGGAGGTGCGACCGGCCTGCTCGGGAGAGCGCTGGGAGGACGGGATCCCGGTGCCGCACGCACTCGCCGACACGATCGCCATCGCCAGCCCGGCCGCCGGCATCGCGCGCCTCATCCTGCATCGCCCCCGTCGCAGAAACCACTCAACCGCCCACAAGGGCAGCAACGAGACGCGACCATATCTGCCGGTTCACCGGGGGCACATCCAACCACTGGTGTAAACCTGAGGTGTAGCAGTCGAGCCGGCCAAGCCGGCCAAGCCGGCTTCCCCGGCGGCTCGGCGGGGTGCTTCAGACCAGCATGGCCACGGCCTTGACGGCCTGGTCCACCTGCTCGGGGGTGTTGACGATGGTGGTGCCGAAGCGCAGCAACGTCCCGTTGTAGGGGGTGGTGCCGGCCACCACCTTGCTCCGGCGGAGTGCGTCGACCGCCTGCAGGGGTTCCATGCCGGTGATCGAGCAGCACACCAGCCCGGCCGACAGCGCCGGGTCCATCGGGGTGGCCAGCGTGACGTGCTTGATCCCGGCGAGCCCCGCCTTCAGCCTGCCGGCCAGCTCCTGGACGCGCTGCTGCACCCGGTCGGGCCCGATCGCCTCCTGGAACGCGAACGCCGAAGGCATCGCCCACCGGTGCTCGAAGGCCTTGAACCCGCCGGGCGTGGCGAGCTCGGCCGTGGTGGGGCCGGGCGGCGTGCCGAGCTGCCAGATCTCGAACGACTTCTGCCCGAAGCCGGCGATGACCGGGGACAGGGCGTCCCAGGCGCGGCCCCACAACACGCCGGTGCCGCGTGGGCCGAACAACCACTTGTGCGTCCCGCTGGCCAGGAAGTCGCAGCCCAGGTCGGTCACCTTGTCGGCCACGGCGGCGAAGCCGTGCACGCCGTCGACGCACAGCAGGACGCGGTCGTGCTCGTCGCGCCGGGCGTTGACGTCGGCCAGCATGGCGGCGATCTGCCTGACCGGCAGGCGCACACCGGTGCCGGAGTGCACCCAGGTGATCGCCACCACCCGGGTGCGCGGGCCGAGCGCCGCCTTGATCGCGCTGACCATGCGATCGGCGGTGGCCTTGGCGGGGTCGTCGTAGAGGCGGACTTTGCGCACCCGCGCGCCGGTGCGGGCGGCGAGCAGGCGCAGGCCCTCGTGGGTGGCCAGGAAGTCGTGCTCGGTGGTCAGGACGTCCTGGCCGGGGCGCAATCGCAGGCCGGAGTAGATCAGCCCGAGGCCCATGGTGGTGCTGTCGGTGAGGGCGACGTCCTCGGGCCGGCCGCCGAGGAACCTGGCCGCGGCTTGGCGTACGGGCTGGTCGGGGTCCTGGTCGCGGACCGGCGCGTAGTCGGGGTCGGCGTCGAGGCCGTCGCGGTGCTTGGCGATCTCGGCGCGTACCGGGGCGGGCGCGGGGGCCAGGGTGAAGGCGGCGAAGTGCGCGACGTCCCGGCGGAGGGCGAACTGGGCCCGGACGGAGGCCCAGTCGCGCGGGTCGAAGGAGGGCGCGGGATGCGGCGGCGACGGGGGTGTGGAGGAGGAGCAGGCTGCCGCCGCTCCGGCCAGGACGCCCACACCGAACAGGGCCCGTCTGTTCAGTTGCTGACTCACGTCTTCCGTCCTATCCCGCGCGAGGTGGCGTTGCACAGAGGAACGCCGATCCGCGAGGACCGCGCCCGTCGTCACCGAGCTCGGTTCGAACGGTCGCCCAGCAGGGCGGGGGCGTTGAGCGCACAGGCCAGCGCCGCGATCACCAGGGCGTGCACCACCTGCTCGGCGCGGAACCAGAGGGGAAAGGAGCCGGCGATCACCGCGGTGACCATCATCGTCACGCCGGCCACGGCGGTGATCCACCGCACCCGGGTGTAGGCGCCGCGCTTGCCGGCCCGCGCCTTCCTGACCATGACCAGACAGATCAGGGAGCCGGTGAGCACGCCGCCGGCCCGGTTCCAGACGGTGGAGCCGGGGTCGGCGCCGAGCGCGGCGACGGTCATGGTCAGGACGAACAGGGCGACGCCGAGACAGGCCGCGGCGTTGGCCAGCCGGACGGCCAGCGGGGAAACGGCGACGGAGACGGGGTTGGCGCGCTGGGAGGAGATCTGCATCGCGTTCATGTCTTCGACGCTAACATTACTTGCGTGCAGCAAGCAAGTATACTGACCGCATGAGACCGAGCGAGAACGACGTTCAACGGATGCTGGACTCCTTGTTGCAGCTCAGCGACGGCATCGAGCGGGCGCGCCGGCAACGTCCCGGCGCGGGCCTGCTGCGCACGCTGCAACTCCTGGCCGCCAAGGAGCCGGCGCGAACCTCCGACCTGGCCCAGGAGCTCGGCGTGCACCAGTCGTCGGTGACCCGGCAGATCCAGACGCTGATCGGGCAGGGGCTGGTGCGGGCGACCACCGACCAGAACGACCGCCGGGCCAGCCCGATCACCCTCACCGACGACGGCCGGCGGGAGCTGGCCCGGCTGGAGGCCGTCGGCCGGGAACGGTGGATGCAGTTCACCGCGGACTGGGACGCCGAGGAGGTGCGCACCCTGGAGCGGCTGGTGACCAAGCTTCGCGCCTCGATCGCCGACGTCAACGCCAGGCCCCCGCGGACCGGGCCGCAGGCGTGAGTGACTGCCGGACGTGCCCGCCGGGGGTCACCGGTGGTGGATCGACTCCACGGTGTGCAGGTGGGGGTCGAAGTGGTCGGCGAGGGCGGCGGCCTGCCGCATGTGCACCTGCGCCTGCGGGAGGTCGAGCATGGCGTGGAAGTCGTCCGCCGACCGCCACTGGGCGTAGTTGACCACCCGGACCCCGTCGGTGCTGGCGTGGATGTTGGCGGAGACGAACCCGGGCAGGTGCCGCATGACGTCTTCGGTGGCCCGCGTGAGCAGGTCGACGAGTTCGCGCTGACGGTCCGCCTGAACGTTGAAGACGTTGATCAGGGTGGCGACGGGAGCGTCGGTGGTGATCGTGGTGGACGGCATGGCCCCTCCTGGTGTCAGGTTCCTTACATGCAGCAGTATGTGTAAGGTTCCTGTCATGAGTCAAGAGGATGTCCGGGAGCGCATCGGCTACCTGGTCAAGCAGGTCGATCAGGCGTTCCGCCGGTCCTGCGAGGAGCGGCTACGACCTCTGGGGCTGTCCATATCCCAGTACGCGCTGTTGCGGGCCCTGGCCGACGCCCCCGGAGCGCCGGCCGCCGAGCTCGCCCGCCGTACCTTCGTGACCCGCCAGTCCCTGCGCGACGTGCTCGGCGGCCTCACTTCGGCCGGCCTGGTCTCCGTCGCCGAACGGCCGGACGTCGGTCGCGCGTTGCCGATCACGCTCACCGGCCCCGGCCGAGCCCTGCTGGACCAGGCCGACACGATCGTGCTCGACGTGGAGCGCCGCATGACCACCGGCTTCCCGCCCGAGGAGGTACGGCACCTGGCCGCGCTGCTGTCGGCCTGCGCCAGGAACCTGACCGGACAGCCCCCGGCCGCCGAGCCCGCGGTCAGCGAGGGAAGCTGATCTCCACGCGGCGGTTCTTGGCCCGCCCGGCGGGGTTGTCGGCGCCTTCGGGAGTGGTGTTGGGCGCCACCGGGTCAGCCGCGCCATGGCCCTGCACGGTCAACGTGATCCCGGAACCGGCCAGGAGCTTGGTCAACGCCTGCTGTACGGCCCGGGCGCGGGCCTGGGAGAGCGTCCGGTTGTAGGCGTCAGAGCCCTTGGCGTCGGTGTAGCCGTCCACGCGCACCTGCTTGCCGCGCGCCCTGGTCGTGAGCAGCCTGGCTGTCTCCGCCAGCCGGCTCCTGGCCTTGCCGGTGAGGGTGGCCTTGTCGAAGGCGAACAGCACGTCGGCCGCCACGGTGATCTTGTCGCGGGCGCCGCGGGTCTCCTGGATCAGCGACTCGTCCAGGTTGGATGTGCGTTCCCCGATGTCCAGGACGTCGGCGGTGATGCCCCGCACCTCGCCGTTCAGGTCCAGGACCGGCGCGGTGGCGGGAGGAGCGGTGTTGACGGGCACCTGGACGGGCGGGCGGGGCGTCGGCGTGAGCAGCGCCACCGCGAGCAGGAGGTCAGGAAAGGGGGACATCGGCCAGCGTCCCGGCATGGGGGATGTGGACGTCCAGGGACTTCACGCCCTCCGGAGGGGCGGCGAAGGTCGCGGAGAAGACCGCCGTGTCCCCCGGGTTGAGCGAGAGGTCCTTGGTCCGGCTGCACACGCAACCGCCCGCGCTGTCCATTGCGACAAGGTGCTTCTTGGCGTTGACCGTGTCGATCAGGTAGACGCCGTCGATGGTGGGGTTCGCCTGCGGGACGGCGGAGAAGGCGTTGTGCACCAGCCAGCCGTCGCCCGCCGTCAGGGCGAGGGTGAAGGTGAGGTTCACGAACCGGTCCCGTCGTACCAGCTGGACCACGTCGATACGGAATCGCCTGCCTTCCACGCTGCCCTCCCGGCCGGCCAGCACCCGATCGGGCGGGGCGGAGGCGGACGCCGGCGCCACCGGCGCGGTCGAGGACATGGGACGTTCGCCCGACGAGGCCGGGGTGGACGAGGCAGGGCCGAACTGGCACCCCGATAACACCATGGCCAGCGTGGCACCGGAAATCAGCAAGCGGCTCTTCATGGACCCGGGAGTCTACACATACCCGACATCTGCCCCCATGGAATGCGGAAGGGGCGTGGCACAGCGGCAGACCGCGCCGGGCGGCGTCTCCGTGTCGTGCGTACGCCTTCCGGAAGCGTCACTTTTTGGCCGCGTTCACGATGTTTCAAAGGTACGTGGATACGAAAAAGGTCTTGGTTTCCTGGCGTTCGTGAATACGTGCCGACGTCCGTCTCCGCAGGAGGGGCCTCACTGAGACCAACAGCTACGACGGGCGGCGCAGATGGTCATCGAGCACGCCGGGCTGACCGCAGCCGGGCGCGCTTCCAGATCACGCAGATGGGGTGATCCGCCCAGGTCATCGTGATAGGGCGGCCGGCTCTCGAATCCGGAACCTACGGATCGAAGTGAAGAGCTTTATTGCGTCGCTCTGCCGTGATGTGCCGCCCCGGAAATACCCATGCCTATCGGCCGATCGCTCTTCCTTTGATGGCCTCTCCGTCGTTCGGTATTTCCAGGCCCGATATCGATGTTTCGATGACAGGATTTCGGATGGATGTTGTCGGCGTCAGCATCTCCTCTTCGGCCGGTGAGCGAAGCAGGAGTCCCCAGAAAAAGCGGGTCAGCTCTGGTCGGATTCCGCTCTGCCGACGATGGCTGACCCAGTTCTCGGGAAGCAACACTCGTTCCCCGACCTTGAGGGCTGGTCGTCCATGCCACCGATAGGCGTACTCGCCGACCTCGACGACCTGATCGCCGTTGATCTCGTAGTCGTTCGGGTCAGGCGCAGATGGCCGGCGGGCCACCGGCAAGGCCTGCCAAGGGTGGGCGCTTCGGCGCCGGTCATGCCCTGGAGGAGTGCGTCTCCACGGCCACCCTGGTGAAGGCGAGGGCCTTGGCGGAGACGCTCGCCGTACGCCAGATCAGCGCGTACTCGAACGGCCCGACGTCGTGGAACGGGACGTAGACCAGGTTGGGCCGTGGGTAGTAGCGGGCGCCCTGGGCGGCGGCAATCGTGACGCCCTCACCCGCCGCGACGAGGGCGAGCAGTTCCTGCCAGTACTTCGTGGTGGTCGAGTGATGGATGGGCCGCCCGGCCGGCGTGCGATCAGGCAGGTGCGCGAACGCGCTCGATCGCATGTGCCTGACCGCGAGGATCTCCCCTCCGCACTAGGCCTCACCAGGCCAGACATCCCCACGGGGCGGCTTCGCGCTGCCCTGATGCGTCCCGGAAGAGGAAAAGATGACACCTCGCGACCCTCTGGAAGCCCCCGACCCTCGGAGATGGCTGGCGCTGACCCTCTTGGTGGCGTCCTTCTTCATGGTCATCGTCGACTCCCAGATCGTCATGCTGGCCCTGCCCTCCATCGAGACCGAGCTCGGCTTCTCCCCGGGCGGCGTCCAGTGGGTGATGAGCGCGTACCTGCTGAGCTTCGGCGGCCTGCTGATGTTCGGCGGGCGCACCGCCGACCTGCTCGGCGGACGCCGGATGTTCCTGTTCGGCACCGCCCTGTTCGGCCTCGCCTCAGTGCTGTGCGGCCTGGCCTGGAACGACTCGGTGCTGATCACCGCCAGGATCGTCCAGGGCGTCGCCGCCGCGATCATGACGCCGACCGCGATGGCGGTGCTCATGCACACCTTCGCCGAAGGGCCCGAGCGCAACAAGGCGCTGGGCATCTGGACCGGCGTCGGCGCCTTCGGCGCGACCGCGGCGCTGCTCATCGGCGGCCCGATCACCGACGGGCTCGGCTGGGAGTGGATCTTCTACATCAACGTCCCGGTCGTCGCGGCGGTCCTCGTCTTCGGCCCCCGTCTGCTCAAGGCGACACCGGTCCGGGAGGGCCGCCGCCGCTTCGACCCGGCGGGCGCGGTGACGATCACCGCCGCCATCGCCCTGCTGGTCTACGCCGTCTCCGAGGCGCCTCTGGCCGGCTGGGGCAGCGGCCGGACCATCGGCATGCTCGTCGGCGCCGCCGTACTGCTCGTGATCTTCACCGTGATCGAGAACCGGTCGCAGGCCCCGCTGGTGCCGCTGCGGATCTTCCGCTCGCCGACCGTGGTCGGCGGCAACGTCCTGATGCTCATCGTCGCCATGACGGTGTACGGAGGGGCGCTCATCACCTCGCTCTACGCCCAGCAGGTCCTCGGCTACAGCGCGGTGAAGTTCGGGCTCAGCACCGCCGTCTACGCGGTCATGTCGATCATCGGCGCGAACGTCAGCGCCCGACTGGTCGCCAAGGTCGGCTACAAGCCCATCGCGATCGCGGGCATGACGCTGCTGGCCGGCGGCCTGCTGCTGCTGACCCGGATCGACCCCGACGGCGGCTACTGGAGCGACCTGTTCTTCGGCCTGGTCGTCTTCGGCTCCGGCATCGGCAGCACCAACGTCGCCGCCTCCATCGCCTCGCTCACCGGCGCCAAGCCCGAGGAGTCCGGCCTGATCTCCGGCATCAACAACGCCGTCTTCCAGATCGGAGCCGCGCTCGGCATCGCGATCGCCTCGTCGGTCGCCTTCGCCGCCACGACCGGCGCCGGCCCCGAGGGCCTGAACGACGGGTTCCGGGCGGCCTTCCTGGCCACCGCGATCTTCGCGCTGGCCGGGCTCGCGACGGCGCTGCTCCTGCTGCTGCACCGGGACAAGAAGACGTCCCCGCAGGGCGCCGGCAAGCACGCGGTGTCTGCTCACCACTGACCCGATCACCACACATCACCGAGGAACACGCAATGACAGACGACAAGGTCACCGTCATCGGGCTGGGCTCGATGGGTACGGCCATCGCCGAGGCGTTCATCAGGGCAGGGCGCCCCACGACGGTGTGGAACCGTACGCCGCACAAGGCCGCACGCCTGGCCGCCAAGGGCGCGATCCACGCGGAGACGATCGAGGACGCCGTGGCCGCGAGCCCGCTGATCGTCACCTGCCTGACCACGTACGAAGACACCCGCCAGGCCCTGCAGCCGGTCGCCGCCGCCCTGCCGGGGCGCACCCTGGTCACCGGCCAGGGGCAGCTGCCTGCCGCGCCGCCGGGTCTGGGGTGATACAGCCGGCTTTCGCGGACCGGATCTGGAGTAGGCCGCGTCCCGGGCTTCGGGGCGCGGCCTCCGTTCCAGCCAGGCGACTATCCCAGGTCACGGCGGCGAAGCGCGGTCATTCCCGCAGCCGTGAGGGCGGCCGCGACCGCGATCAGCGCGATCAACGGCGTCGCTGTGAACTCCGCCACCGGCAGCCCGGGGGTCTGCGCGTACGGCGAGACCCGCAGCAGCGACGGATCGGCGTGCAGCAGTTCGACCGCGAACTCCAGCAGGAAACACAGCCCGAGCACCGTATAGGCCCCGATCGCGGCGATTCCCGGGAACAGGCCGTACAGCAGCGTCGCGACGGCGGCCAGCACCAGCACCGACGGTAGCCGCGTCAGGCTCGCGGCCAGCATCCGGGCGATCTCCCCGCCAGGATCTCCCGTGGACAGCCCGTAGACCAGGCCCATCCCGATGCCGAGCCCGGCGAGCACGACAGCCGAGCCCGCGGCGACGAGCGCCAGATGGCCGCCCGCCCAGCGCAGCCTGCCGACGGGGCCGGTCAGGACGGCGTCTGCGCGGCTGGAGGATTCCTCCGCGCGCAGGCGCAGGGTCGCCTGGATCGCGTAGATCGTGATGACCTGGCTCATCAGGTAGATCACGAAGGCGAAGAAGCCGTCGACGGGACGGCCGTCGCTTCCGAGCCGAACGATCATGCCCTGGAGAGCTTCGCTGGCATTCAGCTGCTGGGCGGAGCTCAGCGCCGCGCCGCCGAGCCCGGCGCCGAACGCGGTGAACGCCAGGGCCCAGGCCAGCAGCGTGCCCCGCTGCAGCCGCCACGCCAGCGCGAACGAGGTGCGCAGGCCAGGCGCCGCGACCGCGGGTCCGAGCCTGGGCGGCAGGATCCCCGCCGCCAGGTCCCGGCGCGCCGACATCTGGTAGGCGGCGGTCACCAGCACCACGAGCAGGCCGACGACGGGCAGGAGCGGCCAGTATTGATCCCCTGCGAAGGGGTGCATGCGCTGGGTCCAGCCGAACGGCGACAGCCAGGCCAGCCCGGGACTCGACTGGAGGTCGGCGACCGCGCGCACCGCGTACAGGGCGCCCATCACCGTGGCGGTGAGGCCGGCGGCCGTACGGGAGCTTTCGGTCAGCTGGGCCACCAGGCCGGCGAGCGCGGCGAAGACCCAGCCGGCGGCGCCGACCGACAGGCCCATCACCAGCGAGCCCCCGGCGGGCATTCCCTGCGCGGCGAGGCCCAGCGCGATGAGCAGGGCCGTGACCAGGTTGGCGGCGAACGCCACGACCAGCGCGGCCGTCAGCGCCGCGTGCCTGCCGACCGCGGTCGAGCCGAGCAGCTCGCTACGGCCGGCCTCCTCCTCCCCGCGGGTGCTCCGGATCACCAGGAAGAGGCTCGCCAGCGAGATCAGCAGGGCGGCCTGCCCGCGGACGCGCCATGCCGCGAGCCCGGCGGGGGAGGAGTCGTAGATCGGGCCGATCATCATGAGCTGCGTCGGATCGCCGTTGGTGGTGTGCAGAAAGGCCTGGCGCGCCTCCTCGGTGGGATACGCGCCCGCGACCGAGCCGGCCACGCCGAGCACGAGCAGCGTCACGAGCCCATACCAGAGGGGCAGCCGCACCCGGTCCCGTCGCAGGATGAGCCGGATCATTCCACCGGTGCCGGTGAGGGTGTTCATCGCTGGGCCGCCGCGTGCCTACCGGCCAGGTCGCTCTCGTAGTGGCGCAGGAACATCTCCTCCAGAGTCGGCGGCTGGCTGACCAGGCTACGCACGCCTACCCGCACGAGCTCGCGCAGCAGCGGGTCCAGCGCGTCGCCGTCGACCTGGCAGCTGAGCCGGTTGCCCTGCGTCCGCAGGTCGTGCACGCCCGCCGTCCCGGCGAGCCGGGGAAGAGGGCCGTCGAGTTCGGCCGTGATCGAGGTCCTGGTGAGGTGGCGGAGCTCGGCGAGCGTTCCTGTCTCGACGGTACGGCCGTTGCGGATGATGCTCACCCGGTCACACAGCGCCTCGACCTCGGCCAGGATGTGGCTGGACAGCAGCACCGTGCGGCCCTTGCTGCGTTCTTCCTGGACGCATTCCTGGAAGACCGCCTCCATCAGCGGGTCCAGCCCGGACGTGGGCTCGTCCAGGATGAGCAGTTCGGCGTCCGAGGACAGCGCCGCGACCAGCGCGACCTTCTGTCGGTTGCCCTTGGAGTAGGCCCTTCCCTTCTTGCGCGGGTCGAGTTCGAAGGCTTCGAGCAGCTCGGCGCGGCGCTGGGGATCGAGGCCGCCCCGCATCCGGCCGAGCAGGTCGATCGCCTCGCCGCCGGACAAGGTCGGCCACAAGGTGACGTCGCCGGGCACGTAGGCCAGGCGCCGGTGCAGGGTGGTCGCGTCGCGCCACGGGTCGCCGTCCAGCAGCCGGGCCGTGCCCGAGTCCTGGCGCAGCAGGCCGAGCAGGATCCGGATGGTCGTGGACTTGCCGGCGCCGTTCGGGCCGAGGAAGCCGTGCACCTCACCGGCGCGGACCGACAGGTCCAGGCCGTCGAGCGCCCGCGTCCGCCCGAAGGTCTTGACCAGACCGGACACGGAGATCATGTTTGACATACTTTGAACAATACAGCGATTTCACGAAATACGTGAAGTGTCAGTATTCTGTAGTCTGTGGCCATCGATTGAGAGGTGTGCATGACCGACGAGGCGCGACGGTTCCTTGAGCGGTTCGCAGTGATCATGTCTGAGGTCGGCTATCCACGGATGGCGGCGCGCGTGCTTGCCGCGCTCCTCATCGCCGACGACGGACGGCTCACCGCCGCCGAGCTGGCCGATCTTCTCCAGGTGGGACCATCGGCGGTTTCGGGGGCGGTGAAGTACCTGGCGCGCGTCGGGATGGTCACCAGGGAAAGGGAGCTAGGGGAGCGACGCGACCATTACCGCGTCGATCCGACAGCCTGGTACAGGGCGGCGGCGTCGAGCGACGAGGTGTTCCGCCGCTTCGAGGAGGGAGCGAGCGACGGGGTGGAGGCGCTCGGCTTGGACACGCCCGCGGGACAACGCATGGACGAGACCCGGCGCTTCTTCGCCTTCCTGCGCCACGAAGTCCCCCAGCTCATCCACAAGTGGGACGAACTGAACGCAGGCATCCGACCCTCGTAACAACCCTGGCGGGGCCATGGGGAGGGCTGGTCAGCGGAGAACCAGGTCTGGCTCACTGAGGGCTGGCCGCCTTGCTTGACGTACCAGCGCTCCCAGCAGCAAGCCCGCCAAGAGATTCCGCCAGCTTGCGATCGGAGAGGTCCGCGATGGTGCCGAGGTAAGCACGCGTGGCCTGCGTCACCTGCTCGGTCGCCACCCCGTCCGCGCCCAGCACCCGCACGCCCGCGTCGGCCATCAGCGCCGCCAGCCGGTCGTCCGGCGTCCGCTGATCCTCCGGCAGCGCGGCCTGCAGCGTCAGGAATCCGTAGACGGTCGAGCTGACGAGCAGGTACGGCTCGCCCTCGGCCAGATCCGTGCGTACAGCGCCCAGCTCGGCCAGCCGGCCCAGGTAGACCCGGAATGCCTCGCCCAGCTCCAGCGCGCTGGTACTGCGCTGCTTCTGCCGCGCCAGCTTCCCCAGCACCGCACCGCCGGAAAGCAGGATCGCCCTCATCAACGGGCGGCCCAGCACTCCCGCGGCCAGCTGGCTGAGCAGGTCGCGCAGGGTTTGGGGGTCGCTGCGCCGTACCTCGACGAGCATGCGGACGCGTTCGCGGCGCAGCAGCGCGGAGAACAACTCATCACGCGACTTCCAGTGCAGGTAAAGGGTGCCCTTGGCGACGCCTGCCCGCCCCGCGACGTCCTCGAGCGTGGTCTTGTCGTAGCCCCAGCGCAGGATCAGCTCGGCGGCGGCGTCCAGAATCCGGTGCGCGCGCTCGAGCTGTCGCGCCGGATCCTGCAGCGGCCGCCCTCGCACCTCTTCACCTCATTTGTTTGACTAGATAAGGGTATGGCGTCATTCAATTGACTCGCCAGTCCCTTCAGGAAGACCGCGCAGCAGGTGAGAGCGTGCAGGCCGTCATCCCAGTCACGCAGGAGCGGCCCGTGCACGAGCAGCAGCCCATCCTGACCTCCGCACGAGCGGGCCATCCGCGCGCAACGCCTCTCGATCGGCTCGTCCCAGAGCTGGAACCGTGCGGCCGCCGGTGCGGCTGCACGACCTGCGGCACGGCGCCGCCTCCACGGCGTTGGCTGCGCACGTGGACCGGTGTCCTCGTCGCGGAGGGCCAGGGCGTGCGGGTCGCGGAGGAGGTCGACGGCTTGGTCGTATTCGCGGGGTTTCTTGGTGCCGATGGAGGTCTCCA
Organism: Nonomuraea sp. NPDC049624; assembly: GCF_040675255.1. Lineage (NCBI taxonomy): Bacteria > Bacillati > Actinomycetota > Actinomycetes > Streptosporangiales > Streptosporangiaceae > Nonomuraea > Nonomuraea sp. NPDC049624. Next base: position 108,125 of record NZ_JBFAOR010000012.1, on the reverse strand, counting down.
CCCGGTTCCACGCGGCTTCGAGGTCTTGGGCTAGCCGGTTCAGGTGGAGTTCCCTGATTGTACGGTCGTCTGGACATCTGGCACTTCGTCCGCCACAAGAAGCCTCTTCTGAGTGGGCTTGGCGATCTCATGGATGGAGGAGGCTTGTCGATGGGAAGCAAGGGCGTCGCCGGCAGCCGGCCCCCTGGGCCCGTTTCCCCCTTCGCCGCAGGGGTAGGGATGTCGCGGGTCAGGATCTGATCGCACTGCGGTTGTCGTCGCTCTCGCAAGTCACGCTGATCGCGCCATCGAAGGGACCATGATGTCCAAGGCGCCGTCGACTGTCCCCTCGCCCGTGCCGACCGTCGCGGCCCCTCCGTCGTCTGATGTCCCGACCTCTGTCGACATGTTGCGACGAGGGGGCGGGCGTGCGCCGCGTTCAGATGGCAGCTCCCTCGGACGGCCGCCGGCCGCCCCCGGTGACCGGCGATGAGTAGGCGTGACCGGTGAGCGGGACGTTCGGGCCGCCGCCGGAATGCCGAGACCCGTTGCTGACCTGGGCACTGAGTACGTCCGGGCCGGGTGGTGCGGCCACGTACGATCAGAGCGCATTGCGGAAGGGCGTGAGCGCCCATGCCACCCAGCAGGGGCTGTCGTCGGCTCGGCGGGAAGATTTTGAACTGGCGGTGCACGAAGGTGTGGCCAACGTGTTCGATCACGGTGGTGGATCCGGGCGGGTCCGCCTGTGGCAGGCCGATGGCCTGCTGTGCTGCGAGATCAGCGATCATGGCCCCGGGATCCCGGCCCGCCACTACCAGCAGCGGGCATCGATGCCTGCCCGCGACCGTGACCACGGCCGCGGGCTGTGGCTGATGGCCGAGCTCAGCGACTCGCTCACGGTGACCACCGGCCCGGCCGGCACGACCGTCGTCATCGTCGTCCGTCTGCGGGACTGACTTTCCCGCCACCGAACGCGTGATCAGAGTGTGGGGTCCTCGCGGGCGGGCTGTCGGGTCCGGCCGCCTTCGTTGTCCCAACCGGCCAGGCGCTGCTCCTCCTCGGCGGCGGTGTCGGCGGGACCGTCGTGGTCTGCGGCGGTGAGGATGTCGCCGGAGCGGGTACGGCCTCGGCATCGGGTGGCCAGGTCGAGTGCCTTCTCGGCGGCTGCGGGTGTGGTGTCGGGTGGGATGACGAGCAGGTTGATGTGTTCGATCCCCGGGATGATGAGGTTGATCAGGTGGGGGTCGATGGTGCGGAACCAGCCCACTCTGACCTGGCGGCCGGGGGCGGCGATGCGATGCGGGATGTTGTGCCAGGTGTCGACGTGCAGGCCGACGCGCAGGACCCGTTGCTCCAGCCGCTGGTCGATGGCGGCGATCAGTGCGGGCAGCTCAGCGCCGGCGTCGTAGCCGGCGGGCCACCACGCGCCGTCCACCGCGCCTCGACGTGCGAGGTCGGGATCGAGGCTGAGCCGCACCTCCTCGGAGCCGGTCATGGGGAGGGCTCGCGGCGTCGTGCGGCCAGGCGCGCCGGGGTCGGCCAGCGTACGTCGCGGGCCCAGCCGAGCCGCTCCAGCAGTCGGATCAGCCGGGCGGAGAGGTCGATCTGGCCGGGCAGCACGCCGTGGCGGGCGCAGGTGGGGTCGGCGTGGTGGCCGTTGTGCCAGCTCTCGCCGAATGACAGGAGAGCTAGTGGCCAGAAGTTCGCGGCCCGGTCTCCGGCGCGGGTCATCAGCGGCCGTTCGCCGAAGACGTGGCAGATGGAGTTGATCGACCAGGTGACGTGGTGCAGCAGCGCGATCCGTACCAGAGCGCCCCAGAAGAATGCGGTCAGCGCGCCACGCCAGGTGCCGGTGACCAGCAGGCCGATCGCGGGCGGCAGCAGCAGCGAGGCTGCCACCAGCGGTCCGAACAACCGGTCCACCCGGCCGATGCCGGCGTCGTTGAGCAGGTCCTTGGCGAAACGTTTCCGATTGGTGAGGTCACGCCCGAACATCCAGCCGACATGCGCGAACAGCAGCCCCTTGGCCAGGCCGCGCACGCTGCTGCCGTAACGCCAGGGCGAGTGCGGGTCGCCGTCACGGTCGGCGAAGGCGTGATGGCGCCGGTGGTCGGCCACCCACTGGATGACCGAGCCTTGCACCGCCAGGGACCCGGCTACGGCCAGACCGATCCGCAGCCACCGCTCCGCCTTGAACGCGCCATGGGTGAGATGGCGGTGAAAGCCCACCGTGACGCCGAGCCCGGTCAGGACGTAAGCCGAGGCGGCTATCGCCACGTCGGTCCAGCTCAGCCCCCACCCCCAGGCCACCGGCACGGCGGCGGCCAGCGCCGCGAACGGCACCAGCACGAACACCCACAACGCGACCATCGCCGCGACCGGTTTACGGCCGCCGATGAGCGGTGCCGCGCCGGCCCGCTCGATGACACCTGTTCCTGGCGAAGCCATGCCGACTTCCTCCCCCGAACGGCAGCGTCCTTTCTCCCGCTGGACAGCAATTCACCTGCCCACACGCACGGAAGCCACTCCCGTGTCGATGCCAAGCTGCGGACGGGCGGGGACATCCCACCGCCAACGGATCGGGCGCGCCCGTCCCGCATGAGGCCGCCACGGCCCGGACACCACCCGCGCCCGCCTCCGAGCCCGTCAATCCTTCTGTTCGGGTTCCTTCCCGGGAGGCACCGCCTTCGCCGGCGGTTCCGGGGCCGCTCCTGCCGGGAGGGCGAGCGGGTCGTCCTTGAAGAGTTCGGGCACGGCCCGGTAGAGGATGGCGGTGATCGGCACGGCCACGACCGCGCCCGCGATCCCGGCCAGGATGCCGCCGACGGCCAGCACGATGATGATCGCCAGTGGGTGGAAGTGCAGCACCCGGCCGACGATCAGCGGCTGGAGCACGTGGTTCTCCAGTTGCTGCTCGACGATCAGGATGCCGACGAAGATCAGCGCGTAGATCGGGCCCTTCGCGCCGAGCGTGACCAGCGTCGCGACTGCGCCGGCGAAGAGGATGCCGACGATCGGGACGAAGCTGGCCAGGAAGATCAGTACGGCCAGTGCCGCCCACAGCGGTACTCCCATGACGGCCAGCACCACACCCATGAGCACGCCGTGCACCGCGGCCACCGCCACCGTGCCCTGCACGTAGTGCGACAGCGTGGTCCAGGCGGTCCGCCCGGCCCGGTCGACCCGCGGCGCCATCCGGCCGAACCCCTTGAGGAACCAGGACCAGATCTGGTCACCGTCTTTGAGCAGGAAGAACGTCACGAACAGCAGGAGCACGATCGAGGCCAGCGCTTCCACCACCACCACGGTCCCCGCCAGAACCGTCGAGGTGATCTGCTGCTGCCGCTCGGTGACCAGCTTGGCGATCTCGTCCACCCAGCCGCTGAGCTGAACGGGCTTCACGTGCAGAGGGCCGGTGTAGAGCCAGCCCTCCACCGTCTTGGCCGTCTGCCTGACCTGTGTCAGCAGGCCGGGGAACTCCTCATTTGCCCGCACGCCGATGATCCAGCCCGTCCCGCCCAGCACGGCGAGCGCGACGAGCATGGTGACCCAGGTGGCGTAGATCGCGCGCAGACCTGACTCGCGCAGCCGCCGGGTGAGCGGGAAGAGCAGCGCGGTCAGCAACAGGGCGACCGCCACCGGGAGGGCGACGATGCGCATCGTCGCCACGAAACCGAGCACGTAGTTGGCCACGATGCCGATGACGATCAGGCACGCGCACCACGCGGCCATCCTCGCCAAGGTCGCAGGCACCAACCGCAACAGGCGCTCCTGAGGTGAGTCCACGCACGGGAAACTTCCCCACCGGTCGGAAATAGGCGCACTTCCCGACTTCGGTAAAGGAAAGTTGAAGCAGAGAATTTGCGTCACGGGCCCGGCGGCCTGCGTGGTGCCGGCCTGGCTTGCGGTGAGCACCGCGGGGGTGAACGCCATCGGGGCGGCCGACACGCGCGAGGTCACCTGCCGACGTCTTGGGTTCCGGGATTGACGATGGCGGTTCGCCGATCACTGCCGTGTCCGGGCCAGCGCGTCCTGTGCCTGCGCCAGAGTGGAGTGGGTGGGAAATATGCGCCCCAGCAGGCCGGTCCTGCGGAGCAGTTGCTCACATGTACCGTGCAGGCCGATCAAGACCAGCGCGCCGCCGTCATGGTCGACCTGCCTCCATGCCCGGACCAGGCTGCTCAGTCCGGAGGAGTCGCAGAACTCCACCCCGGACATGTCCATGATCACTAACGGTGGGTTCTGCTGCCGGCACACCTTGACCACTTCGTGTTCCAGGTGCGTGGCAGTGTTCAGATCCAGCGCGCCGTGGACGGCCACCACCTGGCCCGGAGGCGCCGCGCGCACGCTGAGCCGCAAGGGCGGCGGGTCGTTCGACATCGGTTGCGAAGGCATCGACGCCTCCTCTCGGGGGCCCTCTGCCCCGCGCCCGCTCTCTGATGTGTCGCGACGCCCGTCCTGTCACCGGCGCGGTTCGGTACGGCCGGTCGTCATGGCTTCTCCTCGGCAGTGGGTACGCGCAGGAGCAGCAGGGCGGTGTCGTCGCTGTGGTGGTCCCCGGCATACTCGCTCAGGGCGGTCGTGATGCGCTCCAGCGTCTGCTCGGCGTTCAAGCCGTCGTTCAGCCGGCCGGCACAGCGGGCCAGGCGCAGGCGTCCGGGTTCGGTCAGCGGCGCGTTACGGCATGAGGGCCCTTCTGGTCGGCGTGTAGATGTCGCAATCCACACCGAACCGAAGGCCCTCACCCCTTTACAAGATCATTTTTCGCGTGTCGCCTCGTACCTGACCTCTGTGGTCAGTACAGCTAGTGGTCGCTGATCAGGGCGTTCAAGGCGGCTGCCTTGTCCGCTTCGGTCGGCAGGCCGTAGCGGCGGGTGGTGTCCAACGAGCCGTGGCCGAGGAGGTCGGCGACCAGGACGGGGTCCGTGCCGTGGCGGATGAGCTGGGTGGCGAAGGTGTGGCGCAGGACGTGCGAGCTGAAGGGCTCGGTGGGGTCCTCGCCCAGACCGACGGCGTCGCCGAGGCCGGTGATGATGTCGCGGGCTGCGCGGTCGCTCAGGCGACCGCCGCGCTGGTTGAGGAACAGCGCGGGGTGGGTGCCGGCTCCCTTCCAGCCGGCGCGGGTTGCCAGCCAGTCGGTCAGGGCCTGGCGCAGGTCGGGGTGGACGGGCAGCAGGCGGATCTTGCCACTGTCGCGGCCCTGTCCGCGGATGCGTAGTTCGCCCGTGCGGGCTGAGAGGCGCACGTCGGCCAGGTCGAGGCCGACGACTTCGGAGATGCGCAGTCCGGCGTAGTAGGGCAGCAGGGCGACGGCTTTGTCGCGCGGGGAGGCGGTGAGCTGGACGTGGCGGACGTAGCGGCGGGCGCGCCGGGCGTCCAGGACTCGGGGGGCGGTGCGCCGGGAGTCGCGTTCGCGCTGGGGCTGGGGCTTGCCGAGGCCGCGGCGGGCGTAGAAGTCGTCGATGGCCGACAGGTAGGCGTCGATGGTGTTGGGAGCGCGGCGGCCGTCCTTGAGGTGGCGGCGGAAGTCGCGTACCGCGCCGGCGGCCGCGACCGCATCGGTGAGCGGATCGCCGTCCAGGGCGTCGGCGTCGGCTTGGACGGCCAGCCAGTCCAGGTAGCCGCGCAGCCGGGAGGTGTACTTGGTCTTGGTGGAGTCGGCCAGCGGGGCGCGCTCAAGTGCGGCGGTGTAGTCGGCCAGGACGGCGGCGTAGGGAGCGGGGAGCGGGACGGCCCGCGACCGGCGCGGGTTTCCGGAAGCGACTCCGGCCGGCTCCGTGATTCCCGAGGGCGAGTTTCCGGAAGTCATCCACAGAGTCTACTTCCGGAATTATGTGATTCCGGAAGTAGGAGGTAGACTGAAGGTACCGAGGACTTCTCGAGCGTTGGCACTCAGGTCTGCGTCGCCCCCGGCGAACCACCACAGGCCCCTTCGGAGGGGCCCGGATAGGTCAGCGACCATGACGCCGACACTTCTTTCTCAGCCCGCACCGCTCAGCCCCACTTCGTCTGCGATGCCTCGGGTCGATTCCGCGCTTCGGCTCAGTCTCCACCCGGTGCCGAATCGTCGATCGGTGGTGGATGGGGCCTGGTGGCCCTACTCCAGTGACACCACCGCGGAGTTGCCCGGTCTCATCTCCGCCGTCGACCGACTGCTTGATCGGGTCACGCTCCGCGTCGGCGTGCATTGCGATGCGTGGCAGAACATCCCGCGCCGCATCCCGGCCCGCGGTCGGCAGGTCCGCGTCGGCTGGTTCCGCCACACCGACCCGCGCATGATCACTCTCAGCTTCGCGTCCGGCGAGCCGGTCGTCCTGCTGATCATCCCGTCAGGAACCGCCGCGGGCGTCGCCGAGGCCGTGCTCAAGCTCACCGCCCAGGACACCGCCGGCTTGACGGCCGACGCCATTCTCACTCTGGCGCACCTGCCGGCGGGCCCCGGTCCGCGTGCGTCGGCCGGCTCAGCCCGCTGGGAGAACGAGGGCGGGTCGGTCAACGGGCACAAGGCGGCCTCGTTCACGGCACGGCCGATCCTGGCGTGACCCGCGTGCCGCCTGCCGGCCGGATTGAGCGGTCCAGGCATCGCCCGTTGTCCGGCGGCGGGCCGATCTCCGGCCGGCAGGCATCTCATCGCGTTCCAGCCTCTCCACAGGAGACTTCCATGACCGTCATCGACACCGCCCCACTCGGCGAGGCGAGCGCCTCGGCGCAGACCCTCGTGCACCTGGCGGGGGACATCGACATCTTTACCACGGCTCAGCTGCGCAGGCGGCTGATCGACGCTCTCGCCCACAGCACCGGCCTGCTCGTCGTGGACCTGTCCCAGGTGACCTTCTGCGGCGCCGGCGGGCTGGGCGTGCTGGTCGGCGCTCAAGGCCGGGCCCGGTCACGGGGCATCACGCTCGCCCTGACCGGCGTTCCGCCGCGTATGGCCCGGTTGCTGCACATCACCGGCCTGGGCCACCGATTCCCGATCATCGCATGACCGGCATACCACTCACCTTCGAGCTCACCCCGGCCGGCTATGACGGCAGTTCGCCGTTCCCTCGGCCTGCGACACCGGCGCGGGCCGGTATCACCCCGGTGACACTGACCGCCGCGATCGTGATCGCGCCGTTCCTCGCGCTGGGCGCTGGCATCTGGCTGGCGTGGGGAGTCGGTGTCAGCCTCACCGACCTGCTCCTGGCCGTCGTCTTCTACGTCGTGACCGGGCTGGGGGTGACGGTCGGCTTCCACCGCCTGCTGACCCACCGCTCCTTCACCGCCCGTCCGTGGCTCCGCGCCGTCCTGGCCGTGGCCGGGTCGATGAGCTTCCAGGGCAACCTGATCGACTGGGTGGCCGTCCACCGCCGCCACCACGCCTTCACCGACCGGCCCGGCGACCCGCACTCCCCCTACCGGTACGGCACCGGTCTCGGCGGACGACTGCGCGGCCTGGCCCACGCCCACCTGGGCCGGCTGTTCTCCAGCGAACCCACCTCGGCCACGACGTATGCTCCCGATCTGCTGCGCAACGACCCGGCCATGCTGCGGATCTCCCGCGCCTACCCCGCCTTGTGCGCCGCCTCCCTCCTCCTGCCGTTCGCGGCGGGCTGGGCGATCAGCGGCAGCCTCTACGGCGGGCTGACCGCGTTCATCTGGGCCGGCCTGATCCGTATCGCCCTGCTGCAGCACGTGACCTGGAGCGTCAACTCCCTGTGCCACATGATCGGTGAGCGGCCGCACAAAGCCCGCCGTCATGACCGCGCCACCGACCTGTGGCCGCTGGCCCTGCTGTCCTTCGGAGAAAGCTGGCACAACGGCCACCACAGTGAGCCCAGTTGCGCCCGGCACGGCCGCAGCGGCCGCCAGATCGATCCCTCAGCCGCACTCATCAGCCTGTTCGAACGCCTGAACTGGGCCAGCGATGTGCACTGGCAGCCCCCCGACGTCCTCGGCCACCATCGCACGGTGGCCGGCAAGCACACGCTGCGCACCAGCACCCCGCGCCAGGGCTGAACCAAGAGGCGTTAGCCCTGGTCAGCACGTTGAGGGAGAAGCTCGTACAGCTGGGAAGAAGAACTAGGGCATGGGAAGGACCTCCAGGGAAGGCATCGCGGTGACCGGTGATGGCGAGCAGCTGCTGGGCGGCTTGCTGAGCGCCAGCCAACTCTCCTCGCTGGAGGATCTGCCAGCCCTGGTCGCCGAGTACGGACGGTCGGCGGGCTTCTCCCAGACCATGATCTACGTAGCCGACCTGCAGCAGCAGGTATTGGTCCCGCTGACCGGGCAGCGTGACGTGTTCGGCGAACCGCTCGAACCGATCCGGATCGACGCCACCCTCGCAGGACGCGCCTTCCGCAACATGGAGATCGTCGAGGCCCGGCACGTGCTGGACCCCGCCGCGCCCGAGACCGCGCCGACGTCGCCGGCGGGCGACGGGCCGCAGCGCCTGTGGGTGCCGTTGCTGAACGACACCGAGAGGGTCGGCGTCCTGGGAGTGACCGTGGCGCAGGGGTCGGAGAGCATGGGGTTGCTGGCCGGCCGGCTGGCCTCGCTCGTCTCGCTGCTGGTGATCAGCAAACGCCCGCACAGCGACTCCTATGCGCGCCTGGTACGCGCTCGGCCGATGACGCTGTCGGCCGAGGTGTTGTGGAACCTGCTCCCACCGCGCGCATTCGCCGATGACAACGTGGTGGTCAGCGCCGCGCTGGAACCCGCCTACGAGGTGGGCGGCGACGCCTACGACTACGCGATCGACAGCGGCACACTGCGCGTGTCGATCTTCGACGCGATGGGACACGACACCGCGGCCGGCCTGACCGCCACCATCGCCATGGGGGCCGGTCGCACCAGCCGCCGCCAAGGCAAGGACCTGCCCGCGACGAGCGAGGCGATCGACGCGTCGATCGACGAGCAGTTCATCGACCGCTTCGCCACAGGCGTCCTGGCCGATCTGGACCTGCGGACCGGTTGGCTGAGCTGGGTCAACCGAGGGCACCATCCGCCCTTGGTGATCCGCAAAAGCCAGCAGGTCGCGACCCTGGACAGCGTGCCCGATCCGCCGATGGGCATCTGCCTGAGCCTGTCCACCGGATTGCTGCGCTACCAGTTGGAACCCGGGGACCGGCTGCTCTTCTACACCGACGGCGTCATCGAGGCTGAGAGCCCGGACGGGCAACCCTTCGGGCTGGAGCGCTTCATCGACTTCATCGTCCGTCACGAGGCCGACGGCACGTCCGCCCCGGAAACACTCCGCCGGCTGATCCACAGCATCCTGCAGCACCAGCACGGCCGGCTCCAAGACGACGCCACCGTGCTGATGGTCGAGTGGCGCACCGGGCGGCAACAGCAACTCGTCCTGGGAAAGATCGCGGTGCCGGGACCGTAGGACGCAACAGCATGGGCGCCGAGCCGGGCGCATGCCGACGATCAGGTGGCCAGGTCGACATCGGTGAGGCCGACGTCCTTCAGGAGCGGGTCGTACGGATCGCGCCGGCGGTGCAGGCCGTCGGCGGCCTACCAGAGTCACATGCCGCCGCCCGAGCAAGCCATCTGGTCACCAGTCTGTCCGTGGCCGCCTGAAGCCTCTAGAAGCGAAAGTGCTGGATGGCGGTGCCCTTGCGGGAGATGGAGGTGCTCCAGGCCGTCAGGAAGCTGGCCAGGCGGGTCGTCCACGGGTAGTCGGCGACCTCGGGCTCGCGGCCCAGCAGGATCTCGCGTACCAGCTTCAGGCGGGGTTCCAGGCGCTCGATGTCCTGCGGGGTGTCGAAGCCGGGAGACCTCAGGAAGGGGACGACGGACTGGGTGCCGGCGTACTTCCTGGCCGCCCAGACGTGGAACCTCGTGTAGCCGTTGAAGCAGATCTCGCCTGCGGGGAAGTGGCGGATGAGTCGGTCGAGGAGGGTGGCCAGTTCCTCCTTGGACAGGAACCCGATCAGGCCGTCGGCGACGATCACGGCGGGGCGGTCGGCGGGGATTTCGCTGATCCATCGGGGGTCGTTGAGGTCGGAGCCGATGGTGTGGAGGTGGGGACGCTCGGGGAGCAGTAATTGCCTGGCCTTGGCCACGCCGGGCAGGTCGACGTCGTACCACTCGACGGTGGTGGGCGGGTCGACGCGGTAGACGCGGGTGTCGAGTCCGGCGCCCAGGTCGAGCCCGACGGCGTCGGGGTTCCTGCCGATGAACTGCCGAACGATGTTGTCCATGACCAGGGAGCGGTGGGCGATGCCCACGACGGGGCTGGCGGAGAGCTTGAACTGCCCGGCGTCGTAGTCGAGTTTCCTGACGATGTCGTAGGCGGTCTTGTCGCCCAGGATCGGGTGTTTGGCCTGGTAGTCGAGCGCTTTGCCCGCCAGGGTGAGCCAAAGGGTGTTCTCCAGCGGCGTGAGGTCGGGGAGGGTGATGGCCATCGTGTCAGTCCCTTTTCTGTGGTGACTCGTCCAGGGCGGCCCGGGCTGCCTTCAGCGCGGTGTCGTCGGTGAACAGCCCGTGGGTGTAGAGCTCCAGCGTGGGCAGCGCGAGGCGGCGCAGCACGTCGGGCCCGAACTGCTTGTGGCCCAGTGCCCGCGCCAGGGGTGGCGGCATGGTCAGCGTGGCCACGCTGTTGAGCACGGTCAGCACCGCCAGCGCCCGCACGTCGGAGGACGGCCGCATCGAGCCGTCGGCGATCCCGGCCCGCAGGACCTGCTCCGACTCCGCCACCAGCGTGTCGACGAACGTGCCCGCGGCGGGGGTGTCCTCCTCGATCGCGCGCAGCATGTACTGCACTTGGAGGCGGTATTCCTCCGGGTTGGACAGGTATTCGCGAAAGAGGTCCTGCATGCCGCTCGGGCCGGCGTTGTCGGCCCGCTGGACCAGGATGCGCAGGACGTGGTCGTCGCAGACGCTCCGGAGCTTTTCCTTGCTGCCGAAGTGGTGGATGACCAGGCCGGGGCTCACTCCCGCGGTGGCCGCGACGGCGCGCAGATTGGTCTTGCCGAAGCCGTCCCGGGCGAAGTGTGCGATGGCCGCGTTGCGGATCTTGGCCTGGGCGGTCAGGTCCGACGATGCTGAACACATGTTTAGTAGACTAAACAGATGTTCAATACCTGGCAAGTCGAGGGCAGGCCCGTGATCAAGGGCCTGTAGCGCTTCATGACTCGTCGAGTGGTGCTTGATCCACGGCTTTGACCTCCAGCCGCAACAACCATCGCCCGCACCAGTCCCGCCAGGCGCGTCAGACAGCCTCGTCGCTGCGGCTGCTGGTGGCTGCCGGCGCGTCTTCGCCGGACGGCGGTTCGGTGGCCAGGGTGACGGGTTCGAGCCAGTCGAGCTGTTCGGCCAGGTGGCGGGCGGTGTCAATGACGCCGGCGATGTGCGGGGAGGGGTTGGCGTCGTGCCACAGCAGGGACCAGGGGTAGTACGTGGTGGGGTCGGTCAGGGGCCGCCAAGTGGTGCCGGGCCGGTTGGAGGAGCGGAAGGAGGAAGGGACGCAGTGCACGCAGCGGTGCTGGAGTACGAGGTCGGCGGCAGCCCGGGAGCTCTCGACGGTGCCGTCGTAGAGAGTGGGCTCGAACCCGGCCGAGCGGCACAGCGCGAGGACGAACTGGTTGAGCTCCGGCGTCTGCGATTCCTCGCCGAGCAGGAGCAGTTCGTCGGCGAGGGCGGCGACGGGTACACCGTCGAGGACGGCGAAGCGGTGGTCGTCGGGCACCAGCACGCCGAGGGGATCGAGCCTGATGAGTTTGGTGGTCATCTCGGCCGGGGTCTGGGAGGCGCGTCCGATGGCTATGTCGAGGCGGCCGTCGGCCAGTTGCCGGTACTGCTCGGGGGTGCCTGCTTCGATCTGGTGGATCGTGATGCCGGGCTGGTTGTCCTGAAGTTCGTGCAGGATCTGCGGCATGGTGTCGTAGCCGGCGTCGATGATGCCGACGCGTAGCGTGGGCGCGGACGCGGCGGCGTTGCGTGCGGCATGCCCGGCCCGGCTGACGTGATGGAGGATCTGGCGCGCCTCGACGAGGAGGGCGGCCCCGGCGGGGGTCAGGTCGACGTGGTGGGTGCTGCGGTCCAGGAGCCGCACACCGAGCTCGCGTTCCAGCCGCTGGATCTGTTGGCTCAGCGCCGACTGCACGATGTGCTCGCGGGCGGCGGCGCGGCCGAAGTGCAGCTCTTCGGCCAGCGTCACGAAATAGCGCAACTGCCGTAACTCCATGCCCGACACCCTTCCTCTCCCAGGTGGTGCCGATGCGGCCGTCGTCTCCCACTGTAGGTCCTCGTGGGTGTGTCAACTTCTGAAGGTGGGCCTGGCCTCACTTGCTGGGCTGAGGCGTCCGGCAGTCGATCTTCGGGTTCATGCCGAGGTGGTTGAGGGGCCGGCCAGGATCGTCACCGCGATGGTGGCCACCTGGTCGCAGTTCTCCACCGGTGCCGTGTAGCACTTGCGCCGGCCTGCGGCGACGGCGCCGACGATCGGCCACAGGATCAGCACCAATGATGCGACGCGCATCGGTTCTGCCTCCATCTTCGTCCTTGCGAGGCCGGCGGGGACGACGGGACCGTTGTCGGCTTCGCCCGCGTCCGGACGGGATCCCGATCCGAGATCTGGGCCCCGCCGGGCGGTTCGTCGAAGTGGGATCAGCGTTTTGAAGGCGTCCCTGGCCCTTTGCCGGCCTGCTTCAGATTGCCGGCGACCCGGTCGCTCTTGCCCGCGACCTGCGGGCGCCGGTTGCCGGAGACACGGCCGAAGCGTTGCCTGGCCCAGCCCTTGAGTACCTGAACCTTGTTGCTGATTTCCCAGCGCAGACTCATCTCGATCTTCCTTCCCTGCTCCGCCGCGGTCAGGCGGCTTGGAGCCCCAGTGTCTGCTCTGGCTTGGAAGGGGGAAACGAGCAACGGCCGTGCCGGTCATCACAGGAACTGATGAGCGGTGGGGTATCGGGTCACTCTCTGGCCGGTGAGAGCGCGCCGGTACGGTGGCGCCGGAGGCGTTCGGGATCGGGCCAGCGTACGTCGCTCGCCCAGCCGAGCCGCTCGAACAGGCGGATCACCCCGCTGGACGGGTCGATCTGGCCCCGGTCGAGACCGTGGCGGGCACAGGTCGGCTCGCTGTGGTGGCCGTTGTGCCAGCTCTCGCCGAACGACAGCAGGGCCAGCGGCCACACGTTCGTCGCCCGGTCGTGGCCGCGGGTCTTGAAGGGCCGGCTGCCGATGAGGTGGCACAGGGAGTTGACGCTCCAGGTGACGTGCTGGAGCAGCGCGATGCGGATCAGGCCGGCCCACAGGAAGGCGGTCAGGCCGCCGTACAGGGTGCCGGCGATCGCCCAGCCGGCTGCGAACGGCAGCGCCAGCGACAGCGCGCACAGCGCCGGGAAGGCGCGGGCCACGCGGGTCATGGCCGGATCGGCCAGCAGGTCAGGGGCGTAGCGTTCGGCGGACGTCTGGTCGTCGGTGAACAGCCAGCCGAGGTGGGCGTGGGCAAGCCCCCGAAGCTGCCCGCGCAGGCTGGTTCCGTACCGGTAGGGCGAGTGCGGATCGCCCGGCCGGTCGGTGAAGGCGTGATGGCGGCGGTGCACCGCCACCCAGTCGATCACGTTGCCCTGGAAGCCCATCGACCCGGCGACCGCCAGCACCACGCGCAACCATGGCCGGGCGGTGAAGGAGCCGTGGGTGAGCAGCCGGTGGAAGCCGACCGTCACTCCCAGCCCGGTCACCACGTAGAAGGCGGCGGCCAGGAGCAGGTCGGTGAGCGCGACCCCGTGCCCCCATGCCAGATAGATCACCGCACCGAGCGCGGCGAACGGCGCGATCACGATCGCCCCGGTCAGCGCGGTCTGCGGCCGCCCGGCCGGCACGTGCTCGCCGGCCCCGGGGAAGGGCGAGGTTCCGTCGTAGTCCCGCCGGCGTCGCACCGGTCGTTCAGAAACAGCCATGAAGCAGCCTTCTTCTCGTCTATACGGTCCGCCGGTGCACATAGCACCAGCGCCAGGTCGACCTCGGCCCCAGGGCGGCGGCCACCGGGTGGTCGGTCTCCTGGTAGTGGGCCTTGGCGTGGCCGCCCTGGGAACCGTCGGAACAGGCGACCCAGCCGCAGGTCAGGCACGCCAGCAGGCGCGTCCAGGGCTGGCCGAGAGCCAGGCATTCCTTGCATTCGGGGGGTCCGTACCGCACTTGGGGGAGTTGGTCGATGTGATTGCAGCGCGGGGTCTGACCGTTCAGGCCCGCGCGGTTGGTGGCGTCCGTTCCTTGTGCGTCCAGGGTCATGACGACCCCCTCACGGTGACAGCGACGCAAGGTGCGCCGGCTGGTCACCTGCCAGTCAACGTGCTCAGCCGGGCCGGCGGAAAGACGCGATCCCAGTCAGCCTCATCAGTTGCGGCGATGGCGGGGCCTGCGGGCGATTTGACGAGAGGCCACCGGATCACGCGGACCGCGACGTCGAGGGGCCGCCGGACCGCGAAATCGGACGGATTTTTCACCTGGCGCGGGCCTCCCGTCACTTATGCCGAGAGCAAATTTCGCTCATTTGTGCGAAATTTCCTTGCTATTTATTTCGAAGGGTATTGACTGGGGAATGCAAGCAAGAAAAAGGGGAGGCCCTTATGGGCTTCGTACAGATTCTGGAATTCAACACCAAACGCGCTGCGGAAGTCGAGTCGCTCATGAACGAGTGGCGGACGCAGACCGAGGGAAAGCGCCATGTGCAGCGCGAGGTCGTGGCGAAGCACCGCGATCGCCCCGACCACCACGTGGCCCTCGTCGAATTCTCCTCCTACGAGGAGGCCCAGCGTAACAGCAGGCTGCCGGAAACCGACCGGTTCAACGCGCACATGGTCAAACTGTGCGACGGTCCGATCACGTTCTCCGACTACGATGTGATTCGCGACAAGAGCTGATCACCGGCTGAACATCGCGAAAAGCTCAACCTGTGCTGTGGCGTGCGAGAAAATTCTCGCGTCATGGCGCGGGGCCTTTTTTGTGTCGGCCCATCGTCGCGCGAGACGTGAAGGGGCCGGCACCGGCCGACCGCTACGGATTCCTCCTGGCGAGCGCCTGCTCGGCCGCGGCGCCCAGCAACCGGGCGGCGGCGGTCACCTCGGCGAGCCGGCCGGGCCCCATCGCGTCCAGGCAGACGGCCAGCCGCCGCCGGTCACCATGGCAGGCCATGTTCGTCGCACGCTGGACGGCGAGGGCGAGCGAGGCCGTGCCGATCGCCGTCAAGACGTCGGCCAGGGCCTGATCCACGCCGTCTTTCGGACCCGGCGGCTGCGCAGGTTGAGCGGTCAATGCAAGTCACCATGCCGTCCTTGAGCTCCGAGTGCGATCCGGTGCCGCCGGCCGGCCTGCTCCATCTGCCGGCCGAGGACAACGGGAGAGCGCCCCAGTGGTTCCCCATGAGACGCCACGAGCGGTGCGGCCGTCAAACCCATCGCGTCACCACGCGGGCGCCGACCCCGGTGATCACGGCTGATGATAAGCGTGAGGCAGATTGCCGCTATCCACCGGGCCGAGCCCACGGGATGATCAGTACATCGCACCGGACTGCTCCACTCACGCCGGCTCCCGCACCACGTGTTCATGGCCGCCTCACACGCGCGGCCACCTTATTCCGTACTCCCCGCCCGTAGGAGTCAGCATGGACACCGCGGACACCGCCGGCATCCGCACGCCTGACACGGTCGCCGATCCGCTCTTGCGTATCACGCCGCTCGTCGATTCCACGGGCCTGCGGATCGAAGGCGAGCTCGACTACGCCACCCTGCCTGTCCTGACCAGGGCACTGGCCTCGATGGCGAGAGGTGGCAGCTTCTGCGTCGATCTGAGCGGCCTGGTGTTCTGCGGCGTCGGCGGGCTGCGCGCGTTGGTCACCCCCGCCGCCGGCATGCGCGACGGCCAGGTTCTGACGTTACGCTCGCCCTCTCCGCAGGTGCGACGCCTGCTCCAGCTCACCGGCTGGCATCCGAAGGCCGGTCTTCGCCTGCAGGATCGGAGCACCTCATGACGGCCCTCGATCGCCGCACCGGGCAGGTCTGTGGCCCATCCCCGCCACCGCCACCGTCGTCCGCCCGTTGCCGACCTGTCCAAGGTGTCGTTCTGCGACGCCGCCGGGCTGGGCGTCGTGGTTGGCGTCCAGCCCGAACCCAATCCCGGACACCGTCCTCGGCCTGGCCGCCCGGGCCACGCCTTGCCCTCAGCGGGTCGTGGCCGGGGCTGCTGCGGCGGGATCTACTGCTCAGGCGGCGGGCAGGGGGAACGTGACATGAGTGAGGAGTTCGGAAACCTCCCAGAGTTTTTGCGCGGCGTCATCGTCGAGTGCTTCGCCGGACAATTCTTCGAGGGCGGCAGGGCCGCGTACGCCGAACCGGCTGGGTCCGGAGAAGCTGGCGCCGGGGACGTCGCCGACGGTAGCCAGCAGGGTCGGCCGGGCCCGCCTTCGGGGTTTTGGGCCAGGAGCCGCGTTCCCAGGGCGAGGGCGTGGTCAAAAATCCGGCGGCCGGTGGTCATGGTGAATCCGGTGGCTGCCCAGCCGGGATGCGCTGCCGTGGCCAGGATCGGTGAGCCGGCCCTGTTCAGGCGGCGCTGCAGTTCGCGGGTGAACAGCAGGTTGGCCAGCTTGGTCTGTCCATAGGCGCCGAACGCCGGTGCGGCTCCACGACCTCCGTCATGGAGCCGCCTCGACCGCGCTGGCTGCGCAAGTGGATCTGCGTACCGTTCAGGGGCAACTCGGGCACGCCAGCATCGTGCTGACCGCGGATACCTACACGTCCGTGCTGCCGGAGCTGTACCACGAGGCGGCGGAGGCAACGGCCCGGCTGGTGCTGACGACGGCGCGCACGACCGCCAGAAAAGTCCGAAGAATCCGGTTGCCCCAGACGTGACCCAAGCATGACCCAGATCAAGAACCAGGATCTTGCACAGACGAGAAACCCCAGGTCGGAGTGGTAGGGCGCCCGGGGCTCGAACCCGGAACCTACGGATTAAAAGAAGTGGCCTTGATCAAGGTACGGGGCGCTGGCCTGGGGATGTTGCGTCCGTGAACGTCCGCAGCGATCCGCCGTCGTTCGCCTCCTTGGCTGTACTCGTGGCTGTATAGCCAAGGAGGCATCAGCTTGGACACTTTAAGATCACGCGGCCTGAGCTGGGGAAATGCCGACCTGGACGTATAGCGGTCGAGTGACTGTGATTCCCCCTGAGTCCCCGTTGATCGTTCTGCGAACGGGCACGCGAACCCTGATCAACCGTTTTGGTCATCCCACTCTGCCTGTGTCGGCAGACCTCCATGGTTCAGCTTGTGGATGACTTCGTTCTTCGTCTCTGCGCTCAGGTTCTCGGGCAGCGAGTCGAAGGAAGCAGGAAGCACGTCCAACAATGAGAAGACTTGCTCGCCTCCCCGAACGACGAGAAGCAGCATGCAGCGCCAGTGCGGCGAGTGCTCTGGACGGTGGTCCAGTCGGTGAACCAGTGCCGGGTGTAGGAAGTGAGTCGCCTCAGGGGCGGCGTATCTAGTCAGCCACGCGACACCGTGATGACGGTTGAGCCCACATGCAACTGCTTCCGCGTCGAGTTGGAGAAGCTGGTTCGTGTCGACAGCCTTGACGGTTCGCGGGATCTTGGGGGTCATGGTTCCTGGATAGTACCTCTGGCGTGAATCTTGCTGTCAGCTTGGGAGCCGGCTACTGATCCTGCCGTGCTGAGCTGGGAAAACAGGGATGCAGGTCAGAGGAGGCTCGCTGCCTGTGAGTCTCCATGAGTGACCGCAATTCCCCGCCCGATCTTCCCGTCTGCCTGGTCCACCCGCATGGTCAGCGGGCCAACCGCCAGGGTCAAGGCCTGGCCAATTGCTATTATTTGCTCATGTCAATAGCGCTGATGCGGCTGGATCAATCAATTCTTGGCCTTGCGCTCAAACTCGCCGACCTGGAGTGGGGTCGGGAAGACATTGACGCCTTCTTCTGTGCTATCGGCGCCGAATCGGGTGCTGCCGACTCCTTCTTCGAGGACTTGGACGGGCGAATCAAACTAGGCGACAGGTCTGTCCAGGCCGCATTCGATCCAAGCTCCGGCAAAATATTGAGTTTTCACATTCCCTCCGCTCTTTGCTATCTCGCTGACAACGATCCGACCGACCCGGACTTCCGGTTCTTCCGAGAGCTTCGTGAAGCGGAATCCGGATGGCAGGTAGACATGACCGGAGACAGCGAAGAGTACAGTCAGGCCTGGAAAGACGGGCGGTGGCTCGTGCAGAACGCCCTGGGCCCTCCGGCAAAACTTGGCGTCCACGGGATCGGTGGATGGCTACATGCCGTTTGGCGCAGGGGCGAGCGTCTGGTCGCGATCGTCCAGACAGAGAGTTTCGCCTCGTATATACCGCTCAACCAGGTCGCCCTTTGGGTGGTGGACCATTCTTCTGATCAGCCGATCCCTGTGGGCGACGAGCTGTACGAACTGATCACCAAGAACGCCTGACGCCGTGGTCTGGTGCAGCACAGACAAGGTGCAGCCCGCAACCTCGAAACATGAGCAAACACCGGTCACCCAGCGGTCAGGCGGGGCGTGCCTCTGCCCGGCACTTGGGCAGAGGAATCCGGCGTAGCAAGATCACACGAGAAGGGCAGACGCCAATGGATTCCGACCCACAGCCGGAGGCTCGGGACACCATGCCCGACGTGCCAACCTCGGTGTTGCGACTGGCGGGGACGCTTGTCATGCTGGCCGCCTCCGCCGACGAACAGGCGGCGTGGGCCGCCCGGCACCAGTGGCACACGGACGAACTGGCGCTCGACTTCGACTGGGCGAACGGGTGGGTACCGTGGAGCGTCGATGAGCGATCGCCAGGGCTCTTACCCCCGGTCCTTCATGATCTTTTGCAGCGCATCGACGACTGCTTAACGTCTATGAGTAGTCAGTCCAACCCCGAAAGGTGGAGCCCCAAGGGACTCGCCACCGATCCCGGGTGGGCTGAGGTCCGGAATCTCTCCAGTCAGACACTCGCCGAGATTGCGGCGCTGGATCTGATCGCCATCCCCTCGCCAGCGGATCTGTAGACACAACCAAGCTCCACCTCGCGGCCGGGAGGACCTACTTCGCCCGCGAACGCAGACCGGAAGCACCTTGTCCAGTGAGCCGTGCTGAGGAACGAAGCACGGATCGTCGATCGCCCCCAGCAATTTACGGCGGCCGGCCAGGCAGTGGCGATCGTAGGGCTGCATCTGTTCGGCGGCGTGGCAACCCCGGTTGGCGCATTCGGCAAGTGCGGCGGGGCCGGCGTGCGGTGCCCGGCCCGGTGTCCCGCCGCCGTCCGGGACCGGCCCCCAGGCCGCACGCCCGGACGGCGGGCGGGCGGAGGGCCGGGGGTACGGCGGCGCGCCGCGCCGCCGCTTGATCCTTAAGAGAACAATTCGGCAGAGTCGCGCGTGTGGGCTCGCATCAAGATCAGTTGAGAACGTCTCGGCGGTGACCGGTCAAGGCGCTGCGGACGGTGGCGAATCGCTCATGGACCTTTCGGCAAGGGCTTCTCGGCCGCAGTGCTGTCGTAGAACCGGGTCACGATCTCCGATGCGTTGACGGGGTCAGTGAGGAATCGGCAGTGAACTGCGGGACACAGCGCACTCGCCGCGCACCGTCCTGACCCTGTACTCCTGGCAAGGGGTGTTCGTCGGGTACGGCTGCGCCTACTCGCTACCTTCGACCGGGGGGTGTTCCACCACGAACGTGCCCGACCCCGACCATGCCTCCGCCCAGCCATCGGCCTTCAACGCTTTGAGTGCCTTCTGCGCCGTGCTGTTGGTGACGCCATACGTCTGCATGATCGCGTGAATACCAGGGACGCGGTCGCCGGGAGCCAGCTCCCCGCGCTTTATCTGCCCCTGGATGTCCTCGTAGATCTGGGGCCACAGCGGCTTACGGCGGTCAAGATCAGCCATCTGGCCACCGTAGGCAGCTACGGCTCTGGGCCATAGTGACGGCTAGCCGCCCATTCCCTAGCTATGGGCAGCTAGCTGCAGCTACTATGAAGTTGTGGACGAGGAGTACCGAGAGGAGCCCTCGGTGAGGGCGTCGTTGCCGGTGTGCCCGGTTGGTCGAGCGAGACGCGACGAGCTATCGCAGCGCCGCCGAGACCAGGGCGGCCGAGCGGAGTTGTTCGACCCCAGACTGCACCCTTCCTTCAGGCGCTTCTACGTCTGGCGCGACGTTTTCGGCCTTTGGCACGCGAAACCGATGCCCAAGTTGACCGCAATTGAACGCGCCCGTCGTATCCCACCTGAATTGACAGCCGACTCGTTAATCTCGCTAGCAATTCTGTGCATTTGGCATCGAAACCGTCGTGCAACCGCCGAACATTTCTGATCGGAAGTGTACCGATGGATGGGAATGGCGAAGTAGCCAAATACGCGGCGATCAGGCGTGTGGCAGCGATTTCTTGGAAGCCTTGCCAGGATTCATCGGAGCGACATGAGCTCAATTCTGTTTTGTGCTGCGACATTTATATCTGGGCATCTGAAAATGATGTCTACATCGTCATGCGGCGCACAGAGGACGGCCTTGAGGAAGCGGTCAGAGGTTCGTGGGAAACGGCTCGCCCGGTATGGGATCTCCTCATGCAGGCACATGAGCAACGGCATGCGATAGTTCATGAATACAGCATTCGTGCGCGGCCCGCTGCCGAGAAGTCCGGCTGGATTCCATACCAGCGGAAAGACCCCGTCCGAATCAGCGAGACATCCTGCTGCGGGGTTTATGAATGGGCATCGCAAGGTGGAGTCTTCTTTGTTCTTCAGCGCACCGGCGATGGGTACCTAGAAACAGCTAGAGGGCGATACAGGTTTGCGCGTCAAGAATGGATACGGCTTCTGGACGAACATTGCGAGACGCATCGGAAGGTACCTTCGCAGACCAAGCGCAGGAGAGGAGGCAAGTCGAGTGTCGAGCAAACGACCGTCTCGGATTGATTCCAGTAACAGTGAAGAGCCTGGTCTGCTGAGGGATCTTGATGGACTCGAACTGCTCAAGCGCGTATACGATTGGGTTAGCGCAGACCTGCAAAGAATGACTGATCTAGATGCGGCATATGAAATCGCCACCCGCCTGGCTGATGGCATGCGAAGACTTGCCGATGATGCGGCACTTGCTCGCGCTAAGTCCGCTGCCAAGATATCTGACGCCGAGAATCTCTCTCGAAAAATGCTGGCGAATAGACTGGGGATTTCGAAGGCGCGTGCTGATCAATTAATCCGGTCTGCCCGTAACAGTGCTTCGCCTTAGCAGCCATGTCGACGTTCCTTGGCCTGCCCCGCATGGGCCAAGGAGTTCATTAGCCAGTGATTTCATACATCAGCAATGAGATCGATGGGCAAGTTCAGATAATCGTCCACCACCCGTGCCCGCAGCCTTGTTCCGCCTTGGCTATTTACCTCGTCGGGCAGCTTGGCAGCGACGAAAGCATCGCACCATACTTCGAAATCCCTGCGGCGCTTGTCTGCGTCTCCTATGTCACAGATTGCAGTTAGAGGGGCTTCTGATGGGCTGCCTGCAATAATCCAGGTGATGACTGGAAGCCCTTCGTTCGCGGTGCGCGTGAGAAAGCCTCGAAGAGCCTCCGCAATCTGTTGCTGCACATGCAACTGGTCTATTTCGGCTTTCCTTGCCCCTTCTCGTTCGCGCATCAAATGCCCCGCTCTAATCGATCTTTCATCTCATTGCGCATATGTCCCTCTTGCTAACGGGCTTCCTGTCCTTCCGGAAGAGTGATCGGCTCTTGTCCGTGCTCGTGGTCGTACATGCCGGCTAGAGCAGGACGAAAAGCCGCTAGATGATCTGGCCATCTACCGCAGAGGGCGGTACGTGCGGCGGAGTCTGTTTGTAGTAGGAATTGCAGGTGCCGCAAGCCGTGCATAAGTACATCGATGTACCGGGGGATTGGTGCGTCCGTGGCCTCGACGGGAATCGGCTTTCCGACCGCATCGGGGAGCGCCGGACTGATTGGGGCGGCGTGCTCCCAATTGTCGCGCACGAAAGCGCCGCACCCGATGACGGCTACGTAGGTGAGAATGACTGCGGTTCCATCCGCGCGCCAGGATGTCGAGTGGAGGAGCTTCACACCACCTTCCACGTCATTTTTCACCAGGAGATCGGTGACGGCGCTATGTGGGTCGCTGTCCTGCTGTACCGCGCCGGAGCGCCAGGCATCGGTACCACTGATGAGCCACAGGCCAACATCGTCGGCCGAAACGGGCCAGACCTCAACGATTACCTCCGTCGGCTTGCTCATCCCTAGCCTTCCTCCGTTGCCTTCCCTCGTCGCTCGCCGGCATCTTTGGCGGTCTTCATGAGCTGAGCTGCGCGCGCTTTCGATACCCCGATGCGATCAGCCAAGCCAGCCAACGACATCTGCTCATGGTCAAAAATGCGGGCCGCTGAGAGGGCTCGCTGATCCCCTGAGGCTTCAACAAGCCGTCTCATGGTTTCGACCAGCTCGGTCGCGCCCGCGTACGCCTGACTGGGGTCAGGCTCTGCGTTGATCACTGCAAGCGCGGCATCGAAGGCGTGTTCGAGAGATGCAAGCGCGGTCTGAACCGGCTCGCTCACGTCTTCCTTTGCCATGTGGGCAGCGTACGCGCTCCGTTCAGAGGGGGCTATCCCGCAACGCGTACAGCCCCCCCTTGACGCCCGTGTAGGGGGTCCTGTACGGTCTCTCGTGTAGGGCCCCCTATACGGGCGTTTTCCAGGGGGAACGGCTGATTTGGCCAACGATGAGGGATTGGAGTGATCAACGGTGGTCGATTTCGAAGATGCGCAACGCTCCCGTTTGGTCACAGCTATCCGCATCGTGGCCGAGTTGATGGACAACTACGCGGATGGCCTGGCCTCCACAGTGCTGGCCGCCACGGTCTGGCTGATGGTGATCATCTCGCTTCACGCCGTGGCGGACGTCCTGGAGAACTGTCCAGTCGCGTCAGCGTCCAAAGCTCAAGTGTCAGATATCTGAGAGGAGAGCCGTTATGGCTCTGCAAGGCCCCATCCCCGTCACCTTCGCCATGGTCTTCCCGCACGGCTGCTACATCGTCGGCGAAGTCGAGCCCGTCAAGGACTTCGACGCCTCGTCCAACGGCCGGTTCGTGCAGGCCCGCGACAAGCAGACCGCTGAGTTGGTCTGGCAGGTCGCGGTCATGGACGGTGACCCGACCCTCAAGCCTGCCCAGAAGACGGTCGCGGTCAAGATCCTCGCGCCGGTTCAGCCGGTGCCTCCGCAACCTATGCCGGGGTTGCCGTTCACGCCGGTCGAGTTCGACGGCATGTCCGTCACGCCGTACGTCAACGGCAACGGCCGTCTCGCGTACTCGATCAAGGTCCGCGAGATGCACGCACCTCGCCATCTCAACCAGCCCGCCCAGAGCAAGGCTTCGGCCGGAAAGGAAGCCGCCTGATGACCCGACGCCGCACCCCGCGCAACAGCGTGATCCGGCTGACCACCGGGCACGCCGCCCGCACCCTCAACCACCCGTTCACCCGCCGTGAGCCCGTCCTGGCGCTCGACTTCGGCGCCACCTCCGTCCTGGTCACCACCAACGGTCCCGTGACCGTGGAGGACCTGGAGTTCGCCCGCCAGCTCGCCCACGCGGCCCACCGCTTCGCCCGCTCCGTCGAGCGCAGCTTCTACGGCCTGCCCGACGGCAAGGGGGTCGCGGCATGAATCTCCGCCCGTACACCTACGTCACGTTGTCCTTGGAACCGGAGTCCACGCCGCACGTCGGCGTCTCCTTCCACACGCACGGCCTCAAGGTTCGCGCTGGCCTCCTACTCAGTAGGCCGCGCCCGTACCTGGAGTTCTCCTCCACCGAGGCGAACGTGCACATCTCCACCACCGGGGCCGGGCCGGTCACCGACGCCGACCTGAACATCGCCCGCGAGATCTTCCACGCCGCTGCCCGCTACCTGGCCGACTGCGAGCAGTTGCACGCCGAACAGGCCGACAAGGACGCCACCGACCCGGCGTCCTGACACGAAGGCGGGGCCGCTGGAAGCGGCAACTTCCGGCGGCCCCTCGGTTCTCCCCTGACTCCACATCACGAGAGGTTCCCAGCTTATGTTCAAGCGGCTGCCTGGCGACGAGGCGCGTAACCTCGTCTCCACCACGCCCGACACGGCCGTCGTCTTCCGACCGGCCGTCGTCAAGACACCCGCCATCATCACCTTCCTCATCTACGGCTGGCGTTTCCTGTCCGCCCTCATCCGCACAACCTGGCGGCACCCGGTCGCCGTCGCCCTCCCCGTCGCACTCGGTGCCGTCTGCTACTTCTATGGCTGGCCGGCTGCGGCATCCATCCTCGGCTTCGTCGTCCTGGCCCTGCTCGCCTGGGCCTACAGCGCTCGCGACTCCTTCGCCCACCTCGTCGGCTTCCGACTGCTGGCCTGGTGGCGGCTCATGTCGGTCTACCGCCGTCACTGGCAAGCCGTCATGGAGGTCTCCGGGCTGGCCAAGCGCATCAGCGGCCGGGCCTACATGCCACGCCTGGTGAAGGTCCAGTGCGACGGCTGGGCCGACCGCATCACCGTGCGCATGCTCGACGGGCAGGCCGTCAAGGACTGGACCGACCGCACCGACAACCTGGCCCAAGGCTTCGGCGCCCTCTCCTGCCGTGTCGCCCTCGTCAAGGGCGGCCGACTGATGCTGACCTTCCCACGCAGCGATCCACTCGCCGACCCCATCCCGGCTCTCCCGGTCCCGGACGAGCCATCGGTGGGGCCAGTCGAGATCGGCAAGCAGGAGGACGGCCGGCCCCTGCGGCTCAAAGTGCACGGCACCCATGTCCTGATCGCGGGCGCGACCGGGGCGGGTAAGGGCTCGTTCCTGTGGGACACCGTCCGGGGCCTGCTTCCCGCCATGCGCGCTGGGCTGGCGGAGGTCTGGGCGCTGGACCCGAAGCTGATGGAGCTGTCGTTCGGGCGGGAGCTGTTCCAAGGCCGCTACGCCTGCGATCCGGCCGACTGCGCCGACCTGCTGGACGAGGTCGTCAGCGTCATGCAGAAGCGGGCGGCCCGCTTCGCTGGCCTCCAGCGCTCCCACACCCCGACCGTCGAGGACCCGTTCGTCCTGGTGCTCGTCGACGAAGTCGCGTTCCTGACCGCCTACCAGCCCGACAAGCAACTGCGGCAACGCATCTCCGCCGCTCTGGCCACCCTCGCAACTCAAGGCCGCTCGGTCGGCGTCGGTGTCATGGCGGCGCTCCAAGACCCACGCAAGGAAGTCATGAACATCCGCAACCTGTTCCCCGACAAGATCGCCCTCCGTCTGGACGAGTCCGAACAGGTGGACATGGTCCTCGGCGACGGCGCACGCGACCGGGGAGCCCTCGCCGACCACATCTCACCCATCCCCGAACAAGGGGCCGGCGTCGCGTACATGCGGCTGGAGGCCTCGCCCGAACCGATACGTGTCCGGGCCGCCTACGTCTCCGACGACGACATCCGCCAGATGGTCGCCCTGTTCACCGAGCGAGAGGAGGCTGCATGACCAACCCGCACGACCGCGCGCTACCCCGGGCGATCCGGATGGCGATGCCACTGGCCCGGGACGTCATGGAAGAGGTCGCCAAGCTCCATGGCGTGTGCATCCGCCCCGTCCCGCTCAAGCGGCTCGACACTCACTCCGGCAAGTGGGAGCTCATCGACGTTCCGTGCGGTGCCACGCTGGAGGCCAAGTGCCCGCCGTGCGCCAAGCGCAACCGGCAGCTTCGCATAGCTCAGTGCCGCGAGGGGTGGCACCTCGACCACGAACCCGCCATCACAGCCGACGAGCCGTCAGACGATCAACGGTGGCTTGTCGAGTTCCGCGCCGATCTCCAGGCACGGCGTGAGGAGGCTGAACAGCTCGGCGAGGACACCGCCGACTGGGACGCCGCCATCGCCGGTGTGGACGAGGAGATCAACGCCGCCGGGATGCGGGGCAGCGTTCTCGGCCGGACCGCCCCGAAGCGCACCCGCTCGACCCGGCGACGGCAGGACGCGCCGGACCTGCCCAAGCGCAAGATGGCCGACACCACTCTTGGCCGCACCTTCGCCGCCCCGGACGGCAAGGTGTTCCGGCCCTCGCTGTTCGTCACGCTCACCTTGCCCTCGTACGGCAAGGTCCGCGACGGGGTGCCGGTCGATCCCGACAGCTACGACTACGCGGGGGCCGCTCGGGACGCGTTGCACTTCTCCAAGCTGGTGGACCGGTTCGTGCAGAACCTGCGCCGGGTCGCGGGCTATGACGTGCAGTACTTCGGCACGGTCGAACCACAGCAGCGGCTCGCCCCGCACCTGCACATCGCGATCCGCGGGACGCTGCCCCGTGCCGAACTGAAGCAGATCATCGCCGCGACGTACCACCAGGTGTGGTGGCCACCGGCCGACGAAGTCCGCTTCGACGGCGATCACCTGCCCATCTGGCAGGAGGGGGCCGGCTACCTCGACCCCGACACGGGTGAGGTGCTGCCCACCTGGGACCAGGCGCTCGACCAGCTCGACGCCGATGAGGACGCCGAGCCCCTGCACGTGGTCCGCTTCGGGCAGCAGCACAACATCCAAAGCGTTTTGGCGGGCACACCAGCCGCGGGGAAGTGGCTGGGCTATCTCACCAAGTACCTGACCAAGAGCCTGGCCGACCCCCTCGGGGCCACTGCCGACAACCCGGCCCGGCGCGAGCACGCCGCCCGCCTCATCGAGGCCCTGCGCACCGAACCCTGCTCACCCACCTGCGCCAACTGGCTGCGCTACGGCATCCAACCCAAAGGCGCCAAACCCGGAATGGCTCCGGGCCGCTGCCACGGCAAGGCCCACAAGCCCGACCACCTCGGCTACGCGGGCCGCCGCGTCCTGGTCTCCCGCAAGTGGTCGAACAAGACCCTCGCCGAGCACAAGCAGGACCGCCGCACCTGGGTCCTGGAAGCCCTCGGCCAGGCCGACGAGACACCCGACCCACACCGCTACGTCTGGCGCCCTGTCCCGGCCGGAGACGCCAACGTGGCACCGCTGGCCGTCCGGCTCCTGCGAACCGTCCGCGAACGGCAACGCTGGCGTGCGCACATGGCCGAACTCCAGGCCAGAGCAGACGGACAAGATCTTTCGGCAACTGAAGGGAGGGCAGCATGACGAAGCTTCTGATCACGCCCGCCGAAGCCGCAGCGGTTCTCGGGATAGGCCGGACCAAGATCTACGAACTCATGGCGGCCGGACTCCTTCCCTCGGTGAAGATCGGCCGTGCTCGTCGCGTCCCCTTCGCCGCCCTGACCGCATTCGTTGCCGCCATCACAGAGGAGCACGCAGCATGACCAAGCGTCGGCGTTCGCAAGGTGAGGGCTCGGTGTTCCAGCGCAAGGACGGTCGCTGGCAAGGGGCCATCGACCTCGGCTGGCTCGACGGCAAGCGGAACCGTAAGACGGTCTACGGCACGACGGAGCGCGAAGTCCTCGAAAAGCTTGCGGCTCTGCGGGACGCCCAGCGCAAGGGACAGAACCTCGCGGCCCGGCCTCGGAGCTTCGCCGAATGGCTGGACGAGTGGATCGAGATGAAGACCCGCCAGGGCACCCGTCCTCTGACGCTCCGCGGCTACCGGCAGCTCATCGCCGACCACGTCACGCCCGTCCTCGGCAAGAAGAAGCTCGACAAGCTCTCACCAACCGACGTGCGTCGGCTCGTCGAGGCCAAGGCCGACTCGGGGCTGAAGGCGGCCACGGTCAAGCAGATTCACGGACTGATCAGGAACGCGCTCGCCGATGCGGAGCGGGAGGAGTTGGTGCATCGCAACGTGGCCAAGCTGGTCAAGCCTCCATCCGTCCGACGAGAGGAGGCACGGGTCCTGACGATCGAGGAGGCCAAGAAGCTGCTGAACGCGATCAAGGACGACCGGCTCCAAGCGTTCTGGATCTGCGCCCTCACGCTCGGTCTGCGGCGCGGCGAACTGCTCGGCCTCCGCTGGGCCGACATCGATTTCGGCAATGGGCACCTCACCGTCCGGCAGACCCTCCAGCGGGCGGATGGAAGCCTTCAACTCGTCGATCCCAAGACCGATCGCTCCCGACGGACCGTTCCAGTTCCCGAGCCCACCCTTGCCGCGCTCCGGATGCACAGGCGCGCCCAGGCCGCCGAGCAACTGGCGGCGGGGGAGCGGTGGAAGGATCACGGGCTCGTGTTCTCCACGTCCATCGGCACCCCGCTGGAGCCGGGAAACCTCAGTACCCGGTGGCGCAGGGCAAGGGCGAAGGCCGGCCTCGACTGGCTACGGCTCCACGATCTTCGGCACGCCTGCGCGTCGTACCTCCTGGCATGCGGCGCCTCGCCTCGGACGGTCATGAAGACGCTGGGCCACAGCCAGATCGCCCTGACCATGAACACCTACGCTCATGTGCTCCCCGACATCGAACGGGCGGCGGTCGACGCGGTCGCCAAGCAGCTCTTCGGATGACCGAGGGCCGGGCTCCCATCAGTGGGAATCCGGCCCTCTTGGCTGTAAAAGCTGGCTGTACGACCTCGTCAAGCAAGATCGAGCAGAGATGTTCGAGCTGGTAGGGCGCCCGGGGCTCGAACCCGGAACCTACGGATTAAAAGTCCGCAGCTCTGCCAATTGAGCTAACGCCCCTCGCACGAGCAAGGGTACAGAGATTACCGCCCCGCCCGCGACGCCTCCATCACCGGTAAGCGGGCAACCCCGTCAGGGCCTCCCCCAGCACCAGCGTGTGAATCTCCTGGGTCCCCTCGTACGTCAGCACAGACTCCAGATTGTTCATGTGCCTGATCACAGGGTACTCCAGGGTGATCCCGTTTCCCCCCAGGACGGAACGGGCCTGCCGGGCGATGTCCAGGGCGGCCCGTACGTTGGCCAGCTTGCCGAAGCTGATCTGCCGGGGCTCCAGGCGTCCCTCGTCCTTCAGTGCGCCCAGGTGCAGGGCCGTGAGCTGGGCCTGGGCGGCGCCGACGTACATCCAGGCCAGTTTCTCCTGGGTGAGCTGGAACGCGCCGATCGGCTTGTCGAACTGGACGCGGGTCTTGGCGTAGTCGACCGCCGACTCCAGGCAGGCGCGGGCGGCCCCGACGACCCCCCACAGGATGCCGAAGCGGGCCTCTGACAGGCACGACAGCGGGCCCTTGAGGCCGGTGACGCCGGGCAGCACGGCGGAGGCGGGCAGACGGACGTCGTCGAAGTACAGGGACGAGGTGACCGAGGCCCTGAGTGACAGCTTCTTGTGGATCTCAGGGGCGGAGAACCCCGGCGTGGAGGTGGGGACGACGAAGCCGCGGACGCCCTCGTCCGTCTGCGCCCACACCACGGCGACGTCGGCGATCGAGCCGTTGGTGATCCACATCTTGGAGCCGTTGAGCACCCAGTCGGAGCCGTCCCGCTTGGCGTACGTGCGCATGTTGGCGGGGTCGGAGCCGTGGTCGGGCTCGGTCAGGCCGAAGCAGCCGATCGCCGTGCCGGCCGCCATGCGCGGGAGCCATTCCTCCTTCTGCTCCTCGGAGCCGTACCGCCAGATGGGGAACATCGCCAGCGAGCCCTGCACCGACACGAACGAGCGCAGGCCCGAGTCGCCCGCCTCCAGCTCGCGGCAGGCCACGCCGTAGGAGGTGGCGTCGGTGCCGGCGCACCCGTACCCCTCCAGGTGCATGCCCAGCAGGCCGAGCGAGCCGAGCTCCGGCGCGAGCTCGCGCGCCGGGAAGACGGCCTCCTCGAACCAGTCGCCCACGTGCGGAAGGACGCGGTCGGAGACGAATGACCTGACCGTGTCGCGGATCAGCCGCTGGTCGCCGTTGAGGCGGTCGTCGAGGCGCAGCAGATCGTCCATGGCGGGTCCTCTCCTCGCGTAAGGGGTTACCAGGGTTCTACCAGGGACAATCCTGATGTGCTAACACCGGCCCCAGGGGCAGTCTTGAGACATGAACGAATACAGCGAGCACAACGTCAAGAAGCTCCGTCGCACCAACAAGGGCCGGATGATCGCGGGCGTCTGCTCGGGCATCGGTGAGTACGTCGGCATCGACGCGAACCTGATCAGGGTCGGTCTCGCCATCGCCACCCTGTTCGGCGGGGCCGGCGTCGGCCTGTACGCGATCGGCTGGCTCCTGCTGCCGGACGAGGAGCGGGACACCTCGATCGTCCAGGACCTGATCAGCAAGCAGCAGCAGCAGCGCAACGCCGCCGACTGGACCGGCGAGCACAAGCCGCAGCAGTGATCAGGCCGGCGCCTGGGCGGGCAGCTCCTGGGCATCACGGTCGTCCCGGGACTCGGTCCACAGCAGGGCGAGCACGGCCGCCGCGATCACTCCGGTGATGCCGGAGAGCGCGACCACCAGCTCAGGACCGAGTCTCTCCGCCGCGAACCCGCCGACCAGGATCCCGATCCCCTGCACGGCCATCAACCCCGACTGCACCAGCCCGAACGCCTGGCCGCGCCGCTCCGGCGGCACGTTCTGGACGAAGGCCGCGTTCGCCGCGAGCTGGTACGCCCCACCGATCCCCGACAGAACCCACGCGGCCAGCACCACCGCGAGCGGCGGCCGGAGCGCCGTCACGGCCAGGGGCGCGCAGCTCAGCATGGCCATCCACCCCATCAGCCGCAGCCGCCGCGCCGGCGTCACGAACCTGCTGAACAGGAACGCGCCCACCACCGTGCCCGTCGGCATCGCGGCCATCAGCAGACCGGTGATCACGGGCACCGGCAACGACCCCGTGGCGAGTTCGGCGGCATAGGGCGCGGCGATGCCCTCGGGAAGAATGTAGAAGCCGCACAACCACGCGAACAGCACGAGCGTCCGCAACCTGCGCGAGCCGAAGACGAGCCGGGCTCCCGCCCTGGTCATCGCCCACATGGACGGCTTCGCGCCGTCCTGGCGGGCGGCCGGCCGCGGGCGCACCCCGGAGACCAGGATCAGGGCCGAGGCGAGGAACGTGGCCGCGTCGAGCGCGAGCGCCCGGTAGGGGCCCAGGGTGGCGATCATCGCTCCGCCCGCGGCGAAACCCAGCATCTGTACGGCCTGGTTCGTCATGTTCTGCAACGCCGAGCCGACGACGTACCGGTCGCCTTCGAGCACCTCGGGCAGCAGCGCCGCGCGCGCCGCCGAGAACGGGGCGCTGAGCAGCACCACGAAGAACACCAGCACGCACAACGCCCAGAACGGCATCACCGGCAGCGCCATCACGCCGACCAGCACCGCCCGGACGACGTCGCAGGTCATCATGACGCCCCGGCGCGCGAACCGGTCGGCCAGCCCTGCCAGCAGCGGCCCCCCGACTATCGACGGAAGGTACGTCAGCGCGTAGACGGCCGCGGTGGCCAGGGGCGACCCGGTGCGGGAGTAGACGAGGACGGCGAGCGCGACCTGGGCGAGCTGGTCACCGAGGAGGGAGAGGCCCTGGCCGTACCAGAGTGCCCGGAACTCCCGGATGGCGATGACTTCGCCGTAGGTGGCCTGGTCTGTCTCGGCACGGCGATGCCGTCCCGGCGGCCTACCTGCCTGCATGGCCCCCATTGGACTCCGCTGCGCCTGACTCACCGTGTTCGCTATGTGACCTAAGGTGCCCGATCATGAGGCAAGGCGCAACCCAAAGAAGTCAACGGGCTGCAAAGGGTCACCAGCCCAGTTCGTGAAGTCTGTCATCACTGATCCCGAAATGGTGTCCCACCTCATGGACAACGGTGATGCGCACCTCGTTAACGACTTCCTCTTCTGTCTTGCATATCTGACATATGGGATTGCGGTAGATCTCGATCCGGTCGGGCAGGACACCTGAGTACCAGTCGCCGCGCTCCGTGAGGGGGACACCGGTGTACAGGCCGAGCAGGTGGGGCTCTGGCGGATCATCGACGACCGTGACGACGACGTTGCTCATGACGCGGGTGAGCTCGGCGGGGATCGTGTCCAAAGCCTCGGCCACGAGTTCCTCGAACTTCTCCCGCGAAACGTCGATCACGCATGCCATTCTGCCCTGTCGGTCAGGTATGCAAGAAACTGTATGAAGTTCGTTGACAGGTCGAAAGCAGTCATTCGGTCACGTGCAACGAGGGCCGTGGCGGTGGTCCTGGTGGCCGCCGCCGGCGCCTGGCTGGGCATCTTCCTGAGCGGCACCGTGCACGCCCAGGTCGGCCCGGTCGAGACGGGCATGTCGCTCAGACCCGCCTGGAACGGCGAGACGGTCGTCGACGCCAGCCCTCTCGGCACACTGACCTTCCGAACCCACGACGCCCCGCTCAGGCTCCGCATCACCCTGGAGAACATCGACCAGGAGCGCGCCAAGGCGCTCATCGAGGACCCCAAACTCGCCGACCGCCTGCCCGGCCTCATCGAGAGCGACCTCCTGGACGGCGTGCGCGCCCTGGCGGTCCGCAGCATGCTCTGTGCCGGGGCGGGGGCCCTGATCGCCGTCCTGATGGTCTACAGACGCCCCAGGACGGCTCTGGTGGGGCTTCTGGCGGCCTCGGTGGGTCTGGCGGCCACCGGGGCGCTGGCCGCCCTCACGTTCCGTCCCAGCTCGCTCGTGGAGCCGCGCTACTCCGGTCTGGTCGCCGCGGCGCCGTCGCTGGTGGGCAGCGCGGAGTCGATCGTGACGAAGTTCGAGTCGTACCGGTCGCAGCTCACCAAGCTCGTCACGAACGTCTCGAAGCTGTACGACACCGTCTCGACCCTGCCGCTCTACGACGCCGACCCCAACTCCATCCGGGTCCTGCACGTCTCGGACATCCACATCAACCCCATCGCCTGGAACGTCATCCGCTCGCTCAAGGACCAGTTCGCCGTCGACATGATCATCGACACCGGCGACATCTCGGACCACGGGACCAAACCGGAGAACAAGTTCGTCGACGAGATCAGCCGCCTCGGCGTGCCGTACGTGTACGTACGCGGCAACCACGACTCGATGATCACCCAGCGGGCGGTCGAGAGGCAGAAGAACGCCGTGGTCCTGGACGACAGGGTGGAGAAGGTCGCCGGCCTGCGCATCTACGGCCTGGGCGACCCCCGGTTCACCCCCGACAAATCGGTGGCCGTCGACTCCGACCCGGACGCCCTCCAGCAATTCGCCCGCTCTCACCGGCCCAAGGTGGACGGGGCGGACCTGGTGGCCGTCCACGACCCCGTCGTCGGCCGCGGTTTCAGCGGGGCCACGCCCATGATCCTGGCCGGTCACACGCATGACCGTTCGACGTCCATGCTGCCGTCCGGCTCCCGCATGCTCGTCCAGGGCTCGACCGGCGGCGCCGGCCTGCGGGCGCTCGAACACGCCCAGCCCACGCCCGTACAGGCCTCGGTCCTGTACTTCGACCGGGAGACACGCCGCCTGCGTGCCTGGGACGACATCACGCTGGGCGGCCTGGGGGAGCAGTCGGTGTACATCCAGCGTCACGTGGAGGCCGACCCACAACGTATGATTTCTCCGGAGCCAACGAACGCCCCGTCTCCAACGGGAACGGTCACTGGCACCGCGTCACCGACCGCCGGTCAGCCACTTTGGCATCAAGGGCAATCGTCCCCTATGCTTCAGAGGTCTCCGACGGAAGGCGACAGGGAATCCTGAGCCCCCATCGTCTAGCGGCCTAGGACACCGCCCTTTCAAGGCGGCGGCACGGGTTCGAATCCCGTTGGGGGCACTTGCGAGTGTTTGGCGCACCGCGAACCGGCTGGTCGAAAGGCCACCGGAGAGCTGGTAAGCTAAGCAAGCGCAAACAGAAAGAAACGCAAGAAAAGCAAGGTCCTGTAGAGCAGTTTGGAGTGCTCGCCACCCTGTCAAGGTGGAGGTCGCGGGTTCAAGTCCCGTCAGGACCGCTCTGGGTCAGGTAGCTCAGTTGGTACGAGCGTCCGCCTGAAAAGCGGAAGGTCGGCAGTTCGACCCTGCCCCTGACCACCAGCTTTGAACAGCAAAAAAGCCTCGAACGAATCATCGTTCGGGGCTTTTTGTTTTTCTCGGACAGCAACAGTGACAGCAACGTCATGGATGCATGCGCGAGGATCAAGTCCGTGGATATCAGTCAGCCGAAGTTCCTGCGGATCGATGGAGAAGGGCTCGTACTCGGCGGTTACGTGACTGCCTGGAGTGGGCCAGTCGGTACCGCCTGAAGAATTCTCTCTGGCTGGAGGGGCTTCGGATCCGGCCGCTTTCGACGCCGTTCAGACGATCTTCGCGGAGCGCGATGCGAGTGTCCTGCTGAGGTGAGCGTGAGCCTCACGCAGGGCAGATCCCAGGATCCGTGCGAGGGACCCGGCTCACGAGGCGGGCGACGCTCCGGCTGGATGATCTACGGATCGCTCACCACTGCGCTTCCGGGGCTGGGGTCGTCGTGCGGGGCGGGTCAGGGGTGGAAGAGGGTGTTGAGTTCGGTGAAGTCCAGGGAGTCGGTCAGGGTCTCGAAGGTGCCGGTGGTGAGGAGTTCTTCGGCGGCTCTGCGGGCGGCGGTGTAGGCGGTCTGGGCGAGCGCGGTGCCCAGGCTGATCCGGCGTACGCCGGCCTCGGTGAGCTCGGCGATGGTGGGGCCGCCGGCGACGGCCATCGCGTTGACCGGCAGGGGGGACTCGGCGCACAGGGTGGCCAGCGCGTCGAGGTCGAGGAGGCCGGGGACGAAGATGCCGTCGGCGCCGGCCTCGGCGTACGCCGCCGTGCGCTTGAGCACTTCGTCCAGGCGGCCGGCGGAGGGGCCGACGGCGAAGAGGAAGACGTCGGTGCGGGCGTTGACGAAGAGCCCGGGGAGGCCCGCCGCGGCCGCCGCCTCGCGGGCCGCGTGCAGTCTGGCGGTCTGGTCGGCGAGGTCGAACAGCGGGCCGCCGACGGCCTGGGAGTCCTCCAGGTTGACGCCCACCGCGCCGGCTCCGGCCACGGCTCGGACGGTGTGCGCGACGTCCTCGGGGGCGGGGCCGTAGCCGCCCTCGATGTCGACCGTCACGGGGAGGTCGACGGTGTTCACGATGCGCCGGGCGGCGTGCAGCGTCTCGTCGCGGGTGAGGTGCTGGCCGTCGCCGCGGCCGAGGGACCAGGAGACGCCGCCGCTGGTCGTGGCGATGGCCGTGGCGCCGGCTGCGGCGATCACGGCGGCGCTGGCGGCGTCCCAGGCGTTGGGGAGGATCAGTACGGAGCCGGCGTTCAGCTTTCTGAACAGATCAGCCTTTTTCGTCGTCGTCGCATCGGTGGAGGGGAGGTTGTCCACAGACATGTGCGTGACCGCCTTCGGGGTGTTCGGAGTCCGGCACCATGGCTCGGTGGGTGCCTGGTCCGGGATGTTGCCGGGCGGCGAGGTAGGCGTCCATTGATTAAGCTCTGACCGAATCGTGGACGCACGGGAGGCGGCATGAAGGCGCGGCTGGCCTTTTCGGTGAACGACCTGGCCGAGACCCGGTTCGCCGTCTCGGCCATGTGGGAGGTCGTCACGAGTTGCCGGGCGCTGGCCGCGGCCACGTTGCCCGATCCTCATCGTGGCTGGGCCGAGCAGGTGCGTCCCCGGATCGCGGCGGCGGGGCTCGATCGCGGCTGGCTGGCCGACATGGTGGCGCCCGTCGGCCATTTCCCGGACTTCCTCAATCCGACCACGGCGTCCCACGAGCTGCCCGACGAACTGGCGGCCATCGAGGCCACCGATCCCGAGCAGGTACGGCGCGACCTCGACCTGGTGTCCGCCGAGCGGGACGGCCGGTTGCCGCCCCGGCTGCGGAACCTGCACCGCGACCCCCGGGCGTACCTGCCCAAGGTCGTCGCGGAGATCGAGACCTACTGGCAGCTCGCGATCGCGCCCTACTGGGCGCGCATCCGGTCGGTGCTGGACGCGGACGTCTTCCACCGGGGCCGCCAGGTGGCCGAGCACGGCACCGCGCGCACGCTCGACCAGCTCCACCACACCGTGCGCTGGGACAGCGGCGGCCTCCAGCTGGCACAGCGGCACTGCGCGATCACCAGGATCGAGACCGGTGCGGGGCTGCTGCTCGTGCCGTCGGTCTTCGCGTGGCCGCGGGTGCTGACGCGGTCCGTCGCGTCCGAGCCGCCTCAGCTCGCCTACCCGGCGCGTGGCATCGGCGCGTTGTGGGAGTCGCGGAGGCATGCGCCCATGGACGCGCTCGCCGCCGTGATCGGCCGGTCCCGGGCGTTGATCCTGGCCGAACTCGACTCGCCGGCCTCGACCACCGAGCTCGCCGAGCGGTCGGGGATGTCCGCGGCGGGGGTGTCGCAGCACCTCACCGCGCTGCGGGCCGCCGGGCTGACCAGCACTCACCGGGCGGGCCGCACGGTGTTCTACGCCCGCACGAGCCTCGCGGACGCCCTGCTCACGGCTCAGGTGTGAAACGGCGCTGATCTTTTTTGTCTCGATCATCCTGACTATTGTGATCCCCATTGTGCGGGGGAAGGCGGGCGATGGACGAGGGTGGGGCCGAGGCGTTCCTCGGCAGCCGGTACGTGCTGCTCGACGAGATCGGCGCCGGGGCGATGGGGACCGTCTGGCGGGCACGCCACCGGGAGACCGGCGAGATCGTGGCGGTCAAGCTGTTGCGCAGCAACCTCGCCGGCGACCAGGACCTGGTGCTGCGGTTCGTGCAGGAACGCAATGTGCTGCGCACCCTCCGTCATCCCCACATCGTCACGATGCGCGACTTCGTCATCGAGGGGGAGCGGCTCGCGCTCGTGATGGACCTCGTCGAGGGCGGCGATCTGCGCGGCCTGCTCCAGCAGCACGGCACGCTGCCGCCGGCCATGGCAGCCGAGCTCATGGCCCAGGTCGCCGAGGCGCTGGCGGCGGCGCACGCGACGGGCGTCGTCCACCGGGACGTCAAGCCGGGGAACGTCCTGATCGACGGGCCCTCGGGGCAGGTGCGGCTGACGGACTTCGGGGTCGCCCGGATCGTCCTCGGGCCGGGGCTGACGCAGACCACCTCGATCATCGGCACGCCCACGTACCTGTCGCCCGAGGTGGCCGACGGCGGCGCCCCCACGCCGGCGGTGGACGTCTATGCGGCCGGGCTGATCCTCTACGAGCTGCTGGCCGGGCGTCCGCCGTTCGTGGGCGAGCATCCGATGGCCCTGCTCCGGCAGCACGCGATGGCCATGCCGCGGCGGTTGCCCGGGATGCCCGACGCCCTGTGGTCGTTGATCGCGGCCTGCACGGCGAAGGATCCCGCGGCGCGTCCGGCGGCCGGGCAGGTGGCGGTGGCGCTGCGGGAGGCGGCGCCGGCGGTGGCGGGGCTGGCAGCCTTGCCGCGGGTCGGCAGGGCCGAGGCCCCGTCCGCGACGTCAGAGCCGCTCCCGGGGCCGCCGGTGCC
Source organism: Nonomuraea sp. NPDC049624 (assembly GCF_040675255.1). Classification (NCBI taxonomy): domain Bacteria; kingdom Bacillati; phylum Actinomycetota; class Actinomycetes; order Streptosporangiales; family Streptosporangiaceae; genus Nonomuraea; species Nonomuraea sp. NPDC049624. Next base: position 70,922 of record NZ_JBFAOR010000012.1, on the reverse strand, counting down.
GGGGACGGTGCCTGGACAGCTCGCGGGGCCGGTGCCGGGGTCGGTGGCTGGGCCGCTCGTGGGGCCGGCGCCTGGGGCGGTGGGTGGGCCGCTCGTGGGGCCGGCGCCTGGGTCGTCGCCGGCCGGCGCCGCTGGGCCAGGCGGTGAGCCTGTTCGGGCTGCTGCTCCGCCCTTTGGGGATGGCCCAGGGGCCGGGGCGGTCTCGGGCGTCGCCGGCGGGGACGGCACGGTTCCGTCCGCGGGGCGGGGCGCGGCTCAGGTCGGCATGGTTCCGTCCGCCGGGCGGGGTGCCGCCGCGCAGGCGGGTACGGCGTCCGGGCGGCCGTCCGGACGGTCCCGCCGGCGGCTGGTCGTCATCGCGAGCACCACGACGGCGGTGGCGCTGACCGCGGTGGCCGTGGCCGCCATGGCCCCATGGCGGACGCCGGGTGCGGGGGCCGCGAACGACGCGTCCGGGCTGTCGGTGTCCAAGGCGGCCGAGGTGGCCGGCACGGCGACGCCTGCCGAGTCCGGGACGGAGAAGCAGACGCCTGTCCCGTCGGAGGCGGACGAGGAGACGTCCGGCACCGAGAACGAACCGCTCGAGTCGTCGGCCAGGAAGACGCCGAAGGAGCCGGTCCGCACGCCGGGCGCGACCGTCCAGGAACGCACGCCGGGCGCGACGACGGACCCCACGGCGAACCGTACCGCCGACCCTCGCCGGACGCCGACCGGCAGGAAGACGGAGGCCCCGCACACCGTGGACCCCGGGACGGACGGTGACGGCGCCCCGCCGCGCAGCTCCCAGCCGAACTGGAGATGCCGCTCGTGGATCACCGCGGGCGACGGTTCCGGCGTGGAGATGTCGCCCTGCATGGCCATGGTGGGCGACGTCTTCTACCTGATGGGACGCATCCGGGGCGCGAGCTCGGTCCGCTCGGACGTGCACGTCCAGCTCTACGACACCGACGCGGACCGCAACGTCTCCCAGCCCTTCACCTGCTCCGGGGTGTCCCCGCGGAACGACGGCGAGGTGGCCACCTGCGGGCCGTTCACCACCACGGCGCCGGCCGTCCACGCCAAGCACGACGTGCGGCAGCGCTGGCGCCGGACGGGGACGGCGGCGTTCGGCGGCGGCGCGGAGAGCCCCTGGGTGTTGTGGTGAGGACCCGCACGCCGGGGCGCGGGAGGCGGGTCACTGCCGGGTGGTGCAGACGGTTCCGTTGAGGGTGAAGACGGTGGGCAGGAGGTTCGGGCCGGCGTAGTTGCCGACGAACCCGATCGTGGTCGAGGCGCCCGTGGCCAGGGAGGCGTTGCCGGGCTCGCTGACGGCCCTGACGTTCGAGCCCGTCTGGGTCCAGGTGGCGCTCCAGCCGCTGCCGAGGCTCTGCCAGGGCCTCGGCCAGGTGAAGCTCAGGGTCCAGCCGTTGACCGGGGCGCCGTTGTTGGAGATCTCGACGGCGCCGACGTAGCCGCTGGCCCAGTCGGTCTGGTCGGTGAATCGCACGGCGCAGGAGCTGGTCGCCGGGGTGCCGGTGGTGAAGGTCACGGGCGGTGAGGCCCAGGAGACGCCGCCGCCGCTGTCGCGGGCGATCACGTTGACCGTGTAGGTGGTGCCGGGCTTGAGGTTGCCCACCGTGTAGGAGGTGCCGGCGGTCTCGCCGAGCTGCTCGCTGACGGCGCCGTTCTGGCGGTGGAGCTCGTACTTGACGATCGGGCGGGCGCCGGGGGCGGCGGCGGGCCAGGAGAGGGTGGCGGCCCGGTCGGTGACGTTCGAGGCCGTCGGACGGCCGGGCGCGCCGGGAAGGCCGGCCTGAGGCGCGGCGGGACGCACGACGACGGTGGTCAGCGACAGCGGCGGCAGCGTCTGGCTGGTGGCGGTGCCGGTGGTCGCGGTGGTGATGGCGTCGGCGCCGTTGACGTGGGTCAGCACGGTGGGCGCGCCCGCGGCCGGCGTGAAGCCCGCGTAGTCCACGGCGACCGGGTACGACGTGTCCGGCGAGGCGTTGATCAGCATGACCGCCAGGTCGCCGTTCGGCCGCCGGACGGCGTGCGCGCTGACCTTCGGCTGGTCGGTCGCCGCCGTGACGAACTGGTCGCCGGCCCGGGCGAACACGCTGACCATCCGCAACGCGTGGTACGGCGCGAACGGCGTGTTCAGTGGCGGCTCGCAGACCCCGGAGGAGTTGCAGACCCCGCTGGACAGCAGGCCGAAGTCGCCGTAGTCGGTGTGCCCCTCGACCTCGGTGACGTTGCCGATGCCGTTGTGCACGTTCCACCAGTCGACGGTGAACACGCCGTTCGCCAGCAGGCTCGCGTAGGCGTCGGCGGCGGCCAGGGCGCCGGGCTGGGTGTTGGTGCCGTTGCTGCTGGAGCCGGTGTTGAACTCGGTCATCGCGATGCCGATCCGGTCCGAGCCGGGCCCGGCGTACGCGGCGAGCTGCTGCCGGGTGAGCCGGATCATGTCGGGCACCTGACCGGCCCTGTCCAGGGCGCCGGGGTACCAGTGCAGGATCACGAAGTCGATCTTCGGCCCGGCGAGGGACAGGACGACCTTGTTCCAGCTCCCGTCGTCGCCCTCGGCGGTGATGGCGTCGGGCCAGTTCGCGGGGGTGGTCAGCACCGCGCCGATCTTGATCGTCGGGTCGGCCGCCTTCATGGCGTCGGCGTAGGCGACGACGTGGCGGGCGTACTCGGCCGGGCTCTTGTCGGCGTGGTCGTCGGCCTCCCAGGCGCTGCCGTAGTGGCCGTTGCCGTAGTTCTCGTTGCCGATCTCCCAGTACTTGACGCCGTAGCCCTTGGTGACGTTGGCGTGCCGGACCCAGGCGGCGGCCTCCTCGGCGGTGCCGGTGCCGTAGTTGGCGGTCACCATGGCCTGCGCGCCGGTACGCCGTGCGCCGCGCATGAAGGTGTCGAAGTCGGTGTTCGGGGCGACGTACCCGCCGGGGGCGGTGTGGTCGGCCCAGTGGTAGATGTCGGAGTAGGAGCCGCCGGGGTAGCGCAGCAGCTTGACGCCGGCGTCCTTGAGGAGGTCGGCGGTCTGGTCGGTGCCCAGGTTCGCGTCCCAGATCGCATGGTTGGAACCGATGCCGGTCTCGGGGGCGGTGGCCAGGGCGGCGCGGGCGTTGACGGTCACCGTGACGGGGGTGACGTCGTCGGCGCGCGCCGGGGGAGCGATCAGCGTGGTGAGGGTCAGGAGGGCCGCGGTCGCGGCCCTGGGCAGGATCTTGCCAGGCATCGGGGTACCTCGCCGTGGGTAGCGGTATGGCTCGACGCCCCCTCCTGACCAGGAGGCAAGCATGATCATGCGACGTGGGGTCCGGCACGTCAATCGGCGCTGAAACTTTCACCGCGGTCAGGCGGGCTGCGAGCGGGTCACGGCCGGTCAGGCGGGCTTGAGCAGGCCCCGGTCGTAGGCCGCCGCGACGGCCGCCGCCCGGTCCTTGACCTCCAGCTTGGCGAACACGTGCAGCAGGTGGGTCTTCACGGTGGCCTCCGTGACGAACAACTTCCTGGCCACCTCCCGGTTGGTCGCGCCGCGGGCGACGAGGCCGAGCACTTCGAGCTCCCGCGGGCTCAGCGCGCGCTGCTCCGGAGGGTGTGCGTGCCGCGTCAGCGCCCCGGCCACGGCCGGCGACAGCACGCTCTCGCCGCGGGCCGCGGCCAGCACGGCCCGGCGCAGCTCGGCGCGGGGCGTGTCCTTGAGCAGGTAGCCGGTGGCGCCCTGCTCGATCGCGGGCACCACGTCGGCGTCGTCGCCGAAGGTGGTCAGCACGAGCACGTGCGTGCCGGGGCACTGCTCGCGCAGCCGGCGGATGAGCTCGGCGCCGCTCGGCCCGGGCATGCGCAGGTCGAGGAGCACGACGTCGGGAGCGGTGCGCAGGGCCACCGCGAGCGCCTCGGCGCCGTCGGCCGCCTCGCCGACCACCTCGAAGCCGTCGGTCTCGAAGATGCCGCGCAGCCCGTCGCGGACCACGGGGTGGTCGTCGACGACGATCAGGCGTACCGGCATGGCTCACGTTCCCGGGTCGGCGGGGATGGCCGGAACGGTAGCGGAGATCCCGGTGCCCTGGCCAGGGGCGCTCTCGACGGCGAGGCTGCCGGCCAGGCGGGTGACCCGCTGCCGCATCGCCACCAGCCCGAACCCGCCGCCTGAGCCGCCGCCGGAGCCCGGGGTGAAGCCGGACCCGTCGTCGCGGACGTCGAGCGCCACCACGTCCTCCATGTACGACAGCGTGATCCCCACCCGGGTGGCCCGCGCGTGCCTGCCCACGTTGGCCAGCGCCTCCTGGGCCACCCGCAGCAACGTGCTCTCCACCTCGGTGTGCAGCGGCCGGGCCGCGCCCGTGACCGACACCGTGACCGGCACTTCGCAGGCCCGGGACCAGGCCGCCGCCACGTCCGACAGGGCGGTCCCGAGCTGCGCCGCCGTCGCCAGCGGCGCCGGGCGCAGCGCCTGGACCGAGCGGCGGGCCTCGGTCAGGCTCTCCCTGGCCAGCTCCCGTACGGTCGCCAGCCGCGCGCGCACCGCGGGCATCGCTCCGGCGGCCCCGTCGGCGGCCCCGTCAGCGGCCCAGTCAGCGGCTTCGTCGGCGGCCTCCAACTGGGTGAGGATGCCGGTCAGCCCTTGGGCCACGGTGTCGTGGATCTCCCTGGCCAGCCGTTGCCGCTCGGCCAGCACGCCCGCCTCGCGGGCCTGGACCAGGAGCCGGGCCTGCAGGTCGGCGTTCTCCTCGGCGAGCGCGGCAAGCCTGGCGCTCTTCTCCTTCAGCTGCGCGTTCTGCTCGGCGACGGTCTGGAAGACCAGCCCGGTCATGGACGCGACCAGCACCCCGACCACGAAGGAGGCCAGCAGCTCGACCGGGCTGCGACCGGCCGGCGGACGGGCGGCGACCAGCGTCCCGACCGTCAGCGCGACCCCGGCGTACGCCCACAACCCCGGCAGCAGCGCGAAGCACTGGACGAACATCCCCACCCCGGTCACGGTGAAGACCGGGTCGATCCGCACCAACGCCGCGACCACCGCCAGCAGCACCACGAAGTACCCGGCCACCACCCACGCCCGCGCGGCCAGGCCGGGACGGCGAGCCACCACGAACCAGTGCCAGGCCGCCGCGAACAGCGCCAGGGCCAGCACCTCGACCCGCCACGTCCGCAGCAGCGAGAACAACGCGGGCAGCAGCACCAGCAGGTACGGCAGGGCCGCGGTGACCCGCTCCCACCGGCTCACCACCGCAGGGCCTTCACCGCGAGGCCGCCCGCGACGGCGCCGACCGCCACCATGATCCCGAGGGCGAGCGGCGGGAGCGCGCCGGCCGACCAGCCGTCGCGGATGGCCTGGACGGCGGGCGCCATGGGGGTCAGGTCCCCGATCGCCCGCATCGACCCCGACATGGTCTCGCGCGGGATCACCGCGCCGGACAGGAACACCATCGGGAAGAACAGGGCGAGCCCGATCACCGTCGCCGCCCGCCCGCTGGGGGCCAGCGCGCCCAGGAGCAGCCCGACCGCGCCGAGGCTGAGCGCGCCGAGCAACCAGGCCAGCAGCACGCCGGGCAGGCTCGCGGGCGCGCTCAGCCCGTAGCCGGCCACCCCCAGGACGACCAGCAGCACGCTGCCGAGCACCGCCAGCAGCATGTGCGCGGCCCACTGGGCGCCGCACAGCATGAACGGCGTCGCGGGGGTGGCCCGCAGCCGCCTGAGCACCCGGCGCTCCCGGTACTGGGCCAGCGTGGCCGGCAGGACGACCAGCGCGGCCAGCCCCACGACGAAGACCGTCAGCATCGGCACGGTGGCGTCGACCAGGCGCTCGCCACCGGGCAGCGGCCGGTCGCCGCCGCGCAGCTTGACCCAGAGCATGACCAGCGGGAAGCCCAGCGCGAAGTACGCCGACATCGGGTCGCGCAACCCCAGCCTGAGCTCGACGGCGACGACCCTCGTGAAGCCCTTCATGCCCCGGCCCTCCCGGTCAGCGTGAAGTAGGCGTCCTCCAGGGAGGCGGCCCGCGCCCGGCCGATCAGCTCGCGCGGGCTGCCCTCGGCCACGACCCGGCCGCGGTCGACGACGGCGATCCGGTCGCACAGCGCCTCGGCCTCGTCCATGAAGTGGGTGACCAGGACGACGGTGAGCCCGCGGTCGCGCATGGCCCGGATCAGCCCCCAGGTGGTGCGGCGGGCGTCGGGGTCGAGGCCGGTGGTCAGCTCGTCGAGCAGGACCAGCTCGGGGTCGCCGACCAGGGCCAGCGCGATGAACAGGCGCTGCTTCCAGCCGCCGGACAGGCCGCCGAAGCGGGCGTCCTTCCTGTCGGTGAGGCCCCATTCGTCCATGATGGCCCGCCAGTCGGCCGGGTGGTCGTACAGGGAGGCGTGGAGGCGCAGGGCCTCGCCGACCTTGATGCCGTCGGGGAGCGCGGCCTCCTGCAACTGGGCGCCGACGCGCTGGAGCAGCGCGCGCCGGTCGCTCTGCGGGTCCAGGCCCAGCACGCGTACGCTGCCGCCGTCGGGACGCCGCAGCCCGGACACGCACTCCACGACCGTCGTCTTCCCGGCGCCGTTGGGCCCGGCGAGCCCGAAGATCTCGCCGCGTTCCACGGTCAGGGAGAGGCCGTCGAGGGCCCGGGTGTGCCGGTAGCTCTTGCGCAGGTCGTCGATCTCGATGACTGTCATGATCCGAGCATCACGCGGGAGCGGCGGGCCCGCCCGACCCCGCTAGGGGGTGGGGGGGGCCGCCGCCCGGGGGCGGGACGTCGGCAGGGGGAGGGTCG
>NZ_JBFAOR010000012.1:0-64170 GCF_040675255.1 Nonomuraea sp. NPDC049624 | reverse complement strand
GCCTGGGCGAGGGCGTAGGCGTCGAGCGTCCACTTGGCGCCGCGCTGGTGGGCCGGCGCCAGCAACTCGACGGTCTCGGCTTCGGCCATCCACCGATCGGTGGATGGGCGGGACGCCGCCGGGGGGCCTCACTTCGACAGGTAGAGGGTCTTCCAGGTGCCGGCGTACAGGCAGTTCAGGGACGGCTTGGAGCCCTTGCCCTCGGCGCAGACCTTCAGCTCGACCTGGTAGACGTCGTGGGACTCGAAGGAGAACCGCTTGACGGAGGTGGAGGAGCAGTTACGGATGCTGCGCTCCTTGTTGGGCAGGTTGCTCCCGTCGCGGTAGGTGATGCGGAAGACCGCCCAGCCGCAGGCGGAGTCCTTGCGGGTGCGGTCGGTGAGCTTGCCGGAGATCCGCACCACGTCGGCGGTCGGCAGGTCGGCGTGGTCCTCGCCGGTCGCGCTCAGCGAGCCGGTGGCCTTGGCGGCCTGCCCAGGGGCGTAGTAGGGACCCCACGAAGCGGCCGAGGCGGCCTGGGCGGGGGAGGAGGCGAGCGCGACCAGGGCTGCGGCGGCGACACCGGTCAGGACGGCGGCGGTACGGGAGGCGGTCATCGAGGGGTTCCTTCCTCTCTGGGATGACCACACAGTGCATTGGCCCGATTTCAACCGGCTTGCGGGGGCGCTTGCAAACTAGTTGTATTTGTACTGCCGCGTCGCGACCCGGTGCGAGCCGTTGTAGACCGACGCGCGGAACATGCTGATCGACTGGTCGCCGTGCTCGGCCTTGCCGCAGGTGTTGAGGCCGGCGAGCTGGTGGATCTCGTACCGGGCGGTCGGGTCGCCGGCCACGAAGTACTCGGCGCGCGCCTGGTACTCGTCGGCCCTGGTGTCGCAGGCGAAGACGTACGTGTCGCGCTCGTGGAAGCACACGCTCGCCCCGCCCTTGGTGTACGAGCACAGCTCCGAACGGCCCCGCGCGGCGGCCGGGGTGACGCCGGTGTCGCGCTTGACCGGGTATTTGGTGAGGTTGCGGACGGTCTTCCAGCGGCCCACCCGGACGCGGTGGTTGCCCTCGTACACGGCGGCCCGGAACGTGACCGTCCTGCCGATCTCGCGGTTGCCGCGGATCTCGCCCTTGCCGCCCAGGTTGTGGATGACGTACTTGGTGCCCAGGTACTCGTTCAGGTGGTACTCGACGGCGGCGTGCAGCTTGTCGTTGCGGGTGTCCTCGACCCAGATGCCGGGCCGGTCGCTGCCGTCCGGGCCCACGCAGACCTCGGCGCCCTTGACCCGCATGCAGGCGGGCTCCGCTGTGGCGGCGGGGGTGGTCCGAGCGGGGGTGGTCAGAGCGGTGGTGGTCCGAGCGGTGGTGGTCACCGGGGCCGGCTCCTGGACGGCGGCGGCCGGGCGGGCCTCGCCCCGGGCCACGGCCCCTCCCGTGGTGAGCGCGGCGGCCGTCATCACGGCCATGGCTACGAGTTTGCGACCTGACGCCACTTCGGTATCTCCAGTCTCGTGGATCACACACCGGGCTGTGCTTGAGTGTGACGCGGAAAATGCCGGAGTGGTTCGGAAATATGTGATTTGGGCCTTCGGTAGGTTGGACGGATGGCGGACCGGCATGCGTGACGAACGGCTGCGGGAGATCGCGGCGAAGCTGGCCGAGGTGCCCGGCGTGGTGGCGGTCGCGCTCGGCGGCAGCCGGGCCCGCGGCACGCACCGGCCGGACTCCGACATCGATCTGGGCCTGTACTACCGAGGGCCGCTCGTCGTCGGCGACCTGCGCGCCCTCGCCCAGGAGATGACCGGCGAGCCGACCGAGGTGACCGAGCCCGGCGGCTGGGGCCCGTGGGTCGACGGCGGCGGCTGGCTCACCGTCGAGGGGTGGCGGGTGGACTGGATCTACCGCGACCTCGACCGGGTGCGCCGCGTCTGGCACGACTGCCGCGCCGGACGCTACGAGATCGGCGTCCAGCCGGGCCACCCGCTGGGCTTCTACTCCCACGCCTACGCGGGCGAGGTGGCACTGTGCAAGGTGCTGGCCGACCCGTCCGGCGAGCTGGCGGCCCTGCGCGCCGAGACCGCCGCGTACCCGCCGGCGCTGCGCGAGGCGCTGGTCCAGGGGTTGTGGGAGGCCGGCTTCTCGCTCACGATCGCCGAGTACGGCGCCGCCGGGCGCGACCCGGTGTACGCCGCCGGGGTGCTGTTCCGCGCGATCGGCGTCGCCTGCCACGCCCTGCACGCGGCCGACGGCGCCTGGCTGATCAACGAGAAGGGCATGGTCGCCGCCGCCGGCCGGCTGCCCTCGGCGCCCGCCGGGTTCGGCGAGCGGGCCCAGGCGCTGCTCGCCTCCGTCGGCGGCACGCCGGAGGAGATCACCCGTACGGTGGCCGCCGCCGAACGGCTGGTCGCCGACGTGCGGGCCGCCTGCGGGGTGTGATCAGGCGTCCTGCCTGGCCCTGGCGGGGGCCAGCGTGGTCAGCAGCAGCAGGAGCGCGCTCTGGGCGAGCATGCCGGGCGCGAGCGGTGGGGCCGGGCCGACGGACTTGGTCAGCGCGTACCACCATTGGGTGAGGGGCGAGAGGGTCTGCCAGGTGTCGGCGTAGCGCGGGTCGAAGGCGCCCATGCCATGGTTGGCCGAGATGTGCGCGTACACGCCGTAGGCCGAGGCGAGCAGCACCGCCAGCGCGATCCCGCGGACGACCTTGAGCGTGAGGGGCGAGGCGTCCAGGGCGAGCAGCACCAGCGCGGCCCCGAGCGCCAGCAGCGCCACCCAGGGGACGAACTGCTGCCAGGACTGCCAGTGGCGTTCGAAGGCCAGCTCCAGGCCGGCGCCCAGGATGCCCAGCGCGACCAGCCCGAAGAGCCCCAGGCGTACCGTGACGGCGCCGAGCCGTCCGATCTGAGTTTGCGCGTTCGTTGGAGGCACGGGCACCACGTTGTGCCCCCGGTCTCAGAGACGTCTCAGGAATAAATGAACGTTCAATGAGAATCGAGGGCGTCGGCGGATGCTTTGGACAAGCGTGACTTAAGGGATCATAGGGACGTGAGCGTACTCGCGGCCGTCTCCTCGGTGCTCGCCCTCGTCCTGAACGGGCTGATGGCGGGCGTGTTCTTCGCCTTCTCCACCTCCGTCATGCCCGGCCTGGACGCCCTGGGGGAGCCCGTGGGGCCGGAGGGCGCGGCGGCCGCCATGCGCAGCATGAACAGGAAGATCCTGAACCCCGGATTCCTGTCGACGTTCACGCTCGCGCCCGTGGCCTCGCTGCTGGCCGGCGTGTTCCTGCTGATCGGCGGGGACGGCGGGCCGGCCGTCCTGGCGTTCGCGGCGGCCGTCGTCTACTTCCTGGGCTCGATCGCCGTCACGGCCGCGATCAACGTGCCGATGAACAACGCCCTGGACGCGGGCGAGCTGGCCTGGCAGGCGTACGCGCCGCGCTGGACCCGGTGGAACACGCTGCGCGGCTGGGCCTCGGCGCTGGCCGTGGCGTTGCTCGGCGTCGCCCTGTACGTCTGGGTCTGACCTGGCCGGATGCATCCCGATGGACGAGCACCGGGATGCGCATCCGCGCGACCGGATCACATGTTGATCATGTGGCCCGCGAGGCCGTGGATCGCCTCCTTGACCGCTTCGCCGAGCGTCGGGTGCGCGTGCACGTTGCGCGCGACCTCGTGCACGGTCAGGTCCCACTGCTGGGCCAGCGTGAGCTCCGGCAGCAGCTCGGTGACCTCGGGGCCGATCAGGTGGGCGCCGAGCAGCTCGCCGTGGGTGTTGTCGCTGATGATCTTGACGAACCCGGCGGTGTCGCCCAGGCCGTGGGCCTTGCCGTTGGCCGTGAAGGGGAACTTGGCCACCTTGACGTCGTAGCCCAGGTCGCGGGCCTGCGCCTCGGTGTAGCCGAAGCTGGCCACCTGCGGCTGGCAGTATGTGGCCCGCGGGATCATCACGTAGTCGAGCTCCATGGTCTCGGCGTCGGCGATGGTCTCGGCGGCGATGATGCCCATCGACTCGGCGGCGTGGGCCAGCATGAGCTTGGCGGTGACGTCGCCGATGGCGAAGATGTGGGGCACGTTCGTGCGGCAGCGGCCGTCGACGGCGATCGCGCCGCGCTCGGTGAGCTGCACGCCGGTCTTCTCCAGGCCGTAGCCGTCGACGCGCGGCTGGAAGCCGATGGCCTGCATGACCTTGTCGGCCTCGAGCACCTGGGTCTGGCCGTCGCGGGTGACGGTGACCTTGACCGAGCCGCCGGTGTCCTCGATGCCGTCGACGCGGGTCGAGGTCAGCACCTCGATGCCGAGCCGCTTGTAACGCTTGGCCAGCTCGGCCGAGACCTCTTCGTCCTCCAGCGGCACGACCCGGTCGAGGAACTCCACGATCGTGACCTTGACGCCGTAGTTGTGCAGCACGTACGCGAACTCCACGCCGATCGCGCCCGCGCCCGCGATGATGATGCTGCGCGGCAGGTTCTCGGTGAGGATCTGCTCCTCGTACGTCACCACCCGCTCCGACAACTGCGTGCCCGGGATCAGCCTGGTGGTGGCCCCGGCCGCGATGATGCAGTGGTCGAACGTGATCGTCTCATCGTTGACCTGCAGGGTGTTGGCGTCGAGGAACGTGCCGCGCCCGTCGTACTCGGTGATGGCGTTCTTCTTCATCAGGTAGTGAACGCCCTTGACCCGGCCGTCGGCCACCTTGCGGCTGCGCTGGAAGGCCGCGCCGTAGTCGAAGCTCACCTCGCCGCTGATGCCGAACGTCTTGGCCTCGTTGTGGAAGATGTGGGCCAGCTCGGCGTTGCGCAGCAGCGCCTTGGACGGGATGCAGCCCACGTTCAGGCAGACGCCACCCCAGTACTTCTCCTCGACGACCGCGGTACGCAGCCCGAGCTGGGCGGCGCGGACGGCGGCCGTGTATCCTCCCGGACCCGCGCCGAGAACGACGACGTCATAGTGAGTGCTCATGACTCGGACCATACCGCCCGCCCCAGGCCACCCTTGACGCTAGACCTCCACCTTGTACGACAGCGTCAGCTCGTCGGCCGGAACGCCCCGGATCCCCCAGTTCACCTTGGGCATCTCGATGATCGTGATCTCCACATCCTCAGGGTCGTATCCCGACTTTTCGTAGATCGACCGGATCAGCGCGCGCTTGGCGTCGTCGCTGCGTCCCGTGAAGCACACGACCTCGATGATCAGGTAGTTGGCGCTGCGCCCCGGGCAGACGAAGTCGTCGGCGTCCAGCAGCAGGAACCGGTGGAAGCGCTTCTCCGGCGGCACCCCCCAGGCGCTCACCAGGCACGACTGCAGCAGATCGGAGATCTCACGCTGCCGTCCGGCCCACACGTCACGACGCCCGTAAACCTTCACTTGTGCCATGTCGGCAATATAGAGGGCGTGATCCGCGTACTCCTCGCCGACGACGAGGCCATGATCCGGGCCGGGGTCAAGGCGATCCTCGACTCCGACCCGTCCCTGGAGGTGGTCGCCGAGGCAGGCGACGGCAGACAGGCCGTCGACCTGGCCATCGGCCACCGTCCCGACGTCGCGCTGCTCGACATCCGCATGCCGCGCCTCGACGGCCTGGCCGCCGCGGCCGAGCTGCGCCGCGTCGCGCCCGCCACGGCCGTGGTGATGTTGACCACGTTCGGCGAGGACGACTACATCGCCAGGGCGCTGGAGGTGGGGGCCGCCGGGTTCCTGCTGAAGTCGGGCGACCCGCGCGAGCTGATCGCCGGCATCCACGCGGTCGCCGACGGCGCGGCGTACCTGTCGCCCAAGGTGGCCCAGCGCGTGATCGCCCAGCTCGCCGGCGGCCGGATGGCCCGCGAGGCCGAGGCCCGCGACCGCGCCGGCGTGCTCACCGACCGCGAGCGGGAGGTCCTCGCCCTGCTCGGCGCCGGCCTGTCGAACGCGGAGATCGCCAAGCGGCTGCACATCGTGGAGGGCACCGTGAAGGCGTACGTGAGCACGATCCTGACCCGCCTCGACGTGCGCAACCGCGTCCAGGCCGCGATCATCGCCCACGAGGCGGGATTGGTAGCCTGACCCGTGATGTATCGCCTCGTGTTCACGCAGGTCTTGCGGCGTTTCGACGCCGAGGCCGTGCACCGTCTCACCGTCAAGGGCCTGGCCATGCTCGCCCGGCTGCCCCTGCTCAAGCGGCTGCTCCACCGAGCGTTCGCCCCGCACGACCCGGTCCTGCGGGTGACCGCGTTCGGCGTGCACTTCCCCGGCCCGTTCGGCCTGGCCGCCGGGTTCGACAAGGACGCGGCCTGCGCCGAGGCGATCGCCGCGCTCGGCTTCGGCCACGTCGAGGTCGGCACCATCACCGCGCACGCCCAGCCCGGCAACCCGCAGCCGCGCCTGTTCCGGCTGGTGGGGGAGCGGGCGGTGATCAACCGGATGGGCTTCAACAACTCCGGCGCCCGCGCCGCCGCCCGGCGGCTGCGCCGTACGCGCGGGGTGCCGGTCGTGGTCGGGGTGAACATCGGCAAGACCAAGGTCGTGCCGGAGTCCGAGGCGGTGGCCGACTACGTGACCGGCGCCAGGGAGCTGGCCCCGCTGGCCGACTACCTGGTGGTCAACGTCAGCTCGCCCAACACGCCCGGCCTGCGCAACCTTCAGGCGGTCGAGCTGCTGCGCCCGCTGCTGGTCGCGGTCAAGGAGGTCGCCGACGCGACGCCGCGCCGCACGCCGCTGCTGGTGAAGATCGCCCCCGACCTGGCCGACGAAGACGTCGACGCGGTCGCCGACCTGGCCGTGGAGCTGGGCCTCGACGGCATCATCGCGACCAACACCACCATCAGGCACGGCGGCGAGACCGGCGGCCTGTCGGGGCGTCCGCTCAAGGGGCGCTCGCTGGAGGTGCTGCGCCGGCTGCGCGCCAAGGTCGGCGACCGCCTCACGCTGGTCTCCGTGGGCGGCGTCGAGGACGTCGACGACGTCTGGGAGCGCCTGCTGGCCGGGGCCACCCTGGTCCAGGGGTACACCGGCTGGATCTACGGCGGCCCGCTGTGGGCCGCCCGCATCCACCGGCAGCTCGCCCGCCGGGTCCGCCGCCACGGCCTGTCCTCCGTCACCGAGGCGATCGGCCGCACCGCCTAGGGCCCCTATCGTGGAATCGTGATCAATGCCGAGGTGAAGCTCACCGACGACGTCGTCATGCGCCCCGTCGCCAGGTCCGACGCGCGGGCGCTGGCCGACGCCTACCGCCGCAACCGCGAGTTCCTGCGCCCCTGGGAGCCCCGCAGGCCGGCCGACTTCTTCACCCCCGCGGGCCAGGCCGCACGCCTCGAACGACTGGCCGAGGACCGTGCGGCCGGCTTCGTCATGCCGTGGGTGCTCACGGACGGCGACCGCGTCGTGGGCCGGATGAACCTGAACAGCATCATCCGGGGCGCCGCCCAGAGCGCGTCGCTGGGCTACTGGGTGGACGCCGCGTACAACGGGCGGGGGCTGGCCACCAAGGCGGTGCTGGAGGCGTGCCGGGCCGCCGACGAGGACCTGAGCCTGCACCGGGTGGAGGCCGGCACGCTCCCGCACAACAAGGCCTCGCAGGCGGTCCTGCGCAAGGCGGGCTTCGAGGAGTACGGCATGGCCCCCCGCGCCGTCAGCATCGACGGCGAGTGGCAGGACCACGTGCTGTTCCAGCGCATACTCAACGACCGGCCCGCGCCCATGTGACCGACGGTCAGACGCTCGGCCTGGTCGACTCCGCGTCGTGCGTCATGGCGTCGATGCGCTCCATCACCTCGTTCACCTTCACGCCGCTCGGCCGGTGCGGACGCCGCCGCTGCCACGGGTGCGGGCCCGCCGTCGGCCGGTACTCCACGCCGATCGCGTCGAGCCGCCGCAGGTGCCGCTCCAGCCGCTCGGCGAACCCGTCGCCGCCCGAGCCGGCCCAGGCGACCTCCGCCAGCGCGCACGACCGCGGCCAGAGCCGGTAGTCGACGGTCCGGGGGTCGGGCACGCGCTCGGTCCAGAGCTGGGCCTGCACGCCCATGACGCGCGCCCGCTCCTCGTCGGTCCAGTCGGCGGGGGCCGGGTCGAACGCGGCCACGTCGGCCACCGTGGTGGTGTCGCCGATGGCCATCGGCTCGTCGGCGGAGGCCGCCTCGGCGTAGTCGAAGTAGAGCGGGAACACCGGGGTGGCGACCACCTCGTGGCCGGCCGCGGCGGCGCGCCGCCCGACGCCCATGCCGCGCCACGGCATGACGACGGTGTCCTGGCGCAGCCCGCCGCTCACGAACGCCTCGTCCCACACCACGGCCCGCGCGCCGCGCTCGGCGAGGGCGTCGGCCAGCCGGCGCAGGAACCACGCCTGCAGGTCGGGCACCGTGGACAGCCCCAGCGACTCGCGGTAGGCCGTGATCTGGGCCGACTGCGCCCAGTGGTCGAGCACGACCTCGTCCCCGCCGATGTGGAAGAAGGGCACCTCGCCCAGCGCGCCGATGATCTCGTCGAAGATCGTGATCAGGAACTCGACGGTCGGCGGCAGCGGCGACAGGATCGCCGGCGAGATGCCCCACCGGTCGAGCACGTCGTAGGGCTCGCCGGTGGCGCCGAGCGCCGGGTAGGCGGCCAGGATCGCCGAGGCGTGCCCCGGCACGTCGATCTCGGGCACCACCGTGACGAACCTGGACCGCGCGTACGCGCCGATCTCGGCCAGGTCCTCCAGCGTGTAGTAGCCGCCGTGCGGGATGTCGTCGTACGCCTCCGGCTCCCGGTAGTAGTTGGTGGCCGTGCGCGGCCGGTGCGAGGAGACCTCGTGCAGCAGCGGGTACGCCCGGCTCTCCACCCGCCAGCCCTGGTCGTCGACCAGGTGGAGGTGCAGCCGGTTCAGCTTGTGCACGGCCATCAGGTCGATCAGCCGGAGCACCTCCCGCTTGGGGGAGAAATGCCGGGCCACGTCGAGGTGCAGCCCACGCCAGGCGAACCGCGGCGCGTCCTCGATCCGCACCCCGGGCACCGGCCACGACGCGCCGTCGGCGAACCGGTAGGAGGCGTCCGGCAGCAACTGGTGCAACGACTGCGCCGCGTAGAACGCGCCCGCCGCCCCGCCGGCGACGATCTCGATCCCACGCGACCCGGTGGTCAGCCGGTAGGCCTCCGCGCCGAGCGCGGGATCCTGGCGTACCTCGATCTCGCCCGAGTCTCCCGGGCGCAGGTCGAGGAGGGGCAGCGCGCGACGTACCGCGTCCGCGTACGGACCGGCGACGGTCGCGCCCGAGGTCAGCTCGAAGGAGCCGGAAAGATCACTGAGCAGCTCTGGGCGAGGAATCATGCTTCGAGATAGTGCTGCATCCCGTTCGCGAGTGCCAAGGCGATCCGCTGCCTGAACTTCGGGTCCTGGAACTTGGCCGCGTCGACGGCGTTGCGCATGTTGCCGCACTCGACGAGGACCTTCGGCACGGTCGAGAGGTTGAGCCCGCCGATGTCGTTGCGGAAGTTCAGCGCCTTGTTGCCGATGTAGTTGGAGTAGGGGATGCCGGTGCCCTTGAGGTAGGCGTCGCGTACGTCGATCCCCAGCTTGGTCGAGGCGCCCACGACCTTGTCGACCGGCCCGTTGATCTTCTTCGGGAGGATCACGTGGAACCCCCGGTGCGAGGGATTGTCCGAGCCGTCGCCGTGGACCGAGATCGCGGCGTCGGCATGGGCCTTGTTGCCGATCGCGGCCCGCTGGTCGATGCACGGCCCGACGCCGTCGTTGTCCGGCCTGGTCAGCTTGACGGTCGCGCCGCGCTGCTTGAGGATCTTCGCCATGCGGTTGGAGACGTCCCAGGTGAAGGCGGCCTCGCTGTAACCGCTCTTCGTGGCCGTGCCGGTCGTGTCGCAGGCCTTCATCTGGGTCAGCACGTTGACCTTGCGGTTGATCTCGGCCGGATGGCGGTAATTGGCGCCGTTGTGCCCGGGGTCGATGACGATGACCTTGCCGGCGAGCGGTTTGGCGCCGGGCGGCGCCTGCTTCGCCGTGGCCGTCTCCGTCGTCCCGTCCTGGACGGACGCCTTACTGGGCCCTTGGGCGGTGGAGGGGGCCTGACCTGCCGCGGCGCCACCAGGCTCGGTGCCGCCGCACGCGGAGGCGATCAGGCCGCAGACGGCGAGGACGGTGGCTGGTAGAGCACGCATGGGCTCCAACTTACGTGAAGCCACGCGTTCAGGCCCGTATCAACAGCAATCCTGCGAGTCGGCACGCGACCCTGCCGAAGTGCCGGATCGGGACCGCTGCGACGGTCCGTCTGGCGGTTTCGCCGTCCGCTTCACCACACGTGCTCGCCAACCTCCTGCCGTTCGAGCAGGGCGGCCAGCTCCCGCGCGTCCTCGGCGTCGAGGCCGAGGACGACGCGGGGGCGGCCCCACGGATGGTCGAGGGAATGCGCCACGTAGCTGGCGACGGACTCGGCGCCGACGTCGGTGCCCCGCCCCCTGCCCGCGCGCCAGTGCCCCCAGGCGCGTTCGAGCTCGGCCGCCGCGCGCTGGGCGCAGGACACCAGTTCTGGATCACGCATGACTGTCCCCCGGATCAGATCGTGACCGAACCAGATTCGGCCACAATTAGCATGACCCTGACGAGTAAACCGCCGTCCGGCGACGTTGCCGTACGGCTTGACCCAGGCTTTGGTCGGGCTTGCCGACGAGAGACCTGTGCATTGGCCCGCCGTGCCATTGCGGCGCCCGGTGAAGGCCCGCAACGGCAGCGCAACCGGCAGATATCCCCTCAGGCGGGTCCCGTGCTGCGGCGCACGACCAGCTCGGGTTGGATCTCGCGCAGCCGGGCGCCCTTGGCCGGCTCGCCTATCCTGTCGCTCAGCAGCGCGGCCGCCGACCTGCCCATGGCGCGGCGCGGCTGGTCGACCGAGGTGAGCGAGATGTGCCGTGAGGCCGACAGGTGGGTGTTGTCGTAGCCGACCACGGACAGGTCCTCCGGCACCCGCAGCCCCAGCTCCGCCGCGGCGGCCAGCACGCCCAGCGCCACCACGTCGTTGGCCGCGAACACGGCCGTCGGCCGCGGGTCGCGGGTCAGCAGGGCGATCGCCGCCTCGCGGCCGCCCTCCTCGGTCGCGTCCGCCGCCTCGACCATGATGTACGGGGCCAGCGAATGCCTGCGCATCGCCACGAGGTAGCCCTCGCAGCGTGAGGACCGGGGGCCCTCGATGTGCGCGATCCGCTTGTGCCCGAAGTTCACCAGGTGGTCGATGGCCAGGCGGGCGCCGAGCTGGTCGTCGTCGACCACGATGTCGACGCCGTCGAGCTCGATGTCACGTTCCCCCACGACGACGGTCGGGGTGTAGGCGGTGGCCTCGATCAGCGTCTCGCTGGTCGGCGCGATGCCTAAGAGCACCAGCCCGTCGACCCGGAGCTCCAGGAAGGCCTCGACGGCCTCGTCCTCGAACGCCGGGTCCCACTGGCTGTTCCCGATCAGCATGCGCAGCCCGTCGCCGTGCAGGCTCTCCTGCAGGCCGTCGAGGAACTCGGCGTAGAACGGGTTGTGCAGGTCGGCGACGAGCGCACCGACCAGATGGGTACGTCCTTCCACCAGGCTGCGCGCGACGGCGTTCGGCCGGTAGCCGAGCTCGCGCGCCGCCTGGAGCACTGCCTGCCGCCGGTGCTCGCTCACGTGCGGGGATCCGCGCAGCACGAGTGAGACCAGCGACTTCGAGACGCCGGCTCGCTCGGCGACGTTGCGGATGGTGGGTCGTGGCCGAGGCAATGGGTCTACCTCGCGGAGCTCGGCGATGGTTGAAGTGTTGACGGGCGGTCCTGACATGTGTCTCCCCCGCGATGCGGATATGGGCACCTGTCTCACCAAACGATCGAGTAAGCCGCAGGGTACGGGTTCGGGTTAGGGAAGCCTGATATTGACCCATTCGCCACACGTCCGCTATTGGGCACGTCGTCGGATACTGTGCAGGTGTGACACCCGGGAAGTCAGCCGAGACGGCACGCCCCGCACGCCGAAGGCTGAGCGTGGACCGCCGTCGCGAGGAGCTCATGGCGGCCGCGCTGGAGCTGTTCAGCACCCGTGACGCCGAGGACGTCTCGATCGACGACGTCGCCTCCGCGGCAGGCGCCTCGCGGGCGCTCGTCTACCACTACTTCGGCGGCAAGCAGGAGCTCTACGTGGCCGCGCTGAGGAGCGCGGCCGAGCAGCTGGAGTCGCGGTTGCGCCCGGCCGAGGGCGGCAGGCCGCTCGACGAGCTGGCCGCGGGCCTCGGGCGTTACTTCGACTTCGTCGAGGAGCACGCCGCCGGCTTCGCCGCGCTGCTGCGCGGGGGGCCCGCCAACCGGGCGGGCGAGGTGGGGGAGATCGTCGACGGCGTGCGCCGGAGGCTGTTCCGCCTCATCCAGAAGCAGATGCGCGTCGAGGAGCCGAGCCCGGTGCTGCGCACCACGCTGCGCTCGTGGATCGCCTCCGTGGAGACGGCCGGTCTCGACTGGCTGGAGCACCGCGACGTCGAGCGGCCGATCCTGGAGAAGATGCTCGTCGACCACATGGTGGCCCTGCTGGGCGTGGCCGCCGCCTACGACGGCGAGGTCGGCGAGCTGCTCGACGTGCTCACCGGCGAGCAACTGGCGTAGCGGGGGAAGAGTGGCGCCGGGCGGGCGACGCCAACTTCCCCGTGCGACGTCACGTCGGTGGACCGGGCAAGCGTACCTGGTCCACCCTCAACCCCCCTGAGGTTCGTGACGACCCTTTGCGAACTACTCGGAACGCTGCTGTGGAATGCCCGCCAGCAGTGCGCGAACCTCGGTCTCCCGGTAACGCCGATGACCGCCGAGGGTACGAATCGACGTCAACTTGCCCGCCTTGGCCCACCGCGTAACGGTCTTGGGGTCGACCCTGAACATGGTCGCGACCTCAGCGGGCGTGAGCAGTGGCTCGGCCTCGGGTGTACGAGCTGACATTTGTGCGGCCTCTCCTCCGTGTGGACCGGCTTAGCGATCCTGTGACTGCCTTTGCGCGTGTCACGGATGTCCCCCTATGGCGCAGAGCGTGCGGCTTTTCTGAGCCATATGCGGCATCACCCGATGTGACCATACCGCCACGCAGAGCGATTGGCGAGCCCTTCTTTGACCCAACTGCCCGCCCCTATGGCGATGTCACGCTCGGTGATTCTAGCGACACGGTTCGTGGTATCGCAGTGAAAACGGCAAACTACTCAGTTCGCAGAAGAGAGCAGCCGCGAGACGTGACCTACTCATGCAGGTCAGACGGTTGTTTTGGGAATCAGTTGGCGGATTCCAGCTGTTGCATTGACTTCCACCGAAGGATGACGCGCTGGTACATGGCATAGGCAAGTTCTTCTTGACCCGTGTCCAGACCGGTCAAAGCGGCCGAAAGCTCAGCAACCGACTGGTCGGCCTGGAGGGCGTCGTCGTTCATCAGGTGGACCAGGCCGCCGTAGTCGAGCTCGACCAGCGAGTGCGGGTGGAACTCCTCCAGCCAGCGTGCGATGTCCTCCACGTCGAAGTTGGACGACGCGTCGCCGAGGTGCCGGCGCATCACGTTGAGGGCGCGGGCCGCCCGCCTCCTGGCCTGGGCCATGGAGGTGACGTAGATGAGGTTACGGCCCGTAGTGGTCGTCACGTCCTGTCCCGGGGTGGAGGAGCCGAGCACCAGCCAGCGCTCGTTCCCATCAAACGGCACGAACCACGATGGCGGCACATGCCACGCCGTGGTGCGAATGTGCGTACGCAAGGCGGACGAACCGGCCCGGCGCTTGAACCGGTCGAAGTCGTCGGCCGTCTGCTCGGCGATGGCCTTCGGCACGAGCCGGTCCATCAGTTTCACGGGAGTGGCGCCACGAAGCCGTGAGAAGGCCAGCCACGACCGCAGACGCGTCTGCCAGGGACATACGTACAAACGGTCCTCAACGCGCCGCAGATAGGCATTGGGGCTCTCCTGGGCGGGAACGGGCTGAGGGGGCATGCCGAGCAGGCGCATGACCGACTCGCTGTGCTCCGCGTTGAGCGCGTTCGCCCGGCGCGGACGGTCGCGTGAGTCGGCGTAGTCGGCCCACAGCTTGCGCTCGGACTCGGCGAACGCGGTCAGTGGCTCATAGACGCGGAGGTAGGCGGCATAGGGCAGCACGGAGGCATCGTGTCACGAAGAGCACCTGCGCGCACCGTCGGGCTCACTAGTCTGAGAGTGACCTCCGCCGCGAAGGAGCGGTGGACCGGACAGGGAGTCACTACCGTGACCGACGTCTTCGGCACGTCCCACAAGGACGTCCACGAGCAGGTCGTCTTCTGCGCCGACGAGCAGAGCGGCCTGCGTGCGATCATCGCCGTCCACAGCACGGCCCTCGGGCCCGCGCTCGGCGGCACCAGGTTCTATCCGTACGAGAACGAGCAGGCGGCCCTGGCCGACGTGCTCAACCTGGCCAAGGGCATGTCCTACAAGAACGCCCTGGCCGGCCTCGACCTCGGCGGCGGCAAGGCCGTCATCATCGGCGACCCGGCCAAGGTCAAGAGCGAGGCG
This sequence comes from Nonomuraea sp. NPDC049624, assembly GCF_040675255.1. Taxonomy (NCBI): domain Bacteria; kingdom Bacillati; phylum Actinomycetota; class Actinomycetes; order Streptosporangiales; family Streptosporangiaceae; genus Nonomuraea; species Nonomuraea sp. NPDC049624. The sequence continues at coordinate 49,707 of NZ_JBFAOR010000012.1, read as the reverse complement.
CTGCTGCGCGCCTACGGCAGGTTCGTCGAGTCGCTGGGCGGGCGCTACATCACCGCCTGCGACGTCGGCACCTTCAGCGAGGACATGGACGTCGTCGCCCGCGAGTCCCGGCACGTCACCGGCCGCACCCTGGCCCACGGCGGCGCCGGCGACTCCTCCGTCCTGACCTCGTTCGGCGTCTTCCAGGGCATGCGCGCCTCGGCCGAACGGGTCTTCGGCACGCCGTCGCTGCACGGCAGGCGGGTCGGCGTCGAGGGGGTCGGGAAGGTGGGCCACCGCCTGGTCGACCTCCTGCGCGAGGACGGCGCCGAGGTCGTGATCTGCGACGTCGACCCGCGGGCCGTCGAGCGGGTGCGCCAGCGGCATCCGGAGGTCGAGGTGGTCGCCGACGCCCAGGCGCTCACCACGTCCGACATCGACGTCTTCGCGCCCTGCGCGCTGGGCGGCGCGCTCGACGACGCCACGGTGGCCGGTCTGCGGGCGAAGATCGTCTGCGGCGCGGCCAACAACCAGCTCGCGCATCCCGGCGTCGAGAAGCAGCTGGCCGACCGCGGGATCCTGTACGCGCCCGACTACGTGGTCAACTCCGGCGGCGTCATCCAGGTCGCCGACGAGATCGAGGGCTTCAGCATGGACCGGGCCAGGGCGAAGGCGGCCCAGATCTACGACACAACCCTGAAGATCTTCGGGATCGCGGCGGACGAGGGCGTTCCGCCGGCTGTGGCAGCGGATAGGCTAGCCGAGCGCAGAATGTCGGAAGTCGGGCGTATTAGGGCCATTTGGCTGGGCCACTGACGCCTCACGCCCATACGACGTACCGAGCTGGGCACAAAACAGGTACGGTAATAGGCGAACGATAGGCTGACGTCCAAAGTCAGGCGGCGTCAGTGTGTGGTGCGTTAGCGACGAGGGGTCGGGGACGACCCCACACGAGGGGGTCGAGCCAATGGGGCGCGGCCGAGCAAAGGCCAAGCAGGTCAAGGTTGCTCGCCAGCTGAAGTACAACAGCGGTGGCACGGATCTTGACCGTCTGCGCGACGAACTCGGGGTCGGAGACTCCAGCAATGACGACGCCGACGACCTCAACGATGAGCTGGCGGATCGCTATGCCGATTACGCCGATGACTACGGCTCCGGGGACGACGAAGACGGCCGTCCTTCGGGTCGCCGATAGCCGTTCTTCAGAGTGACGTGGCCGAGGATCCGGCATGTGCCGGATCCTCGTTCATGAGCGTCGAGCCCCACGGGCAACCGTGGGGCTTTCGTCACGCTTGCGTGCGGTCGAGAAAGCCCGCGACCAGCGGCGCGATCTCGGGGAGCTTGTCCTCCAGGGCGAAGTGCCCGGTGTCCAGCACGTGCAGCTCGGCGTCCGGCAGGTCCCGCAGGTAGGCGTGCGCGCCCGGCTCCGGGAAGAAGGCGTCGTTGCGGCCCCACACGATCAGCGTGGGCGGCCGGTGGCGGCGCAGCCATGCCTGCCAGTCGGCGTAGAGCGCGAGGTTGGAGCGGTAGTCGAGCGCCAGCGCGAGCTGGGCTTCCCGGCGTCCGGGCAGGTCGAGGAAGTGCTGGTCCAGGGTCCATCCGTCGGGTGCGACGGCTGAGACGTCCGATGCGCCGCCCTCGTACTGGCCGCGCGTGACGGGCAGGGTGAACAGGTCGCCCAGGTTCTCCGCGGACGCGTGGATCGTGGTGCGCGCCAGGTCCGACAGGCCCTCGTCGTAGGCGTTGGCGTTCTGGACGATCAGGCCGGCGATCCATTCGGGGTGCCGGGTGGCCAGGCGGAAGCCGACGGGGCCGCCGAAGTCGAAGGCGTACCAGACGAAGCGGTCGAGCCCGATCTCGCGCACGAAACCCTCGACCACGTCGGCCAGGCGGTCGAAGGAGTAGACGAAGTCGCCGGGGGCCTCGGTGTGGCCGAAGCCGGGGTAGTCCGGCGCGATCAGGCGGTAGCGGGCGCCCAGGGCGTCCATCAGGCGCCTGTACTGGTGGGAGGCCGAGGGGAAGCCGTGCAGCAGGAGCACGGGGATGCCGTCGCGCGGGCCCGCCTCCCGGTAGAACACCTGGACGCCTTCCACGTCCACGAAACCGTGGCGGATCTGCGGGATCTCCATGCCTAATGCCTTTCTCACGTAATGATGCGTTAGTTATAACGAGCAGGCTTCTAACGCGTCAAGGGGGAGATGTAGCATTAGGACTCATGGAGTTCCTGATCGGTGAGCCGCTCGCGCTGGACCTGGTGAACACCCGGGGCCAGGACTTCGACGTCCTCGACACGCCCGAGGTGTTCGGGAACTGGCTCGATCGTCAGGCGGGCCGGCTGGCGTCCGTCCGGGGGCCGTTCACGGCGGACGATCTCGGCGTGCTCCGGGAGTTGCGGGCGCACGTGGCGGCGGCGGTCGAGGCCGTGCGCCGGGGCGAGCGGCCGCCTGGCGAGGCGGTCGCGGCGATCAACGACGCGATGCGCGCCGCGCCGGCGTACGGGCGTCTGGACGTCACGGACGGCGGGCTCACCAAGGGCGCGCACAGGGACGGCGACCGGCTCGCCCGCCTGCTCGCGCAGCTCGCCGAGGCCGCGGCCGACCTGCTCGCCGATCCGGCGGCGAGCCGGATCAGGGCCTGTGAGGGGCCCCGGTGCCGCATGATCTTCCTGCCCGCCCACCCCCGGCGGCGCTGGTGCTCACCGGAGCTGTGCGGCAACCGGGTGCGCGTCGCCCGCCACTACCAGCGGCACAGGACCGGCTGAACGGGGGCCGGCATCGAGCCGGCCCCCGTCGCGGGTCAGCGGTAGCGCGCCTGGCCGGAGCCCTGGACGATCTCGCCCAGCACCCACGCGGGCAGACCGCGCTCGGCGAGCAGCCGGACGGCCTCGTCGGCCGAGCCGGGCGCCACCACGGCCGCCATGCCCACGCCGAGGTTGAACGTACGGTCCATGTCCTTCTGGGCGATCCGCCCGTGCCCGGCCAGCACCTCGAAGATCGCCGGCGGGGTCCAGGACGACCGGTCGAGCAGCGCGTCGAGGTGGCCGGGCAGCGACCGCGACAAGTTGGCCTCCAGGCCGCCGCCCGTGATGTGCGCGAAGGCGTGCACCTCGGTGGAACGGGCCAGGTGGAGGCAGTCGAGCGAGTAGACGCGGGTCGGCTCCAGCAACTCCTCGCCCAGCGGACGGCCCAGCTCGGGCAGCACCGCGTCGAGCGACAGCGACGCCTCGCGCAGCACGTGCCGCACCAGCGAGTAGCCGTTGGAGTGGACACCGGAGGAGGCCAGCCCGAGGACCACGTCGCCCTCGCGGATGCGGTCGGGGCCGAGCATGGCGTCGGCCTCGACCACGCCGGTGCCGGCTCCGGCCAGGTCGTACTCGTCGGGGCCCATGGCGCCCGGGTGCTCGGCGGTCTCGCCGCCGACCAGCGCCGCGCCGGCCAGCCGGCAGCCCTCGGCCACGCCGCCGACGATCTCGGCCACGCGCTCGGGCACGACCTTGCCGACGGCGATGTAGTCGGTCATGAACAGCGGCTCGGCCCCGCAGACCACCAGGTCGTCGAGGACCATGCCGACCAGGTCGATGCCGATCGTGTCGTGCTTGCCGTAGCGCTGGGCGATCATGACCTTCGTGCCCACGCCGTCGGTGGAGGAGGCGAGCAGCGGACGCCGGTAACGCAGCAGCGCCGAGGCGTCGAAGAGCCCGGCGAAGCCGCTGGCGTCGTCGACCACCTCCGGCCGGCGGGCCCGCGCCACCTTGTCCTTCATCAGGGTGACGGCGCGCTCGCCCGCCTCGATGTCGACGCCGGCGGCCTCGTAGGTACTCACGCTTTGCTCTCCAACACGAACTTGCCCACGTTGTCCTGGTCGATGGGGATCGGGTACGAGCCGTCGAAACAGGCCCGGCAGAGCCGCCCGGCGGGGATGGTGGTGGCCTTGGTCAGGCCCTCCAGGGAGATGTACCCCAGCGAGTCGGCGCCCAGCGAGGCCCTGATCTCCTCCACCGACAGCGAGCCGGCGATCAGCTCGGCGCGGGTCGCGAAGTCGATGCCGTAGAAGCACGGCCAGGCCACGGGCGGCGAGGAGATGCGGACGTGCACCTCACGCGCCCCCGCCTCGCGCAGCATCTTCACGATGGCGCGCTGGGTGTTGCCGCGCACGATCGAGTCGTCGACGACCACCAGGCGCTTGCCCGCGACGACCTCGCGCAGCGGGTTGAGCTTGAGCCGGATGCCGAGCTGGCGGATGGTCTGCGAGGGCTGGATGAACGTGCGGCCCACGTAGGAGTTCTTCACCAGGCCCTGGCCGTAGGGGATGCCGCTCTCCTCGGCGTAGCCGACGGCGGCCGGGGTGCCGGACTCGGGCGTGGGGATGACCAGGTCGGCCTCGACCGGGTGCTCGCGGGCCAGCACGCGGCCGACCTCGACCCGGGTGACCTGCACGCCGCGGCCCGCGATCGTGGTGTCGGGACGGGCCAGGTAGACGTACTCGAACAGGCAGCCCTTGGGGTCGGGCAGGGCGAAGCGGCGGGACCGGACGCCGTCCTCGTCGATGGTGAGCAGCTCGCCGGGCTCGATCTCGCGGACGAACGTGGCGCCCACGATGTCGAGGGCCGCCGTCTCGGAGGCCACCACCCAGCCGCGCTCCAGACGGCCCAGGACCAGCGGGCGGATGCCCTGCGGGTCGCGGGCCGCGTAGAGGGTCTTCTCGTCCATGAACACCAGCGAGTACGCGCCCTTGACCTGCGGCAGCAGCTCGGCCGCCGAGTCTTCGATGGAACGCGTGCGATCCTGGGCGAGCAGCGAGGCCAGGACCTCGGTGTCGGTGGTCGCCCGGGTGGAGCCGGGAGCCAGGCGCTCGGCCAGCTCCGGGGTGTTGATCAGGTTGCCGTTGTGCGCGAGCGCGAGCCCGCCGACCTCGGTGGAGCTGAGGGTCGGCTGCGCGTTCTCCCACACGCTCGAACCCGTGGTGGAGTAACGGCAGTGGCCGATGGCCAGGTGGCCGCGGAGGGTGCCCAGCACGGACTCGTCGAAGACCTGGGCCACCAGGCCCATGTCCTTGTAGACGAGAATGCGGCTGCCCTCGCTGACCGCGATGCCCGCGGACTCCTGGCCGCGGTGCTGCAACGCGTACAGCCCGTAGTAGGTGAGTTTGGAAACTTCCTCGCCTGGTGCCCAGACGCCGAAGACACCACAAGCGTCTTTGGGTGCGCGGTCGTGGGGGTCCAGGTCATGGCCGAGCCGGCCGTCGCCCTTCAGCACATGCCTCAGTTTAGGTTGCGGGCTTCCGTGCTCGCACACCCGGGTGCTTCATCAGCCGGCGTGGGAGGATCTGCCGGCGTTGGATCCGTCGCGGACGAACTCTCCGGTGACGTTGCGGTTCGCCGCCGATCCGAGGAAATGGATCAGCGCCGCCATGTCGTCGGCGGTCGAGAGCCGGCGGCTGGGCGTGCGGGCCGCGACGCGGTCGAGGACCTCCTGGGTGACCGGGCGCTCGGCCTCGGTGATCGTGAGCCCGGCGACGGCCACGTTGACCAGCACGCCGTCCCGGCCGGCCTCCCAGGCCAGGGCGCGGGCCATGCCGTGCAGGGCCATCTTGGCGGTGCCGTACGGGCCGGGGCCCGGCTGGCCCTCCTCGGCGGCGCCCGAGGAGACGAAGACGATCCGGCCGAAGCCGTTCCTCCGCATCCCGGGCAGGAAGGCCTGGACGAGCAGGGCGTTGCCGACGACGTTCGCGTGCAGGGCGGCCGTCCATTCGGCGGCGGGGACGTCCTCGAAGCTCATGCTGTTGGGCATGATCGTGCCCCAGCGGACGGCGTTGAGCACCAGGGCGTCCACCGGGCCCGCCTGGGCGGCGGCGGGCGCGACGGTGGCGTGGTCCTCCAGGTCGAGATGGACGGCCGCCGCCTGGCCGCCCGCCTCCTCGATGCGCTTGACGACCTCCGCGGCGCGGTCCGGGCCGGTGTTGTAGGTGAGGGTGACCCGCGCGCCGGCCCTGGCGTAGGCGAGCGCGGTGGCGGCGCCGATGCCGGAGGAGCCGCCGGTGATGAACGCGTGCATGGGATGCCTCTCTTGATTGATTAGCCGACTAATTAGCCAGCTAAGTCCTTTGTGGGTGCTGGAGGCAAGGGGGTTTCGCTCTTGGTGAAGAGAGTTACTGGGGGATGGCGCGGACGAGGCGGGACAGCAGGGCGCGTTCGGTGTCGTCCAGGCCGTGCTGGAGTTCTTCGTCGGTCCTGGCCCAGATCTCCTCGACCGGCTGGCGCAGCGCCTTGCCGGCCTCCGTCAGGTGCACGCGGCCCACCCGCGGGCGGTCGGGGTCGGGGGAGCGGTGGACGAAGCCCGCGCGTTCCAGGCGCTGGAGGGTCTTGGTGACGGTCGGCGGCTCAACGCCCAGCCGGGCGATCAGCTCGCCCTGGGTGAGGCCGTCCTGCCGCCACAGCTGGTTGAGCAGCAGCTCCTGGCCCGTGTGCAGGCCCAGTGGCGCCAGGGCGGCGGCCATCCGGTTGCGGTGGGTCTTCATGACCATGATCAGGGCGTACGTCAGGGTCTCGTCCAGCATGCACTCATCTTGCCCGCCGCCTGCCGCTTTGGCGCATGGTGACCCAAGGATGGCGGCCGTCTTACCGTGTCGTGCGCTTTAGCCGATGCCCTCCGCGAAAAGGTGAAGTATCCGGCATGCAGACCCGTCGGGAGACGCAGACGTGACCACACCTGGGGACCCCAACGAACCCCGCGAGGGGCAGGACCCGCAGCACCGCGAAGGCCACCCCCGCGAGGGCCGGCCCGAATCCGCGCCGCCGCAGCACACGCCCGAATGGAGGCGGGAGGGGACGGCCGAGGAGGAGCGGCCGGCGCCCGAGGAGGAGCCGCCGGAGATCGGGCCGTACGAGGGCGGGCCGACGAGCAACGAGTGGCGCCCGAGCGAGTGGGCCGTCGGCGGCCCGCCCGGCGCGGGGCCGACCGGCGGCGCCGGCACCCCGGAGGGCTGGACCGCCCCCGACCACGAACACGCCCCCGACCACGCCCCTGGACCCGAGCACGCCTCTGGACCCGAGCACGCCTCTGGACCCGAGCACGCCTCTGGACCCGAGCACGGCTCTGGACCCGAGCAGTTCTCTGGACCCGAGCACGCCCCTCGTCACGCGGACACTCCGGAGGGCGCAGCCCCAGGCGGAGGCGTAGGTCCCGGAGAGGGAGGCCGGTCGGGCGGCGGGCGGCACGAGGGCGAACAGCCCGACGAGCGGACCGGCGAGCGGACCGGCGAGCAGCCCGGCGAGCAGCCCGGCGAACGGCCGGGGGAGCGGCAGGCCGGGCGGTCTGAGGGCGAAGGAGCTGGGGGGCGGTCCGGGGGTGGGCGGTGGGCGGATGAGTGGCCGTTCGAGGAGGAGCGGGAGGGCGAGGAGCCGATCGCGCCCGTGCCACCCGTGGTGCCACCGCCGCCACCCGACGTGCCGCCGTCGCACGAGCCCAGGCCCGGGGGACGTCCCGACCATCCCGACCTGCCCACCTCGCCCGAGACGCCGCAACCGGCCGAGGGCGGCGGCACCGGCGGGACGCGATGGTCTGGCAGGGACGCCGAGGAGACGCAGGTCTATCCGATGCCCGGCGGCACCCCGGCCTATCCGGGCTGGGGCACGCAACCGGACGAGGAGCCGAGCCGCCCCGCGCCCTCCCGGTACGAATACGGCGACGTGCCCACCTTCGAGCCCCCGCCCACCGGCACCCACGCGGCCGGCGGCCCCGAGGAGCCGGGCGCGCGGCCGGGCGGCGCGGAGGGCGGTACGGAGGGCGGTACGGAGGGCCCACGAGGTGCGGAAGGCCCAGGAGGCATCGAGCGCCCCGGAGGCGCCGTAGGCAGGGGTGCCACCGCGGGCGCGGAAGGCGTGACGCCCCCCTCCGTAGGCGCAGGAGGACCCACAGGAGGTCCTGGCGCACCTTACGGGGGCGAGGGAGCCTACGGCGGGCCGGGGGCCTACGGGGGCGAGGGAGCCTACACCGGGCCCACGGCGGCCGGCGGAGGTGGTGAGGGGCCGTATGGCGGGCCGGGGGTCGGCGGGGGCGGTGAGGGGGCCTATGGGGGGTCGGCGGCGGCTGGCGGGCGTTATGAGGCGCCGGGGGCGTACGAGACCGGGGGCCGGGACGCGTCCGTCCCCGGCACCACCCCCTCCAGCCCCTACGGCGGCCCGCCCGGTTACGGCCCGCCACCGGGAGCCCCCGCCTACGGCCAGTACGGCCCCTACGGCGCCCAGCCGCCTGCGCCGCCCGGCAGCGGCCTGGCCACCGCCTCGCTGGTGCTGGGCGTGGCCAGCCCGTTCCTGGTGTTCGTCTGCTTCACCGGCGTGCTCACCGCGATCCTGTCGATCGTCTTCGGCTGTGTGGCGCTCGCCAAGCGCGTGGGCAGGGGCCGGGCCATCGCCGGGATCGTGATCAGCGCGCTGTCGCTGGTGTTGTTCGCGATCGTCGCGATCTGGTTCTGGAAGGTGGTCCAGGAGTGCGGCCAGCTTCCCGGCCAGCTCGCCGACCAGTGCTTCGAGAGCAGGTTCCCCTGGATGAGCAAGGGCCGCTAGAGCGGCAGGTGGGCTGACAGGTCGGCGCGGGAGCCGCTCGCCGCGACCGAGCCCCTGGCCACGGCCTCGTCCCAGGTGAGCCGGCCGAGCGCGAGCTCCAGCCAGGTGCGGGCGTCGGTCTCCACCACGTTCGGCGGCGTGCCGCGGGTGTGGCGGGGGCCGGGGACGGCCTGGACGGCCGCGTAGGGCGGCACGCGCACCTCGACCGTGCGGCCGGGAGCGGCGGCGGCCAGCTTCTCCAGCAGGTGGCGCACCGCCTGCCGGGCCGCGTCGCGTTCGGGGGCGAGCCCGCGGTCGTAGGCGGTCAGCACCGCGGCGACCAGGGCGTCGGGCAGGGCCGATGCGGGGCCGTCGTAGGGCGGTTCGTCGAGGGCGACGAGCTGGCCGTCGAGGGCCGCGCGCAGCTTCTCCGGGTCGATCTTGCGTGGTGGCACGAGTCCATTGTCTCGCGGCAAGCGTTCATCGGGACGGAGGTCGTCGTTCACCCCGGGTTTCGTCGGCGACCGTAACGTCCCCGCCGTACAACCGCGCACATATCTGGAGGACCTGTGGCGAACCCTGAGGCGGGGCGGCTGCTGCCGCTGCTTTCCACCCCGCACAAAGGTGGCCGATCCGCTCTGACCTGTCAGTTCCGTTGCGGGAACGCGTGCGCGCACGACGTGGCCAACACGACGGGCAACGCCTACTTCGGCGACGTGGTGAAGGAGGCGCTGACGCGCCGCGGCGTGCTGCGCGCGGGCGCGCTCGGCGCGCTGGTGGCGGGCGTGGGCGTGGCGGGCGCGGTCCCGGCGTTCGCCGACGAGCCGGCGGCCGAGGCGGCCGCCGAGACCGCCGCCGGGCCGGTCGCGGAGGGCCTGCGCGGCCGGAGCGGGATCGCCTTCACCCCGGTGCCGCCGAACAAGGACGACGCGCTGCGCATCCCCGACGGCTACAACTCCTCCGTGGTCGTGCGCTGGGGCGACCCGGTGCTGCCCGACGCGCCGGCCTTCGACTTCGCCAACCAGACGGCCGACGCCCAGAACAAGCAGTTCGGCTACAACTGCGACTACGTGACGTTCTTCCCGATGGGCCACAACCGCGGCCTGCTGTGGGTGAACCACGAGTACACCGACGAGAACCTGATGTTCCGCGGGTACACGGGTGGCGCGGCGGCGACCGAGGAGCAGATCAAGATCGCGCTGGCCGCGCACGGCGGCTCGGTCGTGGAGATCGAGCGGGCGCACGGCACCGGCGAGTGGAAGCTCACCACCAAGGGCCGCCGCCGCTACAACCGGCGCGTCACCGCGCAGACGCCGATGCGCTTCTCCGGCCCCGCCGCCGGTCACGCCCTGCTCAGGACGGCCGCCGACCCCAAGGGTCTGGCACCGGTCGGCATGCTGAACAACTGCTCGGGCGGTTCCACCCCGTGGGGCACGGTCCTGACCGCCGAGGAGAACTTCGACCAGTACTTCGTCAACGGCGACAAGGTGCCCGAGGCGCAGCGGCCGTACATCTCGCGGTACACGATCACGACGGGCACCCCGGCGGGCAACCGCCGTTTCGACCGGGTCGAGGAGCGCTTCGACCTGGCCAAGCACCCGAACGAGGCCAACAGGTTCGGGTGGATCGTGGAGATCGACCCGTTCGACCCCGACTCCACGCCCGTCAAGCGCACCGCGCTCGGCAGGTTCAAGCACGAGGCCGCCAACACCACCCTGGCCAGGGACGGCCGCCTGGTCGTCTACATGGGTGACGACTCGCGCTTCGAGTACATCTACAAGTTCGTCTCCAAGAACCGGTACATCCCCGGCTTCGACCGCCACAACCGCACCCTGCTGGACGAGGGCACCCTGTACGTCGCCAAGTTCACCGGCGACAGCCCGGCCGCCGAGATCGACGGCTCCGGCAAGCTGCCCTCCGACGGGCTGTTCGACGGCTCGGGCCAGTGGATCCCGCTGGTGTCGGGCGACAGGTCGTACGTGGACGGCATGACCGCCGCCGAGGTGCTGGTCTACACCCGTACGGCGGCCGACAAGGTCGGGGCGACCAAGATGGACCGTCCGGAGGACATGGAGCGCAACCCGGTCACCGGCGGCGTCTACGTGGCCCTGACCAACAACTCCAACCGCACCGCCGCCCAGGTGGACGAGGCCAACCCGCGCCCGTCCAACAAGCACGGTCACATCCTGGAGGTGGCCGAGCGGCGCAACGACGCGGGCGAGACCACCTTCGCCTGGTCGCTCCCGCTCGTCTGCGGCGACCCGAACGACCCCGCGACGTACTTCGCCGGCTTCGACAAGACCAAGGTCTCGCCGATCTCGTGCCCGGACAACGTGACGTTCGACGCCGACGGCAACCTGTGGATCTCCACCGACGGCAACCAGCTCGGCAGCAACGACGGCCTGTTCGTCATGCCGGTGCGCGGCTCCGACCGCGGTCACCTGCGCCAGTTCCTCACGGTCCCGCTCGGCGCGGAGACCTGCGGCCCGCTGGTCACCGAGGACCAGAAGAGCGTGTTCGTGGCCGTGCAGCACCCGGGCGAGATCGACGGCGCGACCCCGGACAACCCGGCCAGCCGCTGGCCCGACGGCGACCAGCCGCGCCCGTCGGTGGCGGTGGTCTGGCACGGCAGGGGCAGGAAGATCGGCAGCTGATACCCGGCTCCCCGGCGAAAACCGGTTGACCTCAAGTTAACTTGAGGAAATAGTCTCCCATGCATGAGCATGGAAGTGACCGCCTGGCATCAGCTTTACTCGATGAACAACCGGCCGGAGCGTCGCCCGCTGAACAGGGCGACGCTCCGGCGTATCGGCGGGTTCGCCCGTCCCCACCGGCGCAGGATCGTGCTGTTCCTGGTGCTCAGCGTGGTGCTGGCAGGGTTGGCCGTGGTGTCGCCGCTGCTCGCGGGGCGGGTGGTCGACGCGATCTTCAACGGTGAGCCGCTCGGCGTGGTGGTCGTGGTCGCGCTGCTGATCGCGGGCCTGGCGCTCGCCGAGGCCGGGCTCGGCCTGCTCAACCGCTGGCAGTCGGCCACCATCGGCGAAGGGCTGATCCTCGACCTGCGCACGGCGGTCTTCGACCACGTGCAGCGGATGCCGGTCGCGTTCTTCATGCGCACGCGTACCGGGGCGCTGGTGAGCCGGTTGAACAACGACGTGATCGGCGCGCAGCGGGCCTTCACCGACACCTTGTCCAGCGTGGCGGGCAACCTGGTGCAGCTCGTGCTGACGCTCACCGTGATGATCGGCATCTCGTGGCAGATCACGCTGCTCGCGCTGCTGCTCCTGCCGGTGTTCGTGCTGCCCGCGCGCCGGATGGGCGTCAGGATCGCGCGGCTGCGGCGCGAGGCCGCCGACCACAACGCCGCCATGGGCACCCAGATGACCGAGCGGTTCTCCGCGCCGGGCGCGACGCTGGTGAAGCTGTTCGGCCGTCCGGCGCGCGAGTCCGCGGAGTTCGCCGCGCGGGCGCGGCGGGTGCGCGACATCGGCGTGCGCTCGGCCATGAACCAGTCGGTGTTCGTCACGGCCCTGACCCTGGTCTCGGCGCTCGCGCTGGCCCTCGTCTACGGCCTCGGCGGCTTCTACGCCCTGCGCGACCAGCTCGAACCCGGCGCCGTGGTGTCGCTGGCCCTGCTGCTGACCCGCCTCTACGCGCCCCTGACCGCCCTGGCCAGCGCCCGGGTGGACGTGATGAGCGCCCTGGTCAGCTTCGAGCGCGTCTTCGAGGTGCTCGACCTCAAGCCGCTGATCCAGGAGCGCCCGGACGCCCGCGACGTTCCCGAGGGCCCGGTCGCGGTCGAGTTCGACGACGTGCGCTTCGCCTACCCCGCCGCCGACAAGGTGTCGCTGGCCTCGCTGGAGGAGGTCGCCACGCTGGACTCGCGGGGCGGCGAGGAGGTGCTGCACGGCATCTCGTTCACGGCCCTGCCGGGCCAGATGGTGGCGCTGGTGGGCTCGTCGGGGGCCGGCAAGTCCACGATCGCCCAGCTGCTGCCCAGGCTGTACGACGTCGACTCCGGCGCGGTCCGCCTCGGCGGCGTGGACGTACGGGACCTGACCTTCGACGCCATCCGCGACACCCTCGGCATGGTCACCCAGGACGGCCACCTCTTCCACGACACGATCAGGGAGAACCTGCTGCTGGCCAGGCCGGCGGCGAGCGAGGAGGAGATCTGGGACGCCCTGTCCAGGGCCCGGCTGCGGACGCTGATCGAGTCGCTGCCCGACGGCCTGGACACGGTGGTCGGCGAGCGCGGCTACCGGCTGTCCGGCGGCGAGCGCCAGCGGCTGACGATCGCCCGGCTCCTGCTGGCCAGGCCGCGCGTGGTGATCCTGGACGAGGCCACCGCCGCGCTCGACTCCACCTCCGAGGCGGCCGTGCAGGAGGCCCTGGGGGAGGCGCTGGCGGGCCGGACCGCCGTGGTGATCGCGCACCGGCTGTCGACCGTGCGGGCGGCCGACCAGATCCTGGTGATCGAGGACGGCCGCGTGGCCGAGCGGGGCACGCACGCCGAACTGCTGGCCATGGGCGGCCGCTACGAGGAGCTGTACCGCACTCAGTTCGACGAGCCGACGGTCGCGGGGGCGGTGGCCTGAGGCTCGTCCGTCACCGGCGGGCGGCGGGACGGGCGCAGCGCGTACAGGCCGAGCGGGACGGCGGCCAGCACGATCACCGCCGCGATGACGAGCGTGAACTGGTAGGCGTCGAGGAAGGCGGCCGGCGGGGGCTGATCGCTCCCGCTCTGGCGGGAGCTGAGGATCGCGCCCAGCACGGTGATGCCGAGCAGGCCGAACACCTCCCGCGAGACGTTCAGCACGCCTGAGGCCACGCCCGCCCTGTCCTTGGGCAGGCCGCCGAGGATCGCCGAGGTCAGCGGCACCAGCAGGCCGCCGCCGAGGCCGTAGAGCAGGAACCAGGGGGCGACGTCGGCGTAGTCGCCGTCGGCCCCGACGCCGGAGATCAGGTAGATCGCCGCGCCCATGAGCGCCATGCCGAGCGCCACCGTGCGGCCGGTGCCGAGCCGCGCGGAGATCCGCTGCGACGTGATGGCGACGACCGCCATGACCAGGGCCATCGGCACGAACGCCAGGCCGGCCTGCGTGGGGGAGAAGCCGAGCACGTTCTGCAGCCACAGGGCGCTGAAGAAGTAGATGCCGAACACGCCGAACGACCAGATGCCCATGGTCAGCGCGCCGCCGGTGAACACCCGCGAGCGGAAGAGCGACAGGTCGATCATCGGGCGCTCGGACTGAGTCTCGACCAGCGCGAACGCCACGGCGGCCGCCGCCGCGAGCCCGAACGCGGCCAGGATCTCGGCCGACGTCCATCCGGCGCGGTCGCCCTCGATGAGCGCGTAGGTGAGGGAGACCAGCGCGAGCGCCGAGGTGGCCAGGCCGGGCAGGTCGAGCCGGTGCCGCCGGCGGGTGAACGCGGGCCGGACCGCCCACAGGGCCAGGCCGAGGGTGGCGATCCCGATCGGCACGTTGATCAGGTAGATCCAGCCCCAGTGCAGGTGCTCGCTGATGAAACCGCCGGCCGCCGGGCCGAGCGCCATGGACAGCGCCCCGGACGCGCTCCAGATGCCCACGGCCCTGCCGCGCTCGCCGGGCTCGGGGAAGATCTGGCTGATCAGGGTGAGCGACGTGGGCGTGAGCAGCGCCGCCCCCACGCCCTGGACGGCCCGCGCCGCGATCAGCGCGCCGCCCGAGGTGGCCAGCCCGGCGCCCAGCGAGGCCGCGGTGAAGACGGAGAGCCCGGCCAGGAACACCACGCGGGCCCCGAACAGGTCCGCCAGCCGGCCGCCGACCAGCATGAGCCCGGCGAAGACCAGGATGTACGAGCTCACGATCCACTCCAGCCCGGAGATCGTCAGCCCGAGCTCCCGCTGGATCGTCGGCAACGCGACGTTCCCCACGTTGTTGTCGAGATAGGTCATGAACGTGCCCGACGTCACGGCACCCAGCGCCCACCATCGCATGTCGCCAACCTCCTATACGCCGTACTTGTACGTCGTACAGTTCAACTTGTACGGCGTATAGTTGTCAACCGTGATGGGAAAACTGGACGCGCGGGCCATCGCCGAGCGTGCGCTGGAGATCGGCGACACCGAGGGGCTCGACGCCGTGACGATCCGCCGGCTGGCGAGCGACCTGGGCGTGACGCCGATGGCCCTCTACTGGCACTTCAAGAACAAGGACCAGCTCCTGGTCGGCATGGCCGACCACCTGATCGGCGGCTTCGTGCCGGAGCCGGCCGACGAGCGGCCCTGGCAGGAGCAGCTCCGCGACCTGACCCAGGGGCTCATCAGGACCCTGCGCACCCATCCCTGCGCCAAGAACGTCATCGAGCAGATCGACCCGATCTCCGTCCCCAACTTCCTGGTCGTCTGGGACAAGGCGCTGGGCCTGGCCCGTACGGCCGGGTTCGACGTGGAGGAGAGCTGCCTGATCACCAAGTACCTGCTGCAGAGCGCCCTGTCGATCGCCGACGCGCCCGTGCACTTCAAGGCCGGCCGGACCGGTGAGGAGATCGCCGAGCTGGTCAGGGGCAAGCGGGCCGGCCTCCAGTCGCTGCCGCCGGAGAAGTACCCGTACCTGGTCGAGATGGCTTCACCGCTGGTCGCGGGCGCCGACCCGGCCTTCTACGACTCCTTCGGCGTCGATCTCGTGCTGCGCGGCATCGAGGCGCTGGCCGCCGGGCGTTAGGGTCGGGATCATGCCTTTCGAGCTGGTCTGCGAGATCGAACCGCCCACCAAGCCCGATCTGAAGCGCGTACGCCACCAGATCGGCACGCTCAGCCAGGTCGCCCATTCCTTCCTGATCCCCGACAACCACATCGGCCGGGCCACCGTGTCCAGCGTGGCCGTGGCCCACGAGGTCGAGGCGATGGGCGGGCGCAGCATCGCCTGTCTCAACTCCCGCGACCGCAACCTGCTCGGCTTCCACCGCGACCTGCTGACGGCCGCGGCGTACGGCGTCGACCAGTTCCTGTTCGTCCACGGCGACAAGCCGGCCAGCGGCAGCCGGACCAGCGACCTGACGGTCCGCTCGATGATCGAGGAGGCCAGGGGCTTCTCGCCGGCCTTCCGCGTCGGCGCGGCGGCCGGGCTGCGCCCGCTGCCCGCCTGGAAGCGCGCGGCCGACTTCCTGTTCGCCCAGGTCAGCTTCTCGGTGGAGGCGCAGGTCCGGTGGCGCGAGGCCAACCAGGTCGACGTGCCGGTCTACGCGGGCGTCATGGTGCTGGCCAGCGAGCGCCACGCCCGTACGCTGGCCGCCGCCATCCCCGACATCGCCCTGCCCGGCGAGCTGGTCGAGCGGGTGGCCGCCGACCGCATGGCGGGCGTCGAGGCGGCCTGCGAGCAGGTGTTCGCGCTGCGCGACTCGGGCGCGTTCGACGGCGTGCACCTCATCCCGGTCTCGCGCTACCGCGACGTGGAGTCGAGGCTCGCCGGAGCCCTCTGAGAGCGGGCGAGCGCGGCCAGCACCGCGCCGGCCAGCGCCACGGCGAACAGCACCGCGTACGCCCGCTGGAAGCCGTCCATGAGCTGCCCGACGGCCACCGGGGAGAGCGTGGACAGCGTGCCCGCGTACACCTGGGCGCGCAGCGCCGGGCCCACGGAGCTGGTCACGACGCTGAGCGACAGGCCCACGCTGATCACGATGCCGACGTTCATGATCATGACTCGGAAGCCGTTGACCACGCCCAGGCTGCCGCTCGGCAGGGCGGCCATGACCTGGGTGGTGTTGCCGGTCAGGAACGTCCCGCTGCCGCAGCCGGCCACGAACAGGGCGATCCCCGTCACCCAGTACGGCGTCGCCGGGTCGGCCGTCAGCATCAGCGTGCCGAGCCCGAGCGCGCTCATCGCCGCGCCGCCGATCGACAGCCCGTACGGCGAGACCCGCGGGCCGAGCAGGCCCGCGATCGGCGAGGCCAGCCCGATGCCCACCGGCACCGGCAGCACGCTCAGCCCGGCCGAGAACGCGTCGAGCCCGCGCGCCGCCTGGAAGTAGAGCGCGACCACCAGGATCAGCGCGGACCGCGCGAGCGCGTTGCAGAAGGAGGCCAGGTTCGCGTAGGCCAGCAGTCGGCCGCCGAACAGCCGCAGGTCCAGCACCGGGTTGGTGGAGCGCCGCTCGGCCAGCACGATCAGCGGCACCAGCAGCACGAACAGCGCCGCCCCCGTCAGGACGACCGGGCTGGTCAGGCCGCCCGACCCGGCCTCGTTGACCGCCAGCAGCACCGCCGACAGCGCGGCGAACACCAGCACGTTGCCGAGCGCGTCCACCGGCTGCCTGGGCCTCTTCGGCATCTTGCGTAAGATCACCGCGCCCCAGCCGAGCGCGATCAGCCCGGCGGGCACGTTCACCCAGAAGATCCACTGCCAGCCGGCGGTCTCGGCGATCAGGCCGCCGAGCGTCGGACCGGCGAGCTGGGCCACCGACAGCGTGCCGATGTAGACGCCCATGCCCTGGCTGAGCCGTTCGGGCGGGAACGCGTCGGTGATGATCACCGTGCCGTTGGCCAGGATCATGGCTGAGCCGATCGCCTGGAGCACGCGCATGCCGACCAGGAACCAGACGTCCGGTGACAAGCCGGCCAGCAGCGAGGCCGCGGTGAACAGGGCGAAGCCCGCCAGGTACACCTCGCGCCGCCCGAGCAGGTCGGCGACCCGGCCGAAGAACACCAGGCTCGCGGTGTTGACCAGCAGGAACGCCAGCAGGATCCATCCCGACTGCGTCGCGTCGGCCCGGAAGTGCCGCACGACGGTCGGCAGCGCGACGTTGAGCGTGCTGCCGGCGATGCCGATGAGGACGAGGCCCAGGCTGGTGACCGAGCACACGCGCCAGGCGTAGCGCATGCGGGTGCCGGCTTCGGGGGTGACCGCGACCATGCCTCCCACTATGACGTACGTCGTACGTCCGTTTTGTACCAGGGGTCACCTGGCTCGCTTCCGTAACCCCTCGACGTCGTGGATGACCACCCGTCGCCGGCCGGTCTCGATGAGCCCGCGGTCGCGCAGGGAGCGCAGCGCCTTGCTGACCGCCTCCCGTGAGGAGCCCGTCCAGCCGGCCAGCTCGTCCTGGCTGAGCGGCAGGGCCACGCGCACGCCGGTGCTGGTGCGCTCGCCGTACCGGTCGGCCAGTTCGAGCAGCCGGGTCGCCACCCGGCCGGTGGTGTCGAACGCGCCGTACTCGACGCGTTTGCGGTCGGCGTCGCGCAGCCGGCCGACGACCAGTTGCAGGAGCAGGACGGCGATGCGGCCGTGCGCGGCCAGGAAACCGCTGAAGTCGCGGACCACGATGCCCTCGATGGGCTCCAGCGCGGTCACGGTGGCCGAGCGCGGCGAGCCGTCCACGGCCGACATGTCGCCCAGCAGCGCCCCCGGGCCGCGGACCGCGAGGACCACCTCGGTGCCGCCGCTCGTGTGCGAGGACACCTTGACCCGGCCCTGCGTCAGCACGAGCACCCAGTCGGCCGCGTCGCCCTCGGTGATCACCGTCGTGCCGCGGTCCCATCGGCGCGGGCGCCCGGCGGCTCGCAGCGCCTCGATCTCCTCGGCGGTGAGCAGGGAAAGGAACTCGCCGGGCTCTGGATCCATGCGCCGATTATGTACGTACGGCTATTGCCGTTCTATGGCATTCCAGTCAGAACGTACGCGGCCACGAGTTCTTCCTTGCCCTTCAGGCTGAGCCGTCCGAGGGCGTTCACCGAGGCGTCGCGGCCGAGCTGTCTGAGCGTCGTCTCGCCGATCACCACGGTCCCCGGCTCGGCCAGGGCCTGGAGCCTGGCGGCCACGTTGACGCAGTCGCCCATCGCGTTGAAGCCGCGTAACTCGGGGCTGCCGATGTTGCCGACCAGCGCGGGGCCGGTGTTGACGCCCACCCGGAAGGTCGGCCACTCCACGTCGTCCGCGCGTTTCCAGGCCATCTCCTCGGCCACCTCGGCGGCGGCCCGCTGCATCTCCAGCGCGGCCCGGCAGGCCGCCCTGGCGTGACCGGCCTGCGGGGCGGGCGCGTTGAACAGGGCCAGCATCGCGTCGCCGACGAACTGCACGATCGTGCCGCCGTTGTTCAGCACGCACGGGACGGCGGCCGTGTGGTAGCGGTTGAGCATCTCGACGATCTCGCCGGGCGTGACCTGCTCGGAGAACGAGGTGAACCCCTTGAGGTCGGCGAAGAGCGCGGTCAGCTCCCGCAACTCGCCGCCGAGCGCCGCCCGCGCCGGGTCGGCGAGCAGGGCGTTGGCCACGTCGGGCGACATGTACTGGCGGAAGAGAGTGTCCAGCTCCTGGTAGAGGCGGGCGTTCTCCAGCGAGATGGACAACTGGCCGGCGAGCGTGGCGGCCAGCGCCTCGTCGTGGCCGCTGCGGCCCACCGGCACCTCCAGCACGCCGGCCAGGCGGCCCCTGACCGTGAGCGGGTAGGCCAGCCGGTGGTCGCGGCGGATCGGGCCGTCGCCCTCGAACTCGTACGCGCGGGAGCCGATCTGGGTCTTCCCCTCCGACACCAGCGCGATCTTGACGTCTCCGTACGCCTGCCTGACCCGGTCGAGCGCGGTGGTCAGCAGCTCGCCCTCCGGCAGGCCCACGCGAGTCTGCGCGCTCACCGCCACCAGCGCGGCCAGCCGCTCCGACAACTCCCGCTCGTGGGCCAGCGCCGTCCCGGCCCGGTCGAGCACGGCGGCCTGGCTCTCGTTCAGCCGGAACTTGCCCGACAACCGGGCCGCGGCCAGCGGCTCGCCCCGGCGTACGTGCTCGACCAGCTCCTCCAGGGCCTGGTCGTAGTCCTGCTGGAGGCGGGCGACGGTCGCCGCCAGCGTCACCGAGTCGAACAGCCCCGCGCTCGACCCCTCCCGCCGGAACTGCAGGTAGGCGCTGTAGGCCACGAACACGAAGGCGAGGGTGAGCAGCACGTGCCACTCCCACCACGTCAGGTGCCAGTTGTGCTGCGACATCCCGGCGACCATCGCCTCGGCCAGCAGCGCGTACGCGGTGATCAGGCTGACCAGCATGGCCGAGGGACGGCGGCGGTGGAGCAGGAACATCAGCACGCCGGCCGCGCCGTACAGCAGGACGCCGGGGATCGAGGCCGCGCCCAGCCAGCTCATCGGCGCGACCGGCGGCGGCCGGCTGAGCTCGGTCAGCTCGGGCACCAACGACACCAGCGCCCACAACAGCATGAACCCGAACAACATCGCCCGGACGAAGTGCTGCGCCGCCAGGACGCTCCTGGCGGCCCGCTCGCCCAGCGGCAGGGCCGAGGCGAACGCGAACATCGAGGCGATCGTGAGCCCCACCTGCTGCCCGAGGTCGAAGCCCAGCGAGCCGGTCGGCAGGATGATCCCCGGCGTGGCCAGGCCGTGCAGGAGGAAGAACCCCGCGCTGCTGAGGAACACCATGGAGACCAGGAACAGCCGGGCGTCCTGACGGCGGCGCGCGGCCTCGGTGATCAGCCCGCCGAGCGCCACGTTGATCCCGGCCACCGCGAGGATCATCCAGAAGTGGCTCGCGTTGTGCTGCCAGACGACGTTGAGGTGCGGCTGGGAGAGCAGCAACCAGAGCCCCAGCAGGGGAAGGGCGAGATGGATGACCCAGACCACGCCTCGGACGGGCTGCGTGGCCGGCGGCAGGTAGGTGCTGGGCACAGACCCGATTATGCACGCGGGATCGCCGCCGCCAATGCGTCCTTTTACCCACTGTGACGGCGACAGTCGGTCAATCCGGTCAGTAACCCTCCGTTTCGTGACATATACGTTATGTAGTTTCTGCCAACCGTTGGAACGGTTGAAACGTGAATCTCATGCAGCACATAAGCATCACTTGTTCCCTGGAAGGAAAGCCGTGGCTATCAACGTTCGCGGTGGGCGTACGCTCACCCTCGCCACTGTCGGAGCGCTCGCCGCCTCGCTCCTCGCCGTCGGTGGCGTGGCCACCGCCTCGTCGGCGGCGAGCGAGGTGTACGCCTGCGTGCACAAGAAGACGCGGTACGTCCGCATCGTCAACCCGACCACGCCGTGCCGCAAGACCGAAGAGCGCGTGGTGATCGGCGGCAGCACGACGCAGCTGAACGGCGGCACGTCCGGCCCCAAGGGCGACCAGGGACCCCAGGGCCCGCAGGGTCCGCAGGGCCCCCGCGGTGAGAACGGCCACACGGGCCCCCAGGGCAAGCCGGGCCTCCCAGGCAAGGACGGCAAGGACGGCCTTCCCGGCAAGGACGGCAAGGACGGCGAGCGCGGCCCAGCCGGCCCCCAGGGCCCGAAGGGCGACGACGGCAAGGACGGCAAGGACGGCCTCCCCGGCAAGAACGGCCAGGACGGCCAGGACGGCAAGCAGGGCCTGCCGGGCAAGGACGGCAAGGACGGCAAGGATGGCGAGCGCGGCCCGGCGGGCCCCCAGGGCCCGAAGGGCGACGACGGCAAGCAGGGCCCGCAGGGCCCCAAGGGTGAGCCCGGCAAGGACGGCGCCGGCGCCACCTACGCCACCTACACCAACAGCGCCACCATCAACGGCCTCGGCTCGGTGACCGCCTCCTGCAACAACGGCGGCAACCCCACCGGCGGCGGCTTCTCCTTCAGCACCCTGAAGAACGCCGAAGTCCTGGGCAGCTACCCCGGCGACAGCGGCTGGACGGTGACCGTCGCCAAGGACGACAACGGCGGCAACGACCACGGCGCCAACGGCACCAGCGTCTCCGGCAAGGTGTACGTCGTCTGCATCAAGAAGGTCTGACGATCAAGCAGGTCTGACGGCCAAGCAGGTTTGACGGCCAAGCAGGTCTGACGGCCAAGCAGGTCTGACGGCCAAGCAGGTCTGACGGCCGAGAAGGTCTGACGATGCTGAAAGGGCCGGTGCGGGGTCACCCCGCACCGGCCCTTCTCGTTCGACGTCAGCCGAACAGCGCCGGCAGCGTCGCCGAGTGGGTCTCGCGGAGCTCCTCGACCCCCACCTCGAACACGCCCTCGACCACCAGCGACGCCCCGCCGGTGACCCCGAGCCCGTAGCACGGCACCTCGTGCCGCCCGCACAGCGCCGCGAACTCCTCGAACGCCTCCGGCCGCACCACGACCAGGGCCCGCGCCGCCGACTCGCTGAACAGGTCGGTGAACGGCTCGCCGCTCAGCGCGACGGTGGCCCCGATGCCGCGGGCCAGGCACGACTCGGCCAGCGCCACGGCCAGCCCGCCGTCGGACAGGTCGTGCGACCCCTCCAGCAGCCCGCGGGCGGCGGCCTCGACCAGCACGGTCGCCAGCGCCTGCTCGGCCTCCAGGTCGGCGTGCGGCGGCAGGCCGCCCAGGTGGCGGTGGGCCACGTGCGCCCACTCCGAGCCGCCGAACTCCTCGGCGGTGTCGCCGAGCAGCACCACCCGCAGCCCCTCGGCGGTGAACCCGGACGGCACCCGCTTGGCCACGTCGTCGATGACGCCGAGCACGCCCACGACCGGCGTGGGGTTGATGGCGGTCGAGCCCGTCTGGTTGTAGAAGGAGACGTTCCCGCCGGTCACCGGCACGCCGAGGGTGCGGCAGGCGTCGGCGAGCCCGCGTACGGCCTCGGCGAACTGCCACATCACCTCGGGGTCCTCCGGCGAGCCGAAGTTGAGGCAGTTGGTGACGGCCAGCGGCTTGGCGCCGGTCACGGCCACGTTCCGGTACGCCTCGGCCAGCGCCAGCTGCGCCCCCGCGTAGGGGTCGAGCTTGGCGTAACGGCCGTTGCCGTCGGTGGACAGCGCGATGCCCCGGGTCGTGGGCTCGGCCCCGGCGATGGCCTCGGAGATGCGCAGCATCCCGGCGTCGGCGGGCTGGGCCAGCACGGTGTTGGAGCGGACGTAGCGGTCGTACTGGGAGGTCACCCACTCCTTGGAGGCCAGGTTGGGCGAGCCGAGGAGCTGCAGCAGGGTGGCCCGCAGGTCGTCGGGGCGCGCCAGCCGGTCGGTGGTGTCGGCGTTGAGCGCGGCCTGCCCGGCCGGCTCGTGGTAGGGACGCTCGTAGACCGGGCCCTCGTCGGCGGCGGTGCCCGGCGGGATGTCCACGATGACCTCGCCGTCCCAGGTCATGACCAGGCGGCCGGTGTCGGTGACCTCGCCGATGACGGTGGCCGGCACGTCCCACTTGGCGCAGATCGCCATGAACGCGGGGATGTCGTCGGGCCGGACCACGGCCATCATCCGCTCCTGGGACTCGCTCATCAGGATCTCCTCGGGCTTGAGCGAGGAGTCGCGGAGCGGGACCAGGTTGAGGTCGACCTTCATGCCGCCGGTGCCCTTGGCGGCCAGCTCGGTCGTGGCGCAGGAGACGCCGGCCGCGCCGAGGTCCTGGATGCCGACGACCACGTCGGCCGCGTAGAGCTCCAGGCAGCACTCGATGAGCAGCTTCTCCATGAACGGGTCGCCCACCTGCACGGCGGGCCGCTTGGCCTGCGACTCGTCCTCGAACGTCGCCGAGGCCAGCACGGACGCGCCGCCGATGCCGTCGGGACCCGTGGACGCGCCGAACAGCACGACCTGGTTGCCCGGCCCCGGCGCGGTGGCCAGCTTGATCTGGTCTTTGCGCAGCAGGCCGACGCACAGCGCGTTGACCAGGGGATTGCCGATGTAGCAGGGGTCGAAGACGACCTCGCCGCCGATGTTGGGCAGGCCCAGGCAGTTGCCGTAGTGGCTGATGCCCTCGACCACGCCGGGCAGCACCCGCCGGGTGTCGACGGCGTCGGCGCCGCCGAAGCGCAGCGCGTCCATGACGGCGATCGGGCGGGCGCCCATCGACATGATGTCGCGCACGATCCCGCCGACGCCGGTGGCCGCGCCCTGGTGCGGCTCGACGTAGGACGGGTGGTTGTGCGACTCGATCTTGAACGTGGCCGCCCAGCCGTCGCCGATGTCGACGACGCCCGCGTTCTCGCCCATGCCCACCAGCAGCGCCTCGGACTTGGGCGCCTTGGTGGCGAACTGCCGCAGATGCACCTTGGACGACTTGTACGAGCAGTGCTCCGACCACATGACGCTGTAGATGGCCAGCTCGGAGCCGGTGGGACGGCGACCCAGGATCTCCTTGACCCGGTCGTACTCGTCCTGCTTCATCCCCAGCTCGGCGAAGGGCATCGGCTCGTCGGGGGTCTCGGCGGCCCGCTTGACGTTGTCGGTGCTCATGCGTTCACCAGATTCCTCAGGATGGACGTGAAGAAGCCGAGCCCGTCGGTGCTCGGCGCGCCGACCAGTTCCTCCACGGCGTGCTCGGGGTGCGGCATGAGGCCGACCACGTTGCCCGCCTCGTTGCGGATGCCGGCGATGTCGTTGAGCGAGCCGTTGGGGTTGCCCCCGGCGTAGCGCACGACGACGTGGCCGCCGGACTCCAGCTCGGCCAGCGTCTCCGCGGAGGCGACGTAACGGCCCTCGCCGTGCTTGACCGGCAGCACGATCTCCTGGCCGCGCTCGAAGGAGCCGGTCCAGGCGGTGGCGGTCTGCTCCACCGTGAGCCGCTGGTCGCGGCAGACGTAGTGGAGCGAGGCGTTGCGGGTGAGCGCGCCGGGCAGCAGGTGGGCCTCGCAGAGGATCTGGAAGCCGTTGCAGGTGCCGATGACCGGCAGACCGGCCCTGGCGGCCGGGACGAGCTCGTCCATCAGCGGGGCGAACTTGGAGATCGCGCCGCAACGCAGGTAGTCGCCGTAGGAGAAGCCGCCGGGCAGGAAGACGGCGTCGACTCCCTTCAGGTCGTGGTCGGCGTGCCACAGCGGGACCGCCTGCGCGCCCACGAGGCGCACGGCTCTGGCGGCGTCCTGGTCGTCGAGAGTTCCTGGAAACGTGACTACGCCCACACGGGCAGCGCTCATGACAGTCGTCCCCTCCGAGGAATGCGCACGCGCGTGCCACCGTCTCTTTGGGGGCGGACGGCGGTCTACGGCGGTGTACTCAGATTATCGGGTGCACGGCTGTGTTCCGGGCAGCGGGTCGGGACGCGCTCGGACGGCGCTCAGATGACGCTCAGACGGCGGCCAGCTCGCGGTGACGGGCGCCCTCGGCCTCGTCGTCCCAGGCGAGCATCTTGCGCAGGTGGACCGTGGTGCCGCGGCCGGGCGTGGTGCCGAAGGAGATCTCGTCCACCACGGACCGCATGATGAGCAGGCCGCGGCCGTTCTCGGTGTCGGGCGGAGGGAAGTGCAGCGGCATCGACGGGAGGCCGTCGCCGCTGTCGGCGACGCGCACGTCGCAGCGGCCGTAGCCGATCGACGCCGAGACCTCGTAACGGTTGGCGGGGCCGCCGTGTCGCACCGCGTTGGAGCACGCCTCGGAGACGGCGAGCAGCATGTCGGCGATGCAGGTCTCACTCACGTTGAGTGAGCGCATCGCGTCGCCAAGCACTCGCCTGACCATCGGTATGCCGATCGCATCCCGAGGCAGCGCCAACGAGAACTCAATATCCACCGGACTCCTCCGGGCTCCGGAATGTCACCTGGAGTAGGTTTCCCTGTGAAATCGGGGCTAACCGCAAAATCACGTTGTTGTTATTTAGTGTTGGCACGCCCGTGGCATTGTGGCATGCCCGAACGCGACTTTAACTCACCAGGGGTAAAACCAGGCATCAAATGTGCCTTCTACCCCTCAACCCGGACGCTGTAGTCCTCGATCACGGTGTTGGCCAGGAGTGTCTCGGCCATCTTCCGTACCTCGTCGAGAGCCGCCTCGTCGGCCGGGCCCTCCAGCTCGACCTCGAACCGCTTGCCCTGACGGACCGCCGAGACGCCGGAGAAACCGAGCCTGGGCAGCGCCCTGGCGATGGCCTGGCCCTGCGGGTCGAGGATCTCGGGCTTGAGCATGACGTCGACGATGACGCGCGCCACTACGTTCCTCCTGGGTGGAGTGGGTGCTTGGGAAAGCAAGCCTACCGGCGCGCATGGCCGTCAACACAACGGGAACGGGGAGGACATGGGGCTTGCGCGGAGGGCTGTGACGTCTGCCACGATGTCCCCAAACGCGTATGAACCACCACCACATGGTTCGCACGCACACACGGCTGGCCTCAGGTGGCGACCCCATCGACACCGGCCCCGACCGCACAGGAGCGGCACGTGACAGTCGACGCCTCTCGTGGTGCCGAAGCACCCCCTGAGCTCGTGCAGTTGCTCACCCCCGAGGGAGTGAGGGTCGAGCATCCCGACTACGACATAGACCTGACGGCCGAAGAGGTCAGGTCGCTCTACCGCGACCTGGTGCTCGTCCGGCGCATCGACCTGGAGGCCGTGGCGCTGCAGCGTCAGGGCGAGCTGGGCATCTGGGCCTCGCTGCTCGGCCAGGAGGCCGCCCAGATCGGCTCGGGCCGCGCGCTCACCGACTCCGACATGGCCTTCCCCACCTACCGCGAGCACGGCGTCGCCTGGTGCCGCGACGTCGACCCGGTGAAGCTGCTCGGCCTGTTCAGGGGCGTCAACCACGGGGGCTGGGACCCCGAGGAGCACAACTTCCACCTGTACACGATCGTGATCGGCAGCCAGACCCTGCACGCGGTCGGCTACGCCATGGGCATCCAGCGCGACGACGCCTCCGCCGCCACGATCGTCTACTTCGGCGACGGCGCCACCAGCCAGGGCGACGTGAACGAGTCGTTCATCTGGGCCAGCGTGTTCAACGCGCCCGTCGTCTTCTTCTGCCAGAACAACCAGTGGGCCATCTCCGAGCCGCTGGAGAAGCAGAGCCGCATCCCCCTCTACCGCCGGGCCTCGGGCTTCGGCTTCCCGGGCATCAGGGTCGACGGCAACGACGTGTTCGCCTGCCTCGCGGTGACCAGGAAGGCGCTCGAAGCCGCCCGCACGGGCCAGGGGCCCACGCTGATCGAGGCGTTCACGTACCGGATGGGCGCCCACACCACGACCGACGACCCGACCCGCTACCGGGTGGCCAGCGAGTTGGAGGCGTGGAAGCTGAAGGACCCGATCGAGCGGGTCAAGTCGTACCTGTTCCGCAACGAGCTGGCCGATCAGGGCTTCTTCGACGCCGTGACCGCCGAGGCCGACCAGCTCGGCGCCGACCTGCGCAGGCGGTGCCTGGCGATGCCCGACCCCGAGCCGCTCGATATCTTCGACCACGTCTATCGCGAGCCCCACGCGCTCATCGACGGAGAGCGCGCTCAGTTCGCCGCCTACTTGGAGGGCTTCGAGAAATGACGGTGTTGAGCCTGTCCAAGGCGCTTAACGAGGGCATGCGCCGCGCCATGGAGGACGACCCCAAGGTCCTCATCATGGGCGAGGACGTCGGCAAGCTCGGCGGCGTGTTCCGCGTCACCGACGGCCTGCAGAAGGACTTCGGCGAGGACCGGGTCATCGACACGCCGCTCGCCGAGTCCGGCATCATCGGCACCGCGATCGGCCTGGCGCTGCGCGGCTACCGGCCGGTGTGCGAGATCCAGTTCGACGGGTTCGTGTTCCCGGCGGCCGACCAGATCATCACGCAGCTCGCCAAGATGCCGATGCGCTCGCTCGGCGCGATCAAGCTGCCCGTCGTCGTGCGCATCCCGTGCGGCGGCGGCATCGGCGCGGTCGAGCACCACAGCGAGTCGCCCGAGGCGTACTTCGCGCACACGGCCGGCCTGCGCGTGGTGGCCTGCTCCAACCCGGCCGACGCCTACACCATGATCCAGCAGGCCATCCGGAGCGACGACCCGGTCATCTTCTTCGAGCCGAAACGCCGCTACTGGGAGAAGGCCGACATCGACACGGCCTCGACCGACTGGTGGACGCCGTTCGACAAGGCCACGGTCGTACGGCCCGGCTCCGACGTCACGCTGCTGGCCTACGGCCCGATGGTCAAGACCTGCCTGGAGGCCGCCGCGGCCGCCGAGGACGACGGCCGCTCGCTGGAGGTGATCGACCTGCGCTCGCTCAACCCGCTGGACGAGCCGCTGGTCATGGAGTCCGTCCGCCGCACCGGCCGGGTGGTCGTGGTCCACGAGGCGCCCGTCTACAGCGGCTTCGGCGCCGAGCTGGCGGCCCGGATCACCGAGCAGTGCTTCTACCACCTGGAGTCGCCCGTCCTGCGGGTCGGCGGCTTCTCC
The DNA here is from genome assembly GCF_040675255.1 of Nonomuraea sp. NPDC049624. Lineage (NCBI taxonomy): Bacteria > Bacillati > Actinomycetota > Actinomycetes > Streptosporangiales > Streptosporangiaceae > Nonomuraea > Nonomuraea sp. NPDC049624. The sequence continues at coordinate 22,150 of NZ_JBFAOR010000012.1, read as the reverse complement.
ACCCCCTACCCGCCGTCGAAGCTCGAAGAGCACTACCTGCCCGATCTGGACCGGGTGCTGCACGCCGTCGACCGCGCCTTCGGGTTCTGAAAGGGGGACGCGCTTCCATGCGACGCGAGTTCAAGCTCCCCGACGTCGGGGAGGGGCTGACCGAGGCCGAGATCGTCCGCTGGCACGTGCGGCCGGGCGACGAGGTCAAGGTCAACCAGATCGTGGTGGAGATCGAGACCGCCAAGTCCATCGTCGAGCTGCCGATCCCCTGGGACGGCGTGGTCGCGGGCGTGCTGGTCGAGGAGGGCCGCACGGTCGACGTCGGCACGCCGATCGTCGCCGTGGACACCGGCGGCGAGGCGGGCGGCCCCGACCAGGGCTCAGCCGGCCAGGGCGTGGCCGACCGGAACCGTGCCGACCAGGGGAGCGCCGACCAGGGCCTCAAGGCGCTGGCCGACGACATGGTCCCCAAGCCGCCGGAGGAGGGCGCGGTCGAGCCCGGCGCCCACGGCAGCCCCGCGCCCAAGGAGGAGCGGCAGGCGGTCCTGGTGGGCTACGGGGTCAAGACCGGCGCCTCCAAGCGCCGTCCCCGCAAGCAGCAGGCGGAGCCGATCCCGGCCGCGCCCGTGGCCAACCCGGCCCGCGTGGAGGTGCCCGGCCCGGCCCCGACGGCCCGCCCGGCCGAGCCCGTCCCCGCCGCCGCGCCGGCCGCCGGCGTGGTCGCCGGTTCCGGCCGCGTGGCCGTGCTGGCCAAGCCGCCGGTCCGCAAGCTGGCCAAGGACCTGGGCGTCGACCTGGCCACGCTCACCGGCACCGGGCCCCAGGGCTCCATCACCCGCGACGACGTGCACGCCGCCCTGCAGGGTGGTCTGCAGGGCGGTCTGCAGGGCGGTCCGCAGGGGGCGCCCGAGCCCGTCCGGCAGGCCGAGCCCCAGCGGCGGGAGGAGCGCGTCCCCGTCAAGGGCGTGCGCAAGATGACCGCCCAGGCGATGGTGGCCAGCGCCTTCACGGCCCCGCACGTCACCGAGTTCCTCCAGGTCGACGTGACGGAGACCATGGAGGCGGTCCGGCGGCTGCGGGCCCTGCCCGACTTCGCCGAGGTCAAGGTCTCCCCGCTGCTCCTGGTCTGCCGGGCCCTGCTCACCGGGGTCAGGCGCTACCCGATGATCAACTCGTCCTGGGACGAGGCGGCCCAGGAGATCGTGGTCAAGCACTACGTGAACCTGGGCATCGCCGCCGCCACCCCGCGCGGCCTCGTCGTGCCCAACATCAAGGACGCCCACGCCCTCCCGCTCCCCGAGCTGGCCAGGCAACTGGGCGCGCTGGCGGAGACGGCCAGGGCGGGCCGCACCCAGCCGGCCGAGATGGCCGGCGGGACGATCACCATCACCAACGTGGGCGTGTTCGGCGTCGACGCCGGCACCCCCATCCTCAACCCGGGCGAGTCGGCCATCCTGGCCTTCGGCCAGGTCAGGGACATGCCGTGGGTGGTGGACGGCGAGCTGGCGGTGCGCAAGGTGACCACCCTCGCGCTCAGCTTCGACCACCGGATCGTCGACGGCGAGCTGGGCTCGATGTTCCTGCGCGACGTCGGCGCGATGCTGGAGGACCCGCTCCGCATGCTCGCCTGGGGCTGAAACCGGGCTGAAGCCGGGCGGCGACCGCCGGGAGGACCCCTCTCCCCGGCGGTCACCGCAGGCTCGGCCAGGGCGCCTTCTTGTCCCGCGCGCGGGGGCCGTACGACTCCAGCCACACGGGCGCGCCCACGACATGGGAGACCGCCGCGGGCCAGTCTGATACACCCTCCTCGTAGACCGGCGTCGCCCGCAGCAGCCGGGCCGTACGGTCCGGCTCGGCAAACGTGACGGGCCGGTCGTAGCGCACGCACATGCGGGAGACGTCCGCGTCGAGGTGGGTGAGCGCGAGACCGTCCACGCCGCCGGCCGCCTCGGCCGCGTACCGGTGGGCGACCGCGTCGAAGTGCCCGCGGCGGAAGGACCCCTGCCACGGCCCGGTCACGTTGTGCGGCTCGGGCAGCTCCAGGCCGGGGTCCTCGGTCACCAGCGGGCCGGGGCCGTGCCGGGTGGTGTAGGTCCGCAGCACCCCGAGCCGCGCCGCCCCGGCCCCGTCGAGCAGTTCCAGCGCGTTGGCGAACGTCGTCGTGCTCCACGTGGTGTACGGGTCGAACCCCTGCCGCTCGTCCAGCAGCACGCCCTGTGCGCCCTCGAACACCACCGGCCCCCGCCCGACCAGCCCGGCGGTGTACGACGAGTCCACCAGCCGCACCCGTTCGGCGAACGCCCGGTAGACGGCCACGCAGTCGGCCACCGGCGGCCCCTCGACCCCCAGCGCGTCCCGCAGCGTCTCCCGCAGCACGGTCAGTTTCCGCGTCAGCTCGCGCGGCGGGTCGCCCGCCCGGGGCGCGAGCGCGCCGTGCTCCAGGTGGTACGCCATCGTCTCCCCGACGCCCATCCCGCACGACCCGTGCCGCGCCGCCCCGCGCGCCAGCTCCCGCCTGCGCCCGGCCTCGACGTGGTACGGCGTCGCCAGCAGGCAGTCCCGGTCCACCGTGAGCAGCCCGTAGGGGTCGGGCACGCCGAGCCGCGCCAGGTGCTCCGCCTCGGCCGACAACGCCAGCGGATCCACCACCACGAACCGCGACAGATGCGTGCGAACCCCCCGGAACGTCCCGGCGCCGAACTGCGCGAACGTGTGGTGCCGCCCGTCGTCCAGGACGACGTTGTGCCCCGCCTGGGCGCCCCCGTTGAACCGGACCACGGCGTGGACGGGCAGCGTGGCGCACGCCCAGTCCACGACCGTGCCCTTGCCGGCGTCGCCGTACCCGAGGTCGACGACGACGAGGTGCTCGTTCACGGCAGGAGCCCGCCCAGCCCGCCGCCCAGCCCGCCGCCGAGCCCGTCGAGCGGCTCGCCGGTGACCACCGTGCCGCGGTCGAGCCTGGCCAGGGCGCGCGACACCGACGCGCCGGCCGTCGAGCCCAGCTCGGCCAGGTCCTCAAGGCCCTCGTCCAGGCCGATCGCGTCCTCGCCGAGCCCGACGGTGAGCGCGATCGTCTCGCACACGGCGTCGAGGTCGTCCAGCTCCAGCACGTTCTGGCCGAGCAGGCCGCGCCAGGAGTCCAGCACCTCGGGGTCGCCGGCGTAGCTGGCCCCCTGCGGGAGGATGAAGTAGACGTCGTACTTGCGGGTCAGCTCGGCCACGACGTCGTCCACGCCGAGGGGCGCGGTCAGGCGGTCGCCGACGAGGTCCTTGACGTGGTTCCTGGACACCCGCTGGTAGGGCATCTCGTCGCCGATGACGAACAGGTAGCCGCGCCTGCCGCGCTTCTCGTGGCAGTCGATCGAGGTGTGCCTGGCCATGAAGTACATGGCCAGCTCGTAGGACTCGCGCTTCTGCCCGCCGCCGCCGCCCTCCAGCAGGATCAGGCCGAGCTGGTCGTCCATGCGGTTGTCGGACTCGAACTGGCCGACCTGCAGCGGCGCCCGGTCGCAGGTGGCGTCGCCGATCGCGCCGAACATGATCTGCGGGTCGGTGGCGTACCCCTTGCGCAGCAGCAGTCCGAGCAGGTCGGGCAGGCGGGTCTGCAGCGTGCGGGGGACCGCGCGCATCGAGCCGGTCACGTCGAACAGCACGGCGATGGCCAGCGAGTCGGGGTGCTCGGCCGAGTCGCGGCTCTCCCGCGTCACGCCGAAGGGGTCGAGGTCGGGGTGGACGCGCCGGGCTCCGCCGTCGCTGTAGGCGAAGGCGCTGGAGCCGGTGGCCGCGCGGTAGCGCGCGGCCGAGTCGTAGACGTTCGTGGACCAGATTCCGCTGCCCATGGCAGCCTCCCTCAAAGGTGGAGCGGACGGTACGTACGGGGCCCGTAGAGGTCGTCGAGCAGGTCGTCGAGCTCGCGCAGCAGCTCCCACGCGTCGGACGGCGGCCGCAGCAGGCAGCCCCGGACGAAGGCGCGCATCCGGCGCGGGCGCTCGCCCATCAGGTGGTCGACGCACCGGGTCAGGGCGGCGATGTCGGCGCGTTCGTCGAGCCGGTCGCCGTGGCACCAGTCGACCAGCACGAGCCCGTGGTCGAGGGGATGGACGAGGACGTGGCGGGGGAGCACCGCGCCGTGCGCGACGCCGGCCCGGTGGGCGAGCCCGGCGGCCACGAGCAGCCGCCGCCAGATCCACGCCACGTCGCGGGGGGCGAGCCCGGTGCCGGCGCGTTCGAGGGTGACGAACCCGGCGGGCGCCCGGCTGACCACGTTCGCCTGCCGGACCACCCCGCCGCCGCGGTAGCGGAAGCTTGCGACGAGGCGGGGGACGTACGGCAGGGAGCGCGGGTCACCGTCGGCCGCGATCTTCCGCAGCGCGGCGGCCTCGCGGACCAGCAGCCGGTCGGCGGCCGGGTCGCGGGCCACCTTGAGCAGCGAGTCGCGCTCGGCGCCGCGCCCGGCCGGGTAGAGCACGGCGGTGCCGCCCTTGTGCAGCGGCGGCCCGACCAGGAAGTCGCCGACCCGCTGACCGCGGTGGTAGGTCTCCCAGAGCGCGACCAGCCGCTTGAACGCCTCCTCACCGCCCGGCGCGAGGTCGGGATGCAGCGCCCTGGCCAGCCGCCGGTAGACGCGGGCGGCGGACCCGCCGGCGAAGAGCTCCTGGGCCGATCGCGCGCCCATGACGATCGCCGCCGCCCGCTCGGTGTTCACCGCACCTCCTCCTCCCGGGCGGGCCGCAGCAGCGCGGGGTGGAGCAGCCGGGCGTCGCCCGCCCGGTAGAGCTTGGCCCGCGGCCCGCCCCTGGGGCCGCCGGTCTCGGTGGTCTGGCCGGTGCTCTCGACGAACCCGGGGACGGACAGGACCTTGCGGTGGAAGTTGCCCGCGTGCAGCGGCGTGCCCCACACGGTCTCGTAGATCAGCCGCAGCTCCGAGACGGTGAACTCGGGGCCGGCGAAGGCCGTGGCCAGCGGCGTGTACTCCAGCTTCGACCGGGCCCGCTCGACGCCGTCGGCCAGGATGCGGGCGTGGTCGAAGGCCAGCGGCGGCACGTCGTCGACCGGGTGCCAGACGGCCGCGGCGGCGTCCGTGCCGGGCCGGGGGTCGGGCAGGTCGGGGGCGAAGGCGAGGTAGGAGATCGACACCACCCGCATGCGGGGGTCGCGGCCGGGGCCGCCGTAGCTGGCGAGCTGCTCGATGTGCGCCGGGCGGGTGGCCACGCCGGTCTCCTCGGCCAGCTCGCGCACCGCCGCCTCGGCCAGGTCCTCGTCCGGCTTGATGAAGCCGCCGGGCAGGGCCCAGCGGCCCGCGTACGGCTCCACGCCGCGCTCGACGATCAGGACGTGCAGCCGCCGGTCGCGGATGGTCAGCGCGACCACGTCGACGGTGACCGCGACCGGCGCGTAGAGGCGGGGGTTGTAGCCGGCCAGGAACTCTTCCATCCCCAAGTCCTTCTCAGTTCGAGTCAATCTCGATCTGAGAATAACTCCGCCGACGGGTGTGTGTCGATAGGGTTGGCGCATGATCCGTCACATTGTGCTGTTCACCTGGTCCGACGACGCCACCGACGAGCAGAAGGCCGCGGTCGCGACCGAGCTGCGCAAGCTGCCGGGCGAGATCCCGCAGCTACGGGCGTACACGGTGGGGCCCGACGCGGGCATCACCCAGGGCAACCACGACTTCGCCGTGGTCGCCGACCTCGACAGTGTGGACGACTTCGTGATCTACCGCGACCACCCCCGCCACCAGGCCGTGATCGCGGAGCACATCAAGCCGATCCTGGCGACGCGCGCCGCCGTGCAGCTCAGTCTCTAGAACCCTCTAGAACCCTTTAGAACTCGGGCGGGTGGTTCTCGCGGTGCATCAGCCGGTCTTCGGAGGTGCGTCCGCGCCGGGGCGCGAGCACGATGCTCAGCACGACGCCCACGCCTCCGACGATCATGAAGATGACGCCGATGATGTCCATGTGCACGCTCTGGCCGAACACGTCGGGTTCGATGGCGAACCGCAGGATGGCGCCGAGCGTGAGGAAGAAGATGCTGACCCCGACACCCATGACGACCTCCAGGCAAAGGCGAGATGTGCCCACGGTCATACCCGGGTATCGGTGACCACACCCCCGCCGCGTCAGGCGAGACAGGACAATGGCCGCCCGCCGTTGTAGGCGATCATGTCCTGGACGGCCGCGCCGACGTCGATCGGCGCCCCCGGCGGGCGGCCGTCCAGCTCGGCGTAGGCCCGGTGCAGGTTGCCCACGATCCGTTCGGGGTCGAGCAGTGCGCCCCACTCGCCGAGGTCGGTCTCCCGCGCCGCCTCCAGGGGCGTCCGGCCCGCCGCGTGGCCCCGCCGGGCGGTCTCCTGGACGAACCGCAGGTAGCCCTCGACCCGCTCGTAGACCTCCGGCCCGCACACCTCGCCGTGCCCGGGGACGATCGTCTCCGCGCCCAGCTCCCTGAGCGTGTCCAGGGCGGCGATCGTCCCGGCCACCGAGCCCATCAGGACGAACGGCGTGCCGCCGTTGAAGACCAGGTCGCCGGAGAACAGCACCCGCCGCTCCGGGATCCAGACGATCGAGTCGTTGGTCGTGTGCGCGGCCGGCCCGACGTGCCGCACCTCGCAGCGCAGGTCGTCGGAGTAGAGGGTGACCCCCTCGGTGTACGTCAGGAACGGCGGCGCGACCTCCATCGCCCCCCACACCACCTCCGGCGACCAGGCCCCCCGGTACGCCGGAACGCCGTCGGCCAGGATCTGGGCGCGTACGCCCTCGTGCCCGACGATCGTGGCCTCAGGGAACAGCCAGTTGCCGAAGGTGTGGTCGCCGTGGTGGTGGGTGTTGACCAGCGTGGTGATCGGCCTGCCGCTGACCTTGGCGACGGCTTCTCGCAGGTCGCGGGTGCGGCGCTCGGTCGAGCAGGCGTCCACGCAGATCACGCCGCGCCGCCCGGCCAGGAAGCCGGTGTTGTTGATCCACCAGCTCCCGTCGGGCTGGACGTAGGCGTAGACGCCCTCGCAGACCTCTTCGACGCGCGGCGGGGGCAGGGGGTGGTCATGAGGTGAGGAGCTCATGCCCGGAACCTAACAGCGACGCCCGCCCCCCGGACGGGGAGCGGGCGTCACGGAACGCGGATCACGCTCAGAAGGCCTCTTCGGGAAGCTCCATGAGGTCCTGGCCGGTGGCGGCGAGGACGCGCCGCTCGGCCGCCAGCCTGGGCAGCACGGTCGTGGCGAAGAACGACGCCGCGGCCACCTTGCCCTGGTAGAACGGGTCCTCCGACTCGGCCAGCCGGGCCAGGGCCACCTCGGCCTGGCGCAGCAGCAGCCAGCCGATCACCAGGTCGCCCAGCGCGAGCAGGAACCGGGTGCTGTTCAGGCCGACCTTGTAGACCTCCTCCGGCTTCTCCAGCGAGCCGAGCGCCCAGCCGGCCATGGTGTCGCCCATGACCTTGACGTCGGCGGCGGCCTCGGCGAGCAGCTTGCGCTCCTCCTTGAGCCGGCCGTTGCCCGCCTCGGAGGCGGCGAACTCGTTGATCTCGGCGAGCAGCGCGCCCACCGCGGCGCCCTGGTTGCGCAGGATCTTCCGGAAGAACAGGTCGAGGCCCTGGATCGCGGTGGTGCCCTCGTACAGGGAGTCGATCTTGGCGTCGCGGATGTACTGCTCGATCGGGTAGTCCTGCAGGTAGCCCGAACCGCCCAGGGTCTGCAGCGAGCGGGCCAGCAGCTCGTACGAGCGCTCCGAGCCGACGCCCTTGACCAGGGGCAGCAGCAGGTCGTTCATGGCCTCCGCGTGCCGGTCCGCCGGGTCGATCAGGAGGGCGTCCTGGAAGGTGGCCGTGTAGAGGACCAGGGCGCGCATGCCCTCGGCGTACGCCTTCTGCAGCATCAGCTCGCGGCGCACGTCCGGGTGGTGGGTGATGGTCACCCGGGGGGCGGACTTGTCGGCCATCTTGGTCAGGTCCGCGCCCTGGTAGCGGGACTTGGCGTAGTCGAGGGCGTTCAGGTAGCCGGTGGAGAGCGTGGCGATGGCCTTGGTGCCGACCATCATGCGGGCGTGCTCGATCACCATGAACATCTGCTTGATGCCCTCGTGCACGTCGCCGACCAGCCAGCCGATCGCCGGGTGCTTGTCGCCGAAGGTGAGCTCGCAGGTCGTGGAGACCTTCAGGCCCATCTTCTTCTCGACGTTGGTGACGTAGGCGCCGTTGCGCTCGCCCAGCTCGCCGGTCTCCAGGTCCACGTGGAACTTGGGCACCAGGAACATCGACAGGCCCTTGGTGCCCGGACCGTGGCCCTCGGGACGGGCCAGAACCAGGTGGAAGATGTTGTCGGCCATGTCGTGCTCGGCGCTGGTGATGAAGCGCTTGACGCCCTCGATGTGCCAGGTGCCGTCGGGCTGCTGGACCGCCCTGGCCCGGCCGGCGCCGACGTCCGAGCCGGCGTCCGGCTCGGTGAGCACCATGGTGGCGCCCCAGTTCTTCTCGATGGCCAGCTCGGCGAAGCGCTTCTGCTCCGGCGTGCCCAGCTTCCACAGGGTGTAGGCGAAGTTGGGGCCGGCGGCGTACATGTACAGGGCCGGGTTGGAGCCGAGCACCATCTCGGCCGTCGCCCAGGCGAGGCTGCGCGGGATGCCGGGGCCGCCCAGCTCGGCGGGCAGGTCGAGGTGCGCCCAGCCGCCGTCCACCAGCGCCTTGAACGACTTCTTGACGCCGGCCGGGACGGTCACCGTGCTCGTCGCGGGGTCGAACACCGGCGGGGTGCGGTCGCCCTCCTCGAAGGAGTCGGCGAGCACGCCGGTCGCCAGCCTGTTGACCTCGTCCAGGATGCTCCGCGCGACGTCCTCGTCCACTTCGCCGAAGGGCCCGGTGCCGAGGATCTCGCGTCGACCGAACACCTCGAAGAGGTTGAATTCCAGGTCACGCACGTTGCTCTTGTAGTGGCCCATGGGTGCAGATCTCCTTGAACCGAGGTCTTCATGTACTGGCCAGTAACCTTACCTGCAATGCTACCCGTGGGTAACCCCGCCCATGCGTGGCATGCTCGACTCCATGGACGCCGAAGAACTCGCCACAAGATGGCGGGAGCGACTGGAATCCTGGGCCATCCCCGAGGAGATCCTGGCCAAGGCTCCGGCCGATCCGTGGAGCCACTCGCCGGAAAGGTTCGCCACGCGGACCGACCGGGCGCTGGCCGAGCCCGACGACGGCCCGACCATGACCCGGCTCGCCGAGGCGCTGCCTGACAAGGGCACGCTGCTCGACGTCGGCTCGGGTCCCGGCGCCGCGTCGCTGCCGCTGCGCGAGCGCATCGGCCACCTCTACGCGGTCGACACCTCCGCGCCGATGCTGGAGGGCCTGAAGGTCAGGGCGATGAACCTCGGCGTGCCCGCCACCACCGTCGAGGGGCGCTGGCCCGACGTGGCCGACCAGGTGCCGGTGGCCGACGTGTCCGTCGCCGCGCACGTGGTCTACAACGTGCCCGACCTGGCGCAGTTCCTCCAGGCGCTCGACAGCCGCACCCGCGGCCGGGTGGTGCTCGAACTGCCCCACCGCCATCCCATGAGCTGGATGACGCCGCTCTGGCAGCACTTCCACGGCGTCGACCGCCCGGTCCGGCCCATCGCGGAGGACTGCGTGGCCCTGGCCGCGGCGCTGGGCTTCCCGGTACGCGTGGAGGAGCGTGAGGCGCCCCTGGAACGTTTCACGACCGTCGAGGAGCTGGCCGAGAGCGCCTGCCGCCGGGTGTGCCTCGACCCGTCCAGGGTGGCGGAGGTGGCCGAGACCGCCGTCGAGCTGGGCATGTGGCCGGTGCCGCGCGATCGGTGGGTCACCGTCTGGTGGGAATGATCCGTTTTGCTCAGCCGTTGTACGAAATGAGCTGACGCTCCCGGACGAGACGCGCCGTACCCGGACACGCCAAGACGACGCACGTACCCGTACGTCTCGTCCTCAGGAGTCTGATCATGGCGTGGATCCTCATCGTGCTGGCCGGCCTGTTCGAGGTGGCCATGGCACTGTCGCTCAAGCTCAGCAACGGCCTCAGCAACCTGTGGTGGACCCTGTCCTTCCTGGCCACGGCCGCCCTCAGCTTCGGGCTGCTCGCCTACGCGCTCAAGTCGCTGGAGGTCGGCACCGCGTACGCCGTGTGGACCGGCATCGGGGCCGTCGGCACCGCGATCCTCGGCATGGTCGCCATGGGCGACGACGTGTCGCCGCTGCGCCTGACCTCGATCGCGCTCATCCTGGCCGGTGTCGTGGGGCTCAATCTGGCTGGTGGACACTAGTGCGATGATTGAGATTCACGCCGTCACCGTCGACGCCGCCGATCCCTACGAGCTCGCGAACTGGTGGAGCCAGGCCACCGGGTGGCCGCTCGGCGAGGGTGACAAGCCGGGCGCCGACGAGGTGATGCTGCGTACGCCGCGCGACCCTTTCCTGCTGTTCATCCGCGTGCCCGAGACCAAGACGGGCAAGAACCGGGTGCATTTCGACGTCAACGGCACCGAGGGCCGTACGCGTGACGAGGAGATCGAGCGGCTGCTCGGCCTCGGCGCGACCGTCTTCCAGGACCAGCGCAGGCCCGACGGCACGGGCTGGGTGACCATGCTCGACCCGGAGGGGAACGAGTTCTGCGTGTGCCGGAGCGAGGCGGAGAAGGCCTTGCCGGAATGATGTTCTGTCGGTGAAGCTCGTGGACGGGCTGATGGTGCGCCGTACCGCTGCCCGAGGGTTTCGACGTGCTCGCGGCGGCGGCGTCCACCGGCGAGAAGAGGGAGCGCGCCCGGCGGGCGGGAGCCGACGACGTGATCGGCTACGACGGGCTCAAGGAAGCGGCCAGGGCGTGGTCCGTGGACGTGGCGTCGACCCGGTCGGCGGCGAGCTGTCCGAGCAGGCCCTTCGCGGGTTGCGCGAGGGCGGGCGGCTCCTGGTCGTCGGATTCGCCTCGGGCGGGATCGTGAGGTTGCCGGCCAACCAGGTGCTGCTGCGTAACCGGGCCGTGGTGGGCGTCGACTGGGGCGCGTGGTCCATGGGCCACGCCGCGGAGAACCGGGCCATGGACGACCTGCTGGAGCGGCGGGTCACTGGGAAGATCGTGCTCGTCCCTTCATCGTGAGGGTGAGGATCGCGGCGATCAGGTAGACCAGCGCGCCGTGCCACATCGCCTGCACGGCCGAGCCGAACACGCCCTCGTCGTCGAGCACGAGCTGCACCGGGTAGTCGAGCACCGCCGTGATCGCGGAGGGCAGGAGCGCGAACTTCCACGGGTGCCGCAGCGACCACAGCCGCGCCTGGCGGGTGACGCGGTCGCCCTCGTGCGGCTTGGCGACCGCGCCGATCGCGGCGATCAGCGCGAACAGGCTGATGCCGAGGCCCAGGGCCCAGACCAGGTCACCGCCGCCGGTGACCAGGCCCATCCCGAAGCTGGCGGCCGACACCACGACGCCGCCGATGGCGGCGGTCTTCCAAGGGGCGCCCCGCAGGGCCGCCGCGGACAGTGAGACCTCGTCGCGCCTACTGATTTCGTTCATGTCCTCATGGTGCCGCCGCGGGCCCCCGTGAGGCATCGGGGACGGACCCTGACCTGTCCCTGACATGATTCCCATATGACGGAAATCGCCATTGTGCAGTTGGGGCCGGACGAAGGAGAACGGCTGAGGGACGTCCGGCTGCGGGCGCTGCAGGAGTCACCGGACGCGTTCGGCTCCTCCTACGCGCGCGAGGTCGCGTTCTCCGCAGACGACTGGGCCGATCGGCTGAAGAACCCGCACTCGCGGTGGTGGGTGGCCGAGGACGACGACCTGGGCGACGTCGGCCTGGTGTGCATGCTCCTGGAGGAGACCGGCGCCCACCTGCTGTCCATGTGGGTCGCCCCCGAGGCCAGGGGACGTGGGCTCGCCTCCCGCCTGGTCGACCGGTCCGTCGAGTGGGCCCGTTCGGCCGGGGCCGAGCAGGTGCAGCTCTGGGCCGTCGACCGCAACCACGCCGCCCGCGCGCTCTACGCGGCCAAGGGCTTCGTGCGCAGCGGCAAGGTCATGGCCCTGCCCTCCAACCCGTCCCTGATGGAGTCCCACTACGTGTTGTCCCTGCTGTTCCGCCAGGCCCGCAAGGAGGACGTCCCGGCCATCGTCAAGCTGCTGGCCGACGACCCGCTCGGCGCCGCCCGCGAGGGAGACCCCGACGACACCCGCTACCTGATGGCCTTCGACCGCATCGAGGCCAACCCGCACGACGAGCTCATCGTGGCCGAGCGGGAGGGCGAGGTGGTCGGCACGATGCAGCTCACGTACCTGGCCGGGCTGTCGCGGCTGGGTTCCGAGCGGTGTCAGATCGAGGCCGTCAGGGTGGCCGCCTCGACGCGCGGCCAGGGGCTCGGCGGCAAGATGATCCAGTGGGCCGTCGACCGGGCGCGGGCCAGGGGGTGCGCCGTCGTCCAGCTCACCTCCGACAAGTCGCGTACCGACGCCCACCGCTTCTACGACGCGCTCGGCTTCACCGCCTCCCACGAGGGCTACAAACTCTCACTCGGCTGACGCGGCGTCGGCGAGCTGGGTCAGCATCCAGCGGCACCACTCGGCCCGGTGCCGCTCGTAGCTCAGCCCGCAGCGCAGCGTCGCGTAGCCGCCGAACCCGGGGTCGCCGAAGGCCGGCCGGCCGCCGAACGACGCCTCCTGCCGCTCGTAGTCGGCCAGCCGCTCCTCGTGCGCGGCGAGCTGGTCGGCGAACAGCCGCCGCAGCAGCTCCGGCTCGGCCAGCCACGCCGCGTACGTCTTCAGCACCAGCTCGTCGCGCTCCGGCCGCTCGCGCGGCGGCTCGGTGACCCATGCCCGCAGCGCCGCCAGGCCCTCGGCGGTCAGGTGGTAGACCTTCTTGGCCTGCGGCCCAGGCCCGTGCGCGCTCTCGAACCCGACCAGCCCGGCCGCCCGCAGCTTCTGCAACTCGGCGTGGATCTGGCTGTGGCCGGCCGTCCAGAAGTAGCCGACCGGCCGCCGCATGGCCGCCGCGAGGTCATATCCGGTGCGATCGCCGCGCGCCAGCACGGCCAGGATCGCGTATCCGAGCGTTGAGGTCATGGTGCGTCCAAGGATATGGTGCTTGCGGCACTATGTCAGTTCAGACATAGTCGGGAGAAGGGCGCGGCGGCCATGCGAAAGATCGTCGGATGGATGGCACTCCTCACCATGGGGCTGACCGGCTGCGGGGGCGCGGTCGGCGCCGGCACCACCGCCGTCCGCACGACGGCCGCCGAGTCCCCCGCCCCTGTCAGCGAGACAAGCGCCACCCCGAGCGCGCCGCCCACCGGCCCCAACGTCTCGGGCTGCTTCACCGAGCAGGACGGCAAGATCTTCACCCACGTCCGCGGCCTGCCCGGCGTGATCGCCGGCGACGGCCCGGTGGGCGTGGTGATCAGCTACGAGCGCCGCGGCACCGTGTGCTCCTGGCGCCCGCTGTCGGACCGCCTGGTCGCCGCCGGCTACCGCGTCCTGCTGTACGCCAGGGACGCCGGCCTGCTCCCGGAGGACGGCGCGGTCGCCATGGGCAAGCGCCTGGCCAAGGAGAAGGGCGTCGAGCGGCTGTTCCTGGTCGGCGGCTCGATCGGCGCCACGGCCTCGGTCCCGGCGGCCGAGCGGCTGGGCGCCGAGGTGGCCGGCGTCGTCGCCCTGTCCGGCGAGATCGACGAGGGCGACGCCGCCGCGCTCACCGTGCCGCTGCTGCAGATCGGCTCCGAGCACGACTCCTACGGCGGCGCCGAATCGATGCGCGCGGCCGAGGCCGCCGCGACCAAGTCCCCGGACAACCAGGTGCTGATCATCCCCGGCGAGTCGCTGCACGCCTCGGCCCTGCTCGGCAGCCCGCACGCCGCCAAGGTGCTCGACACGGTCGTGGCGTTCATGGACCGGCACAAGGGCTGACCTTCACCAGGTCATGGACCGGCGCAGGGGCTGATCTCGACCAGATTGTCGTGGAAGGCGGGCCCCCGGCCCATGTCGCCGTCCCGCTCGGCCACGACCGCGTTGGCGTTCGCGCCGCCCGGGGTCAGCTTCGGCCACCGGCCCTTGGGCGAGGCCACCACGCCGGGCGCGACCCGGTCGCTGATCTCCACGTCGGCCAGGAACTCGCCGCCGTCGTTGTGCACCCGTACGCGCTGCCCGGCCACCAGCCCCCGGGCCGCCGCGTCGGCCGGGTTGACCAGCACGGCCGGCCCCTTGGCCCGCCGCCGCAGCTCCGGATTGTTGGCGAAGATCGTGTTCAGGAACGTGTGCGAGGCCGGCGTGACCAGCGTCAGCGGGTACGCCGACCGGTCGGCGGCCGCCGTGTGCGAGGGCACGTACGCCTTCCCGGCGGGCGGGAAGCGCAGCCGCCCGGACGGCGTCGGGAAGCCCTCGGCGAACGGCGCGAACGGTTTGGGGTAGTTCATCCGCACCCACCCCTCCTTGCGCAGCCGGTCCAGCGTGACGCCTTCGAGCGACGGGTGCCCGCCCGACAACAACGACTCGGCCAGCTCCAGGTCGGAGTCGTACAGGGACGGCTCGCTCAGCCCCATGTGCGCGGCCAGCCGGCGGAAGGTCTCGGTGGTGGACAGGCACTCCCCGGGCGGCGGCACGGCGGGCTCGTTCCACAGCAGGTACATGTGGCCGTAACCGGCGTGCAGGTCCATGTGCTCGGTCTGCATGGTCGCGGGCAGCACGATGTCGGCGTAGTCCACAGTGTCGGTCGGGAACTGCTCCATGACGACCGTGAACAGGTCCTCGCGGGCGAGCTGCCGCCTGATCGCGTTGGCGTCGGGGGTCGAGCCGAGCGGGTTGGCGGCGTACACCCACAGACATTTGACGTCGTCGAGCTGGGAGCCGAGCTTGGTCATGACCAGCGTGCGCACCGGCTTGGCCAGCAGGTCGTCGCGGGTGTCGACGGTCACGCGCACGTGACCGCTCGTCGAGTACGCCACGCCGCCGCCCGGATGCCGCCAGTCGCCGGTCACGCCGGGGATCGCGGCGATCGTGCGCATCGCGGTGCCGCCGCCGGCGTGCCGCTGGATGCCCATGGTGGCGCGGATCGCGGTCGGCCGGGTGTGGGCCAGGCGCATCCCCAGGCTGTGGACGTCCTCGGCCGGGATGCCGGTGATCTCCGCCACCCGCTCCACCGGGTACTCCAGGATCTCCTTGCGGAAGTCCTCCCAGCCCTCGGTGTGCTCGGCCAGGAACTCCTCGTCCTGGGCGTTCTCCGCGAGCACGACGTTGAGCAGCCCGAGCGCGAGCGCGGCGTCCGTGCCCGGCCTGATCGCCAGGTGCTGGTCGGCCTGGTCGGCGGTCCTGGTGCGGATGGGGTCGATGGCGACCACGTGCGCGCCGTCCGCGCGGGCGTCCTGGATGAACTTCCACAGGTGGTGGCCGCTGGTCAGCGTGTTCGTGCCCCAGAGCAGGATCAGCCTGGCCTGGGCGAAGTTCTCCGGGTCCATGCCGCCCGCGGTGCCGTTGGCCTTCATCAGCCCGCTGCTGCCGGCCGCCGAGCAGATGTTCAGCCAGTGCTTGGACGCCCCCAGCACGTTCCAGAACCGGCGGCCCGCCACGCCCTCGCAGCCTTGGAGGTAACCCAGCGACCCGGTGCCCAGGTACGGCCAGATCGCCTCGCCGCCGTGCTCGTCCACGATGGCGCGCAGGCGGGTCGAGATCTCGTCGAGCGCCTCGTCCCAGGTGATGCGCTCGAACTGGCCCGACCCCTTCGGCCCGGTGCGCCGCATCGGGTACAGGATGCGGTCCTGCGCCTGCGTGTGCTCCAGGTACCGGTTGACCTTCACGCACAACGCGCCGCGGGTGTAGGGGTGGTCGGGGTTGCCGCGCATCTTGACGGCCTGCCCGTCCCGTACGGTCACGATCCAGGAGCAGGTGTCGGGGCAGTCAAGCGGACATGCCCCCAAAACCCTCAAATCACCCGACATGCGCACAGCCTACGTCGAGAGGCCCGCGCCCGCCGTCCCCGCGACACCGCCGAGCCGACCTCGTGAAAGAAGTCAAAGGTGAACGGTGGGAGTTCCACCGTGTACCCTGCCTCGCGCAGCCTGGCCGCGGTGTACTCGGCCGACGCGTCGTGACCGGGCCGCCCGGCCGCGCGGTTTTCCCCGTGGGCGCCGGGCGTCGGGGGCGACGAGGGCCGGCACCGGCACCGCGGGAGTGAACATGCCAGACACGCGGGCAGGCCGACGCCGGTCGGGTCCTCACCCGGTGCGCGCGCCGGAGCGGCGAACGAGGACACTGGACAACAGAGATCGTACGGTCCGGCCGGGAAGGTGCAGAATCACTGTCGGTGGCCGAAATCAGGGAACGAGACGATGACACGGAGGACCTCACGGAGGGGGATCCAGCCGTGTCCGAGCCACGCGCCGACGGCGGCGTCTACGTAGTCGAGCCGCTCCTTCCCCAGCGGCTGCGGCGGCCGTCCGACCTGCTGCGCTTCTTCGCGACGCTGGCGGTGCTCGCGGCGGTGATCCTGCTCGCCCTCGTCGCCAAGCAGACGCTCAACGGTCTGGAGCAGGACGTCAAGGTCGGCGCCGAGATGGTCCCGCTGCTCAGCCGGGTCGCGGCCTTCATCGGCAGCGCGGCCGTGCTCATCGTGCCCGCCGCGTTCGCCGTCGAGCGGGTCTTCCACCGCGACGGCCTGCGCGTCGCCGAAGGGCTGATCGCGGCCATCATCGGCATGGCCGGGTCGTTCCTGCTCGGCCAGTGGATCGAGGCCAGCAGTCTGACCGACCTGCGCATCCTGCTCA
Source organism: Nonomuraea sp. NPDC049624 (assembly GCF_040675255.1). Taxonomy (NCBI): domain Bacteria; kingdom Bacillati; phylum Actinomycetota; class Actinomycetes; order Streptosporangiales; family Streptosporangiaceae; genus Nonomuraea; species Nonomuraea sp. NPDC049624. The sequence goes on along the minus strand of NZ_JBFAOR010000012.1, from coordinate 5,415 downwards.
CCGGCGACCGCGCGATCGAGCCGCTGAACACGCTGCTCACCTCGGTGATCGCCTACACCACCGCGGTGCGCATCGCGCGCCGCCCCACGTGGCGCATGCTCATGTGGACCTCGATCGCCCTCTACATCCTCACCTACTTCTCCGGCAGGCAGATCACCCTGCCCAGCGCCATCGTGACCGTCCTGGTCGGCATGGCCATCGGCTACGCCACCCTCTACGGCGTCGGCAGCCCCAACACCCGCCCGCCCGGCAGCGCCGTGGTCGCCGCGCTGCGCAAGCTGTCCTTCTCGCCCGTCTCCGCCCGCCGCATCGAGGACGACCACCAGGGCAGCCGCCGCTACGCCATCGGCCTCAAGGACGGCACCAGCCTCGACGTCACCGTCCTCGACCGCGACCGCCAGGTGGCCGGGCTGCCGTACCGGCTGTGGCGGCGCATCAGGCTCAACTCCGAGACCAGGCGCCGGGCCATCCGCTCGCTCCGGGCCGAGCTGGAACGCGAGGCCCTGATGGCCTACGCGGCCCAGGCCGCCGGCGCCAGCACGCCGCGCCTGCTCGGCACCAGCGAGATCGGCACCGAGGCCGCCCTGCTCGCCTACGAGCACATCGAGACCCGCCCGCTCGACGAGGTGCCCGACGCCGAGATCGACGACGCCCTGCTCGCCCAGATCTGGGAGCAGGTCGAGCTGCTGCAGATCCAGCGGCTGGCACACCGGCGGCTCACCGGCGACAGCATCCACCTCGACCGCGCCGGCCGGGTCGTGCTGACCGACGCCCGCAGCGGCGAGATCGCCGCCGGCGACCTGCTGCTCCGGCTCGACATCGCCCAGCTCCTCACCTACCTGGCGCTGCGCGTCGGCGCCGAGCGCTCGGTCCGGGCCGCCGCCGCCGTGATGGGCCCCGACGCCCTCGCCGCCGCCATGCCGCTGCTCCAGCGCATCGCCCTGACCAGGGAGACCCGCTCGGCCCTGTCCAAGGCCAAGAACGTGCTGACGGGCCTGCGCGACCACATCGTCGCCCTCAAGCCCCAGGGCAAGGTCGAAGAGGTACGCCTGGAGCGCTTCCGCCCGCGCACCCTGATCACGATCATCGCCAGCACGGTCGCCGCCTACGTCGTGCTGTCCCAGCTCAGCAAGGTCGACCTCTACAAGGTGGTGACCACGGCCAACTGGGGGTGGTCCGGCCTGGCGCTGATCGCCTCGTTCACCAGCTTCGTCGCCGCCGCCCTCATGCTGCGCGGGTTCGTCCCGGAACGCCTGCCGTTGTGGCGTACCGTCCTGGTGCAGTTCGCGTCGTCGTTCGTCAAGCTGGTCGCGCCCGCCGCGGTCGGCGGCGTCGCGATCAACACCCGCTACCTGCAGAAGCGCGGCATCGCGCCGGCGCTCGCGGTGGCCAGCGTGGGCGCCTCGCAGCTCATCATGCTGGTCTTCCACATCGCCCTGCTGCTGCTGTTCGCCTACATCACCGGCTCCGACGCCGCCACCTCCTTCACCCCCTCGCGCGGCCTGGTCGTGGCGATGCTCGCCATCGCGCTGCTGGTCGCGGTGGTGCTCGGCGTGCCGCCGCTGCGCAGGATGGTGACCGTGCGCATGCGCAGGCTGTTCTCGAACGTGCTGCCCCGCCTGCTCGACGTGCTCCAGTCGCCGGCCAAGATGATCGAGGCCGCCTTCGGCACGCTCATGATCACGATCGCGTTCGTGGCCTGCCTCGACGCCTGCGTCGCGGCGTTCGGCGGCCAGCTGAGCTTCACCGCCGTCGCCGTCGTCTACCTCACGGCCAACGCCATCGGCTCGGCCGCCCCCACGCCGGGCGGCCTCGGCGCCGTCGAGTACGCGCTCACCCTCGGCCTGGTCGCGGCCGGCCTCGAATGGGACCTGGCCGCCTCGGCCGTGCTGCTGCACCGGCTGCTCACGTTCTGGCTGCCGGTGCTGCCGGGCTGGGCCGCCTTCACCTACCTCCAGCGGCACGAGGCCCTGTGAACCGCACTCGGGCGGAACAGGACCCCGTGCGCCGCGGGTGAGTCAGCGGGCCGACGTGACCGGCTCGGTGATCTTGTCGATCGCCGCCAGCTCGCTCTCGGTGAACACTGGGCCGTCCACGCACGCCACGTTGTCCTCCAGCTGCCGGACACTGCTCGCCCCGATCAGCACGCTCGTCACCCGCGGGTCGCGCAGCGTCCACGACAGCGCCATCTGGGCCAGCGTCTGACCCCGGCCCCTGGCGATCTCGTTGAGGTCGCGCGCCAGGTCCCGGTCGATCTGCTCGGCGCTCAGGAACCGGCTCGTCGCCGCCCGCGAGCCCTCGGGCACGCCCTCCAGGTAGCGGTCGGTGAGCAGCCCCTGCGCCAGCGGCGAGTACACGATGCAGCCCATGCCCGCCTCCTCCAGCACGTCGAGCAGCCCGTCGTCCTCGATCCACCGGTTGATCATCGAGTACGACGGCTGGTGGATGAGCAGCGGCGTGCCCAGCTCGCGCATGATCCGCGCGGCCTGCGCGGTCTGCTCGGCCGAGTAGTTGGAGACGCCCGCGTACAGCGCCTTGCCCGAGCGCACCGCCCGGTCCAGCGCCCCCATGGTCTCCTCCAGCGGCGTCTCCGGGTCCGGACGGTGGCTGTAGAACACGTCCACGTACTCCAGGCCCATGCGGGCGAGCGACTGGTCGAGGCTGGCCAGCACGTACTTGCGCGACCCCCACTCCCCGTACGGCCCCGGCCACATGTCGTACCCGGCCTTGGTCGAGATGACCAGCTCGTCCCGGTACGCCGCGAAGTCCTCCCGCAGGATCCGCCCGAAGTTCCGCTCCGCCGACCCGTACGGCACGCCGTAGTTGTTGGCCAGGTCGAAATGCGTCACCCCGAGGTCGAACGCGCGCCGCAGCACCGCCCGCGAGTTCTCGATCGGCCGGTCGTCGCCGAAGTTGTGCCACAACCCCAGCGACACCGCCGGCAACTTCAGCCCGCTGCGCCCGCTGCGGTTGTACGGCTGACGCTCGTACCGCCGCTCATCGGCCACGAAGCTCACGCCGTCCCCCTCTCGATGATCCAGGACAGCGCGAACGCCTCCTCGCGCCAGGCGTCGTACCGGCCGCTGCGCCCGCCGTGGCCCGCGCCCATCTCCGTCTTGAGCAGGAACGGCCCGCCGGACGCGGTCGCCCGCAGCCGCGCGATCCACTTGGCCGGCTCGTGGTACAGCACCCGCGTGTCGTTCAGGCTGGTGATCGCCAGAATCGGCGGGTACACCCTGCCGTCCACGTTCTCGTACGGCGAATAGCTCTTCATGTACGCGTAGACGTCCGGGTTGTGCAGCGGGTCGCCCCACTCGTCCCATTCGATCACCGTCAGCGGCAACGACGGGTCGAGGATCGTGTTGAGCGCGTCCACGAACGGCACCTCGGCCACCACCCCCGCGAACTCCTCGGGAGCCAGGTTCGTCACCGCCCCCATCAGCAGCCCGCCCGCCGAGCCGCCGCGCGCGACGATCCGCCCGCTCCAGCCGCTCGCCTTGAGATGCCGGGCCGCCGCCACGAAGTCGGTGAACGTGTTCCGCTTCCTGGTCAGCTTGCCGTCCTCGTACCAGCGACGGCCCATCTCGCCGCCGCCCCTGACGTGCGCGACGGCGAAGACGAACCCGCGGTCGAGCAGCGACAGCCGGGGAACCGAGAACCCGGGGTCGATCGAGGTCTCGTAGCTGCCGTAGCCGTAGAGCAGGGTCGGAGCAGGCGTCGTGGTGTCCTTGCGCTTGACGATCGAGATCGGCACGCGCGTGCCGTCCTCGGCCGTCGCCCACTCCCGGAACTGCTCGTAGTCGCCCGCGTCGTAGCCGCCCAGCACCGGACGCTGCTTGAGCAGGATCAGCTCGTGCGAGTCCAGCTCGTAGTCGTAGACGCTCGGCGGCGTCACCATGCTCGTGTACGCCAGCCTGAGCCGCGTCGTCGTGAACTCGGGGTTGCCCGCCGGGCCGACGTCGTACAGGGGCTCGGGGAAGTCGATCTCGTACGCGTTCCGCTCGGCGGCCTCGATCCGCTCCCGCCAGCCCGCGCCCGCGGCGCCGTAGGGCAGCACCCGCAGGCCGGTCAGGCCGTCACGGCGGAAGTGCACGACGGCGTGGTCGGAGAAGGCGTCGATCTCCAGCAGCCTGGTGTCCTCGCGGTGCCCGATCAGCGGGGTCCAGGAGCCGGGCTCGTCGATGGGGGCCGTGGCCAGCTCGAAGTTCTCGGCGTTCTCGTTGTGCAGGACGTAGAAGAAGTCGCCCGCGTGCTCGACGCCGTACTCCACACCGGTCTTCCTGGGCCGGACGACCTGGAACTCGCCGGTGGGGTCGGCGGCGTCGAGGATGCGCACCTCGCTGGTGATCTTGCTGCCCGCGCCCAGTACGAGGTACCGCTCGCTGCGGGTCAGCCCGATGCCCACCCAGTAGCGCTCGTCGGTCTCCTCGTAGACCAGGACGTCCTCTTCCGTCCCGAGGGTGTGCCGGTAGACCTGGTAGGGACGCCAGGCGTCGTCCACCCGCGTGTAGAAGAACGCCGAGCCGTCGGCCGACCAGGCGCCGCCGTAGAAGATGTCCTTGATCTCGTCGGGCAGCACCTCGCCCGTCTCGAGGTTCCTGAACCTCAGCGTGAAACGCTCGTCGCCCTTGTAGTCGGTCGAGTAGGCCAGCATCGTCCCGTCGGGCGCGACGGCGCTGGTGCCGACGGAGAAGAACGCGCTGTCGCCGGCGAGCTCGTTGCCGTCGAGCACGACCTGCTCGCGCTCAAGGCGCTCGCCCGGGGTGATCTGCGGCGGCGCGTCACTGTTGGCCGGCACCCGGCAGGACACCGCGTACTGCTTGCCCTCCTCGGTACGCGAGAAGTACCACCACGCCCCCTTACGGCTCGGCACCGACAGGTCGGTCTCCTGAGTGCGCCCCTTGATCTCCTGGAAGACCTGTTCCTGGAGCTCGGCGAGATGCGCGGTGTGCTCTTTGAGAAAGTCGTTCTCTGCCTCCAGGTACGCCGTTGTGTCCGGGTCGTCCTTGTTGCTTAGCCAGGCGTACTCGTCGATGAACGTGTCGCCGTGATGGATGCGCTCAGTCGGTACCTTCTTCGCCACTGGCGGCGTGTTGCTGCTCACGGGGGGAGTCTATGTTCGGCCGTGATCGTTCTGTGGCCGGGAGAGCTGCCGAACGCGTCCCGAGTGGTCGGGAGCGCTGCTAATCTTTAGGAGCCGACGAGGTGCGGCGCAACCCACTCCCTTCACTCCGGTGACTTTGGTGTGTTGCGACGCGTATCGACGGCAATCCCTTCTGGCTCGCGGGTTTGAAGATCGGTTCGCTAACCGAGCGACAGGCTGGTAAGTTAGAGGGGTTGTCCCGGAAGCGGGGCGCGACTTAATTCCAGCAGGTCGAGCAAGTCCGGTCAATTTGACAGAGACTTGAACGGCTG
>NZ_JBFAOR010000011.1:51523-320861 GCF_040675255.1 Nonomuraea sp. NPDC049624 | reverse complement strand
TTTCAGCCGTTCAAGTCTCTGTCAAATTGACCGGACTTGCTCGACCTGCTGGAATTAAGTCGCGCCCCGCTTCCGGGACAACCCCTCTAACTTACCAGGTCATTCAGACCGCTCTGAACCGTCTTGAATGAACCAGAAGGAAGTGGGATTTGCCGGGCTTCTGTTGAGGCTCTTGCGAGCCCCTCGGCCGCCCTGCGCGAAGCAACTCTAGCAGTCTCCCGCGCCTACTTCGCGCCACACAGGTAATCGTAGGGTTCTTCCCTCGCCACAAGATCGTCAAACCTTGGTCATCGCCGCCCGTACGACACCTGAAGTCAAGCCGTCAGCAAGTCATCCGCAATCGCCCCTCGGTACGAAGGTAGCCACGAGCAGACTGCGCTCTCGGAGGTGCCCGCCATGACCCGCTCGGAGTTCGACGACATCCGTGCCTTCCTCGCCGACCCGGCGACCCATGCGGGAGACCTCCTGCGCATCGCCCGGACCCTGATCGACGACCTCGAACAGGCACGGGTGCGCGAGGCCGTCCTGCGTACCCATTACCTGCGGCTGCTCACGGCGGCGCGGACGACCGTGGCCGCGGACATGGTCGGCGCGCCCGACCCGCTCGCCTTCCTCACCCGCGAGCTGGCCGAGCGCGGTCAGCTGCCCGAGGACGAAGACGCCGTGCAGCAGATCCTGTCCGACGCCCGTACGGCTGAGACGCTGCTCGCCTGCATGCAGGAGGGGCAGCAACCACCGCAACAGCCGCCGGTCGTGCGGATGCGCGGGATGCGCCTGCGTCGGTGCGTCGGTGCGCATCGGACCCTTCCCCGCTGAGCCGGCCGGCCCGGCCGCTGATCGCTCAAGGCTGATCCCCCAGGGGGCTAGGGCTTCGACCGGATGAGGACTGTGGCCATACCCGGCCTTGGCCACCCGGCTGTAAGACTGCGCGTATGTGGCAACGTGGGCTGAACTGGTCGGCAATCATCCTGGTCGGGATATTTGGTCTGATGTGGATCGGTGTTGTGATCTATGCGGATCAGACGTCTTCCATGTGGGTGCGTGCCGCTCAGGTGCTCTTCGGGGCCTTGCTGCTCGGGTGGGCCGTGCTCAAAGCGGTTGTCCTGGTCAGGGATCAGGAGGGCTGAAACCGGTATCCCATTCCGGGCTCGGTCAGCAGGTGCACGGGGTGCGCCGGGTCGCGTTCGAGCTTGCGGCGCAGTTGGGCCATGTACTGGCGCAGGTAGTGCGTCTCCTTCAGGTAGCCGGCGCCCCACACCTCCGTCAGCAGTTGCCGCTGGCTGATCAGTTTGCCGGGATTGCGAAGCAGGATCTCCAGGAAGTGCCACTCCGTCGGCGTCAGCCGTACGCCGCCTGAGATCGTCTTGCCGGCGAGGTCGATCACGTGGTCGCCCAGCCGCACCGTCGCGGGTTCCTCTTCGTGCTGGTTCGTGCGGCGGGTCACCGCGCGGATGCGGGCCAGCAGCTCGTCGATGCCGAACGGCTTGGTGACGTAGTCGTCGGCTCCGGCGTCGAGCGCGTCCACCTTGTCCGTGCTGTCGGTACGCCCCGACAACACGATGATCGGCACCTTCGTCCAGCCGCGCAGGCCCTGGATCACCTCGACGCCGTCGAGATCGGGCAGGCCGAGGTCGAGGACGACCAGGTCGGGGTGCCAGTCGGCGGCCTGGCGCAGCGCCGACGCGCCGTCGGGGGCGACCGCGACCTCGTAGTGCCTGGCCGCCAGGTTGATGCGCAGAGCACGCAGGATCTGGGGCTCATCGTCGACGACGAGCACGCGGGTCAAGGGGCCCTCCTCAGTGAGACCGTCATGGTGAGCCCTCCTCCGGGGGTGTCCTCAAGGAGCAGCGTGCCGCCCATCGCCTCGGTGAGGCCGCGCGAGAGTGCGAGGCCGAGGCCCACGCCGGTGTGGTTGTCGCGGTCGCCGAGTCGTTGGAAGGGCATGAACACCCTTTCATGCGCTTCCGTGGGGATTCCTGGTCCCCTGTCGATGACGCGCAGTTCGACGCGTTCGCCGTGCCAGCTCGCGGTGACGAGCACGGTCTCGCCTTCGGGGCTGTAGCGGACGGCGTTGGCCATCAGGTTCGCCAGGACGCGTTCGAGCAGCGCCGGATCGGCCTGGAACTCCGGCAGGTCGGCCGGGACGTCACTGCTGACCCGGTCACGCAGCGGGCCGAGGTCGTCGATGGCACGCGGCAGCACGTCCTCGACGGCGACGGGCCGCAAGGTGACGCCCAGCACGCCGGCCTGGAGGCGGCTCATGTCGAGCAGGTTCGACACGAGCCGGTTCAGTTTGATCAGCGACTCGCCGGCGGTGGCCAGCAGTTCGGCGCGGTCGTCGTCGGACCAGATGATGTCGGTGTTGCGCAGGCTCTCCACGGACGCCATGGCCGAGGCGAGCGGGGTGCGCAGGTCGTGGCCAACGGCGGCGAGCAGCGCGGTGCGCATGCGGTCGGCCTCGGCCAGCGGCTCGGCGCGCGCGGCCGCCTCGCGCAGGCGTTCCTGGCGCAGGGCGACGGCTGCCTCGGCGGCGAACGCCTCCAGGACGCGGCGGTCGCTGGCGTCGAGCAGCCGGCCGCGGGTCGCGAGCACCAGCCGGTCGTCGATGGTGACCACGTCGCTCCCGCCGTCCGGTCCGGGGTGGTTCGGGCTGGTGACGGGCGGGGTGGTGATCGGGGGGCCGCCGGACGTGGCGACGATGCGCCAGTCACGCGACGGATCGTCCCTTTCGAGCAGGGTCACCGCGGTCAGCCCGAACGTCTCGCGCAACCGTCCGAGCAGTGAGGCCAGCGCGGACTCCCCGCGCAGCACGTGTCCGGCCAGTGTGGACAGGACCTCGGCGTCGGCCCTGGACCGGGCCGCTTCTCTGCTGCGCCGGGCGGCCCGGTCCACGACCGTGCTCACCATGGCCGCGACCAGGACGAAGATGGCCAGCGACAACACGTTCTCGGGCTCGGCGATGGTCAGGGTGTGCACCGGCGGCGTGAAGAACCAGTTGAGCAGCCCGAACGCGAGCACCGCCGCCGTGAGCGCCGGCCACATCCCGCCCACGAGCGCGACGCCGACGACCAGCAGCAGGAAGAGCAGGATCTCGCTGGGCAGGCTCAGGTCGAGCGGCGCGATCACGGCGGTGAGCGCCGGCATGGCGGCCAGGGTAAGCGCCCATCCGGCCGACCTGCGCCGAGGCGTCAGCGCTCCCCCGGGCCGCGGCCGGCCGGAGCCTCGGGGGACGGCCTCGTGCGGGACCATGTGCACGTCGATCGACCCGGACAGCGTGGCCGTCGTCATGCCCACGCCGCGGGTGAGCAGTTGCGCGAGCCGTCCCCGCCGGGAGGCGCCGAGGACGAGTTGGGTGGCGTTCACGCCGTCGGCGAACGCGATCAGCGCGCGCGGGATGTCGTCGCCCACGACCTGGTGGTAGGTGCCGCCGAGGTCCTCGACGAATTTGCGCTGGCGTACCAGGTTGGCCGGGTCGCTCGTGGTGGACAGGGCGTCGGCCCGGGTGACGTGCACGGCGAGCAGGTCGGCGCCCTTGGTCCTGGCCGCGATGCGGGCGGCGCGGCGGACGAGGGTGTCGCCCTCGGGGCCGCCGGTGAGAGCGACGACGACGCGTTCGCGGGCTTCCCAGGTGCCCGCGATGTCGTGGTCTGCCCGGTACGCGGTGAGCTGCCGGTCGACCCGGTCCGCCACCCAGAGCAGGGCAAGCTCCCGCAGAGCGGACAGGTTGCCGACGCGGAAGTAATTGGCGAGGGCGGCGTCGACGCGTTCCGGCGGGTAGACGTTGCCGTGGGCGAGGCGGCGGCGCAGCGCCTCGGGTGACATGTCGACGAGTTCGAGCCGGTCGGCCCGCCGGACCAGGTCGTCGGGGACGGTCTCGCGCTGCGGCAGGCCGGTGATCTGCTCGGCCACGTCGCGCAGGGACTCCAGGTGCTGGATGTTGAGCGTGGAGACGACGTCGATGCCGGCGTCGAGGATGTCCTGGACGTCCTGCCAGCGTTTGGCGTGCCGGGAGCCGGGCGTGTTGGTGTGGGCGAGCTCGTCGACCAGCACGGCCGTGGGACGGCGGGCGATGACCGCGTCGGCGTCCAGCTCGGTGAACGTGGCGCCGCGGTGGACGACGGTGCGGCCCGGCACGGTCTCCAGTCCGTCGAGCAGGCGGGCGACCTGGTCGCGGCCGTGGGTCTCGACATGGCCCACGACCACGTCACGTCCGCGCTCCTTGGCCCGTCGCGCCTCGCTGAGCATGGCGTACGTCTTGCCGACGCCGGGCGCCGCGCCCAGGTAGACCCGCAGCCGCCCGCGCGACGTGCTTCCCATTTCTCCAGGTTACGGCTGGTATGGCGGGGCGACTCCCCAGCCCCAGTGCGGAACCGGCGCCTTCGGGGGCGGGGTCGCGCCGGGCTGGGAGTTGTGCACGGCCAGCCGGGTGCCCCATTCGATGTAGCCGGCGAACGCGGCCCTGAACTCGGGGTCGTCAGGCAGGCCGACCTCGTCGGCGGCGTCCATGAGGAGGTTCACCCAACGGCGGCGCTGCGGTTCGGTGATGGCCCGGCCCAGGTGGTGGGCCAGCATGTGGGGATATCCGCCGCGTTCGCGGGTGTACCAGTCAGGGCCGCCGAAGACCTCGCTGAGCCACATGGCGACGTATTTGGGGTGCTCGGGGTCCATGTGGGCGAACAGCGGCCCGATGAGGTCGTCCTTGAGGACGGTCCGGTAGAACGCCACGGTCAGCCGTTCGAACGCCTCGGTCCCGCCCGCCCACTCGTAGATCGTCGGGACGTCTTTTTCCGTCATGTAATCATGTAATCAGCACGCGAGTCGGTTCGACAAGGCCCGATAGGAAGAGGTCCGGAAACGACGAAGTCCCCGGTCGCCGTGTGGCGACCGGGGACTTCGGCTTGGTAGCGGGGACAGGATTTGAACCTGCGACCTCTGGGTTATGAGCCCAGCGAGCTACCGAACTGCTCCACCCCGCGTCGGTGTGTCGTTATTAACTATACCGCCCTTCCGGACTCCTTCGACCCGGCCGGGCTTTGTCCGGGCGCGTCGGTGGCGTAATCACGGGCCTCACGCTGCTCAGACCCCCTCCACCACGGCGGCGAATCCTCCTGGCGTCACCCGTCGCGCCGGCCCCTGCTCGTCATGGTGCCCATAGGGCCGATGACCTCCGCTTGGCGGAAATGGAGGCAGGGTGTGCTTCCAGAACGCCCGCGTCCCGCGATGGTCTCGAGGTCCTGGAGACCGACAATGCCGGATGGGACCTGCGGTGCCGGTGAAAAGCAACGAGGCCCTGGCCGTCGGCCAGGACCTCGAATCTTGGTAGCGGGGGCAGGATTTGAACCTGCGACCTCTGGGTTATGAGCCCAGCGAGCTACCGAACTGCTCCACCCCGCGTCGCTGTCTTGCTTCTCAAGACTATCGGCGACGAGGGGTGGGCGCAAACCGAAAGGGCTAGGTGGTGCCTCCCGCCTGTGTGCCCGAGGGTGTCGGCGTCGGTGTGGACGTGGCCGGCGGCGAGGCGGACGGCGTCGCCGACGGGGAGGCTGAGGGAGAGGCCGAGGGCGACGGGGTCGCCGCCGGCTTGGCGTTGGCGCTCTCGATCTGCTTCAGCGCCTCCTCCAGCCGCTTCTGGGCCTTGCCGTACTCGTCCCAGTTCGGGGGGCTGGCCTGGAGGGCCTTCTGGGCGTCCTCGTAGGCCTTCTGGGCGTTGGAGATGGCGGTGTTCATCGCCGACGTGTTCGCCTGGTTGGGCGTGGTCTGCTGGGGCTGGGTGTTCGGCTGTTGCTGCTCGCCGCCGAAGACCTGCTCCAGGGCCTGGTCGAGGGTGTCACCCGAGCCGACCTTGTTGCCGAACGCCACCAGCACCCGCCGCAGGATCGGGTACGGCTCCTGGCCGGTGCCGGCCTTGGTCTGCACGTAGACCGGCTCGATGTAGATCAGGCCGTTCGCGTAGGGCAGGGTCAGCAGGTTGCCGTACCTGACGTTGGCCTGGCCGAGGCCGAGGGGGCCCAGCTCGCCCGAGAACTTGTTCTGGAAGTTGTTCTGGGCCTGACCGGGACCGGGGACCGTGGTGTTGGACGGCATGCGCAGGATGCGCAGCTTGCCGTAGTCCTTGCCCACCGTGGAGCCCGCCGCCATGAAGGCCGCCAGGTTGGGCCCTTCCCGCGGGACGAAGGTCGTGGTCAGCGAGAACGACGGCTCGGACTCGTCGGGCATCGTCGCCGTCAGGTAGTACGGCGGCTGCTTGACCGACTGGTTGCCCTGCGAGGGGTCGCTGGGGATGTTCCAGAAGTCCTGGGCGCTGTAGAAGGCGGCCGCGTTGGTGACGTGGTAGCGCGACAACATGTAGCGCTGCACCTTGAACAGGTCCTCCGGGTAGCGGATGTGCGCCTGGAGGTCGGGGCTCATCTGCGAAGCGGGCTTGATCGTGCCGGGGAAGGCGGTGGACCACGTCTTCAGCACCGGGTCGTTGCCGTCCCAGGCGTAGAGCGTGACCGTGCCGTCGTAGGCGTCGACCGTGGCCTTGACCGAGTTGCGGATGTAGTTGATCTCGTCCTGCGGCTGCTGGGCGACCACGCGGCGGTCGGTGGCCAGGTCGCGGGTCATGTCGCCGAGGCTCTCGCTCTGCGAGTACGGGTACGCGTTGGACGTGGTGTACCCGTCGATGATCCAGGTGATGCGGCCGTCGACGATCGCCGGGTAGGCGTTGCCGTCGAGGGTCAGGAACGGCGCGACCTTCTCCACCCGCTCCCGTGGGTTGCGCACGTAGAGGATCTTGGAGTTGTCGTTGATGTCGCCCGACAGCAGAATGTTCATCTCGCCGTACTTGGCGGCGTAGACGAGCCGGTTGAGGGCCGAGCCGATCGGCACGCCGCCCTTGCCGGTGTAGGTGGTGTTCTGCTGGCCGGTCTGGCCGCCGGAGACCGGGTAGTCGAGCTCCTGCGGGGTCTTGGGGTTGCCGCCGGCGATGACGTACTCGGTGGAGCCGGGGTTCTCGCCGAAGTAGACGCGCGACTCCTTGAGCCCGGTCGAGGCCGCGAGGTCGCCGGTGACCGGCATGTCCTTGCTGTCGTAGGCGGGCAGGCCGCCCGCGTCGACCTCGTTGCCCGGCGCGGCGACGAAGCCGTAGCCGTGGGTGTAGACCAGCGCGCGGTTGATCCAGTTGTTCTGGGGCGCGGGCGGGCCGAGCAGCTCGCGGACGCCGACCACGTGGTCGACCAGCTTGCCGTCCTTGCCGGGGTAGCGGTCGACGTCGAGCTGGTCGGGGAAGCCGTAGAAGCCGCGGATGCGCTGGGTCTGCTCGAACGTGGACGACACCAGCGCCGGGTCGAGCAGACGCACGCCGGTCACCGACTCGTCGCCGCCGGCGCTGACCTTGGTCGGGTCGGCCTGGGCGTTGTAGTCGATCACTTCGGCGTTCTGCACGTCGTAGGCTGATCTGGTGGCTTGGATGTTCCGGTCGATGTAGACGGCTTCCTTGCCCTGCTGGTTGGGCTTGACCTGGAACTGCTCGACCAGCGCCGGGTAGACGCCGCCGATCAGGATGGCCGAGAGCACGAGCAGGCCGAACGAGACGCCGGGCAGCATGCCGCCGGGGCGCACGACGCCGGCGAAGAACAGCGCGGCGCAGATCAACGCGATGATCGCGAGGATGTTCTTGGCCGGGAGCACCGCGTTGACGTCGGTGTAGGACGCGCCGTGCACGTAGCCGCGGTCGGAGAAGACCAGACCGAACCGGTCGATGTAGTAGGCGACGGCCTTGAGCAGGACGAACACGCCGAGCAGCACGGAAAGGTGGATCCGCGCGGCCCTGGAGGCGTGCACGCCCGGCGACTGCAGCCGGAAGCCGCCGTAGAGGTAGTGGGTGATCGTGGCCAGGACGATCGAGATGATCACGGCGGTGAACAGGAAGTTCAGCACCATCCTGATGAACGGGTAGTCGAACATGAAGAACGAGATGTCCATGCCGAACAGCTCGTCCTTCTTGTCGAAGGAGGCTCCGTTCACGAACTGCAGCCACGTCTTCCACTGCCCCGCGAACGAGGAGCCGGAGAAGAGCGCGAGCAGGCCCATGCCGACGATGAAGATCAGCTTGCGGTGGGGGTCGAGCGCCATGCGATAGCGGTCGGCCCCGCTGCCGCCGCCGAACACGGCGGGGCCGAACATCGGCCGGGTGCGGAAGGCCAGCAGCATGTTGCCGCCCGTGATGCCGACCATGAGCACCGCTCCGACGAGGAACAGCACGATCTCGGTCAGCAGCACCCCGGAGAAGACCGACGTGTAGTTGGTCGTGTCAAACCACAGGTAGTCGGTATAAATCCCAGAAAAGAGAAAAAACAGGGCCACGATCGCGACCAGCGCGATGGCCACAGGCAGAAGCAGCCGCGGCCGGCGTGGCAAGCGCATCGCCCTGCCGGCCCCTGGGGTCCGGAAGCTCAAGGCCAACCCCTCGTCGTGATGAAGAAACGGTCCGTGTCTGGCAACTTACACCGCAGCGCCAGCCGTACGGCTAACGCACGGCGCTCGCCGGAAGTTTCATCCGGCCTCACAAGCGGGCACATTGCCCTTTCCGGTGCGCAGCGCGTCGAGCGCGAGCACCGCGTCGTGCAACGTGTCGGCCTTGACCAGCCGCAAGCCGTCGGGCACGGCCTTCATGGCCTCCGCGCAGTTGTCCGCGGGGGTGAGGAAGATGGTCGCGCCGGAGTCGCGGGCCCCCACCATCTTCTGGGCGATGCCGCCGATGGGCCCGACCTGGCCCTCGGTGTCGATGGTGCCGGTGCCGGCGATGCGCTTGCCGCCGGTGATCTCGCCGGGGGTCAGCTTGTCGAGTATGCCGAGCGAGAACATCAGCCCGGCGCTCGGCCCGCCGACGTCGCCCACGTTGATCTCGACATCGAAGGGGAACTTGAACTTCTCCTGCATGAGCACGCCGACGAGGGGCTTGCCGTCCTTGCTGGCGATCGGCTGCAGCGACACGTCGAGCTTCTGGCCGCCCCTGGTCACGTTGAAGGTCACGGTCTCGCCTGGCTTGTGCGCCTTGACGGTGTCCCCGACGAACTGCGAGTCGGTGGCCGGTTTGCCGTCGACCGCGTTGATCTGGTCGCCCTTCTGCAGCTTGCCGTCGGCGGGCTTGCCCTTCTCGGTGGACAGCACCGTGACGACCCGGTCGTAGTGGATCTTGAGCTCGTTGAGCGCGGCGGCCTTGGCGGAGTCCTGGGAGTTGGTCATCTCGACCGCGTTCTCCTCGTCGACCTTTTTCGCGTCACGGCCGGGCGGGAAGATCGTCTCCTGCGGGACCACCGCGACGGTCGGGTCGAGCCAGCCGCGCAACGCCGTCAGCAGGTCGATCTGGGCGGCCGGGCCACCCTGGTAGGCCACCGTGACCAGGCTCAGCGCGCCGCTCGTGGGATAGGTCTGCCGGCCGCTGATCGAGATCACCGGCTTCTTGTCGACCTCGCCGATGGTGTTCTCGGTGGGGCCGGGGCTCAGCACGACGTACGGGACCGGCCGGAACGCCCCCAGGACGCCCAGCGCGAGCACGAAGAACCCCGCGAGCAGCAGGGTGAGGACGCGTCGTGACATGGTGATGAGCTTATTCGCAGGCGCCGACCCACTCGGTCTCGCCATCGGCGAACACCTGGTGTTTCCAGATGGGGACCTCGGCCTTGAGATCGTCGATGAGCCTGCGCGAGGCCCTGAACGCCTCGTCGCGGTGTGGCGCGGCCACGGCGACGATCACCGCCGTGTCGCCGAGCCCCAGGTCGCCGACCCGGTGGACGGCGGCCATCGCGGTGACGGGGAAGTCGGCCGCGACCTTCTCGGCGACCCGGCGCAGCTCGTCCGGCGCCGAGGGATGGGCGGAGTAGGAGAGCCGGGTCACGGGTTTGCCGTGGTCCTGTTCGCGCACCGTGCCGATGAAGATCGCGGTGCCGCCCGCCGCGTGGTCTCCCACCGCGGCCAGCACCTCGTCCACGGACAACGGGGTGTCACGAATGCCGAGCAACCGGATGACGTCCACGGAAAGAGCCTAACCTCACGTTCCTACTGACGACGCTTTTTGCGGACCTGCCGGACGATCGCCGCGGTGCCGATGACGGCCACCGTCGCGCCGGCCGCAGTGAGCGTGGCCTCCTTTACCGGCAACCGCCTGCCGACCACGGTGGTCCTGTTCTCACGGAGTTCGAGGAGCTGCCGGAAGGCGGCCTCGTTGGTCCACGCGGGCTTCCAGCCCGCCTCGCGCAGCGCTGAGCAGTCGACCACCCACGGATAGACGACATAGTGCAGGTCGGTGGCGGGCGCCGGGGTGATGCCGAGCCGGTGCAGGCGCTGCGCGGTGCCGAACGTGAGCCCCGCCGGCAGCTCGAACCGCCGGATCCCGGACAGCTCCTCGACCTGCTCCTGCTCCAGCCAGCCGTCGGAGCCCACGGCCACCACGCCGGTGACGGCCCCCTTGGCGGCCAGCTCCAGCGCCGAGACGAGGTCGTCGATGTGGCAGAACTGCCAGTTGGGGTTGCAGCCCTTGACCGTGAGCAGCCGCGGCGACTCGAAGTGCCGGGTGATGACCGTGTCGACGCCCGGCCCGACCACCGCCGCCGGGCGCAGCACCGTGACGTCGAGGCCCGGGTGGCTGCGCAGCGACCTGCGGACCAGCGACTCGATCTCCAGGTAGTCGCCCACGACGCCGGTGTCGGGCTCGGCGGCCACCGGGGAGTCCTCCGGCAGGGGGACCTCGTTGTCGGGCGCGGCGCCGTAGACCATGGCGCTGGTGACCAGGATCACCCGCCGCACGCGGGCGGCGGCGCAGGCGGTGAGCACCGTCTGCGCGGCTCTGAGGTTGTACGCGCGCCGCTCCCCCGGGTCGGAGTCGACGGCGTAGTCACCGGCCAGATGGACCAGGACGTCGATGTCGGAGATCCGGTTCGCCAAGAGCGGATCCCGTACGTCGATCACTCTCCACGTGGCTTCCTGAACGTCGCCGCGCTCCTCGTCGATGGCCACCACTCTGCGGAAATCCGCGGCGGATGCGAGCCTCACGAGCAACTCGCGGCCGATGCCGGAGGCCGCGCCGGTGACGGCGACGACGGGTTGACGCGGGCGTTTCGAGGTAGGCACCAGGTCCTCACTTTGCACTGATCCGCCGTAGGACGACTAACGTGGCGGATGTGGACTCCTCCATCCTGCACGAGGTAGAGCGGTGACTGACCTGCCAGGTCGCGAAAACGACCCTAACGAGAACCCGTTCGCCATGTTCGGCAACCCTGAGCAAATGGCTCAGGCGATGCGCCAGTTCGCCGACATGTTGTCGGCGCCTCAGGGTTCAGGCCCTGTCAACTGGGACATGGCCAAGAACATCGCACGACACGCCGTGGTCGCCCAGGGCGATCCGAGCGTCATGGAAGGCGAGCGCCGCCAGATCGTCGAGGCGCTGAGCCTGGCCGACCTGTGGCTGAACGAGGCGACGACGCTGCCGAGCGGCGTGTCCAACCCGCAGGCCTGGAGCCGGTCGGAGTGGATCGAGAACACGGTCCCGGTCTGGCGCAAGCTTTGCGAGCCCGTTGCCGAACGCATGGTCGAGACCATGGGCGGCGCGCTCGGCGGCTCCGGGCTGCCGCCCGAGGCCCAGCAGATGGCCGGGCCGCTGATGGGCATGCTCAAGCAGATGGGCGGCATGATGGTCGGTCAGCAGATCGGCCAGGCGCTCGGCTCGCTGGCGCGCGAGGTCATCGGCACGACCGACATCGGCCTGCCGCTGTCCGGCACCGCGGCGCTGCTGCCCGGCGGCATCGCGTCCTTCAGCGAGGGCCTCGAGATCCCCGCCGACGAGATCCGGCTCTACCTGGCGCTGCGCGAGGCCGCGCACCACCGGCTGTTCCAGCACGTCCCGTGGTTGCGCTCGCACCTGCTCGGGGCCGTCGAGGAGTACGCCAGGGGCATCACCGTGGACACCTCCGCGCTGGAGGAGCAGATCCGCGGGCTCGACATCAACAACCCCGAGGCGATCCAGGAGGCGCTGAGCGGCGGCGCGCTGCTCAAGCCTGAGGAGACCGAGCGGCAGAAGGCCGCCCTGGCCCGCCTGGAGACGATGCTCGCCCTGGTCGAGGGGTGGGTGGCCACGGTGGTCGACCGGGCCGCCGACGGCAAGCTGCCCTCGGCGGTCGCGCTGGCCGAGACCGTGCGCAGGCGCCGGGCGACCGGTGGGCCCGCGGAGCTGACGTTCGGCACGCTGGTCGGGCTGGAGCTGCGGCCCCGGCGGCTGCGCGAGGCCGCGGCGCTGTGGCGCGCGCTGGAGACCGAGCGCGGCGTCGACGGGCGCGACGCCCTGTGGGGTCACCCCGACCTCATGCCGACGGCCGAGGACCTCGACGACCCCGACGCGTTCGTACGCGGCGAGGCCGCCTGGGACATCTCCCAGCTGGAGGCCAGGCCCACCGACGAGAACGGCGGCGAGAACGGCGACCAGGACGGCGGCCGGTGACCCTGCACGACGACGCGGTGGCGGTGCTGTCCTCCTGGACCGCGCCGACCCCCGAGGAGGAGGCGCTGCGCGCCGAGTTCCTCGGCCACCTGCGGACGTACGACGACGCCATGTGGCGCGTGTGCGCACCCGGCCACCTGACGGCCACCACCGCCGTGCTCAGCCACGACGGCGCCCGGGTGCTGCTCACGCTGCATCCGAAGGCCGGGCAGTGGTTGCCCATGGGCGGCCACTGCGAGGACTTCGACGCCACGCTGGAGGCGGTGGCGCTGCGCGAGGCCACCGAGGAGTCGGGAATCTCCGGACTTGAGCTGCTGCCCGGCCCGCTGGCCGTGGACAAGCACAAGGTCTGGTGCCATCCGCCGCACAGCTGGCACCTCGACGTCGAGTACGCGGCCGTGGCACCTCCCGGCGCCGAGGCCGTCATGAGCGACGAGTCGCTCGACCTGCGCTGGTTCCCCGTCGACGAGATCCCCGAGCTGTCCGACGAGGCCACGCGCCGGCTGGCCGCACGCGGACGCGCCGCGCTCAGCTCGCGCTCGCGTTCGCTGGGTTAGAGTCCTTCGCATCGTTCCAAGGGGGCCGCGTGGAGACTTCTGCCGTTGGCGGCACGATCGTGACGCCTGCCCGCAAGCCGCGGAAGTTGCCCGGCAACGTCCTGACCTGGCTGGCCGTGACACCCTTCGCGGCCTGGGCCGTGGCCAGGGTGGCCGGGCTGGAACGAGGCTCGCTGCCCACGCAGCTGATGACGGCGACGCCGTACGCGGCGGCCGGGTCCCTGGTCCCCCTCCTGATCGCCGCGGTCGGGCGCCGGCGGGCCGCGACGGCCGTCGCGCTGCTCACCACGACCGCGCTCGGGTTCAGCGTCCTGCCGCGTGCGCTGGGCACGGCCGAGGCCACGACCGGCAGGCCGTTCAAGGTCATGACCATCAACATGTTGTTCGGCAAGGCCGACCCGCAGGTGATCGTGAACCTGGTGCGCGAGTTCCGGCCCGACGTGCTGAGCACGCAGGAGCTGACGCCCGGCGCCGTGGCCGACATGGACGCGGCCGGCCTGAAGGAGCTCATGCCCCACCGCGTGCTCGAGGACGAATGGGACGCCGGCGGAAGCGGCCTCTACTCCAGGCACCCGCTGCAGACGCTCGACGGCGTGGTGCCGCCGGTGGGGCACAAGATGCCCGCCGCCATGGTGGCGCTGCCGGGCGGGAAGCCGATCGAGTTCGTCGACGTCCACCCCTACCCGCCGCTCGGCCCCAACGTGGTCAACTGGAACGAGGCGCTCTCCAGCCTTCCTTCCGCCGGCGGCGAAACCGTGCGGATCCTCGCCGGCGACTTCAACGCCTCGCTCGACCACGCCTCGCTGCGCAGGCTGCTGGCCCGGGGGTACAAGGACGCGGCCGACCAGGTGGGCGCGGGGCTGATCCCCACGTGGCCGGCCAACAAGCGGGTGCCGCCGATCATCACCATCGACCACGTGCTGGTGGACGAGCGGGTGGGCGTCAGGGAGGTCAGCGTGCGCGACGTGCCGGGCACCGACCACCGGGCCGTGCTGGCCGAGCTCACCGTGCCGTGACGCGGGGTCAGCGGCCGGCGATCAGGGCGCGGGTGTTGTCCCAGCCTTCGAGACCCGGGTCGAGGCGTTCGACGTCGTCGAGCGTGCGCAGGCGGTGCCATCCAGAGATGGTGGCGACCCTGCGCGGGCCCGGGGCCTGAGCTCGAAGGACGGCGACGACGTCGGGGTCGTCGAGGTCGGGGTCGGCCCAGGTCGGCAGCGGCAGCGAGCAGGCCAGCGCCACCGCGCCGCCGTCCGCCGCGGGGCAGATCGTGATCTCGGCCCGGCCCAGTTCCCTGAACAGCTTGCCGACCAGCAGCGAGGGCAGGTCGGGCGCGTCGGCGTTGATCACCGCGGCCTGGTCGCCGGACAGTCGGCCAAGGACCGCTCGCAGCGGCTCGTCCTCGTCGATGGTGACGATCTCCGTGCCGGGCCAGACGAGGTCGTCGAGGCCGGGGACGGCCGTGATCAGAACCGGGGTGACGAACTCCAGGCCGGCGACCATCTCGTAGGTGTCCTCGGCCACGGCCTCCAGGAACTGCCGTGGATCGACGCCGGGGGGCGCCGCTTCGGCCATGCGGCCGCGTACCAGGACGGCGACGATGCGCGTCAACACTCCTCCGGTGCCGTGTGGGCCGCCGCGGAGAATCCTTCGAGGAACCCGCGCGCCCGCTCCGCCTTCGGATACTGTTCTACCAGCGCCCAGAACCCCGGGCCATGGCTCGGCACGATCAGGTGCGCGAGCTCATGGATGATGACGTAGTTGATGACCCACTCGGGCAGGCCCTTGAGCCGGGTCGAGATCCTGATGGTGCCGTTCTCCGGGGTGCAGGAGCCCCAGCGATGCTGCTGGTTGTCGACCCATCGCACGCTCACCGGGTCGGGCCGGCCGTCGAGGTACTTCACCGACAGCTCCCTCGCCCGTTCGAGCAGGGCCTCGTCGGTCGGCCTTCGTCGTTCTTCCTTGGCGGCCAGCCGGTCGAGCATCCGGCTCACCCATTCATCCGCGTCTTCGCCGCTCAGCCAGGCGGGCAGGAGCACGATCGTCTTGTCGCCGTCGCGGTAGGCGGAGACCGTACGCCGGCGACGAGAACTGCGACGGACCTCGACTGTCTCGGGGGGCACATAAGCACGTTAGCCGAGACTGGCGAAATTCCACAGAGGGTGGACGTTGTTTTCGCTGGTCAGATGATTAAGAGCCGGTGAATTTGGGCATGCGCCTTTCCCGATGCGCCGCCAGGCCCTCCAGCAGGTCGGATGATGCCATGGTCACGGGCTGGGCCAAGGATTCCCACCTCAGAGCGGCTTCCAGGTCTTGATGCTCTTGGTTCAGCGCGACCTTTGTGAGGCGGGTGGCGACTGGAGCCATCTCCGCGATCTTCTTGGCGATGACCGAAACCTCGGAGAGAAGGTCATTCTTCGGGAAAGATTGATTTACCAAGCCTTTATCTGCGGCTTCCGTACCCGTAAGGAGACGGCCGGTCAGGAGCATCTCGCGGGCCAGTGCCGTACCGGCTCTTCTGGGCAGCAGGTAGGTGGCGGCCATGCCCGGGTGCAGCCCCAGCCGGGTGAAGGGGGCCAGCAGTTTGGCGTCGTCCGCGGCGTAGACGAGATCGCAGGCCAGGGCGACACACAGGCCCGCGCCGACGGCGGGGCCGTTGACCGCGGCGACGGTGGGGACCTCCAGGTCGGCGATCATCAGCCAGGTACGGTAGAAGGCGAGCATGCGGTCGCGCAGCGGCGGCACGGCCTCGGCGCCGCGCTCGCCGATCCACGACAGGTCACCGCCCGAGGAGAACGCGCTGCCCGCTCCGGTGACGACGACGCAGCGCAGGTCACGGTCGGCGGCCAGGGTGGTCATGGTTTCGCGCCATTCGGCCGTCATGGTGTCGGTCATGGCGTTGCGCAGTTCGGGGCGGTTGAGGGTGAGGACGACTACTCCGTCGTCTGTGCGGTCGACCAAGAGCTCGCTCATGCGGCGAAGCGTAACGCTCTGCGGGACGCGGATGCGGAGGCGGTTCCCGCTTGCCTCGGTGGTTCCCGGCTTGCCCCGGTGGTTCCGGCCTGCCCCGCTGGTTCCCGGCTCTCCTCGGTGGTTCCCCGCTCGCCTCAGGTGCGGATGTGGTCTCCGGCCTGTCTCGGGTGCGCTTCGCTGCGGGACGTTGTCCACAGGGTGGGCGTCGTGGTCGGAGGTTGTCCACAGGCGGCGCGGAACCGGCTCGGGATCTTGGTCGGACGTGCGAACCTTCCGGCCATGAGGCCACGTGTGAAGCCGGCCCTCCGGCGCATCCTCCGCGACGAGCACACCCTGCAGTACGGCGTGCATCCCCTCCGGGCCATCACGCTGACCGGCCTGACGAGATCGGTTCGTCAGTGGATCGAGGGGCTCGACGGCACCCGCGACCTGCGCCGGGTGATGCGTGACGCGGCGGCGGCCGGCCTCGACGAGCCGTGCGCCCAGGCTCTGCTCGACTACCTCGCCACGCGAGGGGCCCTGCACGACGCCGGCCCGTTCCCGGCGCCGCTCCGGGAGCTCTCCCTCGCCGAGCGGGATCGGCTGAAACCCGATCTCGACGCGCTCGACCTGGCCTCGAACGGTCCCCAGGGCGGCGTCGAGCTGCTGCGGCGTCGGCGGGAGGCGAAGGTCAGGGTTTACGGAGCCGGACGCGTGGGGGCCCAGATCGTCGCCTTGCTCGCGGCCGGCGGGGTCGGCGACATCCGCGTGATCGATCCCGGGCCGGTCCGGCCTGGGGACATCACGCCGGGCGGCCTGACATGGGCCGAGGTGGGGCTGTCCCGGGAGGAGGGCGCGGCGGCGGTCGCCCGGCGGCTGCTTGCTCCCCCGCCGAAGAACGCG
This sequence comes from Nonomuraea sp. NPDC049624, assembly GCF_040675255.1. NCBI lineage: Bacteria > Bacillati > Actinomycetota > Actinomycetes > Streptosporangiales > Streptosporangiaceae > Nonomuraea > Nonomuraea sp. NPDC049624. The sequence goes on along the minus strand of NZ_JBFAOR010000011.1, from coordinate 303,977 downwards.
CCGGCCGTTCCGCCGCCGCGCGATCACGCCGCACCCCCTCGCCATGCGGGCCCGAACGCGACACCCGCTGGCGATGTCGCCGGCCGGCCCGCACGCGGGGCGCCGTCGCCGTCCGGAGGCACGACCGCACAACCCAGGCGAGGGGGCATCACGCCCTCCAACGGCGCGACCGCACAACCCAGGCGGCCAGGCGTCACGCCGTCCGACAGCGCCGCCGCGCAGGTCTCTCCTGATGTGCCACCTACTTCGGCGGAGGTGAGTCAGGACGTCGTTCCGTCGTCCAACGTCCTGGCCGGAGCTCCGCATCTGGGGGACGGCACGGCACGTCCCGACCTCGCCATCCTGGCGCCCGTAGGGCCGCTGGACGGGGTGCTGGTCAACGAGCTGGCCGACTTCGGCATCCCGCATCTGCTGGTGTCGGCCTTCGAGGGGCACGGGTCCGTCGGCCCACTGGTGTTTCCCGGGGAGACGACGTGCCTGCACTGTCTCGACCTGACGCGCCGCGACCACGATCCCGCCTGGCCGATCGTCACTGCCAGGCTGGGCGGCTATCCGCCGGGCGAGATCGCCTGCGACACGACTCTCGCCACGCTCGTCGCGGCCGCGGCGACCGGTCAGGCGCTTGCTCATCTCGAAGGCCGGGCGTCCTCTGTGACGAACGGCACAATGGACGTAATGCCTGATTGGTGCTGGAAAAGACGGTCGTGGAGCGGTCATCCGCAATGTCGTTGTATGCGAAACAATCCATATTCGCTAACAATGGACGTGTCACCTACCAGCGACTGACGTGCTCAGGGGACGACCACGAAGGGGGGAAGCGGCATCTCGGGCGAGGTTCCGCGCATGAGTGTGAGCGATCTTCCGCGCCGGGCAGTCACCCGCTCAGCCAAGTTGGCCACCCTTCCGCTCGGGTTCGCCGGGCGGGCCGCCCTCGGCCTCGGCAAGCGCATCGGCGGCAAATCAGCAGAAATCGTGGCCCAGGAGGTACAGCAGCGCACCGCCGAGCAGATCTTCAAGGTGCTCGGCGAGCTCAAGGGCGGGGCGATGAAGCTCGGGCAGGCACTGTCGATCTTCGAGGCGGCGCTTCCGCCGGAGATCGTCGGCCCCTACCGGGCGACCTTGACGAAACTGCAGGACGCCGCTCCTCCGCTGCCGGTCGCCACCGTCCACAAGGTGCTCGCCGAGCAACTGGGGGACGATTGGCGCAAGCACTTCCTCTCGTTCGACGACCGGCCCACGGCCGCCGCCTCGATCGGCCAGGTGCACAAGGCCGTCTGGAACGACGGGCGCGAGGTGGCCGTCAAGATCCAGTATCCAGGGGCGGGCAAGGCGTTGCTCGGCGACTTCACCCAGCTGGCCCGGCTGGGAAAGATGTTCGGGGCGCTGCTGCCCGGCCTCGACATGAAGGCGCTGCTGGCCGAGCTGCGCGAGCGCATCGCCGAGGAGCTCGACTACCTGCGTGAGGCCGAGGCACAGCACGCCTTCGCGCTGGAGTTCAACGGCGATCCCGACTTCCACGTGCCTGATGTGGTGGCGGCCAACGAGATGGTGCTGGTCAGCGAGTGGATGGACGGCACTCCCCTGTCGCGGGTGATCACCGAGGGCAGCAAGGACGAGCGTGATCAGGCGGGGCTGCTGTTCGTCCGGTTCCTGTTCTGCTCGCCTGCCCGGGTCGGCATGCTGCACGCCGATCCCCATCCGGGCAACTTCCGCGTGCTGGCCAACGGCAAGCTGGGCGTCCTCGACTTCGGCGCGGTCAACCGCCTGCCCGGCGGCTATCCGAAGGTCTTCGGGCAGCTCACGCGCATCTTCAACCAGGGCGACATGGAGACCGTGATGACGGGTCTCCGTGACGAGGGCTTCATCCGTCAGGACATCGACATCGACCCCGACGCCCTGCGCGCTTTCCTGGCGCCGTACGTGGAGCCGACGGCCGTGGAGGAGTTCACCTTCAGCCGGGAGTGGCTGCAGGCCCAGGCGGCCAGTGTCGCCGACCTCCGCCCGACGAACGTGGTTCGCCAGCTCAACCTGCCGCCGTCGTACGTGCTCATCCATCGGGTGCACGCGGCCGGCGTCGGGGTCCTCTGCCAGCTCGGCACGACGGCGCGCTTCCGTGACGAGGTGATCCGCTGGGTTCCGGGCTTCGCCGACGACCCGAACGGCGAGGCACTGGCTATCGGCTGATCGGGCGGGACGCGGGTCAAGGGACGGCCCGAAGGACGCATCCAGGGTGATGGAACCGAGCGCGGGTCAGGGGTGGCGTTCCTGGATGCGGATCAGGTTGCCGGAGGGGTCGCGGACGGCGCAGTCGCGGACGCCGTACGGCTGGTCCATCGGCTCCTGGACGATTTCGGCGCCGCTGGCCTTCAGGCGTTCGAAGGTGGCGTCGAGGTCGGTGGTGGCGAGGTTCACGCCGGCGTAGGTGCCCTTGGCCATCATCTCGGTGATGGTGCGGCGTTCGTCGTCGGTGATGCCGTAGCCGTTCGCGACCGGTGGTTGCAGGACGATGGACGTGTCCGGCTGGCCGGCGGGGCCCACCGTGAGCCAGCGCATCCCCTTGTAGCCGACGTCGTTGCGTACCTCGAAGCCGAGGACGTCACGGTAGAAGGCCAGGGAGGCTTCCGGGTCGGTGTGCGGGAGGAAGCTGGAGTGGATGGTGATGTCCATGGAAGTCACGCTAATTGGGGTCAGGTAAGCGCGGTCTCTCGGTTCCTGATGGGTCTGGTCACCTGTTTCGACACGCACGACGGCATCCCCGCGGTCGCGCTCGCCGCCCGGCGACGATAGACGCTGGGCGGCACACCGACCAACTCGGTGAAGCGGGTGCTGAAGCTGCCCAGCGAGGAACAGCCGACCGCGAAGCAGACCTCGGTGACGCTCATGTCGCCGCGGCGCAGGAGCGCCATCGCGCGTTCGATGCGGCGGGTCATCAGGTAGCCGTACGGGGCCTCGCCGTACGCGCGGCGGAACTCGCGGCTGAGGTGGCCGGCTGACATGTTCACGCCGCGGGCCAGGGCTTCGACGTCGAGCGGCTGGGCGTAGTCGCGGTCGATGCGGTCGCGGACGCGGCGCAGCAGGGCGAGGTCACGCAGGTGCTGCGCTTCGGCGGGTCTGCTGGTCACATGCGCCATCGTACGTCGGCCCATGGTCGGCCGGGACCGCCGGCCACCCCAGCTCACACCGCACCCTCCACCCCACGAACCCTTCCCGACCCGAGTCCGACATACCGAAAAGAGCCAGGCACCGAAGACAAATGCATGGAAGGCCAGCTCCCTGGCCGCCGCAAGAAGACCACCCGAGATCCGGATCGCGAATCACAGGAAGAGACAGACAGGCCAAGGCCCCCGGCTGCAGGCTGCGCCGCGCCCCGAAGCGACCGGACCGCAACTCATCCGGCAGAGCGCAGAGGTCCCGCAACTCATCCGGCAGAGCGCAGAGGTCCCGCAACCCACCGCGCTCAACGCGGACGTCCCGCAGCTCACCTGGTCGCAGAGATTCCCGCGACACACCGGACAGAACGCAGGCGACCCGCAGCTCACCGAGCTGGGCGGCAGACGTCCCGCATCTCGCCCCACAGAGCGCAGAAGTCTGGGCATGGAAAGAGCCGGGCGCTGGGTGCGCCCGGCTCTTCAGATGCAGGTGGGGATCAGGAGATCCTGCGCCGGCGGCAGGACCTCCTTGATCACACCTGCCGGCTCAGCGCCTTCCGCAAGCGGTCGTTGGCCCGCTTGACCTCGCGTCGCGCCCGCTGTACGCGGCTTACGCGCAGGATGAGACGCTGCTCCTCCGCTTCGCGGTGGAGAGTTTGTATTCGGTCGTTGACCAAGTCATGAAACAGATACGGCACGGCCAGGCTCCTGGTGGAAGAAGTGCTCATCGGTGTTCTTGTTCTCTCTCGCTCGTCGGGCTGGTGGATGGTCAGGCAGCGACCGGGTGCTTGCGGGGACGCCCGCGCGGACGCTTGCGGGGAACAACCGTTCCCCTGAGGATCAGTTCGCCGCCCCAGACTCCCCAGGGCTCCTCGCGCTCCAGCGCGCGGGCCAGGCAGGCCTGCTGGATCGGGCAGCCGCTGCAGAGAGCCTTGGCGAACTCGACGTCCTCGGGTGACTCTGCGAACCACAGGTCAGGGTCGGTACGACAGGGGATCTTGGCTTCGTCGATCAGGTCCATGATCGTCTTGGCCCCCATCTGCTTCTCCTTTTGATCGAGCTTTTTGATCTTGTCGGGCACCTCGGAGGTGGTCGGGGATCGCGGAAAAACAAAGAGGCCGCGGATCCTGTGTACGGATCCGCGGCCTGGGGGCTGCTATGTGCCGGTCAGGTTATGACCGGAGCATCCCTCCAGGGTTGCGGACCGCACAGTCCACCCTTGGTGAGCTGGTTGGTCGGGGCAGCGATACCTGCGCCATAGACAGGAACGCCTTGCGGAGCGGCGACACCCGCGTGAGCCCTCGCACGGACGGCGGGGGCCTGGATACGGGCAGACTTCTCCTGCCGCAGCTTGGCCGGCCCATCGGCGAGCCTCACCGAGTCACGGCACGCGGAAGCGAGCCACTGCGTGGCCGACATCTGGATGCTCATCACCGGGGCTCACCTCCACTCATCAGATCGTCGGAAACAGGAGTGTCCGACTCGCTTGTCCATGACCCTAAACCGGGAAGCCGGGAAGGGGCAACATATTTTCTACCTGCGATTTTGTGACACAACCACGGTGTCACAACGTGCTGCGAACCGACTACTTCGCCACGCGGATCATCGCCTCCTGGACGACGGAGACCACGAGCTCGCCCGACGCGGTGAACATCTCGCCGCGCGCGAGCCCCCGAGCGCCCGCCGACCAGGGGGCCTCCTGGGCGTACAGAAGCCAGTCGTCGGCGCGGAACGGGCGGTGGAACCACATCGCGTGGTCCAGGGACGCGCCGATCACGTTCGAGGCTCCCCAGGCCATCCCGTGGGCCAGCAGGATCGTGTCCACGAGCGTGAAGTCCGAGGCGTACGCGGCCAGCACGACGTGCAGCAGCGGGTCGTCGGGCAGGTCGGCGTCGTAGCGGAACCACACGTTGGTCTGGGCGCTGCGCAGCTCGGGGTTCAGGTGCGCCTCCCACGTCAGGGGAGAGACGTAGCGGGCGTCCACGGGGCGCGGGCGCGAGAGCCACTCCCGCAGCTCGGGGTGGTCGCCCAGCACCTCCGACATCCTGTTCTGGAACGTCGGCAGCGTCTCGGGGGCGGGCACGACCGGCGCCACCGACGCCTGGTGCTCCACGCCCTCCTCGAAGATGTGGAACGAGGCCGACATCGTGAAGATCGCCTTGCCGTGCTGGACGGCGACGATCCGGCGGGTGGTGAACGACCGGCCGTCGCGCAGGCGCTCGACGTTGTAGACGATGGGGATGGACGGGTCGCCCGGCCTGATGAAGTAGGCGTGCAACGAGTGGACGTGCCGGTCCTTGGGAACCGTGCGGCCGGCCGCCACGAGGGCCTGCGCGGCCACCTGGCCGCCGAAGACGCGCTGGATGCGCTCCTCCGGGCTTCTGCCCCGGAAGATGTCCAGCTCGATCTGCTCAAGGTCGAGCAGGTCGAGCAGCTCCTTCAGCGCCTCGTTCACAGGGCCCCCTCACGGACGAACATTCCACGGACAAGTCTGACGTGCCACGCCTGTTCCCCCAAACCCGCCCTGCCTTGCCGGGATGCGCCCGTCCTGCCGTTTCGCCCGGTGGGGAAGGGACTCACGCGCGAGGGGGCCGGCCGTACGTGAGGGATCTCACCCGCGGCACAGGCCGAGGACGGCCTCGCCGTAGCGGTCGACCTTGACCCGGCCGATGCCGGCGATCGACAGCAGCTCCTGCTCGGTGGCCGGCGCGCGTTCGGCGATGGCCTGGAGGGTGACGTCGGTGAAGACCACGTACGGCGGGATCTTGGCCTCCTTGGCGGTGGCCGTGCGCCAGACCTTGAGGCGTTCGAGCAGGGCCTCGTCGTAGTCGGCCGGGCAGGTCGCGCAGCGGCCGAGCTTCTGCTCGGCGGCGGCCACCAGCGTCTTGGCGCACACCCGGCAGCTCACCGGCGCGGCGACCGTGCGGCGTTCGCCCGCCGGGGTCGTCATGCGGGGCGGCGTCGAGGCGCGGCCGGTGAGCCCGTCGAGGAAGCGGGAGGGACGGCGGCTCTTGCGCCCGCCGGGCGCGCGGGCCAGCGCCCAGGACAGCGACAGGTGCTCGCGGGCGCGGGTGACGCCGACGTAGAGCAGCCGCCGTTCCTCCTCGATCTGCTCGGGGGTCTCGGCGTAGATGATCGGCAGCATGCCGTCGGTGAGGCCGACCAGGAAGACCGCGTCCCACTCCAGGCCCTTGGCGGCGTGCAACGAGGCGAGCGTGACACCCTCCACCGGCGGCGCGTGCTGCTCGGAGGCGCGGCGTTCCAGCTCGGCGACGTACGCGGGCAGGTCGGCGCCCTCGGCGGCCATGTCCTCGGCCAGGTCGGCCAGCGCCTTCAGCGACTCCCACTTCTCCCTGGCCTTGCCGCCGCCGGGCGGGGAAGGGGTCAGGCCGACCCCGGTCAGGATGTGGTGCACTTCAGAGGCCAGCGGCTCGCCCGCGGCCGACCGCGCGGCGCCGCGCAGCAGCACGACCGCCTGCCGCACCTCGGGACGCTCGAAGAACCGCTCGGCGCCGCGCAGCACGTACGGGATCTCGGCCTTGGACAGGGCCTCCTCGTAGGACTCCGACTGGGAGTTGACCCGGAACAGCACAGCGATCTCGCGCGAGGGCACCCCCTTGTCCAGCAGCTTCCTGATGGCCCGCGCGACGCCGGCGGCCTCGGCGGGCTCGTCGTCGTAGTCGGAGAAGACCGGTTTGGGGCCGTCGGGGCGCTGGGCGATGAGTTCGAGGCGGTTGGGGGTCCTGGACTTGGCGATGACCAGGTTGGCCAGGTTCACGACCTGCGGGGTGGAACGGTAGTCGCGGACCAGCCTGATGACGGCGGCCTTCGGGTGCTCGACGGCGAAGTTGGTGAGGTAGCGGGGGCTGGCGCCGGTGAACGAATAGATGGTCTGGTTGGGGTCGCCGACCACGCAGATGTCGTCGCGGCCGCCGAGCCAGGTGTCGAGCAGGAGTTTCTGGAGCGGGTTGACGTCCTGGAACTCGTCCACGACGAAGTAGCGGTACTGCTGGCGGATCTGGGCCGCGACCTCCTGGTGCTCGGTCATCACGGCCGCGGTCAGTTCGAGGATGGTCTCGAAGTCGACCAGGTGGCGTTCGCGGCGGATGCGCTCGTACGACTCGTAGAGCCGGGCCACCTCCTCCGGCGAGCCGGGCGGCGTGCGGTGGTGCTTGGCGGCGGCGGCCACGTAGTCTTCGGGGCCGATCTGGGAGACCTTGGCCCATTCGACCTCGGCCGCGATGTCCCGCAGCTCGGACCGGTCGGGATTTTTCCGGATCTGGCGGCAGGCTTCGACCAGCACCGGCAACTTCGACTCGATGACCGAAGGGGCCTCGCCGCCGATCACCCGCGGCCAGAAGTAGGTGAGCTGGCGCAGGGCGGCCGCGTGGAACGTACGGGCCTGGACGCCCGGCGCCCCCAGCGCCCGCAGCCGCTGCCGCAACTCCCCCGCCGCCCGGGTGGTGAACGTCACCGCGAGCACGCTGGGCGCGTCGACCACCCCGCTGCGCACGGCGTGGGCGATGCGATGGGTGATCGCCCTGGTCTTGCCCGTGCCGGCCCCGGCGAGCACGCACACCGGGCCGCGCACCGCCTCGGCGACCTCCCGCTGTTCCGGGTCGAGGCCGCTGAGGACGTCATCCACGCTGTTCACCCGATCTTCCTCCCCGCAAGTGGCGCCGAAGCACTTTATTCTGGCAACATGCGGCCCGACGTATGTTCATAGTCACCGAGATGCAAAGGAATGGTTGCTTCCCCCACAATGGGGCCGACCATGCCGCATGGGGGAAAGGAAGGCCGTGCGAACAGCGGTTTTCGCGGGCGCGCTGGCGCTCGCTGCCGTGGCGCTCACACCTGCCGTCGCGTTCGCGGCCGAGCCGCCCGTCCCCGTGGTGACCAATCCCACAGACCCCGACGGCCTCGGCGGGCTGGCCACGGAGACCCTTTCCTACGGTTCCCAGCGTCACCAGGACATGGACGTGTGGTGGACGCCCGACGGCCAGAAGCGCCCCGGCGTCTTCCTGATCCACGGCGGCTGGTGGTCCGGCGGCGACAAGAAGTACATGAAGGAGATCACCCGCAGCTACGCCGACCTCGGGTACACGGTCTTCAACCTGAACTACCGCCTCTCCGGCGAGGCCGCCTGGCCGGCGCAGCGCACCGACGCGCTGGCCGCCATCGCCCTGGCCCGCAAGCACGCCGACCGCTGGGCCTTCGACCCGAGCAAGTACGTCGTCGTCGGCTTCTCGGCGGGCGGGCACATCGCCGCCTCGGTCGGCACCTACGGCAACGGCATCGCCGGGCTGAAGGGCGTGGTCGGGCTGTCGCCGATCATCTCGCCGCTGCGCGCGTACGCCGACGGCGAGAAGACCGCGAACCCCGACAAGCGCAAGCTGCGCGAGGCCGCGATCCGGCTGGCCGGCGGCTGCGAGCCCAAGGGGAAGTGCTCGCGCGTGTGGGCGAGCATGGAGGTGGCCTGGCACGCCAGCGCCAAGGACGCCCCGATGCTCACGGTGCACTCCGAGGACGAGTTCGTGCCGCCGACGCAGAGCCAGCTGCTCAAGCAGATGCTCGGCCAGGTGGGCGTGCCGATGACGATCATGACGGCGCCCGGCACCAACCACAGCGCTCCCCTGTACCGGGAACCCGGCGTGGCCGAGCGGGTGCAGGCCTGGATCGCCGAGCGCATCGGCTAGCCAGCCCCGGGCAGGGATTAAGCGGGCGCCTCCGCGTTGTTGCACCGAGCGCCTGATTTCCTGACCTTGGAGGGACAACCCGACATGGCGCTCACCGTCTACAGCACTACCTGGTGCGGCCCCTGCAAGCGGCTGAAGTCTCAACTCGCCCGCGAAGGCATCGCCTTCAAGGAGGTCGACATCGAGCGCGACCCGGCCGCCGCCGAATTCGTCATGAGCGTCAACAACGGCAACCAGACCGTGCCGACCGTGGTGATCGAGACCGACCACGGCCGGATCGTCCGGACCAACCCCTCCGCCCGGGAGGTCAAGGCCCTGCTCGGGGCCTGATCACCAGTCGCCGACGAGCTCGCCGCCGTACCACGTCTCGATCAGGCGGCGGGCTATCGACACCGGGGGAGGCAGGCGCACCTCGCCCGACCGGAGCGCGGCCACGAGCTCGTCGCGGGTGAACCAGCGCGCCTCGGCGATCTCGTCGGCGTCGGGGGTCAGCGCGGTCGTGGTGGCGTCGGCGAAGAAGCCGAGCATGAGGCTGCGCGGGAACGGCCAGGGCTGGCTGCCCAGGTAACGCGGGTTGACGACGTGGACGCCGACCTCTTCGGCGACCTCGCGGACCACCGCGTACTCCAGGGACTCGCCCGGCTCCACGAAGCCCGCCAGGATCGACAGGCGCCCCTCGGGCCACTGGGGGCCGCGGGCCAGCAGGCAGCGGTCGTCCTCGTCCCTGATCAGCATGATGACCGCGGGGTCGACGCGCGGGAAGTGCTGGCTCGCGTCCTGCGGGCACACCCGGACGTGACCGCCGGCCTGCACCGCCGTACGGGCGCCGCAACGGGGGCAGAACTGGTGGGTGGCGTGCCAGGCCTCCAGCGCCACCGCGTGGACCAGCAGGCCTGCGTCGCGGTCGCCGAGCAGGCCGCCCACCTGGCGCAGACCCGCCGGCACCGGACTGCCCTCAGGCGTGTCGTTCAGACTCATCGGCATCGTCACCCGGCCGTTGAGGTCGCCGGCTGGCGTGCCGGGCAGCGGCGCGGCCACCGCGAAGTAGGCGGTGCCGCCCTCGACGCCGAGCAGGTAACGCTCGCCCGGCGGCGCCTGCGCGGGGGTGTAGAGCACCGCGTGCACCTCGTCGCCGGCCCGCCGCACCAGGGTGTGGCCGTTGTCGATCACCAGCACCCTGGTCCCGGGGTCGGCCCACGCCTTCTCCAGCCATCTGTCGTCGGCACGCAGCGCCGACGATCTGTCGATGGTCCCCCGTGCCAGGAGCAGTGGGCCGATGAGTTGCTCTTCCGCGGTCTTTTCCACTGGCCGCCCCTCCCCAAGTCGCTTGTCATCCTATGACCTCGCAGTTAGCCGCCGATTAGGGTGTGCGGGCCCCGGAACGATCATCCGCAGGCTAGGATCATCGAGTTAGGTTAGCCTTACCTGATCCTTTCGGGGGTGCCTTCGCGTTGCGGCTCTACCTGACCGCGCTCAAGCCGACGGACTCGGTGACGTACGGCTTCCTGCCCGCGGCGCGGGCCCTCGGGTGCGAGGTCACCGTCCTGACCGACCGGCCGGAGCGGCATCCCGGCTCGGTGCGTTGCGACGTACGCGACCCGCGCGCCCTGATCGACGCGATCGAGCACCTGGGCCGGCCCGACGCGATCTTCTCCAACTCCGACCACCTCCAGGCGGAGACCGCCCTCGCGGCGTCGTACTTCGGACTTCCCGGCAAGGACTGGCGGGCCTGTCTGGCCGCCAAGAACAAGTTCCTGATGCGACGCGGGCTCGCGGCGGCCGGCGTCGAGACGGTGCGTTCGCTGCGGCTCGCGCCCGCCGATCCGGTGCCCGAGCGACTGCCCCGGCCCGTGGTGCTGAAACCCCGCGAGGGGGTGGCCAGCGAGGACGTCGTGCTGGTCGAGGACGACCTTCCCCGGGCCGTGGCCGCGGCCAGGCGGCGGCGTCCGGGCGAGACGCTGGTCGTGGAGGAGTACCTCGAAGGGCCGCTGCGGACCCTGGAGACCCTCGGGGACGGCGCCGCGACGCGGGTGCTGGGCGGCTTCGCGACCACGCTGGGCCCGCTGCCGCACTTCGTGGAGGAGCGGCTCGACTGGGCGCCCGCCGCCGACGCCCACGTGCTGGCCGCGCTGCGCGCCCTCGGGGCGGGCTTCGGCGCCTGCCACACCGAGTACGTCCTGACGCCCGACGGCCCGCGGATCGTCGAGGTGAACTACCGGGCGATCGGCGACCACTGCGACTTCCTGCTGGCCGACGTGCTGGGCGTGCCGCTGTTCGAGTGGATCCTGCGCACCCATCTCGGGGAGCCGGCGCCCGAGCCGCCGCCGGCGTCCCGGCACGGCTGCGCGGTCAGCGTGGTCGCCGACCGGCCGGGCGTCGTCAAGGACGGGCCGCCGGAAGAGGACGTCGAGGACGGCGGCGTACGGCTGTGGCACCGGCCGCTGCGGGCCGTCGGGGACGTCATAGAGCTGACCCATACGAACCGGGACTACCTGGGCGTCATCCGGGCCGTGGGACCGGACCGGGCCCGCGTGGACGCCGCCGTCGAGCGGTACCGGGCGGCCCGGCCGTGGGTGGTCGGGTGAGGTCGCGGGAGGCGTACCTGGCCGCCCGGGTGCTGGACACGCTGGTCCGCGAGGACTACGGCGGGCTGGCCGCCCGGCTCGACCGGACCAGGTCCGGGGCCGGGCTGCTGCTGGCCGACGGGCGGTGGGTCCGGATGGTCCCCGGTTCGCCGTTCCAGGACTTCGTGGTGGCGCCGGACGAGCGGCTGGGCCTGGAGCAGGTGCTGGAGACGCTCGTGGAGGTGTCCGACGCGGCCGACGCCGAAGGGGTGGCGGCCTTCTTCGACGAGTGCCTGACCGCCCTGTCCGCGCTGGAGCTGCACGACGCGCACGCCGAGGAGGTGCTGCGGCGCGGGCCGTCGTACGAGTCGCTGGCGGCCTTCGCCGACCATCCTCTCTACCCCACCTCGCGGGCCAGGATCGGCGCCTCGGACCGCGACCTGCTGGCGTACGCGCCGGAGTTCGCGCCCTCGTTCGCGCTGCGGTGGGCGCTCGTCCCGCACGCGGCCACGGAGCTTCCCGCGGACGTGCCGCGGCCGGCGGGCCACGGCGTGCTGTTCCCGGTGCACCCGATGGCCGTGGGCGAGGTGCGGAAGATCGACGGGGTCCGGGTGCTGGACGAGGAGGCGGTCACCGTACGGCCCACCCTGTCCATGCGGACCGTCGAGGTGGGGCCGCGTACGCACCTCAAGCTGCCGCTGCCGGTGAGCACGCTCGGCGTGCGCAACCGGCGCTCTATCAGGGCGGGCACCCTGGAGGACGGCGCGCGGGCCGAGCTGCTGCTGCGCCGGCTCGCCGATCCCGGCGTGCTGCTGGCCGACGAGCAGACCTACGCGCACGCGGGCCACGAGTACCTGGCGTGGATGGTCCGGCGGCTGCCGGCGGGCCGGATCGTCCCGGTCGCGGCGCTGGCGGCGCCCGGGGTGCTGGACGGCCTCGGCCCGGACGTGCTGCCCCGCTACCTGCGCCTGCTGCTGCGCTGGAACGTGCGGCTGTTCGTCCGGTACGGCGTCGCGCTGGAGGCCCACCAGCAGAACCTGGCCCTCGTCCTGCGGGACGGCGACCTGCGGCTGCTGGTCAAGGACAACGACGGCCTGCTGGCCTCGCCGTCGCGGCTGGCGGCCGCCGGGATCGACGTGCCGGCCTTCTCCGACGGGCGCATGCTCACCGACGACCCGCACGCGCTGGCCGACGTGTTCGTCACGATCACGCTGCACCTGGCCGCCGCGGCGGTGGCGTTCGCCGTGCTGCCGCCGGCGCGGGCGGCGGCCCTGGTGCGCGGCACGCTGGCCGAGGCGCTCGACGAGCACGGCGACCACCCCATGGCCCGGCTGCTGCGCGCCAGGACGCTCGACGCGGCCAGGCTCACCGGCAAGTCCATGGTCACCGCCGGGACGCTCGTGGCCAAGGAACGGTCCGGGGCGCGGGACGTGAACAAGTTCTACGGCATCACCGGGCCCAACTACCTGAGGAGAGCGTGAATGAACGTCCTGGCCATCGGGGCGCCGGCCGAGGAGGCGACGCTGGCGGCCCTGCTGCGGTGCTGCGTGCGCGAGGTGGCCGGGCCCAGGGGGCTGGTCTGGCCGGCGCCGCCGTACGTGCTGCTGCGGGTGGCCGGGACGCTGCTGCGCGCCCGTACGCACGGCGGGGCCGCGCTGCGCCTCGACGGGCCACCGGAACGCCTGGAGGGCGGCTCCTGGCAGCCGCTGACGGTCGCCGAGCTGGTCCGGCTGGCCGAAACCGACCTGGCCGACCGGCCGGACGAGCCCGCGCCCCCAGGCAGGGGAGCGGCGCACCTCGACGTCGAGCCCAACGGCGAGTTCGCCGGCCAGGTGGCCGCCAGCAGGGACGCCATCGCGGCGATCCTGGCGGCCAGGGCGCGGGCCGAGCCGCCCGCCGACCCCTGGCTGGCCTCGGAGCAGGCGCTCGTGTACGGGCACCCGTTCCACCCCACCCCCAAAGCCCGCGACGGCGCCGACTGGCTGCGCTACGCCCCCGAGGCCCATGCCGCCTTCCCGCTGCGGCTGCTCGCGGTACGCGACGACGCGCTGGCCGAGGAGGGCGACCTGACGGCCCTGGACGCGCTCGGCCCGGCGCCCGCCGGACACCGGCTGCTGCCCGCCCATCCGTGGCAGCTCGCCCTGCTGCGTCCCGCTCTCGGCGCCGAGCTGGCTGATCTCGGGCCGGGGCCGCTCGCGGTGCCGACCTCGTCGGTGCGGACCGTGTACGTGCCGGACGCCGAGGTGTGCCTGAAGTTCTCCCTGGACGTGCGGATCACGAACTGCGTGCGCAAGAACGCCTGGTACGAGCTGGCCGGGGCGGTCGAGCTCACCTCCCGGCTGGCCCCGCTGATCGCCGAGGTCGCGGCCCGGCACCCGGCCGTCCGCTGGCTGCCCGAACCGGGCTACCGCACGGCACTCGGGCAGCGCGAGGGCCTGGGCGTGATCGTCCGGGCGAGCCCGTGGACGGCCTGCGACCCCGGCGTCACCCCGGTCCTCGCCGCCGCCCTCGCCCTGGACGCCGCCCCGGCCGACCCTCTGGCCTGGTGGACGGCGTACGTGTCGGCGGTCGCGCTGCCGGTCGTGGACCTGTACGTCAGCCACGGCGTCGTCCTGGAACCCCACCTGCAGAACGTGCTCGTCGGCCTGGACGCCGCCGGCCGGCCCGTCCAGGCGATCTTCCGCGACCTGGAGGGCGTCAAGCTCGTCGCGGGCCGCCACGACCTGGGCGGGCTGCACCCGGCCGTGGCCGCCGCGCTCACCCACGACCCGGCGCGCGGCTGGGCCCGCGTCGTCTACTGTCTGTTCGTCAACCACCTCACCGAGATCGCCGCCACCCTGGCGGGCCCCGACGACGAGCTGCTGCGCGCGTTGTGGCGGGCCGCCCGCGACCTGCTCGCCCGCCAGGCCGCCGAGCTCGGGCAGCCGCTCCCGCTGCGCGACCTGCTGGCCGGGGCGCCGCTGCCCGCCAAGGCGAACCTGCGCGTGCGGTGGGCCAGGGCGGCCGACCGCGACGCCGGTTACGTCCCGATCGCGAACCCGCTCGCATGAGCGGCGTCCAGAAGCGCGAACCGGCCCCCGCGCTGGAGCGCGAGCCCGCGAACCGGGTGCTGGAGGCCGCCGCGCGGCTGCCGGCCTTGCCCGCCTACCTCTACGACCTGCCCGCGCTCGACGAGCACGCCGCGTCGGTGCGCGCGGCGCTGGGCGAGGTCGAGCTGTACTACGCGGTCAAGGCCAACCCCGACGCCGAGCTGCTGCGGGTGCTGGCCCGGCACGTGGACGGGTTCGAGGTGTCGTCGGCGGGCGAGCACGCGCACGTCTCCGCGCTGTTCCCGGGCGCGCGGCTGGCGCTCGGCGGGCCCGGCAAGACCGACGCCGAGCTGCGCCTGCCGCACCATCGCCTGCACGTGGAGTCGCCGTACGAGCTGCGCCGCCTGCTCGCGACCGGGCTGGAGGCGGACGTGCTGCTGCGGGCCAACCCGGACCTGCCGGTCGAGGGGGCCGCGCTCACGATGGACGGCCCCTTCGGCATGGACGAGGCGGGGCTGGCCGAGTGCCTGCCGCTGTTCACCCGCCGCGTACGGCTGCGCGGCCTGCACGCCCACCTGGCCAGCGGCCTGGACGCCGCCCAGCTGCTCCGGCTGGCGGGGGCCCTGCTGAGGACAGGGCACCGGGAGGTCAACCTGGGCGGGGGCATGGCGGTGTCGTACACGTCGGGCGAACGCTTCGACTGGGCGGCCTACGGCACCGGCCTGGCCGCGCTGCGGGGCGGGCGGCGGCTGCGGGTCGAGCCGGGCAGGTCGCTCACCGCCTACTGCGGCCACTACGTCACCGAGGTCGTGGACGTGAAGCGGGTGCGCGGCCGGGCGTACGCGATCGTCCTGGGCGGGACGCACCACCTGCGCACGCCGGTGGCCAAGGGCCACGACCAGCCGTTCACGGTCCTGCCCACCGGCGGCGGGCCAGGGGTCGCCGGGGAGCCCGTGACGTTCACGGGCCAGCTGTGCACCCCCAAGGACGTCTTCGCCCGGAACGTGGTGACCTCGGTGCGGGCAGGGGACCGGGTGGTGTTCGGCATGGCCGGCGCCTACGCCTGGAACATCTCCCACCACGACTTCCTCATGCACCCCCGCCCCGCCTTCCACCACCTAGGACTCTGACGCCGGCACCGCCTCGACGAGCGCGACCAGCCCGTCGGCGTCGAGCAGGTTGACCGGCCGCACGGTCTTGTTGGCCCGGACGTAGTGGAAGGCCGCGCTCACCTTCTCCAGCGGCACCCCGGCCAGATGGGACCAGGCCAGCCGGTACGCGGCGAGCTGCACCGAGGCCGTGCGGGCCGCCTTCCCCCTGGGCGGGACGCCGGTCTTCCAGTCGACCACCTCGTAGCCGCCGTCGGGCAGCTCGAAGACGGCGTCCATCCGCCCGCGCACGAGCCGGTCGGTGATCATGGTCTCGAACGGCACCTCCAGGTCGACCGGCCGCCGGTCGGCCCACTCGCTCTCCTCGAACCGCTCCTGCAGCTCGGCCAGCCGCACGTCGGCCTCCTCCAGCTCCTCCAGCGGGTCGAGGTCGAAGTCGTCGATCAGCCGCTGCTGGTCCCACCGGCTCTCCAGCCACTTGTGGAACGACGTGCCCCGGCGGGCCAGCGGCGCGGGCTTGCGCGGCACCGGACGGCGGATCCTGCGGGCCAGCTCGGCCGGGTCGGTGGCCAGCGTGACCAGCGACGATACGGTCAGCTTGGCCGGCAGCTCGACGACGGTCGCCGGTCTGCGCCGGTTCAGCTCGCGCTCGCGCAGCAGCAGGTCGGTGTCGCGCTCCCAGGCGCGCAGGCGCTCCTCCTCGAACGGGCGCAGCGGCTCGTCGTCCTCGTCGGCCAGGTTGCCGGCCAGGGCGTCCTCGACCAGCCGGGCGCCGTCGAGCACCGACTCGTAGCGCAGGCCCTCGGGGGTGACCGGCCAGACGGCCTCGGCCGGCTCGGCGAGCAGCGGGTTCGTCGCGCCCTCGGCGAGGTCGCCGGCCCAGTAGGACACCCGGTCGGCCGTGTCGCGGATCTCCAGCAGGAACTCCGACGGCTCCAGCGGCTTGGTGGCGCTGCCCCAGCGGTAGCCGGAGGCGATGAGGTGGTAGTGGGCCCGGGTGACGGCGACGTACGCCAGCCGCCGCTCCTCCATCAGGTCGCGCTCCCGGCACTGCTCGTCGAAGGCGGCCAGCTCCTCCTTGCTCAGCCCGCCCAGCCGGGGCAGGTCGGCGGCGTCGCCGCGCAGCGGGTAGGGCAGCTTGCGCGGATTGTCGGTCCAGCGGCTGTTCATCACCGGCGTGGCCGGGAACACGCTGCCCGTGGCGATCGTGCCCTTCGAGCTGAGCAGCTGCGACAGGCCGGGCACGACCACGATCGGCCACTCCAGCCCCTTGGAGGCGTGGACGGTCATCAGCTTGACGCTGTTGCTCTCGCCGACCCGGCCCGCCTCCAGCCCGAACTCCTCGCTCTCGGCGGCCTGGAGGTAGGCCAGGAACGCGCCCAGCGTCGGGTCCTCGGCGTCGCCGGCGAACCTGGCGGCCGCGTCGATGAAGGCGTCGAGGTCGGCCCGCGCGGCGAACGCGCCGGCCGTGCCGCTGCGGGCGGCCACCTCGATGTCCAGGCCGAGCCGGCGTTCGATCTCGGTGACCAGGTCGGGCAGCGGCTGGGCGGTGTGGCCGCGCAGGCTGCGCAGCTCCTGGGCGAGCGCGACCAGCCGGGTGCGGGCCAGCGGCGAGAACGACTCCAGCCACTCGGGCCGGTCGGGCAGCTCGTCGAGCGCGTCGACCAGGCTGCCGCGCTCCTCGGCCAGGTCGGCGACCACCTGGTCGAGCGGGTCGTCGGCGCGGTGGCTCTCGCTCAGCTCGCGGGCCAGCTCCCTGGCGTGCTCCCCCAGCACCCGCAGGTCGGCCGGCCCGACCCGCCAGCGCGGCCCGGCCAGCAGCCTGGCCAGCGCGTCGCCGGCGGTGGCGTCGTAGAGCACGCGCAGGGTCGCCACGATGTCGCTGACCTCGGGCACGGTCAGCAGGCCGCCCAGCCCGACCACCTCGACCGGGATGTCGCGGTCCTCCAGCGCCTTGCGCAGTGCGGGGAACTGGGAGCGTTTGCGGGCCAGGATCGCGACGTCCTGGGGCTGGACGGCGAGCGTCTTCTTGCGTTCCTTCTCGCCCCAGGGCAGGCCGTCGGGGGCGGTCTCCTGGCCGAGGATCCTGGCCACGCCGTCGGCGATCCACTTCGCCTCGTCCTCGGCGGTCTCGTGGAAGGCGCAGGTGACGCGGCCCCGGTCGACCCGGTTGGGCCCCGGCACCAGCACGGGCACCTCGCGGGCCTCCATGCGCAGCGGGAGCTGGACGCGGGCGGCGACGTCGAGCACCCGGTCGCCGTTGCGGAAGCTGACGCTGAGCTGGCGGACCGGCGCCTCCTCGCCGGCGCGGGTGCGGAAGTCGCGGGGGAAGCGGCGCAGGTTGCCCGCCGAGGCGCCGCGCCAGCCGTAGATGGACTGGCAGGGGTCGCCGACGGCGGTGACCGGATGGCCGCCGCCGTAGAGCGAGCGCAGCAGGACGAGCTGGGCGTGGCTGGTGTCCTGGTATTCGTCGAGCAGGACCACGGAGTAGCGGGACCGTTCGATCTCGCCCACTTCCTTGTGGTTGGCGGCGATCCGGGCGGCCAGCGACATCTGGTCGCCGTAGTCGATGACCTCGCGGCGGCGCTTGAGCCGTTCGTACGCCTCCACCAGCGGCAGCAGCTGCTCCCTGGCCGCGTGCACGCCGACCGGCTTGCGCTGCGCCACGGTCGTGCGGCCGGGCAGCGCGGCCAGCCGGGCCTCCAGCCACTCCCCCACCCGCCGTACGTCGGCGGGCGCGCGCAGGTGCTCCGACAGCTCGCCGGCGAGTTCCAGCAGGGCGGCGGTGACCGAGGGCGGGCCCAGCTCGATCTTGTCCATCGGCCCGTCGTACAGGGCCACCACGCGCGAGGCGAGCTGCCACGACACCGCCGGGGTGACCAGGCGCATGGTGGGTTCGAGCGCCTCGCGCAGGGCGTGGTCGGTGACCAGGCGGGCGGCGTAGGCGTGGTAGGTGGAGACGGTCGGCTCGTTGTCGAGCGCGCCGGGCGCGACCAGGCCCGCCTCGGCGAGCCCGGCCAGGCGCTCCCTGACCCGGACGGCCAGCTCGGCCGCGGCCTTGCGGGTGAACGTCAGCCCCAGCACGTTCTCCGGTTTGACCAGGCCGTTGGCCACCAGCCAGACCACCCGCCCGGCCATCGTCTCGCTCTTGCCCGAGCCCGCGCCCGCCATGACGACCATCGGTTCGAGCGGCGCCTCGATGACCGCGGCCTGCTCGCTCGTCGGCGGCAGGATGCCGAGCTTGTCGGCCAGTTCGACCGGGTTCAGCACACCTGGCCCCCGTTGTCGTTGACCGGGCAGCTCGCCCGCGCCGCGCACGTGCGGCAGCCGTCGTTCACCTTGGCCTGGAAGAACGGGCCCGACATGCCCGTGGCGACGGTGTCGACCAGGTCGGCGGCCCAGCCGGGGTTCTTGTCGTCGGCCAGCGCGCCCTGCCGCTGCTCGGTGGCGGCGTTCTTGCCGGCCGCCTTGCCGAGCTGGACCAGCGCGGCGCCGCCGGGCTCGGTCATGCCGTGCCGGGCGAACGCGCCGAGCAGCGCGGCGAGCTGGTAGACGCCGAGCTGCGGATGGCGGTCGAGCTCGCCCGCCCTGGGCTTGGAGCCGCCGGTCTTCAGGTCGATGATCACCGCGCGGCCGTCGTCGTCGCGCTCGACCCGGTCGACCCGGCCCTTGATCTGCACGCCCTCGGAGACCGTGGCGACGAACGACTCCTCGATGGCGACCAGCTCGCGCGGGTTGTCCTTCTGCCAGCGCAGGAACTTGCCGATCATCTGCTCGGCGACCTGGCGCTGCTTGCGGTTGTACCAGACGCCGCCGAAGTCGAGCTCGTTCCAGACCTGGTCGAGCCGGTCGCCCAGGGCGTCCTCGCCGGGCAGGTCGGTAGCGGCCAGCATGGCCAGCGCGTGGATGACGTTGCCGAGGCCCTGGGCGGTGCTGGTGCCCGCGGCTCCGACCGCCGTCTCCAGGAGCCAGCGCAGGCCGCACTTGGTGAAGCTCTCGACCGCGGACGGGGAGATGTTGACGATGTTGTCCGGCCAGCTCAGCGGGCGGTCGTCGGTGATGGGGGTGAGGGCGTACCAGTCGTTGGGGTGGGCGCCCTGGACCCCGGCGGCGGCCAGGCGGGCGAGCTGCCGCGCGGCGCGCTGCCGGACCTTGGCCGGTTTGGTGGGGTCGGTCACCGCGCTGCGGAGGTCGGCCACCAGCGCCGACATGGTCAGCCAGCGCGCCCGGTCGTCGACCGTGGCTGACTCGACCTCGCCTGGCATCAGCTCCGACAGGAACCGGGAGGGCCGCTCGTCGGTGTCCTCGCCGCCGACCGCCGTGACCACCAGCCGCCGCCTGGCCCGCGTGGCCGCGACGTAGAACAGCCGCCGCTCCTCGGCCAGCAGCTTGGAGGCCAGGGACGCGGCGCTCGGCTCGGCGCCCTCGACCACCTCCACCAGGTCGTCGGCGCCCAGCAACGACCCGCGCAGCCGCAGGTCGGGCCAGACCCCCTCCTGGACGCCCGCCACGACCACGATGTCCCATTCGAGGCCCTTGGAGCGGTGGGCCGTCAGCACCCGCACCGCGTCGCCGTCGGGCGCGCGGTCGGCCAGCGTGTCGCCCGGGATCTCCTGGGCGGCCAGGTTGTCGAGAAACACCTCGGGGCCCGCCTTGGGCATGCGGTCGACGAACTTGGCGGCGTGGTCGAACAGCGCCACCACCGCGTCGAGGTCGCGGTCGGCCTGCGCGCCGCGGGAGCCGCCGGACAGGCTCTGCTCGGTCCAGCGCCCGCCCAGGCCGCTGGCGTGCCACACGGCCCACAGGAGGTCTTCGGCGGTGCCCTCCTGCGCGGCGGCCTCGCGGGCGGCGGCGAGCAGCTTGGCGACGCGTTCGGCGGGGAGGGCGACGTGCGGCTCGACGCGGGTGAGCTCGCGGGCGTCCTGGATCGCCGCCACCAGCAGCTCGCCGGACGACCGCGCCCCGGCCTTCCCGGCGACCGGCTCCTCCTCCGCGACCGGGTCCTCCTCGGCGGCCGGCTTCTCCGCAAGGGGTTCCTCCGCGGCCGGCTTCTCCTCGGCGGCGGGCTCCTTCTCGGTGGCCGGCCTCTCCTCGGCCGCGAGCGCCTCGTTCTCGGCTATCTTGAGCGCCCGGCGCAGGCGGCGTACGCCGATCATGTCCGTGCCGCCGAGCGGGCCGGTCAGCAGCTCCTCGGCCACCCCCTCGTCGAGCTGCGCCGGATCGAGCGCCACCCGCAACATCGTGAGCAGCGGCCGCACGCCCGGCTCCTGGGCGATCGGCACCTCGTCACCGGCGATCATCGTCGGCACCCCGGCGTTGACCAGCGCCCGCCGCAGCAGCGGCACCTGGCGCTTGGCCGAGCGCACCAGCACCGCCATGCGGTGCCAGGGCACCCCCTCGATCAGGTGCGCCCGCCGCAGCGTGTCGGCGACGATCGCGGCCTCCTGGCTGGTGCTGTCGGCCAGCAGGACGCGCACGTCACCGGGCTCGGCGCCGGCCGCCGGGACCAGGTCGCGGTGGCCGTGCCGCTGGTCGTGGTCGGGGGCCGGGGCGATCGGCAGGCGGGCGGCGACCCGGCGCGAGGCCTCCAGCAGGTCGGCCCCGCTCCTGCGGCACACGCGCAGCGCCACCACCGGCGCCTCGCGCCCGTCGAGCGTCCTGAACCGCTCGGGGAACTTCATGATCCCCTGGACGTCGGCGCCCCGGAACCCGTAGATCGACTGGTCGGGGTCGCCCACCGCGACGAGGTCGCGCCCGTCGCCGGCGAGCTGGTCGAGCAGGTACTCCTGGGCCGGGTCGGTGTCCTGGTACTCGTCGACGAACACCACGTCGTGGGCGGCCCGCTCGCGCTCGCGCACCTCGGGCCTGGTCAGCAGCGCCGAGGCGGCCCCGATCAGCTCGGCGTAGTCGTAGGTCTCCTCGGGGTCGAGGTCGAACCGGTCCTGGTAGCGCTCGTAGAACCGGCCGGTGGCGATCCAGTCGCTCCTGCCGTGCAGCCGGCCGAGCGCGACCAGCCGCTCGCCGTCGAGGCCGCGCTCGGCGGCCCTGGACAGGAAGTCGCGCACCTCCTCGGCGAAGCCGCGGGTCTTGAGCGCCTCGCGCAGCGACGGCGGCCAGTCGAGCGCGCCGTTCTCCAGCTCGCCGTGGAGCAGCCGGCGGATCTCCAGAAGCTGCTCGGGGCCGGTCAGCAGGCGCGGCGGCGCCTTGCCCTCCAGCACGGACTCGCGGCGCAGGAGCGCGTAGGCGTAGGAGTGGAAGGTCAGCGCCAGGGGCGAGCGGGTGGTGCGCCGCAGCCGGCCGGTGACGCGCTGGCGCAGCTCCTCGGCGGCCTTGCGGCTGAAGGTGAGGATGAGCACCCGTTCGGGGTCGGCCCCGCGCCGTTCGATACGCTCGACCACGCTCTCGACGATCGTCGTCGTCTTGCCCGTGCCGGGCCCCGCGAGGACGAGGAGCGGGCCGCTCCGGTGCTCGACCACGGCACGCTGGTGTTCATCCAGCACAGGAGGCTCGACAGGGCCTCCGCTGCCACGCCGCACCAACCGCCAGGTCTGACCACTCACAGCACTAGATTCCACCAGACCACACGGACAGATCGTGCCGACTTGCCCGCTCTCCCGCGCGATCCGCCTACGGTATCGAGGCAAATATCCGAATATCGTGCGACACGCCGAGGCCATAGTTTCGCCCTGGGCGTCGCGCTGCCTGCGGCGATGCGACGATCCGCACGATTGCCCCACACACGCAGCGTTGTCTCTTGTAACGTTGGGTTGATACCCGCGCCTTCGCTAGGGGGTTGGTCACATGCGCTGGCAGGTCCACTCCGAGACGTCGCTCTACGCCGACCAGTGGCTGGACATCCGGATCGCGGATGTGGAGTTGCCCGACGGGCGGCACCTCGATCACCGGCTGGTCCGCACCGCGCCGGCCGCGGGCGCGGTCGTCACCGACGACGCAGACCGGGTGTTGCTGATCTGGCGCCACCGCTTCATCACCGACAGCTGGGGCTGGGAGGTCCCGCTCGGCCAGGTCGACGAGGGCGAGATGCCGATGGCCGCGGCCGCCCGCGAGGTCGAGGAGGAGACCGGCTGGCGTCCGGGGCCGCTGCGCCCGCTGCTGTCGGTCCAGCCCACCAACGGCTTCACCGACAGCCTCAACCACATCTACCGGGCCGACGCGGCCACCCACATCGGCCCGCCCAGCGACCCGTGGGAGGCCGAGCGCATCGAGTGGGTGCACCTGTCGAGCGTCCGGCGCCTGATCGAGGCCGGCGAGATCGTGTGCGCCACGACCCTGTCGGCGCTGCTCCTCCTGCTCGTCGAGCGCCTTCCGGCCGCGCCGCGCCCCCTCGGTCACGCGCCCGGCAAGCCCTTCATGCTGTCGGACCTGCCGATCGACCTGTGAGGCCGCGC
Source organism: Nonomuraea sp. NPDC049624 (assembly GCF_040675255.1). Taxonomy (NCBI): domain Bacteria; kingdom Bacillati; phylum Actinomycetota; class Actinomycetes; order Streptosporangiales; family Streptosporangiaceae; genus Nonomuraea; species Nonomuraea sp. NPDC049624. The sequence goes on along the minus strand of NZ_JBFAOR010000011.1, from coordinate 281,021 downwards.
CCTCAGGAGAACAGGTGGTCGACCACGCGGGCCGTCGCCTTGCCGTCGTCCTTGGGCGCGTACGTGGCCCGGAAGGCCTCGTAGCGGTCGGCGTACGCGGCGGCCACCTCGTCGATGGAGCGCAGCGCGTCGATCACCTCGGCCGACGTCGGCAGCACCGGGCCGGGCGCCTGCTCGGGCAGGTCGAGGTAGAGCCCCCGCTTGGAGGAGTACTTCGCCAGGTCGTAGCCGTAGAAGACGATGGGCCGGCCGGTGGCGGCGAAGTCGAACATGACCGAGGAGTAGTCGGTCACGAGGACGTCGGTGACCAGCAGCAGATCCGCCATGTCCGGATAAGTCGTGACGTCGTGGGCGATGTCGGGGACGGCGGGCATGGCCTGCATCGGATGGGCGCGTACCAGGATCTCGTGGTCGGCGCCCAGGGCCTCGCGGGCCTTGGCCAGGTCGAGCTTGACCATGGCGTTCTTGCGGTCGTAGTCGCGCCAGGTCGGGGCGTAGAGCACCACCCGCTTGCCCTCGGCCAGCCCGAGCCGCTCGCGGACCGCGGCGGCCCTGACCTCGCGCTCGGGCGAGTTGAGCACGTCGTTCCTGGGCAGGCCGCTCTCCAGGATCTCGCCCTTGTAGCCGAAGGCCCGGCGCAGCACCGTGGTGGCCCACGGCGACTGCGACAGCAGCAGGTCCCAGCCGCGCACCTCGGCCGCCTGCCGGTACCAGATCGGTGGACGGGGGTCGCGGGCCATGTGCGGCTGGTCGTTGCCGATGCGCTTGGCCGGGGTGCCGTGCCAGGTCTGCAGCACGACCTGGTCCTCGCGGGCGCGGAACCAGGCGGGCAGGAACGAGTTGGTGACGATGTGACTGGAGCGGGCCAGCGCGGCGTGGTGCTCGCGGCTGCCCGCCCGGACCGCCCGCGCGCCGCCCGGCGGCACGAAGGCGGCGTCCTTGACGATCCAGATGTGCTCGCGGTCGTCGCCCCTGCGCAGCCGCTCCTCGTAGATGGCGCGCACGCTGTCGGCGTAGAGCCGGCCGTCGTTGACGACGTAGACGGTCGCGCCGTGCAGCGGCTCGGTGCGCTGGGCCGGGTAGAAGACGCGGCGCAGCACGTGGGTGCCGGCCACGCCCCGCTCGTCGTTGGGACGCCCCTCCTCGACCGTGATCACCGGCACGTCGAACCGGGTGGAGATCATCCGGTACGCCCGGCCGTCGACCGTACGCGGATCCTCGTCGAGCCCCGGCAGGGCGGCGTGGTCCATCCGGAACGGCACGATCTCGCCCGACGGATGCCGGAAGGACATGTTCCAGGTGCCCGAGGCCAGCGGCACGGACTCGCCGAAGCGGTCCATGGACGAGGGCGTCACCCGGACGGAGAAGTCGTCGCCCGACCGCTCCATGGGCAGCGAGTACGACAGCCCGGACCGGTGGCGCAACGTCAGCACCCGGGGGCCGGGCGCGTCGGGGTAGTCGCCGCGCAGGACCAGCGTGGAGCCCTCCCAGACGGCGGAGGTGATCACCGGGCGGATGCGGTGGGCGGAGACCACGACGCGGTCGCGCCGGTCGCCGAGCACGGTGATCTCCCGGTCGCCCACCGGAGTGCGCGTCTCGACCAGGTCGGCGAGCATGACGGAGGCCGCCGGGTCGCCCTTGGGCTCGACCCACAGCCGCCGGCCGTCCTTCTCCTGGAGCAGCGCGGGCACGGCGAGCCCGATCGACACCTCGGTGCCGCCGCCGGACGGCGTGAAGTCGGCGGCGATGCGGTGGCCGCCCAGCCTGGCGTGGCCCTTGGTCACGCTGCGGCCGGGCAGGAAGATCTTGAGGTCGAGGCGTTCGTCCTGGACGGACACGCCGGTGAGCTCGGCCCTGTTGGGCTGGAGCACGACCTGCAACGCGCGGTCGGACGTCCAGACCGGACGCACCCACCAGCCGGGCTTCAGCTTGAGGCCGGCCGGACGCTCGGGCCGGCCGATGGCAGAGCCGCGCAGCAGGCCGGTCGCCCGCGCGCCACGGCTCCAGAAGACGATCTCGGCCCGCCAGGTCGTCGCGTCGGGCACCCCCGGACGGTGGCGCAACCGCCGCCGCACGGCGTGCACCATGCCGCGCACGGCCCCGCGCCAGCGCAGCGGCCACGGGCTCAGCTCGGCGGTGAAGCCGGACCAGTCGTAGTTGCAGCCGGGCTCGCGCGCGCCGTGGGTGGCCTCGGGGGCGAGCACCCGCTTGGTGCGCATGCGGATCGGCGGCAGCCAGCGCGGCCCGCGCAGCACCACGGTCGCCCAGTTGAACCTGCGGCTGCGCACCGACAGCCCGGCCAGGTAGGCGAAGCCGGTGACGCGCAGCCTGCCGTCGACCCACACGATGTCGTCGATGTGGGTCACCGGCACCATGTCGGCGCGGCGCAGCCGGTAGAGGCCGGGCGGCAGCTCGTCGCGGAAGGGCAGGTCGGCGTACCAGCTCAGGCCCTTGCGGATGCGCTTGGACGGCTCGGCCGCCGCGGTGACGACCTTGACCAGCGTCTCGCCGTCGACCAGCTCGTCGTCGGGACGGTGCTCGATCAGGTGGCAGATGACGCGGCGGGCGACGGGCAGGTCGCGCTTGACCTCCGCGGCCACGCCGGCCAGGTAGGGGCGGATCAGGGTGAGCAGCTCGCGGCGCCGGGCCGGGCCGCGCTTGACCGCGAGGTCGATGCGCGACCCCAGAGGCCCGCTGAGCACCTCGGTGTCGAACGCCGCGTCGCGGCCGCCGGGCCCGACGGCACGCATGACCGCCTCAAGAGGCTCGCCACGATCACAGAGATCCTGGACGACCTTGAGGCGGTCGGCGAGCGTGTCGCCGCTGTGGCGCTGGGCTGTGACGCCGGTGGCCATCGTGGAGGCACCGCCTTTCGGGCCTGTCAGTGTTCAGCCCATGGTAATGGGAGTCACATGTCACAGAATCGCCTCAACAGCGAAACCGCAGGTCAGGACCCTTACTGAAAATCGGCTGAACGCCCGTCCCAGCGCGCCCTGCTCATGTCCACCCGTTCGCCGCGCAGCGGGGTGCCCTCCTCGCGCCAGTGGGCCAGGCATCGTCGCAGGTGGTCGGGGGCGGCGCCGCTGCCGTCGGCGTGCACCACCCGCCACCACGGAACGCCGCCACCCCAGGTGGACATCACCTTGCCCACCTGGCGGGGGCCGCCCTCGCCCAGGTATTCGGCGATGTCGCCGTAGGCCATGACCTTGCCGGGCGGGATGCGTTCGACCAGGTCGAGCACCCGCTCGGCGAAGGGGTTCAGGGGGTCCATGCGGCCGGGCCCGCGTCGATGATCTCGTCGAACTTGCCGATCTCCATCACCGTGCCGCCGGACAGGACCTCGATCACGCCGTCGCGCAGCGCGTAGAGCTCGCCGTCCTCGCCCACCAGGCGGGCGCCGAGTGCGGCCGACAGCCGCAGGAGCTGGGCCACCTGCCAGTCGGAGCCGGGCTCGCCCACGACCTGGCCCTGCCAGCGCGCCACCGCGTGCCGGCCGCCGTCGTGGCCGGCCACGATCTCCTCAGATCCGCGCAGCTCGAAACCGGCCGGCGCGATGGCCTTCGCGAGCTCCGCGAAGGCGAGTGGCGACTCGCGCACCACCCGCAGCTCGTATCCCATGACGCGCGACCATAGCGGATCTTTACCGTCCACGCGGACGAAGTACGAGCGGTTCATCACTCCTTGCGCTGATTGAGAACGATGATCGCCCCGCAGAACGTCACCAGCGCGACCAGCACACCCCCTCCATACAGCCACAACCGCCACGGATCGGCCCCCGGACGGGTCGGCACCGGTGAGTCCTCGCCCCGGCCGAAGTGCTCCTTTCCGGGCGCGGTCACGCTGCGCCGCTGACCGGCCAGACGCTCGGCGGCGTTGAGCGCGGCCCCGGCGTCCACCACGCCGAACCCGGTGTTGTCGTCGTAGCCCGCGGCCGGACGGCCCCGCGCGCTGGAGGCCAGCGCCTGGGCCACCTGCTCGGGCGGCAGGCCGGGGAAGCGCGACTTGATCAGCGCGGCCACGCCGGCCACGAGCGCGGCGGCCGAGCTGGTGCCGTCGGACAGCTCGTACCCGCTGGGCCGCTTGACGACGGGCACCTGCACGCCGGGCGCGCCGACGAGGACCGACAGGTTGTCGCTGCTGAACGTGGCCTTCCTGCCCTGCTTGTCGGTCGCGCCGACGCCGATCACGCCCGAGTAGCCGGCCGGGAAACTCCAGAACGAGGTGCCCTTCTCCTTGGCGTAGGGCGTCTGGCCGTCGTTGCCGACGGCGGCCACCAGCACCACGCCCTTGCTCAGCGCGTACGACACCGCCTCCCGCTCGGACCTGACCGGCCCGTAGGAGCCGATCGACATGCTGACGACCTGGGCGCCGTGGTTGGCGGCGTAGCGCAGGGCGCGGGCCAGCGAGCTCTCGGGCGACTGGAGGTCCGTGGGCGGCAGCAGGTCGAAGGCCGGCTCGTCGTCGGTGGCCAGGGGCAGCGACAGGATGCGCGCCCCGGGCGCGACGCCGATCAGCCCGCCGCCCGCGCCGGAACCGGCGATCAGCGCGGCCATGGCGGTGCCGTGCCGCCCCGGGCTGACCTCGCGGGCCACCGTGCCCGAGCTCATGTCCGGACCTATCGTGACGCGGCCCTTCAGCTCCTTGATCCCGGTGTCCACCGCGCTGTCCACGACGGCGACCGTGACGCCCTCGCCCTTGGTCACGTTCCACGCCTGCTCGACGTTGAGCGCGTCCAGCACCCATTGCTGCTGGTCCCTGACCGGGGCGGCCGTGGGCCCGACGAGGACGAGCAACGTGGCCGCGAGCGCGCGTACGGCGGTCAGCACACGTTCCCCTGGGTGCACGGCGGGACCTTGGGCGGGTCCGCCAGGAAATAGGCGATCTGGTTGCCGACCGACTTGGCCGCCGGCCAGAGCTCGCTGTGCAGGATCTCCTCCGGGGGGATGGCGGCCCTGGTGCGCCCGTCGGCGTACCCGGCGGTGGAGAAGACGATGTACGGCCCGGCGCCCACCCAGCCGGTGCGCTGGCGCTGCTCGGCGCCGAAACGTTCGGTCACGGTGCCGGGGAAGGCCACGGGCAGCACGCCCACCCGGTCGTCCTGGCCCAGCTGCTCGCCCGCCGACACCCTGGACTCCTCGTCCTTCAGCACGGCCACGCCGACGGTGATGACGAACGTGGAGGTCTGGTCGACGTACGTGGCGCGCAGCAGCGTGACGCACCCGTGGCTGTCGAGGACCCCGGCGACGGAGGCGTCCACGCCCTTGCCGCACTCGGTCTCGGGGGCGATGCCGACCCGCCTGGCATACTGCTGGGCGCGGTCGAGGCCGAGGTACTTGACCTCCTCGGGGAAGACGCCCGTGGCCGGCCACGCCTGCCAGCGCCGGGCGATCTCCTCCTGCTTGTACTGGTTCTGCTCGGCCGGGGTCAGCGGGCGCGAGCGCGTCTCGTTGAGCAGCCCGATCGTGCCCAGCAGCACCACGAGGGCCGACACGGCCACGACCGCGCCGACCAGCACGACGAAGATGCGCCGAAAGCGCACGCCCTGCTGGAGGGCCGCCAGCTCGGCGCGTTCCCTGGCCGCGGTGCGCGTGCGGGAGTTCGCCGCCGGCCAGGCGCGCACGCGTGAGCGGCGGCCGGTCGACGCCCCGAGCGGGTTGCTGCGTCCCGATGTGGCCTCGCCGGCGCGCGGTAGCCCTGAGGTCGACCTACGTGCCTTCACCACCCTGGCCTCGTTCCCGCGTTCGGTCGGTGTCTATTTCGTCCCCGTTAGCAGGCGGATCATGCGTCGTGTGTGCCGTGGTCCCGTCGTACGCGTCTGACCAGGAGGAAGATGACCGCCAGCGAGGCCAGCGCCCCGCCGGCGGCGACGGCGGCGACGGCCGCGTAGATCGTCACGCGCCGGTGGTCCCTCGTGGTGACCCTGATGGGCCCGGCCGGGCCGCCCGCCAGGGGCCGGGCGGGGTCCTGGGCCTGCGGGCCGGTCGCGGTCTCGGTGTGGGTGGCCAGGCGGGCGGCCTCGGCCAGGGCCCTGCGGGCGTTGACGACGCCGAAGCCGGTGCCGGTGTCGTAGCCGCCGGGCGGGCGGTCGTCGGCGCTGTCGGCGAGCGCCTGGACGACCAAGGGCGGCGACATCCGCGGATATCTCGCCTTGATGAGGGCGGCGACCCCCGAGACGAGCGCGGTCGCCTGCGAGGTGCCCCGGCCGACCCAGTACTCGTCGCCCGGCCCCGCGCCCATGATGTCCACGCCCGGCGCGGCCACCAGCACCGAGGAGTTCCAGTTGGAGAACGTGGCCCGGCGCAGCCGCCGGTCGGTCGCCCCCACCGACACCACGCCGGGGAAGGACGCCGGGTAGGAGTAGGGCGCGAAGTCGCCGGCGGTCTTCCTGTCGCCGTCGTTGCCGGCCGCGGCCACCAGCACGACGCCCCTGGAGATGGCGTACCGGATGGCCGCCCGTTCCTCCCGGGTCGCGAGCTCCTTGGAGATCGACATGTTGACGACGTCCGCGCCCTGGTCGACCGCGTAGCGGATGCCTCTGGCCACGACGTCCTCGAAGCGCTCGGCCGAGTTGAAGGCGCCGAACCCCGGCTCCTCGTCCTCCAGGATGACCCGTACCGACAGGACGCCGGCCTCGGGCGCGACGCCGATGACGCCCTTCCTGCCGCCCGGCCCGTGGCCGTGCCCGGCGATCAGGGAGGCCATGTACGTGCCGTGCAGCCGCGGCGGCGCGACGCCCGGCGGGTTGGCGCCCGCGGTGAAGTCGCGGCCCACGGTCACCGAGCCGGCCAGGTCGCGGTGGGCCGGATCGACCCCGGAGTCGAGCACGGCCACCGTGACCCCCGAGCCCTTGGTGACGCGCCAGGCCGCGGGCAGGTCGAGCGTCTGGATCACGGCCCGCTGGCCGTGGCGCACGTCGTCGTCGGCGTGGGCGGGCAGGGCTGCCGGAAGAATGGCGAGAAGGACCGCGGGGGCGGCGGACAGCGCCTTCGCGGCGCGCCGGCTCAGCACCGCCATCCCTCGGCCGCGCAGTCGGGCATCCGGGGCGTGCTGAGGTCGAGCAGCACGCGTTCGGACAGCTCGGCGGCGAAGGCGAAGATCGCCGGACGGGACTCGCCGGACGTGGTCGCGGGCCGCCCGTCCACCTGGCCCGCCGTGGTCAGCACGACGTACGGCCCCGCCTGGCGCACCGAACCGGCCTGCCGCATGGAGGGGGTGAAGCGTTCGGCGACCGTGCCCGTGAAGCTCAGCGGCCGCAGCCCCGGCACGGGCTTGCCGTTGTCGGCGAACGCGCTCCTGGCCCGGACCGCGCGTGCCTCGTCGGGCAGCGCCACCACGCCCACGGTGACGAGCACGCCGCGCAGCGCGTCGATGTAGGTGGCCCGCAGCACGCCCCTGCATCCCGCCTCGCGCAACGTCCTGACCGCCTTCGCGTCGACGGACCCGGCGCCGCAGCCGGTGTGCGGCGAGATGCCGATGCGCTCGGCCCGCTCCTGCCCGCCCTGCTCGGCCGCGTACGGCAGAGCCGCGGGGAAGACGCGCCCGGCGGGCCACGCGCGCCAGCGTTCGGCGACCTCGCGCGTGGCGGCGGCGCGCAGCTCGGCCGCGCTCGGGCCGCGGGTCAGCTCGGTGCCCGCCGCGCTCCCGGCCACCCCGGCGGCCACCGCGCAGACCAGGGTCAGCGCGGAGGACACCACCAGGGTGGGCCAGGGGCGGGCGTGGTTCACGACACCGACCTTAAGCGCCTCGGCGGGACGTTCCCCGGAAAACGCCTCAGTAGCTGGGCAGGCTGGGGTCGACCGTCTTGACCCAGCTCAGCACCCCGCCGCCGACGTGCACCGCGTCGGCGAAGCCCGCGTTCTTGACGATCGCGAGGGCCTCGGCCGAGCGCGCGCCCGACTTGCAGTGGAGCACGATGCGCTTGTCCTGGGGCAGCTTCTCCAGGGCCGAGCCGTTGAGGAACTCGCCCTTGGGGATCAGCGTGGCGCCCGGGATGGAGACGATCTCGTACTCGTTGGGCTCGCGGACGTCGACCACGTAGATGTTGTCGCCCTTGTCCATCATGGACTTGAGCTCCTGCGCGGTGATCGTGGAGCCGCTGGCGGCCTGCGCGGCCTCGTCGGAGATCGCGCCGCAGAACGCCTCGTAGTCCTCCAGCAGCTCGGTGACCGTCGGGTTCTTGCCGCACAGCACGCACTCGGGGTCCTTGCGGACCTTGACGTCCCGGTACTTCATCTCCAGGGCGTCGTAAATCATCAGCCGGCCGACGAGCGGGTCGCCGATGCCCGTCAGCAGCTTGATGGCCTCGTTGACCTGGATCGAGCCGATCGACGCGCACAGCACGCCGAGCACGCCGCCCTCGGCGCACGACGGCACCATGCCGGGAGGCGGGGGCTCGGGGTAGAGGCAGCGGTAGCAGGGGCCGTGCTCGGCCCAGAACACGCTGGCCTGGCCGTCGAAGCGGTAGATCGAGCCCCAGACGTACGGCTTGCCGAGCAGCACCGCGGCGTCGTTCACCATGTAGCGGGTGGCGAAGTTGTCCGTGCCGTCGACGATGAGGTCGTAGCCGGAGAAGATCTCCATGACGTTCTCGGTGGTCAGGGCCGCGTTGTGGACGACGACCTCGACCAGGGGGTTGATCTCGCGGACCGACGCCGCGGCGCTCTCGGCCTTCAGCCTGCCCACGTCGGACTGGCCGTGGATGATCTGGCGCTGCAGGTTGGACTCATCGACGACGTCGAAGTCGATGATGCCGAGGGTGCCGACGCCCGCCGCGGCCAGGTACATCAGGGCGGGCGAGCCCAGGCCGCCGGCGCCCACGCACAGCACCTTGGCGTTCTTCAGCCGCTTCTGCCCGGCCATCCCGACATCGGGGATGATCAGGTGGCGCGAGTAGCGGCGCACTTCGTCTACGGTCAGCTCTGTGGCCGGCTCGACCAGCGGTGGCAACGACACGTTCTACGCTCCCGTTTCAGGGGGTCACATCTCTAGCTGAAACCTACTCGGCGAGTGGGGCATTCCCCAATCTCGTCTCACCGATCAGACGGCGTGCCTCCGCCGCCACCACGCGGGGCATCTCCATCATCGCCACGTGCCCCGCCGTCGGCAGCAGCACGAGCCTGACCTGCCGGAACGTACGGGCCGCCTTCGCCGCCATGGCCGGGCGCACCAGGCGGTCGTGCCGACCGTGGACGATGAGCGTCGGGGCCTCCACCTTGGCCGCCTGGCGCCACAGGTTGTCCTCGCCCCGCCGGAAGTACTCGGCCACGATGCCCCGCGCCGAGCCGATCATGGCCTCCCCCGCGTACGGGACGTCGTCGCGCCGGCGCTGCTCCTCCACGGCGTCGGCCAGGCGTACCGGGTGGACGGCGTTCATGTTCGCCCAGACCATGGCGAAGGAGGCGTTGATGCGCTGCTCGGCGGGGAGCAGGCGCAGCTTGTCGGCGAACCACTCGCCCACCCTCGGGACGGCGGCGGCGGCCACGCGGACCGGGCCGTACCGGGGAAGCAGGTCGGGCAGGGCGGGCGAGACGAGGGTGAGCGAGCGGACCAGGTCGGGCCTGGTCGCGGCGACGCGCACCGCCACCGCGCCGCCCAGCGAGTTGCCGAACAGGTGGGCCGGGCCGGTGTGCTCCATCAGCCCGATCACCGCCGCGGCGTGGCCGGCCACCGTGTAGTCGCCGTCCGGCGGCGCCGGGGAGAAGCCCGCGCCGGGCAGGTCGAGGGCGTGGCCGGTGACGGTGTCCTTGAGCTCGTCCATGAGGTCGGTCCAGTTGGTGGCCGAACCCGCCAGCCCGTGGACGAACACGGCCTGCTCGGCCGGGCCGCCGTCGGGGGTGGATCGCACGTGCACCGGGCCGATCATGCGTCCCGGCCAGTGAGGGACCGGCTCCACCGCTGTCATACGTCCTCCTTGTCGCTCTTCCACGATAACCAGCGCGCTCAGGCCGGGTCTGCATTCCGTACAGACGCCACCTTCGCCGACCTATCAGAGCAGCAGTGGACATACGGGGCACACAGGGGGTCGCACCGACGGGCAGACATGGGACAGGCCCGACATTTCCGCTCATAGATGTCTAATGGATCTCTTGGGGGCTTAAGTGTGCGGCAAAAGCTGTCTGTCCCCGTTTACCAGGTTCGATACGGGTAACCATGAGGAACGGATACAGTGCGCAACCTACCGGACACTCCTGGTTAGCGGCCGGAAAGTCGTGGTCACTGGAAATCCATCGGGAAGGCGTAAAGGCATTTCCCGAACGATCCCGACGACAGCATCGTCCAGCATTTCTCAGCCTGGCGCACAGGTGTGCCGGCGAGCATTTCCTGCGAGCCGTAGATACCCGCATGGCCGCCGCCTTCCGGCGTATACGGCCATGCCGTCATTTCCCGAGAAAAGCACGGCCGACGCTGTCGGAACCCGATGTGATGGGCACTCCGTCATATGTACATAATCGGACATATCATGGCATTTCATTCGATAGAGCTGTAATGCAAGCAATAAGATTGCTAATGCATAGCAAAATAGGGCCACTCCTGTTTGCTGTAGCTCTGTCTCGGAAATGACATTTCACGGATGGCTCATCAGCTAGTCGTTCAAGACCTGGTTCCCGGCCTCTCGGGAACGTCGAGAACGGGGCAACCAATCCTTTAGGGGGAAAACGCAATGCCCAAGCTCAAAAGTGTTATCGCAGGTCTGGCCGTCAGCACCGCGCTGACCGGCGGCGTGGTCAGCCTGGGCGCGACGACCACCGCCAACGCCAGCACCGCCAACAACGTCACCAGCCCGACGACCCTCAGCTGGGGCGATGGGGACGGTCACGGCTGGTGGCACCGTCGCCACCACCGCTGCAACCGCAACCGCCACGGCTGGGGCGGCGGCTGGGGCGGCGGCGGCTGGGGCTGGGGCGGCGGCTGGGGTGGCGGCTGGCGCCGGCACCACCGCGGCGGCGGCGTCTGCGTCAAGATCTTCAACGAGAACACGAACGACAACACCGAGACGAGGACCAGCAACGAGCTGCGCGAGGACCACCGGGCGCGCGGCGACCGCGACGACTGATCGCGGGGGAATGGTGCCCGTAATCCATGGATGGTCGCTCTTCACGGCGAAGTGAATCCGACCGGCGAGTACTGGGCTCTCAGGAAGTGACCGCACCCGGACCTTGCGGTCCTGCCTGAGAATCCATTCTCCTCTGTCACCGCGGCAATTCCCGGTGAGGGCTCCACTGGCATTCTGCCGGTGGGGCCCTCACTGCGTTCCACCGGCATTCCGCCGGTGGGTCCTCACTGCGTTCCACTGGCATTCTGCCGGTGGAGCCCTCACCGCGTTCTCTCTTGAATGCGGGATCCCTCTTCCCCCTGATACTGGACCCATGACCCCTGGCAGTCCGAAATGTCCGATTATGCACCATGATGCTCCATAGTGTCGGACAAGAGAGGACAATGTCCGTTTGTGGGGCATTCGGACGGATATATCCCTGGCATGGATGTTCGCTAGCGAGCATCCACGCCGCTCCGCAGAAATTCAGAAGGCTCGGATTACGCGGAGCGTCGAGTACGGGGCAATCAATCCTTTTAGGGGGAAACACAATGCCCAAGCTCAAAAGTGTTATCGCAGGGCTCGCCATGGGCACCGCGCTGACCGGCGGTGTGGTCAGCGCGGGCGCGGCGACCACCGTCACCGGCGCGAACGCCGCCAGCGTCACCGGCTCGGCCACCGCGGCCACCCTGGCCGGCTGCTTCCGGGAGGTCCGGTGCGGCTGGGGCGGCTGGGGCCGCAGCTGGGGCAACCGCTGGGGCGGCGGCTGCCACCGCCGCTGCGGCGGCGGCTGGGGCTGGGCCCGCGGCGGCTGGGGCTGGGGTCGCGGCGGCGGCTGGGGCTGGCGGCGTAACAACGCACCCCGGGTCCGCGTCGTCATCCACAACTCCAACCACAACAGCAACCACAACAACACCAACGTGCAGCGGCACGACGAGCGCGAGCACCACGACGACTAGGCTGCGGCCTCACCCGGGGAAGGCCCGCCCAGCGAGAGCCCGCCTGAGGGGTGAGACCACGCCGACGTAGAGGAGTGCCCGCATCCGGCCGACCGGCTCTCTTGACGGAGAGCGAGGATCGCCTCCCGGATGCGGGCACTCGACGTGTCCCACGTCCTTCCCGAGCCGGCCCGCCCTCTCGGCGCCGCACAGGACCGTCACCCCGCGCCAAGACCGTACGGACAAGAAGGTGAAACGAGTGAGTGCCCGCATTCCCTGCCAGGAGCCCGTTCTCGACGAGAACGAGGGTCCGGCGGGATGCGGGCACTCAGTTGCGCGATCGCGGTTCGCGCCCCGGGTTCAGAACCTGCGGTCAGCTCCACTCACGCTCGTCGTCAGCGCGAACCCGCTGGCGAGCGTCATGCGCGATCGCGTCGCGGTTCCGGTTCCTGTTGACGATGATGATCTTGATCCTGGGGAGCCGGTGGCGACGCCAGTTGTTGCGCCAGCCCCAGCCGCCGCCGCACCACGAGCGGCGGAAGCAGCCCGACAGAGTGGTGGTGGTCGCGCCGGTGGTGACGTTCGCAGCCGCTTCGGCGCTGGTGGTCGTGGTCGCCGCGCCGAGGGCGATCACTCCGCCGCTCAGGGCCGTGCTCATGGCGAGCCCTGCGACAATACTCTTGAGCTTGGGCATTGCGTTTCCTCCTAAAGGTTTGGATGCCCCGTTTCTCGACGCTTCCGGATTCCCAGGAAACGACGTGGACGGTATGGCTTGCCGGGCCTGCCATCCATGACCTTGATATATCCCCATGAATAGCCAGCAAACCGCAATTGTCCTCTTTTGCCGGTAGGCACAGATTCGCATGGCGACTCGCACGCAAACGCAAGTGAGGGCTCCCCGGCCGATGCCGGTGAAGCCCTCACCAGAATTTCCGAAGGCGCGGAGAGAATGACCCCTCCGGCGCGCCGGGCCGTAATTCAGACCGTTTTCCGAGCCCGGTACCCGATGGTCGAATTCAGCGCGGCGCCGCCTTCATGAGGATGACGGATCCGTCCGCCGTCAACGCCAGTCGCGGTCGTGGTCGCGGTCGTGGTCGCGGACCGTCGGGCGCGTGGTTTCGTTGTCCGTCACCCGGTTGCGGTTGAAGTTGCGGTTGTGGATGGTGACCTTCACCTTGCCCACGCGGTTGTGGTGACGGCGCCAGCCCCAGCCGCCGCCCCAGCCGCCCCAGTTGTTGCCCCATCCCCAGCCACCGCACCGGGACCTGCGGAAGCAGCCGGCCTGGAAGCTGGTGGACGTGACGACACCGGCGCTGGTGGCGGCGTCGGCGCTGGTCGCGGTGGTCGCCGCACCGAGTGCCACGACACCGCCGCCCATGGCCGTGCTGACGGCGAGGCCTGCGAGAATACTCTTGAGCTTGGGCATTGCGTTTCCCCCTAAAGGATTGGTTGCCCCGTTCTCAACGCTCCCCGGTTGCCAGGGAACTGCCCTTGGACGACCTGTGACGAGCCATCCGTGAAATGTCATTTCCTGGACGCGGGCACGGCAACACAGAACCGCCGCCTTTTTGCTATGCATTAACAGCCTTATTGCTTGCATTAAACATTTATTGACTGATATGCCATGATATGTCCGAATCTATCATGATCGCCTGGCGGGGGCTTCCAGCAAGAAGGAGTGGGCCCCGGAAACCCGGGCACCGGCTCTTGACCGGCACAGCGTGTCGGTGATCGTCCGATTTACCCGGAGGTAATTGACACGGCTTATTGTGATTTGAAGACAATGTCCGCTTTACGGCTAATGGCCGTTATGTGAGCCGGAACGCGGACGGCCGTCCCTGGCGCACCGTGAGAGGACAGACCTTCTGCGCCACCTTCGGGCCGAGCGGAAAGTGCGACTCCTGCCAATGCGACGCTGAGCCCGGCCTGCGGCCCGCGCACGTAGGTGCATACGTTCACCCACTCCGGCACGTCGACCACCCGGAAACTCCCGTCCACGGCCAATGAGCGCGATCTGCTCGGCCTCACGCTCGCTGCGCCGCCCGGCTGTCGAGCGCGAACCTGACGTTGGCCATCTCACCCGACCAACCGCCTCGCCAACTCCCGCGCAGTGATGGCCTCACGCCAGTGCACCTGGCTGGTCCGCCAGGCGTTGTACGCAACCCGATCGGTCACCTTGATCCGGAAGTGGCCAGGCCTCCGCAACGAGATCATCCGGGCTGGGATCGGTGGCTCGTCGCCCTCTCCCCCACCGCAACGGTCGCCTTCACCAGCCCTCGTGCGCACCTCGGCGCCGTCCACAGCTGTATCCGGCCATGCGGTTCGTCACCGGCGCGATGAGGGGTGCCCTACGTCGCCATGGCGGTCCAGGTCGCCGGTGAACGGCGTCTCCCCCTTGGGTGACGCCGGGCCTGAGCGTGGGGATGGCCGTCGGCACCCCGCTGGATACCCAGCACCAGGACGCACGGGCGCCTGACCGGCGGAGGTGGTCACGCGGGTCGGCGGGCAGCAGGTCTTCGCCACGGTGTCCGGTTCGAACGTCCTGGGTAAGTCGTCGCACGAACCGCCGTAGCGGAGCGGTTCAGGCGGACTTGCGGGCCTTGCGCTTCGGCGGGGCCTTCTCCTCCTTGGCCTCCTCCTTGGCCTCCTCCGCCCCCTTCGACGCCTTGGCGGACTTGCCACCGCCCGCCGCCTTCTTCGGTTTGGCCGGTTCCCCGGTCCGCTCCCGTTTCGCGGCCTCGACGCTGGCGCGCAGGGCGGCCATGAGGTCCACCGCCGGCCCCGCCTCTTCCTCCTCGGGCGCCGCGACGACCTCCTTGCCCGCCACCTTCGCCTCAATCACCTGCTGCAACGCCTCGCGGTACGTGTCGTGGTACTCGCTCGGGTCGAAGTCCGACTCCATGGTGGTGATCAGCGACTCGGCCATCTTGAGCTCCTGGGCCCGGACCTCGATGTCCTCCTCCAGGAACTCGAAGTCGGGGGCGCGGATCTCGTCCGGCCACAACATGGTCTCCAGGACGAACACCCCGTCCCGTACGCGCAGGGTGGCCAGCGACTCCCGCTGCCGCAGCGCCACCTTGACCACGGCCACCTGTCCCGAGCTCTCCAGGGCGTCCCGCAACAGCACGTACGGCTTCGCGCCCTGCGCGTCGGGCTCCAGGTAGTACGACTTGGCGAAGTAGATGGGGTCGATCTGCTCAGCCGGGGTGAACTGCAGGACGTCGATCCTGCGCGACGTGCTCAGCGGCAGGTCCTCGAAGTCCTCGTCGGTGAGCACCACCATCTCGCCCGTGGCCAGCTCGTACCCCTTGGCGATGTCCGCGTACGGGACCTCCTCGCCGTCGACCGTGCACACGCGCTTGTAGCGGATGCGGCCGCCGTCGTCCCGGTGGACCTGGTGGAAGCTGACGTCTTTCTGCTCGGTGGCCGAGTAGAGCTTTACGGGGATGGTGACCAGCCCGAAGGAGATCGCACCTTTCCAGATGCTGCGCATGGGCACTCCTCAGCAGTAGCGGGCTCACCATATGGGCACATACCCGTCATGGGGCAACCAATGCCATACCCGATTGAACCAATGCTGGCCGTACCTGGGGAACTACCCTCCGATCGCGACCGGTACGGCTTGGAGGTCAAGTGGGACGGCATCCGCGCGCTCGTGCACCTCGACGGCGTCCTGAGGGTGACGGGACGGCACGGCGTGGAGTACACCCGGCGATACCCCGAAATCTCGGGGTTCGGGGTCAAGAACGCCGTGCTCGACGGCGAGGTCGTGGCGCTGGACCGGCGCGGCAGGCCCAGTTTCGTCCGGCTCCAGCACCGTATGCACCTGACCGACCCGGAACCGGCCGTGCTGGAGCTCTACCCCGTCACGTACATGCCCTTCGACCTGCTCTGCCTGGACGGCCGGCCGCTGTTCGACCTGGCCTACCGCGACCGCCGCGCGCTCCTCGACGAGCTGGACGTCGGCGCGCCCCCGTACTTCCCCGGGGACTCCGACCTGCTCACCGCCACGCGCGAGCAGGGCCTGGAGGGCGTGGTGGCCAAGCGCCTCGACTCCCCGTACCGGCCGGGCGTGCGCTCGCCGTGGTGGATCAAGGTCAAGCACCTCAGCACGCGGGACGTCGTGATCGGCGGCTGGAAGCCCGGCAAAGGCCACAGGGCCGGCGGGATCGGCTCGCTCGTCATGGGGGTCTTCACCGGTGAAGGGCTGACGTACGTCGGCCACGTGGGAACCGGGTTCACCGACGCCATCCTGGACGACCTCCACCAGGCGCTCCGACCTCTGGAGATCCCGCGCAGCCCGTTCACGAACGCCGTCCCGTGGAGAAATCGGTGGGTTAGGCCCGATCTCGTCGGGGAGGTGGGCTACACGATGTGGACCGACGAGCTGCGGCTGAGACATCCGGTGTGGCGCGGGCTGCGCGCCGACAAGCTCCCCGCGGAGGTGACGCTGTGAAGAAGGTGCCGGTCAGGGTCGACGGGCGCGAGCTGACGCTGAGCAACCTGGACAAGGTGCTCTACCCGGAGATCGGCTTCACCAAGGCCGAGGTCATCGACTACTACAGCCGCGTGGCCCCCGTCCTGCTGCCGCACCTCGCCGGCCGGCCGCTGACCGTCAAGCGGTACCCCAACGGCGTCACCGGCCAGTTCTTCTTCGAGAAGAACGCGCCCGAGCACACGCCCGACTGGGTCAGGAAGGTCAACCTGCCCGCCCCCGGCAGCACCAAGGGCCGAGAGAGCATCGACTTCGCCGTCGTGGAGGACCTGCCGACGCTCGCCTACTACGCCAACCTGGCCGCGCTCGAACTGCACGTGCCTCAGTGGCGCGTGGACGACGACGGCGCCGCGCTGCCGCCCGACACGCTCGTGTTCGACCTGGACCCGGGCGCGCCGGCGACCATCGTGGAGTGCTGCCGGGTGGCGCTCACGCTGCGCGAGGTGCTGAAGGGCGAGGGGCTCGACGCCAGGCCCAAGACCAGCGGCAACAAGGGCATGCAGCTCTACGCCGACTGGGACTGCCGCGAGGAGCCGTCCGCGTACGCCAAGAGGCTGGCCCAGGTCCTGGAGAAGGAGCACCCGAAGGAGATCGTCAGCGTCATGGCCAAGAAGGCCAGGCCGGGCAAGGTGTTCATCGACTGGAGCCAGAACAATCCGGCCAAGACGACCGTGGCGCCGTACTCGCTGCGGGCCAGGGAACGGCCGACGGTCTCGACGCCGCTGCTGTGGAAGGAGGTCGAGGACTGTGCACACCCCGAGGATCTGGTGTTCACCGCCCCTGACGTACTGGCCAGAGTGGAGAAGCACGGTGACCTTTTCGGCCGGGCGTAGTCTGGACCCGTCCACACCAAGAGGGGGGCCGAAGATGTCGGAGATGGACACCCGCGGGGACGAGAACGTCTACGACGAGGAGGAGGAAGAGGAGTTGTCGCCGGAGACGCCCGAGGCCGACGCCGCCGAGCAGCATCGCGAGATCCGCCAGGAGACCGCCGGGGCGCGCCGCGAGGTTCCGCTCGACGCCGACCCCGCCGACGCGGCCGACCAGGACCGCGTCGTGGACTACGACGACGACGACTACCGCTGAGCAGGGGCCGCCCGCCAGACCGAGCGTGTATGACGATGACCGCCGAGGTGTCGGCTACCCGCACGTAGGATGTCGGCACAGTTCGCTGAGAGACCAATGGAGACCCGCGTGACCGCAACCCCGGACGCGAAGCCCCGGGGCACCCGGCTGCCCCGACTGGCCCGACGCCGGCAACTGCTGAGCGCCGCGCAGGAAGTGTTCGTGGAGAACGGCTACCACGCGGCCGCCATGGACGAGATCGCCGATCGGGCCGGGGTCAGCAAGCCGGTGCTCTACCAGCACTTCCCCGGCAAGCTGGAGCTCTACCTCGCGCTGCTCGACCTGCACGTCGACGACATGGTCAACCGCTGCCGCGAGGCCCTTGCCTCCACCCACGAGAACAAGCTGCGGGTGCAGGCCACGTTCAGCGCGTTCTTCGACTTCGTCTCCACGCAGGGGGAGGCGTTCCGGCTGGTCTTCGAGTCCGACCTGCGCAACGTCGCGCCCGTGCGCCAGCGGGTGGAGCGGTCCCTGCAGGAGTGCGCCGAGATGGTCAGCGCGGTCATCCAGGAGGACACCGGCTGCACCAGCGACGAGGCCCACCTGCTCGGCGTCGGCCTGGTCGGCATGGCCGAGGTGAGCGCCCGCTACTGGGTCACCGCGCAGGGCTCGATCCCCAAGGACGCCGCCGAGCAGCTCATGGCGCGGCTCGCCTGGCGCGGGATCAGCGGTTTTCCGCGTACGGCATAACCCGTTCGCTGGGCGCGATCATTCACCGCCTGCGGGCCTTCGAGCGGCGACGATGGAACCGAGCGCTAACCCAGTCGACTAGGGAGCCACGATGGAAGTCAAGATCGGCGTACGCTCGGTACACCGCGAACTCGTTGTCGAGACCGACCTCTCCGCCGAGCAGGTCGAAGAGGAGATCAGGAACGCGCTGTCGGTAGATCGCGGCGTCTTCGCCATCACCGACGTCAAGGGCCGGCGCGTGGTCGTGCCGGTGGCCTCGCTCGGTTTCGTCGAGATCGGTGAGGACGAGGCCAGGCCGGTCGGCTTCGGCGGCACCCTCTAACCACCCTGAAGGCCCACAACGAGGGTACGGCCCAACCAGCCGTACCCTCACCAGCCGAGCCGTGCCCTCACCGGCCGAGCCGTGCCCTCACCGCCGTACCCTCACCAACCGTGCCCGCCGCCCAACGCCTCCACCAGGACACGCCAGGGAACGCACACCACCAGCCGCACCGGCATCACGGGCCACATGGCTCGCGGTCGCCCGGCCGTCCGAGGCGGCAGCCCCGGACGTGGGGGCGGCGGTTCCCGCCGGGGTCTGCATACAGGTGGTCGGCGTGATCCCGTCGCTGGTCGTTCGTCGGGCATCCCGCGCTTCCCCTCCGCAACACGACGCGCGAGGTCCAGCGATTCGGCCCACATCTCGTCCAGGAACTGCCGTAGCGGCGCGAGCCCCTCATGTCTGGGACGGTACATCCGTTTCGTCCCCTCGCACCGCCCCACGGCCAGACCGGTCTCCTTTCAGTCCTGGCAAGATCCAGCCCTGGCAAGATCGCAGATGGCCCGGCTCCCCACGGTCGCGCCGGGGCTAGATGCCGAGGGTGGCCATGCGCTTGTTGTGGGCCTCCGTCAGCGTCGCGAACAGGCGTGAGATGTCAGGCGTCTCGCCCCCCGCCGCCCTGGCCGACTCCACCAGCAGCAACGCCAGCTCCGGCCGCGCCGTCGCCACCTGCTGCCCCTGGCTGAGCGCCTCGCCGACGAGCCGCCGGGCCCACAACGCCAGCCGCCCGCCCGTCGTCGGGTCGGCCTCGATCCCGGCCCTGACCCGCTCGACGGCGAACTGCGAGCGGGCCTCGTCCACCAGCACCTCGTCCACCAGCTCGACGATCGACGGCTCCAGGTGCCGGGCGGCCTCCCGGTAGAAGTCGAGCGCGATCCCGTCGCCCACGTACGTCTTGACCAGGGCCTGCAGCCAGTCGGCCGGCCGGGTCTGGGCGTGCCAGGCGTCGAGGGCCGCCACGAACGGCGCCATCGCCTCCTCCGGATCGGCCCCCAGCTCGGCCAGGCGGTCGCGCAGCAGGCGGAAGTGGGCGTACTCGGCCACGGCCAGCTCGCTGAGCGCGGCGCGGTCGGCGAGCGAGGGCGCCAGGGTGGCGGCGTCCTCGGTCATCCGGGCGTAGGCGCTGAGCTCGGCGTAAGCTAGAACCCCGAGCAGGTCGACGACTCCAGGAGACTCGTTCATGGAGGCAGCGTACTTCCCGAAATATGCGGGAACATAAGCGAGCTCGGCCAGCGTTGTGGTATCGAGTACACTGCTCTGTGAAAGTGCGACCGCACTGTGTTAGTTCGGGGGATTCCCCCGATAACCCCCGATTCCCCGGGTGCGCGGTCGCTGATGACGCGAGAGGGCTGGCTCTACCGCGAGGACCCACGTAACGGGGGCTGTTTTCCGCCCGTCGGTCCCGGCAGGCCCGCCTTCATTTGAGACTGAGGCAGGCCACGCTGACGACTTTCCGAGACCTCGGAGTCACACCAGAGATCGCCGATGCCCTCGAGACCGAGGGTATCGTCACACCGTTCCCCATCCAGGAGATGGCGCTCCCGCTCGCCCTGAGCGGCCAGGACCTCATCGGCCAGGCGCGCACGGGCACGGGCAAGACCTACGCGTTCGGCATCGCGATGCTCCAGAGCATCGGCAAGCCGCGCAAGAACCGCAAGAAGCCCCGCGGGCTGGTCGTCGTGCCGACCCGCGAGCTGGCCGTCCAGGTCAGTGAGGACCTGGTCACCGCGGCCGGCAAGCTCGGCTCCCGAGTCCTGACCGTCTACGGCGGCCGGGCCTACGAGCCGCAGATCGAGGCGCTCAAGGCCGGGGTCGACGTCATCGTCGGCACCCCGGGCCGGCTGCTCGACCTGGTCAAGCAGAAGCACCTCGACCTGAGCCAGGTCACCTCCCTCGTGCTCGACGAGGCAGACCGGATGATGGACCTGGGCTTCCTGCCCGACATCGAGCGGATCTTCAAGCTGATCCCCGCGGAGCGGCAGACGATGTTGTTCTCGGCCACCATGCCGGGCGAGATCGTCTCGCTGTCCCGCAAATACCTCAACCGTCCCACCCACGTACGCGCGGAGATGGAGAGCGGCGAGGGCGAGACCACCCCGCAGGTGCGCCAGATCGTCTGGCGCGCCCACCGGATGGACAAGATCGAAATCGTCGCCCGGCTGCTCCAGGCCGAGGGCCGCGGGCTCACCATGGTCTTCTGCGAGACCAAGCGGGCCTGCGACATGGTCGCCGAACAGCTCGACACGCGTGGTTTCGCGGTCGCGGCCGTCCACGGCGACCTCGGTCAGGGCCAGCGCGAGCAGGCGCTGCGGGCCTTCCGGGCGGGCAAGATCGACGTGCTGGTGGCCACCGACGTGGCGGCCCGCGGCATCGACATCGACGACGTCACCCACGTGGTCAACTACGACTGCCCCTCCGACGACAAGACCTACGTGCACCGCATCGGCCGTACCGGCCGGGCCGGGCGCACGGGCATCTCGGTCACGTTCGTGGAGTGGGAGGAGCTGACCCGCTGGAAGATGATCAACCAGATGCTCGGGCTCGACTTCGCCGAACCCGAGGAGACCTACTCCACCTCGCCGCACGTCTACGCCGAGCTGAACATCCCCGAAGGCACCAAGGGCGTCCTGCCGCACGCGAGCCGTTCGCGCGCCGGGCTGTCCGCGGAGCGCATCGAGGACCTCGGTGAGACCGGCCGCTCCCGCACCCGCGGCGGCAAGGGCCGGCGCGAGGAGCGCGAAGAGCGCGAGCGCCCGGCCCGCGCCCAGCGCCAGCGTCGCCGCACCCGCGGCGGCAGGGAACTGGCCGAAACCGCACCCGCCGAGACGCCGGAGGTCGAGATCGTGGCCGCCAAGACGGAGGAGACTCCCGCCATCTTCACGCCCGACGAGGTCCAGACGGCGGCCGCCGAGCCGAAGCGCACGCGCGTCCGCAGCAGGGGGGCCGCGTCGTCGGCCATCGAGCAGGCGCTGGCCGAGGCGCCGGAGACCCCGGTGAAGCGGACCCGCTCCCGCAAGGCCGACCAGCCCCAGGCCGCCGACCCGCGGCCGCGCGAGGAGGCCGCCGAGGCGCCCGCGCGCAGCCGTGCGGCCGAGGCTGCTCCGGTGGAGCAGCCGGTCCGGAGCGGGGCGGCCGAGGTCGCGCCCGAGCCGGTCGTGGAGTCCGTGCCGCAGCCGAGCTTCCTGGCCACGCCTCCGCCGCCGGCCCGCAAGGAGCCGGAGCGGATCATCCCGCCGAGCCCGTTCGCGGTGATCTTCCAGTCACCCGACCTGGCCACGGACGACGATGACATCGCGCCGTCCGCGGCGACCGAGCGCAAGCAGCAGCGCCGCCAGTCCCGTGGCGGTGGCGGCAACCGCCGTCGCGCGGGCTAGCGACGACGAGAAGAGGGCGCGCATCCCGTTCGCGGGGTGCGCGCCTTTTTCGTCGGTACGGCACCGGCGCGCGGAGGGAGCCCTAGGCCCCCCTCACGGCCTCACGGCGGCACCGGCCGACATATGCGCCGTCCGGGCACCGCAGAACCCCAGAGGCCGCCTCAGGGCCCGCCACGGCCCACCGGGGACGAGGAGGCCGCCACCCGCCTCCGAAGCGCGAAAGCCGCAAAGCTCACAACTCGCCACAACTCGCATCAGGGTCGCAGCTTTGCCGGTGTCGAGGCGCTGACCTCTGGGTATTGTTGCCCCACGTGAGTACGCCGCGATTCCTCGACCTGCCACCCGGTGTGACGCCGCAGAAGCTCGAAACGCCCCATGGCGCGTTCGCGGCTCTGGAGGCGCTTCCGGTCAGCGGCGTGGTCGAGCGCTGGCCCGCCCTCCTGGTCCCCGGCCTGACCGGCAGCAAGGAGGACTTCATCGCGGTCCTGATGACCCTGGCGCAGTCCGGCCGCCGGGTGGTGGCCGTCGACCTGCGCGGCCAGTACGAGACCCCGGGCCCCGACGACCCCGCCGCCTACACCTGCGCCGCCCTCGGGGCCGACGTCGACCTGATGGCCCAGGCCATCGGCGGCGGCGACCCCGTCCACCTGGTGGGCCACTCCTTCGGCGGCCTGGTCGGGCGGGAGGCCGTGATCGACGGGCGCACCCGGTTCGCCTCGTTCACGCTGATGAGCTCGGGCCCGGCGGCCATCGAGGGCAGGCGGGCGCGCAACGGCCGGGAGATCATGGACGAGATCCCGGCCCTGGGGCTCGAACACCTCTGGCACCACCGGATGGAGCCCGAGGCGCTGGCCGCCGACGTCTCCGACGAGATCATGGCGTTCCTGCGCAAGCGGCTGCTGACCAACTCCCCCACCGGCCTGGCCCGCATGGCCGAGCAGGTGCTGCACGCCCACGACCGCACCGACGAGCTGCGCCAGATCGAGATCCCCACCCTGGTCCTCTACGGCGAGCACGACGACGGCTGGTCGCCCGAGACCCAGTCGGAGACGGCCGCCCGGCTCGGCGCCGACTGCGTGGTCGTGCCCGGCGCGGTCCACTCCCCCGCCGTCGAGGCGCCCGAGACGACGGCCGCCGCGCTGGTCAGGTTCTGGAACGCGGCCGAGAAGCACTATTTGGACACAAGGTCCAATGCCATGTAATCATTCACTTACTATGACGGACGAACTCGTCGTCCAGGCGCCGCGGAGCGCGACCTGGCAGGTGCATCTCGACCGTTCGATGTGGGTGGGCGGCGTGCGCGGCCTCATGTTGCAGGCGTTGCACCCGCTGGCCATGCTCGGCGTCTGGCAGAACTCCACCTTCCAGGACGACCCCTTCGGCCGCCTGCGCCGCACCGCCGACTTCGTGGGCCGGGTGACGTTCGGCAGCCCGGCGGAGGCCGACGAGATCGGCCGGCGGGTGCGCGGCATCCACAAGGCGCTGCGCATCACCGATCCGCGCACCGGGCGCACGCACCGGGTGGACGACCCGGAGCTGCTGCTGTGGGTCCACTGCGCGGAGGTGTCGTCGTACCTGGAGGTGGCCAGGCGCGGCGGGCTCGGGCTGAACGAGCGGCAGGCCGACCGCTACCTGCGCGAGCAGCGCAGGAGCGCCTCCTACGTCGGGCTGCACCCCGAAGACGTCCCGGGCTCGTGCGCCGAGATGGACGCCTACTTCAAGCAGGCCCGGCCCGCCCTGCGGGTGACCGAGGAGGCGGCGGCGACCGTGCGGTTCCTGCTGTGGCCCCGGCTGCCGCGCGAGCTGCGCATGTTGTCGCCGGGCAAACCGGCCTACTTCCCCTTCGGCGCGCTCTGCTACTACACGCTCCCGGAGTGGGCCCGCCGCATGTACGGCGTGCTGCCCGAGGTGCCCCCGGCGACGGTCACCGCGGCGCTGAGGGCGTTCCGGCTGGGCATGAACGCGCTGCCGGAGCCGGTGCACGACCGGGCGTTCATGCCCTCGACGCGGGCGATGCTGGCGGCCGCGCGGGCCCGGCTCGGCGCGGCCGGCTACGACGTGAGCAAGGGGCTCAAGGGCCTGACCGACCCCCGTCGCTGGCCGGCGGCGCGGGCCGCCTGACCGCTTCGCGGGGGTCAGTCGGCCAGGCCGTCCCAGGGGTTGCGGTCGGAGCCGGCGGCCTGGCCCTCCGGGCAGTGGCGGCGGAAGTCGCACCACGAGCAGAGCGGGCCGGGGCTGGGGGCGAACACCGTGTCGAGCTCGGCGGGGACCTGGGCCGGGCCGACGACGGGACGCTCGCCCGCCCCCCGGCCCGCCGCGGAGCGCTTGGTCGCGGTGGGGGCGCCCATCACGACGCGGTAGCGGTCGTCGGCGGCGGCGGCCTCGACCGCGATCTCCTCGGCGCGGCGCAGGTGCCGGCCCAGCGACTCGTCGGTGTGGCGCCACTCGACGACCTCGCCGGTGGGCAGGTGGTGCAGCTCGACCGCCCGGCAGGGCGTGCGCATCATCGTGGAGGCCGCGATGGCGTACGTGGCCAGGGCGAGGGACGAGCGGGCGTCGTCCTGGGTCAGCGGGCGGCGGCCGGTCTTGTAGTCGACCACGACCAGCTCGTCGCCGCGCCGGTCGAGCCGGTCGATGCGCCCGGACAGCGCGACCACCTTGGTACGCGTGGCGACCGTGCGCTCGACGCCGACCGGATCGTCCGCGGGATCTAAGGTCGTGACATATCCGGACACGAGGTCGCGGGCCCGGCCCAGCCACTCGGCCGACTGCTCGGCGTCCCTGAACCCCTCGGTGATCCACCCGTTCGTGAGCAGGACGGCGGCCGTCAGCGGCGTGCGCCGCTCGTACGGCTCACGCCACCACGCCGCCAGCGCGTTGTGCACGCTGGCCCCGACGCTGTTGTGGGCCCAGGCGGGCCCCTTGGAGGGCTGCGGCCGGTCCAGGTAGGTGAACCGGTAGCGGCGGCGGCAGTCGAGCCAGGTGTTCAACCGCGACGGCGTGCACGCGTAGAGCCGCCGCGGCATCCCGTCCAGCGGAAGCTGGTCGTACACCTACTCGTCGCCGGGGCCGAGCTTGATGCCGGAGACCCTGGTGCCGTCGGTCAGCGGGCCCTCGTCGTCGCGGGGGGCGGCCGGGTCGCGGGTCAGCGAGCCCGACACCCAGTCGTCGAAGTGCGGCTCCAGGTCGCCGACGGTGACCTCGTCACCGTGGTTGGCCAGCACCCGGGTGTCGGGCGGCAGCGTGAACAGCCGGCCGCCGATCGAGGTGAGCTGGTCGGCCAGCGCCGGGTACTCGCCGCCGAGCTTGCCCGGCCCGTCGGCCTGCAGGGCCTTGCCGGTGAAGACGGCGCCCAGCGCCTCGCAGTAGAGCGAGATCCCGCCGGGCGTGACGCCGGGCGTCTCCATGACGTCGAGCTGGACGTCGGCGACGCCGAAGACGCCGTCGTCCTCCATGTCGATGTCGGGCCAGGTCTCCCGCCAGGTCTCCCGCCACAGCGGCTTGTCCTTGGGGTGCAGGGCGACGACCGCCTCGTCTCTGCTGGCCACCTCGATGGCCGCGCCGACGTGGTCGGGCAGGCCCGCGGTGCAGATGACGGCCAGCACCTCACGCTCGCCGACCTGCTCAAGGATCTTCTCGGCGTCACGCGCCGCGTCGATGACGATGACTTCGTCGTCGTCACCGATGATCCAGGTGTTGTTCTCGACCTTGTGCTCGGTGCCGTCGATGTCGACGACGCCCTCGGTCACCACTCGCTCGATACGCGCTGTCACGCTTCCGAACTTTAGCCCGTCTGCATGAGAGCGCGAATCGCGTTGATGATGAGTTGCACGGCGAGCGCCGACAGCAGCAGGCCGGCGATCCTGGTGACCAGCTCCACGCCGTTCTCCTTGATGACGCGGATGATGCTGACCGAGAAGCGCATGAACAGCCACAGCAGGATGTGCACGGCCGCGATGGCCAGCATCAGCGCGGCCAGCCCGTCGGCGCGTCCCTCGGCCTGCTGGGCGAAGACGATGGTCGCCACGATCGCGCCGGGCCCGGCCAGCAGCGGCGTGCCGAGCGGCACCAGGGCGACGTTGACGTTCGAGCGCACGGTGTCGGTGCGCGGCTCGGCCGTGCCGCGCAGCAGTTCCAGGGCCACCAGCAGGAGCAGCAGGCCGCCCGCGATCTGCATGGCGGGCACCTCGACGTGCAGGTACGACAGGATGGCCCGCCCGAACACCGCGAACACCACCACCAGGCAGAACGCCGTCACCGCGGCCTGCCAGGCGATGCGCCGCCGCTCGGCCGGGGTGCGGCCGAAGGTGTAGGCGAGGAAGAGCGGGATGACGCCCGGTGGGTCCATGATCACGAACATCGTCACGAACGCCTCGACGAAGAACCTGACCCCGGACACCGCTCCCCCAACCGGCCGCCCGGGGGAGGCGATCCTTGCTCAGCCCCGCGCCCGGCCCGCCGGGCGCTCGATTTCCGGCCCTCAGTCTTCCAGCAGCGGCGAGAACCCGCCGAACGGCACCTCGAACTCGCGGTCGCGGGCGTCCTGGAGGGACAGCTCGGCCAGCGCGATCATGCAGCCCGCCTCGGCGGGCCAGGCGATGGTCCACAACCAGTTGCCGAGCGCCTCACCGGCGTAGACGGCCCGGTCGTCGATGCCGGCCAGGCACCACATCGCCGTGGGATGCCCCAGCACCTCGATCTTCGCGTTGGGCGGCCCGGAGTCGAACCCCTCACCGGGGTCGGGCCCGTCGAGCCCCGCGAACGTCGCGCCGAGCCCGACGCCCGGCTCCTCGGCGATGACCAGCAGGTCGGCCGGCCCCTCGATCGGCGAGGGGCCGCTGAGCGCGACCACGCTGGCCCGCGAGCCGGTACGTTCGTCGCCGACCTCGCCGAACCCGGTCACCGTCCAGCCGGGCGGCAATGGCCAGGGCAGCCACACGGGCACCACCGAGCGTTTCCGCAGGGCCTCCAGCGATTCACCCGTGGGCGGTCGCGGAGGCTGGTACGGCAGGACGTCACCGTGCGTGTCGCAATGGAACGCACTGGACAGGGCGCTCGACCCGTGAAGCGGGCCGAAGCACCTTGGGCAGGTAGGAGCCGCTCTCACAGCTACCCACGGTGCTTCCTCCGGCACGGCCGCGTCAAGACCGGGACCCGTTATCCCGTCGTAATCTTGGTCATGTGCGCGTAAATTGTGTCGGCGCGATCATTTTCGACGCCTCTGACCGGCTTCTTCTCATCCGGCGCGGCCGCCCGCCGGGCATGGGCCTGTGGTCGCTCCCGGGCGGCCGGCTGGAGCCCGGCGAGAGCGACGCGGCCGGCCTGCGCCGCGAGGTCATGGAGGAGACCGGGCTGCGCGTCGAGGTGGGCCGCCTGGCCGGCACGGTGGAGCGTCCCGGGCCGGGCGGCGTCACGTACGTGATCCGCGACTACCTGGCCACCTGCGCCGGCGGCGTGCCCGTGGCCGGGGACGACGCCGCCGACGTGCGCTGGTGCGGCCCCGGCGAGCTGGCGCTGCTCCCGCTCACCGAGGGGCTGCTCGGCTGCCTGACCGAGTGGGGCGTGCTCACCGGTTGGCGGTGAGGCTGGAGGTCCACAGGATCAGGTGATCGGTGTCGTACGTCGTGGACCGGCCGAGCGCCACCACCTCCGTGCCGCTGATCGCCACGGCCGTCAGGGCCTGCATGCCGAGGCCGGAGAGCCGGTCCCTGGTCAGGGCCATGCGGTTCCACGACAGGCCGTCCTGGGACACCCAGGCCGCGCTGTCGCCCTCGCCGGGGACGCCGTGCCAGCCGACCGCCACCAGGCCCTGGTCGCCCGCGGCCAGGTCGTGCACGGCCGCCGCCTGGTCCGCGGGCAGCCAGGCCGTCGTCCAGCTCTCGCCGTCGTCGTCGGAGACGGCGGAGAAGGCGCGGCGTGCGCCGCCCGTCACGGCCGTGCCGATGGCGACGAGCTTGTCGTGGTACGTCGTGACCTGCCGCAGCCCGGCCGACGTGGCGTCCGGCGGGGTGAGCCGTTTGCGGGCGCTCCAGTTGACGCCGTCGTCGGAGAACCAGACCACGCTGTTCTCCCGATCGCCGCTCCCCGACCCGCCGACCGCGACGTAGCCGCCCTGGGTCGCGATCACGTCGTGGACGCGGACGCCCGAGCCGCCCTGGGGCAGCTTCCTGGACCGCGTGTACTTGCGCAGGTCGGGCGTGAACCACATGGCGGCGGCCACCGAGCCCGCCTGGTCGTGGGACTCGCCGGCCAGCACGTACCCCTTCTTGCCGGCCGCGACGGCGTGGGTGTCCAGGTAGGGGCGGTCGCGGTCGCGGGCCAGGTCGCCGGAGACCGGCACCCGCCGCCAGTTCTCGCCGTCGTCGGAGGTGACGAGCAAGGGGTCGGTGACGGCCAGGTTCGTCTGGGTGCTGCCGGCCGCCAGCCAGCCGCGAGCGCCGTGGGCGACGTCCTCCAGGATCTGCCTGCCGGGGCCGCCGAGGCTCATCGACTTCCAGCGCTGCCAGTTGCTGATCGTCCACAGGCCGGCGTCGCCGGAGGCCGCGCCGACCGCGACGTACCGGCCGCCGGCGGACGCCAGGCGGGTGGTCTCGCGCGACACCCTGGTCAGGCCCTCGACCTGGCCGAGCTGGACGCGGGAGGCGGCGCCGCGCGGCGGCGCGGTCATCAGCACGAGCTGGTTGTCGACGTCGGAGGCGGCCTGGTCGCCGCCGGCGAACAGGGTGCCGCCGTCGGAGATCGTGAAGCCGCGCAGCGTGGCGCCCGCCAGGTCGCCGAGGTCGGCCCGCTTGGTCCAGCCGCGCCCGTCGGCGCTGGTCAGGACCGAGTACTTGCCCAAGGTGGCCTGGCTGATCGCGGCTACGCCGGACCGGTAGGAGACCAGCGACTCCACCCCGGAGCTCTCGCCGCTCAGGCCGCCGATGGAACCGCACTGCGACCACTGGGCGCCCGTGGGCGAGCAGTAGACGCGCACGCCGCCGTCGACCGTGCGCTGCCTGGTCGGCACCAGGACGAACCGTTTGGGCAGCACGGCCACCGTGCCCGTGCGCGGCTCGGCCTCGGGCAGCTGGAAGCCGGTCGCCTGCCAGTCGCGTCCGCCGTCGGACGAGCGCAGCACCCGTGAGCCGCTCCCGTCGGCCGGGCGGCCGACGGCCACGACCGTGTCGCCCTGGGCGACGACCGCCCTGATCTCCTGGACGTCCAGCCCCCTGGTCTCCACGCGCTCCCAGGCCCGGCCGTCGGACGAGCGCCAGGCCGCCGGGCCGGGGCCGCCGTCCCCCGGCGTGGCGCCGACGGCGACGAAGCCGGAGGCCGTCCTGGCGATGTCGTAGATCTGGTCGCCGGGCCGGAAGGCGGCCATGCCGGTCGCGTTGACCGTCGTCCAGCTGAAGCCGTCGACGCTGGTCCACAGGCCGCGCTCGCCGGACGGGCCGTCGCCGCCGCTGGCCAGCCAGCGGCCGTCGCCGCCGACCACGCGCTGGACGATGGGCGTGGAGGCGCCGCTCACCTGGCCGAGCTGCCAGTGCTTGCCGGCGTCGGGCGAGAACAGGAAGAGCGGGCGCGGGGTCGGGCTGGTGGTGTCGCTGCCCACCGCGACCACCGCGCGGCCGACGGAGACGATGTCGTTGAGCTTCTGGTTGGTGCCGACGCCGGCGGCCGGGACGGTGAACAGGTCGTCCCCCGAACGGCCGGTGCCGGCCTCCAGGCGCAGTCCGGGGGCGTCGGTGTCGCTCCAGCGCCAGACGAGCACCCCCGCGGCCACCAGGAGCGCCAGGGCCATGGTGAGGGCGATGGGGGCGGCCCTGCTGCCCCGGTGCACGGGGCTGGACCGGCGCACGGCGGCCGGGGCCGGGCCTCTGTGGTGCCTGCCGCCGGCGCCGCCGGGGCGCGGCGGGCCGGTGGCGACCAGCAGGTCCGGTCTCGTGGGACGCCCGCCGGGCGGCCGGCCGACCCGCCTGACCTCGGCGTCCTCCTCACCGGCCACCGCGGACTCGGCGTCCCGGGCCTCGGGGTCGCGGGCCTCGGCGTCGCGGACCTCGCGGTTGCGGACCTCGGGGTCGTGCGGTCCGGAGGTCTGGGATCCGGGGTCGTGCGGTCCGCGGTCGTGCGGTCGGGGGGGTTCGGGCGGCGAGGGCGGGGGCTGGGTGGCGGGGGCCTCGTCGGTGGGGAGCGGCAGGTGGTAGGGCGGCTCGCGGTAGGGGCCCGCGGGGGCCATGCCCTCCTGGGGGCCGTCGGCGGGCGGGGCCGGGGGCCCGGACGGCGGCGCAGTGGGCGGGGGCGCGGCGGGCGGTTCCTGGCGGGGCGGGCCGCCGGCGACGAGCTTGTCCGGGCGGTTGACGATGCGCCGGGGACGGCGGCGCGGCTCGACCTCGGGCTCGGCCGTCGGCGAGCTGTACGGTCTGCGCCCCTTGGGCGGTTCCTGCGGCGACTCCTCCGGGATCGGGGACGCGAACGGCGGCATGCCCCAAGGGGAGGTCAAGGGTAAGCCCCGGGCCCGGTCGTCGGTGGGCCCGGGCGGTGAGTGGCGGATCCTGGGCTCCCCGGAAGAGGCCCTGGCCTCCCCGGAAGAGGCTCCGGGCTGCTCGGAAGAGGCCCTGGCCTGCTCGGACGCGGCCCTGGGCCCGGGAGAGGTGCCGGGCTCGTCGGGAGAGGGGGGTTCCGCGGCGTCCTCAGGACGCGGGTCGTCGTCGTCCGGCGGTCGCCGTGGCGGATCGCTGGGGCCGGAGGCCACGCGCCGCACCTCCTAGTCGAACTCGTCGTACAGGTGGAACCCGTCGAATCGGACCTGGTCAACCGGGTTGCGCGGGGAAACGGTGAGCGAACGGGCCGTTTCCTACGGACCGTTCCACAAATCCCGTCCCACCTTATGCGCCTATTTTCTACCCCGTCCCACCAAAACGATCACCTCCGTGACGCCCTCGCCTGTCCCACAGGAACCAGACCAGCATGCCTGAGCCGGATTGGCGAGACCTCTCTAGCGAGATTTCCGGAACCTCTCGCCTGATTTATCCAGAAATAGCACTAATTGCCCGCTTTTTGGATATATAGAACACACCAATCGCATACACCGCGAGCTGCACCACCGTTCCCGACAACGCCTGCCACGGGATGGGCGTCTTGCCCTGGTCCAGCGCGTCCTCCAGGCTGCCCGAGGCCGCGCTGAGCCCGAAGGCCAGCATGTTGTTCATCACGTGCAACGCGATCGGCGCCTCCAGCCCCCCGGTCCGTACGGCCAGCCAGCCCATCACCGCGCCGAAGGCGAACACGTCGAGCAGCCCCACCCACGAGTAGCCGTGCAGCGACGCGAACAGCAGGGACCCGATGAGGATGGCCCACACCGGATTGCGCACGTGCACGCCGACCGCCTGGACGAACCAGCCGCGGAAGATGTACTCCTCGGTCGCCGCCTGGAACGGCACCAGCAGCACGATCACCACGAGGGCGGGCAGGAACCGTCCCCAGCCGACCCAGCCGAACAGGTCGGAGTACCCCTCCCCCGACAACGACAGGGCCGTGACCTGCGCGATCTGGCCCAGCACCAGCGCCAGCACGGCCAGGCCGAGGCAGCGCAGCAACCAGGACCAGCGCAGCCGTCCGGCGACCGACGACAGCGTGCCGGGCCGGCGGCGCTGGACGAGCGCGGCGGCGCCGAAGACAAGCGGCAGCACGGCCGCGATCGACAGCAGCACCATCACCAGCCCGAACACCGGATCGCCGAAGATCTGCCCGGGGTCGGTCGGCGCGGGCAGGCCGAGGATCAGCTCGGCGACCTTGCCCACGAGCAGCACACCGGTGCCGACGACGAAGAACCCGACGCCCACGAGGATCGTGCCGACGACGGCCCGCCACGGCTCGTTCGCCGCGGTGCGGGCGAGATGGTCGTAACGCGCCCCCCGCGGAGTCGGCAGGAACCAGGACCGCGGCTGCGGCACGGGCGGCGGCCCATAAGGATAGACGGGCGGCCCAGGCGGCTGACTGCCATATGGCGGATTCGGT
The DNA here is from genome assembly GCF_040675255.1 of Nonomuraea sp. NPDC049624. Taxonomy (NCBI): domain Bacteria; kingdom Bacillati; phylum Actinomycetota; class Actinomycetes; order Streptosporangiales; family Streptosporangiaceae; genus Nonomuraea; species Nonomuraea sp. NPDC049624. The sequence continues at coordinate 249,052 of NZ_JBFAOR010000011.1, read as the reverse complement.
CCAGGGTTCTCCTGCATCCATACATTCTGTCTGCCGGGTGAGCATTAGTTCACAGACGACCCACCCCTTTGGGCGGATGCTCGGAGTCGTACGGCATTTCGCCCCTTCGGAGTTCGGGAGCAGTCCATGTCAAGGCTGGGACCTTTCATCACCCTGGCGGCGGGCGCGGTCCTGGCCGCGGGGCTGGGCGTCGCCAGCGTCACCGCGGCACCGGCGGCCGACGATCCCACCGGCACCGTGGCAGCCGGGTCGCCGACCGAGGCCGCCGCCACACCGTCGCCGTCCGGGTCGTCGCCGTCCGTGTCGTCGCCGTCCGTGTCATCGTCGGCGTCGCCCGCGCCCACCGAGGCCGCGAAGATCCCCAAGGCCGACTACGGCGGGTACGTCAAGGGCAACGGCGGCCTGATAGCGATCTCCGTCCGCGACGGCAAGGCCGTCGGCTACTTCTGCGACGGCAGGTCGGAAGCCTGGTTCAAGGGCGGCGAGGCCGGCGGGAAGGCCGTGCTGAAGGGCCCGGGCACGGCCCGGCTGACCGCCACGCTCGGCGGCGGACGCGCCAGGGGCAGCCTGTCCGTCGGCGGCGGGAGGTGGACCTTCACCGCGCCCGCCGTGGTCCGGCCGTCCGGGCTGTACCGGGCGACCGCGCAGGTCAGAGGCGCGAGGCTGCGAGCGGGCTGGATCCGCGTCCCGCGCCCCGGCGGCGGCTACGACCAGGTCGGCGCCGCGTTCCTGGGCCAGGACCAGGTGGACATCCCCCGGCTGGACGCCGGGCGGCCCACCACCCCCGTCACCGTCGCCGGCGCCACGGTCCTTCCGAAGGACGTGGACGGCTTCATCGAGGAGATGCAATGACCGCCATCCACCGTCCCTCGCACCGGCCCGCCCACCGCACGGCCGCCGTGCTGCTGATCCCGCTGCTGGCCGGCGGCCTGGTGGCGCTGGGGCTCGGCGTGTACGGCCGGGCGCACACGCCCACGGGGTTCGCGATCGGCCCGGCCGGGTTCTCCGGCGCGCTGCCGATGAAGGCGTGGCTGACGACCGGGGCGTTCGCGCTGGCGATCGTCCAGGTGGTCTCGGCGCTGTCGATGTGGGGAAGGCTGGGGATCGAGCTCCCGGAGGGCGTCCACCGCTGGTCGGGGCGGCTGGCCTTCCTCCTCACGATCCCCGTCGCCTTCCACTGCCTGTACGCCCTGGGCCTGCAGTTCGACGTGCCGCGCGTGCTGGCCCACTCGCTCCTCGGCTGCTTCTTCTACGGGGTGTTCACGGCGAAGATGCTGGCGCTGCCCAAGCGCGACGCACCGGGCTGGACGCTGCCGCTGCTCGGCGGGCTGGCGTTCACGGCGCTGGTCGGGCTCTGGCTGACCTCGTCGTTGTGGTTCTTCACCGCGGTGGGCGTCAAGGTGTGAACGTCTTCGTCCTCGCCAGACCGGCCGCCCTGCCCTTGGCGGCCACGACGAGCGCCATCTTGCGGGACGCCTCGTCGATCATCTCCTCGCCCAGCATGACCGCGCCGCGCCGCTCCACGGTGGTGTAGTGCTCGTACGCCTCCAGGATCAGCTCGGCGTGGTCGTAGTCCTCCTGGCTCGGCGAGAACACCTCGTTGGCCGCCTCCACCTGCATGGGGTGCAGCACCCACTTGCCGTCGAACCCGAGCGCGGCGGCCCGGCGGGCGACCCGGCGGTAGCCCTCGACGTCCTTGATCTGGAGGTAGGGGCCGTCGATCACCTGGAGGTCGTGCATCCTGGCGGCCATCAGCAGGCGCATGAGGATGTAGTGGTAGGCGTCGCCCTCCTCGTAGCCGGGCGGCTGCTCGCCGACCACGAGGGTGCGCATGTTGATCGAGGCCATGAAGTCGGCCGGCCCGAACACCAGGGCCTCCAGCCTCCTGGACGACCCGGCGATGGCGTCGACGTTGACCAGGCCGCGGGCGTTCTCGATCTGGGCCTCGATGCCGATGCGGCCCACCTCGTAGCCCATCGACCGCTCGATCTGGGTCAGCAGCGTGTCGAGCCAGACGACCTCGGTCGGGTCCTGGACCTTGGGCAGGATCAGGCAGTCGAGGAACCGCCCGGCACCCTCCACGACCTCGATGACGTCCCGGTACGTCCACATCGTGGTCAGGTCGTTGACCCTGACTGCGCGGGTCCTGCCGGTCCAGTCGCCCTCGCGCAGCGCGGTCACGACGTTCTTGCGGGCCTCGTCCTTGGCCAGCGGCGCGACGGAGTCCTCAAGGTCGAGGAAGACCTCGTCGGCGGGCAGGGTCTGGGCCTTCTCCAGGAAGCGGGGGTTGCTGCCCGGCACGGAGAGCACGGAACGACGTGAGCGCATGCGCCAACGCTAACGGCTGCCGGGCCGCCCGCGGCAGGCGTCCCCCGTCTATGGGCACGATCAGCTGTTCCAGTAGCGCTGCTCGCGCCAGGGGTCGCCGTAGTTGTGGTACCCGGCCCGTTCCCAGAAGCCGGGCCGGTCGCGGTCGAGCAGGCGCAGGCCCTTGACCCATTTGGCGGACTTCCAGAGGTACAGGTGCGGGACCAGCAGCCGGGCCGGGCCGCCGTGCTCGGCGGGCAGCGGGTCGCCGTCGAAGGTGTGGACGATCCACGCCCTGCCGCCGCGCAGGTCGGCCAGCGGCAGGTTGGTCGTGTAGCCGCCGTGGCAGTACGCCTCCGCGAACTCCGCCTGCGTGTCCACGTCGTCGAGCAGGACGTCGATCGACACGCCCTGCCAGTCGGTGTCGAACTTCGACCAGCCGGTGACGCAGTGGAGGTCGGTGTGCGGGGCGCTCTGGGGCAGGTCGAGCAGCTCGTCCCAGGTCCAGACGCGCTCCCGGCCGGCCTCGGTGACCAGGGTGAACGTCCAGCCGGCGGTGTCCACCCGGGGTGTCGGGCCCGCGGACAGGACGGGGAAGCCGGGCGTGAGGTACTGGCCGGGCGGCAGGCGGTCGTCGTGCCCGCCGCGCCCCTTGAAGCCCTTCGAGACGACGGCCACGGTCAGCCACCTCCCTGCACGGGCGTCTCCAGCAGGCCGAGGCCCGGCATCGCGGCCATCATCCGGCCCGGCGCCTCCACCAGGGTCATGAGCACGTTGTCGCAGTTCGGGCAGCGCAGCACGGTGCCGGGGGCGGGGCCGTACACGGTGGCCTCCCCCAGCGGGCCGTTCATGCCGCACTGCGCGCAGACGCCCTGGGCGGCCGTCATGTCCCGGCCGAAGAACTGGGCCAGCGGGCCTGCCGCGGCGTTGCCGTCCACGGGTTGTTGCATCGTGTCTCTCCTAGCCGTACCGCTCGGTGCGGACGTCGGTGGGCGGGTAGCCCAGGGCGGTGAGGATGGCGGCGACGTGCTCGACGAACGCGGTCGGGCCGCAGACGTAGGCCAGCGGCTCGTGGGCGGGCGGCCAGGCCAGCCGGACCAGTTGCGAGCGGTCCACCCGGCCCACGGGCTCGGGCCAGTCGGTGGGGGCCGAGCGGGTGTAGACGAAGGTCACCTCGGCGCCGGCGGACTCCAGCTCGTCGCGGTAGATCACCTGGCCGGGGTCGCGTACGGAGTAGACGAGCCGGACCGGGGTGCCGTCGCCCAGCCGGGCGCGGTGGCGCAGCATCGAGCGCAGCGGCACCACGCCCGACCCGCCCGCGACCAGCAGCAGCGGCCGCCGCTCCGGCATGGGCTCCCACACGAAGTAGCCGCCGATCGGGCCGCGCACCTCCAGCTGGTCGCCGGCCTCGGCCACCTCCACCAGGTACGGCGACACCTCGCCCCCTGCCACCCTGACCACGGTGATCGAGGGCCGTTCGCCGGGCGCGCCGGCCAGCGAGTACGCCCGGGTCGCCTGGTAGCCGTCGTCGGCCGTCAGCCGCACGTCCACATGCTGGCCGGCGCGGTGTCCCGGCCAGCCGGGCACGTCGAGCAGCAACGTACGCGTCTGGTCGGTCTCCGGGACGACCTCGGCGATCGTGGCCGGCTGCCAGGTCAGTCGTCGTAGTACCGCTGTTCCCGCCATGGGTCCCCGAAGTTGTGATAGCCGGACCGCTCCCAGAAGCCGGGGCGGTCCTCGTCCATGAGCCACAGCTCGTGGATCCACTTGGCGCTCTTCCACAGGTAGTGGGCGGGCACCAGCATCCGCACCGGGCCGCCGTGCTCGGGCGGGATCGGCGCGCCCTCGTAGGCGTAGACCAGCCACGCCTTGCCGTCCACGATCTCCTCGACCGGCAGGTTGGTGGCGTAGCCGCCGTAGCTGACGGCCAGGGCGTACCCGGCCGCCCGGTCGGCGCCGGTCAGCAGCCGGTCGAGGGACACGCCCGTCCAGGTGGTGTCGAGCTTGCTCCAGTGGGTGACGCAGTGGATGTCCACGGTGATCTGCTCGGCGGGCAGCGACAGCAGGTCCGTCCACGTCCAGGTGGGCTCGCCCGCGCCGCCCCTGACGGTGAACGACCACCGCTCGGTCCGGATGTGCTGCGTCGCCCCCGCGGTGAGCACCGGGAACCCCTCGGCCAGGTACTGGCCCGGCGGCACCCGCCCGGCCAGCTCCGGCCGCGGCCGCCGGAAGTGTTTCCCGGCGAAGCCACGTGAGACGATCCCCATGAATGCGGTTCTCCCCGACAGAGCACCCGGCGGACACCAGAAAAGGGCAAAGTGTTCAGCCGGTGAATCCGTGGGCACGCAGGCGGGCGATCAGGCCGTCGATGCCGCACGGCTGGTTCCAGCCGGTCGAGGAGAAGATCTCGTCCCTGCCGCCGACGGCCCGGCCGCCGGGGTCGTCGGTCACCTCGTGCAGGATCACGCCCTGCGGGGGCGTCGACCAGGCGACCGGACGTCCCTCGACGACCTTGCCGGTCGCTCTGGCGCGGTTCAGGAACAGCAGCACCCGGGTGCCCGGGGGCGCCGCGCGGGCGAAGTCGGCCACGCTGTGGACCGGCGTGCCCGCGTCGTCCACCGCCGCGCCTTGGTGGAAGGCGACGTCCGCGACGTCCGCGGCGGCGCCCTTGAGCCGCTCTTCGACCCGGGCGCGCATGAGGACGTAATGGGTGCGGTCCCCCGGGATGCCCTCCTCGACCACGGGCCCGGCGACCCAGCCCGTCAGGTGGCCGGTGACGACGGCCTCCACCTTCCCGGCGAGCGCCTCGGGCGTCGGGGAGGCCGGGTAGTCGTACACGGTCTGCCGCAGGACGCGCGTGTCCAGCGGCCCCGTACGGGCGGAGGACCGGCACGCGGACGGCGGCTCAGGACCGGCGGCGCCGCAGCCCGCGACGAGGACGAGCACGAGGATGAACGACCGCATACCGGTGAAACGCGCGCGGGCCCCGAGCGGTTCGGGGGTTACAGTCTGATCGTGAGCGACGACATCGCGGCCATCGAGGAGGGCGCCAAGAAGTCCGGCATCCTCTGGCTCGCCCTCGACCGCCCGCGCCTGGCCTGGCACGCCTGGCACGACGGCGCCATCTACCTCGTGACCGGCGGCGGCGAGCAGGACCTGCCGGGCCTCGGCGCGCTCGACCGGGTGCGCGTGACGCTGCGCAGCAAGGACAACGGCGCGCGGCTGGTGGAGTTCGACGCGGCGGTCTCGGTCGTCGACCAGGCCGCGGCGGCCGACGCCGTGGCGGTGCTGGCCAAGGAGCGGCTCAACGCCCCCGACAGCGAGCACCTGACCGAGCGCTGGGCCCGCGACTCGACCGTCCTGCGCCTCACGCCGGAACGCTGACCCCCGGCCGAACCCGGCTCCGCGGCGGCCGGGCTCACACCTGAGCGGTGACCTCGGGCGGGCTCACACCTGGGCGGTGACCTCGGCCGGGCGGTCCGGGGCGGGGGCCGGCCCGCCGCCCGAGGTGGCGGTCTGGGCGAGCAGCGCGCCGCCGAGCACGATCAGCCCGCCGACGATCTGGAACACCCCCAGCGTCTCGCCGACCAGCGCCCACGCGACCACCGCGCCGCCGATGACCTCCAGCGAGGCGACCGTCGCCCCCACCGCCGCCGACAGCCGCCGCACCATGTTCATGCTGAGGATGTACGCCAGCGCGGTCGCCACCAGCACCAGCCACAGGTACGCCCCCAGCACCGGCAGCGTCGTGCCGCCCTGCGGGGCGACGGAGAGCGTGAAGGCCTCCCAGGGGATGTCCCAGGGCTGCGCGAAGGGGATGAGCACGACGGCCGAGCCGACCATGCCCCAGGCGACCAGGCCGAGCAGGTCGATGTCGGGGCCCATGCTGTCGCCCATCAGGAAGTACCCGGCGCAGCACGCCCCGGCCAGCAGGCCGAGGAGCAGGCCGAGCGCGTCCAGGCGCATGCCCTGCCACGCCTCGACGACGATCGCCAGGCCGACGAACGCGATCACCGCGCCGACGTAGGCGGCCCCGGCCAGGCGTACCTTGCGGACGAGCCTGACCCAGGCCACCACCATCACCGGCGCCATGAACTCCAGCAGCAGCGCGATCCCCACCGGCAGCCGGGTGATGGCGACGAAGTAGAGCGACTGCACGCCCGCGACGGCCATCACGGTGTAGAGCCCGAGGAACGGCAGCCGGGCCCGCGGGATGCGCAGGGCCCGCGGCTTGACCACCGCCAGCACCGCGACCAGCAGCAGCCCGGCGCCCGCCATCCGGGTCCAGACGGCCTCGACCGGCGCCAGCCCGGCGGTGATGAGGTACTTGGCCATCGGCCCGGAGAACGCGAAACAACACGACGACACGAATGCCAGTGCGAGCCCCGCCAGCCTCATGGTGTACCCCTAGTGCCCAGTAATCAGCGTTAAATGCGTTTGATACTGACATGCCAGGCAACCGGGGCGCAACGGCGTCTCACTGTTAGCCTGGCCCACGTGCAGATCTTCGTGGCCCGGCTGGCGGGGACCCCCGTCTTCGACCCCACGGGCGATCAGATCGGCCGCGTCCGCGACGTCGTGGTGGGCCTGCGCATCACCGGCAACCCGCAGGTGCACGGCATGGTCGTCGAGGTGCAGCCGCGCCGCCGGGTGTTCCTCCCGATCACCCGCGTGCGCCGCATCGAGGCGGGCGCGGTCGTCTTCACCGGGCGGCTGAACATGCGCAGGTTCGAGCAGCGCGCCTCGGAGACCCTGGTCATCGGCGAGGTGCTCGACCTGTCCGTACGCGTCGGCGACGAGCCCATGACCGTCTACGACGTCGCCATGGAGGAGACCCTGCCGTCCCGGTGGGAGATCACCAAGGTCGCGCTCTTCAAGGGCCGCCGGCGCGAGCCCAGGACGGTCGGCTGGACCGAGGTGTCCGGCTTCGACACCCTGCAGAAGGACCAGGGCGCGGCCGGGCTGATCGCCGCGTTCGAGTCGCTGCGCGCCGCCGACATGGCCAGCGCCCTGCACGAGCTGCCCACCAAGCGGCGCATCGAGATCGCCCGCCAGCTCGCCGACGACCGCCTGGCCGACGTGCTGGAGGAGCTGCCGCCCGACGACCAGATCGGCATCCTCGGCACCCTCGAACCCGAGCGGGCCGCCGACGTCCTGGAGGAGATGGGCCCCGACGACGCCGCCGACCTGCTGCACGACCTGCCCGAGGAGCAGGCGGCCAGGCTGCTGGCGCTCATGGAGCCCGGCGAGGCGGCCCCGGTGCGGCGGCTGCTGACCTACGCCGACGACACCGCGGGCGGCGTGATGACCAGCGAGCCGGTCGTCCTGCCGCCCAACGCGACGGTGGCCGAGGCGCTGGCCCACATCCGCCAGCAGGACCTGCCGCCCGCCGTCGCCGCCCAGGTCTACGTGACCAGGCCGCCCACCGAGACGCCGACCGGCACGTACCTGGGGGTCTCGCACTTCCAGCGGCTGCTGCGCGAGCCGCCCTCGACGCTGCTCGGCCGCGTGCTCGACCCCTCGCTCGACCCGATCAGGCCCGACTTCACCCTGCGCCAGGTGCACGCCTTCCTGGCCAACTACAACCTGGTCGCCGCCCCCGTCGTGGACGAGCTGGGCAGGCTGGTCGGCGCGGTGACCGTCGACGACGTCCTCGACCACCTGCTTCCCGACGACTGGCGCGAGGGGGACCACCGTGACCACTGACCGGCTCGACCAGCCGCGGGCGCTGCGCCGCTCGCTGCGCCCGCACTACGACCCCGAGGCGTTCGGCCGCCTGTCCGAGCAGATCGCCCGCTTCCTCGGCACGGCCCGGTTCATCGTCTACATGACCGTGTTCGTGGCGATCTGGGTGATCTGGAACGTCGCCGCTCCCCCGTCGCTCAAGTGGGACCCGTACCCGTTCATCTTCCTCACGCTGATGTTGTCGCTCCAGGCCAGCTACGCCGCGCCGCTCATCCTGCTCGCCCAGAACCGCCAGGACGACCGCGACCGCATCCAGTACGAGCAGGACCGCGAGGCCGCCGACCGCAACCAGGCCGAGATCGAGTACCTCACCCGCGAGATCGCCGGCCTGCGCCTGGCCCTCAACGAGGTCGCCACCCGCGACTACCTGCGCGCCGAGCTCGGCCGGCTGCTGGAGGAGCTCAACAAACGTCAGTGACGTCGAGCCTGGCCAGCAGCGCCCGCACCGCGCCGACGTCGCCCGCGCCCAGCAGGTCGAGGAACTGGTCCTTGACCCCGCGCAGGTAGGTCGGCGTGGCCTCGGCCAGCCGCGCGGCGCCCGGCTCGGTCAGCACCGCGAACAGCCCGCGGGCGTCGTCGGAGCACGCCTCCCGCCCGACCAGCCCGTGCCGCTGCAACCGGTCGATCAGCCTGGTCAGCCCGCTGCGCGAGAGCAGCACGCGGTCGGCCAGGTCGTTCATGCGCAGCCGCCGCCCCGGCGCCTCGGCGAGCTGGGCCAGCACCTCGTACGAGGCCAGCGGCAGATCGTGGGCCACCAGCAGCTCGGCCTCCAGGCGGCGGGCGATGCGCACCTGGGCCCGCTGCAACATCCGCCAGACCGCCAGTTCCTCGGCGGTGAGCCCCTCGTCGCGCAGCAGAGTCACGCAGTAACCTTAGACGTTGTTGCACAGACACCTAACAGCGCGGATTAACCGAGCGGCCCCCCGGGTTCATACCATGGAGGGGCATTTCTCACTGGCTTTCAGCGCCTGTCACACATAGACCGACTAAGGAGGGACGGCACTCCCTCGTGCCGAGACTTCGATGGCACCAACCCAGGAACAGGTGACGGCCGCCCTCGCCACCGTCATCGACCCCGAGATCCGTCGCCCGATCACGGACCTCGACATGGTCAAGAACATCGAGATCGCCCCCGACGGCGCGGTCCGGGTGGGCGTCTACCTCACCGTGTCAGGCTGTCCGATGAAGGACACCATCACCCGCGACGTGAAGACGGCGGTCGGCAAGGTCGGCGGCGTGACGGACGTCCAGATCGAGCTCGACGTCATGAGCCCCGAGCAGCGCAAGACCCTGCAGACCAAGCTGCGGGGCGACCGGGGCCCGGAGAAGGAGATCCCCTTCAACCAGCCCGGCTCGCTGACCCGCGTCTTCGCCGTCGCGAGCGGCAAGGGCGGCGTGGGCAAGTCGTCGGTCACCGTCAACCTGGCCGCCGCGATGGCGTCCAACGGCCTGAAGGTCGGCATCGTCGACGCCGACATCTACGGTCACAGCATTCCTCGCATGCTGGGCGCCGCCGAGCGTCCCACCAAGGTCGAGGACATGATCATGCCGCCGTCGGCGCACGACATCAAGGTCATCTCCGTCGGCATGTTCAAGCCCGAGGGCAACACGCCGGTCGTGTGGCGCGGGCCGATGCTCGACCGGGCGCTCCACCAGTTCCTGGCCGACGTCTACTGGGGCGACCTCGACGTCCTGCTGCTCGACCTGCCGCCGGGCACCGGCGACATCGCCATCTCGGTGGCGCAGCGGCTGCCGTCGGCCGAGATCCTGGTCGTGACCACGCCCCAGCAGGCCGCCGCCGAGGTGGCCGAGCGGGCCGGCTCGATCGCCGCCCAGACCCACCAGCAGATCGCCGGCGTCATCGAGAACATGTCCTGGCTGCCCTGCCCCCACTGCGACGAGCGCGTGGCCGTGTTCGGCGAGGGCGGCGGCCAGACCGTCGCCGACGCCCTCACCCGCACGCTGGGCGCCCGCGTCCCGCTGCTCGGCCAGGTGCCGATCGACCTGCGCCTGCGCGAGGGCGGCGACGAGGGCAAGCCGCTGGTGCTGACCGACCCCGACTCGCCGGCCGCCGCGGAGCTGCGGAAGATCGCCGCCGGTCTGAGCAAGCGCTCCTCCAGCATCAAGGGCATGCAGCTCGGCCTGTCGCCCAACCGTTCCTGACCCTCTCACGCGAAGACGGGCCCGCCCAGCGAAAGCTGGGCGGGCCCGTCGCGCGTCTGCAGGGTGTGTCAGGTGGCCTCGGAGTCGTAGGGGGGCAACTCGCCATAGGCGAGCTCCGACGGCGGCTCAGCGGCGTCGTAGGACGCGACGGCGGCCGGCTCCAGACCTCCGGGACGGCCGTTCCAGTCGTCCTCCAGATCGTCGAGGAGGTGCTTGCGGACGAAGTTCTTCGGGTTGAGGTCGGCGGGGTCGAAGTTCTGGAACTCCGGCCCGAGGCCCGCCCGCAGGTCGTCGCGCGCGTTGTTGGCCATGCGCCGCAGGTTGCGCAGCGTCTTGCCCGCCTGCGAGGCGGCCTGCGGCAACTTGTCAGGACCGAAGACCAGGAGCGCGATGACGATCAGCGCTCCGACCTCCATCCACCCGAGTCCGAACACCGTACGCTCCTACCCGCAGTCCGCAATCCTCTCCACAGACTAAAGGCTCCAGCCCGTGGCTGAACCGTCCCCCATGGGTCATATCACTCAGGACGGGCTGGGAGCCGGCTGATCGTCCGCGACGACGGTGAGGGTGGCGGTGCGTTCCGCTCCGGCGCGCTGGTACTTGATGGTGATCTTGGCGCCCGGCGCCTTGCTGCGGATCAGGGCGATCAGCTCGTTGCCGTCCTGCAGCGCCAGCCCGTCGACCTCCAGGATGACGTCGCCCGCCTTCAGCCCGGCCTTGTCGGCGGGGCCGTTGGCGTCGACCGGCTGGCGGCCCTCGGCGGGCTCGGAGGCGATGCGCACGCCCTGGCCCTTGTAGTCCTTGTCCAGCACGATGCCGATCTTCGGACGCTTGGCCTTGCCCGTGGTGATCAGCTCCTCGGCCACGCGCCGCGTCTGGTTCACCGGGATCGCGAAGCCCAGGCCGATGCTGCCGCTCTGGCTGTTCACCGAACGGCTGAGGGTGGCGATGGCCGAGTTCACCCCGACCACCTCGCCCCTGCCGTTGACCAGCGGGCCGCCGGAGTTGCCCGGGTTGATGGCGGCGTCGGTCTGGATGGCGCTGATGTAGGCGGGCTCCTCGGTGGCCGCGCCCGTCTCGTCGCCGGCGATGACCGGACGGTTGAGCGAGCTGACGATGCCCGTGGTGACCGTGCCGCTGAGGCCGAGCGGCGAGCCGATGGCGATCACCGGGTCGCCCACCACGACCTGGTCGGAGTTGCCGAGGGTGATCTCCGGCGTGCCGAAGGTCTCCTCGGGCTTGACCACGGCCAGGTCGGAGCCGGGGTCGCGGCCGACGATGCGGCCCGCGGTGGTCTTGCGGTTGTTGAACATGATCTTGATCTCGCCGCCCTTGGCGGCCATGGCGACCACGTGGTTGTTGGTCACCACGTAGCCGTTCTTGATCAGGAATCCGGAGCCGGAGGCGCCCTCGGTGTTGGTGCCGTTGCCGACCTCCAGCGAGACCACGCTGGGCAGGACCCGCGCGGCCACGCCGGCCACCGAGTCGGGCGCCCTGTTGGTCGCGCCCGTCGGGGCCGGGCCGAGGCTGTAGGACGGGTCGGTGCCGCTGCTGCCCGACCTGGTCAGCAGGTACGTGCCGAGGCTGCCGAGCACGGAGGCCACCAGCGCGATGGCCACGGCGATCGCGATCAGCGCGCCGGCGTTGAGCCCGCGCCTGGGCAGCGCGCCCGCGCCGGGCCCGCCCTGCGGCGGCGGCGCCCACCCCGGGCCCATGCCCAGGGCCTGCCGCGGCGGCGGCGGGTGGTTGCCGCCGTACGCGCCCATGAAGGGCGGCGGCTGCATCGGCCGCGGCCCGGTCTCCGCCGGCCCGAAGGACGGGGTCTCGTACGCCCGCGTGCCGCCAGGGCTCTCGAAGGGGCTCTCGAACCCCCGCGGCCCGGCGGGGCTCTCGAACGACGGACCCTCGTACGCCCGCGTGCCCCCGTCGTGCGGCGGCACGCCGCCGGAACGGCCCGGCGGCTCGTACGGCGACGCCTGGCTCTCGGAACGGCCCGACGGGTCGTACGGCGACACGCCCGGACTGTCGGAGCGGCCCGACGGGTCGCCCCAGGACGCGCCGAACGAGGCGGGCGGGTCGGACCGGCGGTCCGCCTGCTCGCCCTGCTCGTCGGCGGGCAGGAACTCCGGCCGCCCCTGTGGCTCGGGGAAGTCCGACGTCGTGCGTCCTTCGCCCGGGCGCGTCTCGTCGGTCATCTACGTCTCACCACTCCTTGCTCGGCCACCGCAATCTTTGCTCTGGCGGCATACGAGGGTCATAAAAGGCTTTGTTTGCGACAAATCCCGAACCCAGATCGTATGCCCCTGGCATCGTCGACTACGCCACCCGAGTATCCCAGGCGAGCCCCCGGTTCAAGGCGTGGCGGTGGGCGGCGCGCTGGTGGCCGGTGAGTGCTGCACCCGCCAGAGCTCGACCGGCGGCGGCGAGGTCTGGGGTCCTGTGCCCGAGACCGCGAAGAAGGTGCCGAGTGCGACGGCGGCGGACACCACGCCCACCGCGACGTACGCGCCGCGCCGCCTACCGCCCCGCCCAGGGCCCGAGGCCCCAGCGGTGGCGTCCCTGCGCGGGCGGTTGTCCAGGGGCGCGATGCTGTGGGGCCCAGGGATGGGCACCCCCCCGAACGTACGGGTAGGGAAAGGGCGCTCCCTCGGCGGCAGCGGCCCACCCGGCTCCGCCATGCGCAGCAGCGACATGGTCAGATCGGCCGGCATCGCCGGGCCGTCGAGCGAGCGCAGGCGCGACTTCAGCGCCCGCATCGACTCGACCTCCCGCCGGCAGTCAGCACAGAAGGTCAGGTGGGCGAGCGCGCGATCGCGCTCGGTGTGGTTCAGCTCTCCGTCGACGAGCGCCGAAACGCGTTCTCCTAGATGAGCCATATCAGACTTCCTCCCCACTGATCACGGTCGGGGGGAGTTGGGTAGTACGGGGGGCTCGATGGTCGAGCGCCTCCCGCAACTGCGCCCGGCCACGGTGAATACGGCTTCGGACCGTACCCAGCTTGACGCCGAGCGTGGCCGCGATCTCCTCGTAGGACAGGCCCTCGATGTCACACAGCACGATCGCGGCCCGGAACTCCGGGGCGAGCGCGTCGAGGGCGGCTTGGATATCGGGCTCCAGGTGGGCGTCGTCGAACGCCTGCGCCGGCGACGGCTCACGGCCGCGCAGCCGCTCGGCGGCGTCGTCGGCCAGCCCCTCGAACCGGATGCGCTGCTTGCGCCGCGCCATGTCGAGGAACAGGTTCGTCGTGATCCGGTGCAGCCAGCCCTCGAACGTGCCGGGGGTGTAGCTCGACAGCGACCTGAAGACCCTGACGAAGACCTCCTGCGTGAGGTCCTCGGCATCGTGGACATTGCCGGTAAGCCGGTACGCCAGCCGGTACACGCGTGCGGAATGAGTCCGCACCACTTCCTCCCACGTGGGAGGCGTCCAATCAGACGACACGGGAGTATCCGCCTGGTGGTCGCTTTCGTCCACCAGCACTCCTCTCTCTGGGACCACCGCTACCGTCATAGTGCCTGGTTTCGTCCCTTCGTGCGCACTGCCTGCCTTCCGGACCGGCAAAGCCCGTTTAAACCTGCAACGCCTTCGGACCGTCCTGAGTTCCCGTCCAGGCGTGACTCCCCTAGGCTGCGATCGGTGACCAATCGCACGAAAGTGGGGGGAGGAGGCCGATGACCAGTCCGGTGGAGGCCACTCTGGCCTATGCGGAGCAGTTCCATCACGAGGATGAGATCCTGCACGCGGCGCGTCAGCGCGGGCTGGAGATGGGTGCGGTGCCCATCCTTCCCGGGGGCGGGGCCGCGCTCTGCTTCCTCGCCACCGTCGTCAACGCCAAGTCGGTCGTCGAGATCGGCACCGGCTGCGGCGTCTCGGGCCTGTGGCTGCTGCGCGGCATGCGCGGCGACGGCACGCTGACCAGCGTCGACGTCGAGCCCGAGCACCAGCGGCTGGCCCGGCAGGCGTTCGCGGAGGCGGGCTTCTCCGGCGGGCGGGTGCGGCTGATCTCGGGCCGGGCGCTCGACGTGCTGCCCCGGCTCTCCGACGGCGGCTACGACATGGTCTTCGCCGACGGCGCCAAGCAGGAGTACGTCGACTACCTGGCCGAGGCGGTGCGCCTGCTGCGCGTCGGCGGCGTGGTGGCCTTCGACAACGCGCTGTGGCACGACCGGGTGGCCGACCCCACGCAGCGCGACCCCGACACGGTCTCGCTGCGCGAGCTGGGCAAGCTGGTGCAGGGCGACGACCGGCTGCGGTCGGTGCTCATGCCCCTGGGCGACGGCCTGCTGGCCGCCGTGAAGATCGCCGACTAGCCCGTCGACTCCGGGCCGGCCCGGGTCTCAGCCCCGGGTCAGCCACTCCAGCAGCACGCGCACGCCGAACCCGGTCGCGCCCTTGGTCAGGGTGCCCTCGTCGACCGTGCTGCGGCCGACCCCGGCGATGTCGAGGTGCGCCCACGGGCGCTTGCCCGCGAACTCCCGCAGGAACAGCGCCGCCGTGATGGACCCGGCGCCGTAGCGGGAACCGCTCTCGACGTTGGCCAGGTCGGCGATCGACGACTCCAGGGCCGGGGCGTAGTCGTCGATCAGCGGCATGCGCCAGAGCCGGTCGTCGCTGGCCTGGCCGGCGGCCAGGAGCTGGGCGGCCAGGTCTTCGTCGGAGGCGTAGACGGCGCCGACGTTCCGGCCGAGCGCCACGGAGATGGCCCCGGTGAGGGTGGCGATGTCCACGACCGCATCGGGGTCGAGCTCGGCGTCGGCGTAGGCCAGCGCGTCGGCCAGCACCAGCCGGCCCTCGGCGTCGGTGTTCAGCACCTCGACCGTGCGGCCGCCGTAGTGCCTGATGACGTCGCTGGGACGCTGGGCGGTGCCGGACGGCATGTTCTCGGCGGCGGCGATCAGGCCCGTCACGCGTACGGGGGCGCCGAGCCGGGCCAGCGCGGCCAGCACGGCGATCACCACCGCGCCGCCCGCCATGTCGGTCTTCTGGGTCTTCATGTTCTCGGTCGGCTTGAGCGACAGGCCGCCCGAGTCGAACGTGATGCCCTTGCCCACCAGCACGACGTGCCGCTCGGCCGGCTGCTCGGGGACGTAGGAGAGCTGGATCAGCCGGGGCGGCCGGACCGAGCCGCGCCCGACGGCCAGGATGCCGCCGAACCCCTCGGCCTGGAGTTGCTCCTCGTCCCACACCCGCACCGGCAGGCCCTGCTCGGCGGCGCGCTCGGCCAGCCAGGCGGGATGCTTGACCGAGGACGGCATGTTGGCCAGGTCGCGGGCCAGCGCGACGGCCTCCGCCACGACCTCGGCCCGGCGCACCGGCTCGGCGTCGGCGCCGGCCAGCTCGATCGCCCGCACGCCCTTGCGGCCCTCTTTGCCGATCTTGAAGGTGTATCCGGCCAGCAGCGCGGCCTCGGCGAACGCGGCGACGTCGCCCTCCGGCGGCACCACGGTCAGCGTGTCGCGGCCCTTGACCTTGCGCGCCAGCGCCGCGCCGGCCCTGCGCAACGCCCGCGGCGAGCCGTCGCCCACGCCGTACAGGAGCACGCGCCCGACCCCGCCCGCCCGCGCCACCGGGACCTCGACGATCTCGCCCGCCTCGCCCTTGGCCTCGTAGTGGGCCAGCAGGTCGGCGACCGGAAGGTGCAGCTCGACGTACGGCTCGACAGCGGGACGCAGGTCGGAGGCGTAGGGCAGGGCCAGCAGCTCGGCGCCCGCGGGCACCTCGGCGACCGCGGAGACGGTGGTCTCGATGGGCACGGAACCCTCCAAACGTCAGCGACCCTGGCGCCGGACTTACGCCAGGGTCGGAGGATCAGGTTGTCTCGGGAGCGCTCAGCCGACGACGTTCTTCAACGCCTCGCCGAGCGCCTTTGCCTCGTCGGCGGAGATCTCCACGACGAGCCGGCCGCCACCTTCGAGAGGGACCCGCATGACTATGCCGCGCCCTTCCTTGGTGACCTCGAGCGGACCATCGCCGGTCCGCGGCTTCATCGCCGCCATGCGTGCATCCCTTCCTGCCTTGGGCTCCCGCGGCCCGCGATTTCCGACCGCCCGAGGGGGTGGTCGGCGCATTCACGTCTTCTGTGATGTCCTATTCTCCCGCATCGAGAGCCCTCATGGGTAACGATCTCCTCCCAGAATGCGTTGTCGAGCCAGGCGATGGCGTCCAAACTGGACTTCGTGCACGCTCGCGCCGCTCTCTTCGACCTGTACGGAGACCACCTGCGTGCGCGCGGTGGGCAGGCGACCGTGGCCGCGCTCGTACGGCTCATGAACCCCCTGGAAATCGCCGCTCCGGCCGTCCGCACGGCGGTCTCGCGGATGGTCCGGCAGGGCTGGTTGCGCCCGGTGCGGCTGCCTCAGGGAGCCGGTTACGGGCTCACGCCGAAGTGTGTCAGGCGCCTTGATGAGGCAGCGCTGAGAATTTACCGATCAGGGACACTCGCCTGGCACGGCCGCTGGCACGTGATCGTCATCGAGCCGGTCAGGGAGCGCCAGCGCCGGGAGCGGATCAGGGCCGACCTGACCTTCCTCGGCTACGCCTGCCTGTCGGAGACCACGTGGATCGGGCCGCGCTCCTCCATCGAGCTGGACAACCTGCTGGACGGCGAGGGCGTGCGGGCCGACCGGTTCGACGCGGCGCTGGAGGGCGACCCGCGCGAGCTGGTGGCGCGGGCCTGGGATCTGGCGGCCATCAGCGAGGCGTACGAGCACTGGCACGCCGAAGCTGTCACGCTGATCAGCACCCTGCCCGAGGACGCCCCGCCCGACCAGGTGTTCGCCACCAGGAGCAGACTGGTGCACGGTTGGCGCAACTTCCTGTTCCGCGACCCCGGGCTGCCGGCCGAGCTGCTGCCCGCGGGCTGGCCGGGCGAGAAGGCCCGCACGTTCTTCGAGCAGGAGGCCACCAGGCTGCTGCCCGCAGCCGCCGCGTTCGTCGACAGGGAGCTCATGTGATCCGTTACGACATGTCCGACGCCGTCGCCACCGTCACCCTCGACCGGCCGGAGTCGATGAACTCGCTCACGGCCGAGGTCAAGGCCGCGCTGCTGGCGGCGGTCGGCAGGGCGGCGGCCGACCCCGAGGTCAGGGCGGTGCTGCTCACCGGCTCCGGCCGGGCCTTCTGCGCGGGCCAGGACCTGCGCGAACACGCCGCCAACCTGGCCGCGGGCCGCGGGCTGGCCGACACCGTGCGCGAGCACTACAACCCGATCGTGGAGCTGATCGCGACCATGCCCAAGCCGGTCGTGGCGGCGGTCAACGGCGTCGCCGCGGGCGCGGGCGCGGCCCTCGCCTTCGCCTGCGACCTGCGCGTCGCCTCCGACAAGGCCAAGTTCGCGCTGGCGTTCGCGGGCATCGGGCTGGCCCCCGACTCCGGCGCGTCCTGGACGTTGCAGCGCCTGGTCGGCCGGGGCCGCGCGACCGAGCTGCTGCTGCTCGGCGAGCCGCTCGACGCGGCCGCCGCGCTCGACCTGGGGCTGGTCACGCGCGTGGTGCCCGCCGACGACCTGCCGAAGACCGCTCACGAGCTGGCCGTACGCCTGGCCGCCGGCCCGACCACGGCCTACGCCGCCACCAAGCGCGCGCTGGCCCACTCCGCCACGCACTCGCTGGCCGACTCGCTCGCGCTGGAGGCCGACCTGCAGGACGCGTGCGTGGCCACCGAGGACCACCAGGACGCCACCCGCGCCTTCCTGGCCAAGGAACGACCGGTGTTCAGGGGCCGCTGAACCGGCCGGTGCTCAGGGGCCCTCAGCGGGCCAGGCAGCCCTCGATGTGGTCGTTGACCAGCCCGATCGCCTGCATCAGCGCGTACGCGGTGGTCGGGCCGACGAACCTGAAGCCGTGCTTGCGCAGCTCCTTGGCCAGGGCCTTGGAGCCAGGGGTGATCGCGGGCACGTCGGCCATCGTCCGGGGCATCGGCGCGTCGGGGTCGGCGAACCGCCACACCAGCTCCGACAGGCCCTCGGGCAGGTCGAGCGCGGCCCTGGCGTTGCCGATCACGGCCTCGATCTTGGCCCGGTTGCGGACGATCCCGGCGTCGCCGAGCAGCCGTTCGACGTCGCGCTCGGTGTAGGCGGCCACCTTGACGGTCGAGAAGCCGTCGAAGGCGGCGCGGAAGTTCTCCCGCTTGCGCAGGATCGTCAGCCACGACAGGCCCGACTGGAACGCCTCCAGCGCCACGCGTTCGAAGACCTCGTCGTCGCCCTTGACCGGGCGGCCCCACTCCTCGTCGTGGTAGGTGATGTACAGCGGGTCGCCCATGCCCGGCCAGGTGCACCGGATGAGTTCGGTCACGGGCGCTCGTCCTTGTCCTCGTCCTTGTCCTGTTTGCCCAGGGACGCGCGCACGGAGTCGTCGTCCTGCTCGGGCTCGTCCTGCTCGGGCTCGTCGGGCTTGGGCTCGTCCTGCTCCGGGAGGCGCCAGTCCGGCTCCTCCGCCGGGTCGCGCAGCTCCGGCTCGCCCGCCCACTCCACCGTCGCGCCGCTCGACGTGACCGGGTCGCCGGACTCCGGCAGCTCCCTGGGCGCGGCGGGCGCCTCGGGCTCGTGGTCGGTGCGCAGCCCGGCCCCGGGCGCGGCGTAGATCTCCTGGCGCGCGTGCAGCCGGCTGGACAGCAGCTCCGACACCCGCTGCTCCAGGACGGCGATCCTGGTGTCGCGGGCGCTGATGGCCTGGGCGGCCCGGCGCAGGGTCTCGTCGACGCTCTGCGTGTGGTAGCCGACCAGGTTGACCGGCAGTTGCAGCGCCATGAAGTCGACCGCCGTGAGCTGTCCGGCCTCGGGCAGGTCGAGCGGCGGGACGTCCGGCGGGAACTCGGTCAGCTCCCCGCCTCTGCCGAGGGAGACCAGGACCACGCAGGCCAGGATGGCGATCGCGGCGATGGCGAGTATGACCAGCACATTGGCATCGTACTCATATGGACGAGCACGTTCAGCGATCTACCACAAGTGCGGGCAATCGGGGCAGCCTGCTCAGCCGGTGGCCTCACCCAGCTCGGCGACGCTCGGACGGACCGGCTGCGGACGCGCTTCGAGATGGGCGAACGCCTCCTCGACCGTGGTGGTCCAGGAGATCGCGTCGAAGACGTCGGCCCGGGTGAAGCCCTCGGCGTGCATGCCGGAGACGAGCTGCCGCAGCGGCTCGTACAGGCCCCAGGGGTCGAGGATCACCAGCGGGCGGTCGTGGATGCCGAGCACCCGCGCCGTCCAGATCTCGAACAGCTCCTCCAGGGTGCCGATGCCGCCGGGCAGCACGAGGAAGGCGTCGGAGCGGGCGTCCATGACGGCCTTGCGCTCGCGCATGCCGTCGGTGACGATCAGCTCGTCGGACTCGGTGTCGGCCACCTCGATGTCCACCAGCACCTGCGGGATCACGCCGACCGTGAACCCGCCCGCGGCACGGGCGGCGGAGGTGACCGCGCCCATGCACGAGACCGTGGCGCCGCCGCTCACCAGGGTGTGACCACGCCTGGCGAGCTCGGCGCCCACCTCGTGGGCCAGGTCGACGTACTTCCTGTCGATGCGGAGGCTGGAGGCGCAGAAGACGCAGATGTTCACGGGCCGACAGCCTATTGCGGCTCCGCGGTCTGGGCGGCGGCGGCCTCCAGCTCCTCCTCCCGATGGCGGGAGCGGGCCCGGTCGGAGTCGGCGATGATCCGCACGGCCTCGTCGGGGTCGTCGGTGACGGAGATCAGGTCGAGGTCCTGGGCGGCGATCTTGCCGGTGCCGAGCAGCGTGTTCTTGATCCAGTCGAGCAGGCCGCCCCAGAACTCCGAGCCCATCAGCACGACCGGGAACGAGGTGACCTTGTGGGTCTGGACCAGCGTCAGGGCCTCGAAGAGCTCGTCGAGCGTGCCGAAACCGCCCGGAAGGGCGATGAAGCCGCGCGAGTACTTGACGAACATCGTCTTGCGCACGAAGAAGTAGCGGAACTCGATGCCGAGGTCGACGTAGTCGTTCATGCGCTGCTCGAACGGCAGCTCGATGCCGAGCCCGACCGAGACCGCGCCCTCGACCTCGGAGGCGCCCCGGTTGGCCGCCTCCATGACGCCGGGGCCGCCGCCCGTGATCACCGCGTAGCCGGACTCGGCCAGCGCCCGGCCGAGCCGCCGGCCCATCTGGTATTCGGGGGTGCCCTCGGGGGTGCGGGCCGAGCCGAAGACCGTGATCGCCGCGGGCAGCTCGGCGAGCTGGCCGAACCCCTCCACGAACTCGGCCTGGATGCGCAGCACCCGCCACGGGTCCATGTGCACCCAGTCGGACGGACCCTGCCGGTCGAGCAGCCGCTGGTCGTGGGTGGAGCTGGGGACGAGACTCCCGCGCACGACCGCCTGCCCCTGACGGCGTTCGGCTCGTTGCTTCTGTTCCATGGTGGTCACGCTAGTCCTCTCCGTACCGGCCCGCGGCGCCGTTCCCGACCGGGGCCGCGCTCGCCGAAGCGGGCACTTCGAGGATGAATGCCCAGGTCGAAGGCCAGATGAAGGCGCCGAAAAAATCTTGGGAAAAGCAGGGAACCGAATTTCGACCCCCCTGCGTCTAACTGCCGAGGGTGCTGCTCGGGACTGAAAGTGGCTTTCCCCGCCAAATGGCCGGCGAGGAAAGCCACTTTCATTTTGTCAGCCAGTTGAGCAGGGCCTGCTCGCTCTCCGTGATTTTCGGCAGCGACACGTACTCGCCCTGCTGGTGCGCCAGGTTGGGGTCGCCGGGGCCGTAGTTCACGGCCGGGACGCCGAGCGCGGAGAAGCGGGAGACGTCCGTCCAGCCCAGCTTGGCGCGCGGGGTGCCGCCGACCGCGGCGGCGAAGGCGGCGGCCACCGGATGCGTCAGGCCGGGCCGCGCCCCGGGCGCCGCGTCGAGGAAGCTCACCTCGTAGCCCTCGAACACCTCGCGCACGTGCTGCTCGGCCTGCTCGACCGTCAGGTCGGGGGCGAAGCGGTAGTTGACGGTGACCACGCACTCGTCGGGGATGACGTTGCCGGCCACGCCGCCGCTCACCGCGACCGCGTTGAGCCCCTCGTGGTACTCCAGGCCGTCGACCACCGGCAGCCGCGCCTCGTAGGCGTTGAGCCTGGCCAGCACCGGCTCGATGCCGTGGACGGCGTTGACCCCGAACCACGATCTCGCGCTGTGGGCCCGCTTGCCGGTCACGGTGACGTCGGCGCGCAGGGTGCCCTGGCAGCCGCCCTCGATCACGCCGTCGGTCGGCTCCATCAGCACCGCGAAGTCGGCCGCCAGCCACTCGGGGTGGTCCCTGGCGACCCTGGTCAGGCCGTTGCGCTCGGCCTCGATCTCCTCGCAGTCGTAGAAGACGTACGTCACGTCGCGGTTGGGGGCCGGGACGGTGGCCGCCAGCCTCAGCGCGACCGCCACGCCCGCCTTCATGTCGGAGGTGCCGCAGCCGTAGAGCAGGTCGCCCTCCACCCGGCTGGGCAGGTTGGCCGCGACCGGCACCGTGTCGAGGTGGCCCGCGATCAGCACCCGCTCGGCCCGGCCGAGGTCGGTGCGGGCCACGATCGTCTCGCCGGAGCGGTCGACCTTCAGGTGCGGCAGCGCGGACAGCGCCTGCTCGACCGCGTCGGCCAGACGCTTCTCGTCGCCGCTCACCGACTCGATGTCCACGATCGCGGCGGTCAGCGCGCGTACGTCCTGTGTCAGGTCCAGCATCAGGTGTTCACTCCATGTTCGCGCAGCACCTCGTTGAGTGCCGCCTTGTCGTGCCGCTGCTCCGGCTCCAGACGTTTGATCACCAGCACGCACGGCAGCCCGAACGTGCCGCCGGGGAACTCCTTCTGCCGCGTGCCGCCGACCGCCACGCACCAGTCGGGCACCCTGCCCCTGGCCAGCTCCTCGCCCGTCTGGACGTCGATCACGGGGATCGTGCCGGACAGGATCGTGCCCGCCCCGATCACCGCGCCCCGGCCGACCCGCGCGCCCTCGACGATCATCGAGCGGCTGCCGATGAACGCGTCGTCCTCCACGACGACCGGCACCGCGCCCGGCGGCTCCAGGACGCCGCCGATGCCCACTCCGCCGGACAGGTGCACGTTCTTCCCGATCTGGGCGCATGAGCCCACCGTGGCCCACGTGTCGACCATGGTGCCCGAGTCCACGTACGCGCCGATGTTCGTGAACGACGGCATCAGCACCACCCCCGGCGCCAGGTACGAACCCCAGCGCGCGATGGCGCCCGGCACCACCCGCACCCCTTCGAAGGAGGTCTTGAGCGGCACCCTGTCGTGGTGCTGGAAGTCGCCCACCTGGGAACGTGCCATGCCCAGCAGCCGGAAGGCGAGCAGGATCGCGCGCTTGGCCCGCTCGTCCACCACGACCTCGCCGCCGACCAGGCGGGCGACCCTCGCCTCGCCCTTGTCCAGCAGGTCGACGGCGCCGACCACCTGGATGCGCGCCTCCACGTCGGCCGGGGACAGCTCCGCGCGTCGTTCCCACAGCTCGTCCACCACCGGGGACATCACGTGACTCATGGCCACGGAGCTTATCCGGCCGGGTAGGTTCTTCAGGGTGCGCCTGCGCTTCTCCCGTGGAGTCATCACCATCGCGATCATCGTCGTGGTGCTCGCCGTCGGCGTCTCCGTGGGGCTCTATCTCCTGCTCAAGCGGGCGACGCCGCTGGTCCTGCCGGAGGCCTACTGCATGGTGCGCACCCCCGAGGGCGTGCTGACCCTCGATCCGGAGCAGGCGCAGGTCTCCGCGACCATCGCCGCGGTCGCGGCCCGCCGCCGCCTGCCCGAGCGGGCCGTCGTCATCGCGTACGGCACCGCGTTGCAGGAGTCGAAGCTGCGCAACCTGTCCTGGGGCGACCGCGACTCGGTGGGCGTGTTCCAGCAGCGCGAGTCGCAGGGCTGGGGGCGCAAGAAGCAGCTGATGGACCCGGTCTACGCCAGCAACAAGTTCTTCGCCGCCCTGGTGAAGGTCAAGAACTACCGCAAGCTGCCGCTGGCCGAGGCGGCCCAGGAGGTGCAGCGGTCGGCGGGCGGCTACGCGTACGCGCAGCACGAGCAGGACGCCAAGATCCTGGCCGCCGCCTTCACCGGCCGGGTGCCCAAGTCCGTCCACTGCTGGTACCCGCCGCCCAAGCAGACGCCCGCGCCGCAGGCCAGGACCGCCGAGGCGCGCAAGCAGCTGGCCAGGGCGCTCGGCGACCCGGCGATCACGACGAAGAAGCGGGGCTGGCTGGTGGCGTCCTGGTGGGTGGCGTACGCGGAGAAGTACCAGCTGCGGCGCGTCGGCTACAGCGGCGCCACCTGGGTCAACGACGTGGACGCCGACGGCTGGAAGAAGGGCGGCCAGGCCGGCGACGGCGAGGTCGAGCTGTCCTGACCCCGGCGCGGCTCCGGCGCGGCGCCGGCGCGGACGTCAGGTGGCGCGGGTGACGATGGTGATCGAGCCGGGCGGCAGCGGCTGGGCGTAGCTGGCGCTCCAGGCGTGGCCCTGGATGCGGTCGAAGGAGAGCAGGCGGCCGTCGGAGGCGTGGTAGTCGGCGAAGTCGAGCAGGCCGCGTTCGGGGTTGCCGGTCTCGCCCTCGCTTCTGAAGGCCGCGGTGCCGCGCTGGATCGGGAAGAACTCCACGCCTTCCATGATCAGCATGCTCTTGGCCGGGACCATGCCCTGCGTCGGCACCTCGGTCCAGAGCAGCACCTCGAGATGGGACGCCTCGCCCGCGGCCTTGCCCTCGCGCACCTCGACCGACAGCCACAGGCGGCGGCGGGCGACGTCACGCAGCAGGTACTCGATCCACTGCCGGCCCTGCCAGGAGACGTGCATCGCGCCGAGCACCCGGTAGGGCGAGCCGTGCACCTCGATCCGGTCGGCAACCTGGATCGTGCGAGGGTCGGCGTAGTCGGCGCCGGCGTGCCCGGGGGTCTCGACCGGCGCCGGCAGCGGGGTCTCGACCGGAGCGACCTCGGCCGGTGACGGCGGCGCGCTCGACCGGCCCCTCCTGTCCTGCCGCATGGTGGCCAGGAACGCCCCCAGCAACAACAGGACGGTGGCGATGCTCAGCCCGAGTACGACCATGGAGGTCATGCTCATCCGTCAGCTCGCTCCACTCGCGGTCTGTCTCGGCAGACGCCTTTTTCAATTTGTCCGTGCGCTACGACGGGCGATCCTACTGGAGGCGGCGCACGGCCGCACTGATGCGTTCGTCGGTGGCGGTCATCGCGACGCGGATGTGCCGTCCACCAGCCGATCCGTAGAAGTCTCCCGGCGCGACCAAAATCCCGATTTCGGAAAGCTTACTCACTTGATCCCACGCGTTCTGCCCGTTCGACGCCCATAGGTACAGACCGGCGGTCGAATGGTCGATCGTCCAGCCCGCCCGCTCCAGCGCGGGACGCAGCACGGCGCGCCGCGCGGAGTACAGCTCGCGCTGGCGTTCGGCGTGCGCGTCGTCGCCGAGCGCGACCGTCATCGCGTCCTGGACCGGCTTCGGCATGAGCATGCCGGCGTGCTTGCGCGTCTCCAGCAGCCGCTTGACCAGGACGGGATCGCCCGTCACGAACCCGGCCCGGTAGCCGGCCAGGTTGGAGCGCTTGGAGAGCGAGTGGACGGCGAGCAGCCCCTCGTGGGAGCCCCCGCAGACGTCGGGATGGAGGACGGAGACCGGCTGCTCTTCCCAGCCGAGCTCGATGTAGCACTCGTCGGAGGCCACGACCGTGCCGCGCTCGCGCGCCCAGGAGACCACCTTGCGCAGGTGCTCGGCGGGCAGCACGCGCCCGGTCGGGTTGCCCGGGGAGTTGATCCAGAGCAGGTCGACGTGCTCGGGGCCGACCGACAGCGTGCTGTCGGAGGCGGTGGCGGTCGCGCCGGCGAGCCGGGCGCCCACGTCGTAGGTGGGGTAGGCCAGCTCGGGGAAGACCACCCGCCGGGCGCCGAGGTAGGTGGGCAGCCAGGCGACGAACTCCTTGGAGCCGATCAGCGGCAGGACGTCCTGCTGGTCGACGGTGACGCCGTGGCGGCGCCGCAGCCAGCCGGCGGCGGCCTCGCGCAGCGCCTTCGTGCCGTGGGTCAGCGGGTAGCCGGGGCTGTCCGCCGAGTCGCGCAGCGCCTGCTGGACGGCCTCGGGCACCGGGTCGACGGGCGTGCCGACCGAGAGGTCGACGATGCCGTCGGGATGCGCCAGGGCACGTTCCTTGTACGGTTCGAGCCGGTCCCAGGGGAAGTCGGGCAGCTTGTTCACGGTTCTCCAGGGTCGTTCGGGGCCGTACACGCCTGCCGCGGACACGGGCGCGCGGGGCCCGCCCGACGTGGACGGCCCCGGCGCACGCGACTCGCTAGTGGTCCTCGCCCTGCGGCGGCAGCGCGGCCACCACCGGGTGGTCCTTCTCGATCTTGCCGACCTTCGAGGCGCCTCCGGGCGAGCCCAGGTCCTCGAAGAAGTCCACGTTCGCCTTGTAGAAGTCCTTCCACTGCTCGGGAAGGTCGTCCTCGTAGAAGATGGCCTCGACGGGGCACACTGGCTCGCACGCGCCGCAGTCAACGCACTCGTCGGGGTGGATGTAAAGCATGCGCTCGCCCTCGTAGATGCAATCGACGGGGCACTCCTCGATGCACGCCTTGTCCAGGACGTCCACGCAAGGCTGCGCGATGACGTAGGTCACCTCGAGCTCCTTTTTCTCCGCACCATGGCATGACTCTGACCGCGGTTTGCTACGCCCTAGTATTGCCGTGCTTGCCAGCTGGCCGAAACGGAGGGTGGCAAACTCATGGCCGCACGCCTCGTCGTCGCGATCACAACTCAGGACATAGGCGCACGGATCACCACGCGAAGACGCGTCCCAGAAGGCTTCCGGGACGCCGTCGGCGTGCTCGAATCCTGGACGGACGGCGTGTTGCGCGTTCGCAAGCGGGACGGCACATTGGTGGAGATCGACGAGGAATCGCTGGTCGCGGCCAAGGTCGTTCCGGTCGCGCCTCCTCGACCTCGGGCGAAGTAACGGTAAGTATTCGTTGTGTGACCGCACGTATCTGCGCCGCCGTAGCAGCCGTTCTCGCCAGCGCCGGATGCGGCGCGTCAACATCCCAGACCGCGTCCGAGGGGTCGAAGGACCTTCCGGTGCTCAACGTCCGGGCCGCCTCGCTGAAGCAGGGCTTCGGCACGATGGCGCGCCTGGCCGAGGCCGCCAAGCGCGAGGGCCAGCTGACCGTGATCGGCCTGCCGCACGACTGGGTGAACTACGGCGAGATCATCGACACCTTCGCCGACAAGTACGACATCAAGGTCAACGAGCTGGAACCGGGCGCCAGCAGCAAGCGCGAGCTCGACGCCGCCGCCCAGCTCAAGCCGGACGTGTTCGATCTCACTCTGGACATGGCCGTCTACGGGGCCGACAAGTTCGCGCCGTACAAGGTGACGGGCTGGCAGGACCTGCCCGACTACGTCAAGGACCCCAAGGGGGCCTGGTACGGCGCGTACGGCGGCTACATGTCGATCGGCTACGACCCGCGCGAGGTCAAGGCCCCGGCCTCCTTCGCCGACCTGCTCAAGCCCGGCTACCGCGTCGCCCTCGACGGCGACCCGCTGCGCTCGGCGGCGGCGTTCGGCGGCGTGATGGCCGCGTCCATGAAGGCCGGCGCCAAACCGGACGCCAGGCAGGGGGTGGAGCTGTTCGCCAAGCTCAAGCAGGCCGGGCAGCTCGTCGAGCCGGCCAAGGCGAACGTGATCATCGACTGGGACCACCTCAACGCGACCCGCAGCGCCGACCACGCCGACTCCTGGGAGGTGACGATCCCGCGCGACGCGCCGTTCGGCGCGTACCACGTCCAGGCGATCAGCAAGACCGCCCCGCATCCGGCCGCCGCCCGGCTGTGGCAGGAGTTCCTGTTCTCCGACGAGGGCCAGAACCTGCTGCAGAAGGGCTACGCCCGTCCGGCGCGCGGCGAGGCCATGCTCATGAAGGGCAAGCTCGACACCGAGCAGGCCGCCCGGCTGCCCAAGGCCGCCGGCCCTCCCGTGCTCATGACGATCCCGCAGACGGACGCGGCGAAGGCGTACCTCAGGCGGGAATGGAGCAAGAGCGTGGGATGAGTCCGTTGTGACTTGATATGTCGTAGAGACGATCAGGCTCTAAAGTGAACGGACAGCACGGCCACGGGGACCCGATGTCTGACGAATGTGAGCTGATCGTCTTGCGATACGACGCACCGAGCTTGGAGCGGTGGAACAGTCGCGCCTACGACAGCAGTTTCGGGTACGTCTCCACCCAGGGCGCGCCGCTGGTCGACCTCCTCGACCCGCAGCCCGGGGAGCGCGTGCTCGACCTCGGGTGCGGCACCGGGGTGCTGACCGCGCAGATCGCCTTCAGGGGCGCGGACGTCCTGGGCATCGACGGTTCCGCCGCGATGATCGAGAAGGCGCTGGCCCAGTACCCGGGGATCGACTTCATCATCGGCGACGGCCACGACTTCACCGTGGTGGACCCGTACGACGCCGTCTTCTCCAACGCGGCGCTCCACTGGATGAGCCGCGACCCCGCCGCCGTGATCGCCAGCGTCCGCGAGGCGCTGAAGCCGGGCGGCCGGTTCGTCGCGGAGATGGGCGGCGCGGGCAACTGCGCCGAGCTGACCGCCGCGATGCTGACCGCCTGGCGCGAGTACGGCCTGCGCGAGCCCGATCTGCCGTGGTACTTCCCCACGCCCGCCGAGTACGCGCGCCGGCTGGAGCAGGAGGGTTTCGTGGTCCGGCTGCTGGAGTACTTCGACCGGCCGACGCCGCTGGACGAGTGCCCCGGCGGGGCCGCCGACTGGGTGCGCATGTTCGCCTCGTCCGTGCTCGAAGGACTGCCGCCGGAGATCGTGGAACCCCTGCTCGGACGAGTCAACGAGCTGGCCGCGCCCGCCCTGCGCAGGGAGACGGGCTGGATGGCCGACTACGTGCGTCTACGCTTTGCCGCTGTTCGGCGCTGATGCGTAGTGCATGATGCGTAGGGCTGTTTTGCCGGACTATGGTCTGTTCCGTGGGCGGCGAGATGTTGGCTGCGCCGCTGCGGCGGCGTGAGGGGCTGGTGAACGGAACGGGATGAACTTCTGCCTGAGCGACCTCGTGCCACCGTTGAGGTGGAGCGACGCGTCGACGATCACGCTACTGACCGGGCAGCCGGATCTGCCGGACGCGTGGTGGCGAAGCCTGCCCATGCCGCTGGTGCTCGCAGCCATCGGCCCGGAGTCGCTGGGCGAGCTGCTGACCGAGATCGCGCTGGAGCACTGGCCGGCCGCCGCCGTCGGTGACGTCCTGCCGGCTCTGCACGTCCTGGACCCGGACGAGGCCGACGAACCCGCCGTCGCCATCGCGCTCGACCGCGCCGGGTCGTGGACGGGGCTGCTCTCGCTGACCGGGCGGGAGCTGGTGGACCAGCCGTTCATCCAGGCCCGGCCGGTGCTCAACACGTTGTTCGGGGCGGTGCTCGTCCGGCTGGCGCATTCGTACGCGGGTGGGCGGCAGGTCGAGGCGCACGCACCGGCGGCTTTCGCGGCCTCCGCGGACGCCGTCGTGGCGGCGGAGCTCGCCCCTGAGCCCGCCGCGTTCCCTGCGGGCGCGGCCGCTGTGGAGGCCGTCGAGGAGACGGCCGGCCGTGACGGCGAGCGGGTGCTGGACGCCGACTCCGAGCCGGTCGTCGAGGAGGTGCCGCGGCCCGAGGCCGAGCCCGTGCTCGACGCCGCCGAGGAGCCCGCGCCCGAGCCCGCCGCCGCGGAGGCGTCCGCGCTGGAGGCCGAAGGGGTCGGCGGCGAGCCCTTCTCGCCGGACGACCACGACGAACAGGCTGAACGGCACGGACCCACCGACGTGCCTGAGGTCCCTGAGGTCGTTGCGGGGCAGGACGAGGATGAGCCGGTCGAGGCCGCACAGCCTGCGGCATCCGCCGATCACGCCGATCACGCCGAGCCCGAGGCGCACGCCGAGCCCGAGGCGCACGCCGAGCCCGAGGCGCACGCCGAGCACCCCGAGTACGCCACCGAGCCCGAGCCCGAGGCCGACTTCGAGCACTCTCGGGCCGACGCCGAGCACGCCGAGCAGCCCGAGCCCGAGCACGCCGAGCCCGACGCCGAGTACCCCGAGGCCGACGCCGGGTACGCCCAGCCTGAGGCCGGCGCCGCGCACGCCGAGTCCGCCGAGGCGGACGCCGAGCACGCCGAGTCCGCCGAGGCGGACGCCGAGCACGCCGAGTCCGCCGAGGCGGGCGGCGAGGAGTTGTCCGAGCTGATCGAGGCCGCGTTCGCCGGGCTCGACGACAAGAGCTGGGCCGTGGCGCAGAACCGGGTCTTCACCGACGAGCCCTCGGCGGTCGACCAGCTGGCCAAGCTGTTCGCCGTCCCCCCGGCCGACATCTCCGCCACCGAGCAGGAGCTGCGCGTCCGCCTCGACCAGTGGCTGGCCAGCGAGGAGGCCGCGCCGTACCGCGCCCACCTGGACGAGCTGCGCAGGACGCTGGGCCCGGCCGCGCCCAAGGAGCAGCTGATCGGCGCGGCCGACTGGCACGCCAGGGAGATCCGCGCGCTGGAGGTGCCGGCCTGGCAGTTCGTGCTGGCCACGCTGCCGGCGCAGTCCGCGCAGCCGAATCCGCCGGTGGAGTTCCAGCAGCCGCATTCGGCGTTCGCCGCGATGCAGCCGCCGCCTCCCATGCCCCCACCGCCCGTGCCCCCACCGCCCGTGCCGTCACCGCCCACGCCACCGCCTCCCATGCCGCCGCCCCCGGCCGTTCCGGCCGGTCCGCCGCAGTTCCAGGCGTTCACGCCGGTCGCGCCGCCGCCCGCGGAGGGCAACGGCGGGGCGGAGCAGAACAAGCCGTACCAGCCGCTCAAGGACGTCTCCCAGACCAGGCGCTGCTTCCGCCAGCCGGACGGCCGCTGGTGGCTGCGGATCGACGTGACCGCCGAGCAGCTGGCCGGCGGCGAGTGCGCCCTCCCGACGGGCTTCGCGGCCTACCTGGGCCTGTCCCCCGGTGAGAGCCGGGCGGTCAGGAGCGCGGCGGGCGAGCTGACCATGACCTGGCACGGCAGGCCGGTGCTGGAGTCCATCGAGCGCCTGCTCGTGGACGTCGGCGCCAAGGAGGGCGGCCACCTGTTCCTCACGCTGTCGGACGAAGGTGTGCTGCGCGCCCGTCACCTGCCGGTCGCCGCCCAGAACGCCGAGAGCATCACCAAGGCGCTGCGCCTGGTCGGCTACACGGCGCCGGGCGGCACCCGGGACCAGGCGGCCAGGGTGATCGCGACGAGGATCGGGCTCACCGGCCCCGTCGGGCTGCCCGACCTGCTCACCAGGCTCCGCGAACGCGGCGACCGCGACCTGCTCGCCCTCTTGGACTGACCTCCCGTGCCGCGGCTCGCGATCGGCCCTGACTTTCCAGGGGAGCTCGGCGCACTGGCTCAGCCGGTGCGCAGGGACGCCGTGGTCGCGCTGCGCCGGTTCCTGCTGAACGTGTCCGGAGCCCCGCATCCCGAGCGGGTGCGGGGCTGCCGGGACGCCAAGGTCGCCACGCTGCGCCTGGCCGAAGGGCATCGCGGCGTGGTGGTCCGGCAGCGCGACGTCTACTGGCTGCTCGCCGTGCGGCCCGACCCGGAGGCGTGGTCGTACGCCCAGCGTCACCGCTACGGCGTCAACCCCGTGATCGGCGTCGTCGAGGAGTGGGACGCCGAGACCCTGGAACGGGTCGAGCCCGCCTTACGCAGGTCGGCCCGCCCCACGCGGCTGTTCGACCAGATCTGCGACGGCGACCTGCTCGCCCTCGGCATCGACGTGCACGCGCTGCCCCTGGTCAGGCTGATCTCCACCGAGGCCGACGTGGCCGCGCTCGAACCGCTGCTGCCGCCCACCCAGTACGCGCCGCTGGCCGTCCTGGCCAGGGGCGGCACGCTGTCGGAGGCGTGGCGCGAGCTGGACAACTGGCGCGCCCGCGACGAGGAGACGGGCGCGATCGACCCCGACGACCTGCACTCGGCGCTGCTGCGCAGCCCGGACCGCGCGGTGTTCGCCGCCGACAAGGTGGAGCTCGACCGGGTGCTCGGGGCCCCGGACTGGTGCACGTTCCTGCACCCGACGCAGCACCGGCTGGCCACGGCCGGACGGTACGAGCAGCCGGTGCTGGTCGTGGGCGGCGCGGGCACCGGCAAGACGATCATCGCCCTGCACCGGGCGGCCCACCTGGCGGCGCGGGGCAGCGGCCCGGTGCTGCTGGTGACGTTCTCGCAGAGCCTGGCCGAGGAGCTGGCCGGTCGGCTGGACGTGCTGATCGCCGACGAGAGCGTGCGCAAGCGCGTCGAGGTGGACAACGCCGAGCGCCTGGCCGTGCGGATCGTCGCCGACGCGGAGGGACGCCGTCCCGCCCTGGTCGGCCCGGGGGCCCGGACGCTGGCCCAGCTGACCGACGAGGCGATCAGGCTGCTGTCGATCACGACCGGCGACCTGCTGGACGACGTGGAGCCGGGCCGCAAGCCGTACCGGCACATCGTGGTGGACGAGGCGCAGGACGTCAGCCCGGCGCAGTGGCGGCTGCTGCGGGCGGCGGCGCCGCACGCGCACGACGACCTGTTCGTGGTGGGCGACCCGCACCAGCGGGTGACCGACACGCGGGTGGCGCTCGGCGCGGTGGGCATCCCGGCCGTCCAGCACGACCTGCGCATCTCCTACCGGCTGCCGCAGGAGATCCTGTCCTACGTGGTCCGGCTGCGCGGCGGCGGCCCGGCGAACGGCCTGGTCAAGGGCGTGGCCGAGCTGTTCGGCTACCGCGCCACGCACAACGGCCGGCGGCCGGTGGTCCGGGCGTACGACACCCCCGAGTCCGAACTGGCCGGGCTGCGGGCCACGGTCGGCGGCTGGCTGGCGGACGGCGTGCCGGAGGGCGAGATCGCCGTCGGCGCGCGCACCCCCACGCTGGCGCGCGCCGCCCGGGAGGCCCTGGACGGGCTGGACGTGCGCGTGGCGACCTTCCAGCACCTGAAGGGGCTGGAGTTCGACCGGGTGGCGCTCGTCGGCGTGGCGGAGGGCGTGGTGCCCGGATCGCTGCCCGAGGAGCCGGCCGCGCGGGCTCGAGCGCTGCAACGCGAGCGGAGCATACTGTTCGTCGCCTGCACACGGGCCCGAACGATGCTCTATATCTCGCATTCCGGAAGGGGGAGCCCATTTCTGTCCCCCTGATCACATAGTCTGAACTGCGGATATCTTCCCTTTGCCGGTTGGACCTCAATGAACCTCAGCCTGAGCGACCTCGCGCCACCCCTGCGCTGGACCTCCCCTGGTCAGATCGCGCCGATCGTGGAGGAGCCCCAGCTGCCCGAGGCCTGGTGGCAGGCGATCCCCCTCGACCGCGCGTGCGCGATCGTCGGGACGCAGACCGTGGCGGGTCACCTGGCCGAACTGGCCGTGGCCTGCTGGGGGCACCTGCTGCTCGGCGACATCCTGCCGCTGCTGCGTTTCTCCGACCCCGCCGAGGCCGAGCGCACGCCGGAGTCGCTGGGCAAGGACGTGGTGCAGAAGCTGTTCACCGGTGTGTTCGAGCGGCTGCTCGAACCCGCGCCCGCCGCCCTGCCCGTCCCGGCCCGGCCCGACAAACCCCTTCCCGAGCTGATCGACGCGGTGTTCGCCGCGCTCGACGATCGGCAGCGCGCCATCGCCCGCGACCGGCTCTACGCGGCGCAGCGCGCCACGCTCGACGAGCTGGCGCAGCGCTTCTCGGTCACCCGCGAGCGGATCAGGCAGATCGAACGGGACCTGCGCGACCACGTGGAGGCCTGGCTGGGCTCGCCGGAGGCGGCGGCGCTGGTGGCGCACGTGACGTGGCTGAGGGGCAGGCTGGGATCGGCCGTCCCGGCCGACGACCTCGCGGCCGCCGTGCCGTGGCACCGCGGCGACCTGCGCACGCTGGGCATTCCCGCGTGGCGGTTCGTCCGCACGCTGCTGACCGGCTACGAGCAGGCCGACGGGTGGCTGGTCTCCGGCGGGGCCGACGAGCTGCGGGAGAAGACGCGGCAGTTGTTCACCGACGGGCCGCGGCCGCTCGGCGAGGCGGTGTCCATGGTGGCCCAGCTCGGCGTCCGCGAGGACGTCGCCGAGCGGTGGATCCTGGCCGTGCCGCAGCTCCGGGTGCTCGGCCGGCACGTGGTGCCCTGGCCGCGCAGCATCAACGAGAAGGCCGAGGCGGTGCTGGCGGTGGCGGGCACGCCGCTGTCGCCCGAGGAGATCCAGGAACGCATCGGCGAGGACTACAGCCTGGTCGGCATCCGCAACCAGCTCACCGCCGACGAGCGCTTCCGCCGGGTGGACCGGAACAAGTACGGGCTGACCAGGTGGGGCGGCGACGAGTACCTGGGCATCAGGGAGATGATCGCCCGGGAGATCGAGCGGGCCGGCGGCGAGGCCTCGGTGAGCACGATCGTGACGAACCTGACCTCCCGCTACGACGTGAGCGAGAGCTCGGTGCGCGCCTACTCGGGTGGCCCCGGGTTCGAGCGCACGCAGCGCGGCTGGATCAGGGTGGCCGGGACGTCGCCGACCGGCGAGTCGGAGCCGTACCAGCCGCGCAAGGACGTCTCGGAGACGCGGCGCAGCTTCCGCTCCCGCGACGGACGGTGGTGGCACCGCGTGGACGTCAACGCCGAGCACCTGCGCGGGTCGGGCTCGCCCCTGCCGACCGGGTTCGCCGCCTACCTGGGCATGGCCCCCGGCGGGTCGCTGACCGCCTCGACGCCCTCGGGCGACGTGGTGATCAGCTGGCACAACCAGCCGACCATGGGGTCGATCCGCAACGTGCTGGCCGACTTCAAGGCGAGCGAGGGCGACCACGTGTTCCTGACCGTCTCCGACGGCGGCGAGCTGCTGACCCGCTACCTGCCCGCGGCCGCCGTGGCGATGCCGCCGCTGAACCGGGCGCTCTACCTCATCGGCTACACCGCCCCGGTGCACTCCGAGATGGAGGGGCTGCGGCTGATCGGGGCCCGCATCGGGCTGCCCGACACGGCCACCCGCGAGGAGGTGCTGGCCAGGCTGCGCGAGCGCGGGGACCGGGACATCCTCGGCTTCCTCGGCGGGTGAGGGCTAGGCTCGGGTGATGTTGCGGATCCACGACACCCGGGCCAGGCAGGTCGAGGAGATCTCGGGCGGGCGGGCGGTGCGCGTGTACACGTGCGGGCCGGCGCCGCACCGCCGCGTCCATCTGGGCGACCTGCGCACGTACGTGCTGTCCGACCTGGTCAGGAGGGTGCTGGAGGGGCGGCGTACCCGGGTGGTGGCCTGCCGGCACGTCGCCGACCTCGGGCGTCCCGACGGTGAGGCCGGGGGGATGGTCCGCGCTCACGAGGACGCGTTCGTCGACGACGCGGCCGCGCTCAACCTGCGGCCGCCGGAGCACGCCCCGCGCGCGGGCGAGACGGTCGACCTGATGATCGAGCTGATCGCCGGGCTCGTCGAGCGGGGGCACGCCTACGCGGCGCCGGACGGCTCGGTGTACTTCGACGTACGGACGTTCCCGGCGTACGGCGAGCTCTCCGGCACCAGCCTGGACGACCTCAAGCCCGCCGGCCCGGCAGGCGCCGCCGATCCGTACAGACGTTTCCACGCCGACTGGGCCCTGTGGCGGCCCGCCGACGGCGACCGGGGCCGGGACGCGCCCTGGGGCCGGGGCGTGCCCGGCCCGCACGTGGCGTGCTCGGCGCTGTCGCTGCGTTTCCTCGGCGAACGGATCGACCTGCACCTCGGGGACGCCGCCCGGCGCTTCCCGCACCACGAGGCCGAGCGCGCCCAGTCGGACGCGGCCGCCGGCCACGAGGTGGTGCGCCACTGGGTGCACGGCGAGCGCCCGCTGTTCGACGGGCGCGAGATGGCGGAGTCCGCGGGCAACGCGGTGCTGCTGTCCGACGTGGTGGCGGCGGGGCTCGACCCGCTGGCGGCGCGCCTGGCCTTCCTTGAGCGCCGCTACCGGGAGCGGCTCGACCTCGGCTGGGACGTCCTGCGGGCGGCCGACCGCACGGTGCGGCGGTGGCGGGCGCGGGTGGCCGAGTGGTCGGAGTCGCCCAGCGCGCCCATGGCCGCGTCGTACGCCGAGCGCGTCGGGGCGGCCCTCGACGACGACCTCGACACCCCGGCGGCGCTGGCGATCCTGCGGGAGCTGGAGCTGGACGAGTCGGTCGCGCCCGGGTCGAAGTTCGAGACGTTCCTGCACCTGGACCAGGTGCTGGCGCTGGACCTGTCCACGGAGATCGGAAAGCCGCGGGTGCCGCCCGCCGGGGCCGCCGAGCTGCTGGCGCAGCGCGAGCGGGCGCTGGCGGCCAACGACTGGGCGGCGGCCGACCGGCTGCGGGACGAGCTGGCCGACCTGGGGGTTCGCGTCACCGACACCCCGGAGGGACAGAGCTGGTCCCTCTGACCGGGAGCCCTGCGCGCGAGGCCGCTCCGGCCACCTGAAACGACCGGAGCAGTGAGCCGGTACTGCCAGACTTGTTCAAGTTCGGCAAGATGGAGGTATCGGTGAGACCCTTTGCGTGGATGCCGTGGCCTTTGCGGTGGTTCGCCCGGGTGTTGACCGTGCTTCTCGCGCTGGCGCTCGTGCTGGCCGGGGTCCTGGTGTACACGGTACGGAAGTCGTTCCCGCAGGTGGACGGGGCGCTGCGGCTGCCCGGCCTGACCGGGAAGGTCGAGATCTATCGCGATAAATCAGGGATTCCGCATATCTATGCCGACAGTGCGGCCGACCTGTTCATGGCGCAGGGCTTCGTCCACGCCCAGGACCGGTTCTTCGAGATGGACTTCCGCCGCCACACCACCGCCGGACGGCTCTCCGAGCTGTTCGGCAAGGCCACGCTCGGCAACGACAAGGCGCTGCGGACCATGGGCTGGCGCCGGGTGGCCGAGCAGGAGCTGCCCGGCCTCGACCGGCAGACCCAGGACTTCCTGGCCGCGTACGCCAAGGGCGTGAACGCCTGGCTGGAGGCCAACCCCAACGCCTCCGACCGCAGCCTCGAATACTCGGTGCTCAAGCTGCAGAACGGCGAGTACCGGCCGGAGCCGTGGACCGCGGTCGACTCCGTCGCCTGGCTCAAGGCCATGGCGTGGGACCTGCGCTCCAACATGGAGGACGAGATCGACCGCGCCCTGGCGCTGACCAAGCTGCCCAAGGAGCGCGTCGAGCAGCTCTACCCCGGCTACCCGTACGACCGCCACACCCCGATCGTCGGCGAGGGCGCGCTCGCCCGGGGCCGCTACGACCAGCAGGCCGAGCCGCGGATCGGCGGCGTCCGCGCGCTCTCCCAGGCCGCCGCGACGCTCGACGCCGTGCCGAGCACGATGAGCAGCGAGGAGCGCGAGGGCATCGGCTCCAACTCGTGGGTGGTCTCCGGCGCGCACACCGCGAGCGGCAAGCCGCTGCTGGCCAACGACCCGCACCTGTCGCCGCAGATGCCGTCCGTCTGGTACCAGGCCGGGCTGCACTGCAGGACGCTGTCCGAGCAGTGCCCGTACGACGTCACCGGGTTCACCTTCTCCGGCGTGCCCGGCGTGATCATCGGGCACAACGACAAGATCGCGTGGGGGTTCACCAACCTCGGGCCGGACGTGGCCGACCTCTTCCTGGAGAAGGTGGACGGCGACACGTACCTGTACAAGGGCGAGCAGGTCAAGCTGGAGACGCGGCAGGAGCAGATCAAGGTCGCCGGGGGCGACCCCGTCACGATCACCGTGAAGAGCACCCGGCACGGCCCGCTGATCAACGAGGTGATGACGGACGCCCGCCCCAGCGGCGAGGCGAACGCCGTGGCCCTGCAATGGACCGCCCTCACCCCCGGCAGGACCGTGGACGCGATCTTCGCGCTCAACAAGGCGGGCGACTGGGCCGAGTTCCGCTCGGCGGCGGCGCTGTTCGAGGTGCCGTCCCAGAACCTGATCTACGCCGACACCAGCGGCAAGATCGGCTACCAGGCGCCCGGGCGCATCCCCGTACGGGAGAAGGGCGACGGCACCTGGCCGGTGCCCGGCTGGACCGGCGAGTACGACTGGAAGGCCGCGCCCATCCCCTACGACCAGCTCCCCACGATGGAGGACCCGGCCGAGGGGTTCATCGTCACGGCCAACAACGCCGTCATCGACCCCCGCCGCTACCAGCCGCTGCTGACCAAGGACTGGTCCTACGGCTACCGCTCCCAGCGCATCCGCGAGCTCGTCGAGTCCGCGATCGCCAAGGGCAAGGTCGACGCCGGGACGATGTCGGACATCCAGCAGGACACCTCCAACGAGTTCGCCGGCACGCTGGTGCCCGCGCTGCTGCGGGTGGACCTGGCCGGGCCCGCCCGCCAGGCCCGCGAGCTGCTGCGGACGTGGAACCACGCCCAGGGGCTCGACTCCGCCCCCGCCGCCTACTACAACGCGGTGTGGCGGCACCTGCTCATGCTCACGTTCGACGACGACCTGCCCGAGCAGGTGTGGCCCGGCGGCGGCGACCGCTGGTACGACGTGGTCGCCAACCTGCTCACCGCCCCCGACGACCCCTTCTGGGACGACGTGACCACCAAGAACCTCACCGAGACCCGCGACGACATGCTGCGGCAGGCGATGGCCTCGGCGTACCAGGAGCTGTCGGAGCTGTTCGGCGCCGACGTCAAGTCCTGGAAGTGGGGCGACCTGCACCAGCTCGAACTGGTCAACGGCACGCTCGGCACCTCGGGCCTCCCGCCCGTGGAGGCGCTGTTCAACCGCGGCCCGTTCGCCGTGCCCGGCAACAAGGACGCGGTGAACGCGACCGGCTGGAACGTGCAGAAGGGGTACGGGGTCACGGCGGTGCCGTCGATGCGCATGGTCGTCGATCTGTCGGACCTGGACAAGTCACGCTGGATCAACCTGACGGGCGCCTCGGGGCACGCCTTCCACGACAACTACTGGGACCAGGCCGAAGCCTGGGCGCGAGGCGATCTGCTCCCGATGTACTCCAAGCCGGAGTCCGTGAAGACCGCCGCCGTCCACACCCTCACCCTCACTCCCTGATCCCACCCCTGCCCCACCATCCCCGCCCCGTCCCCCTCGTCCCCCCTCGTCCCCTCTGAGGGCGCCTCCTTGCCCTCTGAGGGCGGGTCCTGCTTGGAGAGCGGCCTGGCGCCGGGGGTAGGGCGGCCTGCCCGGTGTACGACCGTGGTTGTAGGCGAAGGCCAGACCGTGGTCCGACGCGCCGAGGCCCCGGCCGCTGTCAGCATGGCCGCATGACTCGCCTCCGGTACTCCGATCGCCTCTGGTACTCCGTAGGGATCTTCCTCCTGCTCGTGGGCCTGGCGCACCTGGGCGTGCTCGTCGTGGCCGGCGGCCCGTGGGAGGGGGCCGTGTCCTGGCGCAAACCGTTCACGTTCGGGGTGTCGTTCGGGTTGAGCGTGC
This sequence comes from Nonomuraea sp. NPDC049624, assembly GCF_040675255.1. Taxonomy (NCBI): domain Bacteria; kingdom Bacillati; phylum Actinomycetota; class Actinomycetes; order Streptosporangiales; family Streptosporangiaceae; genus Nonomuraea; species Nonomuraea sp. NPDC049624. The sequence continues at coordinate 210,482 of NZ_JBFAOR010000011.1, read as the reverse complement.
TGACCCTGACCTGGGTGTCCCAGTGGTTACGGCTGCGTGCCCGCGCGTTCGTCCTCGGGGCGTTCGCGGTGGCCTCCACGGTCGAGGTGGCGCTGATCACCCTTCAGGCGTGGCGCGGGGTGCCGTCGCACTTCAACATGGAGACCCCTCTCGACACGGCCATCGCCCGCACGCTGGCCGCGTTCGGCATCACGCTCATCGTCATCGCGATCATCATGACGATCGCCGCCTTCCGCCCGGCGCCGGAGGTCGCCCCGAGCACCCGTCTGGCCGTACGGGCGGGCTTCGCCACGCTGCTGGCGTCCATGGTCTTCGGCGGCGTGATGATCGCCCGTGGCGTCGTGGCGGTGATGACGGGCGACCAGCAGCTCGCCTACACGGTGGCCACCGCGCTCAAACCGGCCCATGCCGTGCTCATGCACGGGGTGCTCCTCCTGCCGGCCCTGTCCTGGCTGCTGTCCCGCACGCTCCCGTCCGAGGGCGCGCGGCTGCGCGCCGTACGCCTGGCCACCTGGGCGTACGTCGCGGTGGCCGCCCTGGTCTCCGGCCTGGCCGTGGCCGGGGTGGCGGTGGTGGGGCCGTCCACGGCTTCGGTGGTGTCGGCCGGGGTGATCTCGGCCCTGGCCATCGCGGCGGTCGTGCTGGGCCGGTTCAGCCCCCGCCGCGGCCAGGCGAAACATTGAGGCCGGGGTAATGGGTCAGCCGTTAAGCCGTCGCCGCCGCCACCACACGGGCGCGCGCGGATAACCACCGTCGTCCAGGTCGGCCAGCCGCTCGAACACGTTGTACGACGCCTGATGCCCGCACACGACCACCGACACGAGCATGGCCAGCAGGTAGAGCGGGAGCATCGGCAGCCCGGCGCAGCAGGCCCACTGGGTGGCGTGCCGTGCTTCGTGCCGGATGAGCCGGTCGTCGAGCGCGTCCTGCCTGGTCAGGACGACGTTCCCGACCGTGAACGCGCCCGCGATGGGGAAGCGGTAACGGTAGCCGAAGGCGAGGATGAGCCCGTCGGGGCCGGGCCGGCGGGCCGCGCCGCCGACGATCGAGATGAGGAGGCCGAGCGGGGTGGCGAGGTTCACATAGTTCACCGCCCGCCGGAACCGATGGCGCCTGTTCATGCGTCTCAGTCTTGACCAATCTTGACAAGTCGGAATAATGATCTGCGTCCTGAAATCTCCCACAAGAGCAGGATTATGAGATTCTCCATCCTGGGCGCGCTGCTCGGCGCTGTTGCACTGGCCGGAGCCGGCGGAGTCGCGATCACCCAGACATCAGCCACCGATCCCCTACGTTCTACCGATTCTCCTTCCGGCGCGCAGGTGGCGTTACCCGTCACCGACACCCCGACGGCGACGCCCACGGCAACGCCCTCGGTCGGGGATTACACCGCCACGACGAAGGTGGTCAAGAAGAAGGGCGTCTCGTACTTGAATGTGTCCGTCAAGTACGACGGAGCGGCCCGCTTCACCGTGAAGCAGAAGGTGTGCAGGAGCAAGTCCTGCAGGAGCGCCACCGCCCAGTTCCCCGTCACCACCGGAACCGGGCAGACCACGAAGAAGCTGGGCAAGGGCACGTACAAGGCGAGGGGCAAGCCGGCCGTCAAGGTCAAGCCGCTTCCCTGGCCGACCCGCACCGTGACGGTCTCGCCGACCGCCACTGCCGCGCCGAGCGCGACGGCGACCGTGACGTCCACGGTGACCGAGCAGGCCACGGTGACCGCCACGGTGACCCAGCCCGGCCCGACCGTGACCGTGCCCGGCCCGACGGTGACCGTGCCGGGGCCGACGGAGACGGTGACGTTCACCTGTCAGCCGGCCCCGCCGACGTCCCCGCTCCCGCCGTCCGAAACGCCGACCGCCACGCCGTCGACCTCGGTCTCGGAGTCCCCGGACGTCCCGGACGCCCCGGCCCAGGCCGCCGCCCCACCGGCGAGCGACACCCCGACCCCCACTCCGACGCCGACGCCGACCGCGACGGACGTCCCGACCGACAACCCCACCAGCGCCCCGACCGACGTCCCCACGGACGTCCCGACGTGCGCGCCCCCGACGGATCTCCCCTCCGAGACCCCGACCCCGACCTCCACGGACACCGGCGCCCCCACCGACACTCCCACCCCGCCGGAGTCCCCCACCCAGTAACCGCCGACCGACACAACGCATGACCAAGGGCCAGGCCCCCAACGCCTGGCCCTTGGTCATGCCCCCCTGCCCCCATGACCCACCGCGGCCGCCCTCTCACATCAGGGCCCAACTCACCAGGCCCATTCCCCACCACGGCTGAATCCCCTATCGCCCCCAACACCTCCCAGAGACACCGCCAAGCCGGGGCGCCAACCCCCTAGGGACACCGCTTGCCGGTGAGATGGCCAGAGCCTCTCGTTCGGCTAGGACGCTCACCCGCCTGCTGGCCGGCGGCGCGGACCCCACGGTCGAGGACGCCGCCGCCGCGGCCGGCATCTCCCGCACCACCGCCTACCGCTACTTCCCCAACCAGAACGCCCTGCTGACCGCCGCGCACCCGCAGATCGAACAGACCTCCCTGCTCCCCCCGAACCCGCCCGCCGACCCGGCGGCGCGGCTGGACCTGGTGATGACCGCCTTCACCCGGCTCACCCTCGACTGGGAACCGCAGCTGCGCACCTCGCTGCGCCTGTCCCTGCGACCGGGCGCCGAACAGCCGCACCTGCGCGGCGGCCGGGCCGTCGGCTGGATCGAGGACGCCCTCGCCCCGCTCCGCGACACCCACCCCGGCCTGGACCCTCCACCACCTGGCAGTGGCCATCCGCGCCGCGACCGGCATCGAGTCGCTGGCCTGGCTCACCGACATCGCCGGATACACGCGGCAGCAGGCGGCCGACACCATGTGCTCGTCGGCGCGGGCGCTGCTCGCCGCCGCCCTCGACCGGCACGACCGGCACGACCGGCACGACCGCCGCGCCGGCGGCCGGGCGTAGCCGCGGGGTCAGAGGTTGCCGCGGGGTCAGAGGTTCTTGTAGCGGCCGTCGTGGTAGAGCAGCGGCGAGCCGTCCGCGGGGGTGCCGAGGGCCGTCACCTGGCCGAGCACGATCGAGTGGTCGCCGCCGTCGTACACCGCCGTCGTGGCGACCTCGACCGTGGCCAGGGCGCCCGTGAACAGGGCCACGCCCGACTCCCCGCGATGGTGCTCCCACCGGGCCAGTTGCCCGTTCAGCGGACGGCCGCGGTGGGCGAAGAAGCGGGAGGCGTCCTCCATCGAGGCGTGCAGCACCGACACGCCCCACACCCCGGCCTCGATCACGGCGTCGTGGAAACGGGCCACCTTCTCGGCGCAGAAGAGCACGAGCAGGGGGTCGAGGGACACCGACGTGAAGGAGTTGACGGTCATCGCGTGGTCCACGCCGCCGAGCCGGGTCGTGACGATCGCGACTCCCGTGGCGAAGCGGCCGACGACCTTACGGTAGTTTCCCGGGTCCACATGCCGCTCTATGGAATGCACGACGTTACTTTATGCCTCTACGTCGGATTCTTTGGAGGTGGGTATCCCCGCAACAACCACGAACCCCCACCGGATGAGGGCGAGCACATGAACGCCACCACGAGAGCCAGCAAACCGCCATACAGGTAGACGTACCCCGCCGCACCCTGAGAGATCACCAGATCTCCGGCATTGAGTTCGAGCGTGAACGGCATCGTCACCAGCAGCCAGCCGAGCCCGACCGCGAACGCGGCGAGCTTCGTCCGCATGAGCCTGGCCGCCCCCAGCGGGAGGAGGAACAGCGCGAGCACCCACCCGATCGCCACCCACGGAACGCCGCCCTGCTGGTCGAGCGCATGCGTGAACCCGCCCACGACGCCGAGCACGACACCCAGCACGAACAGCATGCCGTACGCCGCCCCGCCCAGCGCCGACTCCGCCTGGCTGCGATGTTCCATGGGGAACGAGGTTAGTGGATGCCCGCGAAGAGATCGTTCTCGCGGTTGTGCGGCTCGCCGAGCCCCCCGGCGTCGACCGGCGGCCCGGGCACCGGCCGGCCGGGCACGCCGATGGCCAGGACGAAGTGCTCCACGCCGAGCACCTCCTGCCCGATGTTGTTGGACAGGGCGTACCACGGGCCGTCGACGGTGATCTGGGTGGCGTGGGCGCGCATGGCCTCCCGCTTGTTGCCGACCCAGGGGCGGGCGTCGATCTCGGTGGTGATGTCCTCGTCGGGGCTGCCGAAGGGGATGTCGTCGACGTCCTCGACGAGGAAGCCGGTGCCGGAGCCGGGCAGCGCCTCGGCCGTGCGCCGCATGACGGACCTGGGCACGGCCGTGTGGTAGAACTTCGCGATCTGCCACGGCTCGTCCTGGCGCGGGGCGGGCCGGCCGCCCGGGACGTAGTCGGGCTTGGCGGCCAGCTCGAAGGCCCGGCGGGCCACCCGGTGGGCCTGGATGTGGTCGGGGTGGCCGTAGAAGCCGTTGGCGTCGTAGGTCACCAGCACCTGCGGGCGCACCTCGCGGATGACCTTGACCAGCTCGCCGGCCGCCTCGTCGAGATCGGCCTGCCAGAAGGCGTTGGGCCGGTCGTTGGTGGCGACGCCCATCATGCCGGAGTCGCGCCAGCGTCCGGGCGAGCCGAGGAAGCGGTGGTCCTCGACGCCGAGCGCCTGGCAGGCCGCCGCCAGCTCCCCGATCCGGTACGGCCCGAGCAGGTCGTCGCGGTCGGCCGCCAGGTGGGCGAGGTCGGCGGGGATGACCTCCCCCTCCTCCCCCAGCGTGCAGGTCACCAGCGTGACGTGGGCGCCTTCCGCGACGTATTTGGCCATGGTCGCGCCGGTGCCGATCGACTCGTCGTCCGGATGGGCGTGCACGAGCAGGAGGCGGCGATCAGTCATAGTCATGAGCGTAACAATGGCTGGATACTGGCAGGATTGAGCCCATGAGTGAGAGCTTCCCGCGACTGTCGGCACGGACCCGCCGGTTCACCCTGGGAGTGCCCAGGGGGTTCACGATCTCCCCCGACGGCGGACGAGTGGTCTTCCTGCGGACGAGGTCCGGCACCGACCCGGTCACCTGCCTGTGGGAGCTCGACACCGAAACGCACGTCGAACGCCTGGTGGTCGATCCCCGCACCCTGCACGCCGACGACGAGGACCTGCCGCCGGAGGAGCGGGCGCGGCGCGAGCGCAGCCGTGAGGCGGCCGGCGGCGTGGTGGCCTACGGCGCCGACGCCGCGCTGACCAGGGCGGCCTTCGCCCTGTCCGGCGCTCTCTACGTCGTCGAGCTGGGCAGCGGCGAGACCCGCAAGTTGGAGACGCCGGGCGCGGTCATCGACCCCCGGCTGTCCCCCGACGGGCGGCAGGTCGCCTACGTCACCGGCGGCGCCCTGCACGTCCAGGACCTCGACTCGGGGCGCGGCGAGGTGCTCGCCACGCCGGAGTCGCCGACCGTCACCTACGGCCTGGCCGAGTTCATCGCCGCCGAGGAGATGGACCGCATGCGCGGCTACTGGTGGTCGCCGTCGGGCGACGCGCTGCTGGTCGAGCGGGCCGACGAGGAGCCGGTCGGCACCTGGTACATCGCCGACCCGGCCAACCCCTCCCGTCCGGCCGTCGCCCAGCGTTACCCGGCGGCCGGCACGCCCAACGCCCGTACCGAGCTGTTCGTGCTCGGGCTCGACGGGTCGCGGGTGGCGGTGCCGTTCGAGGAGGAGTACCTCACGACGGCCGCCTGGGACGACCACGCGCTGTCGATCGTGACGATGACGCGCGACCAGAAGACGCTGCGGCTGTTCTCCGTCGATCCGGCGACCGGCCTGTCCACGTTGGTCCGCGAGGACACCGACCCGGCCTGGGTGGACATCGTCACCGGCGTGCCGGCGCACCTTGACGACGGCTCGCTGGTGTGGGTGGCCACGTCGGAGGGCGGCCACCGGCTGTTCGTCGGCGACCGCGCGGTCACGCCGCCCACCCTCCAGGTGCGGTCGGTGCTCGACGTCGACCACGACAGCGTGTTGTTCAGCGCCAGCGGCGGCGACCCGACCGACATCCACCTGTGGACCTGGGACGGCCACTCGCTGCTGCCGGTCTCGACCCGGTCCGGGGTGTTCTCGGGGCGGATGTCCGGCGGCGTCGGCGTGTTGTCGGAGCAGAGTCTCGACGCCGAGGGCGTCTCGACCACGGTGGTGCGGCGCGACGGCATGGCGGTCCCGATCCCGTCGTACGCCGAGCGTCCGGGGCTCGACCTGCGGGTGTCGCTGGGGCGTTCGGGCCGCCGGGAGCTGGCCACGGCCGTGGTGCTGCCGTCCTGGTACGAGCAGGGCTCGGGCCGGCTGCCGGTCCTGATGGACCCGTACGGCGGCCCGCACGCGCAGCGGGTGCTCAACCGGCGCGGCGCGTTCCTGGAGAGCCAGTGGTTCGCCGAGCAGGGCTTCGCCGTGATCGTGGCCGACGGCCGCGGCACGCCGGGCCGCGGTCCGGCGTTCGAGCGGGCGGTGCTGGGCGACCTGGCGACCCCGGCGCTTGAGGACCAGATCGACGCCCTGCAGGGCGTGGCCGAGCAGTACCCCGACGACCTCGACCTGTCGAGGGTGGCCATCCGCGGCTGGTCCTTCGGCGGCTTCCTGGCCGCGCTCGCCGTGCTGCGGCGTCCCGACGTCTTCCACGCGGCGGTGGCCGGCGCGCCGGTGACCGACTGGCGGCTGTACGACACCTGCTACACCGAGCGTTACCTGGGCCACCCCGACGAGCAGCCCGAGGTCTACGACAACTCCTCGCTGTTCGCCGACGCGCCCAAGCTCGAACGCCCGCTGCTCCTGGTCCACGGCCTGGCCGACGACAACGTGGTGGCCGCCCACACGCTGCGCCTGTCCTCGGCGCTGCTCGCGGCCGGCCGCCAGCACAGCGTGCTGCCGCTGTCGGGCGTGACGCACATGACGCCCCAGGAGGTCGTGGCCGAGAACCTGCTCCTGCTCCAGGTCGACTTCCTGAAGAAGGCGCTGGGCTAGGCGGTCCGCAGGGCGTCGAGCAGTCTCGACGCGCCCAGGCCGATCAGCACCACCAGCCCCATGACCAGCAGGAACACCCACAGGGGGGCGCCGAGGTAGGCGAGCAGGCCCTGCGCCACGGCCAGGATCAGCACGCCGAGCACGGTGCCCGCCACGCCGGCGCGCTCGCCGTACGGGCTGGTGCCGCCCAGTAGGACGGCGGCGAGCGCGAACATGGTGCTGTAGAGCCCCTGGTCGCCCTGGGGCGCCGCGCCGAGGCGCAGGAGCAGCGCGATGCCGCCCGCGGCGGCGAGCATGCTCGACCCGGCGAGGCCGAGCACCGCGCCGGGCCATCCGGCGCCGAGCTCCTTGCGCACCTCCTGCCGGTTCCACAGCAGGCCGCCGGCGATCGAGACGACCGCGAACACGGCGAATCCCAGCGGGCCGGGATAGAGCGCGGCGGTCTCCAGCGGGATCGTCCCGTCGCCGAGCAGCGCGATGGCCACGGCCTCGCACACGACGGCGGCGCCGAGCGTGACGGCCCAGGCCGGGGCCGTCAGCAGCATCGTGAACATGCTCATGGCGGCCCCCAGGAGCCCGGCGAGCACGAGCGCGAGCAGCATCGCCAGCGGCAGCGGCAGCCCGGCGCCCGCCGCGGACGCCACGAAGGCGCCGCTCGCGGCGGCGACCGCGCCCACGGCGAGATTGGGCGTGCCGGTGCGCAGCGACAGGCCGAACCCCATGACGATCAGGCCGAGCTGCCCGGCGTGGGCGAGGATGTCGAGCAGGCGGTCACTGACCGTAGTGATCAGGACGAGTGCCAGGCCCAGCAGGGCGAGGAGTCCGAGCACGCCTTCCCAGGCGCGCTGCCAGGTGCTCACTCCGACGATGCTGACAGCGCCGGACGATCATCGCAACCCCCGCCGGCGCTACCGCGGCGCCGCCCGCTCCAGCAGGCTTTGGAGCACGGACTGCTCGTCGGGCGTGAGCGCGGCCAGCGGCGAGCCCTCGGTCAGCAGGCCCAGCAGGCGCTCCCGCAGGCCGGCGCCCTCCTGGGTGAGCACGAGCAGCTTGGCCCGCCGGTCGCTGGGATGCGGGCGGCGCTCCACGACGCCCTGCTGTTCCAGCCGGTCGATGACGAACGTGGCGTTGGAGGGCTCGCAGCCCATGCGCCCCGCCAGGTCGCTCATGGTCATCGGGCCGGTCAGCTCGCGCAGCGCCACCGCCTGGGCGGCGGTGAGGTCGAGCGCGGCCGCGCGTTCCCTGACGTGCCCCTCGATCTGCCTGGCGAGCGCGCCCACCAGGCCGCAGAGGTTCCGCTCGGCCGCGGCCCGCGCTTCGGCTTCGGACGTTGTCATACCGCAAAACTACCTCAAGCTAGGATGTTTGCAACTTGAAAGGTTCTAGCTATAAGTTTCCGCCATGAGCACTTCCGAGAGCCTTCGCCTGCGCCGCCCGTCCACCCTTCGCTCGCTGCAGGTGGGCGACCTCAAGGTCACGTTCGTGCCCGACGGGAGCGTGCGGCTCAAGCCGTACGGCTGGCTGCCGGGCACGACCGAGCGCGACTGGGCCGAGCACGCCGACCACCTGGACGAGACCGGCAACCTCGTGGCCGGCATCGGCGGCCTGCTGGTGGAGGCGGGCGAGCGGGCCCTGCTGATCGACGCGGGGGTGGGCCCCGTGCACCAGCCGGACGACCCGGCCGACCCGCTGATCGGCGAGCTGCGCGGCGGCGACCTGCTGGACAACCTCGCCCGGCTGGGCCGCCGTCCCGAGGACGTCGAGGCGGTGGCCTTCACCCACCTGCACATCGACCACATCGGCTGGGCCTGGCACCCGGCCGCCGGCGGGCCCGCGTTCCCGTCCGCCGAGTACCTGTTCGCCGAGCCCGAATGGACCGAGCGCCACCGGACGCTCGACTTCGGCACGCCGGAGGAGGCCCTGACGGCCATGGCCCCCCGGGTCAGGACGTTCGGCGACGGCGAGGAGATCTTTCCCGGGGTGCGGGCCACGTTCGCGCCCGGTCACACCTCCGGGCACACCGCCTACACGATCACCTCGGGCGGGCAGCGGCTGCTGGCCTTCGGCGACGCCCTGCACTCCCCCGTGCAGGTGCGCCGTCCCGAGTGGCCGGCCGGCTCCGACCTGGACCGCGTGGAGTCGACCGTGCACCGGCGGCGGCTGGTCGAGGAGCTGCTGCGGCCGGACACGATCGGCTTCGGCATCCACTTCGCCGACGTGGTCTTCGGCCGCGCGCGGGACACGGCCGAAGGATCGGTCTGGGAGCCCGTGGCCTAGGGAGTGGCGGCGGGGGTGCCGTGCCAGCTCGCCCACAGGGCCGCGTACGAGCCGCCCTCGGCGACCAGCTCCTCGTGCGGGCCCAGCTCGGTGATCCGGCCGTCCTCCACGACGGCCACCCGGTCGGCGTCGTGCGCGGTGTAGAGCCGGTGGGCGATGGCGATCACCGTACGGCCCTCCAGGACGGCGGCCAGCGAGCGTTCCAGGTGGCGCGCGGCCCGCGGATCGATCAGCGAGGTGGCCTCGTCGAGCACCAGCGTGTGCGGGTCGGCCAGGACCAGCCGGGCCAGCGCGAGCTGCTGGGCCTGCGCGGGCGGCACGGCGGCGCCGCCGGACCCGACCTCGGTCTCCAGCCCCTCGGGCAGCGTCTGCACCCAGTCGAGCGCGTCGACCGCGGCCAGCGCCGCGCGCACCGCCGCGTCGTCCGCGCCGGGGCGGGCGATCAGCAGGTTGTCGCGGACGGTGCCCTTGAACACGTGGTGCTCCTGGGTGACCAGCGCGACGTGCCCGCGCAGGTCGTCGAGCGGCAGGTCGACCAGCGGCACGCCGCCCACGCTGACCGCGCCGGTGCGCGGCCCGTGGATGCCGGCCAGCAGCCGTCCGAGCGTGGACTTGCCGGCCCCCGACGGGCCGACCATGGCCAGCCGCTCGCCCGGCTCGACGGTCAGCGACACGCCGTGCAGCACGTCGCGGCCCTCGCGGTAGGCGTACCTGACGTCGTCGGCGCGCAACAGCTCGCCGGCCGGGCGGGCGGCGGTGGGCTGGCGGTCGTCGGGCACGTTGGCCACGCCGAGCAGCCGGGCCATGGCCGCGCCGCCCACCTGGAGCTCGTCGATCCACATGAGGAACCGGTCGAGCGGGTCGATGAGCTGCTGGGCGTAGACCAGGGCGGCGGTGACCTGCTGGACCGTCACCCAGTCGTTGGTGTAGAACAGGCCGCCGACCAGGAGCGTGGAGACCACCGGGATGACGTAGCCGAGCTCGACCGCGGGGAACCAGAGCGTCCGCAGGCCCAGGGTGTAGCGCTCGGCGGCGTAGGAGCGGCGGATGTCGCCGTCGGTGCGCTCGCGCCGGCGTTCCTGGAGGCCGAGCGCCTCCACGGCCCGCGCGCCCTCGACGGTCTCGGCCAGGCCCTCGGTCATGTCGGCGTACGCGGCGTTCTCGCGCAGGTAGCCGTCGCGCGCCCGCTTGAGGTACCAGCGGGTCGCGAACCAGATCAGCGGGCCGGCGACCAGCATCGGCAGCATGAGCTGCGGGCTGACCAGCACCAGCGCGCCCATGGTGATCACGAAGGTGACCAGCGCGATGAGCGTCTCCGGCACGGCGTGCCGGACGGTCCTGGACAACGAGTCGACGTCGCGGGAGGTACGGGTGATCAGGTCGCCGGCGCCCGCCCGCTCGACCGTGGACAGCGGCAGGCCGAGCACCCGGTCGACGAACTCCTCGCGCAGCTCGGCCAGCACCTTCTCGCCCAGCCTGGCCGAGGCCAGCACGGCGAAGCGGACCAGCAGGCCCTGGAGGAACAGGAACGCGCCGATGACGACGGCCACGAGCAGCCCGTCGACCTCGCCGCCGTCCTGGACGGTCTGGACCAGGCTGCCGAGCTGCCACGGCACGACGAGCCCGGCGACGGCGGCCAGGCCGTGCAGGGCCAGGGCGACGGTGAGCTGCCGCGGGTACTTCAGCGTCAGCCTGCGCGCGTAGGCGCGCACCTGTCTCCGGTCGGCGACCGGCAGGATCTCGCGGGCCACGGTCAGCCCTCCCCTCGGGTCACGGTCGCGGCGTATTCGGGGGACGCGTCCAGCAGGTGCCGGTGTGTCCCCTCGGCCAGCACCCGGCCGTCGGCCACGTAGACCACGTGGTCGGCCCGGTCGAGCACCAGCGGGCTGGTCGTGCAGATCATGGTGGTGCGGCCGGCGCGCGCCTTGGCCAGCCGCTCGGCGATGCGGGCCTCGCTGTGGGCGTCGACGGCGCTGGTGGGCTCGACCAGGATGAGCACCTCGGGGTCGGCGACCAGGGCCCGCGCCAGGCGCAGCCGCTGCTGCTGGCCGCCGGAGAACTCGCGCCCGGCCTCGGACACCTGGGCGTCGAGGCCGTCGGGCAGCGCCTCGACGATGTCCTCGGCGCAGGCGGCGTGCAGGGCCGCGCGCACGTCCTCGTCGGTGGCCGCGTCGCGGACGTCGAGCTCGTTCCTGAGCGTGCCGGTGAACAGGCGGGCGTCGTTGCCGGCGACCAGGATGCGCGCGCGGATCTCGGCCATGGGCAGCGAGGCCAGCTCGACGGCGCCGAAGGTGACGTCGCCCGGCGCGTACCGGCCGAGGCGGTCGGCGATGGCGGCGGCCTCCTCGGGCGCGTCGGCCGCGACCGCGGTGAGCATGCCGGGCTGGAGGGTGACGCCGCTGTAGCAGTCGCGCAGCACGCCGCCGGCGCTGGTCTCGGTGCCGCCGGCGACCTCCGGCTCGATCGCCAGGATGCGGATGACGCGGCGGGCCGCGACGTGGCCCTTGGTGAGCTTGTCAGCGGCCTCGGTCAAGGTGCGCAGCGGGCCGATGAGGAAGGCGGCGTAGCCGTAGAGCGCGACGAGGTCGCCGGTGCTGATCTCGCCGCCGACCGCGAACGTGGCGCCGATGCCGGTGACGACCGCGATGAGCAGGCCGGGCAGCAGGATCTGGGCGCCTTCGAGCAGCGACTCGACCCGGGCCACGCCCACTCCGGCGTGCCGCACGCGCTGGGACTCCTCGCCGTAGCGGCCGGCGAACACCTGCTCGCCGCCGATGCCGCGGAGCACCCGCAGGCCGGCCACGATGTCGGCGGCCCTGGTGGACAGCTCGCCGGTCAGCTCGCGCTGCCGCTTCTGCCGCCGGTGCAGCGGCTTGAGCAGCGGCGAGACGGCGACCGCCATGAGCGGCACGCCGAACAGCACGAGCAGCCCGAGCGGGACCGACGTCGTCAGCAGGATGACGGTGACCGCGACGATGGCCACCACGGACCCGGTGCCGCGCAGCAGGATGTCCATGGAGCTGCCGATGTGGGCGATGTCGGAGTTGCCGACGCTGACGACCTCGCCGGTCGAGACCTTCTTGGGCAGCGTGGCCCCGAGCCTGGCGGCCTGCCGCGCGGTCACCTGGACGGTGCGGTAGGCCGCCGACAACCAGTTGAACACCGCCATCCGGTGCCGCATGATCCCGGTGAACGCCTGCAGCAGCCCCAGCCCGAGCAGGATCGACGCCCAGGTCAGCAGCGCCCGGGTGTCCTTGGCGGTGACCGCGTCGATGCCCTTGCCGAGCACCGCGGGCACGAGCGCCTGCACCAGCCACCACAGCGTGGCGAAGCCGATGCCGGCGAGCAGGGCACGCGCCTGACGCCGCGCGTTCCACCACAGGTAGCGGAGCGGGCTGCGGATGTCGGGCAGGCCGGGATCGGCCTCAGGAAGGGAGCGCATGGTCTGACAAGGTTGACAAGCCGGCGCCCGGCCCGGCAAACGGTTTTTCGCCTGGCTAACGATCGGGCACGTGCCGGAACGTGCGCACGGTGTAGAGCAACGTGACCAGGGCGGTCAGCGCGAGCAGCAGGTAGCCCACGGTGTACGACCCGGACGCGCCGTAGACGGCCCCCATCACCAGCGGCGGGAAGTACCCGCCGAGCCCGCCGGCCGCGCCCACGAGCCCCGTCACCGTCCCGACCTTCGACGCCTCGACGAGCTCGGCCACCAGGGCGAAGACGCCGCCCGTGCCGAGCCCGAGGAAGAAGGCGATGAGCACGAAGCAGGCCCCGGCGGGCACCTCGGCGGGCGGCCGGAACGACAGCGCGACCGCCATCACGACCGTCCCGGCCAGCGAGATGAGCAGCACCCTGACCGGCCCGATCCGGTCGGACAACGTGCCGCCGATCGGCCGGGCGGCGACGGCGGCGATCGAGAAGCCGGCCGTGCGCAGCCCGGCGCCCGTCTGGGCGAAGTGGTAGACGTTCTGCAGCAGGGTCGGCAGGTACGTCGAGAACGCCACGAACCCGCCGAAGGTGACGGCGTACAGGAAGGCGCACTGCCAGGTGGCCCTGAGCTTCGTGGCCTCGCGCATCCTGGGCAGGGCCGGGGCGGTGGCGGGCGACCAGGCGGGCGAGTCGCGGCTGCCGCCGATCATGATCGCGCCCATCAGGGCGAGCACCGCGGCCATGAGCAGGTGGGTCGCGAACCGGCCGAACTCCTCCACCAGGCGGGGGGTGAAGAACGCCGACAGCGCGGTGCCGCCCATGCCGGCGCCGAACACGCCGGTGGCGAACCCTCTGCGGGCGGGCTCGTACCAGGCGTTGACGAACGGGATGCCGATGGCGAACGACGTGCCGGGGACGCCCAGCAGGAACCCCCAGAACAGCAGCCACCCGTACGACTCGGACCAGCCCACGAACAGGACGGGCACGATCGACACGAAGCAGATGACCGCGAACATGCGCCGCCCGCCGAGCCGGTCGGCCAGCACGCCCACCGGGATGCGCCCGAGCGAGCCGACCAGCACCGGGATCGCGACAAGCAGCGAGGTCTGTGTCGCGGACAGGTGCAGCTGCCTGCTGTAACTGCCCGACAGGGGGCCGATGAGGTTCCAGGCCCAGAACGTCACGGCGAAGGCCGCCGTGGCCAGCGCCAGGTTCCGCACCTGACCTTTACGAAGCACAGACATACACCCTGTGTAACAGAGGGTCACCTTCTGTGATGAAGTGGGGGTATGAGCGCCGAGGATCTCCTGCTGAAGACCGGTCGGTTCCTCCGCAGATCGGCCACCAGCGGTGACCTGCGGACTCTCTATCTGAAAGGCGGCACGGAAGGCGACGCCTTCTACCGCGACCGGTGGAGCCACGACAAGGTGGTGCGCTCGACGCACGGCGTGAACTGCACCGGTTCGTGCTCGTGGAAGGTGTTCGTCAAGGACGGCATCATCACCTGGGAGACGCAGGAGACCGACTATCCGGGCGTGGGCCCCGACCGGCCGGAGTACGAGCCGCGCGGCTGCCCGCGCGGGGCGGCCTTCTCCTGGTACACCTACTCGCCGACGCGGATCCGCTACCCGTACGCGCGGGGCGTGCTGGTGCAGCTCTACCTGGAGGCGCGGGAGCGGCTGGGCGACCCGGTGGCCGCCTGGGCCGAGGTCACCACCGATCCGGAGAAGCGGGCGAGCTACCAGGGCGCGCGCGGCCGGGGCGGGCTCGTCCGGGTGACCTGGGACCTGGCCGTCGAGATGATCGCCGCGGCGCACGTGCACACCATCCAGGCGTACGGGCCGGACCGGGTCGCGGGGTTCTCCCCCATCCCGGCGATGTCGATGGTCTCCCACGCCGTCGGCTCCCGGTTCGTGTCGCTGATCGGCGGCACGATGCTCTCCTTCTACGACTGGTACGCCGACCTGCCGGTGGCCTCGCCGCAGGTGTTCGGCGACCAGACCGACGTCCCGGAGTCGGCCGACTGGTGGGACGCCGCGTACCTGATGATGTGGGGCTCCAACGTCCCGGTCACCCGCACGCCGGACGCCCACTGGATGGCCGAGGCGCGCTACCGGGGCCAGAAGGTCGTGGTGGTCTCGCCCGACTTCAGCGACGCGGCCAAGTTCGCCGACGAGTTCCTGAGCGTGCGTCCCGGCACGGACGGCGCCCTGGCCATGGCCATGGGCCACGTGCTGCTGAAGGAGTTCTTCGTCGACCGCGAGGTGCCGTACTTCACCGGCTACGTCAAGCGCTGCACCGACCTGCCCTTCCTGGTCACGCTGCGCGAGCACGAGGACGCGTACGTGCCGGACAAGTTCCTCACGGCCAAGGACCTGGGCTCGGCGGAGGAGGCGGCCGAGTGGAAGACCGTGCTCATGGCCGGGTCCGGCGAGCCGGTGGTCCCGAACGGCTCGGTCGGCTTTCGCTGGACCGACTCCGGCGAGGGCCGCTGGAACCTCGACCTGGACGTCGACCCGAAGCTCACCCTGTACGGCGGCGAGTGCGTCCAGCTCCTGCTGCCGCGCTTCGACGGCGAGGGCGCCCTGCGCCGGGGCGTGCCGGTCGCCCGCGTCGGCGGACGGCTGGTGACGACGGTGTTCGACCTGCTGCTCGCCCAGTACGGCGTCCCCAGGCCGGGCCTGCCGGGCGTCTGGCCGGGCGGGTACGACGACGCGGCCGAGCCGTACACGCCGGGCTGGCAGGAGCCGGTCACCGGCGTCCCGGCCGAGCGGGTGGTCAAGATCACCCGCGAGTTCGCCAGGACGGCGGAGACCACCCGCGGCCGCTGCATGATCATCATGGGCGCGGGCGCCACCCAGTGGTTCCACGGCGACACCATCTACCGGGCGTTCCTGTCGCTGCTGCTGCTGACCGGCTGCCAGGGGCGCAACGGCGGCGGCTGGGCCCACTACGTCGGCCAGGAGAAGTGCCGCCCGCAGAGCGGCTGGGCGGTGCTGGCCGGCGCGCTCGACTGGTCACGCCCGCCGCGGCAGGCGCCCGGCACGCCGTACTGGTACCTGCACACCGACCAGTGGCGTTACGACCGGTTCGACGCCGGCGCGCTGACCTCGCCGCTCGGGCCCGGCGCGTTCCGCGGCAGGCACACGGCCGACCTGGTGGCCGAGGCCGTGCGCAACGGCTGGATGCCGATGTCGCCCGCCTTCGACCGCAACCCGCTGGAGCTGGGCGAGCACGAGGATCCCGTGGCGTACACGCTGGAGGAGCTGCGGCAGGGCAGGCTCCGGCACGCCGCCGAGGACCCCGACGACCCGGCCAACTGGCCGCGGGTGCTGACCCTGTGGCGGTCGAACCTGCTCGGCTCGTCGGCCAAGGGCAACGAGTACTTCCTGCACCACCTGCTCGGCGCCACGTCCAACCTGGAACACCCCGACCCCGAGGCGCCGAGGGGCAAGCTGGACCTGCTGCTCACGCTCGACTTCCGGATGACGTCCTCGACGGTCTACTCCGACATCGTGCTGCCCGCCGCCACCTGGTACGAGAAGTACGACCTGTCCTCGACGGACATGCACCCGTTCGTGCACGCGTTCAACCCGGCCATCTCGCCGCCCTGGGAGACCAGGACGGACTTCGCCGCCTTCCACGCCATCGCCAGGGCCTTCAGCGCGCTGGCCAAGGAGCGGCTGGGGGTGCGCAGGGACGTCGTGGTGGTCCCGTACCAGCACGACACGCCGGGCGAGACCGGGCAGCCCGGCGGGCGCGCGTCCGGCGCGCCGGAGCCGACGCTGAAGGTGGTCGAGCGCGACTACGGCGCGGTCGCGGAGCAGCTGGCCGCGCTCGGCCCGCTCACCGAGCGGCTCGGCCTCCAGGTCAAGGGCGTGACCTTCATGCCGGACGAGGAGGTCGCCTGGCTCGGCCAGCGCTGCGGCCTGGTGCCGCGCGGCGTGGCGAAGGGCCGTCCCGAGCTGGACACCGACGCCAAGGCGTGCGAGACGATCCTCGCGCTGTCCGGGGTGAGCAACGGCAGGCTGGCCGCCCAGGGTTTCCGCCAGCTCGCCCGGCGCACCGGCCGCAGCTTCGACGACCTGATGGACGAGGGTCACCGCATCGTCTTCGCCGACACCCAGGCCCGGCCCACGCACGTCGCGGCCAGCCCGGAGTGGTCGGGCAAGGAGGCGCACGACCGCCGCTACTCGCCGTTCACGATCAACGTCGAGAACGGCAAGCCCTGGCACACGCTCACCGGCCGCATGCACTTCTTCCTCGACCACGACTGGATGCACGAGTACGGCGAGGCCCTGCCGGTCTACCGGCCGCCGCTGGACATGGCCGAGCTCTTCGGCGAGAGCGCCACCCTGCGCTACCTGACCCCGCACTCCAAGTGGTCGATCCACTCCGAGTACCAGGACAACCTGCTCATGTTGTCGCTGTCGCGCGGCGGCCCGACCATCTGGATGTCCACCGAGGACGCGACCCGGCTCGGCATCGCCGACAACGACTGGATCGAGGCGGTCAACCGCAACGGCGTCGTGGTGGCCCGGGCCATCGTGTCCCACCGCATGCCGAAGGGCACGGTCTACATGTTCCACGCCCAGGACCGGCTGATCGACGTGCCGAAGTCGGAGGAGACCGGCCGCCGCGGCGGCATCCACAACGCGCTGACCAGGGTGCTGATCAAACCCACGCACATGATCGGCGGCTACGCCCAGCTCTCGTACGCCTTCAACTACCTCGGCCCCACGGGCAACCAGCGGGACGAGGTCACCACCATTCGCCGCAGGTCGCAGGAGGTGCGCTACTGATGAAGATCATGGCTCAGATCGCCATGGTGATGAACCTGGACAAGTGCATCGGCTGTCACACCTGTTCCGTCACCTGCAAACAGACCTGGACGAACCGTCCCGGGGTCGAGTACGTCTGGTTCAACAACGTCGAGACCCGCCCCGGCCAGGGCTACCCCCGCCGGTACGAGGACCAGGAACGCTGGCGGGGCGGCTGGAAGCTCGACCGCAGGGGCCGCCTGACACTCCGCGCCGGAGGCCGGTTCCGCAAGCTGGCCACCATCTTCGCCAACCCGCTCATGCCCTCCATCCAGGACTACTACGAGCCCTGGACCTACGACTACGAGAACCTGACCCGCGCCCCGCTCTCCGACGACGTCCCGGTGGCGCCGCCGAGGTCGCTGATCAGCAACGAGCCCATGAAGATCCGCTGGAGCGCCAACTGGGACGACAACCTGGGCGGCGACCCGTCCCCCGACCCGGTGCTGGGCAAGGTGTCGGAGCAGGTCAGGCTGGACTTCGAGCAGGCGTTCATGTTCTACCTGCCGCGCATCTGCGAGCACTGCCTGAACCCGTCCTGCGTGGCCTCGTGCCCGTCGGGGGCCATGTACAAGCGGGCCGAGGACGGGATCGTCCTGGTGGACCAGGACAGTTGCCGGGGCTGGCGGATGTGCGTGACGGGGTGCCCGTACAAGAAGGTCTACTTCAACCACCGGACCGGCAAGGCCGAGAAGTGCACCTTCTGCTACCCGCGGGTCGAGGTGGGGCTGCCGACGGTGTGCTCGGAGACCTGCGTGGGCCGCCTGCGCTACCTCGGGGTGCTGCTCTACGACGCCGACCGGGTGAGCCAGGCCGCCTCGGTGGCCGACGAGCGCGACCTGTACGAGGCCCAGCTCGGCGTCTTCGTCGACCCCGACGACCCGGCCGTGGCCACGGCGGGGCTGCCGGCCGACTGGATCGAGGCGGCCCGCAGATCCCCCGTATACGACCTGATTATGAAATATCGCATAGCGCTCCCCTTGCACCCGGAGTACCGGACGTTGCCGATGGTCTGGTACGTCCCGCCGCTCTCCCCCGTCGTGGACGCCCTGGCGAACACCGGGCACGACGGCGAGGACGCGGACAACCTGTTCGCCGCCATCGAGTCGCTGCGCATCCCCGTGGAGTACCTGGCCGAGCTGTTCACCGCGGGCGATCCCGTGCCGGTGACGGCCGCGCTGCGCCGGCTGGCCGCGATGCGCTCGTACATGCGGGGGGTCAACCTGGGGCAGGAGCCGGTCCTGCCGGACACCGGCCTGACCGAGGACGACATCAGGGCCATGTACCGCCTGCTGGCCCTGGCCAAGTACGAGGAGCGGTACGTGATCCCGACCGCGTACGGCAACGTGCCCGGCGTGGTCGAGGAGGCCGGCTGCAGCCTCGACTACTACGGCGGCCCCGGCATGCAGGCCCCCTTCGGGGAGGCGTCGGGCAGGCCGCTGCCGGTCTCCGTCGAGTCCTTCCACGGGCTCAAGGACCGCCAGACCAGCGACGAGATCACCCACGACCGGGTGAACCTCCTCAACTGGGACGGCCGGGGCATCCCAGCAGGTCTCTTCCCCCCGAAGAAGGGGAAATCATGAACAAGGCCGTGATCTGGCAGGCCGCCGCGCACCTGCTCGCCTACCCCGACGAACGTTTCCACCGCCGCCTGCCGCTGATCAGGGAGGCCGCCGAGCCGCACTTCGCGGCGTTCCTGGCGCGGATCGCGGACCTGGACGCGGGCGACCTGGCCGCGCACTACGTCGACACGTTCGACCTGCACCGGCGCTGCTGCCTCTACCTGACCTACTACACCGACGGCGACACCCGCCGCCGCGGCGCGTCCCTGGCCGCGCTCAAGCAGCGTTACCGCGTGGCCGGCTGGGAGCTGCTGGACGACGAGCTGCCCGACTTCCTGCCGGTCGTGCTGGAGTTCGCGGCGCTCGACCCGTCCGGCGTGGCGCTGCTGAGGGAGCATCGCGTCGGGCTCGATCTGCTGCTGTCCGCCCTGACCGAGCTGGGCTCGCCGTACGCGGAGGTGATCGGGGTGGTGTGCGCGGCGCTGCCGCCGCCCACGGCCGCCGAACGCGCCGCCGCGCACCGCCTGGCCGCCGGGGGGCCGCCGGCCGAGACCGTGGGAGGGTACCGGTGAGCTGGGGCGAGAGCATGTTGTGGGTGGTCACGCCGTACGTCACCCTGGTGATCTTCATCGGCGGCCTGATCTGGCGGTACCGGTACGACAAGTTCGGCTGGACCACCCGGTCGTCGCAGCTCTACGAGAGCCCGCTGCTGCGCGTGGCCAGCCCGGTGTTCCACTACGGCCTGATCTTCGTGATCATCGGGCACGTGACCGGCCTGCTCGTCCCGCTCTCCTGGACGGACGCGATCGGCGTGTCGAACGAGGCGTACCACGCCAACGCCCTGATCTGGGGCGGCCTGGCCGGGCTGGCCACGCTGGTGGCGCTGGCCCTGCTGGTCTACCGCCGCCGCACGAACGGGCCCGTCTTCCTGGCCACGACGAAGAACGACAAGACCATGTACGTGGTGCTCGCCGCGGCGATCGCGGCCGGGGTGGTGACGACGGTGGCGGGGTTCGTGCCGAGCGAGGTGAGCTACCGCACGACCGTCGCCCCCTGGTTCCGCGGCATCTTCGTGCTCGACCCGGACGCCACCGCGATGGGGCACGCGAGCGTCCTTTACAAGGTGCACACCGTGATCGGGATGGCGTTGTTCGTGCTTTTCCCGTTCAGCCGCCTCGTGCACGCCCTTTCGGCGCCGATCACCTATTTGTTCCGCCCTTACATCGTGTATCGGGCCCGGTCCCGATAGCGCGCCGCGCCGCCCGGAACGGGGGCGGGTGCGTCAGAATCGTTGGCTGTGGAGCACGGGTACACCAACAGCACGGTCGGCGACGGCGCTCTGGTCGTCAAGTGTTACCAGGGCCCGGAGGCCGCCTTCAGGCTGGGCACGGAGAGCAGATACCTGCGCCGGCTGCGCGGCCGGCTGCCGGTGCCGCGCGTGCACCAGATCACCGCCACGAGCCTGACCACCCGCTTCGTGGCCGGCGCCCACGGCCAGGACCTGCTGGACGAGGGCCGCGCCGCCGAGGTGCTGGCCGAGTGCGGCCGGGTCCTGGCCCGCATCCACCGCCTCGGCATAGTGCACGGCGACTACGGTCCCCAGAACCTGCTGTTCGACCCCGCCACGTTCGAGACCACCGCGATCCTCGACTGGGAGTGGGCCCATCCGGGCCGGCCGGTGGAGGACCTCGCCTGGTGCGAGTGGATCGTCCGCAGCCACCACCCCGAGCACGTGGCCCTGCTGCCGCGCTTCTTCGACGCCTACGGCGGGCCGGTGCCGTCCTGGGCCGAGCGGCAGGCGTCGATGGTGGCGCGCTGCCGCGACCTGCTGGAGTTCTGCGGCCGGTGGGAGCCGGGCGGGGGCGGCGAGAAGTTGTGGCGCGAACGCCTCGACCTCACCGCCGCCTGGAGCGCCTGACGCGTCGCGCGATGCCCGAGCCCCGGGAGGCGAGGCTCGGACGTCCTCGACCGGGATCAGCCGCAGTGGCTCCAGCCGCTGGTCCACACGTACGGCGACTCGTCCCAGGCGCCGCCCCACTTGACGCAGGTGTTCACGGCCGACAGGATCACCGGTCCCGCGTACGACTTGAACTCACCGGCGTCGGTCTTGGTCGCGCCGCCCTGCACGCTCAGCGTCGCCCGCATCCACCGCGTGTACGGCGTCTTGTTGACCGTCACCACGCAGTTCTTGCCGGTGCCGGAGTTGTAGGACAGGTAGATCGTGCCCAGCGCCGTGCTGCCGGACTTGAACGGGTGCGAGTCGATGACGCGGAACCCGGACCCGCACACGCCGGCCGGGTCCACGGCGGCGACGGCGGCCTGTGCGGGCAGGGCGCCGGCCAGACCGCAGGCGAGCACGCCCGCGGCGAAGAGCGTCTTGGTGATCGTGCGCATGTTCATCCTTACTGTCGCTCCTGAACGTCCGTCAGCTTCGCGCAGCGAGTGATCAAGAAGGCGAACGGCAGGCGAACAACACACAAATGCGATTTCGGTTCCCCCGTAATCCACGGCCTTCCGGCCCGGCCGGAGGACGGTCACCCCGGTGCGGGCGGGTCTCCGGCGACATGCGGGCTGCTTTGGGGCAGGATTCCAGCCATGGTGTCGGTATTGCAGAATGTCGCGATCGACTGCGCGGATCCGTACGAGCTCGCCCGGTTCTGGAGCGAGGTGACCGGCTGTCCCGTCCACCCGGAGGACCGCCCGGGCGACGAGGAGGTGCGGGTGATGCTGAAGGAGGGCCCGATCCTGCACTTCAACAAGGTGCCGGAGCCGAAGGCGGCCAAGAACCGGCTGCACCTGTGCCTGCGTCCCGGCTCCACGCGCGACGAGGAGGTCGAGCGCCTGGTGCGCCGGGGCGCCACGCTGATCGCCGACCTGCGCGAGCCGGACGGCACGGGCTGGGCGGTGCTCGCCGACCCCGAGGGCAACGAGTTCTGCGTCCTGCGCAGCGCCGCCGAGCGCGCCGGGACGGCCCCGCACCCCTGAGCCGTCCCGCGTGACCGCGCCCCGCACGGCCCGTCCCGGGGCCGTGCGGGCCTCAGCCCTTGATGGAGATGAGCTGCCGCAGGTGCGCCACGACCTCCACCAGGTCCCGCTGCGCGGCCATCACCGACTCCAGGTCCTTGTACGCCCCCGGGATCTCGTCGATCACCCCGGGATCCTTGCGGCACTCGACCCCGAACGTCTGCTCCTCCAGGTCCTTGACCGTGAACGTCTTCTTGGCCTTGGTCCTGCTCATCTTCCGCCCGGCCCCGTGCGAGGCCGAGTTGAACGCCCGCGGGTTCCCCAGCCCCTTCACGATGTACGTGCCGGTGGCCATCGAGCCCGGGATGATCCCCAGGTCCCCGCTGCCCGCCCGGATCGCCCCCTTACGGGTGACGAGCACGTCCACCCCGTCGTAGCGCTCCTCGGCCACGTAGTTGTGGTGGCAGGAGATGGGCTGGTCGAAGCCGATGCCCGGCAGGTGGCGGCGCAGGACGTCGCAGACCAGGCCCATCATCAGCGCCCGGTTGCGGCGCGCGTAGTCCTGGGCCCAGTACAGGTCGCGGCGGTAGGCGTCCATCTCCGGGGTGTGGCCGAGGAACACCGCCAGGTCCCGGTCCACCAGGCCCTGGTTGTGTGACAGGCCGCGGGCCACCCCGATGTGGTGCTCGGCCAGCTCCTTGCCGATGTTGCGCGACCCCGAGTGCAGGACCACCCACACCCAGCCCTCGTCGTCGGCGCACACCTCCAGGAAGTGGTTGCCGCCGCCCAGCGTGCCCATCTGCGCCTCGGCCCGCTCGCGGCGGCCGTGGACGGCCGGGGCCAGGTCGTCGAACTCGCGCCAGAACTCCGCCCACCCGGCCGTCCGCATCCCGTGCACCTTGGCGGGATCGACGGGCCGCTTGTGGTGCTGGAAGCCGACGGGGACCGCCTGCTCCAGCTTCCCCCGCAGGTAGGCCAGGTTGTCGGGAAGCTGCGAGGCCTTGTACGACGTCTTGACGGCGGTCATCCCGCAGCCGATGTCCACCCCGACGGCCGCCGGCGACACCGCGTCCTTCATCGCGATGACCGACCCGACCGTCGCCCCCTTGCCGTGGTGCACGTCGGGCATGACGGCGACGCCATGGACCCAGGGCAGGTTGGCCACGTTCCGCAGCTGCTGCATCGCCTGCGGGTCGACCGTCTCCGGCTCCGCCCACATCCGCAGCGGATGCCTGGTCCCGCTCACCTCGTTGTACGCCATGTCGCCTCCTCCCGTCCGCCTGCAAGAACATGATCTATCTGGCCAGACACGACATACCCCCTGCAACCGAATTAGCACGGCCACCGCGACCGGAGATCTTGGCAAGGCCGGGCCGGGTCCGCGCTTCATTGGCTATGGTGACCGTGGTGTGCCGACATACACCCTGTATGCGCGCACCCGGGAGATATACCGTTGAGAACGGCCCGACCCCTCCAACCGATCGTGGCCGGGCGCCAGCTCGCCGTCGCGGAGAAAACGGGGCGCACATGATCGCCGTCGCCGACCAGCCGGACGAGCAGCCGCTGGTCCACCAGGCGCTCGTCTACTCCAGCGACGCCGGCTTCCTGGCCGCGGCCGTGCCCTTCTGCCGCGACGGGCTGGCCGCGCGCGACAGGGTGCTCGTGGTGACCACGGCCGCCACCATCGACCTGCTCACGCGGGCCCTCGGCGGCGACGCGGGCGACGTCGAGTTCGCCGAGGCCGGCGGCTGGTACGACGCCCCCGGCCGCACCCTGGCCGCCTACGGCCGCTACCTCGACGCCCATCCCCGGGCCAGGGTGATCGGCGAGCCCGTCTGGCACGGCCGCACCCCGGCCGAGGAGGCCGAGTGGACCCGGTACGAGTCGGTGGTCAACGCCGCCTTCGCCGCCCGCGCGGCCTGGATGGTCTGCGCCTTCGACACGCGCGCGGTGCCGGACCGGGTCGTCGGCGGCGCCCGCCGGACCCATCCGGGGCTGCTGACCGGTGACGGCCCCCGTGCCAGCACCGATTACGTCGAGCCCGAGTCCTTCAGCTTCGCCTCCGACCACGACCCGCTGCCGCCTCCGCCGCCCGGGGCCACCGGGCTGCGCTTCGACGGCGACCTGCACCGCGTGCGCCGGCACGTGCGGGCGACCGCCGAACGGCTCGGCCTGTCCCGCGCCCTGACCGACCGCCTGCTGCTGACCGTCAACGAGGTCGCCGCCAACGCCGTCGAGCACGGCGGCGGGCACGGCGACCTCGCGATCTGGACCGACGGGAACGCCGTCGTGTGCGACGTGACCGACCCGGGCAAGCTGACGGCCGTCCTGCCCGGCTACCTGCCGCCCGCCCCGACCGCCCTGCGCGGGCACGGCCTGTGGGTGGTGCGCCAGCTCTGCGACCTGCTCCAGGTGCGCTCGGAGCCGGCCGGGACCCGCTTCCGCCTGCACCTGCTGCGCGACTGACGACGCGGGGCCGCCGCAGGGCTCAGCGCTTGGGGCCGGCGTCCGTCCAGCCGGCTTCCAGGACGGCCTCGGAGCTCGACACCGTGCCCGGCTCAAGGCCCTTCCGCAGGCCGCCCGGCTCGATCAGGACGCTCTCGGTGCCCAGCGCCCGCCCGGTGGCCTCGTCGAAGATCAGGCGGCTCTCCCGCAAGCCGGTGCGCTCGTCGCTCTGCCGGATGGCCGCGGCCGTGCCGGTACGCCCCTCGGCGTCGGTGACGTTCTCGATGACCTTGACGGAGTCGAGCCCGGCCAGCATGCGGAAGGCGGCGCCGCGCACCTGCGGTGTCACCGGCATGGAGACGATCAGCCCCACGCTGACCGTGAACAGCCAGGTGTCGGCGGCCATCTCCACGCTGGACGACTCGGTCGAATGCCCGTCGTAGGAGTCGAGCAGCCACTTCTTCAGCTTCGCCGGCTCGTCCGGCAGGCCGCGCAGGTCCTTCATCGTGACGTTGCGGCCGAGCCAGAACACCTTGTCGCCGTCGAGCAGGGGGCTGTGCGAGGTCGTGGCCTTGTCCGGGGTGGTCCGCAGGGTCAGCGGGGTCACCTTCTTCACCGGCACGACCACCTCGACCCCGGCGGGCGAGCCCGCCTGCTCCCAGGCCAGCCGGTCGGCCTCGCTCGCGGGCAGCGCGCCGAGCCGGCGGGTGCGGCTCCACTGCTCGCCGCCGGTCGCGCGCGGCGTCCACTCCTCGTTGCGCTGCCGGTCCACCATCAGGTACCCGCCCTTGACGGCGGGGTAGGCGTACCTGCTCACCGTCACGGTGTACCACCAGTCGCCGGTACGGTCGGGCTGCCGGTCGGCCTTCTCCGCGGCGGCCAGCAGCACCTCCCTGGCCGACAGCGTGACCTTGCGCGGCGTCGCCGACGCGCTCTGCCCGGCCTGCGGAGCCTGCTTCCGGGGCGCCGGAGCCGCGTTCCCCGCCACCACGACGGCCACCGCGGTGGCCCCCGCCGCGAGGGCCGCGAGCCCCCACACCGGCCGTACGGCCGGGCGCCGGCGCCGGGACCCGCGCGGCCCGGACATGGCGTGCGCGAGCTCGGCGGCCCTGGTGCGCTCGTCCACCGGCCGGTCGCCGAGGTGCGCGGGCCGCGCGGCCCGGAGTTCGTCCATCGGGTTCATGACCACTCCTCGCTGAGGTTGCGCACGTAGGGACGGGACGGTTCGGCGGACTCCATGGCTCGCGCGAGCCGCTTGCGGGCCCGGTGCAGCCGGACGCGGAAGGCCGCCGACGAGCAGCCGACGACCCGGGCGCCCTCCTTGGGCGACAGCCCGTGCCAGGCGACCAGCATGAGCACCTCCCGGTCGTCCTCGTGCAGCTCGGCCAGCGCCCGCAGCACGCCCATGCGCTCGGTCACCTGCTCGGCCACGTCCGGGCGGCCGTCCTCGGTCCACGAGCTCAGCTCGGCGGCCAGCGCGTCCCTGCGCGCCTGTGAGCGGGCGTCGTCGCGCAGGAGGTTGCGCGCCACGCCGAGCAGCCACGGCAGCGGCGGCTCCGGCACGTCGTCCAGCCGCCGCCACGCGATGGCGAACGTCTCGCTCACCACCTCGTCGGCCACCTGCCGGCCCGCACGACTGACCGCGTAGGCCCACACCCGTTGTCGGCATTCGTCGTACATGCCGGTGAAACGGTGGGAATCATCCGTCACCGCGCAGCCCCTTCGTCCCTGATGCGTTCTTCTGACACCGGGAAGTGGGGCGAACGCCCCTGTTGTTACAGCTCGTCCTCCGCGTTGTTACAGCTCGTCCTCCGCGGAACGCGAAAAGCCCCGCCCCGGGTGGCGTTCCGGGACGGGGCTCCGCGACAGGCGCTACTTGGCGTTGGCCTTGAGGTAGTCGCTGTTCATCTGGGCGATCGTGTCCAGCGGGATGCCCTTGGGGCACACCGCCGTGCACTCGCCGGTGTTCGTGCAGCCGCCGAAGCCCTCGGCGTCCATCTGGTCCACCATGGCCTTCGCGCGGCTCAGGCGCTCGGGCTGGCCCTGCGGCAGCAGGCTGAGGTGGGTGATCTTGGCGGCGGTGAACAGGGAGGCCGAGCCGTTCGGGCAGGCGGCCACGCAGGCGCCGCAGCCGATGCAGGTCGCGGCGTCGAACGCGGCGTCGGCGTCCTCCTTGCGCACCGGGACGCTGTGCGCGTCCGGGGCCGAGCCGGCCGGGACCGAGACGAAGCCGCCCGCCTGGATGATGCGGTCGAACGCGCTGCGGTCCACGACCAGGTCCTTGACCACCGGGAACGGCGCGGCGCGCCACGGCTCGATGGTGATCTCGGCGCCGTCCTCGAAGTGGCGCATGTGCAGCTGGCAGGTCGTCGTGGCGCGCTGCTCGCCGTGCGCCACGCCGTTGATGACCATGCCGCACATGCCGCAGATGCCCTCGCGGCAGTCGTGGTCGAAGGCGATCGGGTCGTCGCCCTCCAGGATCAGCCGTTCGTTCAGCACGTCCAGCATCTCCAGGAACGACATGTCCGGGGACACGTCCTCCACCCGGTACGTCACCATGCGCCCGGCGTCCGAGGGGGCGCTCTGACGCCAGACCTTGAGGGTCAGGTTCACTTGTAGCTCCGCTGGGTCATCTTGACGTACTCGTACTCGAGCGGTTCCTTGTGCAGCACCGTCTCGCCAGAGGGCGTGCGCTCCCAGGCCGAGACGTGCGCGAAGTGCTCGTCGTCGCGCAGGGCCTCGCCGTCGGGGTCCTGCGACTCGGCGCGGAAGTGGCCGCCGCAGGACTCGGTGCGGACGAGGGCGTCCAGGCACATGAGCTCGGCCAGGTCGAAGAAGTCGGCGACGCGGCCGGCCTTCTCCAGGACCTGGTTCAGCTCCTCGGCGGTGCCGGACACCTTGACGTTCTTCCAGAACTCCTCGCGCAGCTCGGGGATGCGCTCCAGGGCCTTGCGCAGCGACTCCTCGGTGCGCTCCATGCCGCAGTAGTCCCACATGAGCTTGCCCAGCTCGCGGTGGAAGGAGTCGGGGGTGCGGGTGCCGTTCACCGACATCAGGCGGTCGATCCTGGTCCGGACCTTGATCTCCGCCTCGGCCACGGCCTCCTCGTCCACCTCGCCGTACGGGCCGTTGGCCAGGTAGTCGCCGATCGTGGTGGGCAGCACGAAGTATCCGTCGGCCAGGCCCTGCATCAGCGCCGAGGCGCCCAGCCGGTTCGCGCCGTGGTCGGAGAAGTTGGCCTCGCCGATCACGAACAGGCCGGGGATCGTGGACTGCAGGTCGTAGTCCACCCACAGGCCGCCCATCGTGTAGTGGACGGCGGGGTAGATGCGCATCGGCACGTCGTACGGGTTCTCGCCGGTGATGCGCTCGTACATCTCGAAGAGGTTGCCGTACTTCTTCTCCACGGCGTCGCGGCCGAGCCGGCCGATGGCGTCGCGGAAGTCGAGGTAGACGCCGAGCCCGCCGGGGCCCACGCCGCGGCCCTCGTCGCAGACGTTCTTGGCGGCGCGGGAGGCGATGTCACGCGGGACGAGGTTGCCGAAGGCCGGGTAGATGCGCTCCAGGTAGTAGTCGCGCTCCTCCTCCGGGATGTCGCCGGGGGCCCGGTCGTCGCCCTTGCGCAGCGGCACCCACACGCGGCCGTCGTTGCGCAGCGACTCCGACATCAGCGTCAGCTTCGACTGGTACTCGCCGGAGACCGGGATGCAGGTCGGGTGGATCTGCGTGTAGCACGGGTTCGCGAAGTACGCCCCGCGCTCGTGCGCCCGCCAGATGGCCGTCGTGTTGCAGCCCTTGGCGTTCGTGGACAGGAAGAACACGTTGCCGTAACCGCCGGTGGCCAGCACCACGGCGTCGGCCAGGTGCCGCTCGATCTCGCCGGTCACCATGTCGCGCACGATGACGCCGCGCGCCCGGCCGTCGGAGACGATCAGGTCGAGCATCTCGTGGCGGGTGTGCATCTCCACGGTCCCGGCCGCGATCTGCCGCTCCAGCGCCTGGTAGGCGCCCAGCAGAAGCTGCTGGCCCGTCTGGCCGCGGGCGTAGAACGTGCGGGAGACCTGGGCGCCGCCGAACGAGCGGGTGTCCAGCAGGCCGCCGTACTCGCGGGCGAACGGCACGCCCTGGGCCACGGCCTGGTCGATGATGTTCACCGACACCTGGGCCAGGCGGTAGACGTTCGACTCGCGGGCGCGGAAGTCGCCGCCCTTGACGGTGTCGTAGAACAGCCGGTAGATCGAGTCGCCGTCGCCGCGGTAGTTCTTGGCGGCGTTGATGCCGCCCTGGGCGGCGATGGAGTGGGCGCGCCGGGGCGTGTCCTGGTAGCAGAACGACTTGACGTTGTAGCCCAGCTCGCCCAGGGTCGCCGCGGCCGAGCCGCCCGCCAGCCCGGTGCCGACGACGATCACGTGGAGCTTGCGCTTGTTGGCCGGGTTGACCAGCTTGGCGCTGAACTTCCGCTTCTCCCACCGCTCCTCGATGGGACCGGCGGGCGCCTTGGTGTCCCGGATCTCCGAGCCTTCGGTGTACTTCACTTCACAACTCCGAACGTGATGGCGAGGGGCGGGGCCAGGAAGCCGACGACCAGGACCGCCGAGACGAGGGCGGCCGTCAGGCGCAGGCCGCGGTAGCGGCTGCGGTTGGCCCAGCCCAGCGTCTGGAAAGCGCTCCAGATGCCGTGCCGCAGGTGCAGGCCGACCATGACGACGGCCACGAGGTAGATGAGGGTCACCCACCAGCGGGACGGGTCGAAGCCGGCGACCATGCGCTCGGCGGGCTCGGAGTCGAAGCCCTTGGGGTTGACGACGCCGAAGGTCAGGTCGAGCAGGTGCCAGATCACGAACAGCAGGATCGTCAGGCCGCCGAACCGCATGATGTGCGTGGCGTAGCCGTTGGCCTGCGACTTCTTGGCCACGTACTTGACCGGCCGGGCCTTGGCCGCCTTGCGCGCCAGCGAGATCGCGGCCCACATGTGCAGCACGACCGAGACGACGAGCCCGATCTCCAGGATCGTCAGCACCGTCCGGTACGGCGCGATGGGCTCGAGGAGCGTGCGCAGGGCGACGGCGTACTCGTTGAACGAGTCCTTGCCGAGGAAGATCTTGAGGTTGCCCAGCATGTGCAGGACGAGGAAGGACACCATCACGGCGCCCGTGACGGCCATGACGACTTTCTTGCCGTTCGACGAGCTCAGGAACCGGCTCGGCTTCTTGGACGTCGGTGCGGGCGAGGCACCCTTGGGGGCGTTAACAGGCGCGGTGGCGGCGCCGCGCTCTATCGTGGCAGTCACGTTTGAACGCTAGGTATCCAGCAATGATCCGTCCAAGTCATCGCGGATCTGGTTTCCATAGCTTCCGGCTATGATGCTTGGTTTATACGGTCGGCATAAGGAAAAATGCTCGGCCGGTGCGAGGAAAATCACATGCAGTTGCAGCAGCTCGCCTACTTCGTCGCGGTCGCGGAGACGAGGCACTTCACCCAGGCGGCCGAGCGCATGCGGGTCGCCCAGCCCTCGCTCAGCAAGCAGATCAAGGCCCTGGAGAACGACCTGGGCGCCCCGCTGTTCTCCCGCGCGCGCGGCAACGTCACGCTGACGGCCGCCGGCGAGGCGCTGCTGCCGCTGGCCCGCCGCATGCTGGCCGACGCCGACACCGCCCGGCAGGAGGTGGCCGAGCTGGCCGGGCTGCGCCGGGGCCGGGTGCGGCTGGGGGCCACGCCGTCGTTGTGCGCGGGCCTGCTGGCCGACGCGCTGGCGCGCTTCCACCGGGCCTACCCGGGGGTGGAGCTGCTGGTGGAGGAGGGCGGCTCGCGTGACCTGGTCAGGGCGCTGGCCAGGGGGCAGCTCGACCTGTCGCTGATCATCATGCCGCTGCAGAGCGACGACCCCTCCCTGGTCACCGAGGAGATCCTGCGGGAGAACCTGGTCGTGGTCGCGCCCTCGCACGAGCGGGCGCGGGGGCCGTACCTGCGGATCGAGGACCTGCGCGGCCGGCAGATGGTGATGTTCCGGCGCGGTTACGACCTGCGCGAGGCCACCCTCGCCGCCTGCCGCCAGGCCGGGTTCGAGCCCAGATTCTCGGTGCAGGGCGGCGAGATGGACGCCGTGCTGCGGTTCGTGGAGGCGGGGCTCGGCGTGGCCGTGGTGCCGTCGATGGTGCTCGACGGGCGGCCCGGCCTGTCCGGCACGCCGCTGGCCCCGCCCGGCCTGAGCCGGACGATCGCCCTGGCCCACCGCAAGGACGTCGAACCCACCAGGGCCGCGCAGGCGTTCCGGGAGACCCTGCTCGCCTTCGTGGTCGAGGCCGGCCAGGAGGGCACGCTTCCGCAAGGGGTCGAACTCATCGCAGAATGAGCAGCAACAGCCCGACTCCCCCGGGAAGGCGTGTGTGACGGCAAACCTCAACGAGCCGCTGACACTGCTCCTCATCGAGGACGACGACGGCGACGCCTTCCTCGTCGAAGAACTGCTCAACCAGGCCGAGAGGCCACCGACGATCTTCTGGGCGCGCAGCCTCCAGGAGGCCAAGGCCAAGCTCGACCCGACGATCCAGTGCGTCCTCGTCGACCTCACCCTGCCCGACGCCAGCAGGCTGGAGGCGCTGGAGGAGGTGCTGGCGCTGGCGCCGCACGCGGCCGTGCTGGTCCTCACCGGCCTCAGGGACGTGCACGTCGGCGTGACCGCCGTGCAGGCGGGCGCCCAGGACTACCTGGTCAAGCAGGACATCGACGCCCGCCTGCTGGCCCGGTCGATCAGGTACGCCATGGAGCGCAAGCGCGCCGACCTGGCCCAGCTCAGGCTGTTCGAGGCCGAGCTGACCGCCAAGGAGAACGCCCGCCTGGAGAGCGGCCTGCTGCCCGTGCCCCTGCTGCGCACCGAGGCGATCACGCACCAGATCCGCTACCTGCCGGGCAACCAGGGAACCCTGCTGGGCGGCGACTTCCTCGACATGGTCCAGACCCCCG
This sequence comes from Nonomuraea sp. NPDC049624, assembly GCF_040675255.1. Taxonomy (NCBI): domain Bacteria; kingdom Bacillati; phylum Actinomycetota; class Actinomycetes; order Streptosporangiales; family Streptosporangiaceae; genus Nonomuraea; species Nonomuraea sp. NPDC049624. The sequence continues at coordinate 179,053 of NZ_JBFAOR010000011.1, read as the reverse complement.
ACGGCGCGGTGCACGTCGTGGTGGGCGACGTCTGCGGCCACGGGCCGGACGAGGCCGCGCTCGGCGTGGCGCTGCGCATCGCCTGGCGCACGCTGGTGCTGGCCGGGCAGACCGACGACACCCTGCTGCGCACGATGGACGCCCTCCTGCGCGCCGAGCGCAAGGCGCCGGAGATCTTCACCACGCTCTGCATGGCCACCTTCACGCCCGACCTGGGGCACGCCCGGATGCGCGTGGTCGGGCACCCGCCGCCGGTGCTGATCCGCGACGGCGTGCCCGCGGTGGTGGACGGCACGCCCTCGGGGCCGCCGCTCGGCATCTTCCCCGACGCCGAGTGGACGGTCATCGACGTGCCCCTGGGCGAGGAGTGGTCGATCATGCTCTACACCGACGGCCTGATCGAGGCGGCCGTCGGCGGGCGGAGGCAGCTGCTCGGCGTCGAGGGCCTGATCGGGCTGGTGCGCGAGCACGGCGTGATCGACCTCGACCGGCTGATCAGGCACGCCGGCACGCTCAGCGACGATCTCGCGGTGGTCGTGGTGTCGAGGAGGAAGGCATGAGCATCCATCCGCTGCCGCCGCCGAAGCTGCCGACCGGGCTCGGCCGGCTGCCGGCGGCCCGCTGGTTCCTGGCCATCGGCGTGCTGGGGGCGTTCGCGTTCGCGACCGGCGTGGTGGTCACCATGTCGATGATCGCGCACGCGCGGGCCCTGCGGCCGAGTCCCGAGCTGGCCGCCCAGCTCGACCGGCTCAACGTGGCGCTGATCGTGCTGTTCGGGGTGCTGCTGGCGGGCGGGGCGGGCCTGGCGTTCGTGATCAGGTACGCCGTACTCAAGCCCATCGACCAGCTCACCGAGCAGGTCCGCACGGTCGCCGCCGGCGACTTCGACCACCGGCTCGGCGTCGACCGGCCGGCCGAGCTGAGCGAGCTGTCCAGCCACGTCGACTCCATGCGCCGCCGCATCGTCTCGGCCTGGCGCGGGGCCGCCGACCAGGCCGACGAGCTGCGCAGGTCCAACGGCGAGCTGGAGCAGTTCGCCTACGTCGCCAGCCACGACCTGCAGGAGCCGCTGCGCAAGGTCGCCAGCTTCACCCAGATGCTGGAGCAGCGGTACGGCCCGCAGCTCGACGACCGCGCCCGCCAGTACATCCACTACGCGGTCGACGGCGCCAAGCGCATGCAGCTCCTGATCAACGACCTGCTCGACTTCTCCCGGGTGGGCCGGGTGAGCGGCGAGCGGGTGCCCACCGACTCGGGCGCGGCCCTGGACCGGGCCCTGGAGAACCTGTCGGCCACGATCGAGGACACCGGCGCCACCGTCACCCGGGAGAGGCTGCCCGTGGTCGAGGGCAACCGGATGCAGCTCACCCAGCTCTTCCAGAACCTCGTCGAGAACGCGGTCAAGTTCCGCTCCGAGGCCCCGCCGCGCGTGCGCCTGACGGCCGAGCGGAAGGGCGACATGTGGGAGTTCACCTGCTCCGACAACGGCATCGGCGTCGACCCCAAGTACGCCGACCGCATCTTCCTGATCTTCCAGCGGCTCCACCCCCGCGACGTGTACCCCGGCACCGGCATCGGCCTGGCGCTCTGCCGGAAGATCGTCGAGTACCACGGCGGGCAGCTGTGGCTCGACCCCGAACCGGCCGGCCAGGGCACGACGTTCCGCTGGACGCTGCCGGCGGCGGGAGGCGACGCATGACGGACTGGCGCCCGATCGAGGTGCTGCTCGTGGAGGACGACCAGGGGGACGTCCTGCTCACCAGGGAGGCGTTCGACCTCAACAAGGTGCGCAACCGGCTCAACGTGGTCAACGACGGCGAGCAGGCGATGGCGTACCTGCGGCGGGAGGGCGCCTACGCCGGCGCGCCGCGGCCGGACCTGATCCTGCTCGACCTCAACCTGCCCCGGATGAACGGCCTGGAGGTGCTGAGCGAGGTCAAGGCCGACGCCGTCCTGCGGACGATCCCCGTGGTGATCCTGACGACGTCGGAGGCGGAGGAGGACATCCTGCACAGCTACCGGCTGCACGCCAACGCCTATGTCGCGAAGCCGGTGGATTTTGAGCAATTTATCCGTGTTGTCCGGCAAATAGATGATTTTTTCGTGACCGTCGTGAAGCTGCCGGCGCCCGGCCCGCGGCCCTGACGCGGATACGTGACAGGAATCACAGTAGGTCATCGAAAAAGTGAGTGACCCCGCTCACAAAATCGTATGCGGTCGTCGTAACGTATCCCCCACCAATACGCGCCCAGAGCGGTACCGCACCCGCCGTACGCGCGCCCAGTGAAACGACCCGGACCCCCCTGTGTGCAGGGTCCGCGGGAGGTGGAGAGGTCCGCGATGACCCAGACGACGCCCGAAGCCCCGCTCAGAAGGCAACGTGCCCAGGTGAGGGTGCGCACGCTGCGCACCGACAGGTGGTGGCTGGTCCCGCTGCTGACCTTCCTCGGGCTCAGCTCGTTCCTCGTCTACGGCGTGTGGGCGATCATCGACGGCAGTTACTTCGTCGATCCGTACATCGCCCCGTTCGCCTCGCCCTGTCTGACCACGGCGTGCCCCGAGGGCGCGCGGCTGTTCGGGTGGGCGCCGATCGGCGACTGGTTCACCCTGCCGCCGGGGCTGCTCATCCTCGGCCTGCCGGGCGGGTTCCGGCTCACGTGTTACTACTACCGCAAGTCGTACTACCGGTCGTTCTGGCTGTCGCCGGCCGCGTGCGCCGTCCAGGAGCCGCACGGCAAGTACACCGGTGAGACCCGGTTCCCGCTGATCCTGCAGAACATCCACCGGTACTTCTTCTACGCGGCCATCGTGATCGGCCTCGTCCTGGCCTACGACGCCGTCCTGGCGCTGGTGCACAAGCCGCAGGGCCTCGGCACCTGGATCCTGGTCGTCAACGCCGTGCTGATCAACACGTACACGTTGTCGTGCCACTCCTGCAGGCACATCACCGCGGGCCGGCTCAACCACTTCTCCCGTCACCCGCTGCGCTACAAGGCCTGGACGTTCGTCTCCAAGCTCAACGCCAAGCACCAGCAGCTCGCCTGGGCCTCGATGTTCTCGGTCATGATCGCCGACTTCTACGTCCGCATGGTCGCCAAGGGCGTCATCGCCTTCCCGTTCGCATAAAGGACTTCTTCCAGTGGAAATCGAGCGTCACGAATACGACGTCGTCGTCATCGGTGCGGGCGGCGCCGGGCTGCGGGCCGCCATCGAGGCCCGTCAGCAGGGCAAGCGCACGGCGATCGTCTGCAAGTCGCTGTTCGGCAAGGCCCACACCGTCATGGCCGAGGGCGGCGCGGCCGCCGCGATGGGGAACGTCAACCCCGACGACAACTGGATGGTGCACTTCCGTGACACCATGCGGGGCGGCAAGTTCCTCAACAACTGGCGCATGGCCGAGCTGCACGCCAAGGAGGCCCCCGACCGCGTCTGGGAGCTGGAGGCCTGGGGCGCGCTGTTCGACCGCACCAAGGACGGCAAGATCAGCCAGCGCAACTTCGGCGGTCACGAGTACCCGCGGCTCGCACACGTGGGCGACCGTACCGGCCTGGAGCTGATCCGCACCCTCCAGCAGCGGGTCGTCGCGCTGCAGCAGGAGGACTTCGAGACGCACGGCGACCACGAGGCCTACATCAAGGTCTTCGCCGAGTGCACGATCACCCGCCTGCTGAAGGACGGCGACCGCATCTCCGGCGCGTTCGGCTACTGGCGCGAGACCGGCAACTTCCTGCTGTTCGACGCCCCCGCCGTGGTCCTGGCCACCGGCGGCATCGGCAAGTCGTACGTCGTCACCTCCAACTCCTGGGAGTACACCGGCGACGGCCACGCCCTGGCCCTGCTGGCCGGCGCCAACCTGATCAACATGGAGTTCATCCAGTTCCACCCGACGGGGATGGTCTGGCCGCCGTCCGTGCGCGGCATCCTCGTCACCGAGTCCGTCCGGGGCGACGGCGGGGTGCTGCGCAACTCCGAGGGCAGGCGCTTCATGTTCGACTACATCCCCGAGGTGTTCAAGGACAAGTACGCCACCACCGAGGAGGAGGGCGACCGCTGGTACACCGACCAGGCCAACAACCGGCGCCCGCCGGAGCTGCTGCCGCGTGACGAGGTGGCCCGCGCGATCAACGCCGAGGTGAAGGCGGGCCGCGGATCCCCCCAGGGCGGCGTCTTCCTCGACGTCTCCACCCGCCTGCCCGCCGAGGAGATCAAGAAGCGGCTGCCGTCGATGCACCACCAGTTCAAGGAACTGGCCGACGTCGACATCACCGCCGAGCCCATGCAGGTGGGCCCGACCTGCCACTACATCATGGGCGGCGTCGAGGTCGACGCCGACACCGGCGCGGCGGCCGTGCCCGGCCTGTTCGCGGCGGGCGAGGTGTCCGGCGGCATGCACGGGTCCAACCGGCTGGGCGGCAACTCGCTGTCCGACCTGCTGGTGTTCGGGCGGCGCGCGGGCGCGGGCGCGGCGGCCTACGTCGACGGGCTCAAGGCCCGTCCCAAGGTCGTCCAGGAGCTCGTGGACGCGGCCCGCGAGGAGGCCCTGGCGCCCCTCCAGCGCGACGGCGAGAACCCGTACGAGGTGCACCACGAGCTCCAGCGGACGATGAACGAGCTGGTCGGCATCATCCGCAAGGCCGAGGAGGTCTCCGAGGCCATGGAGGTCGTGGAGAAGCTCAAGGAGCGCGTCCGCCAGGTCGGCGCGGCCGGCTCGCGGATCTACAATCCCGGCTGGCACCTGGCCATCGACCTGCGGAACATGGTCCTGGTCTCCGAGTGCGTGGCCCGCGCCGCCCTCCTGCGCGAGGAGAGCCGCGGCGGCCACACCCGCGACGACTTCCCCGGGATGAACCCGGAATGGCGCCGCAAGCTGCTCGTCTGCTCCACCGAGGACGGCAACAGCGTCCAGGTCGTGGAGAAGGTCCAGCCGTCCATGCGCGAGGACCTGATCACCCTGTTCGACCGGGACGAGCTGAAGAAGTACCTCACCGACGAAGAGATGGCCGAGTTCGACGGGATTGCCAAATGAGTTACAAGGCGAAGTTCAAGGTCTGGCGTGGTGAGGGCGGCGAGGGCAAGCTCGAGGACTTCACGGTCGAGGTGAACGAGGGCGAGGTCGTCCTCGACATCATCCACAGGCTGCAGGCGACGCAGGCCCCCGACCTGGCGGTGCGCTGGAACTGCAAGGCCGGCAAGTGCGGCTCGTGCAGCATGGAGATCAACGGCAAGCCGCGCCTGGGCTGCATGACCCGGATGTCCACCTTCTCCGAGGACGAGACCATCACGGTCACCCCGATGCGGACCTTCCCCGTCATCAAGGACCTGGTCACCGACGTGTCCTTCAACTACCAGAAGGCCCGCGAGATCCCCTCGTTCACCCCGCCGGCGGGCGTCCGGCCCGGCGAGTACCGCATGCAGCAGGTCGACGTCGAGCGCTCGCAGGAGTTCCGCAAGTGCATCGAGTGCTTCATGTGCAACAACGTCTGCCACGTGATCCGCGACCACGAGGAGAACAAGCCGGCCTTCGCCGGTCCGCGTTTCCTCATGCGGATCGCCGAGCTGGACATGCACCCGTACGACGTGGCCGACCGGCAGGAGTCCGCCCAGGAGGAGCACGGGCTCGGCTACTGCAACATCACCAAGTGCTGCACCGAGGTCTGCCCCGAGCACATCAAGATCACTGACAACGCGCTGATCCCGATGAAGGAGCGCGTGGCCGACCGCAAGTACGACCCGCTGGTCTGGCTGGGCAACAAGATCTTCAAGCGCGCCAAGTAGGCGGAGAAGCGGAAGCGGGGGCCGGATGCATCCGGCCCCCGCTTCCGCTTTGTGCTACTTGCGGCCCCAGCGCTTCTTCCGGTGCTTGGGGTCCTGCATCTCCTTGGTGGCGCCCTCCGGGGGCTGCGGCGGCAGCGGCTGGACGACCGTCGCGGCGTCCCCCTCCGGCGGCAGGTACGGCGACGGCTGGTACCCCTCCGGCGGCCCCGGCTGCTCGGCATGCGGCTGCACCGGCGGGCGGGGCTGGACCGGCTGCTTCGGCTCGAACAGGGACGGGCCCTGCTGCCAGGGCTCGGAGTCGCCGCTCTCGGCCGCCGCCGCCGGGGCGAGCGGGAACTCGCGCTCGTCCTCGTACGGCTTCCCGCCGCCCGGCGGGATGTCGCCCGGCGGCTGCTCGGCCGGGATCAGCGGCTCGAACGGGTCACGGTAGTCCTGGGCGGGCTGCGGCGGCTCGTTGTAGGAGTCGAACTCGTCCGGGTGCAGGACGACGGGCTCGGGTGCGGTGGCGGGCACGGTCGGCGCCGGCTCGGGCGGATAGCCGCCCTGGGGCCCGTACGGGTCGTGGTAGGCCGGGTCGTGGTGGGCCGGGCCGTAGCCGGGCTGACCGGCCGGGTACGTCTGGATCGGGACGAAGCTGATGATCGGCGCGTACGCCGTGCCACCGGGGTAGCCGGGGGCGGGGAAGGACGCCGTGGCGTAGCCGGGTCCGGCCGGGTAGCCGGGCGGCGGCGCGTCCGGGCGGCCCATCGGCGAGCCCATCGGGGGGCCCGCCTTGCGCACGGCCGCCGCGTGGGCCATGCGGCGCAGCCGTCCCTCGAAGATGAGCACCGCGAACAGCGCGAGCAGGACCAGTACCAGTGCCGGGATGCTGAGCTTCTGCGTCAGCGACTTCTGGTCGAACTCCGGCGCGGCCGCGCGCACCTCGAGCTGGACCGAGTCGGTGCTCGGGCCGGTGTCGGCCGTCAGCGGGGCGGCCGTGGTGGGCGGGTCCGTCGACGCCACGGACGGCATCTGGACGGACGGCTCCGTCGACTGCTCCGTGGGCAGCGGCGCGGCCGTGGTCTGCGCGGTGGGCAGGGGCGCCAGCGGCTGCTGCGTCGTCTCCTGGACGGGCGGCGGAGGCGTGGGGGCTGTGGTGGTCTTAGGCGGCTTCGGGGCCTTCGTGGTCTTCGTCGGCTTCGCGGTGACGGTGTGGGTGATCGTCGTCTCCGGAGCCTCCTCCGGCGTGGGCGTGCCCAACGTCGTCGTGACCGTGACGGTGGTCTGCGGATCGCAGGTCTGACCCGCGTCGCAGGGCTCCACCGCCGGGTCGAACGCCGCGCCACTGACCGAAGCGCTCGCGCTCTGACCGACGAAGGGAGCCACGCCGACGCCCGTGAGCCCGAGCGCTAGGACGATCGCGGACACGGCCGTCGCTCGCGTGCGTGCCACCGGAGCCCTCCGCATAGTCCCGGAACCATGGTCAAGGGAATACTAGTCGGGTCAAAGCAACAGTAAAGACGGAATTACTATACGTTTCGCGGCTTATGGCTGCGTTTTGCTCGCGTCACCAGCCACAAGGCTCCCAGCAGGACGCCGATCGCCCCGATGACCAGCGAGAAACCGCGCGGCCCGTCCAGCGGGCTGGCGTACGCGACCGGACGAACCGGTTTCCGCGCCTCCACGACCTGCACCGGCCACGGCGCCCCGGCCCCCGACTCCGGCGCCAGACTCACCACCCCGCCGCCGGGCACCACTCCGCCCTGCACCCCGCCACCGACACCCCCCGACGCCCCACCCCCGGCGACGCCTCCTGGCGCCATGCCTGCGGCGACGCCTCCCGGGGCCATGCCTGCGGCGACACCTCCGGGCATCATGCCGCCGGCGACGCCCCCCGGAGCCACACTCCCGGCAGCGCCCCCCGGAGCCACACTCCCGGCAGCGCTCCCCGGCGCCACACCTCCGGCCACACTTCCCGGTGACACACCGCCGGGCATGGTCCCCGATGTCATGCCGCCCGGCGAGCTCTGGTGCGTCATCCCCGGCCCCACGCCCTGCGCCGCCCCTGCCACCCCGGACAGCCCCTTATGCGCCGCACCCCCAGGCAGGGGCCCCGTCAGTCCGCTCGACAGGCTGCCCGCCGCCAGGCCGCCGGGGAGGCCGTTCCGGGCCGTCCCCTGAGCGCCGGCGGGCGCCCGGCCGCTCCTGCCGGGGGCGACGCCCTGGCCGACGCCTCCCGCACGCGGGAACGCCCCCAGGGTTCCGCCCGTGCCTCCCTGTCGCGGTGCCCGCGCCAGGCCCCCGCCGCCGCCGACGCGCGGGAGCGCCCCTTGGGCTCCACCGGTGATCGGCAAGCCTGCGGCTCCTCCAGGGAGGCCGCCCCTTCCCGCCGTCGTACCGGCCAGGCCGGAGCGGCCGCCTCGCGCCTTTCCTCCCGCCCCGGGCACCAGCCCGGCGACGCCCCCGCCCGTCCCCGGCACCGGCCCGGCGGCACCTCTGCCCGTCCCCGCGAGGAGCCCGGCGGAGCCCGGCTGCTGCCCTTGCGCGCCTGCCACCTGCCGGCCCGGCCGCCTCCGCTTGTGGGGGGCCGTGGCCGGAACGGGCACCGCCTGGCCACTGATGGTGGCGGCCTCGCGCGGCATCTCCTCGGCGACCTGCATGGACGCGGTCCTGTTGATGGTGGTCAGCCCACCGGAGGGCGTCCGCATCCTGGCCACCGCCGCGAGCACCACCTCCTTGGCCCCCTCGGGCGCCTGGAAGGTCACGTCAAGCGCCCGCTCCCCGAAGATCGGCCCAAGGGCGCAGACCCGCGCGCCGGGAAACGTACCGCCACCGGAAGCCGTACCCTCCACGCCGGCCAGCGCCCGCGCGGCCAGCACCCCGGCCGCCTGCCGCCCCCCACCGGCCTGCCCCCCACCCGGACCCCCCTCAGCCGGAAACATCCCTCGACCGCCCTCAGCCTGAGAGATCCCCTGACCACCCTCAACCCGAGGCACGCCCCGACCGCCCTCGGCCCGTGACACCCCCCCGCCGCCCGCAGCCCACGACGCGCCCAGACCGTCCTCAGCCCATGGCGCGCCCCAACCGTCCTCGGCGCGCGACATCCTCCGGCCGGCCTCGGTCTGCGGCGCGCCGCGACCGGCCTCCGCGCGGGTCAGGCGCCGGCCCGGCGCCGGCCGCCGCGTTTCCGGTTCCTCCGGGAACGCCCCGGCATCCGGATCCGTCGCACGCCCGGCGCCCCACGACCCCGCCACGGGATCCTCTTCGGACGCCGGAACCCCACCAAAAGCCTCCGAAGCCCCGGAAGCCTCGGAACCCTCAGCCCCGCCGGCCGACAGCCGGGAAGCTCCGGAGGGCGACGGGCAGGCCAACCCCGACAACGCCGCCGCCGGGCTGGTCGCCACCGCGACCTTGGCCCCCTTGCCCATCCCGTTGAGCCGGACCCTGAAACGCTGGACGTCACCCGTCCTGATCCACTGGCCCACACCCTCGGGGCCGCTCACGCGTTCGAGCACGAGCGTCACCCCCGCCGCCGCCACGGGCACGGAGGGCAACGCCACCAGGATCAGCGCTCCAGAAAGGATCCAGCCACGCCGCATCACTCCACTCCCCCACTGCGACAAATCACGTGTAGTAATCGTTATGTCACAGAGAGAGACGGTCTAATCCTGCTGAAGCAGACTCTCCACAGTCTTCATGATCGGCAGGTCGGCGCCCAGCCACTCCACGTCGTAGTACTCGCCCGGCCCCAGCCAGCGAAGAGCCAGGTGCTCACGGGCCTCGGGCGTGCCGGAGGTGAGCGTGGCCAGCCAGACGCGCATGACGTACCCCTCCGACAACGCCCAGTCCTCGCCCACGCGCGCGCCCACCGCGATCTCCACGCCGAGCTCCTCGCGGCACTCCCGGACCAGCGCGGCGACCTCGCTCTCCCCCGGGTCCACCTTGCCGCCCGGGAACTCCCAGCCCCCGGCCAGCGCGGCGGGCGCGGCGCGCTGCGCGGCCAGCACCCTGCCGCCGGGGGCGACGATCACCGCCGCGACCACGATCGTGCTCATGCGTTCGTCATCCTCATAGTGCGGGATTCTGCAGCTTCTTGAGCTGGTCAAGCACATCGGGGTTCTGCAGCGGACGGGTGAAGCCGACCTTGTTGTCGCGCGCCTGGTAGCTCGTGACCTTGATCGGCCCGCAGAGCGTGCACCGGGCCTCCAGCATCTTGCCCTTCGACACGACCAGCCCGACATGACCGGGACTGTCGGCCGAGGTGCCCGGACCGGCGTTGAAGAACACCAGGTCACCGGGCTGTTCCTGGCCCGCTGACACCTTCACCCCGAACGGCCACTGCGTGAACGTGGTGCGCGGGATGCTCAGCCCGGCGGCCCGGTAGGCCGCGTAGATGATGCCCGAGCAGTCGAACGCGTCCGGCCCGGTGCCGCCCCACAGGTACGGCTTCCCGCGCTGCGCCAGCGCGTACTGCAGGATCTTGGCCACGACGTCGCTGGGCGCGGCCGCCACCAGGGGGTCGTCGCACTCCTCCGAGGCCTGCGGCGGCACCTCCACCGCACCCGACTTGGCGTACTTCCTGGCGATCTCCTCGACCTGGTCGACGTACCACCAGGCGCGGTTGTAGGTGAACAGGGCCCGCCGGACGTTCTCGGGGGCGCCGTTGCGCTTGAGCATCTTGGCGGCCCCGAGGATGGCGTCGGCGGGGTTGTAGACGTCGCCCACGCCGTCGCCGTCGCCGTCGGAGGCGTACCCGTTGAACGTCGAGGAGATCGGGATCTGCGCCTTGCCGCCCCAGGTCGAGATCAGGAACTGCATCGGGCCGGCCGCGCCCGCGTAGTTGGTGCCGCTCTTGACGCCGGGCAGGTCGGAACGGCCGTGGTCGGTCTCGCGCTTGCCCACGGCGGCCAGGATGGTCCACTGGACGCCGATCTTCTTGCCCCACTTCTTGTACAGGTCGAGGTAGTCGCCCGGGATGTCGGCGGCGCCCGAGTCGGACACCTCCTGCACCTGGGTGCCGCCCTCGCAGTCGACCGAGCCCTCGCCGCCGCCGTTCAGGAAGGACGGCATCGTGACCAGTAACATCGGCGAGACGATGATCGCGGCCAGGAGCAGGATCCCGGCGAGACCGAGCAGCAGCGCCAGGCGGGTTCGGGAGGGCTTCACCGCTAGCTGTCCCCGTCCTGGCCCTCGGTGGCGGGCAGCACGTCGAAGATCCGCCAGTCGGCGCCGAGCTGGCTCACCGTGACCGCCAGGTCCTCGACGTCCTGCCGGTTGCCGCTCTTCGCGGTGACCTGCCTGGTCTCGGTCACGACGAAGACGATGGAGGTCTTCTCGATCTGCCTGATCTCCTTCAGCCTGGCCGTGGCCCGGGAGACGATCTGGTCGTCGCGGTTCTGCTGGACGGTGCCCGCCGAGGTGAGCGTCCGGGCGAGGATGTTGCCCAGCTCGGCGGTGGTGAACGTCTTGACCCTCGTGGCGTACGCCGCCGGGTCCTCGTCGTACCTGAAGGTGCCGTAGACGGCGGTGAAGCGCTCGGCGAGGTCCGCCGCCGCGGCGAGCTGCTCCTTCTTCATCGGCAGGTACGAGTAGACGTCGAACGGCGCGGCGCTGGCCGTGGCCAGCGGCTTGCTCGCCGCCGTGGGCGCGGACGCGGACGTCGAGCCCGCGGCCGGGGCCTGCTCGGGCGGATCGTCCGAGCTCGGCCACATCGTGAGGTAGACGCCGACCGCGGCGATGACCACGACGATGGCGGCGAAGGCCAGCCCGCGCTTGTCACCGGACTGAGCCATGGTCAGTCCTTGCCTCGGTTGGGTTTGAGCCAGAACGGCACCGAAGGATCGTCACCCGAACCGCCGTTGCCGCTGCCGCGCAACCACAGCGGCGGCGCCTCGGACGAGCGGGACGACGGCTCGTCCGAACCGAAGATCCTGGACCCCGACGACGCGCCGGACGGCCGCGGCGCGGACCCCCCGGACCTGGACCCGCCGCCGTTCCTGGACCCGCCACCGTTCCCGGATCCGCCGCCGCCGAACAGCCCGCCGCCGGAGCCACGCGACCGCGACCCCGAGGACGGCGAGCCACCCGACCCGCCGGACCCGCCGAACCGGGAGCCCCGCGAGCCGCCCGACGACCCGCTACGCGAGCCACCCGAACCACCACCACGCGAGGCCCATCCGCCGCCCGACCGCCCGCCGAACCAGCCACCGCCGCCACCGCCGCCGCCACTGCCGGAGCCCCCGCCGGAGCCGCCGGAGGTCGTGGCTCCGGCGGCCATGCCACCGGACGGGGTGCCGCCCGCCGCCGCGCCGCCGGTGCCGCCGCGGGCGCCGCCCGCCGCCGCGGGGCGCGTCCTGCCGGCCTGGCCGCCGAGGTTGAGCGGGGGCGCGGTGCCCCTGCGGGGTTCGAGCGGAGGCCGGGCCCCCGCCTTCCCGCCGTGCTGGTCGGTGTCGAGCGGCGCGGCCGCCACCGGCATCCGGGTGCCGGCCGAGACGCCCTCGCCCTCCTCGCCGCGCATCCGCGCCTGGGCGACGGCGGCGCCGGCCGCCGCGCCCGCGCCGCTGCCGGCCGCCGCCGCCCTGATGAGCGGCTCTGCCTTGCGCAGGCCCCACCGGCCGAGCTTGGCCCCGGCGACCGGCGGCAACACGTTCGCGGCCCGCTCCAGGACGGGCGAGCTCGCGGCGTCGCCGAGCATGCGGGTGGTGACCGTGTGGCCGCTCAAGGACGCGAACAGGTGCTGGAACGGACGCCGGTAGAAGAACACCGCGATCGTCAGCAGGGCCATGAACAGCACCTGGAGCCCCCAGGGCATGGCCGTGGAGATGATCAGCGCGTACCCGTAGACCAGGACGCTGAGCACGAGCGTCAGCACCGCCTGCCTGAGCAGCGTGCCGACGAGCATCTCCACCCACCGCATGGCGATGATGCGCCCGCTGCCCGGATGCACGCCGACCAGCAGGAACACCGGCCCGAGTATCAGCAGCAGCAGGAAGCCCACCTTGAGCACCAGCAGCGAGACCGCCACCAGGAAGATCAGCAACCCGGCCACCACCGCCGCGATGAGCGCGCCGACGGCCACGCCGAGCCTGCTCGACCAGTCGCGGCCGGAGAAGACGGTGTAGCGGGAGTCGTTCTTGAGCAGCTCGGCGACCTTGGCGTACTCGGCCTGGTGGGCGGCGATGTCGGGGGCGGGCTGGCCGGCCACGGCGGGGGCGATCGACTGGGTCTCCAGCATCTTGCGCCCGAAGTCGCGCACGATCGGCTGCTGCGGGTCGGCGGTGCCGAACATGCCCACCAGCCACGGCTTGCAGACCAGCGTGGACCACAGGGCGTCGGCGTTCTGGTCGACGCCAGCCGTGCCGACCTGGCCGTAACCGCCCGGTTTGACCTGCGGGTTCGTCTGGCCGGGTGGCGGCAGGCAGGACGCGCCGCCGGCGCCCGGCAGGCCGGAGAAGGCGGAGTTGACCACCTCGCCCGTCTTGTCGGTCACGACCTTGCCGAGCCCGGTGAAGTCGCCGGGCCTGCTGAAGAACCACACGGCCACGGTGACCGCGAGGACCATCCAGATCACGCCTTCGGCGGTGGTGGTGGCCCGCTTGCGGATCAGGCCGTACCAGGCGAGCCAGATCGCGCCGAGGATCACGATCGGCCGCAGGAACGGCCAGTACATGGCCTCCGACAGGTTCTGGACGATGTCGTCGACGACGTCCTTGATCGACTGGAGCGGTCCTTCCGTCGCCGCGGCCTGGTACGTCGTGATCGTCAGCCGGTCGATGGCCTTGGCCGCGGTGAAGACGCCGTTGGCCCACATGTTGCCGAGCACGGCGACGTAGTCGGAGCAGCCGAGCCCGTGGGTCTGCCAGAACTGGCCGGCCATGCCGAACTGGCCGTAGTTCGTCGTCGGGGCCTGGACGCCGCCCGCGGGAGGCGGCGGCTGGATCATGCCGTCGGTGCCGCCGCCGATCATCTCGGGGTTGAGCGGCCCCGACAGGTCACAGGGCGCCGCGGCGACGGGCGTGGAGAGACCGCCCACCACCAGCGGAATCACCAGGACGGCACTCACGAGCGCGAGCGCCAGCGCCAGTCGTCGGGATAGTCGGATCTTCATGACCGTACCTCCTGCGCCCTGCCCACGCCCCCTCGAAGATCATCATGCCCGCCACCGTCTGGTTTGTCGTGTGTCGGGTTCGTGTCGAGCCAGCGGAGCAGTTCTTCGGAGATCAGGTCTACTCCGATGCGCCCGGCTCTGCCATCCAGATCACGGAATACGCATTCGCCGTTGCCGAGCGAGCGGAGCACTGCCTTGTGCTCCTCCGACGGCTCCACGCCGAGCAGCGACATGACGTGGTCCACCTCCACCCTTTCGGTGGAACGGAACGCGAACACCGAGGACAGACAGTTGGTCACCTGCTCGTTCAGCAGGTCACCGGCGTTCTGGGAGACCAGGACGAGCGCGGTGTTCCTGGACCGGCCCATGCGGCTGACCTCGGGGACCAGCTTGGCGCCCTCCGGTGTGGAGGTGATCGCCCAGGCCTCGTCCAGGAAGATCGCCTTGGGGGCCCGCCGGTCGAGGCCGTTCATCAGCCTGCGGGCGAACTGCGAGACCAGGTAGAGCAGGGCCACCGACAGCCGCTGCTCGTAGGAGTAGTCGTCCCTGGTCGTGGCGACGTCGGGCAGCGTCAGGCCGCCCAGGGTGAACACGGTGGTCCAGCCCTCGCTGTCGATCTGGTCGCCGCCCGAGGGGTCGAAGCAGAGCCTGGCCAGGTGCATCTCCGACATCGAACGCAGCACCGCGCCCAGGTTCTTGGAGGCCGGGTCGTCGGCCTGCTCCAGGTAGTCGACCACCTTGCCCAGCGACGGGTCGGGGCCGTTGGAGACCGCGGCCACGGCCTGGATCATGGCCGACTCGCGCTCCTCCGACATGCGGGGCAGCAGCAGCCGCAGCGTCTCGGTCGCCATGGTCTTCTTCGCCGCGATGTCGTCGCCGAAGGAGAACGGGTCGAGCAGCCCCGGCGCCGCCGAACCCAGCGGGATCACCCGGGCCTTGCGCCCGCGCTTCTCCAGGAGCTGGACCAGCGACTCGGCGTCGCCCTTCGGGTCGATCACCGCGACCGTGACCCCGCGCAACGCCATCTGGTAGATCATCAGCAGCGCGAGCGTGGTCTTGCCGCCGCCCGGCTCGCCGGTGATCGCGATGGCGGTCGGCCGGTTGCGGCTCGCGGCCAGCAGCGGGTCGAAGTGCACGATGCTGCGCGCCCTGCCGACCGTCTCCCCGATGTAGGGCCCGAGCCAGCCCTCGCTGCCGTCGTCGAGCCGGTCGCCGAGGTCGACGGTGGCCGTGGCCATGCCGCCCGCGATCGTCCGCAGCGGCTGGCGCTGGGCGTAGGCGTTGACGCGCACCTTCTCGCCCGGCAGCGCCTCGCAGAACAGCGAGAACTGGTCGCCGGTCGAGTTCACCACGTCGATGCCCATGTCGCGGTAGTGCTCGACGACCGCCTCGACCCGCTGCACGCAGATGTCCTCCGTGGGGGCCGAGACGATCAGACGGTGCCAGCCGTAGACGAAGGGCAGCCGTTCCTTGGTGATGCCGTGTTCGAGCATGCGGGCCGCGTCGATCTGCTCGGCCAGCGCGATCGGCGCCTCGGCGCCCGCCTCGCGGATGTGGTGGTCCATGTCGCGGGCGTGGGCCAGCTTGCGCGCGACGTCCTTCGACGCCTTGACCGGCGGGATCAGCCGCATCCTGGAAGAGATCTCCACCGGGAAGGGCAGCTGGTCGGCGAAGTGCATCCACGGCTCGCCGTCGGGGAACGGCATGAGGTCGGGGAAGCGGGCGAACGACAGGTGGGCCACGTACGAGTCGCCCTGCGGCTGCACGATCCGCAGCAGCGACCTGCCGTTGTGGATCTCACCCTCGACCAGCGACTCGATCTCGCCCTTGCCCCAGCGCCGTTTCGGGCTGGCCGAGGGCGGCGGGTCGCCGACCGCTCCGGCGGCGGAGTGCTGGAACAGCCAGGCCACCTCGACGGACGTGGCGTGCCTGGCGTACAGGGCACTGGAGGCCAGGGCCCGGCCCAGCCGTTCGGCCGACTCCGTCCAGCGGCTGATCTCGCTGTCCGGGACGTGGTCGTCCTCCATGCCGAGCGCCTTCTCGGTCTTCTGGTAGAAGCCGAGGAGCTGGGCGAGCACGCCGCTGCCGAGCTGCTTGCCGCGCGGCCCGAGCCGGACGCCCAGGTAGACCTCCTTCGACCAGAAGTCCTTCGCCCAGACGTGCCGGTACATCTCCTCCAGGTAGTCGCGCCAGCCCGGCCCCTCGTCGGAGGTGGCGTTGAGCGCCATCGCCCACTCGGCCGCCGGGTAGGTGCGGTGCGCGACCCGCAGGTGCACCTCGGCGTCGGGCATCCTGATCGCGGCCAGCGCGATCGTGACGTTGGTGGCCAGCGCCTCGCGCTCCTCCGGCGTGACGAACTCGTAGCTGACCGTCGGAAGCCGGAAGTACGCCCACGCGCAGGTGTCCGTGAGCAGGATGCGGTCGTCGAAGTAGCGGACCGCGAGACGCTGGTGCGCTCGGGACGCCCTGCTCATGCCGCCCCCTCGGCGCATGAACGGGCCAGACCTGCTCGCATGTTCACTTAACGCTCACCGATTCTCGTGCCCGGGGGGTCACTCGCCAACTCCTCTTCGCTCGGTCGGACGGCCTGTCCGTGTGCCTGTACCGCGAAGCCTGCAACCACGACGCCGGCGAGGGCGAGGTAGGCCCGCCGTCCGGCCGCGCGCAACTGACCGGGGTCGACGATCTCCGCGCCGCCGGGCGCCAGTCCGTCCTCCCACGGGACCCTGACGATGGCCCGGCATCTGCCTCTGGCCACCGCCTCCGCCTGCTCGACGTCGGCCATCGACCGCCTGCTCACGCCGTTGACGACCATCACCGCGCGCCTGCGCAGCTCGCCGCAGCCGTGCCCGTCGAGCCATTCGTACGTCATCGCCACCGCCTCGGCCGCCTCCTCGCTCGCCGGCACCACCAGCACGAGCTGGTCGGCGTACGGCAGGATGCGGGCCGCGAGCGCGGCGGCCGGGTCGATGACCGACAGCTTGTAGTGGCGGTCGAGCAGGCGCATCGACTCGCCCAGGCGGTGGTCGGAGAAGAAGCTGCGGTCGGCGAGCCGCTGCTCGGCGCCCGCGTCGGTGTCGGCCGAGATCACCTCAAGGCCGGAGGAGGTGCGGGTGGTGAAGCCCCGCATCGTCAGGTAGCCGCTGACCTGGTCGAGGCCGGACAGCAGCGACGTGAGGGTCTCCGGCGTCTCGGGCTCGATCCTGCTGGTCAGCGTGGTGCCGCCGGTGTTGGCGTCGACGGCGACGATCCGGTCGTCGCGGTAGGTGGCGAAGGTGTGGCCGAGCATGAGCGCCGTCGTGGACTGGCCCGCGCCGCCGGTGCAGCCGAGCACCACGATGCGCCGGCTGCCGCCGAACACGGCCCTGGCCCTGGCCTCGTCTATCTCGGACCCGTCGGTGCGTACGCCGCCGCCGCCCACCACGACCTGGGCGATCCGGCGCCATCCGCCGGAGTCCCGGCCCACCACGGACTCGACCCTGCGCACCCGCCCTTCGGCGGGCCTGCCGCCTTCACCGGGCCTGGGCACCGGCACGGGCGCCACGAACCCACCGCCCCTGTCCCCTGGCCTGCCGCCGGCGGGCCGCCGCCGCGCGTCACCGGAAACCTCCACGGCAGCCGCCCTCTGCTCGGTGGCGGCATCCTCATCCTCGGCGGGGACTTCGGCGGTGACTTCGGCGGTGACTTCGGCGGAGGCTGCGGTGGAGGCTGCGGTGGAGGCTGCGGTGGTGGCCTCATGTGCGGTTTCGAAGGGCCGTTCGGCGTCGGGAGCGGCGGGCGCCGGAGCGTCCGTGCCGGCGGCAGGAGCGGTCTCCTCGACGGGAACGCCTTCGCCTGCCGGCTCGGCCTCGGCCTCGGCCGTCGGGACACCTGCCCCGGTCGGCCTCCCCGCGGCCGGATGCACGCTTTCTCCTACGTGCGCGCTTTCTTCCAGATGCACGCTTTCTCCCGCGTGCGCGCCCTCGCCCGCATGCCCGGCTTCGCCCCCGTGGCCGGGTTCGGCCGGGGGTGAGGTGTCGGTGGGGGGCTGGGAGGTGGGGATCTGGTCCTCAAGGCGGAGGGACGGGCCGGAGAAGGGCTTGGCGTCGGGGTCGACCGGGGGCCAGGAACGCTGCGCGCCCAGGATCACCGTCCCGGGCGCGACCCGCGGCGGCTGCCCCTTCCTGTGCTGGTCGCGGGCGATCGTGGTGTCGTCCTCGCGGCCCGCGCCTTCGGGACGTCCGGTGACGCCCTGGCGACGCTCGCCGGTGCTCTCACGACGTCCGGTGACGTCGTCGCGGCGCTCTGTGGCGCCGCGCTCGCCTTCCACGCGCGCCGCCTCACCGGGCGCGTCGGCGGTGGCGGCGAGCCGGCGCAGCCGGCGCAGCGCCTCGGTGTCGATCGGCTTGCCGGCCACGGGCTTGAGCCCCTCCGCCGACCGGCTCGGCACGACCGCCCCACGGCCACTCTGCACCTCGCCCGCATCGACGTCCGCACGCCCACCCGACACCGTGCCGGAGTCCGCACGCCCACCCGACACCCCGCCGGAGTCCGTACGCTCTCCCGACGCCCTGCTCGTGGAGCTACGGCGCTCGCTCGGGTGCGCCGCCTCCGAGGCGGCTCGCTCCTCGGGAACGGCGGCCCGGGGAACGGCGGCCTCGGGGCCGGGCGCGTCCCCTGGCTGGGCCGCGGCGTCGCGTTCGGGGCGGTGGTCGGGGGCGGCGCGGCGGGGACGGGCCGGAAGGGCGCCGCCGGTGAGCTCGCGGCTGGCCAGCTCTCCGGCGGCGACGTCGTGCTCGACCGGCGGCAGCGCCGGTCCGTTCTCATCTCCCGGGACCAGGACCATCGGCACGTCCCGGCCGAACGCGGGGGCGGTACGGCGGGCCTGCGGCGCCAGCGCGGGCGCCGTGCCCCGCCTGGTCCGCGACCCCCACCCGGTACGCGCCTCCGCCACCGGCGCCTGCTGGGCGGCCGCCGCCGCGGCGGCCACGGCCGGACGGACCTGGCGCGGACCGGTGATCCGCTGCCCCTCACGCTTGCGCTGCGGCTGGCGGGACTTGCGCGCCGCCTTGGCCTTGACCCGGACCGGAGTGGTACGCCAGATGCGCCCCGAGAACGTGACCGCCTCGGGCTCGGAGGTGGGGGCGAGCCGGTACCAGGCCTTGGGCTGGCCCAGGTAGCGCAGCTGGGACTCCAGAAGCTCGGTGAGCCGCTTCCCCTCGATGACGGGACGCGTGGACAACCACGTCACGATCCCCGGCGGGACCAGGAACAACACGTGCCACGGCATGGCCACCGGCACGCCCACCAGGATCAGCAGGAGCGACCACGGCACGAACACCCCGACGAACACGCCGATCCAGACGATGGGGAGCGGCATCGGGAGGCGAAGGTCGTAGAGCTTGTAGAGCCGCTTCTCGATGCGCCAGATGTTCGTATACGTGGGCAGGTCCACGCAGTCCTCCTCTCCACCCGCTCGTACATGACCGCCCTGGAGCGGTCTCAACCCTTTACTTGATGCCGAGAGCGCCCGCGATCGCCTTCGCCGTCACCTCGATGATGTTGGGAACGTAGAAGATCACTCCGATGGCCACAGCCAGGATGAGGAACTGGACGAAACGCGTGATCTCGCGGGTGAAGAGGAAGAAGAGCGCGACCACGGAGACGACTACCAGGAACAACGGGGCAAAGAAGGCACGCAGGAAGTTGGCGAGCCCTCCGGTGTCAATGCCGGTCGGCGACGGCGACGGCGACATTTCGATCAAGGTGAGCACTACGGTCTTCAACGTCACTTCTTGTCCTCCCGGGGGGTACCGAACAACAGCGCGGTCGTGCGTCTATCCAACGGCCCGACCAGCGCCGCGGATGTCGGCGACGTACCACTTGTCGCCCTGCTTCTCCACGGTGAGGCGGTAGGCCTGCTCCAGCCGCCCGCCGACGGCGGCCGGGTCGGTGGCGCTCGGCGTGGCCGGAGCGTCGCCGTTGGGCACGATCCACACCACGACCGCCTGGATCTCTCGGGTGGCACCCCCCACAGGCACCACGATGTCCTTCAGCTCCGCGAAGGTGAAGGCGCTGCCGAAGCTCGGCAGGTTCTTCCCGGCGGCCACGTAGCGCTGCAACCCGGCGGTGTCGCCGGAGGCGTAGTCCTTGAAGAAGCCCTCCAGTTGCGGCTTGAGCTCGGCCGCCGCCGCGTCGTCGGTCTCCGGCTTGGCCAGCTGCGGCAGGTCGGCGGGGGCCGGCGCGGGAAGGATCGCCGGACGGCCCGCGACGACGAACCGCCTGCCGTTGTCGTCGCCGGAGTAGTAGATCGGGACCGACAGCATGAGCCGGCGCGGCCCGGACTGGAAGGCCACGCTCACCACGGCGTTCTGGGCGTCGGTCGCCTCGATGTCGTACGGCTGGATCGCGACGGCGGCCATCTTGCCGAAGCCGTCCCACCACATCTGCGCGTCCATGCCCTCGGCCAGGAACGCGGCGAGCTTCCTGGTCCGGCTGGCCGCGTCTTCCGGGCTGAAATTCAGATAGACCCCCGCGAACTGGGCGGCGAAAGCCATGCCCTGGTCGGCGGGGAATCCCTTGTGCGCCACGGCGGCGCCATTCGTCGTCGTGGGCTCTTGCTGGGTAAACCGCTCAAATGGGGCACGAATCCCATTCACCACGATAACCACAATAAGCGCCCAGAGAATGATGCGGCCGGCCCAGACCAGCCACCGTCCGCCGCCACCGGACCAGCCGCCGCGACGCGGCCTGCGCGAGGGCGGCGCGTCGAAGTCAGCCATGTCTGGGCGCGCGGAAAGCTCGGGCTCGCCAGCGATCCGAGGATCGTGCTGGACGGTAGACCTACGAGCCATCACGCCTCCGCTCGCGCCGATCCCCCCGGTTGGCGCGGTGTCGTCCGTTGCCGATCCCCATCATCCGCGGTGAAGTAGTCACCCTATCCGGTCCCGCCATTCTTCCAGGAAAGCCACGCCCATGCTGCAGGCATGACGGCCCTGACGGCAAACCGGATCCGTATGGCAGACGTCAGCGCCGCTTCCCGTCACTTACTGGCGGAATCACCATTTGACCAGGCCAGACGCCCATTTCCGCCTAGCGCGGCAGACATGGATTCCTGTCCAAAACAGGCATAGATGCTCACGACCTGCGCATTTGGCATGAGAGGAGGACAGAGGGTGTTACGCACCACTTCTGGGGGTAGGACAGCCTCGGCTCAGGCGGGCTCGGGGTCCTGGCTCGCGCGTGCCCGGCGGCGGCTGTGCAGGTCGACGACCGTGGGCGACACCGCGCGCTCCAGCGACCCCCGCAGGTCGGCGAGCATCGAGGCGGCGTCCCGCTCACGCATGCGGCTGGCCAGCTCGTTGCGCTCGTCGACCTTCCTGCGCAGGTACGCCTCACGGTTGACGCGCAGCCCGTACATGAGCTCGACCCTGATCAGGGCCAGCTCCTCCTCCAGGCTGATGCCCGCGAGGGTGGGCGCCGGACGTCGTTTCCGGATGATGCGTCGGATCATGAGGGCCTCCCGAGTCAGCGTGAACGCCGTGACGATTCGACGCGTAGGGACCCAAAGTGGTTGACGCGTCAGTTGTCCCGGAATCACATAATCCCGGAACGGCCTGCGCGTTCGTCATCCGGACGATGGGCTTTCGACGGCGATCCGCCGGTAACCTAGCGTAGCGAAAGTTAGCCCACCGTGATTGGACTGATGTGATGCGTCGCCTCGCCGCCGCCCTCCTGCCCGCCGCCGCGCTCGCCGCGTTCGCCCTCTGCGCGCCCTCCCCGGCCACCGCCGCGCCCTCCTGGGTCACCGACAGCGAGTGCACCGAGGCGGGCGGCAAGGTCGCCCCCGTCGGCCGCGGCAAGGCCGTGTGCCAGGGCGGCACGTACGCGAACGAGATGATCCACTTCGACAAGAAGCCCGCCGTCAAGGGCGGCGGGGGCCCGCTCAGCGGTGGCGGCCCGCTCAGCGGCGGCCCCGCGGCCCTGCTCGGCGGGCTGCTCGGATAGCGCGGGCCGGCGGATCAGACGTTGAAGCGGAACTCCACCACGTCGCCGTCGCGCATGACGTAGTCCTTGCCCTCGATGCGGGCCTTGCCCGCGGACCGGGCGCTGGCGATGGAGCCCACTTCGACCAGGTCGTCGAAGGAGACCACCTCGGCCTTGATGAAGCCGCGCTGGAAGTCGGTGTGGATCACGCCGGCCGCCTCGGGCGCCGTGGCGCCCTTGCGGATCGTCCAGGCCCTGGTCTCCTTCGGACCGGCGGTCAGGTAGGTCTGCAGGCCCAGCGTCTCGAAGCCGACCCGGGCGAGCTGACGCAGGCCCGACTCCTCCTGGCCGACCGACTGGAGCAGCTCCAGGGCCTCCTCCTCGTCGAGCTCGACCAGCTCGGACTCGATCTTGGCGTCGAGGAAGACGGCCTCGGCGGGCGCGACGAGGGCCGACAGCTGCTCCTTGAGCGCGGTGTCGGTCAGCTCGTCGGCGTCGAGGTTGAAGACGTAGAGGAAGGGCTTGGCGGTGAGCAGGTGGAGCTCGCGCAGTTCCTCCCGGTCGAGGCCGCTCTCGAAGATGGTCTTGCCGGTCTCCAGGACGGCCAGCGCGGCCTCGGCGGCCTCCAGCGCGGCCTTCTTGTCCTTGTTGTTGCGCGCCTCCTTCTGCAGGCGCGGCACGGCCTTCTCGACCGTCTGCAGGTCGGCCATGATCAGCTCGGTGTTGATGGTCTCGATGTCCCGCTTGGGGGAGATCTCACCGTCGACGTGCGTGACGTCGGGGTCGCCGAAGACGCGGATGACCTGGCAGATCGCGTCGGTGTCGCGGATGTTGGCGAGGAACTGGTTGCCCCTGCCCTGCCCCTCCGAGGCGCCCTTGACCAGGCCCGCGATGTCGACGAACTCCACCTTGGCGGGCAGGATGCGGGCCGAGCCGAAGATCTCGGCCAGCTTGGGCAGGCGGTCGTCGGGCACGCCCACGATCCCCACGTTGGGCTCGATGGTGGCGAACGGGTAGTTCGCGGCGAGTGCGTTGCCGGTCTTGGTCAGCGCGTTGAAGAGCGTGGACTTACCGACGTTGGGCAGGCCGACGATGCCGATGGAAAGGCTCACGGACAGCGAGTTTACTTGCTGAGCAGGTGCAGGCAGGTCACCGGACGGTAGGTCCCGGGCGCCGCGCGCAGGTATCGCTGGACGCCGGCCGGGCAGGCCGCGGGCGTGGTCTCGAAGGAGACGACGCGGGCCCAGGCCGCGGACGAGTCGCAGGCGGCCCTGGTCACGGCCGATCTGGCGACGACGTCGGCGGCCGGTCTGGCCACGCACGCGCCCGCGGCGAGCACCTGACCGCCGGGCCCGAGGCAGACGACCTCCGCTCCGCTTTCGAGCGTGTCGAGGGTGGCCGAGGGGCATTCGCCGGCGGTCGAGGCGATCGCGATGGATCTGCCGTACCAGCCGGTGCCCGTGCACGGGCGTTCCCGGCCGTCGAGGGCCACGCAGTCGCCGGGCCTGAGCACGCCGCCGCCACCGCCGGGCACGCCGGCGTGCGGTCCCAGGAAGGTCCGTACGCAGGCGGTGCGGCCCAGGCCGATGCGCAGCACGTCGTCGGTGTCGTCGGGGCAGTCGGCGGGCCTCGGCGGGTCGTGGGCGATGGCCAGCACCTCGAAGTCGCCGCCGTTGCAGGGGATCAGCGCGTAGCGGTCGGTGACGCAGGCGCCGGGCGTCCAGCGCAGGGTCGGGCGGGTGGCCGCCGGCACCTCGGCCCCGGGACCGGCGATCACGGCTCCGGCCAGGGCGATCAGGGCGACCGACACCGCGGACACGGCGACGGCGAGCCTCGTACCGGTAGCCATCCCAATACTGTGCGTGACGGATCAGTCGGCGCACAAGCGGATTCCGCAAGCGTGTCGGGAAGATCCAGACGCGATGTGCTGCAATCATCGTTGGAGTGGATGTCGTCTCGCTGCTCATCGGACTCGCCCTCGGACTCCTCGTCGGTTTCCTGGTCGCCAGGACCCGCGCGGCGGTGCGGGTGGCCGAGGCCGACGCGCGGGCCAGGTCGGCCGCCGAGAAGCTGGTCTACGTCGAGGAACAGCTCGCCGAACGGTTCCAGGCCCTGTCCACGCGCGCCCTCGACGTCAACAACGTGCGTTTCCTCGAACTGGCCGAGACCCGGCTGTCGGCCAGCCGCGCCGAGGCCGCCGGCGATCTCGACCAGCGCAGGCAGGCCGTCGAGCACCTGGTCGAGCCGCTGAAGGACGCGCTCGCGCGGGTCGAGTCGCAACTTCGCGACACCGAGGCCGGGCAGCGGGCGGCGCGGGCGGAGCTGGCCAAGCAGATGGAGTTCGTGCAGCAGAGCAACGAGCAGCTGCGCTCGCAGACGACCGCGCTGGTCAGGGCCCTGCAACGGCCCGAGGCGCGCGGACGGTGGGGCGAGCTGCAGCTGCGCCGGGTGGCCGAGATCGCCGGGATGCAGCGCCACTGCGACTTCGAGGAGCAGGTCGTCGAGGGCGCGATGCGTCCCGACATGGTGATCAGGCTGGCCGGCGGCAAGAACATCGTGGTCGACTCCAAGGTGTCGCTCGCGGCCTACCTGGAGGCGGCCGAGGCGGGCGACGAGTCGCTGGCCACCGTCCGGCTCGACGCGCACGCCAGGCACGTGCGCGAGCACGTCGACCGGCTGGCGGCCAAGGCGTACTGGCAGGGGTTCAACCCCTCGCCGGAGTTCGTGGTGCTGTTCATCCCGGGCGAGGCGTTCCTCGCGCCCGCGCTCGAACGCGACCCCTCGCTGCTGGAGTACGCCATGGCGCGGCGGGTGCACATCGCCACCCCGACGACGCTGATCACGATGCTGCGCACCGCCCACTACGCCTGGCAGCAGGCCGCGCTGAGCGAGAACGCGCGGGCGGTGTTCGAGCTGGGCAAGGAGCTGTACGAGCGGCTGTCGTCCCTCGGCAGGAACGTGGAGTCGCTGGGCAAGGCGCTGACGCGGGCGGTGGAGGCGTACAACAAGTCGGTCGGTTCGCTCGAAAGCCGCGTCCTGGTCACCGCACGCAAACTTAACGATCTGGGCGTCGTGGACGGCGACCTGGACGCCCCGGACATGCTCGAAGGGCTGCCGAGACCCCTGGCCTCGCCCGAACTGCTCGAAACCACGTCTCTGATTTCGCACTCGAACGGTAAGTTGGCAGGCGGGTCGCCGTAAACGGGGGTGGGACAGTGGCAGAGAAGGGCAGGCGTTCTGGCGTCAGGCTGACCGCTCGCGGCGCCATCGCGCTCACCTTGGTCGCCACCCTGGCGGGCTATGTCCTGACCGCGGTGCTCGGCCTGTCCTACCTGGTGGGGGCCGCGTTCGTGGCGTCGAGCCTGCTCGGCGTGCTGCTGGTCAACAAGCGCGAGCTGCTGTCGCTGGTGGTCACGCCGCCGCTGGTGTTCTTCTGCGCGACGCTCTTCGTCGAGCTCGGCCGCGCGTTCGGCTCGGTGTCGATCATGCAGTCGCTGGCCCTCGGCCTGTACGGCTCGCTGACCCGCGGCGCCCCCTGGCTGTTCGCCGGCTCGGCGGTCGTGCTGGCCGTCGCCTGGCGGCGCGGCCTGCGCGACAACGTGCGGGAGCTGCGCGAGGAGCTGAAGGCGGGCGCGGAGATGCCGCGCCCGCGCCAGCCGTTCGTGCCCGAGCCGGAGGGCTACTTCGAGCCCAAGGTCTACGGCACCCCGCGCGGCGACGACTAGCCGACGCGAAGGTCCTTGCGCAGCTCGTGCGGGAGCGCGAAGCGCATGCTCTCCTGCACCGACTCGACCTCGCGCACGTCGCCGAAGCCGTGGCCGGCCAGCCGCGCGAGCACCTCGTCGACCAGTTCCTCCGGCACCGACGCGCCGCTGGTCACGCCGACCGTGGTGACGCCGTCGAGCCATTCGTCCTGGATGAAGCCGGCGTTGTCCACCAGGTACGCGGCCTCGGCGCCGTAGTCCTTGGCCACCTCGACCAGGCGCTTGGAGTTGGACGAGTTCTCCGACCCCACCACGATCACGAGCTGGGCCTCGGCAGCGATCTCCTTCACCGCGACCTGCCGGTTCTGGGTGGCGTAGCAGATGTCGTCGCTCGGCGGGTCGAGCAGGGTGGGGAAGCGCTCCTTGAGGCGGGCGACCGTCTCGGTGGTCTCGTCGACCGACAGGGTGGTCTGCGACAGCCACACGAGCTTGTCGGGGTCCTTCACCTGGACCTTCTCCACCGAGTCGAGGCCGTCGACGAGCTGGATGTGGTCGGGGGCCTCGCCCGAGGTGCCCTCGACCTCTTCGTGGCCTTCGTGCCCGATGAGCAGGATGTCGTAGTCCTGGGCGGCGAACCGCTTGGCCTCGTTGTGCACCTTGGTGACCAGCGGGCAGGTGGCGTCGATGGTGCGCAGGCCCCGCTGCCTGGCCTCCTCGTGCACGGCCGGCGAGACGCCGTGGGCCGAGAACACCACGATCTCGCCCTCGGGCACCTCCTCGGTCTCCTCGACGAAGATGGCGCCCCTGGCCTCCAGCGTCCTGACGACGTGGGTGTTGTGCACGATCTGCTTGCGGACGTAGACCGGCGCGCCGTACTGCTCCAAAGCCTTCTCGACCGCTACCACGGCTCGATCGACTCCGGCACAGTAGCCGCGCGGCTTGGCTACGAGTACTCGGCGGGAAGTGGGGGTCTGGGGCTCCATACTTCTTATGCTACGTGGAGCGGCCATCAGGGCTGCGCGTGCGTGGTCGCCCGCCGTTTGCCAGACTGGCCGTCCAATACAGACCTCCCAGGGAGACGTCATGTCCCTCAGCGACGTGATACGCAACATCGCCAGAACCGTTACCAACAAGGACGAACTCAAGGAGAAGGCCAAGGATCTGCCGCTGCTCGTCGTCCAGACCACGCTCAGCGCGGCCGGGCAGGCGCTGCTGGTGGTGGACCGGGTGAAGAACTCCATCAAGGGGCTCGGCACGAAGGAGGAGCAGGAGGAGGAGCAGGAGTCCCGTCCCTCCGCCGCCGCGCAGGTGGCCGCTCCCCCGGCCGAGGAGGAGAAGCCGGCGCGCAAGGAGCCGGTGATCTTCACGCCGCGTCCGGAGGCCGCGCCCAACGGATCGGCCAAGAGCAAGCCGGACCCGGTCATCTTCGCCCCCGCGGGCAAGACCGCCGCCAAGCCGGAGACCGAGCCGGAGACCGAGCCCAAGCCCGAGCCGAAGGCGACGACCGCGCCCGAGCCGTCGACCGGCGCCAAGGCGACGGCCGAGCCCGAGCCGGAAGCCACCGCCAAGACGGAGGCCCCGGCGCAGGCCGACGCACCCGCCAAGGCCGAGGTCAAGACCGAGGCGCCGACGGAGGCCGAGCCCGCCGCCGAGCCCCAGCCCGCCAAGTCCAAGGCCGTCGAGACCAAGCCGGCCGCAGAGGTCGAACCTGCCGTGGCTGAGGTCGCGCCCGCGGCCGAGCCCGCCGCCGAGACCAAGGCCGCCGCGAAGACCGCCAAGTCCGCGAAGGCCACGAAGACCGCCAAGAGTGCGAAGGCCGCCGCGACCACCACGGCTGCCAAGCCCGCGAAGGCGACGAAGGCCGCCAAGGCCGCCGCCGAGCCCGCCGCCGTCACCGAGGTCACCGAGGAGCCCGCGGCCGCCGCCGCGCCCCAGGACGGCGTGCTCAAGGCCGCCGCGGAGGCCGTCACCGAGCCGGCCGCCCCGGTGGCCGAGCCCAAGGCCGTCCCGGACGACCTGGCCGAGCCGCTGCCCGGCTATTCCGAGCTGACCGTGGCCTCGCTGCGGGCCAGGATGCGCGGCAAGTCCGCCGAGCAGATCGGCGACTACCTCGCCTACGAGCGCGCCACCCAGGCCCGCGACGAGGTCGTGCGCATGTTCGAGAACCGGCTGGCCAAGCTGCAGACCGGGGAGTAGTCGCAGGGAACCCGTAGTCTTCCGCCATGACCTCGAAGACCACACCCGAGTCTCCCTTGCCGATCCGCACGGTCCTGCAGATGGTGGGCGGCTGGATCGGCAGACTCGGCACGGTGTGGGTCGAGGGCCAGATCACCGATCTGAGCGCGCGCGGCGGCACGGTGTTCCTGACCCTGCGTGACCCGGTGGCCAACGTCTCGGCCCGGGTCACGGCTCCGCGCGGCGTCTACGAGGCCGCCGAGCCGCGTCCCTCCGACGGCGCGCGGGTCGTGGTGCACGTCAAGCCGGACTTCTGGGTCAACAAGGGCTCGTTCGCCTTCACGGCGATGGAGATCCGGCCGGTCGGCGTGGGCGAGCTGCTGGCCAGGCTGGAGCGGCTGCGCCGGCTGCTGGCCACCGAGGGGCTGTTCAACGCCGACAGGAAGCGGCGGCTGCCGTTCCTGCCGGGCACGATCGGGCTCGTCTGCGGGCGCGACTCGGCCGCCGAGCGCGACGTGCTGGAGAACGCCCGCCGCCGCTGGCCGGCCGTGCGGTTCAAGGTGGAGGAGGTGGCCGTCCAGGGGCCGTACGCGGTCGGGGAGGTCACCGAGGCGCTGCGCAAGCTCGACGCCGATCCCGAGGTCGAGGTGATCGTGGTGGCCCGCGGCGGGGGTTCGCTGGAGGACCTGCTGCCCTTCTCCGACGAGACGCTCGTGCGCGCCGTGGCCGCCTGCCGCACCCCCGTGGTCAGCGCGATCGGCCACGAGCAGGACAGCCCGCTGCTCGACCTGGTGGCCGACGTACGCGCCTCCACGCCCACCGACGCCGCCAAGAAGGTCGTCCCCGACGTGGGCGAGCAGCTCGCGCTGATCCGCCAGCTGCGCGACCGCGGGCGGCGGGTGCTCAACGGCTGGCTCGACCGCGAGATGTCCTGGCTGACGTCGGTGCGCTCGCGGCCGTCGCTGGCCGATCCGGTGCGCGAGCTCGAACGCCGGGCCGAGCAGGTCGACGCGCTGCGGGAGCGGGCCAGGCGGTCGCTGACCGGCTCGCTCGACCGGGCCGCCGACGACCTCACGCACCTGCGGGCCCGCCTGGTGGCGTTGTCGCCCGCGGCCACGCTGGAGCGCGGCTACGCGATCGTGCAACATCCGTCGGGCGAGGTCGTGCGCCTGGCCAAGGATGTGCGGCCGGGCACCCCGCTGACGATCAGGCTGAGCGACGACCGGCTCACGGTCCGTACGGAGGACTAGGGCCCCCGCACGACGGCGGCGGCCAGGTCGGCGAGGCCGGCCTTGACGTCCTCCACCGTCAGGCCGCGCTCCTCCCGCTGGAACTTGATCAGCCAGGCGGTGGCCGGTGCGAGCAGCGCGTCGGCCAGGTAGGCGGCGTCGGCCCCCGGCCGGGCCGCGGCGAGCAGGCTCGCCAGATGCACCTGGTGCACCTTGTACGGCCCGCTGTAGCGCGCCTTGCCCGGCCCGTTCTCCAGCAGCAGGAACAGGTCCTGCTGCTCGACGATGCGATCGACCAGCGCGTGCAGGAACGCCGTGATCCGCTCGGCCGGCGGCGCGCCGGGCCCGAGCGGCGGCGGACCGCTCAGGAACGCCGCCTGGAAGCGCCGTTCCCGCTCGTCGATCAGCGCGAGGACGAGCCCCGCGCGGTCGCCGAAGCGCCGGTAGACGGTGCCCACCCCGACGCAGGCGGCCTTGGCCACCTCGTCGAGCGAGAGCTCCTCGGCGCCGCGCTCGGCGATCATCGTGGCGGCCACCTCGATGATCTTCCGGCGGTTGCGCGCGGCGTCGGCCCGCTCGGGCTGGGGCTGCCCGACGACGGGGAGCGATGGACGTGCGCACACGCCTGGAGCATAACTCCGCGGGAACGGAGAGCTCTCCGGTATTCTCCGAATCGGAGAACTCTCCGATTATGAGGAGCTGAGGATGACCAACTCGTTCAACCAGCAGGTCATTGACGAATTCCGGGCCAACGAGGGCCGGGTGGGCGGCCCGTTCGAGGGCGCGTCGCTGGTGCTGCTCACGACGACGGGCGCCAAGAGCGGCCGGCCGACGACCACGCCGGTGATGTACCTGGCCGACGGCGACCGCTACGTGATCATCGCCTCCAACGCGGGCGCCGACAACCACCCGGCCTGGTACCACAACCTGCGCGCCAACCCCACGGCGACCGCCGAGATCGGCACCGAGACGTTCGAGGTGAAGGCGGACTTCATCGAGGGCGACGAGCGCGACCGGCTCTACGCCCGCATGGTCGAGATCGCCCCCGGCTTCGCGGAGTACGAGGCCAAGACCAGCCGCCGCATCCCGGTGGTGGCGCTCAACCGCACCGCCTCCTGACGGATCAGAAGGGGGCGTCGTCGGCGCCCGGCTCCGAGCGCCTCGCCATGGCGGCGGCGAGCTTGACCCGGGCGCCCTGCAGCCACTCCTCGCAGACGGCCGCGAGCCGCTCGCCGCGCTCCCAGAGCTCGATCGACTGCTCCAGCGTGAGCCCGCCCGTCTCCAGGCGGCGCACCACCTCGGTCAGCTCCTCGCGGGCCTGCTCGTACGAAGGTGTCTTCTCGTCTGCCACGGCCACCACCCTAGACGCCGCCGCGCCCGCCCAGGGTCATCCCTTGGCGCGCTGCTGCAGGAGCCCGGCCAGCTCGGTCAGCTCGGGCCAGTCGGCCGTGCCGGTGATCACGAGGGTGACGTCGGGCAGCACCCGCACGAGCGAGCGCTGGTTCTTGTCCTCGCGGAACCGCTTCTCCCACGTCACCCCGCCCACCTGCTGGCTGCCGGACGGCTTCGCGATGCCGGTCATGCGGTTGGCGAACTCGGCGGCCGGCTTCTCGTCGCTCTGGGCGAACATGGCGTGCTGCCGCTTGGCGGTGGCGTAGCCCAGGTAGAGCACCTGCGCGCCGTTCTCGCCCTTGGCGATCCTGTTGCTGTTGGGCACCCAGCCCGCCGGGTCCTGCTGCGGGGACCACACCTGATAGGGCACGCCGTGCCCGAAGTTGGCGACGGTGATGGAGTAGTCGAGCCGCGGGATGTGCTCCTCGCGGCTCTGCGGGGCGACGAGCATGAAGAGCCCCACGCCCGCCAGGCACACGAAGAGGGCTACCGCGTAGCCGTAGAAACTTTGGCTGAACCGTCGCACACTTGGCGAGGTTACCCGCTGGCGGGCGCGGTCGCCGAAGCGGCGGGCCTGATCTGGCCGATGATCGCCAGCACGTCGTCGACCATCGCGCGGTCGCCGGAGAAGACGATCTCGCTGACGGCCGCGGCCAGGGCGCCGGTGACCACGACGACGAGCGCGGGCTCGTCCTCGAACAGGGCGGCGTTGCGCTGGGCCCAGGTGCGCAGCCGGTCGCGCATGACCACCTCGAAGCCGGGCGGGCCGTCGCCGCGCAGGAACAGGGCGGCCAGCTCGCGTTCCTCCAGGCAGCCTTCGAGGTAGGCGCGGGCGGCGTCGATGAACACCCGCATGGGGTCGCCCTCGGCGGCGGCGCGGGCCGTACGGGCGGCCTGCTTGGTGCGCTGGGCCTGGCGGGCCTGCCATTCCTCCCACAACGTGAGGTAGAGGTCGGCCTTGCCGGAGAAATGGTGGTAGAGGCTGCCCACGCTGGCGTCGGCCCTGGCCACGACGTCCGTCACGCCGGCCTCGGCGAACCCCTTGGAGACGAAGACCTCCCGCGCGGCGGCCAGCAGCGAGCTCCGCGTCGCAGCCCCCCGCTCGGACGTGCGAGGCTGGGTCACCGCGTGTTCCACTTCGCTCATTCGATCTCCTCCACGGCGGGGGCGCATGTCCATGGTGGAGGCGAGATCTCCTACGCGCACGCGATATGGCGCAAAATCCGGTCTCCGTCATGCGGGGCACCCATATAGATATCCCTTTTCGCCGGTCCCTGACCATCGCGTGGCGGCCCTTGCGCAGAGGGCTGAGCCGGACTGGGCAGATTATCCCCCTCTGACCGGGAATAGACCGGCAACTACGATCGAGAGAGTTCTCAACGAGGAGGCTCATCATGTCCGATCAGACGTCGGTACCGGCAGCGCTCGCGACGGGCGAGCACGCCCCCGACCGCAACCTGGCGATGGAGCTGGTACGCGTGACGGAGGCGGCCGCCATGGCCGCGGCCCGCTGGGTGGGCCGCGGCGACAAGAACGGCGCCGACGGCGCGGCGGTCAACGCCATGCGCCAGCTGATCAACACGGTGTCGATGAACGGCGTGGTGGTCATCGGGGAGGGCGAGAAGGACCACGCCCCGATGTTGTACAACGGCGAGCGCGTCGGCGACGGCAGCGGCCCCGACTGCGACGTGGCGGTGGACCCGATCGACGGGACCAGGCTGACGGCGCTCGGCATGCCGGACGCGGTGTCGGTGATCGCGGTGAGCGAGCGCGGCTCGATGTACGACCCGTCCGCGGTGTTCTACATGGAGAAGCTGGTCACCGGACCGGAGGCGGCCGACGTGGTGAACATCGAGGCGTCGGTGGCCGACAACATCAACGCCGTGGCCAGGGCCAAGCACTGCTCGCCGTCCGACGTCACGGTGGTCGTGCTGGACCGGCCGCGGCACGAGAAGCTGGTCAAGGAGATCAGGGAGACGGGCGCGCGGATCAAGTTCATCGTCGACGGCGACGTGGCCGGCGCGATCATGGCGGCCCGCGCGGGCACCGGCATCGACCTGATGCTGGGCATCGGCGGCACGCCCGAGGGCATCGTGGCCGCGTGCGCGCTCAAGTGCCTGGGCGGCGTGATCCAGGGCCGGCTGTGGCCGCGCGACGACGCCGAGCGCGCCAAGGCCGTCGACGCCGGGCACGACCTCAGCCAGGTGCTCACCACGAACGACCTGGTCAGGTCGGACGACGTGTTCTTCGCCGCGACCGGCATCACCCAGGGCGAGCTGATGCAGGGCGTGCGGTTCAGGTCGGGCGCGGCGGTGACCAGCTCGCTGGTGATGCGCGGCCGGTCGGGGACCATCAGGAAGATCGAGAGCGAGCACCAGCTCTGGAAGCTGCGCGCCTACAGCGCGATCAACTTCGACACGGCCGGCTGACCCGCCTCAGCGGCGGCGTCGGCGTCTGGGCGGTTCCTTGACCTTGATGTCGCCGGCGAAGTTCGTGGTGCGCACCTCGACCACGGGCCCGCCGGGCTCGACCGGCTGCCTGGTCAGGCGGACGGTCTCGCCCTTGGCGACCCTGATCACCTCAAGGTCCTCCGGCACGTGGATCTCCAGGCCGCCGAAGACCAGGGTGGCGTTGATGACGATCCGGCTGTTCTGCAGGATCGCGTCGCGGAAGTCCAGCTTGGTTGTGCCGAACATGGCCGTGACGTCGAGCTCGGCGGGCACCACCCAGCGCCCGCCGCGCTGCTCCTTCTTGAAGATGGCCGACACCGGCCGGCCGTCGAGGTTCAGCGGCTGCTCCTCGGCCGGGAGCAGGTCGGCGGTGAGCCCGGCGAGGTCGCCGAGCGTGCGCGCGGAGTAGACGACGCCGAGCCGCTCCTCCAGCTCGACGAGGTCGAGCCGGCCGTCGGCGTGGGCGTCCTGGAGCACCTGCGCGATGCGTTCGCGGTCGGCGTCGGAGGCGCGCAGCTCGTGCGGCTGCGGCAGGCCGGACGCGGCCGGTGCGCGCCGGGACGTCACGAACTCCTCAGCAAGCCGCTCTCCGACTTCCTGCAGCTTCGGCAACCACGATCCCGCGCGTTCGTTCACACTTCTGACGATATCCGGCGGCCCGGGTATTCGCTCGCCCAAGAACGGACCAACAGGGCGCACATCGGCGAATCCGCCCGAGCAACGCGCCGATCTCCCGGCCTGGCTCTCCGTTCGCCTCGGCGTGCCGGTGGCGGTACGCCGGAATCGTCCGGCGTTTCCCGCCGTTGATCCACGCGACAGGCTTCTGACGGCTGATCCTCGGGAGGCGGGCGTGCATCAACCGGCGCGATGGGGGCTCGGGGCGGCGGGGGTGGGCATCGCCGTGATCGTGGGCCTGGAGCTGACCAGTCTCGACGAGACGACCCCGTTCAGGCGCACGATCAGCGAACACGGTCTCGGCCCCGGCGGGTGGATCTTCGGGCTCGCCGTGGGGCTGCTCGCGGCCGGGTCGGCGGCCATCGGCGTCTCGCTGGCGCGCAAGCGGCTGGCCGGGGCGGTCGGCACGGTCGCGCTCATGGCCTGGAGCGTGGGGCTGCTGCTGACGGCCTCGTTCCAGAAGCACGACTGGGCGGTCGGGCCCAGCACGAGCGGCAGCATCCACCGGGTCGGCAGCTTCGTGGCCTTCCTCAGCCTGCCGCTCGCCGCGCTGGTCATCGCCCGGCCCTGGCGACGGCGGGAGCGCAGCAGGCCGGCGACGGTGGCGTTCGGGCTGGGGGTGTGCTCGGCGCTGTGGGTCGCGGGCATCGGCGCGGCGGTGCTGATCGGCGCCGGCCACGGGCTGCCGTGGTACCGGGTCGTGCCCCTCGGCCTGGTCGAACGGGGGCTGGCGGTGACCGAGGTGGCCGCGTTGCTGGCCCTCGGGGTGTGGGCGGCCGGGCGGCTGGCGGACGCCGCGCCCGTGCGGGCGGTCAGCCGGGCCGTAGAGCGGCGATGAGGTCCTCCACGTAACCGCGGAAGACGGCCGCCATGTCCACCTGGCCGGGGTCGATCAGCCACTGGGTCTGCAGACCGTCCATCATCGCGATCAGGCGGTCGGCGTGGGCCTCGGCGTCGAGACCGGCCCGGAACTCGCCGCGCTCGGCGCCCGCGCGCAGCGCGGCGGCCACGTCGGCGCGCAGCCGCCGGTAGCGCCGCCTGGCCCACTCGTGGCCGGGGTGGCCCGGGGTCACCGCCTCGCCGCTGATCACCGAGAAGAGCTGGACGAGGCCCGGCACCCGCGCGTTGTGGTCGACGACGTCGGCCAGGGCACGCAGCGCGGCGACGCCGCCGCCGTCGTGGCCGTCGTGGCCGTCGCGCCTCGGCCCGAACCTGCGGCGGTCGAGCTCGTCGCGGTGGTCGAGCACCGCGAGGAGCAGACGTTCCTTACTCCGGAAGTGGTGGAGCAGCCCGGCCTGGGAGAGCTCGACCCGCTCGGCGATGCGGGCCAGCGAGGCGCCGCGGTAGCCGTGCTCGGCGAACTCCAGCAGCGCGACCGCCAGGATGCGCTCCTTGCGCGCCTCGCCGGTCGCGTAGCCCCGTTTCACCCAGGCACCCTATCCGGCGCCGGATCTGACGCTGGCGTACGGCCCTGACCAGCCGCTAACCTGACTCCGCCTCACGTTTGATTCCCCCCCGATCAGGAGGCCGTCGTGCCGTCCCCGCGTGATCGCCAGGCCCGTACCGCCACGTACGTCGTGTACGGCGTGCAGGGCCTCTCCTTCGCCACCCTGCTCGTCCAGGTGGCCAGCCTCCAGACCGAGCTGGAGCTCACCGACGGGGCGCTCACGCTCCTGCTGCTGATCGTGCCCGTCTTCGCCGGCGTGGGCAGCGTCGGCGCGGGCACGTTCGCCGCCCGGTACGGCAGCAAGCTGCTCCTGCGGGTCGCGCAGCCCGCGGTGGCGCTCGCCGTGGTGCTCACCGGCCTCGCGCCCTCGGTGCCGCTGGCCGTGCCCGCGCTGCTGCTGTTCGGCCTCGCGGTCGGCGCGGTGGACGCGGGCATGAACATGCAGGGCGTGGCCGTCGAACGCCGGTACGGCACCGCCGTGCTGAATGGCTTCCACAGCGTGTGGAGCGTCCTCAGCCTGGCGGGGGCCCTGTGGGCGGTGTTCGCGGCCGGCCGGGTCTCGCTGGCGGTCACGATGGCGATCCCCATGGTCCTGGCGGTGGCCGGCTCGCTCTACGCCGGGCCGAAGCTGTGCACGATCACCGAGGAGAAGGTCGAGAACGTCGTCGAGGCCGCGACCGGCAAGTTCCCCTGGCGGCCGATCATCCCGCTCTGCCTGGCGATGGGCTTCCTCTACATCGGCGACGCGGCGGTGTCGAACTTCGCGACCGTCTTCATGGGCAAGGCCCTGCTGGCCCAGGACAGCGTGGCGAAGCTGGCCTACAGCGTCTACCAGGGCGCGACGCTGGCCGTGCGGCTCGGCGGCGACGTCGCGGTCCGCCGGTACGGCCCGGCCGCCATCGTCCGGCTCGGCGGCGCGCTGGCCACGCTGGGCTTCCTCGGCGTCGTGGTGGCCCCGAACCAGCCGCTGGCGATCGTCGCGTTCGGGCTGACCGGGCTGGGGTTGTCGGTGGTCGCGCCGCAGTCGTTCTCGGCGGCGGGCAAGCTGGACCCGGCGGGCACCGGGGTGGCCATCGCCCGGGTGAACCTCTTCAACTACGTGGGCTTCATCGTGGGGGCCGCGCTGATCGGCGGCATCGCCGACGCCACGGACTGGCGGGTGGCGTTCGTCGCGCCGCTGCTGCTGGCGGGCGTGATCATCGCGCTCGCGCCGGGCTTCGCGCCCAGGCGGGCCGCCGCGCAGGCGTGATCAGCAAGCCTCCTCAGCCGCGTACCTCGGCGACCTGGACGGGACGCGACTCGCGCAGCGACAGGTCGGCGGCCTCGGCGACGTACAGGGCGGCCAGGGCGTCCTCGACCGAGCACAGGCCCTCGCCGCCGCGCAGGAAGGCGTCGAGCTCGGCCGCGTAGGCCGGGCCGAACCTGGCGACGAAGTCGGGCCAGGGCGGTCCGGGCGGCTGCAGGCCCTCGGCGCTGCGCAGCGGGGCGCGCGGGCCGAGCCCGGCCACCTGGGTGCCCTTCGTGCCGGCCAGCTCCATGCGCACGTCGTAGCCGGCGCCGTTGTAGCGGGAGCCCTGGAGCGTGGCCAGCGTGCCGTCGTCGAGGGTGAGCAGCGCGGCGCTGTTGTCCACGTCGCCGGCCTCCCCGAAGAACGCCGCCCCCCGGTTCGCGCCGACGGCGTGGACGGACACGACCTCGCGCCCGGTCACCCACCGCAGGACGTCGAAGTCGTGGACGTGGCAGTCGCGGAACAGGCCGCCGGACAGCGGGACGTACTCGGCCGGCGGCGGCGCGGGATCGGCCGTCACCAGGTGGACGCGGTGCAGCTCGCCCAGCTCGCCGGCCCGCAGCGCGGCGCGGGCGGCCCGGTAGCCGGGGTCGAACCTGCGCTGGAACCCGACGAACACCCGCCGGCCCGCGCTCGCCTCCAGCACCTTGAGCGTCTCGGCGACCGTGCCCGCCACCGGCTTCTCGCACAGGACGGGGACGCCCCGCTCGCACGCCCTGATCAGCAGCTCGGCGTGCGTGCTCGTCGGCGTGGCGATGACCACGACGTCGGCCTCGAACGGATCCCCCGGCCTGCCGTACGGCGAGGTCCTGACCGGGTCGGCCACGATCAGCTCGTCGACCAGGGGATGCGCGGCCAGGTTCGCCGCGTGGAACGCGCCGATCCGGCCCAGGCCCAGCAGTCCCGCCCGCATGCCGCCTCCAGTGCCGCTTTCCGCCTCAGTCCATGATATGTCCAGACATACGGACTTTTAAGCCCTGGACGGCCTCCGCCGCCTGATGCACCGGCAGCCGGGCGAACCCCACCACGACCGCCGGCGGGCCGGGCGAGAACCGCATCGGCGCGACCGGCTCGGCGGCCAGGCCGACGCCCTCGGCCGCGCGGACGACCCGGAGCTCGTCCCAGCCGTCCGGCAGGTCGAGGTAGACGTGCAGCCCGGCCTGGATGCCCCGGACGCGGATCTCCGGCAGCTCCTCGGCCAGCGCCCTGACCAGGGCGTCCCGGCGGCGGCGGTACTCCCTGCGCATGCGCCGCAGGTGTTTGTCGTAGCCGCCGGTGCGCAGGAAGTGGGCCAGCGCGTACTGCTCGATGACCGGGGAGCCCAGGTCGAGCTCGCTCCGGGCGCGGCGGATCGCCTCGGCCAGGTGGGCGGGCGCGGCGACCCAGCCGAGCCGGAGGCCGGGGGCGAGCGACTTGCTGACGCTGCCGGTCAGGATCACCCGATCGGGGGCCAGCCCCTGGAGGCAGCCGACCGGGTCGCGGTCGTAGCGGAACTCGGCGTCGTAGTCGTCCTCCAGGACCGTCCGGTCGCCCGCGCAGGCCCACTCCATGAGCGCGGCCCGCCTGGCCGGGGAGAGCACGACGCCCGTCGGGTACTGGTGTGCGGGCGTGACCAGCGCCGCGTCGCCGTCCATGGCCCCGGCGATCAGGCCCTCGCAGCCCACGGGCACCGGCACCAGGCGGGCCCCGGCCCGTTCCAGCAGCGGGACCTGGCGGCGGCTGGTGGGGTCCTCGACGATCAGGCGCAGGCCGCCGCGCCGGGCCAGGACGTGCAGCGCCAGGCTCAGCCCCTGCGCCACGCCGCCCACCACGACCAGGTTGTCGGGATGGACGTCGGCCGCCCTGACCCGCCGCAGGTAACCGGCCAGCTCCTCGCGCAGCTCCGGGACGCCGCCGGGATCGCCGTAGTCGAGCGCGTCGGACGGCACGGTGGCCAGCACGTGCCGGACGGCCGACGACCACCGCTCCCGGGGGAAGTGCCCCAGGTCGGGGGACGTGGCCCGATGCCCGTGGTACGGCCCGCAGACGCCGCCGTCGGCCACCGGCCAGGGACGCGCGGACCGGACGGCGCCCAGCGGGGCCACCTCGGTCCCGGCCCCCACCCGCGAGACCAGGAACCCCTCGGCCACGAGCTGCTCGTACGCCTCCACCACCACGCCCCTGGAGACCTGGAGGTCGGCGGCGAGGTCGCGGGTGGCGGGCAGGCGCGTGCCGGGCGCCAGCCGCCCGAGACGCACGCCCTCGCGCAGCTCGGCCGCGATCTGCCCAGCGATCCCTCCCGCATCCCGATTGATCTGGATGTGCAGGTCAGCCATATTGGTCCTGTCATATAGCGGCCCATTGGTCTGTTTATGCGAACCATTGTCTCCCTACGATCCTGCCCATGAGAAACGGAATCGCCGGAGCCGCCACCGCCATGTTCCTGGTGGGCACCCTGGCCGGAGTGTCCGGCCTGATCGGCTCCTATCCCGTGTACGGCGGCCAGGCCGTGCGCTACCTCGCCGCCGCGGTCATCCTGCTGGTCGTCACCAGGGCGCTCGGCCTGCGGTTCGTCCGGCTCACCGGGCGCGAGACCCTGTACCTGGGCGGGCTCACCCTGCTCGGGCTGGTGGTCTTCAACGTCTGCGTCGTCGAGTCCACCCGGGCCTCGGGGCCGGCGCTGGTGGGCACCGTCCTCGGCACCGTGCCGCTGGCGCTGGCGCTGGCCGGCGGGCGTCCGGCGCCGCGCCTGCTGATGGGGGCGTCGGTGGTGGTGGCCGGCGCGACACTGGCGACCGGCCTGGGCAGCGGGAACCCGACCGGCCTGCTGTGGGCGCTCGGGGCGCTGGCAGGCGAGGTGAGCTTCTCCATGCTGGCCATCCCCCTGCTGCCCAAGCTGGGGGCGATCCGGGTGTCGGCGTACTCGACGGCGCTGGCCGTGCCCATGCTGGCCGTGGTCGGCCTGGTCCAGGAGGGCTCGGCCATGTTCAGGACGCCGACCGCGGCCGAGACGCTGGGCTTCGCGTACCTGGCGGTCGTGGTCACGGTCATGGCCTTCTTCCTCTGGTACACCTCGCTGCCCAAGCTCGGCCCAGGGACGGCCGGGCTGTTCGCCGGGCTCATCCCGGTCGGCGCGATCGTGACGGGGCTCGTGCTCGGCATCGCGACGCCGAGCGTCTACGACCTGGCGGGGGCCGGGCTGGTGATCGTCGGCATCCTGGTGGGGCTCACCGCGCGGCGCTCGCCGGAGCCCGTGCCGGCCCCGGGATGACCACCTGACGGGGGGCGTACCCTCTATGGACATGGACTTCGACTACACCGATCTGCTTCCCCTGGGCGCCGATGAGACCGAGTATCGGCTGATCACGTCGGAGGGGGTGCGGAAGGTCGAAGCGGCCGGGCGTACGTTCCTTGAGGTCGACCCCGAGGCCCTGCGGCTGCTCACCGAGACCGCGGTCCACGACATCTCCCACTTCCTGCGCACGTCGCACCTGGCGCAGCTGCGCAAGATCGTCGACGACCCCGAGTCCAGCGGGAACGACCGGTTCGTCGCCCTCGACCTGCTGAAGAACGCCTCCATCTCGGCCGGCGGCGTGCTGCCGATGTGCCAGGACACCGGCACCGCCATCGTCATGGGCAAGCGCGGCCGCCACGTGCTGACCGACGGCCGCGACGCCGAGCACATCTCGAAGGGCGTCTACGACGCCTACACCAAGCTCAACCTGCGCTACTCCCAGATGGCCCCGCTGACCATGTGGGAGGAGAAGAACACCGGCAACAACCTGCCCGCCCAGATCGAGCTCTACGCCGAGGACCCCCACGGCCACGCCGACGAGTACAAGCTGCTGTTCATGGCCAAGGGCGGCGGCTCGGCCAACAAGTCGTTCCTCTACCAGGAGACCAAGGCGGTGCTCAACGAGAAGCGCATGCTGGCCTTCCTGGAGGAGAAGATCCGCTCGCTGGGCACCGCGGCCTGCCCGCCGTACCACCTGGCCGTGGTGGTGGGCGGCACCTCCGCCGAGTTCGCGCTCAAGACCGCCAAGTACGCCAGCGCCCGCTACCTCGACTCCATCCCCACCGAGGGCTCGCCCTCCGGGCACGGCTTCCGCGACCTGGAGCTGGAGGCCAAGGTATTCGAGCTGACGCAGAAGCTCGGCATCGGCGCCCAGTTCGGCGGCAAGTACTTCTGCCACGACGTGCGCGTGATCCGCCTGCCCCGGCACGGCGCGTCCTGCCCGGTGGCCATCGCGGTGTCGTGCTCGGCCGACCGCCAGGCGCTGGCCAAGATCACGGCCGAGGGCGTGTTCCTGGAGAAGCTGGAGACCGACCCGGCCCGCTTCCTGCCGGAGACCACCGACGAGCACCTGTCCGACGACGTCGTCCGCATCGACCTCAACAGGCCGATGCCGGAGATCCTGGCCGAGCTGACGAAGTACCCCGTCAAGACGCGGCTCTCCCTCAGCGGCCCGCTCGTCGTCGCCCGAGACATCGCGCACGCCAAGATCGCCGAGCTGCTCGACGACGGCGGCGAGATGCCCCAGTACCTCAAGGACCACGCGGTCTACTACGCCGGCCCGGCCAAGACCCCCGAGGGTTACGCCTCCGGCTCGTTCGGCCCCACCACGGCCGGCCGCATGGACTCCTACGTCGAGCGCTTCCAGGCGGCGGGCGGCTCGATGGTCATGCTGGCCAAGGGCAACAGGTCCAGGCAGGTCACCGAGGCGTGCCAGAAGTACGGCGGCTTCTACCTGGGCTCCATCGGCGGCCCGGCCGCCCGGCTGGCCCAGGACTGCATCAGGAAGGTGGAGGTGCTCGAATACCCCGAGCTGGGCATGGAGGCGGTGTGGAAGATCGAGGTCGAGGACTTCCCCGCCTTCATCGTCGTCGACGACAAGGGTGACGACTTCTTCACCGACCGCACCGGGCCGGTGCTGAGCATCGGGCGCAGGTAGGGCCCGAGCGCGTCGAAGGGTGCCGGGCGGCGGTCGAAGCCCCTCGGCACCGGACGACGGGGGGTCGCCCTCGGGCGTCTCGGGCGTCTCGGGTGTCTCAGGCGGCGACGGGGGCTCGGTGGGGGGCGACGACGCTGCCGTCAGGCAGGAGCAGACCCGTGTCCTCGAACAGCACCACGCCGTTGCAGAGGAGGCTCCAGCCCTGGTCAGGATGGGCCGAGATCACGTGCGAACGCTCACGGTCGGGCGAGTCCGCACTGGGGCATACGGGAAAGTGACTGCACATCATCGCGCACCTCTCAGATGGCGCTCCTGCTTCCTGATGGTCAAAAGGGCAACTGTCGCCCCGACGGCGTGCGAAGGTCCAGGGTGGCGCCGACCGGCTTCCTCGGCCGGCGGCGAACCTGTGTCTGGCGCATCTCCATCACGTCCTTCAACTTCTGTCGTCAGTGGTGGAACGTCGGCGTCCTACCCAGTCTCGGGGCCGGCACCGACAGTTTCAGCTGCTCGCGGGTTCTCGCCTGGTCTCATGTCCTAACCATGCCCCCGTCCCCTTTCGGCACCCTTACATCTTGCTGACGGCGTGCCATGGTTCCTGTCAATCAGCCTGCCGTACGCGGGAAAGTGCCCTACTAGGCATCATGCACATTTATCGGGGAGAGAGGTGTGCCGAGCGTCACACTTGCTCTGACGTGCGGTAATACAACAAAGCGCGCATCCCGGACAGGAATGCGCGCTGTGTCGATGTGTCAGGCGGCGTAGGACGGGTAACCGTAGCCGACGACCTGCGAGGTCGGCCGGACGCGCTCCTCGACCTTGCCGTTGCCGGTGTTGCCCTCGATCGTGGAGATCGTGCCGTCGCCGTTGTCCTTGACGACGAAGCCGACGTGCTGGATGTCGTTCAGGCTCTTGCTGCCGCTCCAGGAGAAGAAGACGACGGCGCCCGGCCTGGCCTCGGTGCCCCAGCGGTCGTTGGCGGCGAACCACTTGGCGTGCGTCAC
Source organism: Nonomuraea sp. NPDC049624 (assembly GCF_040675255.1). Classification (NCBI taxonomy): domain Bacteria; kingdom Bacillati; phylum Actinomycetota; class Actinomycetes; order Streptosporangiales; family Streptosporangiaceae; genus Nonomuraea; species Nonomuraea sp. NPDC049624. The sequence goes on along the minus strand of NZ_JBFAOR010000011.1, from coordinate 136,935 downwards.
GGTGTAGGCGTCCCAGCCGACCTGCGGGCGGGCGCCGGTCTGCTCGCCGACCCAGGAGACGAACATCGAGCACCAGGCGGCGTTCAGGTAGTCCTGGCGGCTGCCGCCGTCACGCGCGACGGTCTCGGCGGCGCGCTGGGAGTCGGCGTACCACTTCTGGAACTTGGTGCCGCCGCCGTTGGCGTCCTCGGAGGTGCCGACCTGGGCGCGGGCCGTGGCCAGCACCTGGGCGGCGGTGACGTTCACCCGGCCCTGGGCCGAACCCTGCGCGGCCGACTGCTGTGCGGCGGCCTGGGCGTCGGTCCGGTGCGCGGTCGCGGCGCTGACGGCGGCAGTGGCGCCCAGCGCGCTCGCGGCGATGGTCGCGCCGAGGGCGAGCTTGGCGATATGGGACGTGGTCATCATGGCGTGCTTGGCCATCGGGGGGTGCTCCTTTGCTCACCGTCCGCGCATGAGGCACGGCGGGTCACAGGTGTGAATCCTGCGATGGGTGATGACGACAGATCTGCGGGGGCGCCTCGACACGGCTGCCCTGCCGTCGCGTACGAACAGGTACAACAGCGCCCTGACCTGGGTAATTCCCACCCCAAGAAATCCCCACAGGACGCCTGTGCGCGGACGGCTCATGCCGTCCGCGCACAAACTGGACCTAACTGACTCCCGCCACGATGCCAAGGCGAGACCTAGGTCGCAAGTCTGATGCACTTGCGAACTAGTTGCAATAGTGTCCTCCAGAGATCTACTTCGAGAGGACGGCCCCATGGGCGACTACACCCTTCCCGACATGCCGTACGACTACGGCGCGCTGGAGCCCGCCATCACCGGCGAGATCCTGGAGCTGCACCACGCCAAGCACCACGCGGCCTACGTCAAGGGCGCCAACGACACGCTCGACCGTCTGGCCGAGGCCCGCGACGGCGGCGACTTCGCCGGCCTGGTGGGCCTGGAGAAGACCTTCGCCTTCAACCTGTCCGGCCACGTCCTGCACTCGATCTTCTGGGAGAACCTCTCCCCCGACGGCGGCGACCGCCCCGACGGCGCGCTCAGGGCCGCCATCGACGAGCATTTCGGCACGTTCGAGGCGTTCCAGAAGCAGCTCACCACGGCCACGGCGTCGGTCCAGGGCTCGGGGTGGGGCGTGCTGGCCTGGGAGCCGCTGAGCCGCAGGCTGGTGGTCGAGCAGATCTACGACCACCACGGCAACGTCGGAATGAACACCACGCCGCTTCTCGTGTTCGACGCGTGGGAGCACGCTTACTATCTGCAGTACCGCAACGTGCGTCCGGACTACGTCGAGAAACTGTGGGGCCTCGTCAACTGGGCAGATGTGGCCCGGAGGTTCGCTGACGTAACGAGTCAGGCGGGTTGACTTAAGTTCGCAACAATTTATCGGCCCCGCCTCTACTGGTCGGTTTACACAAATAGGTAAGCTGCCTGGCATGCGTGCGCCCTCCGGTTACCTTCTCGCCGCGCGCTATCGGCTTGTGGAGCCGGTTGGTCGCGGCGGCATGGGCACCGTTTGGCGGGCGCATGACGAGTTGCTCGACCGCGACGTGGCGGTGAAGGAAGTACGGCTGCCCACCGTCCTCGACGAGGAGCTGCGCGCGGAGTTGTGCGCCCGCACCGAGCGCGAGGGCAGGGCGACCGCGATGGTGGCCCATCCGTCGGTCATCACCGTGTTCGACGTCGTGACCGAGGACGACCGTCCCTGGATCGTGATGGAGCTGCTCCGGGCCAAGTCCCTGGAGCAGCTCATCCAGGAGCACGGACCGCTCCCTCCGCGCCGGGCCGCCGAGATCGGCCGGCAGATCCTCGGCGCGCTGCGGGCCGTCCACGCCAAGGGCATCCTCCACCGCGACGTGAAGCCCAGCAACGTCCTGGTGACCGAGGACCGCGCGGTGCTCACCGACTTCGGCCTGGCCGCGCTCGAAGGCGACGTCTCCATCACCCAGGCCGGCATCGTGCTCGGCTCGGCCGGTTACATCGCCCCCGAACGGGTTCTCGGCTCCAAGGCCAGCCCCGCGGGCGATCTGTGGTCGCTCGGCGCGACCCTCTACACCGCCGTCGAGGGCCGGGGGCTGCACGGCCGCCGTACGGCCGCCGCCGCGCTGGCCGCGCTGACCAGCGGCGAGCCGATCCCGATGAGCAAGGCGGGCCCGCTGGCGCCCGTGCTCGACGCGCTGCTCAGGATCGATCCACAGACCCGGCTCGACTCCGTACGGGCCTCGCTCATGCTGGCCCGGGTGGCCGCGGGCGGCTCGGCGGAGGAGCCGCTGGCCCCGCGCCGGCCCGTACGCCCGGTTCCCGTGGTCACCTCGCCACCCTTCGCGCGCAGGTCCGCGCACCGCGGGCTGCACAGGGCGGAGGCCGCCGCCGCCGCGCTGTCGGTCCCGCCGCCGCGCCAGGAGCGCAGGCCGGGTGAGGGCGTCCACCGCAAGCGGGTCGACCCACGTCCGAGCCCGTCTACTTATGTCCGTTTCAAGGCGGCGGTGATAAAGTTGTTCCTTCCTCGGCGGTTCTGGCCAAGAGAACTTCGCAAGCGAGGGTAAAGCACTTCCCAAGCGAGAATCGATATCTTCTTCTCATGCCGGAACAGCAGACACGCCTGCTCGCGGAGCGCTACGAGCTCATCGCCCCGCTCGGCCGGGGCACGATGGGGACCGTGTGGCGCGCCCGCGACCGCGCGCTCGGGCGCGAGGTGGCGGTCAAAGAGATCCGCCAGGACCAGGGGCTCACCGAGGACCAGCGGGCCGAGCTGCGCGAGCGCATGGTCCGCGAGGGCCGCCTCGCCTCGCGGATCAACCACCCGTCCGTCGCCGCCATCCACGACGTGCTCATCCAGGACGACAGCCCCTGGATCATCATGGAGCTCATCGAGGCGCGCTCCCTGGAGCAGGTGATCGAGGAGGAGGGCCCGCTGCCGCCCCGGCTCGTGGCCGAGATCGGCGTCGACCTGCTCGGCGCGCTGCGCGCCGCGCACTCCCAGGGCATCACGCACCGCGACGTCAAGCCGGGCAACGTGCTCATCACCGAGAGCGGCCGGGTGGTCCTGACGGACTTCGGCATCGCCAAGGCCGAGGGCGACTCACGGCTCACCAAGACGGGCATGGTGATCGGCTCGCCCGGGTACACGGCCCCGGAACGCGCCAGGGGCGAGTACACCGGGCCCGAGTCCGACATCTGGTCGCTGGGCGCGACGCTGTACTTCGCGGTCGAGGGGCGGCCGGCGTACGAGCGGGCCACGATCGCCGAGACGCTGGCGGCGCTGCTCAGCGAGAGCGCCGACCCGCCCACGCAGGCCGGGCGGCTGCGGCCGGTGCTGAACGGGCTGCTCAACAAGGACTACCGGCAGCGGCTCAGCGCCGCCAAGGCGGAGACCCTCATGCGGATGGTCGCCGACACGCCCACGAGCGAGATGCCGGCGCTCACGGCGGAAGCCCTGATGGCCCAGGAGGCCGCGTTGCCCGACCCCTTCACCGACTCCGGCCCACGGCGTCCCGCCGGCTCTCAGGGGCGCCCTTCAGGGCCTCAGGAGGCGTACGGGGCCGGTGCGCCGCCCGTCCCGGGCCCGCAGCCGACGCGTCCCGCCGGGGCGCGGCCCTCAGGGCCGCAGGGGCCTTCCGGGCCGCAGGAGGCCGCGCGGAGCCCGCTGGGGGCGCCGACGATGCCTCAGAGCACCGCACCGGGCCGGCCGCCGCAGGCCCCGCGTCCCGCGCAGCCGCCGCAGGCGGCTGACGCCGGCGACGAGAGCGGCTTCGACCCCGACCAGACCGTCAGCGTCATGCGCCCCAAGGGGCCGTTCCCTCCGGCGCCCGAGCCGGGCGGCGGCCGTCCGCCGCAGCGCCCCGACGACGAGGGGACCGTCACGACCAGGCACATCGCCGCGCCGCGGAGCGGTTCCCCCGGCCAGCAGGTCTACCCGCCGGCGCAGCAACCGCCGCACGCCGCGCGGCAGCAGGGCCCGGGACCGCAGGGCGCAGGACAGCAGGGCGCAGGACAGCAGGGGCCGGGACAGGGCGGCCCGCAGCAGGGCGGGCCTGGACAGGGCCGGCCGGTGCCGCCCGCCGGTGGCCCGCACCAGGGCCAGGGCCTCGGGACCGACCTGTTCGCCATCGCGGGGCCGCCCGAGAAGCCGCAGGCGGGCAACCGCAACGGCATGCTCGTGCTGATGGCCGTGGCGGCGGCGGCCGCGGTCGTGATCGCCGTCCTCATCGTGGCGCTCATCTCCAGCTGAGCGAGCCTTTCCCGGTACGACGGCCCGTCCCCGCCCGGGGCGGGCCGGCCCCGGACTGAACGCCCGGCCGTGGGACAGACTGGAGTCATGAGCGAGTTCAGAATCGAACATGACTCGATGGGCGAGGTCCGGGTGCCGGCGGGAGCGCGGTGGCGGGCCCAGACCCAGCGGGCGGTGGAGAACTTCCCGGTCTCGGGGCGGCCGCTCGAACCGTCCCACATCGCCGCGCTCGGCCTGATCAAGGCGGTCGCCGCCGAGGTCAACGGCGAGCTGGGCGTGATCGACAAGGATCTGGCCGAGGCGGTCGCGCAGGCCGCCGCGGACGTCGCCGACAACGAGCACGACGCCCACTTCCCCATCGACGTCTTCCAGACCGGCTCCGGCACCTCGTCCAACATGAACGCCAACGAGGTGATCGCGACGCTGGCCGAGGAGCGGCTGGGACGGCCCGTGCACCCCAACGACCACGTGAACGCCTCCCAGTCCTCCAACGACGTCTTCCCGACCTCGATCCACGTGGCCGCCGCGATCGAGGTGACCTTCCACCTGCTGCCCTCGCTCACCCACCTGGCCGACACGCTGCACGCCAAGGAGGCCGAGTTCGCGCAGGTGGTCAAGTCGGGCCGGACCCACCTGATGGACGCCACGCCGGTGACCCTCGGGCAGGAGTTCGGCGGGTACGCCGCCCAGATCGACCACGGCGGCACCCGCGTGCGCACGGCGCTGAACCACGTACTGGAACTGCCCCTGGGCGGGACGGCGGTCGGCACGGGCATCAACACCCCGCCCGGCTTCGCGCAGCGGGCGATCGCGAAGCTGGCCGAGGCGACCGGCATCCCCTTCCGCGAGGCCGCCGACCACTTCGAGGCCCAGAGCGCCCAGGACTCCATCGTGGAGCTGTCCGGGCAGCTCAAGGTGGTGGCCGTGTCGCTCAACAAGATCGCGAACGACCTGCGCTGGATGGGCTCGGGCCCGCGCGCCGGGCTCGGCGAGATCAACCTGCCGGACCTGCAGCCGGGCTCGTCCATCATGCCGGGCAAGGTCAACCCGGTGATCCCGGAGGCCACGGCCATGGTCGCGGCCCAGGTCATCGGCAACGACGCGGCGATCACCTTCGCCGGGGCCTCGGGCAGCTTCGAGCTGAACGTGCAGCTGCCGGTCATCGCCCGCAACATCCTGGAGTCGATCAGGCTGCTGGCGAACGTGTCCAGGTTGCTGGCCGACCGCTGCGTGGCCGGCATCACGGCCAACGTCGAGCGCCTGCGCGAGTACGCCGAGTCCTCCCCCTCGATCGTCACCCCGCTCAACAGGCACGTCGGCTACGAGGAGGCGGCCAAGATAGCCAAGCAGGCGCTGGCCGAGCGCAGGACCATTCGGGAGGTCGTCGTCGAACGCGGCCACGTCGCCGACGGCACGCTGACCGAGGAACAGCTCGACGCCGCCCTCGACGTGCTGTCCATGACCCGGCCGCCGGCGGAGGGGTGATCCACATAGGCGGGCTCGGATCTATGTCGGCCGCACCCATGCGTCCCGGCGCGGCGAGCGCCTAGGGTTTCGGGTATGGCGAAGGAGCTGACTGGGCGGACCGCGCTGGTGACGGGGGCTGGGGGCGGCATCGGCGCCGCCTGCGCCCGGCGACTGGCCGCCGCGGGGGCCAAGGTCCTGGTGGTCGACAGGCAGGGCGAGGCGGCCGGGAAGGTGGCCGCGGAGGTCGGCGGGGTCGCGGTGGTGGCCGATCTGAGCGATCCGGCCTTCGCGGCGTCGCTGCCCGACGAGCCGGTGGACATCGTGGTGAACAACGCCGGGTTCCAGCACGTGGCGCCGGTCGAGGACTTCCCGCCGGAGGTGTTCTCCACCATGATGCGGGTGATGGTGGAGGCGCCGTTCCTGATCGCGCGGCGGGTGCTGCCCGGCATGTACGCCCGGGGGTGGGGGCGGTTCGTGAACATGTCGTCGGTGCACGGGTTGCGGGCCTCGCCGTACAAGTCGGCGTACACGACGGCCAAGCACGCGCTGGAGGGGTTCTCCAAGGTGGTCGCGCTGGAGGGGGCGGCCCACGGGGTGACGTCCAACTGCGTGTGCCCCGCGTACGTGCGCACGGCGCTGGTCGAGGCGCAGATCGAGGACCAGGCCCGGGTGCACGGCATCGGCAGCGACGAGGTCGTCGAGAACATCATGCTCCAGCCGGCCGCCATCAAGCGGCTGATCGAGCCGGAGGAGGTCGCCGAACTGGTCGCCTACCTCTGCGGCCCCCACGGCTCCTTCATCACCGGCACCTCCCTCCCCGTAGACGGCGGCTGGACGGCCCATTAGTGAGCACCCACTTTCTGGAGCTTTTGGCGCGGGAGGCGTCGGCGGTCGAGTTCGAGGGGCCGATCGTGGAGGCCAGGGCGCAGGGCGCCGATCCGGCCACGATCGAGGAGCTGGAGCAGGCCAAGATCCAGGCGCTGAAGGTCAGGGCGCTGCTCAGGCGGCGGGCCAGGCGCGAGGCCGAGCTGTCGGCGCTCTACGACACCGCCGGCGACCTGGCCGCGCTGCGCGACCTCGACGCCGTGCTCGAAGCCATCGTTCACCGGGCCAGGCAGTTGCTGGCGACCGACATCGCGTACATGACGTTGCACGACCCCGAGCAGGGCGACACGTACATGCGGGTCACCGACGGGTCGATCTCGGCCAAGTTCCGGGCGCTCAGGCTGGCCATGGGCGCCGGGCTGGGCGGGCTGGTGGCGCAGACGGCCACCCCGTACGCGACCGCCGACTACTTCGCCGACGCCAGGTTCCGGCACAAGGGCCACATCGACGAGGCCGTCAAGGAGGAGGGCCTGGTCGCGATCCTGGGGGTGCCGCTGCGGCTGGGCCAGCGGGTGATCGGCGTGCTGATGGCGGCCAACCGCAGCGCCAGGCCCTTCCACCAGGAGGAGGTCTCGCTGCTGGCGAGCCTGGCCGCGCACGCCGCCGTCGCGATCGACAACGCCCGGCTGCTGCAGGAGACCAGGAACGCCCTGGAGGAGCTGTCCCAGGCCCACCGCACCGCCCGGGCGCACGGCGAGGCCGTCGAGCGGGCCGCGCTGGCCCACGACCGGATGACCTCGCTGGTGCTGCGCGGCGGCGGCATCGAGGATGTCGCCGCCGTGGTGACCGAGGTGCTCGGCGGGTCGCTGGCCGTGCTCGACGACCTGGGCCGCCCGATCACGGGCGACGTGGGCGAGCTGGACGCGGGGGTGTTCGAGGCGGCGCAGGCGTCCAGGGCGCTGGGGCGTACCGTGCGCAGGGGCGACCAGCTGATCGCGTCGGTGGACGTCGGCGGCGAGCCGTTGTGCACGCTCGTCCTGCGCAGCGACGACGCCGACGAGCGCATCCTGGAACGGGCGGCGCTGGTGTGCGCGCTGCTGCTGCTGTTCAGGCGGAGCGTGGCCGAGGCCGAGGGCCGGGTCAGGGGCGAGCTGCTGGAGGACCTGATCTCGCGGCCGGACTCGCCCGGCCTGGCCGACCGGGCCCGGCGGCTGGGCGTGGACCTGCGCGCGCCGCACGTCGTGGTGGTGGCCAGGCACGGCGGCCAGCGGGAGCGGGCGGCGTTCTGGGCCTCCTCGCACGCCACGGTCCGGCACGGGCTGGCGGCGGGGCGCGGCGACGAGGTGGTGCTGCTGCTGCCGGGCGTGGACGCGGGCGGTCTGGCCCAGCGGGTGGCGGCCGAGCTGAGCGCGTCCCTGCACAGCCCGGCGACGGCGGGCGCCTCCCCGGCCCGCCTCCCCGAAGCCGCGCCCGGCGGCCCGCCGGGCGCGCCGGCAGGCGGCTCAGGAGGGGGCGCGACAAGCGGACCGGGAGCTGGACCGGGAGGCGGATCGGCGGGCGCGCGGGACGTCGCGGAGGCGTACCAGGAGGCGCGGCGGTGCGCCGAGGCGCTGCTCGCGCTCGGCCGGGCCGGTGACGGCGCGAGCCCCGCCGAGCTGGGCTTCGTCGGGCTGCTCGTGGGCGACGGCCGCGACGTGCGCGGTTTCGTCGGCCGCGTGGTCGGCGCGGTGATCGACTACGACGCCCGCCGCGGCACCGCGCTGACCGACACCCTGTCGGCCTACTTCGGCACGGGCGGCTCACCCTCCCGTACGGCCGAGGCCATGCACATCCACGTCAACACCGTCACCCAGCGCCTCGACCGGATCGGCAAGCTGCTGGGCGACGGCTGGCTGGAGCCCGAGCGCGCGCTGGAGATCCAGCTCGCCCTCCGCCTGCACCGGCTCGGCCACACATCCTCCCCGCAGACTGTGGGTCCCGGCCCCATATAAGTGACGCCGGTCACTCTTTACCGTGACCGGCATGGCCACTTCCATCAAGAGGATCGTCGCCGCGAGCCTGATCGGCACCACCATCGAGTGGTACGACTTCTTCCTGTACGGCTCGGCAGCCGCTCTCGTGTTCAACAAACTCTTCTTCCCCGAGTCCGATCCGCTGACCGGCACGCTGCTGTCGTTCCTCACCTACGCCGTCGGATTCGTCGCCCGCCCGCTCGGCGGCCTGATCTTCGGCCACTTCGGCGACCGGGTGGGCCGCAAGACCCTGCTGGTGGTCAGCCTGCTGATGATGGGCGCCGCCACGTTCCTGATCGGCTGCCTGCCGACGTACGCCACGCTCGGCTCGTCGGCGGCGCTGCTGCTGACCGCGCTGCGGCTCGTGCAGGGCTTCGCGCTCGGCGGCGAGTGGGGCGGCGCGGTGCTGATCGTGTCCGAGCACGGCGACACGAAGCGCCGCGGGTTCTGGGCCTCCTGGCCGCAGGCGGGCGCGCCCGGCGGGAACCTGCTGGCCACCGGCGTGCTGGCGGCGCTGGCCGCCTGGCAGTCCGACGAGGCGTTCCTGTCGTGGGGCTGGCGCATCCCGTTCCTGCTGTCGGGGGTGCTGGTGCTGGTCGGGCTGTGGATCCGGCTGACGATCAGCGAGTCGCCGGTGTTCCAGCAGGCCGAGCCGGAGCCGACCGCGCCGATCGTGGGCGTGCTGCGGAACCACTGGAAGGACGTGCTCACCGCCATCGGCGCCCGGCTGGCCGAGAACATCTCGTTCTACCTGCTGACGGTGTTCGTCATCACGTACGCGAAGAACGCCAAGATCGACAACTCGACGGTGCTGACCGCGGTGCTGCTCGCCTCGGCGATCCACTTCGTCACGATCCCGATGTGGGGCGCGTTGTCGGACCGGGTCGGCCGCCGTCCGATCTACCTGGCCGGGGCCGCCGGGATCGGCGTGTGGATCTTCGCCTTCTTCCCGCTGGTGGACACCGGCAACTTCCTGGCGATCACCCTCGCGGTCACCGTCGGCCTGCTCTTCCACGGCATGATGTACGGCCCGCAGGCGGCCTTCTTCTCCGAGCTGTTCGGCACCAGGACGCGCTACACCGGCGTGTCGATCGGCGCCCAGCTCTCGGCGATCGTGGCCGGCGCGCTGGCCCCGCTGATCGCGGTGGCGCTGCTCAAGAGCTACTCCAGCAGCGTGCCCATCTCGGTCTACCTTGGCCTGGCGGCGGTGCTCACGCTGGTCGCCGTCTACACCGCCCGCGAGACCCAGGGACGCGACCTGGCCGAGAGGATCCACGCGCGATGAAGGTCACCACCCCCCGCCTCACGCAGCACGTCCTGACCGTCGAGGACCGGACGTCCGGCGAGCCCGTGCTGTTCGTGCACGGCAACGTCTCCTCCGGCGCCTTCTGGCGCGACACCATGGCCGCGCTGCCCGCCGGCTACCGCCCGCTCGCCCCTGACCTGCGCGGCTTCGGCGACACCGACCCCGAGCCGGTGGACGCCACCAGGGGCCTGCGCGACTGGTCCGACGACCTGGCCGAGCTGGTCGAGGCGCTCGGGCTCGACGGCGTGCACCTGGTCGGCTGGAGCCTGGGCGGCGGCGTCGTCCTGCAGCTGCTGCGCGACCGTCCTGAGCTGGTCAGGAGCGTCACGCTGGTCAACCCGATCTCCCCGTACGGCTTCGGCGGCACCGAGGGCCCGGACGGCACGCTCACCCACCCCGACGGCGCGGGATCGGGCGCCGGGGCGGCGAACCCGGACTTCGTGGCCCGGCTCAAGGCGGGCGACATGTCCGACGAATCCCCCACGTCCCCCCGCAACGTGCTCCGCACCGGCTACGTCAAGCACCCGCGGATCCCCGACGAGGACTTCTACCTGCGGTCCATGCTCACCACCCGCGTGGGCGAGGCCAACTACCCGGGCGACGCCGCCGGCTCCCCCGCCTGGCCCGGCGTGGCCCCGGGCAAGCACGGCGTGCTCAACGCGTGCGCCCCCACCCACTTCCGCCTGGACGACCTGCACGAGATCGGCCCCAGGCCGCCCGTGCTCTGGATCAGGGGCGCCGACGACGTGATCGTCTCCGACACCTCGCTGTTCGACCTGGCCCACCTGGGCGCGATCGGCGTCGTGCCCGGCTCCCCCGGCACCCCGGCCCAGCCGATGGTGACCCAGACCAGGGCGGTCCTCGACCGCTACGGCCGCTACCGCGAGGTCGTGCTGGACGACTGCGGACACAGCCCGCACCTGGAGCGGCCCGCCGAGTTCGGCCGCCTGCTGGCCGAGCATCTGGAGGAGGTCTGATGCTCGTCGCCCTGACCCTGGTCGCGAGCCTGCTCACCGCCCCCGCCGCGGGCGAGCTTACCGTGCCCGGCGCGGAGAAGCTGATCAGCGCCACCCTCGACGACCTGACCACGGCCGGCACCACCCTGACCGGCCACACCGACCCGGCCGACTGGGCCGGCCTGCACTCCAAGGCCACCGTCAACCCGACCGGCGTGCCCGGCACCCAGCTCGACGGCTACTTCCCCGACACCTCCACCGGCAACGCCACGCACGGCTGGAACCACGACTCCCAGTTCGTGATCAGGCTGCCCGACCGGTGGAACGGCGGCCTGGTGGTCAGCGGCACCCCGGGCAACCGGGAGCAGTACGCCAACGACTACACGATCTCCGACTGGGTGCTGTCCAAGGGCTACGCGTTCGCCGCCACCGACAAGGGCAACGTCGGCGTGACCTTCCACGAGGACGGCCGCCGCCCCGGCGACGCCATCGCCGAGTGGAACGACCGCGTCACCCAGCTCGCCGTGGCCGCCAAGTCCGTGGTCAGGCAGCGGTACGGCCGCCCGCCGGCCCGTACGTTCATGGCCGGCCTGTCCAACGGCGGCTACCTGGTCAGGTGGCAGCTGGAGAACCGCGGCTGGCTCTACGACGGCGGCGTGGACTGGGAGGGCACCCTGTTCCGGGTCAAGGGCGACAACCTGCTGACCTTCCTGCCGCCCGCGCTGAAGGCGTACCCGGACGAGGCGGGCGTGCGGGCGGCCGGGTTCGCGCCGGGGTCGGAGTTCCTGTGGCCCTTCCACCGGCAGTACTACTGGGAGCTCACCCAGCAGCTCTACCAGAAGGAGCTGGACCCGTCGTACCAGGGCGCGGCGGCCGACTACGACTACGACGCGCGCCGGCCGTACGCCGCGATGGCCAGGATCGGGCTGACCGGCCGGATCACCAAGCCGCTGATCACGATCCACGGGACGCTCGACTCGCTGCTGCCGATCTCCCGCGACTCCGACGTCTACGCCAGGATGGTCGGCCCGCACCGCCCGTTCCGCTACCACCGGATCGAGGGCGGCAACCACCTCGACAGCCTCGTGGACGTCTATCCCGACCGCCTGCGGCCCATGCTCCCGGCCTTCAGGGACGCCTTCCAGGAGCTGGAGGGCTGGGTCACTCCTTGAGGTAGCGATGCCTGCCCGCGCGCGCCCAGCGCACGATGTGCCGCGCCCCGGGCAGGCGCCTGCCGAGGCGGTGGAGCGCGGTGTCCCGGCCCATGGGCGAGCGCCGCTGGGGGTTCACCGCGACGGCCGGGCGCGTCTCGACCCGGCCGCGGCGCACCTGGAGGCCGAACCGCAGCCCGATCTCCTCGTCGGCCGAGCGCAGCGACGACAGCCAGGCGCCCGGCCCGAGCTGCTCCTCGCTCGGCATGTGCCGCTTGACCGGGATCTTCGCCACGAGCTGGCCGGCGAGCTTGCCCGGCACGCCGGCCTCGACCAGCGCGGGCGCGCACACCTCGCGTTCCCTGCGGCCGGTGCTGCGCAGCACCAGCTCCAGGGGCGGCCCGCCGCTCGGCGGCACGTACGGGACCGGCAGCACGACGTACACGTGGCCGTCGGCCTGGCGGACGGTCACCCCCGGCGACACCAGCGCGATCGACTCCGGGAACGAGCGCGGCTCGACGGCCAGGCCCAGCTCCCCCTTGTCCGACCAGCACGGCACCACCAGCCGCATCCTGGGCCGCTGGGCCAGCACGCCCAGGCAGTTGAGCGGCCCCTCGGCCCGCCCGACCCGGCTCCTGGCCTGGTTGGCGCCGCTGAACATGCGGACGTGCACCTCCCACTGCCCGGGGCTGAGCGGCCGGCCCATCGCCGCGCTGGTCACGTCCAGGCGGGCCTCGCCCTTGATCTGCACGCGGATGCGGCGGCGGCCGTCGGGCCCGCGCTCGACGTGCTGGGTCATCGGCAGGAAGTGCACCACGCCGGTCTCGCTGTGCCGGACGTAGACGTCCACCCGGGCCCGCTCGACGTCGGCCGTGATGTCGGTGACGTCGTCGGACAGCAGCTTGGTGTCGACCGAGCGCGGCGGGATCCAGTGCAGGCGCTCGCCGTCCACGCGGTACCGGTCGGGCAGGCCGTCGCCGGACATGACCTCCACGGTCAGGCCGAGCACCAGGATGTGGGCGTCCCAGCGCATCTCGGTGAGCTCGGCGCGCAGGCCCGCGCGCCGGGTGGAGTTGGCGAACATGACGATCTGGTCCAGGCGTCCGCGCCGGACGAACGCGGCCACCGCCCGTAGCTGGACCGGCAGGTAGCGGTCGATCCGCTCGGGGAAACGCTCGCCGATGAGCTCCTGGACGACCCGGAAGTGCATGCCCCGGTCCACCGAGGAGTCGGCGAACCTGGCGGTCAGCAGCGGCCTGAGCACGGCGGAGCGGAACCAGTAGGCGTACATGCGGTCGCGCTGGCGGCCGGCGCCCACGTAGGTGTCGATGTCGGTGAGCAGCGTCCTCAGCCCGGCCACGATCACCCGGGGGTCCTCCTCGGGCGCCTCGGGCCGCGGCCCGAGGCTGCAGCAGACCTCCTCGGCCAGCACGGCGATCACCTTGGCCTGCAGGTAGGCCCGCATCACGAACGCCTGCTCGGCCAGCCTGCCGCCGGGCATCGCGAAGCCCAGCTCGTTCTCCTCCAGGAAGGCCCGGCGGTAGAGCTGCTGCGGGACGAGCAGCGTCATCAGGCGCTCGCGCAGGATGTCGGCGCGGGCGCTGCTGCGCTCGAACGCCACCATGGGCGGCCCGTAGTCGCGGGCCAGCCGCCCGATCAGCACGTCGGCGTCGGTCTCGACCGCGCGCTCGTGCATGCGGGCCAGCGCGTCGCGGGCCAGCCGGTCGGTCTGGTCCAGGAAGTAGACGTAATCGCCCTCCGCCGCGGCCACGCCCATGTTGCGGCCGCGAGAGGGCGATCCGGTGTGCGGCAGGTGCAGCACGCGGACGTTCTCGCGGAGACCGGCGATGGTGTCCAGCCGTTCCGCGATGCCGTCCGTGGAGCCGTCGTCCACGAAGATCACTTCGTAGTCGGCGGCGGGCAGCGTCTGCTCCAGCGCGGAGCGGATGCACGCGTCCGCGGTGTCACCCGGGTTGTGGACATTGACGATCACACTGACCTTCACACCCATGCGGCCAGCGTGCGCCGCTCATACACGATCGGGTGAGACGGCTTGCCGATTACGGAAGAAGAGTTTGAGCTGTCAGTACCAACCTGTGGACTGCGAGTGCCCCCACGCGCCACAGGGCGTGCCGTAGCGGCCCTTGATGTAGCCGAGGCCCCACGCGATCTGGGTGGCGGCATTGGTCTGCCAGTCGCCACCCGCGCTGGCCATCTTGCTGCCGGGCAGAGCCTGCGGGATGCCGTACGCGCCGGAGTAGCGGTTCATCGCCCGCTCGTTCCAGCCGCTCTCCTTCTGCCAGAGCAGCTCCAGGCAGCCCCACTGGTCGGCGCCCCAGCCCTTGGCGGCGAGCATCGACTTGGCGACGGCCTTGTTGCTGCCCGGCGAGGGGTTGCTGCCCGGCGGGAAGTTGGCGGGCGGGAAGCCGCTGCCGCCCGGCGCCTTCTTCGGCACGACCCAGTCGAGCTTCTTGGCGCCGCCGCCGCGGCCCTTCTTGAGCTGGTCGGCCCGGTACGCCTGCTCGGCGGCGTTCTTCAGCGCGTCGGTCTCGGGGTCGGGGGCGAACAGGTTGCCTCCGGCGAGCGCGCCGAGCTGCTCGGCCGTGAACGGGTCGACCGGCGGCTTGCTCGCGTTGTCGACGGCGCGGTAGGCGACGTAACCCCCGCCGCCCACGACCACCACCAAGGACACGACGGCGACGGCGATGCGCTTGGGGGTGAAACGCGAAGGCCGGCGGCGCGCCGAGGGAAGGTCATCCTTCGGGGGGCGCTCACTCAACTGCGGACCGGGGCTCACGATCCATGAGCTTGCCCTGTCATGGGGGGTGGTCCGCAACCGGAACGCGGGATTCGGTTGACGTTCTCTTGGCCAACCAGCAGGTAACAACCTTTTTCACGAAAAATTGTGAATTTCGTCACAGGCTGTCTGGCGCCTCCCTTCGAGCGCCCGCACCGAAGGGAGGCCGCTTTCAGGCTTCCGCCCCATCTTCAGGATCTGATCCGCACCCGGTCACAGTTTGATGACACAACCCGGGTATAGGGGACATGGAATAATAATGTGCGCGTGGCCGGCATCCTCCTTGTAGAAGACGATCCCTCCGTCCGCACAGCCTTGGAGCTGGCGTTGACGCGGCAGGGACATTCCGTCACGTCCTACGCGACGGGCGAGGAGGCTCTGGACCACATCCGCGCCCGCCGCCCCGAGATCGCGATCCTCGACGTCATGCTGCCCGGCATCGACGGCGTCGAGGTCTGCCGCCGCATCCGCAAGCTCGACCAGCTCCCCGTCATCCTGCTCACCGCCCGCGGCGACGACCTGGACGTGGTGGTCGGCCTGGAGGCGGGCGCCGACGACTACGTGGTCAAACCGGTCGAGCCGCGGGTGCTCGACGCCCGCATCCGGGCCATCCTGCGCAGGGCCGAGTCCGCGACCTCCGACCGCATCACCTTCGGCGACCTCGTGATCGACCGGGGGGCGCTCAAGGTCACGCTGGCCAGCAAGGAGATCCACCTGACGCCGACCGAGCTGCGGCTGCTGCTGGAGCTGGTCCGGCATCCCGGCCAGGTGCTCAACCGCCGCTACCTGCTGCGGGTCGTCTGGGACCACACGCACGTCGCCGACTCGCGGCTGGTGGACGCCTGCGTCCAGCGCGTCCGCGCCAAGATCGAGCCGAGGCCGGCCGAGCCCGTCTTCATCCACACCGTGCGCGGGTTCGGCTACCGGTTCAGCCCTCCGTGATCCCGCTGCCCACCGGGCTGCGGGCGCGCCTGGTCATCACCTTCACCCTCGTCGCGGTCACCGCGTCGACGCTGGTCGCCACCATCGGCTTCGAGCTGGCCAAGACCGCGCTCGTGACCAGGGCCGAGACCACGTCCCTCGACCTGGTGACCCGCGAGCTCGGCCGGATCACCTTCCCCGTGGGCAAGCTCAGGCCGGGCGAGGCGGCGCCGTCCATGAAGGAGCTCGACCAGGTCGTCCGCACGCTGTCCAGCCCCGGCCGCAGCGTGCTGGTCGAGTACGGCAACCTGCTGTCCGCCGACGGCCCGATGACCATGAAGGACGTCCCCAACGAGCTGTACGGCCGGGCCAAGCAGAACGTCGTCACCCAGCGCAAGGTGATCGGCAACGAGCTGTGGCTCATCGTCGGCGCCGAGGTCCACCGCTACGAGCCCGGCGTCGCCCCCGAGGCCACCGGGCTGCGCGCGTTCGTGTTCTTCCCGCTGCACGACGAGGAGAGCCAGCTCACGACGCTGCGCAACACGCTCACCCAGGGCGGCGCGGTGATCGTGCTGATCGCGCTGGTGGTGGCGCTGCTGTCGGCCCGTCAGGTGCTGCTGCCCGTACGGCGGCTCAGCGCGGCGGCGCAGGCGCTCGGCCAGGGCCGGCTGGACACCCGCCTGCCGGTGCACGGCCAGGACGAGCTGGCCGAGCTGACCGCCCGGTTCAACGACGCGGCCGCGGCGCTGGAGCTCAGCGTGTCGGAGCTGCGCTCGCTGGAGGCCATGTCCCGCAGGTTCGTGGCCGACGTCTCGCACGAGCTGCGCACGCCGCTCACCGCCATGACGGCCGTGGCCGACATGCTCTCGGAGGAGGCCGGCCGGCTGCCCGACGCGCCCGCGGAGGCCGTACGGCTGGTGCTGCGCGAGATCGAGCGCCTGCGCGAGCTGGTCGAGCACCTGATCGAGGTCAGCAGGTTCGACGCCGGCACCGCGACGCTCAACGTGGAGCCCGTGAACGTCGCCGACGCCATCCTGGACTGCCTGGAGGTGCGCGGCTGGAGCGACAAGGTGGACGTGACCGCCTCCCAGGGCCTGACCGTCAATCTCGACCCGAGGAGGTTCGACGTCATCGTGGCCAACCTGGTCGGCAACGCGCTCAAGCACGGCCTGCCCCCGGTGGAGGTCACCGCGCGCGGCACCGAGAACGGCCTGGAGGTGAAGGTGCGCGACCACGGCAAGGGCATCCCGGCCGAGGCGCTGCCGCACGTCTTCGACCGGTTCTTCAAGGCGGGCGCGGGCCGGGCCCGCAGCCAGGGCAGCGGCCTCGGCCTGGCCATCGCCCGCGCCAACGTGCACCTGCACGGCGGCACGATCTCCGTACGCGCCCAGCAGCCGGGCACCCTGTTCACGGTCTGGCTGCCCCACCAATGACCGCACCGATGACAGCGCGCCGGGCCTTCGTGGCCGCCGCCGCCGCGGCCCTGCTGGCCGTGGCCGCCTGCGGCATCTCGCCGACCGACGTCCAGACCAAGGGCGCCGCCCCCACCATCAAGCTCCCGCCGCCCTCCAAGACCATCTACCTGATCAGGAACAAGCAGCTCACGCTCGAACCCGCCGACGTCGAGAACGGCACCGTGGGCAGCCTGCTCGGCGCCCTCTTCGCCGCCTCCGACCAGCCGCTCGGCGACCGCACCACCGAGCTGCACGGCCTGGAGTACGTCGGCATGAAGGACTCGCTCGACCCCGTGCAGCGCGACGAGATGCAGCTCCCGCGCACCTCCACGCTGACCGTGTACTTCAAGGGCGACCGGCCGCTGAGCAGGCTCGGCAAGGCCCAGATCGTCTGCACCGCGCAGCAGGACGCCGCGTTCGAGCAGGTCAAGATCGTCCGGGAGAACGACGGCCGTCCCCCCAAGGCGGAGGGACGGCCGTACACCTGCCCGGAGCTCAAGTAGGCCCGCCGAGCCTCACATCGTGATGTCCTCCAGCATCTCCGTCACCAGGGCGGCGATCGGGGAACGCTCGGACCTGGTGAGCGTGACGTGCGCGAAGAGCGGGTGGCCCTTCAGCTTCTCCACCACCGCCACCACGCCGTCGTGCCGGCCGACCCGCAGGTTGTCGCGCTGGGCGACGTCGTGCGTGAGCACCACCCGGGAGTTGGCGCCGATCCGGCTCAGCACCGTGAGCAGCACCCCGCGCTCCAGCGACTGGGCCTCGTCCACGATCACGAACGCGTCGTGCAGCGACCGGCCGCGGATGTGCGTCAGCGGGAGCACCTCCAGCATGCCCCGGTCGAGCACCTCCTCGATCACCTCGGGCGAGGTGATCGCGCCGAGCGTGTCGTAGACCGCCTGCGCCCACGGGCCCATCTTCTCGCCCTCGGTGCCCGGCAGGTAGCCGAGCTCCTGGCCGCCGACGGCGTACAGGGGGCGGAAGACGACCACCTTGCGGTGCTGGCGGCGCTCCAGGACGGCCTCCAGGCCCGCGCAGAGCGCCAGCGCCGACTTGCCGGTGCCGGCCCGGCCGCCCAGCGAGACGATGCCGATCTCCGGGTCCATCAGCAGGTCCAGCGCGATGCGCTGCTCGGCCGAGCGGCCGTGCAGGCCGAAGACCTCGCGGTCGCCGCGGACCAGGCGGACGGACTTGTCCGGCGCGACCCTGCCCAGCGCCGATCCCTTGGCCGACAGCAGCCGCAGGCCGGTGTGCGCGGGCAGCTGCCTGCCCTCCTCCAGGTCGGCCGTGCCCTTGTCGAACAGCGTCTCGACGTCCTCGGCCGTCACCTGCAGCTCGGCCATCCCGGTCCAGCCGGACTCGACCACCAGCTCGGCGCGGTACTCCTCGGCCGCCAGGCCGATCGAGGCCGCCTTGACCCGCATGGGCAGGTCTTTAGAGACCAGCACGACGTCGCAGCCCTCGGCCGCGAGCGAGCGCGCGACGGTCAGGATGCGCGTGTCGTTGTCGCCCAGGCGGAACCCGACGGGCAGGATGGACGGATCGCTGTGGTTGAGCTCAACCCTGATCGTTCCATCCCCTGTCGGCATCGGCTCGTCGAGCCTGCCGTGCTGAACCCGCAGGTCGTCGAGGTAGCGCAGGGCCTTCCTCGCGAAATAGCCGAGCTCGGGATGGTGCCGCTTACCTTCCAGCTCCGTGATGACCACGATGGGAAGGACGACGTCGTGCTCGGCGAAGCGCGTCAATGCCGCCGGGTCGGCCAGCAGGACCGAGGTGTCGAGCACGTACGTGCGCTTGGCCGGCTGGTGAGTAGGGTTGCTCGAGGACACTGCCACACGTTCTCCCCCGGGCGCCCATAGGTGCGGGCACCCTGCAGACGAGGTGGGAACCGGACCGGACCCGCGTCCCCGACCGCAGCCTGCCGGCGGAGCCGGACTCCGGCCCCCCTCGGCAGATGTCGGTGCAAAGGCGGGCCCTCTCCGGGATGCCCGGCCTGTGGCCGGACACTTTCAACGTTACGTCCTGGATACCCGAATGTCGCATCAAGAACCGTAACGCCGGTGTCTCGCAGCGTAATCGCGCAGCGCCCGCAGGAAATCGACCCTGCGGAAGTCCGGCCAGTAAGCCTCGTGGAAGTAGAACTCGGAGTGAGCGCTCTGCCACAACATGAATCCGGACAGACGCTGCTCGCCCGACGTACGGATGAGGAGGTCCGGGTCGGGTTGGCCGCGAGTATAGAGATGCTCCGCGATGTGTTCGACATCGAGGACCTCGACGAGGTCCTCGATGCTGGCGCCCTTACTCGCATGCTCCTGGAGGAGTGAGCGCACCGCATCGGCAATCTCACGTCTTCCTCCATACCCAACTGCAACGTTCACAATCAGGCCCGGACGGTGTGATGACGCTTCTTTTGCATTTTTCAGGACATTGGCCGTGCGGTCGGGGAGGAGGTCGAGCGCGCCCACCGGGCTGATCCGCCAGCCCTCGGCCACGAGCTCCTGGACCACGTCCTCGATGATGCGCAGCAGCGGCTCCAGCTCCTCGCGCGGCCGGTTGAGGTTGTCGTTGGACAACATCCAGACGGTGACGACCTCGACGCCCGTCTCCCGGCACCAGCCGAGCAGCTCCGATATCTTGTCCGCGCCCTTGCGGTGGCCGGTGGCCACGTCGCGCATGCCCATGGCGCGCGCCCAGCGGCGGTTGCCGTCGATGATGACCCCGACATGCCGGGGAACGCTGTCCTTGGACAGCTTGGTCTCCAGCCTGTGTTCGTACAGCCGGTAGACCAGGTCGCGCAGGCCCACGGAGTGCCTCCCCAGCGGTGCTGTGCCTTTGGTCGAATGACCCAACAGGCAATTATCACCGCGTTTCGCCCGTGCCTGCTCCCCCAATGGGATTCCTGGCGAGATCTCTTCCACCGAGACACCCCTCGGCTTCATGGACCAGTTCGCGGACGAACTCGGACAACTCCGCGGACGTCAGGACGGCCCTCATGCCCACGCCGGTGGCCCCCCACGCCTCGACGTAGGCCCTGCGGGTCAGCCGCCACTGACCCGGCGCGGGCTGCCAGATGGGGATGGTGCGCAGCTGGCAGCGCAGCTCGCCGCCGCCCACCAGCCCCGAGCGGGTGCGGTAGCGGAAGGAGAACAGCTCGCTCTCCGGCTCCTCGTCGGGGAAGCGGTCGTCGGGGTCGTTCCACCGCCGGGCCGCCCCCCTTCCCTGCCGCGCCTCGTCGACCCCGCGCGCCAGGCGCGCGAGCAGCCAGCCGCACCGCTCCCCCACGCTGCCGTACGGCGTGCCGTCGCGATGAAGCTCAAGGGTGATCTCGTACGGCGTGCCGACGGTGTCCGTGCACGCGACGGGCGTGACGGTCAGGTACGATCCATCGACACAGCGTAGTCCCCCCACGCCCTTCCCCGTTTCCGGCCCCAAGTCAGCTAAACCCGTAGAAACCCCTGGCTGTGTCCCCGAGCACCAGGTCCCGGTCGGTTCCGCCGAGCAGCGCGCCGGTGACCTCCCAGACCGTCCGGTAGTCGGCCGCCTGCAGGGCCACCGGCCAGTCGCTGCCGGCCATCAGGCGGTCCGGGCCGAACAGCTCGACGGCGTGCTCCACGTACGGCCGCAGGTCCTCTACCGTCCAGTTCCGGTGGTCGGCCTCGGTGACCAGGCCGGAGACCTTGGCGTACACGTTGGGGAAGCGGGCGGCGCGGGCCAGCCCGCCGGCCCACGGCTCCCACTCGTGGTCCTTGATCCGGGGCTTGGACAGATGGTCGATGACGATCTTCAGGGACGGATGCCGCCCGGCCAGCGTGACCACGTGGTCGAGGTGCCTGGGCAGCAGCGAGACCACGTCGAACGTCAGCCCGGCCGCCGCGAGCAGGCCCAGCGACTCCAGCACCTCGTCGCGGACCAGCCAGTCGGGATCGGGCTCCTCATGGATCAGGTGCCGGACGCCGCGGAACTTCGGACGGGCCGCGTACCGGGCGATCGCCTCGGCGGCCTCGGCCGGGCGCAGCAGCGGGATCCATCCGACCACCGCGCCGACGAAGTCGTGGGCGTCGGCCAGGGCCAGCAGGGCGTCGGTCTCGGCGCATGAGTCGGCGGCCTGCACCAGCACCGTCCGGTCCACGCCGGCCCGGGCCAGCTCGGGGGCCAGGTCGTGCGGCGCGTAGGTCCGGTAGAGCACGCCCGCCTCGGGGGTGAGCCAGGGGTAGTCGCCGGTTTCGAGGTCCCAGAAGTGCTGGTGCGCGTCGACAATCACCCCACAAACCTAGGATGTCTCGATATTTCAGAGCAAGGGGTGCCAGCCGTGCCGGCGCCAGCCCGGCGGCTGGTGCCACTCGGTCCAGCCGAAGCCGGTGCCGCCGTCGTCGGACTCCAGCTCGCACAGCGCCCTCGGGAACTCGGCCACCGCCCCGTCGGGCGAGACCAGCGTCACGGGGGCGAACGCGACCGGCCGCACGGTCACCGCGCGGCCCGGGAAGCTCAGCAGCGTCTCCGCCGGGCGGTCGCCGTCGAACCGGGTGCCGGCCGTGAAGCCGTCCGCGTGCTCGATCCCGCCGCCGGGCGGCACCGTGAACGCCGGCCACGGCAGCGGCATGCCCAGGTTGACCTGCGTGCCGTGCAGGTGGGTGCCGTCGGAGAGCCGGCCGCTGCTCCACGTCCAGGACAGCGACCACCAGTCCCTGACGCCCCAGCTGTGGTCGCGCTCGCCGTGGCCGTGGAAGGGCCGGCCGTCGACCGTCCCGGTCACCTCGCAGGGGATCTCGTAGCGGGGGGTGAGCTGGTAGCCGTACACGCCGCCGCGAGTGTGCCATTCGAGGTCGAGCGACAGGCCGGGGGCGGCCAGGCGCAGCCGCGCGGTGCGCAGGGGGCCGGGCGCGGCCAGGTCGGCCTCGTAGGCGTCGGCGGAGATCGTCAGGCCGGTCGGCGGGGCCTCGTGGTCGGTGATCTCCACCAGGCCGCCGCCGCGCCGGACGAGCCGGGCCCAGAACCAGGTGCGCTTCCAGTTCGGATAGAGCCCGATGCGGACGTATCCGCCCAGCTCGCCGTCGTCGGCGACGAAGTCGAGGTAGTAGGACTCGTTCCACAGCGGGTCGTCGCCCGGCGGGTGGAGCTGCTCGTCCTGCTCGCCGAGGGGCCAGTCGCCCATGTTGACGATGCGCATGCCAGACCGCCTCCCAAGCGCTTGCTACGGGCAAGCCTAGCGGCGATCGCGGCGGAACACGAAGAGCAGCCGAGCCCACCCGCGCGGCCTGGCAGCCGGCATGAGACCGCGGGCGCGCAACCAGGCGGCGAAGTCGTCGGCGTCGGCCCGGTACCCGGGCGGCGGGACGGCACGGGCCGCCGCGTAGGCGGCGAACTCCGCGGCCAGGGCGGGCCCGGCGGCCCGCGCGGCGTCCGGGCGGAGCCTGGCCACCACGCCGCGCCGCTTGGCGAGCAGTGCGGACGCCTGCACGCGCAGCCGTCCGGCGTCGAAGCCGGCCGGCGGGTCCGCCCCGGCCACCAGGCACGCGACGACCCGCCCCTGCGCCTCCGCCAGCCGCGCCCGCGCCCCGTCACTCACCGCGCCCCCGAGCCGCGCCCGCGCCTCCTCACTCACCGAGCCCGCCTACGGTCTCCGTGGGCGCGCCCACGGGCTCACCGCGCCCGCCCACGGTCTGCTCGGCCGGGGACATGGCGGCCCGGATGCGGGCCAGTTCGCCGGCGAGCGCGGCGTCGCCCGGGTAGTCGTCGTCCCACTCCAGCAGCACCCCGGGCGGCCTGGTCCGGGCGCACAGCTCGGTCAGCAGGCCGAGGACGGCCGGCGGCACGGCGGCGGTGTGCGTGTCGTGCCAGATCCCGTGGTGCTCGTGCCCGCCGGCCACGTGCACGTACGCCAGGTGCTCCAGCGGCAGCGCGTCCAGCGCGTCCACGGCCGACAGGCCCAGGTTGACCTGGGCGGCGTACAGGTTGGCGACGTCCACCAGCAGCCCCACCCCGGTACGCTCCACCACCTCGGCCAGGAAGCCGGCCTCGGTCAGCTCGTCGTCCGGCCAGCCGAAGATCGCCGCCACGTTCTCCAGGGCCAGCGGCACGGGCAGCGCCTCCTGGGCCAGCCGCACGTTCTCCACGACGACCTCCAGCGACTCCCGCGTCCGCGGCACAGGAAGCAGGTGCCCCGCCTCCACGCCGCCGCCGCGGACGAACGCCAGGTGCTCGCTGACCAGCGGCGCGTCCAGGGCCCGCGCGCAGGCCGCGAGGTGGGCGAGCCGGGCCGGGTCCGGCGGCTCGGCGCCGCCGACGCCGAGCGAGACGCCGTGCGGGATCACCGGCACGCCCCTGGCCCGCAGCACGCGCAACGACTCGGGCAGGTCGCCGGGGTCGATGTTCTCGGCCACCACCTCGACGAACCCGACGCCCGCCATCCGCTCGATCGTCAGGTCGAGCTCGGGCCGCCACCCGATGCCCACTCCCAGGTCCGGCATGTCCGGCATGTCAGCTCCCCCCGCCGCCGCAACCGCCCCCGCAGCCGCCGCCTCCGCAGCCGCTTCCGCCGCCGCACCCCGCCGCGCCGCAACCGCCGGCGGCGGCGCTGTGCGACTGGTCGCCGCCGCGCCGCCGCCGGGTGGCGACCGTACGGGCCGGGGAGCCGTCGAGGGCGAGGACCAGGTTGGCGTCGTTCAGCTCGCCGAGGCCGTACAGCGCGACGGCCACCGGGCCGGCGGACGTGCCCGGCGGGTGGTCCAGCTTGGCCCGGTCGAGCGCGGCCTGCCCGGAAGCGGTGAGATCGGTGGGGAACGTACGCCGGTGTCCGGCGATGGCGCCCGGCGCGCCCACGACCGTCCCGGCCAGGACGCCGAGCGCGGCCAGGGGAAGCGGCGACGTGCCCTCGACCGCCACCGTCAGCGCCTCCACGGCCGCCCCGGCGAGCGCCAGCAGCGCCAGCACCCGTAACCGCACGATCAGCCGGTTCACCTGGGTGAAGGAGCCGGTGGGGTGGACGGCGCCGATCCTGCCCAGCCGGTGCCTGAGCCCGTCCAGGGTCTCACCCTGGCTCACGCGCTCCCTGATCGTGCTCGCCCACGCGCCGGGGTTGCGCTCGACCTCGTCCAGGACGGCGTCCTCGACCGGCTCGCCGGTGCGGCGGGCGCCGGCCACCTGGTGCACCCGCCCGTCGCGGGACACGCGTACGGCCCCTGAGGCCGCCAGCAGCCCGACGGCGGCGTCGGCGACGCGCCTGGACCCGCCCGCCAGGAAGGCCAGCTCGTAGAGGCCGAGACCGTGCGGCCGGAGCTCGACGGCGGCCGCCCGGATGGCGGCGTGCTCACGCCGGACCGCGAGAACGGTGACCCCGGCCGCCACGGCCAGCGCCACCGCGAGGATGAGAAGGAACAGATCCATACGCCCTCCCCTCGTGCGGCCCGTCGGGCCGCGTACCGGGAAGACGTATAAGCACGGCATAAAGGTTCCGGGCGATCAGAACGCCCCCGCGCGGTGCGGCGGCCAGCACCGTCGCACCGCGCGCGCCCGCTCAGCCGAGCCGGTCGAGCAGGGCGTCGTACTCGTCCCACAGTTCCTTCGGCAGGTGGTCGCCGAACTTCTCGAAGTGGGCCGGGATCAGGGCCGCCTCCTCGCGCCACACGTCGCGATCGACCGACAGCAGCGTGCGCAGGTCCTCCTCGGACAGGTCGAGGCCGTCGGTGTCGAGCTCGGCGGGCAGCAGGCCGATCGCCGTGGGGTTCGCCTTGGCCTCGCCGTTGAGGCGGTCGACGATCCACTTGAGCACGCGGCTGTTCTCGCCGAAGCCGGGCCAGATGAACTTGCCCTCGTCGTTCTTCCTGAACCAGTTGACGTAGTAGATGCGCGGCAGCTTCGCGCCCTTGACCCGGCCGATCTCGAGCCAGTGGCCGAAGTAGTCGCCCATGTTGTAGCCGCAGAACGGCAGCATGGCGAACGGGTCGTAGCGCAGCTCGCCCACCTTGCCCTCGGCCGCGGCGGTCTTCTCGGAGGCGACGTTGGCTCCGAGGAAGACGCCGTGCTCCCAGCTCAGCGACTCCGTGACCAGAGGCACGGCGGTGGCGCGGCGGCCGCCGAAGAGAATCGCCGAGATGGGCACGCCCTTGGGGTCCTGCCACTCCGGTGCGATGGTCGGGCACTGGGAGGCGGGGGTGGTGAAGCGGGCGTTCGGGTGGGCGGCGGGCTCGTCGCTGTCGGGCGTCCAGGAGCGGCCCTTCCAGTCGGTCAGGTGCGCCGGGGGCTCCTCGGTGAGCCCCTCCCACCACACGTCGCCGTCGTCGGTCAGGGCGACGTTGGTGAAGATGCTGTTGCCCCAGAGGGTCTTGATCGCGTTGGCGTTGGTCACCTGGCCGGTGCCGGGCGCGACGCCGAAGAAGCCGGCCTCCGGGTTGATGGCGTACAGACGGCCGTCGTCGCCGAAGCGCATCCAGGCGATGTCGTCGCCGATCGTCTCGACCTTCCAGCCCGGGATCGTGGGCTGGAGCATGGCTAGGTTCGTCTTGCCGCACGCGCTCGGGAAGGCGGCGGCGACGTAACGGGTCTCGCCGTCGGGCGGCGTGAGCTTGAGGATGAGCATGTGCTCGGCCAGCCAGCCCTCGTCGCGGGCCATGACGCTGGCGATGCGCAGCGCGTAGCACTTCTTGCCGAGCAGCGCGTTGCCGCCGTAGCCCGAGCCGTAGGACCAGATCTCGCGGGTCTCGGGGAAGTGGCTGATGTACTTGGTGGAGCTGCACGGCCAGGCCACGTCGGGCTGGCCCGGCCGCAGCGGGGCGCCGACGGAGTGGACGGCCTTGACGAAGCCGCCGCGCTGCTCGATCAGGCGCAGGGCCCGGTCGCCCATGCGCGTCATGATCCGCATCGACACGGCCACGTACGCGGAGTCGGTGATCTCGACGCCGAGCTGCGAGATCTCGCCGCCGAGCGGGCCCATGCAGAACGGGACGACGTACATGGTGCGGCCGCGCATGCAGCCCGCGAAGAGCTCGGAGAAGGTCTGGCGCATCTGCGCCGGAGCGATCCAGTTGTTGGTCGGGCCCGCGTCCTCCTCGCGTTCCGAGCAGATGTAGGTACGGTCCTCGACCCGCGCCACGTCGCTGGGATCGGACTTGGCGTAGAAGCTGTTCGGGCGCGCGGCGAGCCGGGTGAGCGTGCCCTGCTCGACGAGGAGGTTGGTCAGGCGGGTCCACTCCTCCTCCGAGCCGTCGCACCACTCGATCCGGTCGGGCTGGGTCAGGGCTGCGATCTCGTTCACCCACGCGACCAATTCACGATTGCTCGTCGGCGCGGGGACTTCCACGGAAACGGACACGACTGCGACTCCTCCACTCTCTCAGGGCCCAGTCATCATTAACGACGAAGGCGCATGAAAGCCAATTGGCATAGACCTGTTGGCGCGACCGTCGCCGCAGGCAGCGGCCCTGACGATCCGGGGAGCCTACCCAGGTCTCCGAGATTTAAAAGAGGAATTCGCGGGGGTGGTCCAGGCCAATTCGCGTGGTCTAAACCAATTACCGCAGTGGTTTAGTCCAATTTCCCGAGCCGTTTCCGCCGGTGTTCTCAGGAATTGACGTCGGGGCCCGCGTTGCGCACCCTGTCGACGTGCTGGAGGGCGTCGCGCAGCTCGGCCAGCCAGGTGTCGGTGTTCTTGCCGACCAGGCGCACGCACCAGGCGAGCGCGTCGCTGCGGCTCCTGGCCACCCCGGCGGCCACCAGCGTGTCGAGCACCTGACGCTCCGACTGACGCAGACGCGTCATCACGGGCACGGAGAGTGTGGTGAACATCACAGTCTCGCCCCCGCACCGCACGCCCCAGGAGACCTTCTGGCGGAACCGGCGCTCCGCCTCGCGGGCGATCTCGATGCGCCGCTCGCGGGTCTCCTCACGGAACCGGCGGGCCAGCCCCTCGATGAGGGCGAGCCGCTCGGCCTCGGGGGTGTCGGCGGGCGGGTCGGGCAGCGTGCCGAGCACCGCGATCTCCTCGCGGTCACGGACGATCTCGGGGGCCCCGGTGAACCACCCCTCGGGGAGCCGGCCGGTGAACCAGCCGCGGGCCTGCGCGCTCACATCGTCTGTTGACATGTAATCACGATTACACAGTTGCGCGCGAAATGCACGAGCCGGACCCCGGAACGTGCAAAGGTTCGTTCAGCGGACGCGGGCGGCCGCGACGGGGCTGACCCGGACGACGCCGGCCAGGTTCCGCGTGCTCAGCGGAGAGATCTTGACGACGTCACCGGTGCGCGGCGCCTGCAGCACCTTCCCGTTGCCCCAGTAGATCGCCACGTGCGAGATGTAACCCGGGTTCGTCGGGTCGTTGCGCCAGAAGATCAGGTCGCCCGGCTGCGCCTGCGCCAGCGGCACCTGCGGCCCGGCCACCCACTGCTGGTGGGTCACCCGCGGCATCCGCACGCCCGCCTGCCCGTACGCCCACTGCACCAGCCCCGAGCAGTCGAACGTGTCGGGCCCCTCGGCCCCCCACACGTACGGCCGGCCCAGCTTGGACACCGCGGCCTTCAACGCCGTCGTGAGCTGTTCCACGGTCATGAACGACCCGGACGGCCAGTTCTTCGGGGTGTCGGCCCTGGGCCGCGGCTGGACGGGGTTGACGGTGGCCACCTGCGTGCCCTTGGGCAGCGCGGCGAGGATGGCCCGGCGCAGCGCGTCGGAGTTCGCGCCGGGGGCGCTGACGATGAGCGCGTTGTCGCGCGGGAGGCGCAGCCGGCGCCCGGTCTCCTTGGACACGACCGCGTCGACGGCGCCGAACCCGGTGGTGGCGTACGCGCCGATGCGCAGCGGCCCGGCCGGCCCGCTCACGCGGCTGTGCAGCGCGAGGCCGCCGTCGTTGCCCAGCACGAATGAGACCGCCACGTCGCCGGAGGCCACGTTCTGCCACAGGGCGTCCGACGACGCCGTCACCTTGGGGGTGTAGGCCCGGAACGTGGACGGGTTCACCGCGAGCGTCTGCACCCGCTTGCCGTCGAGCGAGATGGAGGCCGCGTCGGCCAGCTCAAGGGCCCGTACGCCGCGCAGCCCGGCCACCTTGCGCAGCAGGTCGTCGGTGAACGGCTTGCGGGTGAGCACGAAGAGGTTGGGCTTGCGCAGCTTGCCCAGCGGCGCCACGGGCTGGTCGGCACGGGACCGGGCCATGAGCGTCTGCTTCGGCACCGGCCGCGCCCGCACCACCTCGACCGGCGCCTGCTCCTCCCCCGTCTGGACCAGCACCAGCACGTCGGTGGTGAGCACGGCCACCAGCATGACCACGATGAAGGGGACGAGCCTGGATAAGTCTCGCCGTTTCCGCGTCTTTACCAGGAAGCTGAGATCCTGCGCGATTCCCGGCGAACGCGAAAACGCCGCCGGGCCGACGGGGGCCCGGCGGTCAGGATCTGCGGGGGTCAGTTGCCGATGTACGGCACAGCCTCGAGGATCTCGACGGTGTTCTGGCGGCCGTTGGGCATCGAGTACGTCGCCTTCTCACCGATCTTCTTGCCGTTGATCGCCGAGCCGAGCGGCGACTTGGGCGAGTAGACGTCGATCGGCGCTCCGCTCTCCTCGCGGGAGGCGAGCAGGAAGGTGACCTCGTCGTCGTCGCCGACGAACCGGATCGTCACGGTCATGCCGGGGCCGACCACGCCTTCGGTCTTGGGGGCCTCTCCCACCTTGGCGTTGTCGAGGATCTGGCGGAGGTGGAAGATCCGGGCCTCCATCTTGCCCTGCTCGTCCTTGGCGGCGTGGTAGCCGCCGTTCTCCTTCAGGTCGCCCTCCTCACGGGCGGCCTCGATCTTCTTGGCGATGTCGACGCGCCCGGGGCCAGAGAGATATTCGTACTCCGCCTTCAGGCGGTCGTACGCCTCCTGCGTCAGCCATGTGACGTTCTCATCGCGAGAGTCGGCCACGGGTTCTCCTTGCTTGCCTAGGGGGCCCTGAGATCACTTGAGGATGTGGACGGTTGAATTGCGACAGGCTAACAACTCAACCGACCGGACGCTTCCCCAAATGTCTCACTATACGAGATTGCAGTACTGGATGTGGACGGAAGTGGCCTGACCACTGGTGTCGAGGCTCTCCTTGAGCTGCTTACTACCCTCACCAGCCGGGATTCTTACTTCCTTGCTACCGACTTCCGCGTGGTAGACGTCCAGTGCCCTGATCCGGCAGACGGCCACTCTATCGTCGGGCTTGTACACCTCGAAGGTGATCTCCGCGCGCCCGGGCGCGTCGGCGCTGAACGAGACGACCTGCGCCGGGGCCTCCGAGCCGCCGCCGGCCGTCATCGACCACATCACCCATCCCCAGCCACCCGCGACGATGGCCACCAGCACGCCGATCACGACATGCACGACCAGCCGGCCGCCTCTCCTGGGACGGTCGGGGAAGTCGTCGGGTGTGCCGAGAACGGGTCCGTTCCCGACATCTTCGGTGACCATGGCGGAATCTCCCTGCACTCCCTGAGCGTTATCCGAGACAATTGTCGCCCGCGGGGGGCGTGCCCTCGCGACCGCCCAGCAGAAACTAACCTCTCTGGACGAGTGACCGGTCCTCCACCGAGGAGACCCTGTGAGGAGAACGCGCCCGTGAGTGCACCCCTGAGGTTGATGGCAGTCCACGCCCACCCCGACGACGAGTCGAGCAAGGGCGCCGCCACGATGGCGCGTTACGTGCGCGAAGGCGTGGAAGTGCTGGTCTGTACCCTCACGGGCGGTGAGCGGGGTTCCGTGCTCAACCCGAAGATGGACCGGCCCGAGATCGTGGCCAACATCGGCGAGGTGCGCAGGGCCGAGATGGAGCGGGCCCGCGAGATCCTCGGGGTCCAGCAGCGTTTCATGGGCTTTGTCGACTCCGGCCTGCCGGAGAGCGAGGAGGAGGAGCTGCCCGAGGGCTGCTTCGCGCTGCAGAAGCTTGAGGACGCCTCGGCCCCGCTGGTGGCCGCCGTGCGCGAGTTCCGCCCGCACGTGATCATCACGTACGACGACGACGGCGGCTACCCGCACCCCGACCACATCATGACCAACAAGGTCTCCGTCGAGGCGTTCGAGGCGGCCGGCGACCCCGACCGCTACCCCGGCACCGGCGACCCGTGGCAGCCGATGAAGCTCTACTACCAGATGGGCTTCACCAAGGAGCGCTTCGAGGCGCTGCACGAGGCCATGACCGAGCGCGGCCTCGGCTCCCCGTACTCCGACTGGATCTCCCGCTGGGAGGACCGGCCCGCCAAGTGGCCGGTGACGACGCGGGTGCCGTGCGGCGAGTACTTCCAGATCCGCGACGAGGCGCTGCTCGCGCACGCCACCCAGGTCGACCCCGACGGCTTCTGGTTCGTCTGCCCGCGCGAGCTGCAGCAGGAGATCTGGCCGACCGAGGACTACCACCTGGCGCGCTCGCTCGTCGACACCGAGCTGCCCGAGGACGACCTGTTCGCCGGCATCCACGCCGAGGACGTCTCACCCGCCTGCCACTGACCGGACCACGGCATACGGGTGGCAGACTGAAGGTGTGACAGTTCTCGCAGCTGGTGATGTCAGTCCGGGTCTGCTCGGCTTCACCGTCGTCGCCCTCATCGGGCTGGCCCTCTACATCCTCATCAAGTCGATGAACAAGCAGATGTCGAAGATCCAGGTTCCGCACGAGGGCGACACGGACAAGAAAGCCGAATAGATGCCGATCGAAGTAGTCGACAACTCGACGGAGTGCCGCTTCGAGGTCCTCGTCGACGGCAAGGTCGCCGGGTTCGCCGACTATCGACTGCTGCCCACGAAAGTCGTCTTCACGCACACCGAGGTGCTGCCCGCCTACGAGGGCCAGGGCCTGGCGAGCAGGCTGGTGGAGTACGCGCTGCGCACGAGCGTCGACACCGGGCTGCGCATCGTGCCGCTGTGCCCGTACGTGGCCCGCTACATCGAGCGTCACCCCGAGTTCAAGGAGTACAGCGACCCGTCAGTCGCGGGGTGACCAGGCGCGTTCCAGGGCCTTGGGCAGGCCCCACCAGCCGAGCGGGGTCAGCACCTCGTCGGCGTCCACGATGCCCAGGTAGGTCCACAGGCTGACCACCGAGGCGAACAGGCCCTCAGTGGCGTCGAGGTTGTCGTCGTCCTGCTCGCCCGACTCGATGTCGTCGGACTCGGCGATGAGCCTGGCCAGGCGTTCCGGCGAGGCCAGCACCCCGGGGCCCATGCGGGCCAGCGCCGCCACCGCGGCCAGCCAGTCGGCGTGCTGGATCGCGCACAGGTTGGCCAGGGCGGTGTCCTCGTGGCCGAGCTCCCCCTCCAGGTCGGCGAACTCCTCCGGCACGTCGTCGGCCTCCGGCAGGTCGGAGATCGGCCCGGCCACGCCCGCCGCCACCGCCAGCCACAACTCACGGTCGTCGTCCGGCATCGGCCGGTCCTCGAACCCGGCGCAGGCGCGCAGCACGTTCGCGGGGTAGCCGGGCAGGTCCAGCAGCACGCGCAGGCGCGCGGCGGCCAGCTCCAGCTCGACCAGGGGCAGCTCGGGCGCCTTGGGCAGCTCGCCGACGATGCGGCGCAGCTCCGACAGCGCGAACGCCTCCTCCTCGTCGAGGGCGGCGAACAGCTCCTCGTCCTGCTCGTCGCTGACCGCGAAGCCGGGCACCCGGCCGTCGGGCAGCGGCGTGGCCAGCCAGTGCTCCTGGAGCTCCTCGTACGCCCGGCGGGCGGCGTGGTCGCCCTGGGCCAGCGCGTCCGGGTCGATCTCGCCGGAGGCGACGCGCTCCTCCAGGAAGGAGACCATGCGCCCGAACATCTCGGCCGCGACCGGGCCGCGCTCGTCCTCCTCGGGCCAGACGAAGTAGCTGGGCGTCATGAGGATCGGCTCGGTGCCGGTGGACTCGACCCAGCGCTGCACGTCGCCGACGGTGGCCACCCCGGCCTCGATGGAGCTGAGCGTGGCCTTGGCGGAGTCCCAGAACGGCTGCGAGAGCGGGTTGCCCGCCGCCACCATGGCCCGCCGCAGATCGGGCAGCGCCACCAGCGCCACGCCCGAGGGCACGGCCAGCAGCGCGCGGGCGACGTCCCTGCGCGTGACGGCGGCGGGCGGGCGGCCGGCGTGGGCGCAGACGTAGTCGATGTCCACGCCCGTAACCTACGCCGTCCGACCTGCCCGAGTCAGCCGTGGGGGTGGCGGGCCGGCCCCGGCGGCGCGGTTTAGGGTGAGCGGGGGAGGTCCTGATGAACCGGTTGAACGACGCCACGAGCCCTTACCTGCTGCAGCACGCGGGCAATCCCGTCGACTGGCACCCGTGGGGCGAGGAGGCGTTCGCCGAGGCCCGGCGCCGGGACGTGCCGCTGCTGATCAGCGTGGGCTACTCGGCGTGCCACTGGTGCCACGTGATGGCCCACGAGAGCTTCGAGGACGCCGACACGGCCGCCCTCATGAACGAGCACTTCGTCAACGTCAAGGTCGACCGCGAGGAGCGGCCCGACGTCGACGCCGTCTACATGA
Source organism: Nonomuraea sp. NPDC049624 (assembly GCF_040675255.1). Classification (NCBI taxonomy): domain Bacteria; kingdom Bacillati; phylum Actinomycetota; class Actinomycetes; order Streptosporangiales; family Streptosporangiaceae; genus Nonomuraea; species Nonomuraea sp. NPDC049624. Next base: position 104,359 of record NZ_JBFAOR010000011.1, on the reverse strand, counting down.
CCGCCACCCAGGCCATGACCCAGCAGGGCGGCTGGCCGATGACGGTGTTCGCCACGCCCGACGGCCATCCGTTCTACTGCGGCACGTACTTCCCGCGGCCCCACTTCCGGCGCCTGCTGGCCGAGATCCACCGGGTGTGGACCGGCGACCGGGAGTCGGTGCTGGCGCAGGGCGCCAAGGTGGTCGAGGCGCTCAACCAGAACACCGCGTTCCCGCGCGGCGGCACGCCGGAGGCGGAGACGCTGGAGCGGGCCGTCGCCAACCTGCGGGAGTCGTTCGACCCGGTCAACGGCGGGTTCGGCGGCGCGCCGAAGTTCCCGCCGTCGATGGTCCTGGAGTTCCTGCTGCGCTCCGGCGAGCGCGAGATGAGCGGCCGGACGCTCGCGGCCATGGCCCGCGGCGGCATCTACGACCAGCTCGGCGGCGGTTTCGCGCGGTACAGCGTCGACGCCGAGTGGGTGGTCCCGCACTTCGAGAAGATGCTCTACGACAACGCCCTGCTGCTGCGGGTGTACACCCACTGGTGGAAGGCGGGCGGCGGCGACCTGGCCCGCCGGGTGGCGCTGGAGACGGCCGGCTGGATGCTGCGCGAGCTGCGCACGCCCGAGGGCGGCTTCGCCTCGGCCCTCGACGCCGACAGCGAGGGCGTGGAGGGCAAGTTCTACGTCTGGACGCCCGAGGAACTGCGCGAGGTCCTGGGCGACGACGACGGGCGCTGGGCCGCCGGGCTGTTCGACGTCACCGGCACGTTCGAGCACGGCACGTCGGTGCTCCAGCTCCCGCGCGACCCCGAGGACCCGGTGCGGTACGCCGGCGTGCGCGGCAGGCTGCTGGCGGCCAGGGAGCTGCGGGTGCGGCCGGGCCGCGACGACAAGGTCGTGGCGTCCTGGAACGGCCTGGCCGTCGCGGCGCTCGCGGAGGCCGGCGTGGTGTTCGAGCGTCCCGACCTGGTCGAGGCCGCCACGGCGGCGGCCGAGCTGCTCGCGGACGTGCACACGACCGGCGGGCGGCTGCTGCGCACCTCCCGCGACGGGCGCGCGGGCGCCAACGCGGGCGTGCTGGAGGACTACGCGAACGTGGCCGAGGGCCTGATCTCCCTCTACGGCGTGACGGGCGCGACGAAATGGCTGCGACTGGCCGGGACACTGCTCGACACGGTCCTCGACCGCTTCTCCGACGGCTCAGGCGGCTTCTACGACACCGCTGACGACGCCGAACGGCTGTTCCAGCGTCCACAGGACCCCACCGACAACGCGACGCCCTCCGGCCAGTACGCGGCCGCGGGGGCCCTGCTCTCCTACGGCGCGCTGACCGGCTCGGCCAGGCACCGGGAGGCCGCCGCGGCCGCGCTCGCCACGGTGTCGGTGCTGGCCGACCGGCACGCCAGGTTCGCCGGCTGGGGGCTGGCCGTGGCCCGCGCGGCGCTCGACGGGCCGGTGGAGGTGGCGGTCGTCGGCGACCCCGCCGACCCGCGTACGGCCGCCCTGCACCGGGAGGCGCTGCTGGCCGACGTGCCCGGCCTGGTGGTCGCGCCCGGCGACGGCGAGGCCGGCGGCGAGCCCTTCCCCGCGCTGCTGGAGGGGCGCGGGCCCGTCGACGGCGCGCCGGCCGCCTACGTGTGCAGGGGGTTCGCCTGCCGGCTGCCGGTCACCACGGTGGAGGAGCTGCGGGCCGAGCTAGCCGGTGCCTGACGGCCGGCCCAGGTTGTCGCGCTGGGTGTCGCGCTGGGTGTCGCGGCCCTCGTCCGGGGGGCCCTGAGGCTGGTCGGAGGGGGCCGTGGGCGCGTCCTGGGGGCGTTCGTCCTGGCGGTCGCGGCCGGTCCTGCCGTTGTCGCCGGAGCCGTCGTCGGTGGGCGCCTCGGTGACCGCCGGGTCGCCGAACGGCTGCTGGTCGGTGGGGCCCGAGTCGGGATTGCCCCAGTCGTTCTGGTCGGCGGGCGGCGTCGACTGCTGGTCGCGGACGTCGCGGCCGCGGTCGGGCGGCGAGTAGGAGGACTCGTAGCCGTACTGGGAGGGCTCGGGGAACTCCTCGACCGGCTCGCCGGCCATGGCCTCGGTCATGAACGCCCGCCAGATCTGCGCCGGGAGCTGGCCGCCGAACTGCGTGCCGTAGCCGGGGATGGTGACGGTCTGGTCGTCGCTGCGGAACATGTTCACGGCGACGGCGAGCTGCGGGACGAACCCGTTGAACCAGACGTTCTTGGAGTCGTCGGTGGTGCCGGTCTTGCCGGCGACCGGGCGGTCGTAGAGGCGGGCGGCGGTGCCGGTGCCGTACTTGACGACCTGCTGCATCGCGTAGACGGTGTCGGCGGCGGCCTGCTCGCTGACCACCTTCGTGGCGACGGGCTTGACCGTCTTCTTCTCGCCCTTGCCGTCGGTGACCGACTTCACCACGTGGGCCTCCATGTGCACGCCCTTGTTGGCGAAGGTGGAGAAGCCCGAGGCGTTCTGGACGGCGCTGACCGAGGACACGCCGAGCGGGAAGGTGGCGTACGCCTGCTGCCCCTGCAACTGCTCCTTGGGGATGCCCGCGGCTTCGGCGACCTCCGCGACCTTGTCCAGGCCGACCTTCTGGCCGAGGTCGACGAAGGCCGTGTTGACGGAGTTCTGGGTGGCGCTGACCAGGTTGATCTGGCCGTAGGAGCGGCCGCTGTCGTTGGGGATGGGCTTGTCGGCCGAGGCCACGCGCAGCGGCGAGTTGCCGTCGACCCTGGTGGACAGGTCGAAGCCGTTGTCGAGCGCGGCGGCCAGCGTGTACGGCTTGAACGTCGACCCCGCCATGCGCTTGGCCGAGAACGCGTTGTCGTAGTCGCCGACCTGGTCGTGGCGGCCGCCGTAGAAGGCGACGACCTCGCCGGTGGCCGGATCGACGGCGGCCAGCCCGGTGCGCACCTTCTTCGGCGTCGAGTCCGGGAGCACGTCCTTGACCGCCTGCTCGGCCGCCGTCATGAGCTTCTTGTCGAACGTCGTGACGATCTTCAGGCCGCCGCTGTTGATGGTCTCGTCGGAGTAGCCGCGCCGGTTGAGCTCGGCGGTGACCTGGTCGAGCATGTACTGGCCCTGGCCCTTGAGCTCGAACGGCTTCTTGGGCGCCTTCAGCACCGGGAAACGCTCGGCGGCGACCTGCTGGCGCGACAGCGCGCCCGTCTGGCCCATGGCGTTGATCACGGCCTGCCAGCGGGAGCGGGCCGCGTCGAGGTCGGCGCCCTCGGGGTCGGCGAACCGGCTGGGCTGCTGGATGACCGCCGCCAGGTACGCGCCCTCGGCGACGGTGAGCTTGTCGACGTCCTTGCCGAAGTAGGCGCGCGCGGCCGACTGGACGCCGTTGGCGCCGCGGCCGAAGTAGATCGTGTTGAGGTACTGCTCCAGGACCCAGTCCTTCGACTTGGACTGGTCGACCTTCATCGCGATGAGGATCTCTTTGAACTTGCGGGTGACCGAGCGCTCCTGGCTGAGGCCGCTGTAGTAGTTGCGCACGAGCTGCTGGGTGATCGTGGAGCCGCCCTGGAGCTGCTGCCCGGTGACGGTGGACCAGACGGCCCGCGCGGTGCCCTTGAGCGAGACGCCGCCGTCGTTGTAGAACGAGCGGTTCTCGGCGGCGATGACCGCGTCGCGCACGTGCTTGGGCACCTTGGCCAGCTCGACGTTCCTGCGGTCGACGCCCTGCCGCGCGAGGACTGTCTTGCCGTCGCGGTAATAGATCACCGAGCCTTCGGCGGTGGCCGATTTCTGCGTGCTGTCGGGAATGGGAGTCATCGCCCACGCAATGGCGAAAAGACCGGCGAGCACGGCGATTCCGGCGCCGAAAGAGATCAACACTATTCGGAGTACGCGCCGTTTCCGCATGCCTTTTCCACCACCGCCCCGCATCCGAGACCCCCCTCTGAGACACCCTCGCCCAACCCCCGCAAGCTGGGCGAATGTCAAGGGTAAACGATCGATAACGGTGCCTCGTCCCTAAGCGATGGTACGTCTAGCGCCCGCCGCGGCGCGGAACATCGGCGACCAAAGGCAGCACTCGGTAAGGAACCGGGGTGTCGAGTGCGATGATCGAAGAAGTCCTGAGCACCCCCTGAACATCCACGATTTGGTCGATGACCCTTTGCAGATCGGCATTCGTCCGCGCGACCACCCGGCACAGCAGGTCCGCGCCGCCGGTGATGGTGTGCACCTCCAGCACCTCGGGGATGTGGGCCAGCCGGTGGGCGACCGGGTCGTGCCCGGAGACCTGCCTGATCTCCATGGTGACGAACGCCGTCACGTCGTAGCCGAGCGCCACGGGCGACACGTCGGGCCCGAACCCGGTGATCACCCCCCTGGCCACCAGCCGGTCGAGCCTGGCCTGGACGGTGCCGCGGGCGACGCCGAGGCGGCGGGAGCACTCCAGCACGCCCAGCCGGGGCTCGGCGGTCAGCAGCGAGATCAGCCGGGCGTCCAGTTCGTCGATCGTCATGCTGTACAAGTTCTCCGACTCTGACCCGAGATGGGTGGACAGATTGTGCACTCGTTCAAGTAACTGTTGCACAACTCGTCCAGCTAAATCGAGAGTTAGGGGTATGACTGATGTCTTTCCGGTTAACGGCATGGACGCCGTGGTGTTCGCCGTGGGCAACGCCCGGCAGGCCGCCCACTACTACTCGACCGCTTTCGGCATGCGACTGGTGGCCTACCGCGGGCCGGAGAACGGCAGCCGCGACGAGGTCGCCTACGTCCTGACCTCGGGCAGCGCCACCTTCGAGTTCAGGGCCTCGATCCGGCCCGGCACGGACATGGCCAGGCACGTCGCCGAGCACGGCGACGGGGTGATCGACCTGGCCATCCAGGTGCCCGACGTGGAGGCCGGGTACGCCTACGCGGTCGCCCACGGCGCCACGGGCCTGGTGGAGCCGTACACGCTGGAGGACGAGCACGGCAAGGTGGTGCTCGCGGCCATCGCCACCTACGGCGAGACCCGGCACACGCTCGTGGACAGGTCCAACTACGGGGGCGCGTACCTGCCCGGTTACGTGCCGGCCGAGCCGCTCGTCGCGCCGCCCGCGACGAAGACCGGACGCCTGTTCCAGGCGGTCGACCACTGCGTCGGCAACGTCGAGCTCGGCAAGATGGACGAGTGGGTGGAGTTCTACCGCAAGGTGATGGGCTTCACGAACATGGCCGAGTTCGTCGGCGACGACATCGCGACCGAGTACTCGGCGCTGATGTCCAAGGTCGTGGCCGACGGCACGCGGAAGGTCAAGTTCCCGCTGAACGAGCCGGCGATCAGCCGCAAGAAGTCGCAGATCGACGAGTACCTGGAGTTCTACGGCGGGCCCGGCGTGCAGCACATCGCCCTGGCCACCAACGACATCCTCACCACCGTCGACCACATGCGCGCGGCGGGCGTGCAGTTCCTCGACACGCCCGACTCCTACTACGACGACCCCGAGCTGCGCGAGCGCATCGGGCAGGTCAGGGCGCCGATCGAGGAGCTGAAGAAGCGCAAGATCCTGGTCGACCGCGACGAGGACGGCTACCTGCTGCAGATCTTCACCCAGCCCGTCCAGGACCGTCCCACGGTCTTCTTCGAGCTGATCGAGCGGCACGGCTCGCTCGGGTTCGGCAAGGGCAACTTCAAGGCCCTGTTCGAGGCGATCGAGCGCGAGCAGGAACGAAGGGGCAACCTTTAGTTTGTCCCGACTTAGTGGTGGTGATCTGGATTTTATGGGACCACCACCACTTTCTGGGCTGAAGAGGCGCCGGCGGCGGGAAGCCGCCGGCGCCTCCGGCTGTTCCCTGTCCACCGTGACGGGTCGTCGGGAGCGCGTGACCCAGCGTAAGATTCCGGTCACGGGCTGAAGGGGGCTGGTTCACCTATGCGGATCAGGAGACGCGGCGCGGCCGTGCTGGTGGCGCTGGTCAGCGTGCTCGCGTGCGCGCCCACCGACGGGTCGCCGCCCCGCCCGGCCGCCGGCCGCCACACGGGCGCGCCGGGCATCGGCGACGCCGACTTCCCCCAGGACGGCAACGGCGGCTACGACGTCGCCCACTACTCGCTGACCGTCGACTACACCCCGGCGACCAAGCGGCTCACCGGCCTGACGAAGATCAGCGCCAAGGCCACCCAAGACCTGTCGAGCTTCAACCTCGACCTCACCGGCCTCGACGTCGCCAAGGTCAGCGTCGACGGCTCGCCCGCGCGCTTCTCCCGCAAGGACGGCGAGCTGACCGTGACCCCCGCCGCGCGGCTGACCGCCGGCTCGCCGTTCACCGCCGAGATCTCCTACTCCGGCAGCCCCACGCCCGCCAAGGACACCGCCAACCTGGGCACGTACGGGTTCATCCCCACCGCCGACGGCGCGTTCGTGGCCTCCGAGCCCAACGGCTCCAAGACCTGGTTCCCCAGCAACGACCACCCGGCCGACAAGGCCACGTTCGACTTCACGGTCACCGTGCCCGCCGGCCTGACCGTCGTGGCCAACGGCGAGCAGAGCGCGTCGCCGTCCACCGCGGGCGGGCGCACCACCTACCGGTGGAGCGAGCGGCACCCGATGGCCACCTATCTCGCCACGGCCACGATCGGCAAGTTCGAGGTGCGGCAGGGCCGTTCGCCGGGCGGCATCCCGACGTACGCGGCCGTCGATCCGAAGTTCAAGACCGGCCTCGACCGCGTCTACAACGTCTCGGGCGAGATCACCGACTACTGGAGCACGGTCTTCGGCCCCTACCCGTTCTCCTCGACCGGCGCCATCGTCGACGACTACTCGGCCGGCTACGCCCTGGAGAACCAGACCAAGCCCCTCTACGGCGGCTTCGACCCCGACGAGGGCATCATCGCCCACGAGCTGGCCCACCAGTGGTTCGGCGACAGCCTGACCATCAAGCGGTGGAAGGACCTGTGGCTCAACGAGGGCTTCGCGACGTACGCGGAGTGGCTGTGGTCGGAGCACCGGGGCAAGAAGACCGCCGACACCATCTTCAAGGACTTCTACAACCGCGGCGCCAAAGACCCGATGTGGTCCTACCCGCCGGGCCGGGCCAAGCCCGCTGACCTGTTCAACGAGTCGGTCTACACCCGCGGCGGCATGGCGCTGCACGCCCTGCGCAAGGCGGTCGGCGACCCGACGTTCTTCAAGCTGCTCAAGACCTGGACCGCCGAACACCGCTACGGCAACGTCACCACGCGGCAGTTCGTCGACCTGTCCGAGCGGCTGTCCGGCAAGGACCTCGACCCGCTCTTCGACGCGTGGCTCTTCCAGCCGCGCCGCCCCACCCTCGCCTGACCTGCGCCGAAACGCTTTCCTTCGCCCGGTCCAAGTACAGGTGTAAGGGCGAACGACGAAGGGAGCGAGGCCAGTGCGCCTCAACGAGGACCCGGCGGCCTTCGAGGCCTTCTACCGCCGTCATGTCGACGTCGTCATGCGGTTCGTGGTCCGGCGGGTGAGCGATCCCCACCTGGCCGCCGACCTGACCGCCGACGTCTTCCTGGCGGCCCTCGACTCGGCCCACACCTACGTGCCGGGCCGGGGCAGCCAGACCGCGTGGTTGTACGGCGTGGCCCGCAACGTGGTGTCGGCCCAGCTCCGCAGGTCGGCCAGGGAAGCGCGGGCGGCCGGCCGGATCGCGGGGCGGCGGCTGATGGACGACGACGACCTCGTCCGGATGGAGGAGCGGATCGACGCCGAGCGCGGCATGCGCGGCGCCCTGGAGGCCATGGCGGGCCTGCCGGAGGGCGAACGCGCGGTGCTGGAGCTCGTGGCGATCGACCAGCTCACCGTCTCCGAGGCGGCCGCCGCCCTCGGCATCAGGCAGGTGACCGCGCGGGTCCGCCTGCACCGGGCCAGACGCGCCCTGGAGAACGTCGCTTCGCCGTCGGCCAGGTACGTGGAGGGACAGGCATGAACACTTTCGAGGAGCGGTTGCTCGGCGCGCTCAAGGCGGAGATGGCGGCCGGGACGCAGCCCGTCACGGCTCCGGTCGTCCGGCGGCCGCGGCGCAGGGTCGTGGGGCTCGCCGCCGCGGCTGCGGGGGTCGCCGTGGTCGCCGCGGTGACGGCCACCGGCCTGTTCGGCGGCGGCCCCGCGTACGCGGTGACCGGCACGGCCGACGGCGGGGTGGCCGTGGAGATCAACGCCTTCCGGGACCCCGGCGGGCTGGCCGACGAGCTGGCGGCGGCGGGGGTCAAGGCGGTGGTGGACTACCTGCCGTACGGCCGGACCTGCAAGGAGCCGCGCGGCCGGAACGGGGGCGGCGAGGGGCGTTTCGAGGCGAGCATCGGCAGGAGCGGGGAGGGCATCTCCTTCCGGATCGCGAAGGGGCAGGTCCCGGCGGGGCAGACCCTGGTGCTGGCGGTCACCCTGGACAGGAGCGGGCCCGAGGCGCCTCCGGTGTCCACCTCGTTGCAGATCGTCCAGGGCGCGGTGGCCCGGTGCGAACCGGTCGCGATGCCCGTCCCGCCGGCGGGCGACCGGAACGACGACCGTTCCGGCACCCGTACGGGCACGGGCGACGACGAGGGCTTCAGCGAGCACACCCAGCAGGGCTGACCTCCGGCGGGGGCGGCCCGGACAGGACCCGGGCGGGTCGCGGCCTGCGCACCCTCGGCTCGCGCCCGCCCGGCGCCCCTCCCGCGAGGTCCGTCGCGACAATCGGCAACGGGGGCCGTCGCGACAGTCGGTCGCGAGGGCCGTTGCGACAGTCGGTCGCGGGGTCAGTCGCGGGTGGAGGGCCAGTAGGCGCCGCCGGCCAGGAGGAGGGCGGCGGCGCCCACCAGGCCGGCCTCCTGGCCGAGGGCGGCGGGCACGACCTTGACGCGGCGGGCGAAGCCCATGCGGGCGTGGTCCCGCAGCGCCTCCTCCAGGGGGTCGAACAGGGGGTCGCCGGCCTGCGACAGGCCGCCGCCGATCGTCACCAGGTCCAGGTCGCACAGGTGGGTGGCGGAGGCGATCGCGATCCCGAGCGCCCGTCCGGCCCGCCGCATCGCCAGCACCGCCACGGGGTCCCCGGCACGCGCGTCGGCCGCCAGCGCCCGCCCGGTGACCGCCCGATCCTCCCGGTACGCCTCCCCACCCTCAGACGCCTCCCCACCCTCAGACGCCTCCCCACCCTCAGACGCCTCCCCGCCCTCGGTGGCCTCCCCACCCTCGGTCGCCGCCAAGGGCTCCGGGCCGACGCTGGGGGTCCAGCCGTGGGTAAGGGCCCAGGTGGTGAGGGCGGGGCCGCGGGCGACCGCTTCCAGGCAGCCGTGGCCGCCGCAGCCGCAGCGGGGGCCGCCGTCCGGTTCGACAACGACGTGCCCGATGTGGCCGGCGTTGCCCGTGCCGCCGTTGACCAGGCGTCCGCCCAGGATCAGGCCGCCGCCGACGCCGGTGGAGACCACCATGCCCAGCATGTCGGCGCTGCCCCGGCCGGCGCCCTGCCAGTGTTCGGCGATGGCCAGGCAGATGGCGTCGTTGTGGAGGCGTACCGGTAAGCCGGGGAACCGGCCGGCCAGCCGGGCGCGCAGCGGGAAGTCGCGCCAGCCGGGGATGTTGAGCGGCGAGACCTCGCCGTCGGGCCAGGTCATCGGCCCGCCGCAGCCCACGCCCACCCCTTCGGCGCGGGCCGACAAGGGGTCGATGAGGGTGGTGAGGGTGCGCCACAGCGTCTCGGCGTCGGCGTTCTGGGGGGTGGCGGCGCGGCGGGAGGTGATCACGGTGCCGTCAGGGGCCACCAGCCCGGCGGCCATCTTGGTGCCGCCGACGTCGATCGCCAGGATCACGACAGCTCCGGCTCCGCGGCGCTGGAGAAGACCAGCACGGAGGCCGTGAGCCCGTGCACGTGGTTGTGGCCGCCGACCGGCCCGACCTCGCCCGCGGCGAAGAAGCCCGCGACGCCGATCGGTCCCAGCGTGTCGCGCAGGGCGACCGGGTCGTGGTCGGCGGTGCCGAACATCGCCGAGCCCCGGCCGTTGCACGAGAACAGCAGCGCGCCGTCGACCTTGCCGAGCTCCTCGCGGTGGGCGTCGAGCAGGTCGTACAGGTCCTCGTCGGCGGTGGCCGCGTCCCTGACCTGGAAGCGCACGGTACGGCCGATCTCCACGATGTCCCCGATGGCCACGGCCTCGCGTTCGGGGTCGATGCCGATGACGCCTCGGATGAGGAAGTCGCCGCGTTCGTGGCGTTCGGCGTACTCGTCCATGGCCACGCCGATCTGCAGGCCGGCGGCGACCAGTTCGCGGTCGTCCTCGTCGAGCTCGCTGACGATGTCCTCCAGCCGGGCCAGCGCGGGCTGACCGGCCAGTTCGAGCAGCAGGTTCTCCTCCGAGGCCGTGACCACCATGCTGGGGCCGATCGGGCGGCAGCCCTGGCTGACCACCGTACTGATCTTGACCGGCCCGCTGAGCAGGACGCCGATCGCGCCCTCGGTGTAGATCTTGCCGTCCGCGAACAGCCGTACGGACCCCCTGCCCTGCAGCCCGTTGGCCAGGCCGCCGATCAGCGGCAGGTCGCCGAGCACGTCGACCGAACGCTCCACGAACGCGTCGGTCGGGAAGGTGTACGGGTCGGCCAGCAGGATCGCCACGTGGTCGTCGCCGGTGCGCTCGGGCAGCCCGACGACCACGAACCGGTCTTCGGCCGCCAGCGTCTCCAGGGCGAACGTGGTGAGCCCGGCCCCCTCCAGGGTGGCCGCCCACGCGCTCACCGCGGGCGTCAGCTCGACCCCCTGCCCGTCGCCGATCACCCCGGTGGCGCTGCATCCGATCACGTGCGCCTCGGGCGCCAGCTTCATCGCGGCCTGGCCGGCTCTGGCGACGTCCTCGGGGTCCTCGCCGCAGATGAAGAAGCAGACCAGGTCGGCTTGGCCGCTGAGCCTCGACAGTGCCTGACCGACGGCGCTCTCCGCGGCCTCCACCAGGTCGGAACCCACGGCGAGGCCGTCGGCGAAGCGGCTTGTCATCAAGGCCACGCGTCTCGCCTCCCTCGACATGTGTATGTTCCCTAGGCCCGATTCTCCCCACTAAAGGGACAAGCACGCGTACGAACCGTCACGCAATAGGTCAAGATCCGAAATCTCCGCCAGATGCGAAACTCTCTGCCGCATTTCTCGCGGGGGACGTAGTCTCGATCCCGTGCATCAGCCACGTATTCTCCGCGAGTTGCGGGAGAGCGGCCACGTTCATCGCAGCGTCAAGGCCGAGGTCCGGGAAAACCTGCTGGCCAGGCTGCGGGCCGGCGAGCCCCGGTTCCCCGGCATAGTGGGCTTCGACGACTCCGTCCTGCCACACCTGGAGCGGGCGCTGCTCGCCGGGCACGACCTGGTCCTGCTCGGTGAGCGAGGGCAGGGCAAGACGCGGCTCATCCGCACGATCACCGGCCTGCTCGACGAGTGGACCCCGGTGGTCGAGGGCTGCGAGATCAACGACCATCCGTACGCACCCGCCTGCACGCGCTGCAAGACCCTGGCGCGCGAGCTGGGCGACGAGCTGCCGGTGGCGTGGAAGCACCGCGACGAGCGTTACGGCGAGAAGCTCGCCACTCCCGACACCTCCGTCGGCGACCTCATCGGCGACGTCGACCCCATCAAGATCGCAGAGGGGCGCACCCTCGGCGACCCCGAGACCGTCCACTACGGCCTGGTCCCCCGCACCAACCGCGGCGTGTTCTCCGTCAACGAGCTGCCCGACCTGGCCGAGCGCATCCAGGTCTCGCTGCTCAACGTGCTGGAGGAGCGCGACATCCAGGTGCGCGGCTACAACCTGCGCCTGCCCCTCGACATCCTGCTCATCGCCAGCGCCAACCCCGAGGACTACACCAACAGGGGTCGCATCATCACGCCGCTGAAGGACCGCTTCGGCGCCGAGATCCGCACCCACTACCCGCTCACCGTCGAGGACGAGCTCACCCTCATCCGCCAGGAGTCGGTGCCCGACATCGGGGCCGACGTGCCCGAGCACCTGATCGAGGTGATCGCCAGGTTCACCCGGCTGGTCCGCGAGTCCACGGCCGTCGACGCCCGGTCCGGCGTCTCGGCGCGCTTCTCGATCGCCGCCGCCGAGACCGCCGCGGCCTCCGCCGTGCGCAGGTCGGCGATCAAGGGCGAGGACCAGGCCGTCACGCGCGTCTGCGACCTGGCCTGCGTCGTCCACAGCCTGCGCGGCAAGGTGGAGTTCGAGGTCAGCGAGGAGGGCAGGGAGACCGAGATCCTGGCCCACCTGCTGCGCCGGGCCACGGCCGAGACGTTCAGGAACAGGCTGGGCGGCATGGACCTGGCCCCGGTGACCGACAAGTTCGCCGAGGGCAACCAGGTGGAGTCCGGCGACATGGTGGCCGCGGCCGAGCTGCTGCACCGGATCGGGCCGGTCAGCGGCCTGGCCAAGATCATGTCCAGGCTCGGCATGGGCGCCGGCGAGGAGTCCCCGGGGCACGCCGCGGCGGCCCTGGAGTTCGCGCTGGAAGGTCTCTACCTGATGCGGCGGCTGTCAAAGGAAGACCTCGACGGGGTCACGATCTACAGGACGTGAACAAACGGGCGGTTTCCCGCGTCGTAGTGTTTGGTTGATCACGACTCCGGGGGGAACCGCCCATGCGCCTGCTCATCCATGCCACCGCCGTCGGCCTCGTCCTGGGCGGCCTCGCGCTGCCCGCGCAGGCGGCCTCCACGAGGGCAGCCGCCAAGACCGCCTACGGCTATGCCTGGGCCGACGGCAAGGGCAGCCTGCGGATCGTGCCCATGAAGCCGGCCAAGGTGCGGCGCGGCGGCAACGTGCTCTACAAGCTGACCGCGATCCCGGGGGCCGCGGAGCTCAAGCTCGACTACACCCGCGCGGCCTACAGCCGGGTGACGACGGCCTGCGACCTGAAGGAGACCGAGGGCCGCGTCGCGCTGGACCGCGACGGCCTGGGCCGTACGTCGTGCAAGCCCGCCCAGCTGACCGTCGGGCTCCGGGAGGGCGCGGTCCCGCTGCGCGTGGAGTACGAGGGCGGCAGAGCCGTCAAGGCTCAGGAGTTCCTGCTGAACGCCTGGCCGGAGCCGGTCACCGCGCGCGGCACGGTCAAGCGCGTCGACGACGCGACGGTCCTGTTCAGCACCGGCGGCAAGCAGCTCAAGCTGGGTTACACGTACCTGACGTCCTTCTACCGGGCCACCGCCCGCTGCGGCGACCGCTGGGTGTCCGGGAAGCCGGCCGGCGTCGACAAGCGCGGGCTCGGCACGCTGCCCTGCGAGTCGGCCGATCTGACCAGGGCCCTCAAGGGGGCCGGGCGCGCGGTGCAGGTGCAGGTGAGCTATACGCCCGACGCGAACAGCGCGGTCGAGGTGTGGGAAGTGGCCAGGCGTCCGTAGACGGGCGGGGGCGGGTTGGGGTTAGCGTGGAAGCGTGATGGCCTTCCGCTACGGCGAATACCACGACGGCCCCGACCCCCTGGCCCCTCCTTACGACGTACGCGCGGCCCTCGACGAGATGGGCGACGCGATCCTGTCCGGCTCGACGCCGGTCCACGCGCTGCGCGACCTGCTCAAGCGCGGGCTGCCCGGCAGCCAGGACCGGCGGGGGCTCGACGACATGCTCAAGGAGGTCCGCAGGCGGCGCAGGGACCTGCGCGAGCGCGGGCGGCTCGACGGCACCCTCGAACGCGCGCGGGCATTGCTGGACAAGGCGATCGGGCAGGAGCGGGCCGAGCTGTTCCCCGACCCGTCCGACGACGCGCGGCTGCGCGAGGCCGGGCTCGACGGGCTGCCCGAGGACACCGCGAGCGCCATCCAGGAGCTGAGCTCGTACGAGTGGCGTTCGGCGGCGGCCCGCCAGACGTTCGAGGAGCTGCGCGACCTGCTTCGGCGCGAGGTGCTCGACAGCCAGTTCAGAGGGCTGCGCGACGCGCTGGCCAACCCCGACCCCGAGGCCATGGCCCGCGTCCGGCAGATGATGTCCGATCTGAACGACATGCTGGACAGGGACACCCGGGGCGAGCACACCCCAGAAGACTTTGACGCCTTTATGGCGAAATATGGCGATTTGTTCCCAGAAACGCCCCGAAACCTTGAGGAACTCGTCGACATCCTGGCCCGGCGGGCCGCCGCCACCCAGCGCATGCTGGCCTCGATGACCCCGCGCCAGCGCGAGGAGCTGTCCAGTCTCATCAACCAGACCCTCGACCAGGCCGGCCTGTCCGACCAGATGCGCCGCCTCGGCGAGGCCCTGCACGCCCGCCGTCCCGACCTGGCCTGGAACGCCCCCGAGCGCCTGACCGGCGAGGAGCCCCTGGCCATGGGCGACGCCGTCACCGCCCTGGAGGAGCTGGCCGACCTCACCCAGCTGGAGACCGCCCTGCGCCAGGACTACCCGGGCGCGCGGCTCGACGACATCGACGAGGCCGCCGTGCGCCGCGCCCTGGGCCGGGCGGCGGTCGACGACCTGGAGGCGCTCAAGCGCATCGAACGCGAGCTGGAGGAGCAGGGCTATCTGCTGCGCCGCCGCGGCAAGCTGGAGCTGACCCCGAAGGCGGTCCGGCGGCTCGGCGAGACCGCGCTGCGACGCGTGTTCTCCTCCCTCGACGCGGGCCGGCGCGGCGACCACGACCAGCACGACGCGGGCTCGGCCGGCGAGCTGACCGGCTCCACCCGTCCGTGGCGCTTCGGCGACGAGCAGCCGATCGACGTCGTCCGCACGCTGGTCAACGGCGTGCGCAGCGGCGGCGTGGCCACCGCCCCGCAGGACGGGCGGGCCCGGGTGCGGCTGTCCGTCGACGACTTCGAGGTCTCCGAGACCGAACGCCGCAGCGCGGCGGCGGTGTGCCTGCTGGTCGACCTGTCCTACTCGATGGCCCTGCGCGGCACGTGGGCCGCGGCCAAGCAGACGGCACTGGCCCTCCAGGCGCTGGTGGCCTCCAAGTTCCCGCAGGACGCCGTGCAGATCATCGGCTTCTCCAACTACGCCAGGGTCCTGCAGCCCGACGAGCTGGCCGGCCTCGACTGGGACATGGTCCAGGGCACCAACCTCCACCACGCCCTCCTGATCGCCGGCCGCCACCTCGACCGCCACCCCGACTTCGAGCCGGTGGTGCTGGTGGTCACCGACGGCGAGCCGACCGCCCACCTCATGCGCAACGGCAGATCGGCCTTCGAGTGGCCGCCGTCGCACGAGACGCTGGAGCTGACGCTGGCCGAGGTGGACAAGATGACGCGGCGGCGGGCCACGATCAACGTCTTCATGCTGGCGGCCGACGACCGGCTGAAGGAGTTCGTGGACGAGGTGGCCCGCAGGAACGGCGGCCGGGTGTTCTCACCGAGCGCCGACCGTCTCGGCGAATACGTCGTCAGCGACTTCCTCCGCCTCCGCCGCTCCCGCTGACCGGAGGGAGCGCCTTCGCTCATCGGCATTCCTCCGGAGCCGGGACGTTCACTTCGCCCTACGGCTGAACGCCGGGTGACGACGAGCGGCCGTCGTCTCGATCCTGGTCTCCTCGGCCAGGTTCTCGGCCAGCTCGTCCAGCGTCGCCCCACAGCGGACGTTGGACAGCACGCTTCCGCGGGGAACCGGGCTCCGGCGGACGGCCACCCAGCCTCCGGTCACGTCATGGATGTGCCAGCCAGGGTTGCCGGCCCGCACCAGCTGCGCGCTCACGGCCACGGTCCCGCCACCGCTGAACGGGCCGTGGCCCAGGCGGACAGCCGCACCGGCACGCGGCCCTGGGACGTCGGACGGGCTCTCAAGCGCCCCGGTTGCCCGGGGTTCGGTACGTCGTCATGTCGCGGCACGTGACCGAAACTACGGACGTCGCCGGAAGGAAAGTCACACGCTGTGTGCGACTTCTCTAGGGGGTGGTCCGCCGGATGCGTCGCGCCAGCGAACGCAGGGGCTCCGGAACGCGCGTATGCGCTCGCAGCAGGCCGGTGACCGTCTCGCGGGCCATCGGGTGGTACGCCGTGTGCTGCGGGGACAGCCGCTCCGCGCGCCTGAGCGAGTCGAGGGCACGATCCGGCCGGCCGGCCATGAGCTGGAGCCGGGCGAGATCGATGTAGTGGTGCGAAGACCTCTCGGGCGGGAGGGATCGGGGCGGCGTGAAGCCCTCGTTCCGCCGCAGCGCCTCGTCGGGGTCCTCCAGCTCGATGGCGGCCGCTATCTCGTGGATGCGCACGTTGCCGGGCCCGAAGGCGAGGCCGTGGTGGTTGGTGTCGCGGCCGATGCGCGAGGCGTACTCACGCGCCGCCGCCAGGTGTTCCCACGCGTCCGTCCCTCGTGGGCGCAGCCGGGCGGACAGGATGGCGGACCTCAGGTGCATCGAGCCCAGGACGGCCAGCCCCGGTTCGCTGTCCGAGACCAGGTGGTCGAACTCCTGGTGGGCGCGTTCGAGGAAGGTGAGTCCCGCGCGGTGGGCCGCCGAGCCGAAGAACACCTGGGCCCGCTCCTCGGCGACATAGGCGAGCAGTTCCGGCTTGCCGGTCTCGCGCGCGGCCTGCGCCGCACGATCCACGGCGACGGAGACGAGATCGACGTATCCCAGACGGTAGGCGACCGACTTGGCCGCCACGAAGGCGTACATCATCATCTCGGCCACGGTCCGGCGCGTCGTGCCCTCGCTGCCGTGCAGGACGGCGGACAGTTCCTCGATCAGGCCCGGCAGCGCCCGGCCGAGTTCGGCGTAGTCGATCCTGTCGAGCAGGACGCCGACCCGGCGAACGTCATCGGCCATCGCGTCGAGCGCTCTGGGCTCCACCGCGAGCTCAGGCGGGACGTCCCAGTGGTTGAGCGCGATGCGGACGGCGGGAATGCCGGCGTGCGCCCGGTCGGCCGGTGCGGTGGAGCCCCGGTAGGGCTGTCCGGTGAGTTCGGTGACGCCGATGCGCAACGCCCTGGCCACGGCGGCGATGAACCAGGGGGTCGCGGGCTTGCTTCCGCGCTCGACCTGGGAGACCAGGCTCTTGGAGCAGGGCACGAGCAGGGCCAGGCCGTCCTGTGTCAACCCGGCCAGCTTTCTGGCTTCGGCGATGCGGGGGCCGATGCCGCCGTCGTCCAGGATCAGGATGTTCGTACCGGCGGAGCTCATGGGAGTCCCCTTCCCGGGAAGCCGGCTGCTGCCTTCTGGCTCAGGGTAAGAGGTGGCCGTTCGGGAGAGAGCCGGTTCGGCGGGACGATGCGCCGGAACATGCGGGGGCCGTCACACCTCGTGCCCGGCGGGATGGGCGGGGTACCGGCGGGCGGCAGCCACCGGCGAGGGGGTTCGGGGGAGCTCGGCTCCCCCGAGGAAGCAGAGCCCGGAGCCCTTCGGCGCGCAGTGCCCCCGGGGCGGAGGCCCTTGCCTTGGGGTTTGTCAGGCTTCGATCAGGCGGGCGTAGAAGTCGAGGGCCACGTCGAACCCGTCGCGGCAGTTGCGGTGCGACCGGTAACAGGGCCGCCAGGCCGAGCTGGCCCCCACTCCCGCCCGCGCGTCGACAAGAGCCGACGGGACGCGCTCCGGCCGGGGCAGCAGCCCATGGCCCAGGTAACGGACGCCGGTCAGCTCGGTGTGCGTGCCCGCCCCGCCGGAGACGAAGCGGCCGAGCCGCCAGCCGCTCTCCTCGTCCCACACCAGTGCGTGGCCGTCGGTCAGCCTGACCGTGGCGTGACGCGGATCGCAGGGGCCTTCCCACCAGTCGGCCACCTCGGCTCCGAGCAGGTCGACGACGCGCTCCACATAGCCCACCGGCTGCTGCAGCCACTCGTCGGTGTACGGCTCGACATGCCTGATGGCCACGGACGGCACCCCCTTGTGCCCTGAAGGTAAGAAAAAAGCGACGGTGACCAACCATACCCGTGGCGAACTTATTCCGTTGCACGTCCGTCTAGTCATTACGGACGATATTTACGTGGGACACGGGGAAGGAGGAGAGCCCATGATTGCCACGATCCTGCTGATCACCCTGATGGCCGTAGCGGTGGCGGCCACGGAGCTCATCATGCGTTGCTCCTCGCAGGTTAAAGAGAGTGTCGAGCCGCCGACCGAGATCGTCGGGGACTAGTCTCAGGCGCATGTCCCTGCTTCTCTGGCTGCACATCGGCTTCGCCATCTTCACGATCGGCCCGCTGACCGCCGCGACGATGGCGGCTCCGCGGGCCATCCGCACCAACAACGTGCCCGTCCTGCGGAACATCCAGCGCACCACGAGGATCTACAGCCTGGCCAGCCTGGGTGTGCTGGTGTTCGGCGTGGCCCTGGGCGTCGTCGTCGGGAACGGCGTGCTCGGCCTGTGGTACATGACGGCGTCGATGACGCTGTTCATCGTGGCGATCGTGTTGCTGGTCATCATCGACCGCGACCTGCGCACCGCCCTCCGCGCGCTCGAGAGCGAGAACGCGGAGGACGACGCGAAGGTGCAGACCGGACGGGTCGCGGCGATCAGCGGCCTGCTGGCCGTGATCTGGCTGGTGATCCTCTTCCTGATGGTCGTCCCGACGCCTTAGCCGAGGGCCTGGGTGAGGTCGGCGAGCAGGTCGTCGACCGTCTCGATGCCGACCGACAGGCGCACCAGGTCGTTCGGCACCTCCAGGGGCGAGCCCGCCGCGGAGGCGTGCGTCATCCGGCCCGGGTGCTCGATGAGCGACTCGACGCCGCCCAGCGACTCGCCGAGCGTGAACAGCTTGGCCCGGTTGCACACCTCCACGGCCTCGGCCTCGCCGCCCGCCACGCGGAAGGACACCATGCCGCCGAAGCGCCGCATCTGCTTGGCGGCGACCTCGTGGCCGGAGTGCTCGGCCAGGCCCGGGTAGAGCACCTGGGTCACGCGCGGGTGCGCGAGCAGCAGGTCGACGACGCGCTCGGCGTTGTCGCAGTGGCGGTCCATGCGCACGCCGAGGGTCTTGAGCCCGCGCAGCGTCAGCCAGGCGTCGAACGGGCCGGCCACCGCGCCCATCGCGTTCTGGTGGTAGGTCAGCTCGTCGCCGAGGCCCTTGTCCCGCGCGATCAGCGCGCCGCCCACCACGTCGGAGTGGCCGCCGACGTACTTGGTGGTGGAGTGGACGACCACGTCGGCCCCGAGCGCCAGGGGCTGCTGCAGGTACGGCGAGGCGAAGGTGTTGTCCACGACCAGCAGCGCGCCGTTCTCGTGGGCCAGCTGCGCCAGGGCGGCGATGTCGGCGATGCCGAGCAGCGGGTTGGTGGGCGTCTCGACCCACACGATCTTCGTCTTCTGCGTCATGGCCGCCGCCACCGCGTCGAGGTCGTGCAGCGGGACCGGGTCGTAGTGCAGGCCCCAGCGCTCGTGCACCTTGGCGAACAGCCGGTACGTGCCCCCGTACGCGTCGTTGGGGATGATCACGTGATCCTGCGGCCGGCACACCGTGCGCAGCAGGGTGTCCTCGGCGGCCAGGCCCGAGGCGAACGCCAGCCCGCGCGCGCCGCCCTCCACGGCGGCCAGCGCCTCTTCCAGCGCCGTCCTCGTGGGGTTGGCCGAGCGGCTGTACTCATATCCCGAACGCAGGCCGCCCACGCCGTCCTGCTTGTAGGTGGACGTGGCGTAGATCGGCGGCACGACCGCGCCGGTCAGCGGGTCGGGCTCCTGACCTGCGTGGATCGCCAGGGTCTCAAAACCGTTGGTCATAGGCCCCACGTTAACGGAAAGCGGCCCGCGATCCGTTCCCCAGCGGATCGCGGGCCGGTGGCGGGGCCCGTCCCCCGACGGCGCCCGCCCGGACCCGCGCGGCCATGCCCGCGCGGGCCACGTTCTCGAAGGCTCAGGCCGCCCGGGGCTCGCGGGCCGTCGCGGCCGTCGCGGCCGGGACGGCCGGGGCGCTGAGCCGTACGACCTCCACGTCGATGTGGCGGCCGCTGGCGCCCTCCGCCTCCTCACCGTTGATGCGCGAGAGCAGCACGGGGTCGGCCAGCGCGAGCAGCGCCGTGACGACCAGTCCCAACCCCAGCAGAACGAACCCGATGACAACCATGTCCTGTCCCCCTTCCGACGTGTTCCAGCATCGCCGAGGGGCCGTCACCGCCGCCTCCGCTGAAGGGCTGGTCCGGCGGCGGCCGGGTCGGCCGATCGGTTGATACGAGTTGTCCGACTTCCGGCCTACTCTCGTGGCGTGGGGGATTCGAAAGGCATCGTGTACTGGGTCCGGCGGCTGAGCGAGATCGCGATGCTCGGCTGGCTCGGCCTGATGCTGATGCTCGACCTGGCCATCGCCGTCAGCACCGGGGGGTTGCAGTGGTTCGTGCCGTTCTGCGGCGCGGCCGGGATCGCGGCGGTCGTCCTGCGCCGCCGCCACCGTCTTGAGGGCTTCTGCGCGCTGCTGGGGCTGTCCTTCGCCGTGTCGCTGGTCATCGCGTCGGTCGACGCGCTGGGCGCGCCCGGCATGGCCGAGACGGGGTCGCTGCTGATCCTCCTCATCGGCGTGCTGCGGCACGTCGAGCCGGTACGGCGGGCGGCGGTGCTGTCGCTCGTGGGGCTGGGCGTGCTGATGGCCGAGTCGGCCAGGCGCGACTACCCCACCGCGGGGCTGGCGTTCGCGTTCCTGCTGTTCGCGGGGTGGTCGATGGCCGCGGGCATCGGCGGCTACCTGCGGTTCCAGCAGGAACGCCGGACCGAGGCGGTGCACTCCGTACGCCGGGCCGAACGCCTGGAACTGGCCAGGGAGCTGCACGACCTGGTCGCCCACCACATCACCGGCATCGTCGTCCAGGCCCAGGCCGCGCGTACGGTCGCCGAGCACAAGCCCGAGGCCGTGCTGCCCGCGCTCGACGCGATCGCCTCGGCCGGGTCGGAGGCGCTGACCTCGATGCGGCGCATGGTCACCGTCCTGCGCACCGAGGACGAGGCCGACCGCAGGCCCGGCACGACGCTGGCCGACCTGCGGCTGCTGACCGAGCGGTTCTCGGTCGAGGGGCCGAAGGTCGCGTTCGAGATCGGGTCGGGCATCGACGACCGCACGCTGCCGCCCGAGGTGATGACGACGCTGCACCGGGTGCTGCTGGAGTCGCTCACCAACGTGCGCAAGCACGCCACCCGCGCCGCGTGGGTGGAGGCCGATCTGCGGCGGTACGAGCGGGTGGTCGTGCTGCGGGTGCGGAACTTCGGCTCGGTCGCCTCAGACCCGCGGGTGTCCCGGCTGGGCGGCGGGTTCGGGCTGGTCGGCATGGCCGAGCGGGTGGAGGCGCTGGGCGGCAGGCTCTACGCGGGCCCGTCCCCCGAGGGCCCCTGGGAAGTGATCGCCGAGTTCCCGCTCCCCTGACCCAGCCGGCTGTCCGGCCGGGCCTTCACCGGGGTCCCGCTCTCCCGCCGCGAAGGACCCGGCGAACTCCGGCTCGCCCAGGGCGGCGCGCAGGCGGGCGGTGATCCGGTCCACGTCATGGCGTTCGCCGGCGGGAAGGGGCGCGCCGACGGACCGCCGGAGCGCCGCGGCCCGTCCCAGCTTCCGCGCCGCCTCCGCCAGGCGCCCGGGGCCCGCGATCGACAACGCGCCCGCAAGCCCCTCCAGGGCCAGCGCGACGGCCCGCGGGTCGCCCGTCGCGCGGGCGTTCGCGTAGCCCTCGCGCTGGCGCGCCAGCGCCGTCTCGGCGTCGCCGCGCTGCTCGGCCACGAACCCCCACTCGGCCATGACGAACGCCGTCCCTGGCGTCCCGCGCACCTGCCGCAGCCAGTCGAGCGCGGACAGCAGGTACGACTCCGCCTCCTCGTACCGCCCCTGCCTGCGGGCGCTCATGGCCAGGCCGAGCAGCGCGTTCTCCTCCGCCGACCGGTACGACTGCGCCACCGCCAGCCGCCTGGCCCGCCCGTGGTAGTCGTCGGACCGCTCGTAGTCGCCCGTGAGCAGCGCGAGCCGGCCGAGCGCGGCCAGCTTGAACGACACGTCGAACCCCAGCCCCTCGGCCAGCCGCAGCGCCTCCTGCCGCAGCCGGGCCGCCCGCTCGTAGTCGCCGCGGATCTCGGCCAGCCGGTCGAGCACGTCCATGGCCTCGACCTGCCCCCATTCGTCCCCCAGCTCGCGGAAGAGGGCCAGGCCGCGCTCGCCGTCGCGTTCCATCGCCGCGAGGTCGCCGCGGCCCACCGCGAGCTTGGCCCGCAGGCACAGCGCCGCCGCCACCCCCCACCGGTCCCCCAGCTCCTCGTACGCCGCCAGCGCCCGGCCCACCGCGTCCCGGTGCGCCGCGTGGTCGCCGTACGCCCAGCGCACGAAGCTGAGGAACCAGTCGGCCAGCGCGGCCCCCGCAGGGTCGAGCGCGGCCCGGCGTACCGGCGGGGTGGGCTCGCCGAGCAGCAGCCCGATGCCGGCCAGCCACACCGAGGCCAGGGCGGCGGCGCCGTCCTCGCCGCCCGCCGCCAGCGCCGCCTCGATCGACCGGCGGGCCTCGCGCAGCCTGCCGCGCAGTATCCAGTACCAGGCGAGCGCGTTGGCCAGGCGCAGCGGCTCCGGCCCTGACAGGGCCAGCCGCAGGTTGGCGCTCTCGGCGTCCAGCCGGTCCAGCCATTCGTGCTGGCGCGGGCCGCGCAGCTCGGCGCGGGCGGCCAGGTCGGTGTAGTAGCGGGCGTGCCGCTCCCGCAGCAGGTCGTGCTCACCGGCCTCGCGCAGCCGTTCGAGGCAGTAGGCGGTCACCGACTCCAGCAGCCGGTAGCGGGGTCCGAGGGGGCCGGGCGCCACGGCGACCAGCGACCGGTCCACGAGCCTGGCCAGCACGTCGAGCACGTCCACGCCGGGCTCGGCGCAGACCGCCTCGGCGGCCTCCAGGGTGCAGCCGTCGGCGTGCGCGGCCAGCCGCCGCAGCACCGCGCGTTCCTCGTCCGACAGCAGCTCCCAGCTCCAGTCGATGGTGGCCCGCAGCGTGCGCTGCCGGGCCGGGGCGTCCCGCATCCCGGCGCTGAGCAGCCTGAACCGGTCGTCCAGGCGGGCGGCCAGCTCCTGTACGCCGAGTGCGCGCACCCGCGTCGCCGCCAGCTCCAGGGCCAGCGGGATGCCGTCGAGCCGCCGGCAGATGACGGCCACGGTGGGGCCGGGCTCGACGTCCGCGCGGGCCGCGAAGAGCCGTACGGCGTCGGCCTCGGCCAGCGGGTGGACGACCCGGACCCGTTCGCCGGACACGCCCAGCGGCTCCTGGCTGGTGGCCAGCACGCGCAGGCCGGGCGCGGCCCGCAGCAGCGCCGAGACGAGCCCGGCGACCTGCTCGACCAGGTGCTCGCAGTTGTCCAGGACCAGCAGCGCGCTCCTGTCCGCCAGCACCCCGGCCAGCCTGGACGCCAGCGGCACGGAGTCGTCGTCGCGCACGCCAAGCACCGCCGCCACCGCCTCGGCCACGTCCGCGTCGCCGGCCCCGGCCAGCTCCACCAGCCACACCCCGTCGGCGAACCGAACCTGCCCCGGCTCCGCGGGCCCCTCGGGGAAGGCCAGGCGGCGGGCGGCGGCGAGGGCGAGGCGGGTCTTGCCCACGCCGCCCGGCCCGGTCAGGGTGACCAGCCGCGAGTCCGCCAGCAGGGCGGCGACCTCGGCGAGGTCGGCGTCCCGGCCGACCAGCGGGGTGAGCGGCGCGGGCAGGTTGACGGCCGGTGCGGGGTCGGCGGCGGGCGGCGGGGCGGCCAGCGAGGGGTCGTGGCGCAGGATGGCCCGGTGCAGCGCGGCCAGTTCGGGCGAGGGGTCGAGCCCCAGTTCCTCGGCCAGCCTGACGCGCAGCTCCTCGTAGGCGGCCAGCGCCTCGCTCTGCCGGCCGCCCCGGTACAGGGCCTTCATGTGGGAGGCGCGCAGCCGTTCGCGCAGGGGGTGCCGGGCGACCAGGCCGGCGAGGTCGACGTCGTGGCCGAGCGCGAGGCGCACCTCGGCCTGCTCCTCCAGGGCCGACAGGCGCAGCTCGGTCAGCAGGGTGATCTCGGAACGGGCGAAGCCCTCGTCGGCGAAGTCGGCGTAGGCCGCCCCCCGCCACAGGGCGAGCGCCTGCTCCAGCTCGCGGGCGCGCTCACGCGGGGCGGCGCCGCGGCGGGCCACGAGCGCGCGGAACCGGACGGCGTCGCAGTCGTGGGCGGCCAGCCGGTAGCCGGCCGGGCCGTGGAGGACCATGGCGGGGTCGCCGAGCGCGCGGCGGAGCTGGGAGACGCGGGCCTGGAGGGTGCCGAGCGGGTTGCGGGTGGGCCGGTCGCCCCACAGGTCGTCGATCAGCCGGTCGGCGGAGACCGGGCCGCCGCCGGCCGCCAGCAGGGCGGCGAGGAGCGCGCGGACCTTGGGCTCGGCGACGTGGATCTCCTCGCCGCCGTCCGTCCGGACGGCCAGCGGGCCGAGCACCCCGAATCGCACCATGCAGAGACTAACCCGTAGCCGGTCAGAAGGATTTCCGTAGCGCGGTGCCGCAGGCTCCCTGTCATGACTCAGGTGACAGTTGCAGGACTCGGCCCGATGGGGTCGAAGATGGCCGAGACGTTCCTCGGCGCGGGTTTCGACGTGGCCGTGTGGAACCGTACGGCGAGCAAGGCAGAACCGCTGGTCGCCCGGGGAGCCCGGCGCGCGGCCTCGGCCGCGGACGGCGACCTGCTGGTGTTCAGCCAGATCGGCTACCAGGCGATGTACGACAGCCTCGGCGAGGCGGGGCTCGACGGGAAGGTGCTGGTCAACCTCAGCTCGGGCACCCCCGAGGAACTGCGCGCGGCGGCCCGCTGGGTGGCCGGACGCGGCGGCACGCTCATCACCGCCGGGATCATGGTCCCGCCCCCGGGCATCGGGCAGCCGGGCGCGTACTCCTTCTACAGCGGCCCCAAGGACGTGCTCGACCGGCACACGGCCACGCTCGGGGCCCTCGGCGACGTCGTCCACGTCGGCGCGGACGAGGGCCTGGCGATGATGTACTACCAGTCGCTGCTGCTGATCTTCTGGTCGAGCCTGACCAGCCAGATGCACGCCATGGCGATGCTGAGCACGGCCGGGGTCTCCCCGCTGGAGTTCCTGCCGTACGTGCGGGAGACCTTCACCCAGCTCGGCGGCGACGGCGTGATGGGGTTCGCGAAGACCCTGGCCGAGGAGTTCGCCGCCGGCAGCTACCCCGGCGAGCTGAACTCGCTGCACATGCAGGCCGTGGGCCTCGGCCACGTCGTGCACGCGCTGGCCGAGGCCGGCGTGGAGACCACGGTGCCGAACGCGCTGAAGGAGCTGTTCGAGCGCGCCGACGCCGAGGGACGCGGGCACGAGGGCCTCGGCACCGTGATCGAATCGATAAGGAAACCCTGATCAGTGGTTGGCGAGGAAGGCGAGCAGGTCCTGCCGGGTGAGCAGCCCGGCGGGCTTGCCGTCCTCCAGGACGACGGCCGCGTCGGCCTTCTCCAGCGCCTCGACCGCGCGCGCGACGGGTTCGCCGCTGCCGATCGTGGGTAGCGGCGCCGACATGTGGTCGGAGATCGGGTCGTCGGAGGCGAGCCTGCCGTGGTAGAGCGCCTCCAGCAGGTCGCGCTCGACGATGGAGCCGACCACCTCGGCCGCCATGACCGGCGGCTCCTCCTTCATGACCGGAAGCTGGGACACCGAGTACTCGCGCATGATCGAGATGGCCGTGCCGACCGACTCGTGCGGATGGGCGTGCACGAACTCCGGCAGGCCCGGCCCCTTGCGCGCCAGCACGTCGCCGACCAGGCCCTCGTCCGAGCTGGTGGTCAGGAAGCCGTAGTCGGCCATCCAGTCGTCGTTGAAGATCTTCGACAGGTAGCCGCGGCCGCCGTCGGGCAGCAGCACGACCACCACGTCGTCGGGCCCCGCCTTGGCCGCCACCTGCAGCGCCGCCACCACGGCCATGCCGCACGAGCCGCCGACCAGCAGCCCCTCCTCGCGGGCCAGGCGGCGGGTCATGTTGAAGGAGTCCTTGTCGGACACCGCGATGATCTCGTCGCAGATCCCGGTGTCGTACGTGGCCGGCCAGATGTCCTCGCCCACGCCCTCCACAAGGTAGGGACGGCCGGAGCCGCCGGAGTACACCGAGCCCTCGGGGTCGGCCCCGATGATCTTCACCCGGCCGTCGGAGACCTCCCTGAGGTAGCGGCCGGTGCCGCTGATCGTGCCGCCGGTGCCGATGCCCGCCACGAAGTGCGTGATGCGGCCGTCGGTCTGCTCCCACAGCTCGGGACCGGTGGAGTGGTAGTGGGAGTCGGGGTTGTTGACGTTGGAGTACTGGTCGGGCTTCCAGGCGTTGGGGATCTCGCGGGCCAGCCGGTCGGAGACCGAGTAGTAGGACTCCGGGTGGTCGGGCGAGACGGCGGTCGGGCAGACCACGACCTCGGCCCCGTACGCGCGCAGCACCGCGATCTTGTCCTGGGCCACCTTGTCGGGCACCACGAACAGGCACCGGTAGCCCTTCTGCTGGGCCACGATGGCCAGGCCCACCCCGGTGTTGCCGGACGTCGGCTCGACGATGACGCCGCCCGGCCGCAGCGCGCCGGAGGCCTCGGCGGCCTCGATCATGCGCAGCGCGATGCGGTCCTTGACCGAGCCGCCCGGATTGAAATATTCGACCTTGGCCAGCACCTGGGCGGAGATCCCCGCCGTGACCTTGTGCAGGCGGACGAGCGGAGTGTTCCCCATGAGATCGACCAGGGAATCGTAAACGCGCACCGAGGTGTTCACCTTCTTTGCCGAAGCTTGATCAGCTTGCCCGAGGCCGAGATCCAGTGGGGGTGGCAGGCCCTCGGCTAGTTTTCAAGCAAACGCTACCGCCGAGTTCGACCGGGAGGACACTACGTGGTCTGGGCAGCAGGCATGGCACGCGCGGCCAGGCGGATCGCGATGGCGGCGGCGCTCGGAGGTGGCGGGCTCACGGCTCTGGGAGCCACGGCGTACGGCCTGCTGATCGCCGAGGGGCTGCTCGCGCGCAAGGCCATCGGCCGCCCCCACGGTCTGGACGGACCGCCCTCCGACGGCGTCTACGGCGATTTCCGCGGCAAACCCCTCAAGATGGCCATGCTCGGCGATTCCACTTCGGTGGGCCTGGGCATGACCGACCCCAGCCACACCCCCGCCGTCCTGCTGGCCAACGGCGTGGCGGCGGTGGCCGAGCGGCCGGTGCACCTGCTGGTGGCGGGCAAGTCGGGCGCCCCGTCCGCCGAGCTGCCCGAGCAGGTGGACGCCGCCCTCGCCATGCGCCCGGACGTGGCGGTCATCTTCGTGGGGGCCAACGACATCATCACCCAGACGCCGCCGGCCGTGGCGGTGCGCCACCTGGCCAAGGCGGTGCGGCGGCTGCGCGAGGCGGGCGTCGAGGTGGTCGTCGGCACCTGCCCCGACCTCGGCACGGTACGGCCCATCGCCCAGCCGCTGCGCTGGGTGACCCGGCGGTGGAGCCGTCAGCTCGCGGCGGCCCAGACCGTCGCCGTGGTCGACGCGGGCGGCCGCACGGTGGCGTTCGCCGACGTCCTGGGGCCGGAATTCGATACAAATCCGACAGAAATGTTCGGACCGGATCGTTTCCATCCATCTGACCGAGGTTACGCGCAGGCCGCTTACGCGGTGCTACCGTCGGTGTGCGCTGCGTTGGGGCTGTGGCCTGAGCCGCGGCCCGCGCGGGGCGAAGGACTGCAACCGATCTACCTTGCGGCGGCAACGGCCGCGGAGGAGCCCGGCACCGAGGTCACCGCGACCCGGGTCGACGGGCGGGCGACGGGGCTCCACGGCAAGTGGGCCACGCTGTTCCGCCGGCGGCTCGGCGAGACGCCTACCGACGCGTGAGCGCGCCCGGCGGGCGGCTCGACGATCCCACCGACGCGTGATCGTGCGCGCCGGGGGGCTTCGCGACGCCTGACCCGGTCACCCTCCGAGCCTTAGCCGTCACTCCTCGTCCTCTTTTGGAGTGAATTGCCTGTGCTCCGGCCCCTCATGAAACCTTCCCTGGCCCTCGCGGGGACCCTCGCCCTGACCGCCTGCTCCGGCAGCGACGCCGCCACGGCGAACTTCCCCTCCTGGCAGAACACCCAGGTCAACGCGGTCAGCCGGATCGTGTCCGCGGCCGGTGTGGTCACCACCACGTCCATGAAGCCCGACGGCACGCTGGAGACCGTGGCGCTCGGCCTCGAAGACGGCCGGCGCCTGTGGGCCTACCCGGCCACTATGGCGGGCCGGCTGCCCGGCATGGGCGTCTCCGCCCCCGCGATCGTGGAGACCGCCAAGGGCCAGGGGGTGGTCGTGGCCCTCGACCCGGCGAAGAAGGGCCGCTGGAACGCCACCCTCATCGCCCGCGACGCCCGCTCCGGGGCGCAGAAGTGGGCCAGGCCCATGCACTCCACGTTCGGGCCGCAGCGCTGCGGCCCCTATCTGTGCGTGTCGGAGCACACCGCCCTCACCCACGCCCGGATGGTCGTGCTCGACCCGGCGACCGGCCGGGTGATGTGGCGGCTGCCCGGCATCTCCGAGGTCGAGTGGTCCGACCCGGCCCGGGTCCTGCTGCTGCGGATGGCCGCCAACCCCATGATCGAGTCCTACGACGTCAAGACCGGCAAGCTGCAGTGGCAGCAGCCGATCGAGCAGGCGCTCGGGCCCGGCATCGACCTGTCGGGCGGGTGGGCGTTCGGCTCGACCGGCGACAACCTGGTCGGCTACGTCGCCCCCTACACCAACCCCCAGACGAAGAAGGTCTCCACCTTCGGGCTGTTCTCCATCAGGATCAGCGACGGCACGGTCAACTGGATGCGTCCTTCCGTCGTGCGCGTCTATCCCAGCGGCAGCCCCGGCTACGCGCCCGTGGTCCGTCCGGTCGACCGCCAGGGCGCCTACGGCGGTTTCGCCAGGCTCGACTCCGAGACCGGCCGGGTGGTCGGCCAGATCACCGCCTCCGACGTCCCCGGCTCGGGCTGGTGGCTGGCCTTCCCCGACCGCATGGACAAACTGGGCTTCCTCAAGCACGACGCCAAGGGCAGCGCCTTCGACCTGGTCTCGGGCAAGCCCGCGCCGGTGGGCGAGGAGCGGGGCTGGTCCTTCTGCGTCACCGACCCCAAGCCGCTGCCGCTGCGCGGCCAGGCCCCCGGCTTCTACTCCACGGCCGCCGTCTGCGAGTACGACCTCGGCACCGGTACCCGCGTCTCCCCCATGAACGCCCCGCCGCCCTGGTTCACCGGCAGCCAGGACGGCTGGCGCCTGTGGCGCGACGAGAAGGGCGCCGTGCACGCCGTCAACGACCACACCGCCACCGCCCCCGGCATGTACGGCTGACGCGGGGCCCCGGGGCGCTTGCGAGGAGGACTGGAATATAGTTCTAATATCAGCGCCGGACACAAGGAGGGGCCATGCCCGAGGCAGTCATCGTCGCAACCGCGCGTTCCCCGATCGGACGAGCCTTCAAGGGGTCGCTCAAGGACATCCGTCCCGACGATCTGACCGTACAGATGATCCAGGCGGCGCTGGCCAAGGTGCCCCAGCTCGACCCGAACACGATCGACGACATCATGCTCGGCTGTGGCCTGCCGGGCGGTGAGCAGGGCTTCAACATGGCCCGGGTGGTGGCGGTGCTGCTCGGGCTCGACACCGTGCCGGGCACGACCGTCACGCGCTACTGCTCCTCGTCGCTGCAGACGACGCGGATGGCCTTCCACGCGATCAAGGCGGGTGAGGGCGACGTGTTCGTCTCGGCCGGTGTGGAGACCGTCTCGCGCTTCGCCAAGGGCAACTCCGACTCGCTGCCCGACACCCACAACCCGCTCTTCCTCGACGCGACGGCCCGCACCAAGAAGGCGGCCGAGGGCGGCCACACCTGGCACGACCCCCGCCAGGACGGCGCCGTCCCCGACATCTACATCGCCATGGGGCAGACCGCCGAGAACCTGGCCCAGCTCAAGGGCGTCAGCCGCCGCGAGCAGGACGAGTTCGGCGTGCGCTCCCAGAACCTGGCCGAGAAGGCGCTGGCCGACGGGTTCTGGCAGAAGGACATCACCCCCGTCACGCTCCCCGACGGCACCGTGGTCAGCAAGGACGACGGCCCCCGGGCCGGCACCACGTACGAGGGGGTGGCCGGGCTCAAGCCGGTCTTCCGCCCCGACGGCACGGTCACCGCGGGCAACTGCTGCCCGCTCAACGACGGCGCGGCGGCCCTGGTCATCATGAGCGACGTCAAGGCGGCCGAGCTGGGCATCACGCCGCTGGCCCGGATCGTCAGCACCGGCGTCAGCGGGCTCTCGCCCGAGATCATGGGCCTCGGGCCGGTGGAGGCGTCCAAGCAGGCGCTGTCGCGGGCCGGGATGGCGATCGAGGACATCGACCTCGTGGAGATCAACGAGGCGTTCGCGGCGCAGGTGATCCCGTCGTACCAGGACCTCGGGATCGAGCTCGACCGGCTCAACGTCAACGGTGGCGCCATCGCCGTCGGGCACCCGTTCGGCATGACCGGGGCGCGCATCACCTCGACGCTGATCAACAGCCTGCGCCACCACGACAAGAGCCTCGGCCTCGAGACGATGTGCGTCGGCGGCGGCCAGGGCATGGCGATGGTGCTGGAGCGCCTGTCCTAGATCGTGCTCTGCGGCCCCGCGCCCGGCCTTCCCGGCCGCGCGGGGCCGTTCGCGTCCCGGAGGTCAGCCCTGACGGTCGGGGCCGGCCTGGAGCGGCGTCACGCGGACGATGACGCGCCGCTCCCTGACCATGGCCGCGCGGTAGTCGTCCCAGTCGGGGTGTTCGCCGGAGATGTCACGGTAGTAGGCGACGAGCTGGTCCATCGCCTCCGGCAGGGAGACGACCTCGGCCGTGCCGTCGACCTGGAGCCACTCGCCGAAGAAGCCGTCGGCGAGCACGCAGAGCGAGACGCGGGGATCGCGGCGGATGTTGTGCACCTTCATCGCCGTCTCGCGGGTGCTGATGACGATGTGCCCGTCCGCCACGCCCGCCAGCACCGGCGACATCTGCGGGTGCCCTCCGCGACGGCTGGTGAGCAGGACTGCGTGGTGGTGGGTCTCGATGAAGCCGAGCGCCTTGTCCAGATCCATGTCTTCATGATGACGCGCCCGTGCTCGGAGCACGGGCGCGGGGATGGGGAAGGGCTCTACATCAAGCCCATTCGGGTACGGCGGTGCCGCTCGTGCTCCAGCACGATCGCGGCGGCGTAGCCGTGGGTCAGCCCGTGCTCGTCGGCGAGCCAGTTGGCCCGCTCGTCGCACCTCAGGAAGGATGGGCCGTTGTCGATGGCTTGGAACCACTCGGGGAGTTCGCGTCCCGTTATCGTGGGGACCCTTGCGATGAGCTTCGTCTGCGTCTCCGGTGAGTGGTTCAAGGACATGGGCACCTCCGCGGATTAAGGTCCTTTGCTCGACACTGCAACACCGCGCTGCGAATGGCAACCCCCCGGCCAGGCATCATTGTGTGACGGCAGGTAGATTTCCGGTCGCACAAAGAGAGGGCCCCGCCGGTTACGGCGAGGCCCCCAGGAGATGAACGATCAGTCGTCGCCGGTGAAATAGCTGATGAGGCGGAGCACCTCAAGGTAGATCCACACCAGGCTCAGCATGAGGCCGAACGCGCACTGCCAGGCGAACTTCTCCGGGACGCCCTGGCGCACGCCCTGCTCGATCGAGTCGAAGTCGAGGAGCAGGAAGAAGCAGCCGATCAGGATCATGACGATGCTGAAGACGTAGCCGAGCGGGCTGTCGGTGCGCAGGCCGAGCCCGACGCCGTTGAAGATGCCGACCAGCAGGTTGACCAGCACCAGCCCGACCACCGCGATGGCGGCCGCCATGCCGTACTTGACCAGCTTGGGTGTGACGCGGACGACCCGCAGCGAGTAGACCGTCAGCACCGCGCCGAAGGCGAAGGCCGTGCCGAGCACCGCCTGGAAGACGATGCCGCTGATGGCGCCCTCGAACAGCTGGCTGATCTTGCCGAGGAAGACGCCCTCGAACACCGCGTAGCCCAGGATGAGCGCCGGGTTGGTGCTCTGGGTGAACGAGGCGATCAGGCCGAGGATCAGGGCCACGACGGCGGCGCCGACGGCCACCATCGGGGGGACGTCGAGCACCCACGTCGCGGCGGCGGCCACGACGAGCGCTCCGAGGGTGAGGAAACCCCGGACGACGACGTCGTCGAGGGTCATCGCCCGGTAGGCGGGCGGGGCCGGGGGTGCGTACGACGGGGCGTCGTACATGTTCCGCAGGGTGTCGGGTGAGGGGGCCGGGCCGGCCCATCCCGCGCGCTGCTGGCGCACCCTGCCGAATACGGGGTTCTTGCTCTCCATCGCTGCCTCCTGTGGCGCCGAGCCTACGGGGCCTGGCGGCACCTAGGTCAACTCACGCTCAGATCGAAGTTCGTCGGGGGACTTCGGCAGCGAGGACAACGAACGTGACCTCGCACGAGTTCCCGTGGCCGGGAGGGCCGTCCGGGGGGCCGGCGGCCGGGCGGCGAGTAACTGCGTCGCAACCAATGGAAACCGGGTTCTGTTGGGTTTCGTGATGAAAACGGAATCTTCCCGATGCCTCACCACACCGGGTCTTCCCGGCAAACGACTGGAAGCATTGTGTGACGGGTTGACAGCAGTAGTGAACCACCGGATGCGACAAGACGCTTCACTCGGAGAAAACCCCAGGTCGGGGACACTTAAGAAAGGTGCCCCCGGCGGGATTCGAACCCGCACTACAACCCTTTTAAGGGGTTTGCCTCTGCCATTGGGCTACGGGGGCGCCGCAATCATACGAAACGGACCATGCTTCCGAGGAGCACAACTTCGCATCAGGCGTCACAAGTGTGAAGTCTGCGGTGAAGTGATAGCGCCCCTGGCACTCTGTCCAAGAAGAGTAGACCGTCCAGATGGTCCAGTTGGTGCTGAATGCAGCGGGCTTCGAAGGCGTCCGCCTCGATGACGACCGGCTCCCCTGTGCCTGGCAAATGCCCATGTACGGTGATACGCGTCGCCCGGCGTACGTCCGCCGTGAGCCCGGCGATGGACGCGCACCCCTCGCGCCCGCCGTCCCAGTGGGAGGCGCTCGTGAGCCGAGGGTTGACCAGGACGAGCTCCCCGGCCCACGACCGGGCCCGGGGGTGGGCCCAGGCGTTGAAGGCGATCAGCCGCCACCTCAGGCCGATCTGCGGGGCGGCCAGCCCCGTCATGGCCTTCTCGCTGCGCAGGGTGGCGAGGAGGTCGGCCGCGGCCCGCACGGTCTCGGGGGCCGCCGGATCGACCGGCTCCGCCTTGGCCGACAGCGCCGGGTGCGGCGCGCCGAGCACCTGGCGCGGGGTGCCTCTGGCGCCCGTCACAGCAGGTCCGGCTCGACGGGACGGAAGGTGATCTCCGAGTCGAGCCCGGCCCCGACCGCCGCCAGCCGGCGCATGAGGGCGGCGACGTCGACGTCCTCGGGCAGCTCGACGTCGGCGATGAGCACGTACAGTCGGCCGGTGAGCCGGGTGCTCATGCCGGTGATGTTGCCGCCGTCGGCGGCCAGCACGGCGCTGACGGCCGAGATGATGCCGGGCCGGTCGGGGCCGTGCACGGTCAGGACGTAGCCGAGGCCGCCGCCGTCGTCGCAGAAGTGCCGCCGCGCCTCGATCGCCGAGGCGGAGACCACCAGCTCGGGCGCGCTGAGCCGCTTGGTCAGCTCGGCGGGGTCGAGATCGCCGGAGACCAGGAGCATCATCGCCACGTACCCGCCGAGCAGCGTCATGGTCGAGTCCTGGATGTTCGCGCCGCAGTCGGCCAGCGAACCGGTGACGGCGGCGATCACGCCGGGCCGGTCCACGCCGAGCACGGTCACCGCTGAGAGCCCCACCCGTGGTACCCCTTCCGCATTTCGTCCAGGGGTGCCGAAAACGCCCCGGCGATGCTCGCCGGGGCGCTGCCGTACCTGGGCTAGCGGCGGGTCGTCGCCACCGCGGCCCTGAATCCGTCGCGCGGATGCTCCATCTCACCCAGCGAGATGGTCTCTCGCTTGAAGAACAGGGCCAGGGTCCAGTCGACGACGACACGGACCTTGCGGTTCAGCGTCGGCACCCGCGACAGATGGTAGGTGCGGTGCATGAACCACGCAGGGAAACCGCGCAGCTTCACGCCGTAGACATTGGCGACGCCCTGATGCAGGCCCAATCCGGCGACCGATCCGACATACTTGTGGCGGTAATTGACCAGTTGCTCGCCGCGCAGGTGCCGGACGATGTTGTCGGCCAGCACCTTGGCCTGGCGCACGGCGTGCTGGGCGTTGGGGGCGCAGTACTGGCCCGGGTTCGTCACGTCGGGCACCCCGGCCGCGTCGCCGGCGGCGAAGGCGTCGCGGGTGCCGGCGACGGTCAGGGCGGCGGTGGTCTTGATGCGGCCCCGCTCGTCCAGGGGCAGGTCGCTGTCGTTGACGACCGGGCTCGGCTTGACGCCCGCCGTCCACACCAGGGTCTCGGCGTCGAACTTGGTGCCGTCGCTGAGCACGACGTGGCCGCCCTCGCACGACTCCAGCCTGGTGCCCAGCTTGACCTCGATGCCGCGTTCGCGCAGCTGCTCCAGCGTCCACTTGCCCATCTCGGGGCCGACCTCGGGCAGCACCCGGTTCGTCGCCTCCACGAGCACCCAGCGCAGGTCGGCCGGGGTGATGTTGCGGTAGTAGCGGGTGGAGTCCTTGGCCATGTCCTCCAGCTCGGCCAGCGCCTCCACGCCCGCGAAGCCGGCCCCGACCACGACGAACGTCAGCGCCCTGCGCCGCACCTCGGGATCGACGGTCGACTCGGCCACGTCGAGCAGGTGCAGCACGCGGTTGCGCAGCGCGATGGCCTCGCCGACGGTCTTGAACCCGATGCCGATGTCGGTCAGCCCGGGGATCGGCAGCGTGCGCGAGATCGACCCGGCGGCCATCACGATCACGTCGTAGGCCACCTGGCGCGGCTCGCCCTCGGCGGGCTGGAAGGTGACGACGCGCTCGGCGTGGTCGACCTTGGTGACCGTGCCGTTGAGGATGCGCACCTTGGGCAGGATCCGGCGCAGCGGGGCCACCATGTGCCTGGGCGACAGGTTGCCCGCCGCCGCCTCCGGCAGGAACGGCTGGTAGGTCATGTAGGACTGGGGGTCGATGATCGTGATGCGCGCCTCGCCGCCGCGCAGCTCGCGGTGGAGCTTGCGCTGCAGTCTGAGCGCGGTGTACAGGCCGACGTACCCGCCGCCGACGATCAAGATGTGCTTGTTCATCCTGAGGCCCCATCCCTCGTGGAATGCTTGTGAAAGCATTCACAAGCTTACGTCGGGCACTTCCGGAGAGTCCAACCCGGGGATGGTGGGACGCGTCACACCGCCAGTGACCTGGCCCGGAGGAAGACGTCGTCCAGCATCTGGGCGGTGACGCGGCCGGTGAAGGTGTTCTGCTGGCTGGGGTGGTAGCAGCCGATCAACGTGACGGGGGCGGCGCCGTGCCGGACCTCGACCTCGACGCCGTGGCCGAACCGGGGGCGGGTGCGCGGCAGGTCGTAGCCGGCGTCCCTGAGCGCGGGCCACATGGCCTGCCAGGCGAACCCGCCGAGCGCCACCACCGCCCGTACGCTCTGCGCCACCATCGCCACCTCGCGCGCCATCCACGGGAAACAGGCGGCCTTCTCCTCCGGCGTGGGCTTGTTGGCCGGAGGCGCGCAGCGCACCGACGCCACCACCCTGGTGTCGATGAGCTCCTGGCCGTCGCCGGCGTACGTGCTGGTCTCCTTGGCCGCCAGGCCGCAGCGGTGGAGCGAGGCGAACAGCCAGTCGCCGCTGCGGTCGCCGGTGAAGATGCGGCCCGTCCTGTTGCCCCCGTGGGCCGCCGGCGCCAGGCCGACCAGCAGCACCTTCGGCCGCTCGGCCCCCCACCCGGGGACGGGACGGCCCCAGTACGTCTCGTCCGCGAACGCGCGCCGCCGCACGCGCGCCACCTCCTCGCGCCACTCCACCAGACGCGGGCAGGCACGGCAGACGGACTGCGCGGCCGTGAGCTCCGCGAGGGTGCCGCTGGCGGAGGCGAGGCGGCGCACGTCCGCGGGGTCATGGGCCACCGGGGTGTCAGGGGTGGCGGGGTCGCCGGGCCAGCCGGTGCCGGGTGGTACGAAGCTCATGACACCGATGGTGCCCGATCACCTCGTCCTCTCGGGCACGGGCGTGGCGGCGGTGGGGGCGGCAGTGGGGGTGGCGGTGGCGGCCGGCGCGGGCGTCGCCGAAGGGGCGAGGGGCGCCGTGGAGGCCGTCGGGCACGCGGCGGGCGCGGCCGTGGGCATGCCGTCGTCGGCCATCATCTCCTGCTGCTGGACCAGCGGCAGCGGGTAGCGGTTGAGCACCGGCTCGCCGCAGGACCGGTCGACCATGTACCCGTGCTCCTCGGGGCTGACCGTGATCGGTTTGCCGTCCTGGTCGTAGAGGTAGACGTCGGTCAGCGGGCTGCCGTCCTTGGCGTACGGCTTGATGTTGTAGACGTCGAGGCCGCCGCCGACCAGCATCACGTCGGCCGGCGCCGCCATCGCGACCGGCTGGTCGTCGCGGTCGGAGACCGCCGCCATGCCGGCCAGCAGCGCCAGCGCCGCCAGCACGTTGACGCCCGTGGCCAGCAGCGCGGCGAAGCGCCCGCCGCGGGCCCGGCCGAACCACACCGAGATCCACACGGCCACCGCCACGAGCGCCCACTCCGCAAGGTTCCCCGGGACGACGCCGCCGCCCGCCGTGATCGCCAGCAGCAGCATGGCCAGCAGGTAGCCGCGCAGCACCCACCAGCCGGGCCGCAGCTCGGGCAGGAAGGCCACGAAGCTCCGGTACGGCCTGTGCCGCAGCAGCCCGGCATGCGCCCGCGCCGCCCACGCGCGCGGCCGCGGACGGCGACTCCGGCGGCTCTGGGGACGCCCCCCGTAGGCGGCCACCAGCTCATCCGCGTACGCGGCGGGCGGCCCGAGCCGATCCTCCAGCGGCAGGTCGGACTCGGCCGCGATCTCGGCCAGATGGTCGTCGAGGTCCTCGATCAGCTCCTCGCGGTCGGGGTGACCGGCCAGGGCGTCGCGGACGGCCTGCGCGTACTGTTCCGGCGTGGTCATGCGTGGCCCTCCTTGAGCAGGGAATCCATGGTGGCCGCGAACGACGCCCACCGCTTGGCGGAGGTGGCGTACAGGGTGCGGCCGACCTCGTTGAGCCCGTAGTACTTGCGGTGGGGGCCCTCGTCGGAGGCGACGACGTAGGAGTTGAGCGCGCCGGCCTTGAACAGGCGGCGCAGCGTGCCGTACACGGAGGCGTCGCCCACCTCTTCCAGGCCCGCCTCCCTGAGCCGGCGCACGACGTCGTAGCCGTAGCCGTCGCGCTCGGCGAGCACGGCCAGGACGGCCAGGTCGAGCACGCCCTTGAGCAACTGGCTGCTATCCACGCGAAGCAGAGTACTGTGCAAAGCACAGTAGTGGCAACAAGAGAACCGGGCGGCTCCCGTGAGGGTGCCGCCCGGTCACATGGTCAGCTTAGGCGTCGGTCTTGGGGCAGGTCGCCGAGTAGTTGGCGACGCCCGAGGAGGCGGCGTTCGGGCTGACGACGACGAGCTCGATGGTGCCCTTCGTCTCCTTGCTGTTCTGCGTGCCACCGACGCCCCAGGTCACGGCGAGGTCGCCGTTGACCTGACGCTCAAGGACGTTGACGTCCTTGACGCCGTTGACCACCCAGTAGTACTTGACGGTGGTCGGGCCGGTGCTGTGCAGGGTGGCCGAGAAGTCCACGCCGGGACCACGGTTGTCCTTGCACATGTCGGTGCGGGTGTTGGTGACCGACACGGACGACACGGACGCGGTGGGCTTGGGAGCCTCGCACGCCGCGTACGACTGCGTGATCGAGTCACTGTTGTTGCGGCCGGTGACCGTCAGGGTGATCTTGCCACCCTTGGCGGCGTTGCCGATCAGCGCCTGCTCGGAGAGCTCGACGGTCTTGGAGCCGCTGCCGGCGAAGAAGGTCTCGCCCTTGGACACCGACTCGCCGTTGACCGCCCAGGTGTACTGGACGCGCGCGGCGCCGGTCGCGCTGACCGTGGCGCGCGCGCCGACCTTGCAACCGTTGTGGTTGGTGGCCGTCACCAGGTTGGTGGCCGACACCTTGACAGCGGGAGCGGGGGTCGAGTCCTTGCACCACACCTTGTAGTAGGCGCGGTTGGACAGGGCGTCGTCGGGGCCGACGATCTCGAGCTGCGCCCAGCCACGCTGGCTGTGACGCGGGGAGATGCCGAAGCCGACCTTACGCTTGTTCCAGACCTTGACCTTGCCGTGGTCGGCGACCTCGCCGTTCAGGATCCAGCGGTAACGGACCCACGTCGGGTGGTTGACGCTGATCAGACCGGTGAAGTCGATCTTGTCACCCGGGGTGCAGACGCCCTCGTAGGACGACGGGTTGGCCCAGGCGCGAGCCGAGACCGACACGTCCTTGTCCGTACGGACGCCCGAAAAGTCGTTTCCGTCATTCTTGCCACCCTGGTCGGCACAGCTGACCGAGAAGTAGCCCTTCTTGGACGTGGCCTTCTTCGGACCGAGGACCTGGACGGCCTCCCAGCCCTTGACCTCACCCTTGAAGGTCACCGACTCCTTGACGGTGACCGTCTTGGTGCCGTGGCCC
Source organism: Nonomuraea sp. NPDC049624 (assembly GCF_040675255.1). NCBI lineage: Bacteria > Bacillati > Actinomycetota > Actinomycetes > Streptosporangiales > Streptosporangiaceae > Nonomuraea > Nonomuraea sp. NPDC049624. The sequence continues at coordinate 65,952 of NZ_JBFAOR010000011.1, read as the reverse complement.
TTGAGCTTGACCACCTGAACCTTGCCCTTGGACCCGTCACCGTGGAGCCAACGGTAGGCGAGCTCGGTCTTGCCCTTGACCGGGACCGAGATCCTGGACGAGAAGCGGAGGTTGACCGGACAGGAACCCTGGTAGTCCTTCGACGAGACCTTCGGCGTGGTGACCGAGACCTTGCCGGACTTGGAGGACTTGGCCGCGGTGGCCGTGCCGGCCTTGCCGGCCGCGGCCGAGGTCGCCGCCTGAGCGGGGCTGGCTACCAGGCCCGCTGCCATGGCGGCCAGCACGGCGGCGGAGGCGCCGAACGCCGCCGCCTTACGTGCCAACCCAACAGACATCATGTGAGAGTGCTCCATTCCGTGAGGGAAAAGACGCGCTCGGGAACGGTCGCCACGCCGACACCTTCCGTGCACAGCAATATGGCAAAGCCCCCGTTTTGCGCCTTTACCTAATCACAATAGTGATTGCACGCTCAACACGGGTCATAGATCGGAAATGTCCGGATTTGGCTATCTCAGCCGGCGAGGGACCAGGCGATTCCGTCCAAGATGTCGTGTTCGCTGACGACGACCTGGGAAAACGCAAAACGACGCACGATCCGGTCAAGAATTAGCGCACCGGCACCAATCACGTCAACACGCCCAGGATGCATCACCGGGACCTGCGCGCGATCACCATGGGTCATCGCCAGCAGCCGCCGCGTCACCTCGTGCACCTCCTCGGCGGTGATCCTGGAGTGGTGGATGCGCTCGGAGTCGTAGGCCGGCAGGTCGAGCGCGATGCCCGCGATCGTGGTCACCGAGCCCGCCAGGCCGACCAGCGTGTGCGCCCGCTCGACGGGCACCGCCTCCTCGACCCGGTCGAGGGCCGCCTCGATGTCGGCGACGACCGCCTCCAGCGCGGGGGCCGAGGGCGGGTCGCCGGCGTCCCTCAGGTGGCGTTCGGTCAGCCGTACGCAGCCGATGTCCACCGACAGCGCGGCCTCGGCGTGCTCGGAGCCGACCACGAACTCCGTGGAGCCGCCGCCGATGTCCACCACCAGGTAGGGCGGCAGCGGGCCCTGCGGCAGCTCGGTCTCCGGCGAGATGCGCAGCAGGCCCCTGGTCGCCCCCGTGAACGACAGCTCGGCCTCCTCCGCCCCCGTCACGACCTCGGGCGTCACGCCGAAGATCTCGCGCACGCCGTCGGCGAACTCCTGCCGGTTGCCCGCGTCGCGGGTGGCGCTCGTGGCGACCACCCTGGTCGCGACCGCGCCGTGCCGGTCGATCAGCTCCCGGTAGGAACGCATCGCCTTGAACGTGCGCTCCAGCGCGTCGGGCGCCAGCATGCCGGTGCGGTCGACCCCCTGCCCCAGCCGGACGATCTCCATCCGCCGCTCGACGTCGTGCAGCGTGTCGTCGCGGACGTCGGCGATGAGCAGGCGCACCGAGTTGGTGCCGCAGTCGATGGCGGCTACACGCATGGTCCGTCACTCCACCAGTCGGGGAGCGCGTCGAGCGCCTCCCTGCCGAACGGGTTGCTCCCCGGCACCGCCAGCTCGTGCGCCACCAGGGCGTGCAGGCACTTCACCCGCAGCGGCATGCCGCCGGTGCTCTGCATGTCGCGGGGCAGCGGCTCCATGCCCTCGTCGTGGGCCGCCTTGTCGCGCCTGGCGACGTAGTCGTCGTGCGCGGCCTGGTAGGCGGCCGCCAGGTCGGGGTCGCTCGCCAGCCTGGCCTGCATCTCGCGCATCAGGCCGGAGCCTTCGAGCGTGCCGATGGCCGAGGCGGCCTTGGGGCAGGTCAGGTAGTACAGGGTCGGGAACGGCGACCCGTCGGGCAGCCGCGGCGCGGTCTCCACCACGTCGGGATTGCCGCACGGGCAGCGGTGGGCCACCCCGCGCAGCCCTCTGGGCGGCCGGCCGAGCTGCCGCTGGACCGCCTCGACGTCGTCACTTTCCACTGCTGCTCTCCACCGCTCTGCGGCCCGTGCCCTTGTCGGCGGCCTCCACCGACTCCCACAGCGTCTGGTACCACGGCGGCACCTCGACGGGCTGCTTCACGGCCGTCTGCTCCTTGCCCTGCTCGGGCTCCATCACCACATAGCACTTCTCGCCGGGGCCGCAGAAGTGCAGCCGCTCCTTGGCGGTGCGCTTGATCCAGTTGGGATCGTCGCTCTGCCGGTCGCGGGCCAGCAGCGTCTGCCGCTCGGCCTCGACCCTGGCCTTCTCCGCCTGCAGCTCGGCGATGCTGCGGCGCAGGCTGATGTACTCGCGCACAGGGTAGGCCAGGCTCATCGCGATCGCGCACACCACGACCGCGAGGATGGCGGCCCGCCCGGTCAGCTGCGGCCTCTTCGCCAATGCTGCACACCCCCTTCGACGTACGGCCCGCGGCCGTCAGACCTTCCCAGGCCGCGGACCGTCAGTCGAAACTAGCGCCGGAACCGCGGAAAAGCCGCGCGACCCGCGTAGCGGGCGGCATCGTCGAGAAGCTCCTCGATGCGCAGCAACTGGTTGTACTTGGCCACGCGGTCGGACCGCGCCGGGGCGCCGGTCTTGATCTGGCCGCAGTTGACCGCCACCGCCAGGTCGGCGATCGTCGTGTCCTCGGTCTCGCCGGAACGGTGGCTCATCATGCACCGGTAGCCGTTGCGGTGGGCCAGGTCGACGGCGTCGAGGGTCTCCGACAGCGTGCCGATCTGGTTGACCTTGACCAGCAGGGCGTTGGCGGTGCCCTCGTTGATGCCGCGCTCCAGCCGCTCGGGGTTGGTGACGAACAGGTCGTCGCCGACGAGCTGCACCTTGTCGCCGAGGGCCTCGGTGATGGCCTTCCAGCCCTCCCAGTCCTCCTCGTCGAGGGGGTCCTCGATGGAGACGAGCGGGTAGTTGGCGACCAGGTCTTCGTAGAAGGCGATGAGCTCCCGCGCCGAGACGCCCTTGCCGTCGATCGTGTAGACGCCGTCCTTGTGGAACTCGGAGGCGGCCACGTCGAGGGCCAGCGCCACGTCTTCGCCCGGCACGTAGCCGGCCCGCTCGATCGCGACCAGGATCAGGTCGAGGGCGTCGCGGTTGGAGGGCAGGTTGGGGGCGAAGCCGCCCTCGTCGCCCAGGCCCGTCGCGTAGCCCTTCTCCTTCAGCACGCCCTTGAGCGCGTGGTAGACCTCGGTGCCCATGCGCACGGCCTCGCGGAACGTCTCCGCCCCGATCGGCGCGATCATGAACTCCTGGATGTCGACGTTGGTGTCGGCGTGCGCGCCGCCGTTGAGGATGTTCATCATCGGCACGGGCAGCACGTGGGCGTTGGGGCCGCCGACGTAGCGGAACAGGGGCAGGTCGGCGCTGTCGGCCGCGGCCTTGGCGACGGCGAGCGAGACGCCCAGGATGGCGTTGGCGCCCAGCTTGGCCTTGTTCGGCGTGCGGTCGAGGTCGATCATGATCTGGTCGATGATGCGCTGGTCCTCGGCCTCGATCCCGTTGATCTCCTCGAAGATCTCGTCGGTCACCGCCAGCACGGCCTTCTCCACGCCCTTGCCGCCATAGCGCTTGCCGCCGTCACGCAGCTCGACCGCCTCGAACTGGCCGGTGGACGCCCCGCTCGGCACGGCGGCGCGGCCGCTGCTGCCGTCGTCGAGCACGACCTCGACCTCGACCGTGGGGTTGCCCCGGGAGTCGAGGATCTCGCGAGCGTAAACGACCTCGATGGTAGCCACGGGTTGCGCTCCTAAATCGAAAGGCAATATGCCATCAGAGCCTATCGGTACCCAGGGCCACCGATACGGCACGGTCCGACTGCCGGACATCGGGCCCGTCATGGCCAGTCGGTCGGGGACAGGCTTCGGGCCCGTCGGGGGTCAGCCGGTCGGGGACAGGCTTCGGGCCCGTCGGGGGTCAGCCGGTCGGGGACAGGCTCCAGGCCTGGAGGCGGCCGCCTGTCGCGGCGACCAGCAGGCCGTCGCCCACCGCCAGGGCGGTGACCTTCCTGCCCGGCACGAGGCCGCCCAGCCGCTCGCCGCGGTCGGCGTTCCACACGGTGACCCCGTCGCCGCCGCCGGCGATCATCCGGCGGCCGCCCGCGGCCGTGACGCCGGCGCCCGCCGCGCCCGTGGTGAAGCCGCGCACGTAGGCGCCGCTGGCCAGGTCGTACACGGCGGTCGAGCGGCCCGTGGTGACGGCGGCGCGGCCGTCGCCGAACGCGGCGACCGAACGCACCTCGCCCTTGCCCTCGCCGAGCAGCCCGCCGGCCGCGTGCACCAGGCCCCGGCCGGTGCCGACGAGGGCCTTGCCGCTGGCCTCGTCCCAGGCCAGGGCGGTGACCGGGCCGGTGGCCGGCCTGGCGCGGGCGACGACGCGGTTGGCGGCCAGGTCGAGCGTCACGACCCGGCCGTCACGGCAGCCGATCATCACCGCGGGCTGCTTGCGCCACTGGCCGGGCGCCAGGCGGGCCTCCGACGGGCACACCGCGTGCCACGTGCCAGGGCGGGCGTCGCCGATGCGCCAGCGCCGCACGGCCCCGTCCGTGCCCGTCCAGACCGCGGTCTGCCGGCCGCCCACCGGGACCAGCAGCAGCGAGCGCACCGGCGTGGGGCCGGCGTTCGCGAGCCGGTCGAGCGGCTCGCCGGTACGCGGGTCCCACACCTCGATCGAGTTGCCCGCCCGCTCGGCGTAGACGACGACGGGCGCGCCCTTGTGGTGCCCGATGGCCATCGCCGCGACCTGGGCTCCCGACGCGGGCCCGAACCGGGGGCCGAGCTCGACGCCGAACGCCTCCGCCGGCCCGCCGTCCTGCCCGCCGGAGGGCAGACCGGCGTTGCGCCACAACACCCCGGCCACCACCCCCACGGCGACCAGCACGCCGACCCCGGCGGCGGCCCACCCCCGCCGCGTCACCCGACCCGCGCCGAACCGCTCCGCCCGCACCTCACCCGCGCCGAACCGCTCCGCCCGCACCTCACCAGCGCCGGGTCGCGCCCGCCTGCGACCGTGCCCACGGGCTTGCCCACGGACCTGCTCGCGGACGGGCCCGCGGACGCGCCCGGGACCGTGCCCGCTGGCAGGCCCGCTGACGGGCCCGCTGACGGGCCCGCGCGGCGCCGTGCGGCCCAGCAGCCGCGCCAGCACCTCCTCGGCCGACGGCCGCGCCCCCGGCTCCTTGGCCAGGCACGCCGCCAGCACCGCGCGCAGCGGCTCGGGCACCTCCCGCAGGTCCGGCTCGGCGTGCAGGATCCGGTTCATCACGGCCGGGATCGAGTCCCTGCCGAACAGCGGCTCCCCCGTGGCGGCGAACCCGAGGGTGGCCGCCCAGCTGAAGACGTCGGAGGCGGCCGTCGCGCCCTCCCCCGCGATCTGCTCCGGCGACATGTACCCCGGCGTGCCGACGACGCTGCTCGCCGTGGTGGAGACGTCCACGTCCTTGGCGATGCCGAAGTCGATCACGCGGGGGCCGTCCTGGCCCATCAGCACGTTGCTCGGCTTGAAGTCGCGGTGCACGATGCCCGCGCCGTGGATGGCGGTCAGGGCCGTGATCGTGCCGGCCGCCAGCCGGTCCAGCTCGCCGCCGGTCAGCGGGCCGCCGTCCAGGACCAGGTCGTGCAGGGACGGCCCGTCGATGAACTCGCTGACGATGTACGGCCGCCCCTCGGCCAGCCCGCTGCCGTAGATCCGGGCCGTGCGCGCGCCGGCCACCTTGGCGGCGGTCGTGCTCTCCCGCAGGAACCGGCGGGTGGCCCGCTCGTCGCCCAGCAGGCGCGGATGCAGCACCTTGACGGCCGCGTGGCCGCCGCGCGCGTCGCGGCCGAGGAACACCGACCCCTGGCCGCCGTCGCCCAGCCGGCCGAGCAGGCGGTAGCCCGCCACCTCCCGCGGCTCCCCCGAGCGCAGCGGTCTCAGCTCCACCACCAGTCCCCCTCGGCTCGCCGGTTCAAGCCCCCGAGGATCCTGGCATTTGGTGACTTCTCCCGACAACCGAGACGGTCAGGCGTTGGACTCCCACGCGCGTACGCGGTCGCGGTAGGCACGGGCCGCGGCGCGCAGCTCGGCCTCGGGGTCCAGCCCGGCCTCCTGCGCCCGGCGTACGAGGTCGAACAGCTCGCGCGCCACCCCCTGGCCGATCGCGGCCGCCAGGGCCTCGGGCGCACCGGCCCGTTCGGCCCTGCGCAGCAGCTGGGCGGCCAGCGCGAGCGCGGGCTGGCCCAGGGGGACGCCGTCGAGCACCGACGACTCGCCGCCCTTGGCCGCCCGCTCGGCCGCCTTGATCGCCTCCCAGTTGTCGTTGACCTCGTCCGCGCTCTCGGCCCGCACCGATCCGAACACGTGCGGGTGCCGCCGGACGAGCTTCTCGACGATCCCCGCGGCGACGTCGTCCATGTCGAACGTCTCGGCCACGCGGGCGTGGAAGACCACCTGGAGCAGCAGGTCGCCGAGCTCCTCGCGGAGCGCCGGGTAGTCGCCCTGCTCGATCGTCTCCAGGACCTCGTACGACTCCTCCAGCAGGTACGGCACCAGCGACTCGTGCGTCTGCTTGCGGTCCCACGGGCATTCGGTGCGCAGCCGGTCCATCACCGCGACCAGGTCGAGCACCCGCGAGCCGGGCAGGTCGTACGAACCGGGCACGACCTCGATGAGCGGCGGCTCGTCGAGCGCGATGGCCGCGCGCCCGATCGCGCGCATGAAGTCCTCGTCGTCACCGGCGAGCCAGACCACCCGCTCGCGCACCGCCCGCCTGGACAGCGCGACCGCGTCGGGCACGACGACCTCCGCCTCGATCCCGGCGGCGGCCAGATAGGGAAGCTGCGGGTGGCCGGCCGAGCCGGTCAGCACGGGCCCCGAGCGCAGCGCCTGCCAGGCCTGGTCGCTCAGCAGGCCCGGCGCGACCCGGGGCGAGGTGGTGACGACGATCAGCGGCATCGGGCTAGCCCTGCTGCGGCTGCGCCTGCTGGGAGGACTTGCCGAACCGGCCCGGATCGACGAAGCCCTGCTGGCTGAACTGGCCGTAACGGGGACTGTAGACCGGCTTGATGCTCGTCAGCTCCTTGACGAACTTCTCCTGCGCGGCCTGGTCCTGGGCGCCGCCGAGCTGGTTGCGCACCTTGACCGCGCCCAGCTCCGCGCGCAGGTAGCCCCGCGCGTCGGCCGGGCTGACGCCCCTGGCGATCAGGTTGATCTCGGGCGACTGGTACTGGCCCGGGTCCTTGAGCGCGTTGTCCACCTCGCTCTCGCTGACCTGCACGTTGTGCTTGGCCGCGAGCTGCCTGAACGCGCTCTCGTTCGCCATCCGGTAGAGCACGAACTGGGTGACGGGCACCCCGAGCTGCTCGGCCGAGACGTTGGCGCGCTTGAGGGCGGCCTCGTACTCCTGAACGTTCCTGGTCAGGTCGCGGGCCGAGATGCGCTCGCTCCCGACCACGGCCGCTGCTCCGGCCTCCATGGGCGAAGAGCAGGCGGTCAGCGCGGCGAGTCCGACCGCACCGGCGGCCACAGCCACTCGAATCGACTTCACATGCGTCCCTTTCCGAACAAAAACCGCGCTCAGCTTACCCGCGCGGGCTCAAGAAACATCGCCTCGACCAGGTCGCCGCACCATTTGAGCAGATCCAGGTCGCGCAACGGCTGCCCGCCCAGCGGCTTGGTCTTGGGCACCGGCACGAGCAACGTCTCGGCCGCCTGCTTGTAGACCGCCTTCTTGTACAGCCGGTCGAGCCTGACCTGCTGCGACTCCCGCAGCCGGGCCGGGCCGAACTTGATGTTCTGCCCCTGCAGCGTGACGTCGGTGAGCCCGGCCGAGCGCGCCTTGATCCGGAAGCGGGCCACCTCCAGCAGGTTCTCCACCTCCACCGGCGGCTTGCCGTAGCGGTCGGTGAGCTCGTCGCGGACCTCGTCGATGTGGATCGGCGCGGTGATGGCCGCGATGCGCTTGTACGCCTCCAGCCGCAGCCGCTCGGAGGTGACGTAGTCGTGCGGGATGTGGGCGTTGATGGGCAGCTCGACCTTGACGTCCTGCTGCTCCTGCTGGACCTCGGCCCCGGACAGCTTGGCCTTCTGCTCCTGCACGGCCTCGGCCATCAGGCGCACGTAGAGGTCGAAGCCGACGCCCGCGATGAAGCCCGACTGCTCGGCGCCGAGCACGTTGCCCGCGCCGCGGATCTCCAGGTCCTTCATCGCGACGTACATGCCCGCGCCCATCTCGGTGTGCTGGGAGATGGTGGCCAGGCGCTCGTGCGCGGTCTCCGTCAGCGGCTTCTCCGGCGGGTAGAGGAAGTACGCGTAACCGCGTTCCCTGCCTCGCCCGACCCGGCCCCTGAGCTGGTGGAGCTGGGACAGGCCGTAGTTATCGGCCCGGTCGACGATGAGCGTGTTGGCGTTGGGCACGTCGAGGCCGGACTCGACGATCGTGGTGGAGACGAGCAGGTCGTACTCGCGTTCCCAGAAGCCGACCATGATCTTCTCGAGCTGGTGCTCGTTCATCTGGCCGTGGGCGACCGCGATGCGCGCCTCGGGGACCAGCTCGCGCAGCCGCGCCGCCACCCGGTTGATCGAGGCCACCCGGTTGTGCACGAAGAAGATCTGGCCGTCGCGCATCAGCTCGCGCCGGATCGCCGCCGCGATCTGCTTCTCCTCGTACGGCCCCACGAACGTGAGGATCGGGTGCCGCTCCTCCGGCGGCGTCAGGATTGTGGACATCTCGCGGATGCCGGTCAGGCCCATCTCCAGCGTGCGCGGGATCGGCGTGGCCGACATGGCCAGCACGTCGACCTGCGTGCGCAGGTGCTTCATGGCCTCCTTGTGCTCGACGCCGAACCGCTGCTCCTCGTCGATGATGATCAGCCCGAGGTCCTTGAACCTGACCTCCGGGCTGAGCAGCCGGTGGGTGCCGATGACGACGTCGACCGCGCCCGACCGCAGCCCCTCCATCGTGCCCTTGACCTCGCCGTCGGTCTGGAAGCGCGAGATCGGCCTGATCGCGATGGGGAAGCTGGAGAACCGCTCGGCGAAGGTGGACATGTGCTGCTGCACCAGCAGCGTGGTCGGCACCAGCACGGCCACCTGCTTGCCGTCCTGGACGGCCTTGAACGCCGCCCGCACCGCGATCTCGGTCTTGCCGTAGCCGACGTCGCCGCAGATCAGCCGGTCCATCGGGACGCCGCGTTCCATGTCGCGCTTGACCTCGTCGATGGCTTCGAGCTGGTCGCCGGTCTCGGCGTAGGGGAAGGCGTCCTCCATCTCACGCTGCCACGGCGTGTCGGCGCCGAAGGCGTGGCCCGGCGAGGCCATGCGGGCCGAGTAGAGCCTGATCAGCTCGCCGGCGATCTCCTTGACCGCCTTCTTGGCCCTGGACTTGGCCTTGGCCCAGTCGGCGCCGCCCATGCGGTTGAGCGTGGGCGCCTCGCCGCCGACGTAGCGGGTGACCTCGTCGAGCTGGTCGGTGGGCACGTAGAGGCGGTCGCCCTTGGCGTACTCGATGACCAGGTACTCGCGGGTCGCGCCCTGGACCGTGCGCTGGACCATCTCGACGTAGCGGCCGACGCCGTGCTGCTCGTGCACGACGTGGTCGCCGACCTTGAGCTGGAGCGGGTCGACCATGTTGCGGCGGCGCGAGGGCAGCCGGCGCATGTCCTTGGTGGACGCCTTCTGGCCCACCAGGTCGAGGTGGGTGAGCACGGCCAGGCGCGGGGTGATGAACCCGTGCTCGATCAGGCCGGTCGAGACGTGCACGACCTTGGGCTCGGGCGCCTTGTCCAGGAAACTCTGCAACCGCGCGGGCACGTCGACGCCCTTGAGCAGCTCGACCATGCGCTCGGCCGGCCCGTGGCCCTCGCTGAGCAGCACGACCGCCTTGTCCTCGGCCAGCCAGCCCTTGATGTCGGCCAGCGCCTTGGCGGTGTCGCCCCGGTAGGCCTCGGAGTCCTGGGCGTCGAGCTCGACGCCGTTGCCGAACGGCGCCATCGTCCACCACGGCTGGCCCAGCGCGCCGGCGTGGTCGCGGATCTCCTCCAGCGTGCGGAAGGCCGCCGCGCCCAGGTCGATCGGGGCCTCGCCGCCGGCCGCCGCATTGATCCAGGACGCCTCCAGGAACTCCTGCGAGGTGCGTACGAGCTCTTCGGCCCGGCCCCTGATGCGCTCGGGGTCGCACACGAACACCGCCGACCTGACCGGCAGGTGGTCGAGCAGCAGGTCCATCTCCCCCGCCAGCACCGGCGCGAACGCCTCCATGCCCTCGACCGGAATGCCGTCGGCGAGCTGGTCGAGCACCTCGGCGAGCGCCGGATGCTCCTGCGCCAGCTCCCGCGCCCGCGCCCGGACCTCGCCGGTCAGCAGCAGCTCGCGGCACGGCGGCGCGAACAGGCCGTCCTCGGCCGCCTCCAGCGAGCGCTGGTCGGCCACCTTGAACCAGCGGATCTCCTCGACCGTGTCGCCCCAGAACTCCAGCCGCAGCGGATGCTCCTCGGTGGGCGGGAACACGTCGAGCAGCCCGCCGCGCACGGCCACCTCGCCGCGCTTCTCCACCATGTCGACCCGGTGGTAGCCGTTGGTGACCAGGCGCTCGACCACCTCGTCGAGGTCGGCGTCGTCGCCCGCCCGCAGCCTGATCGGCTCCAGGTCGCCGAGCCCCTTGACGATCGGCTGGAGCAGCGCCCTGACCGGGGCGACCACCACGCCGAGCGGCCCGGCGGCGGTGTCGCCCTTGACCGGGTGCGCCAGCCTGCGCAGCACGGCCAGGCGCTGGCCCACGGTGTCGCTGCGCGGCGAGAGCCGCTCGTGCGGCAGCGTCTCCCAGGCCGGGAACACCGCGACCGAGCTCGGCTCGAGAAGGCTCGTCAACGCCGCCGCCAGGTCCTCGGCCTCCCGGCCGGTGGCGGTGACGGCCAGCACGGTGCGCTGGTCGTGCGCGGCCAGCGCGGCCACGCCGAACGGCCGCAACGCCGACGGCGCGATCAGTGAGACGTCGCCGCCCTCTTCGAGCGCGGCGGTCAGCTTCGGGTCGGCCCCGGCCCCCAGGGCCACAACGTCAAGCAATCCGGAAAGACTCATCAGATACGCCCACAGCCCCACGACGGCAACACAACTACCCCCGGCCGGGTCAGGTCGCGGGGGTCTCCACCCAGCCTACTCGGGGTGCGGCACCCGGTAACCGGGGACCGACGGCCAGCGTACGGTGAGCACCACCGACTCCGCCTCGGCGACCCACGAGTGGTCGACGCCCTTGCCCCAGACCACGTAGTCGCCGGGCTCGGTCAGCAGCACGCCGCGCCCCGGCAGCTCCACCCGGAACCGGCCGCTGATCAGGACGAGCAGGGCGGTGCGCTCCTCGCCCCTCACCCACTGCGCGCGCTCGTCGCCCGCCGGGTGCACGCCCCACTTGATCTCGACTTCCTCACTGTGTCTTGGGTCGCCGAAGGGTTTGAAGTGACCGAGCAGCCAGCCCCGGTCGCCGGCCGCGTCGATATTGGCGTTCCCCACGTAAACCTGCCCGTCCACGGGGCAGGACGCTAGCAGGGAAGTGCCTAACCGAGACGGCTCGATTGATTACTGTAGGTGACATGTCTGAGGTGCGATCAGTCGCCCAGCGAGGCGACCTCTTCGGTCAACGGATCCGCGAGCACTGGGCCGGGCGGTTCAGCCGGCGGCTCGACATACTCGTCGCGGGGTGCGCCCACGACGAGCCGCTCGACGTGGAGCCGCTGGAGGCCAGGGCCACGGGCGCCGACGTGGACCACCCGGTCATCAGGGACGTCGTGGAGGAGCGCGCCGACCTGGTGGCCTGGTCGCTCGGCGACCTGCGCTGCGTGCCGCTCCAGCACCGCGCCTACGACGTGATCCACCTGTCGTTCCTGCTCGAACGCGTCCAGCACGCCGAGCTGGTGTTCGACCGCCTGCTCCAGTCGCTGCGCCCGGGCGGCCTGGTGCTGCTGCGCATGCGCGACAGGAAGTCGGCCTACGGGCTGCTCGACCGCCTCACGCCGTCGTGGCTGCGCCGGGCGTTGTGGCGCACGCTGGTCACCCCCGGCACGCCGGGCCCGCTGCCCGTCGTCTACGAGCCGCTGGCCTCCAGCGACGGCATGCACGCCTTCTGTCTCAGCCGCGGCCTGATGATCACCGACGACGAGCGCCGGGTCAGCGGCCCGGCCCGCGCCGGCCGGCTCGGCTCCGCCGCCGTCGCGCTGGTCGACCGGCTGAGCGGCGGGCGTTACCCGGCGTCCCACGACGAGATCACGATGGTGATCAGGAAGCCCCAGCATCACTTCGCCCGGCTGCTCTAGCGACAGGGCGGTCCGAGCGATAGACTCCTTTCCTACCAATTCAATCGGAATAGTTGGGATGTCGGAACCGTGGAGTGGACCCCGGACGCGCACGAGCTGGCCGACCTTGAGCTGCTGCTGTCCGGGGCGTTCGAGCCACTGATCGGCTTCCTCGGCCACGACGACCTGCACGCCGTGCAGGAGCGCGGCACGCTCGCCGACGGCACCCCCTGGCCCGCGCCGGTCACCCTCCACCTGCCCGCCGAGGTCTCGCCCGGCGACGAGGTGCGGCTGCTCGACCCCGAGGGCCTGCCGCTGGCCGTGCTCACCGTGACCGCGCGCGAGGCCGACGGCCTGACCTCGGGGCCGCTCAAGGCGCTCGGCGCGCCCGAGCACGGCCCGTTCGCCCGGCTGCGCCGCACGCCCGCGGAGGTCAGGGCCGAGCTGGGCGGCCGGCCCGCGCTGGCCGTCACGATGCGCGGGCCGCTCGACGACCTCACCGAGATCACCGCCACCGCGAAGGAGCTCGACGCGGTGATCGTGCTGCTCCCCCTCTCGTACGGCGAGGCGGGCCCCGGCGTCGTCCGCGCCGCGCTGCGCGCCAAGGCGCACCTGCCGGAGGGCACCCTCGTCGTCCCGGTCCCGCTGGCGCCGCGCGCGGAGCCGGAGATCGACCTCGAACTGCGCGAGCACGTCGCCACCGCCTACGGCGCCACCGAGCACTACGCGGGCCCCGAGCCGGTCACGCTCCCCGGCCCGCCCCATCGCCGCGGCCTGGTCGTCTTCTTCACCGGCCTGTCCGGCTCGGGCAAGTCCACCATCGCCCGCGGCCTGCGCGACGCCCTGCTGGAGCTCGGCACCCGCACCGTCACCTACCTCGACGGCGACGTCGTGCGCCACCTGCTGTCCAAGGGCCTGACCTTCTCCAAGGCCGACCGCGACCTGAACATCCGGCGCATCGGCTTCGTCGCGGCCGAGGCGGCCCGCCACGGCGGCCTGGCGATCTGCGCCCCCATCGCCCCCTACGCCGCCACCCGCGAGGAGGTGCGCGAGACGGTCGAGTCCGTCGGGGCCGACTTCCTGCTCGTGCACGTCGCCACGCCGCTGGCCGAGTGCGAGCGGCGCGACCGCAAGGGCCTGTACGCCAAGGCCCGCGCCGGCCTGATCCCCGAGTTCACCGGCGTCTCCGACCCCTACGAGGAGCCGGACGACGCCGACCTGGTGATCGACACCACGCACATCTCGATCGAGGCGGCCGTCTCCCAGGTCCTGGGGGCGCTGCAGTCCGGAGGATGGGTACGTTGATCGACTTCGCACTGGTCGCCGGGTCCTTCGTCGTCGCCGTCGTGGTCGGCCTGACCGGCATGGGCGGCGGGGCCCTGATGACCCCGATGATGATGTTGTTCTTCAACGTCCCGCCGCTGGCCGCGGTCTCCAGCGACCTGGTCGCCTCGGCGGTCATGAAACCGGTCGGCAGCGTCGTCCACCTGCGGCGGGGCACGGTGAATCTGCGGCTGGTCGGCTGGTTGTGCGCCGGGTCGGTGCCGGCCGCGTTCTGCGGGGTGTTCCTGGCCCGCGCGTTCGCCGTGACGGACGCGGTCAAGTACGCGCTGGGCGTGGCGCTGCTGCTGGCCGTCGTCGGCATGGCGGTCAAGGGCTGGCTCGGCGCGCGGGGCGGCTCGTCGAGCGCCCACGAGATCGTCGTGCGCCCAATTCCGACCCTACTGGTCGGTACGGTAGGCGGGCTCGTGGTCGGCGTCTCCTCCGTGGGATCGGGGTCGCTGATCATCGTGGCCCTGCTCGTGCTCTATCCGGCGCTCAAGGCCAACCAGCTCGTCGGCACCGACCTGGTGCAGGCCGTGCCCCTGGTCGCGTCGGCCGCGCTCGGCCACCTGATGTTCGGCGACTTCAAGCTGGAGCTCACGCTCTCGCTGCTGGTCGGCTCGATCCCCGGCGTCTACCTCGGCGCGCGGATCTCCTCACGCGCCCCGGGCGGGCTGATCAGGGCCCTGCTGGCGATCGTCCTGCTCGCCTCGGCGCTCAAGCTCCTGGACGTGAACAACACCCTCACCGTCGCCCTCCTCGCCCTCGCCTCGGCCGTCACCGTCGTCGGCTGGAGGGTGCGAGGGAGTGCCGTCGCCTGGAGGAGCGGCGGGAGCGCAGCGACCAGAGCGGGGGAAGGCGGCGGCGTAAGGCGACCGAGCCGCCTCACGCAGTGA